>JBDWAD010000001.1:0-5336 GCA_039979015.1 Halioglobus sp.
CGCGCCTGCGCAATAATGCGCATCCGCCGGTGCCATGACTCTTCGAAGCTCGTCAGAGCCGCCTCTTCTCCAACATTTTTTTGATCAACCAAGCGCGCGGATAATTTAAGATGTGTAGCGAAAAGCGAAGTGAATTTCGTCAGCGAGAAGACCATGGCAACAAGCGAGACCAAAAGCAGTGTAACCAGCAGTATCGAGGGGCTTGGCACATCTGCAGACATTACATGGAATACCTGTCCAGCAAAAAAACAGAGCGCACCAGCAGAAAAGCCATTGCATGAGCCTTGTAGCTGCATCCCACTGTCTGAGAGCTTTCGCTTCAGTAATAATGTCATTCGCTGCGTATCTTGAAGACTAGATTCTGCGGCCACTTCGAGCTCCTATCTTACCATCTCAACCCAAAAAGCGATATCGTCCCGGAACGTCGTCCGCTTTTGTTGACGGCCTTGATACCATTTTGCCGTCACCGCTCGGCGTCGCGCCTCGCTGAGAGTGATCTTATTATTAGCCAGATACCCATCCAAAGACTTGCTAAAGGCATTTAATTCATCCGGTTCAATGACCGAAGCAACGTCTTCCAGGCCGATAATCAGCCAGTTGAGATCCACACCAAATTTTATTGCCAAGATTGCTAGAGCATCAATCCCGCACGATCGCTGGCCTTTTTCATAATGGTGGTAGGTTCGCATAGAAACTCCAAGTTGACTGGCAAACTCTGTTTGCGTGCAGCCGACCTCATGCCTCACAATTGCAAGTCGCGCGCCGACCGCACTGCGCGAACTGTCCACGATGGGGCTCTCATCTTCATTCTTCGCCATCAAGCTGGTCTCACATCGTATATTGCACTATTGTGCATATAAATCGCACAAATCGACAAAGTCATTGCACCTGGAGTGTAGAGCGACATTAGCTTCAAAAACAAGCTGGTAGGGAGAAAGATGAACATGAACACTGATGATGAATATTTGACGCCACGCGAATTGGCGGATCGCACAGGCGTGAGCATTGCCCTCATTCGCAAGTATATGAGGGAAGGAGAGCTGGAGTACATCGAATACTCGCCCAAAAACCGGAGAATAAGATATACTTCCTGGCTTGATTTGGTCGACCGTAAAACACGTGGTGCTAGATAACATCGGATGATCTTCTCGCGGTAGCTATTCTATTATTGCCCATTCGGTCGAAAACCCGCGACTCAACGCATAACACTACTAAAGCACACTATCTGCGCATGTTAGCCCTTGTTTACAATATGATTTTATTGATTCCCCGAATCGGCACTGTTAACTCTTAAACACGAAATCTCGAGATGACTACGAGATGTAGGAGAGGCTTATGGCGGTAGACATAGAGCGGCATGACGCAGTGAAGAGACAATTGCGTGCCAAAGGGATCAGGCTCACTGACATCGCCTCAGAAGTCGGCTGCACGGCAAGTCTGGTGACCATGGTCAGTCAAGGCCACCGGTCTCACGATGCGATTGAGGACGCTATCTGTCGTAATCTTGATGAGCCAAGGACCGACTTGTGGCCTTCCCGTTTTTGCAAGGAGGTCAACAATTGAAAGATCCATAGCCTAAAACAGGAAACTACCCCGGGAGGTGGAACTCCCAAGGCCGCTTAAAATCGATTGGTCTCGATGTGGCTTGCTTCCCTGAAAATCTTCAAAAAGTCAAGATTAAGCGCCAGCATTTCTGGCGGTTAATTCATTTTTGCTCAATCACAGGAGAGACGCCTTTGGGCGACGGGTCAAACGTGGCTCGTCTAAAAAGCGAACGCTTGCCCAATAATAGGCGCAATACGCCATAACAATAGTCCGAACAAAACTATCTATCGCGAACCTTTTTCCAGCCGTGCCAGTCGAAGAATTCTAAAGCGATCAACGGCCAGTCTGCGGGGCTCAATGGTCGCAACTTTGCCCGCATACGAATGGCCGCGCGAGATACATTACGAGAGCATGCTAGAATACCGGTTTCTGTGCCTAATGCTTGTCCGGCCAGACGTCCTCGATTTATGCGAACAGCCCGATCAAATCCGCTACCGAGGGCAGGATGACATCCCAAAGACCCATTGTTTCGACTTTCTGGTAACTTTCAAAAGCGGTGAACGAATCGCGTTTGCGATTAAGCCAATGGAACGTGTCATCCAGCTGGGTTTTGTCGCCGAGCTTAAAAACATCAGAGCTGCCACGCCCAAGCATTTCGCGGACAGGGTAATTCTCGTCACAGAACGGCAATTGGATCGAAGGGCTGCGACCGAAGCAGCTCGCCGTTTGAGGTGGAACCGTCCTAGCCTAACGGAGGCAGCAGCATGACCTATCATTTACGCTTCGAAAAATCAGACCTGATTTGCGTTGGGCGCGTGCAGTATCGTCCTATCCAAGTGACCCCTGAACGCGTTGTTGTGGAGCGCGCAGATGATCCTGGGATTACGGAGTGCTTTTGCGCCGCGATTAAGGCAGTTGGCCGTCCACCGTCAATAAGTCGGTCCAATTGCCACTCACTCTAAGGACGACAATCTCGTATGCCATCAATTCAATACCTGCTGACGTATTTATCCTGCCAGAACAGATATAGCGGTCCGATCCGATCTCTGCAGCCTTGGCAGTTGCAACATCGATCTCACCTAACGCCAAAGCGACACCAAGTGAAAAAACACCGTGCGAAAACCTCAGGGATTTCGGCGCATCTGTGGTCGCAATAGGGGCGGGCCACCCGCCTGCGGTTTCGCCAAGTTCGTGCTTCAGGGCCGACACGGCAAATACACGCGTGCAGCCGTTAACGTATCCATTGCCCTCGGTCTTACCAACGACTGCGATCCGTTTGCCGGAATCCAAATCGCACCCAACAATGAACACGTCCATTTGTCATCTGGTCCAGATGATAACATCCGGTGAGTGTAAGCGCGTGGCATTGATCAAGCCTTGGGTCGGTAAAGATTTGAAGGACCATGGCACCGTTTAATGTCAGGTGCGCTGGTGATCGTTTTGGCGGCCTCTAGCCCGGCTGTACGGAGCTCTTCCACATCCCAACCGACCGGTTTGCCCTGTGCCATGGTAACCTTGCCATTTACGACAAGGGCATCGACCTGATCTCGGTTGTAATAGCGGACCAGTTCCCATTCGAAATCATGGCTAGGTAGGCATTCAGGGTGCATCATGTCGAGGATCACAAAATCCGCCGCCATGCCTGTTTCCAACGGACCGTGATCGCCAGCGCCACCTGTCGCGCGCGCGCCTTGGGTGGTCGCCGCATCAACCCATGTCCACGCCGCTCCACAAGAGAAATCAGCCACGGGCAAGGCGTGTTCAATCCGCTGGCACGCTTCTGCAGCCATCAGGTTTTTGAACCCATCCGCTGAGGTTGTATCTGAGCCAACCCCAAAACGGACGCCCCTTTGGGCCATGCGCAACGCTGGCGCGACGGCATTCCCTTTCCAGATGCTGGCCAATGGGTTGTAGCTCGTCGCCGTATCGGTTTCGACGATCATTTCGATCTCTGGTTCTGACACGATGGTCGTATGATGCAGAATCACATGCGGCCCAAGAACATCGTGTTTATGAAGCAATTCTGTGGGGCGCATACCGTGACGCAGGATACATTCATGCACCTCTGGGAAGTGCTCATTAGAATGAATCTGAAGCAGGATACCTTTTTCCGCGCAAAGCGCTGATAGCTTGGTCAATATGTCCGGCGTGTTGCCCATAAAGGAGCTGCAGCACACGGATGGCGCAATCAACTCATGGGGCGCGCAGTGGTCAATATGGGCCAGGACAACGTCTTCGATTTGCGACCATTCGTAATTGCCATGACCGGTGCCGATATCGCCTGAAAATTCATCTAACCCGCAGGCAGAGACCAGCCTCACCCCCGTTTCAAGCGCTGCGCGGTGCACGCCTTTGTTCTTTTCAATGCTGTTCAGCCCATAGTTCACAACCTTGGTGAATCCGCCGCGCATCGCCTCCCAAAACGCCCACTTGGCAGAGAGATATGATTGCTCTTCATCCATATCCCGTTCCATCGGGTGCCAAATGCGCCGCCAGATTTGTGCCGGTTCTCCGCCAATCAGGGCTTTGCCAAAGATCTGGCCGACATGTGTGTGCGCATCAACCATGCCGGGTATGATGGCGCGGCCCGGCAATGATATGGCGTCTTGAAACGCAGAAGCGGGCCCAATTCCGGTGATCTTCGTACCTTCAAACCGAATGGCCCAGTCCCGTTTGACACCGCCTGGTGTGAGCAGAACCTCTGGCGCAAGCGTCGCAGAAGATGAAAGCAGTTTTTCAAAATCCATCAGTCATATCGGGCGACCCAGATCCGGGCCGCCCGCCTTTTCGAGTTACTTTAAAGTGATCCGCGACGCATCAACTGCTTCAACCGGACCGGTGGCCAGAAAGCCTTTGATCAGGTCGCGTGACGGCACAGCTTCGACCATGCCTTGCTCTACGACCCATTCGGCTTGGGTTTCGAGGATGTCCAGCAGGCCGTTGCCCAAACCGATCTCATATTCCGCTTCCGAGAACTTTGCCTTAATGACCTCCAGTGAAAGCAGGCCTTCTGTCGCTGTTTCAAGGGCGGCCATGGCGCCTTCGGGATTGGTTTCAATGAATTCTTCTGCCTTTACCAATGCGCGCACAAACGCGGCCAACTCGTCTGGGCGGTCGTTTAGCATTTCTGGCGTAGCGGACAGAACAAACCACGCGATATATGCGTCGCTGCGAAATTCGCGGTAATCATCGCCAAGTGCCTTTTCAGCGGCTGGGTAGAAGTCAGGAAACATGATACCTGCATCGATGTCACCACGGGCAAGGGCTGGCACGATGTCAGGTGGCGATACATTGATGACTTCGGCATTTACACCAAACTCTGTCAGCAGAGCTTCGGTGAAGAACTGCGTGTTTGACCCCATCGTCGTACCGATCTTCTTGCCTTCAAGGCTTGTCGGATCTTCGAACCCGATTGACTCCTTAGAGATCATGCGATTGGCTGTGTAGCGCGATAGTGTTGTGAACGTACCGAAGGGTTGGTCACGTAGGGCCGCAATGGACACGGGGTATTCGGCCATAAAGGCCACATCAAGCTGACCACCGATCAATGCCTCTAACGCGCGACGCCCAGAGGTGAATTTGACAGCCTCAAGCGTGATATCCTCTTCTGCAAAGTAGCCTTCAGATTGGGCGACGACGATTGGTAAAGTCTGCAAGTTCGGCGCAAATCCGATTGTAATATCGTCGGCTAATACGCTGGTAGCCGAGAATGCGAGCGCAGTGGCAGCGCCAAGGAATTTTGTAAACAATTGTACTCTCCTATTTGAGGTTTCAGTCTTCATGACGCAGCA
>JBDWAD010000002.1:0-140414 GCA_039979015.1 Halioglobus sp.
CTCAGCGATTCCTGGGTGCTCATGCTGCGGTTTCAAATCTATTTAATCTTGGTAGGCACCTGGTGGGGGCTGAACACTATCGGAATCTCAGGATCAGTGCGTTCAATGAGTGGAGTAGGGCAGTTGCTTGACTGGTGACTGTTGATTATCACCGATTCCAGAAGTTAACTTGTCAGAACCTTTGTAAGTGTTACACGAGAATCGAAGAGCACCATGAGCGATAAAAAACCGCGCAATTTAGCCAAAGGTGGAGTTATCGTTAGTCAGGCATACTACGACTCGCTACCAGATAATCAAAAAGAATCTGGCCGTTATATCGTAGATGACTACGCTCCGCTTGGTGCTATTGCTGGCGCTACGCTTCTTGCGAAGAAAGCCGGTTTCAAAGGCGGATGCATCACACCTTTTGTCTATGAGTATCTACAACTAGAAAGAAGACGCCGGTCTGGCAAAGCGTAAGTCTGTGGGTTAGAAACTATTCGCATTCTGTTTGGTAGCTCGATGTGCCTGATAACACGCCAGGGACAAGCGCATGTCGAACAATAAAGAGTCAGGAGAAAACGCCCAGACAGCCTATTCCAACGCAGAAGTTTCAGAGCTGATAGAGGTTTTCCTGAGCGTCGAAGGGCCGGATGTAAAGTCCCTCAAGCGGCAGTATGCTGTAATCAAACCCTATTTCTCCCCTACAGTCGTTGGGCTGGAGAACATCCCCGAAGAGCCAACCCTTTTTATTGGCAACCACGCAATGTTTGCGCTGGATGCAGTGATTCTGCTGCCAACTGTTTGCCATGAAACAGGCCGCTTCCTGAGACCCCTTACGGATAATATCTGGTTTCACAGCGCAGCGAGTAGCAAGATGGCCGCAGGGGGTATAGTGCTGGCTCATCCGGATGTCTGTAGTGCAATGATGGAGGCAGGCCAGGATCTATTGGTTTTTCCAGGAGGCGCCGCCGAGGCCAACAAAACCGCACAGGAGCGATACTCACTGGTGTGGGGGGAACGTTATGGCTTCGTGCGTATGGCCGCGAAACATGGCTACAACATCACACCGTTTGGCATGGTGGGACCGGACGATGGATGGGACCATGTTATCGAGGGGCAGGATATTCTGCACAGCAGGATGATAAAGCTGCTCCAAGGTTTGGGACTGATTGGTGATATACGGGACGATATCGTACCCCCCGTGCCGAGCGGTATGTTCAACACCTTGATACCCAAGCCACAGCATTGCTACCTGGCATTCGGAGAGCCGATCGAGGTCCCCGACCGAAGAGGGAAGAAAGGAATTTCCAAGCGTATCCAAAAATCTGTTCGTAAGCAGACCGCCGACAGCATAGAGTCACTGGTGCTTGAAATGCTGACAATGCGTACTGCTGGCAGGTCCGACGACAGTATTCTTCGACGTCTCCTAACCCGGTAGGTGTTGATTTGCGGCGGATCATGGGGTCAGAGTAGAAATCATCTGATAATTTCTACTCTGACCCAAAATATGGAAAGTTACTATGGTTAGTGTTTGAGCTCTTCGTCACAGCTTGTGGCACGTTTCCGGCGTTGGTTACAAGCTCTTTCGGGTCAGGATGATCTCATCGCTATCGGCAGGCAGCGAAAAGCTGACGCCGTCCTGGCCGACGGTGTAGTCGGGGAATATCTCCCCCGCGCCGCCCAGCCAAAGTTCTTGCTGCCCGGGAATGACCAGGGGTGGCACGATATGGTAGTACAGCAGGTGACCGACGCCGGCATCACGGGCGGTTTCTGCTGCCTCTACCGGGCTGGCGTGGTAGTCCAGCACATCGACACTGATTTTCGCCATGATCTTGTTGCCTATCTTGTTTGCCGCCTCGTGCATCATCATGAGCAGGTTTGGCGCCAGGGCCTCGTGTACCAGCAGGTCGATCCCCTCGGAGAATTTCTGAATATTGTCCTGTTTGGTGGTGTCGCCGGTGATCAGCAGTTTGCGGCCCTTGTAGCTGAACAGGTAGCCCACTGCTGGCTCGACCGGAGAGTGTTCCACGGCCAGTGCGTTCACTGTCAGTCCGCCACCTTCGTATACGAGTTCGAGTTCCCCCATCTGCGGTACCGTGAAGGGCATGGCCTCAAGGCCGGCCGCGCTCATGGGGGCGACCATGTCTCCGTGGTGCTCGTGTCGGTAAACAAAGTCCTGTGCGTAGGACTCGTTGAAGCCGTTGACGACACGCTCTACACCGTGTGGTCCGTAGACAGGCAGCGGTGAGTCGTTATCTCCGGCGGCCCAGCGCAGGGTGCCCATCTCACCCAGGCCGTCGATATGGTCTGAGTGAAAGTGGGTGAGGAATACGCCCTGGATATTGCCGGCCTGGTAGCCCATGCGGCCCAGGTTACGTACGCCATCCGTACCCGCATCCACGATGAACAACTGCTTGCCCGCAACGACTGCCACGCAGGGGCCGGAGGCGTTGGGGGCGGGCATCGGGCCACCGGCGCCGCACAGTGCCAGGTGCAGGCCGTCCTCCATTTCCGCAACGACGTCGGCGCCCATGCGTGCTTCCAACCCACGTTCCATCAGGCGTGCGACGAGGGTTGTGCGCTGGCTGTAGGTGACTACGCCTGCGAGTGCCAGACAGCCAATCATCACAAGTACTTTTTTCATAGGTTTTTTTCTCCTTCAGGGTGACGATTCTTCGGCCAACTGGCGCAGATTTTTCTCGTGTACTTCTCTGTCGATCTGGTATCGAAACACCAGCGTAACTGCGAGCATGTACAGGAAGACATACGTGGGGGCGTAAATAAATATCCAGCGAGACAAGGTCGCTTGATCCAGTGACCCCGGTGTAGCAGTTTCTGAAATACCCACCATAACCAGCACGCTGCTGGCCATAAATATCCCGAGCCCCGAAACGGATTTCTCGAGGAATTTGCGCGAGGCAAAGAAGATACCCTCCGAACGCCGTCCTGTCGTTTTCTCACTGTCTTCCACAACATCGGCGAACATGGACGAGATCGTGATGTTTGCGGATATGAATAGAGCCATGTCAACGGTGTAGATTGCGAGCACCGACGGCAACAGTGCAGGAGAGCCATTGTCCGGGAACCAGCCAAACACGCGCAGAAGATAGGGCATCGGCGCCAGCGATGCTGCCGTAAACCAAAAAAAGATCACCGCTTTCTTCTTACCGATTCGGCGCGACAGCCCTGGCGCAATGATCACTGCAATGAATACACTGATAATCAGGAACATATTCAGAAGGCCGATCTGTTCAGAGGTAAATTCCCAGAACAGCGTAAACAGAAAGTTGGCGGACGAAAGCCCTAGCCCGCTGGCGGTGGCGGCGAATAGTGTCGCGCCCATCACTACCAGGAAGGAGGGGTTGGAGAGTGTCTGTTTTAACTCTGTTGTCGTCTGCCGCGCGTTAAAAGGTCGCTTCGGCGGGGGTGACTTGAAGGTTGGGATGCGATTGTGAGTACCAATGGATGAAACGATAATTGCGATAAACATCATCGTTGACCCCACCAAGGCGTACTTCGTATAACCCTCCGGGTTCATTAAGCCTACCGAGTACTCCGGTGTCTGCGGAAAGAAAAACACATAGGCAACAATAGTGAGTCCTATCCCACCCAGGTAACCGAAAAAGCCACGATATCCGATCACCTTGGTTCGCTCATCGTAGTCAGGGGTGAGCTCAGCAATGAGCGAGGTACTGGGCACTTCAAACAGCGTGATCAAGGTGCGCACGAGTACCGCCATAGCCAGCAGATAGAAGAACATGGCGTCAGCGGATAAAACTGGCGGGTTCCACAGGAAAAAGAAGCTTACAGACACCGGTAGCGCCGAGAAATACATAAACGGATGTCGACGGCCCCAGCGGGAGTGCAGGTTGTCGGATATGTGGCCAACCAGCGGGTCGGAAATCCCGTCGATGATCAGTACCAGCATAATAGCGAGCCCGACCTGCTCTGCAGGCATGCCAACGACACGGCTGTAAAAGAACAGAAGAAACACCGAGAAGGCATTGTCTTTTACGCCATAGGCGACCGCACCAAAGCCGTAAGCGACTTTGGTACTGAGTGGTAGTGGCCGGTTGGCCTGCATTTTCAAATCAGAAATCGTAGCGCACGGTGGCACCCCAAGTTCTCGGCGGTGCCAGCCAGAAGGCGTTCGTGGATGTGACGGGGAATGTCGCAGCGGCGAAGGATACGTATGTATCATCGGTCAGATTCCTGCCCCAGACCGATACATTCCAGTTGTCGTTCCGCCAGCCTAGTTTGGCGCTCAAGTCTTCCCGGTCATCAAACTGGTCATCGCGAAGGTCCGCACCAACATTGATTGCATGGTCATCCATATAGCTGTAGTCCGTCCGCAGGTAGATGCCGCCATCGTACAGCGGGAAGACCAGTGTGGCGGACAGGGTGTAGCTGTACTCGGCAGTGAAGGGCAGGTTGTCCCCCTTCTGGGGGCCGGCGGTGATTTCATACTTGTCCATGTAAAGCAGACTGGCACCCAGTGTCAGGTTCTGCAGGGGCAGCGCCTGGATCTCCAGATCAAGTCCCTGTGTTTCCACTTCGGCCTGGTTCGATACCCGGCTGCCGATGCCCGCTTCCAACTGCTGCTGGAACTGGTAATCGTCGATCTCGGTGTAGAACAGTGCAGCGTTCACGCGCAGGCGAGATTCCAGGAGAGTGGATTTCACCCCGGCCTCATAGCTAATGGTGTCCTCGTCATCAAACTCCCGTTCTTCGGGGGTGCCGTTGACTGTGTTAAAGCCACCGGACTTGGAACCCGTCGCCACGCTGGCGTAAAGCATGGTGTCGTCCAGGATGTCATAGCGGGTGTTGACCAGCCAGTTGACGTTGTCAGTGCTTCGAGTGAAGGAGTCGTCGATAGGGGTGGAGACCGTGGTGAGGAAGGACAGGCCGGTAAGCGCCGCTGACGGCGCCGTGGAGTCGATCTCGGTGAACAGGTCGGCGTCCTTTTCCTCGTCGGTCCAGCGCAGGCCACCGGTGACCTGCCAGGCGTCGGTAATATACCAGGTGCTCTGGCCGAAGACTGCCACGTTGGTGGTGTCGATCGATGTATCAGCGCGCAGGTTGTCGCCTGGCCGGGCAATAAGGTTCGGAGGTGCTGGTAACGTGTCGATGAAGTCCTGCTGTTGGTTGGCCTGGGTCAGGAAGTCTTCCCCAAGGAATACAAAGGGGTTGCCGTTACCGCCCTGGATGGTGGATTCGAAGTAGAAAAAACCGAGCATGTGTTGAAAACGATCACTTGCATCAAAGGAGACTCGAAACTCCTGGGACAGGGTGTCGCTCTCGCTATAGGCCTCAATATACGACATGACGTCCAGTTGGGAGCGGTCGGGATCGTAGCTATTGCTGGTCTCGTTATCGGTATAGTTTGAAATCGACTTGAAAGAGCCCCATTCAAGAGCGTAGTCGACAACCATTGAAAAGCTGTAGAACTCGCTTTCGTAGTTCTGCTCGACGCTCACCGCGGTCTCGTAATCGAAGGGGTTGTTTTTGTCCGGTTCAAAACCTTCGGCTACCAGCTGTTCATTCACGGAATCGCCGGCGGTGGCATCGGGGGCGCAGCAGCGCGGGTTGCGATCCACATAGGTGCCTTTGAGACTGATGCTCAGATTATCGGTGGCCTCCCACAGCAGTTTGCCGATGACATTCCAGTCGTCGGCGTCGTTCATGTCATCCCCGATCCCGTTGTTCTCCAGGTAGCCATCCCTTTGGTGGACGGAGCCGGACAGGCGGAACGCCAGCGATTCGGTAATCGGTCCGCTGACCCCCGCTACGTATTTCTGCAGGTCATAATCGCCCAGTGTGGCCTCCACGTAGCCCTCGTATTCCTCGAGGTTGGGGGCCTTGGTGATAATGCTGATGGCTCCGGCGTTAGTGTTCTTGCCGTACAGGGTGCCCTGTGGTCCATTCAATATCTCAATGCGTTCGATGTCGGTAAGGTCGGACATGCCCAGCCCGGAGCGATTCAGGTAGACATCGTCTACGAATATGCCCACCGAGGGTTCCAGGGCAATGTCCGTCTGGGAAGTGCCGATGCCGCGAATCCGGAACGCTGCGGTGTTGGGCTGGGTATTCGTGGTAATGGTCAGGGTGGGAGCGAGGATGGCCAGATCGTCGGCATTTGTGATATTCGCTTCCCGGATAGTCTGCTCATCGAAAGCGTTCACCGTCATGGCAATATCCTGCAGGCTCTCGGCACGCTTGGTCGCCGTAACGATAAGCTCCTCCAAAACGGCATGTTGGGCAACAGCATGAGCAGGAAGAATGCCGATCGTTACAGCCAGAATTGTGCTGTGTAGAGGGTGCTTTTCTGCGCGAAGTGTTTGTGCAGTCATCATAGTTACCTTGGTTTGCAGGTTAAGGGCGCCTACGTACTGGCTGATGCGGATAACCCCGGCTTGTCGTTATTGCTATTGGGCTCAACATTACATCCTAATATTGACAACGTCAATATATGCGCATAAATTGTTGCTCCTTCACATGGGTACACGCTGAAAAAAACGCTATTAAGCAGGGGGAATGAGGTGAAAACACATACTGTCGGTTTTCCAGAGTCCGGTGCAATGATAGGTCTGGCGCGAATCCGGGAGTATTTCCGGGTGCTCACAGAGCTCGCCCACATCCTACCCGCAAGGAAGTACCAGATGCCCGAGGAAGATGAACAGACGTCGCTGGGCTCGGTCTTCGAAGGCACTGTCTCACGCTATCCTGACAACATCATGCTGATATTCGAGGGTCGACAGTGGACCTATGCCCAATTCAATGCTGAGGTTAACCGGCTCGCCCGGGTACTCGCTGGCAAGGGGATCTCGCGCGGGGATACCGTGGCGATCTTCATGGAGAACCGCGCGGAGTACATCCTTGCCATGTTGGCGCTGGTCAAGCTGGGGGCCAGCGCCAGCCTCATCAATAACAGCCTCACAGGGGGGGCTCTCTTGCATTGTCTTTCAGCTACGAATGCCAAGGGCTGTATCGTCGGAGAAGAGAGATCGGCAGCTTTCGACTCGATACGCGACGAACTCAGCTGGACAGATACCGAGCCGCTGCTGTGGTTTTCTGACGCCGATTCGAAAGAGCCGCCTCATTGGGCTATTGATGCACGGGTAGAAATGGCGTCGATGTCAGGGGAAAACCTGACGGTCACGAGCACTATCACTGCTGGAGAGACGGCGCTTTATATCTTTACTTCCGGGACGACGGGATTGCCCAAGGCTGCGGTCATCCTGCATCGAAAGATCCTCGCCGCGGGGCAAGCTATTGGGGGTACGGGGTTCAGGCTCAAGCCCGAAGACAGGCTTTACCTGTGCCTGCCCATTTACCATATTACCGGAATGGGTCCGGGCGTCTGCGGATTCATTAGCGCGGGTGGCTCCATCGTTCTCCGCCGGAAGTTTTCCGCCTCCAGTTTCTGGTCGGAAGTACAGGAACACCAGGCGAATTGCTTTATCTACGTCGGCGAGTTGTGTCGCTACCTGCTAATGCAGCCAAGGTGCCCGGAAGAGAAAGGTAATCCCCTGAAAAAAATTCTGGGCAATGGCCTCCGTCCGGATGTCTGGAAAGAGTTTAAGGATCGTTTTGGTGTTTCCCGAATCTGTGAGATATACGGCTCCAGCGAGGGCAACGTCAGCTTTATGAATCTATTGAACAAGGACAGGACGATTGGCTTCCCCAGTTCCAAGATAGCGCTGGTCAAGTATAACCACGATGAGGCGGAGATACTGCGGGATGAGTCGGGTGTATGCATCGAAGCGCCCGTCGGAGAGCCTGGCCTGTTGCTGGGGAAAATCAGCAGTAGAACGCGGTTTGACGGCTACACTGATTCGGCCGCCACCGAAAAGAAGATTGTCCGGAACGTTATCGAACAGGGAGACCAGTGGTTTAATACCGGCGATCTAATACGTGAGATCGATGTTGGCTTCGCGTTGGGCCTGAAGCACTACCAGTTCGTGGACCGAACGGGCGATACCTTCCGCTGGCGCGCGGAAAATGTCTCGACTAACGAGGTAGGTGAGGTGTTGAACCGGCATCCGCAAATCAATATGGCCAATGTCTATGGCGTTGAGGTTCCGGGCGTGGAAGGCCGTGCGGGCATGGTAGCATTTGCCCTTGAGGAGAGTGTCCCATTCGATATGGAGGCGTTTGTGCGTATCGTGGATGGCGAGTTGCCCGTATATGCCAGGCCGGTATTCCTGCGCATTCAGCGATCAATGGCCACCACCGGGACGTTTAAATTACTCAAGGGTGAACTACGCGAGCAAGCTTATCACCTGGATAACGTTGGGGATGATGAAATTTATGTTCGCAGGCCTCAAGGCGAATCCTACGAGCGATTGGACGTCGGTTTCTATAAGTGCGTTGCCGATGGCAGCGCAGGTTACTAGCCTGGAAAGATCCAGGCAGGATTTACTTCGCCGGCTCCATTAACTGCCACAGCATGTCTCCCGTACTAGTGCAGAGTTTTTTGATTGATACATGGTCTGCGTAAACGCCATCCAGGCATAATCGGCTGATTCCGTGCAGGGCGCCCCACATAAAGCGCTCGAAGTAAACGACATCCACATCTGCACAGATCAGGCCCTTCTCCTGGGCTCTCTGCAGGCGCTCAGTGTCTTGCCGCAGTACTCTTCTCGAGGTAATCGCAAGTGACTCAGTTTTTGCGCCCTCGTGCCAGGACTTGCTGCCGTACATCAGGTCATAGTACTGCCGGTTGTTGAGTGCAAACTTGACGTAAGTCTGTACCAGCGCACGCATCATTTCATTGCCAGTGCTGTTTCGGTGCTTGCGACGAGTGGCATCCATGGTCTTCTCGAAGCGTCTGAAGCCTTCTTCTGCCACCGCCGACAACAGTGCGTCCTTATTATCGAAATGGTTGTAAGGAGCGGTTCTAGAGACACCCAGGTTAGACGCCAGTCGACGCAGAGAGAGTCCAGATTCACCTTCTTCTGCCAGTATGCGGGCGGTCTCGTCCAACAGTGCCTGTTTCAGAGCGCCGTGATGATAATTCTTTGCTTCAGAACTTGATTGCTTGGCCATGCGTAATTCTCGAATACTCAGCGCCCTAACCTATCGCGTCCCATTGACTTTGCCAAATTTATGACAAGATTCGATGGTCGAAAGCCGGACCACTAGTTAGATCAGTAGATGAACTCGTCGTCCGGCGAACAGACCGATCGCCCCCGCGCTAGTTCACTTCCACCAGGGATAGAACGCCGGCATATCGGTGGATGTGCGGTCTTCGAATACCGCCTCCCGCTTCTCCAGGAACGCGGCCACGCCTTCCTTGCCGCTTTTCTGGCTGGCGTAAAAGATTGCCAGCGAGTCGACCTTGTGCGCCTCGATGGGGTGAGGCTGTGCGGCATTGCGGTACATCATCTGGCGCGACATTGCGATGGCCACGGGGCTGTGTTTGGCGATGCGCCGCGCCAGCGTGTAAGCCTCGTCCAGCAGTTGCTCGGGGGACACGATGGCTTTCACGTAGCCGCCGGCCAATGCATCCTCGGCACTGAGAATTTCTGCCGTGTACACCCATTCCAGGGCCTGGGAAATGCCGACGATGCGCGGCAGGAACCAGCTTGAGCACGCCTCCGGGGTGATGCCGATCTTGTTGAACACGAAGCCGATGCGCGCCTTTTCGGAGGCCAGGCGGATATCCATGGCGCAGGTCATGGTGGCGCCGATGCCGACGGCGGCGCCGTTGATCGCAGCAATGACCGGCTTGTTGCACTCGTAGATGGCGAGCGCCACCAGGCCGCCGGTGTCGCGTACGCTGTCGATCTTACCGTCACCCGCGCAGCATGCTTCCATATCAGCCATGTCCGGCAGCTGGCTCTCATCCAGGCCGAAGACGTTGCCGCCAACGCTCAGATCCATGCCTGCGCAGAAGGCCTTGCCCTCTCCGGTCACCACCACCACGCGCACCTTGTCGTCGTTGCTGGCGCGATCGAACGCATCAATCAGTTCCTGCGCCATTTCAACGGTAAAGGCGTTCAAGTGTTCGGGACGGTCCAGGGTCAAGGTCAGAATGTGGTCCTCGACCTCGTAGCGCAGGGTGTTGTAGGGCATGGGAATTCTCCGGATATGTGGCGGGCCGAGTTAACTCGTCAGTACCCGCGGTAATGGATGGGTGAGGACCAGGCCCGCTCCTGCAGGGTCCTGGCAAGATCGGGCCGGGGTTCGACCCCGGCGCGCAAGGCGTCCCAGGTCGACCAGCGGCAGCTTGGGTTCTCAATGGCGCGGGCATAGTAGAACGCGCGCTGCTCGGGCTGGAAATCCGGATCACGCCACAGGACGGACAGCTGCCCGGCCCCTGTGTCAGGGTTAATCGAACAGTCGGTAAGGTCGACCCTGGCCCCGTTATCCGGACAACGTTTTGTGTCAGGGTTGACAGTGGCGCCGCTGGCGCAGGCCACGTCAATCACATCCTCGTGCGTATTACCGTCGCCATCGATCCATCCCTTGATGACCTGCAGGCGCTGCAAGGGTGCACTTTCCGGATCGGCGGATGCCATCACGATGAAGCCGGGCGCTTCTCCGTCACCGCCGGCGCCTTCGAGATTCCCACCCATGCTGACACCTGCTGCATAGGCACGCTGGACGCCATCCGCACTATCGAGCATTGTCTTGTCGAAGCCATAACCGGCGAAAAAGCGCAAAGCTATGCGCGGGCCCGACGTGGCAAAGACCTCCTTGCGGCGAAAAGCGCGGTAGATCGACTCTCGCGTATTCTCCTCGGCCCAGACCGCAGCCAGGCCGGAAGCGCCATAAAGCGCGTTGGCTCCCCTGTCGTAGATCTTCCCGTTGATCCGCTTGAACATGCCGGAAGAGCCTGCTCTCGAGGGATTGAGGGCCATCCCAACTTTCGTCAGGTAGTAGGCAAACTCTCCTTCCAATCCTTCTAGTGGTACTGAACCGCGTTGCGCTGCAGTCGCTGACAGCAAACCCAGCTTGGAGACGTAGGTGGACTCGTCGGGCTGGCTCGCGGCGGAATGGGTGTCACTCGAGCCTATAAAACCAAACTCGTAGGGGTTGGTAATGCCCCTGCGCTCAAGCGCCAGCCCGTTGCGTAGGGCTTCACGTACGTAGGAACCCTTATTTTTACTTAACGCATTGGTTGCCACCCGAAAGGGCATGATCTCGAAGCCCGCCCACTCATCCCGCGTCGACAACAGTGGGTGAGTTTCTGAGGTGCCCTTGATCTGGGTAATCTCAACAATGGGTTCATTGCGTATTCGCTGACGCGCGTAATCATCGTCCAGCGGGTTACCGGCCCAGTCCACCAGCTTGAACATCTGGCCGTTAGAGCCATTGGAGTTATGCGGTATGGCAAGGCTTTCAACACCCTTTGCCCTGAGTTCGTCCATCCACTGCCACAGGTTCTCCGGGTTCTGCGAGTGAAAGCGGGAAAAGGGTTCCCGTGGTAGCCGTTCACTGCCTTTGAAGATGACGTTGCGATGCAGATTACCGTAATCCGGGGAGACTGAGGTGTATTCGAAGCCCGCAAAGGTGGTGAATTCCCCTGGTGTATTGAACTGGTCAGCCGCATCGACAGTGTCCATCCAGGCGCTATGGACCACCCCAAGGGTTTCGACTCTGTCCAACTCACCGGCAGTAATCATCTCACTCGCATTGGGGAAGAAGGTTCCGAACCTCGCCCCCCTGCGCAAGCTGGAGACTATGTCCGTGCCATTTTTATCCGGTGCGTTGAAGTCATGATAGGGCTGGGAAAAGGCATTCTTCGCGAACGCCGTGCTAGTATCTGAGGCTGCAGGGAAGACACCAAGGAACTCGGCGTGATCGGTTACGGCATAAAAATCCAGAGGCCGGGTTAGTTGCATCGCGAAGCCCCCGGGGTTGTCAATCGCCTCGCCCATGGCAAATCGGTACGCGTCGTACGGGGTCGCCAGCGTCCCCATAGAATGGCCATCGAAGGAATAGGTGGTGTGTACGTGCAAGTCTCCGAAGTAGGCCCGTCGCTCGACCGCTTTAGTGCCAGAGATCTCCTGTGTAGCGCTGTCGCTTGCCTGTGCCGCGCCACGGATAAGCAGTTCCGTCTCCGTTTCGAACAGTTTGTTTGACCACAAGCCACTCTCGTTCATCTCGGCGATAACGATATCGATTTCGGCAGTTTCGGCGATGACCCCGGGGTCATTGTGTACATCCGCTGCTGTACTGAAGCTGTCGCCGGACTGCTCCACTGTCTCCCCAGAGCAAGACGCCAGCAGTATCGCGAGTGGTACTAGTATCGCGGCAATGCGACGCCTACCGTGAAAGCACAGGTTTTTTTTCTGAAGCATTATTATTCTCTTTTTGGAATGGTTGCCAGCGGCGAGTCGATTTGATTAACAACATGGGTCATTTCAGCTCGCTCGAGGATTTGCCCAGCACCTGGCGCGCGACAATCAGCTGTTGGATCTGTTGCGTACCCTCGAAGATATCGGTAATTTTCGAATCCCGGGCAAACTTTTCCAGCAGGTGGGCCTCGCTGTAACCCAGGCTCTGGCACAGCTCTACGCAGCGCAGGGTTACGTAGTTACCCATCCTTCCCGCCTTGGACTTGCACATCGATGCTTCCTTGGAGTTCGCTTGGCCATTATCAGCCATCCAGGCCGCCTTCAGGGTCAGAAGTCGCGCGCCCTCCCACTCCGATTTCATCCTGTATAGCTCGGCCTCTATAGCCGACGTATTGCTGGGCTTCTTGCCGAAATCGAGTTGAATGTCTTCCTCCGCAAGCATTTCACGGGTCATATCAAGCGCGGCCCGGGCGATACCCACTGCCATTGCAGCCACGGGTGGGCGGGTGTTGTCGAAAGTTTGCATAACGCCCCCAAAGGCTTTCTTGCGGCCTTCTTCGTCGGTGGCGATCTCAGGGCTGCCGAGGATGTTATTCAGTGGGACGCGGCAGTCATTAAAACTGATGGAGGCGGTATCGGAAGCGCGGATGCCCATCTTGTGCTCCAGGCGGGTGACCTCGCAGCCTGGCGTTCCCTTTTCCACGATGAATGACTTGATCGCGGCCTTGCCCAGGGATTTGTCGAGGGTGGCCCACACCACAAGAGTGTCGCAACGCTCTCCATCAGAAACGAAGATTTTCTCCCCGTTAATTACCCACTGGTCGCCCTCGCGTACGGCGGTGGTGCTGATATTGGCGGAATCCGAACCGGTACCGGGTTCGGTGATACACATGGCTGCGTAAGCGTTGGCGTATTTGTTGCGCTGCTCCGGCGTGCCCACCGAGTTGATGGCGGCGTTGCCCAGGCCGCTGCCCGGGATAGCCATGAACAGGCCGAGATCACCCCAGGCCAGCGCCTGCATGCCGATCACCGCGCCCATGTTGCCGCTGTTTTTCACAGCCGCCGATTCGCTTTCAGGTTTTTTGCCCTCTGAGGAGGTATTGCGGGAGCCGGCCATCAGTTTGGCCACTTCCTCCATCTCCTTGGGGTATTCGTGCTCCGCCTTGTCGTATTTGCGCGAGTAGGGGCGCATCATGTGTTCTGCCAACATTCGGGCGTTGTTGTAGGTTTCCTGGTGCTTGTCTGAAATTTCCAGCTGAATCATCGTTGTTCTCCTTAGACGCTCGCTACGCCATCCATAATTGCAATCGCCCGCAGGTTGCGGTACCAGGATTCCACCGGATGCTCGCGACAGAAGCCGTGGCCTCCCAGCAGTTGCACGCCGTCTGTTCCGATCTTCATGGCATGTTCAGAGCAGGCGACTTTTGCCAGGTAGGCCTGCTCGTGGAAATCCAGGCCCTGTTCGGCCCGGGACGCTGCGCGCCAGGTCATCAGTCGCATGGCTTCCAATTCGGTGGCCATATCCGCCACCATAAACGCCACCGCCTGGCGGTTGCTAATGGGCTCGCCAAAGGCAACGCGCTCGTTCACGTATTCCGTCACGTAATCCAGTACGCCCTGGCAGCACCCCACTGCGAGGGCGCAAAGGCCGATGCGCGACAGGTTCACAAAGCGCTGTAGATCGAAGCTGCGACCACCCAGAAGAGCTTCAGCTGGCAGTTGCACGTTATCGAAAGTGAGTGTGGCAAGCTCCAGTGTGCGCAGGCCCATGTGCTCCTCGCGCTTAACAGTCATACCCTCGGGAGTGCCCTCGACAATAAAGGCGGCGGGGCCTTCTTCGTCCAACTGTGCAATCACCATCGTCAGCTCAGCGCTTTCACCCAGCGGCACCATGCATTTGTTGCCGTTCAGTCTGTAGCTGCCATCGATGGCATTGGCTGTGCACTGCGGTTCCATGGGATCGAAGGTGGCGCGGGGCTCCATCAGGGCAGTGGTGGCCGAGACAAAGGTGCCCTCACAGAACCGCGGCAGGAATCTTTCCCGTTGGGCGTCCGAGCCCTGGTCCAGCAGAGTGTTCACAAAGGCCTGAGGTGTGAGGGTGCCCAGGGACAGGGCCATGTCGCCCCAAGCTAGATCCTCGGCATTAAGCGCATTGGAAACGGGGGAGCGTGCCATACCTGCGCCCCCCAGTGCTTCCGGTATTGGCAGCAGGGTGAGCCCCAGTTCCGCGGTCTTGTTGTAAAAGCCTTTGGGCGTGGCGCCAGCTTCGTCAGCGTCCTTGGCAACCAGGCGTATCTCGTTAGCCGCGAAGCGCTGCATGGTGTCCTGGTTCATCCGCTGGTCATCATCGCGAGTCAGGTCAAAGAGTCGTTCGCCGGTTTGCGTGTTCATTGTTGCACTACTCCCTTATGAGTTATCGGTTACGGCCCAGTTTTTCGTGGGCGTCAACCCACTCATTGGTGCCACTGGCTTTATCGGTGCGTGCTGCGGATACCAGAGAGAGTTCACCGGCCACGACAAGGCCTGCAGCAATTTCGATCAGCTTGTAGGCTTTGTCCTTGCCGTAACATCCCATCAGTTCCAGGCATTCGCGCTGGGTAGACAACCCCGTCCCACCGCCGTAGGTGGCCATGATGAGCGCGGGCAGGGTGATCGAGTAGTAAAGGTCACCTTTGGTGGTGACGTAGCTGTAGACGCTGCACTGGTTGGCCTCACCAATGTTTGCCATATCCTGCCCTGTCGCCATGTACAGTGCTGCCAGGCCGTTGGCTGGATGGGCCGCATTGTTTGACGCGCCGGTGAGGAACGCCGCCAGAGAGGCGATGCTATGGGAGTTGCGCAGCAGCTCGGGCGTTGTGCGCAATACACTGGCCAGCACTTCCTTCGGAAGAGTGATTTCTGCGGTGACCTTGCGACCACGACCCTTCAGTGAGTTTACAAAGGAGGTCTTCTTCTCGCTGTCCATGCCGCCGGACAGTCCATAGGTGCGCAGCTTGGGATAGTTGGCGCGAATCCACTCGCAGGCCACAAAGGTGGCACCGCCGGTCATGTTCTGGCCCGCCGCATCGCCCGTGCTGTAGTCGAAGCGTGTGTAGACCATATTGTGAACCGGGTACTGCTCGATCTCGAGTAGCTTGCCTACCGAGGTTGTGGACTCGGCCTGGGCCTTGATCTCGTCAAAGTTGTCCTTCAACCACTGGCAAAAGTCGCGACCGTCTCGGGCATTCTTGAACATGAACACAGGTGCCCGTTGCATGGCTTCGCTCACCACAGTGGTTGTGACACCGCCACTCTCTCGAATAACGCGCATACCGCGGTTGTAGCTGGCGATCAGGGTGCCCTCAATCGTGGCCATGGGAACGTAAAACTCGCCCTGGGCATGCTCGCCATTGACTACCAATGGCCCCGCCACGCCTATTGGCAGCTGTGCCACGCCAAACAGGTGCTCACAGTTGCCCTCCATACTCTCCGGATCGTAGGAGAAGTGCTTCGTATGGCTCAGCTGAGTGCCTGACTTTTCCTCGAGGAAGGCCTGGCGCTCGGCGATGATTTCAGGGCTGTAGTCGTTTTCATTGCTGCGTGGGATTTTTGCGCTCATGGGATGGGTCCTCTATTTAGTCGATATACACACGGGGGTGGCTAATTTATTTCCTGCTGGAAAGTGTCCCGCCTGAAGAGCAGGGGTTTCCTCACAGATTCGCATTCCTCTCGGTCCGCCATTGACAGTGTCAATATAGCGGCCTAGAATACCACAAATATTGACGGTGTCTATATTAGATGGATTCGGCGAAGAAAGAGCAGGGGAATCCGTAAGTTCTTAAACGTAACCAGGGGATACAGAGAATGAAGACTAGATTGACTGAATTGTTGGGTATCGCGTCCCCCATCATTTGCGGCGGCATGATGCGTGTGGGTACGGCGGATCTGGCAGCGGCGGTGTCCAATGCTGGTGCACTGGGCGTAATGACCGCACTTACCCTGCCAACACCCGAGGAGCTGGAGGCCGAAATCGCCCGTTGCCGTTCGCTGACGGACAAACCGTTTGCAGTAAACCTGACAGTGGGTGTGGTGGCCAGCGAGATTAACTATGACGATTATGTCGATGTGATTGTCAACAGTGGTGTCAAGATTGTTGAAACCGCCGGGCGCAGCCCGGAGCCGTTTATGGACCGCTTCAAGGCCGCGGGTATCAAGGTCATTCATAAGTGCGTGGCCGTACGTCATGCCCTTAAAGCAGAGCGCATAGGCGTTGATGTAGTGAGCATTGACGGCTTTGAGTGCGCGGGCCATCCGGGTGAGCAGGACGTGGGTGGACTGGTCCTGTTTCCGGCGGCAACCCAGGCCCTCAAGATTCCCGTGGTAGCTTCTGGTGGCATCGCCGACGGCCGCGGGCTTGCCGCCGCTCTGGCACTGGGTTGCGATGGCATCAATATGGGCACACGCTTTTTGGTGACGCAAGAGTCACTCGTGCATGCGGACATCAAGCGAGCGGTGGTGGATATGGACGAAACCCAGACCCGCCTGATTTTCCGCAGTTTCAAGAACACCGCTCGCGTCTACCGCAACTCAGTGGCCGACAAGGTCGCTGAGATTGAATCGACGGGTGGTGATTTCAGTGAGGTTCACGAGCTTGTTTCCGGCGGCAACCAATACAAAGCCTGGACCAGCGGTGATATAGACGCCGGTATGGTCACCGTAGGCATGTCCGGCGGCCTGATCAACGACATTCCCACCTGCCAGGAATTAGTGCAGAACATCGTTGGGGATGCCGAGAGGATCATCAGCGATCGCTTGGTCTCTATCGTCGCCGAGGGAGCGGTCGACGCTTCTGCGGCGGCCTGATTCCGGCGCCCTGTGGGGTTTGCCGCACGTGACCCGAAAAATTGAATATGGGAGACATCACCATGATTGCACGAATATTACTCACTTTGGTGTTTATCTCGGCAAGTCCTCTGTTATTTGCTGGCGATATCAGTGGCTTCTGGAAGCATCGGGAGGCGCCTGCCTGGATTGAAATCAGTCTGGACGAGGGCAAAGGGACGGTAGTGCGCAATGATAAATTTCCCGAACGTGTAGGTCGTAAAATCTTAAAGGATCTAGAGGCCGATGACGCAGAAGAGAACCTGTGGCGTGGCCAGGTCTATGCCGAAATGTCGGGGGAGTTTAGGAAAGTCGAAGTAACCCTGCCAGAGCCTGGTCGAATGGAGTTCAAGGTAAGGGTTGGTTTTAGGAGCCGCACCATCGAATGGGTGCGTGTGGATGAAGTTCCGAGCACGTCGCCTGAATAGTGCAGCAAAGATCCACATGAATTTTTGTTGTAAACGAACTCTTAGGACAAAAATTCCAGTGAAACAGGCAGTTATCGTATCAACAGCCCGTACACCCATAGGCAAGGCATACCGGGGAGGGTTCAACAGTCTCGCTGGCGCCACAGTGGGGCGCAGCTTCGGTGAGCGAGGCTGTAAGGCGTGCGGGTATAGACCCTGGTGAAGTGGAAGATGTGGTCATGGGTTGCGCTCTTCAGCAGGGGGCTACACCGAACTTCAAATATGAAACAGGCTGTGCAAGAGGCCGGCCTGGATTGGAACGAGGCCCAAAAACGACTGGGAAGCGATGAATGGAAGGAAATTGTCGAGCGAAACCAGGACGAGATGGTAGAGGAGATGGGCCTGTGGGGGGTTCCTTCCTACCGGCTCACCGGCCCCGATGGGGAACCCGATCTCGAGGTCTGGGGGCAGGACAGATTATGGCTTGTGGCGGCGGAAATTCGCCGCAGGGCCGAACTCTCTACAAACTAGCGCTGATGCTCGATGAGTAACCCAGCGGTGGATTTTTACATTACACCTGTGCCGCACGAATCATGAGGTTGTGGCGAACCTCACACCACTTCGGAGAATATTTTTCATGAAGAATTTGCTCAAAGGTTTTGTTGTGCTCTTTGTCGTTGTTGGCATTTTCATGTTGTCACTACCAACCATTTTGCATAGCGCCGGTCTGCACCCCGAATACCATGGCGCAACCGTCGAACTTCCCGGTAAGCGTGCGCTCGTTATCGCTACCAGCCATGGCGTACTGGCCGCCCCGGGGGAAACGGAGGGGCCTGCGACGGGTGTCGCTCTCTCCGAACTGACCCATGCCTACTACCCCTTCAGCGACGGCGGCATGGAGGTAGATGTGGCGAGTATAAAGGGCGGGGAAATTCCCATCGACCCCCAGTCTTTGAGTTTCATGATCAAGTCGCCGGAAGATGAGCGCTACCTCAATGATGCCGTCGCCCAGGCCAAGGTGAAGAATTCCATCCCCATGAATGATGTCGATATCAGCCAGTACGACATCGTGTACATCGCGGGAGGATGGGGCGCCGCCTATGACTTGGCGCAGACTCCCGTACTGGCTGAGAAAGTCACTGAGTCCTATTACGGTGACAAGGCCGCGATTATTGGCGGCGTGTGCCACGGTGTGCTGGGGCTGGTGAATGCCAGGGACCGGGAGGGTAGCCTGCTCATTGCCGGGCGCCGCATGACCGGGGTGTCAGATAAGCAGGTAAAGGAACTGGGTATCGAGATTACGCCACTGCACCCTGAAACGGAACTGCGTAAGGCGGGTGCGCTGTATGAGAAACAGACCGCTTTTCGCGATTTCCTCGCCACTCATGTGGTGGTCGATCAGGAGCAGCGATTTGTGACTGGCCAGAACCAGAACTCCGGGCTGGAAACATCACACCGAATGATGCAGATACTCGCGGAACGGGAGTAATCGTTATGAACAGGTTGCTCAAGGTACTGGTAGTGCTGCCCGCCATACTCTTTCTCGTTACTGGGCTACGTTGGCTGGTGGCCCCCGCAGGAGTAGCGCCGCAGTTCGGACTAACCCTGGAGCAGGGCGTGGGTCTCAGCTCACAGGTGGGTGACCTGTCCGCGTTTTTTCTGTTGCTCGGTATCTGCATGCTCACTGCGCTGGTGAGCGAACGCCGCAGTTGGTACTACCCGCCGATTATTCTTCTATCGCTTACCGCGTTGGGACGTATCCTTGCCTGGCTATTGCATGATGCAGCTTTGGCGGTAGACCTGATCGCCCCTGAGGTGACCGTGGCGGTTATTCTGCTGGTGGCGTCCCGCCGCCTGCCCGAACAGGCCTGACTGGCCGTGCCTGAACTAGCCGTGCCTGAACCCTTGAAAATGTGCTCAATGAGCGGCCTTTTGCTGGCCGGCACTCTGTTAGCTGGTGAGGCTGTGGCGGCGGGGATGTCTCCAGTAGATGTGGAGCCCATCGCGGTCGAAGAGTCAGCGCCGTCAAAGCGTCCCAATATTGTCCTAATCCTCGCCGATGATCTCGGGTATACCGACATCGCCTCCTACGGCAGCGAAATCAGTACACCGACCCTGTCGGCACTGGCGCAATCGGGGGTGAGTTTCACCAATTACCACACGGCAGCCAATTGTGCGCCCGCGCGGGCGATGTTGCTGACCGGTGTAGACGCTCATCTCGCCGGTGTGCCGAATATTCCTGAAATGCTGGCGCCGGAGCAAAGACGCCATGCCCACTACCAGGGCGTACTGGGCAACAACGTGGTAACAGTCGCGACCCTGCTGGAGGATGCCGGCTATCACACCTACATGGCGGGTAAGTGGCACCTGGGTGCCGGGCCGGGCAAGCTGCCCAGCCAGCGTGGATTTGAACGCACCGTGGCACTGGCTGATTCCGGTGCTGATAACTGGGAGCAGCGCCCTTACATCCCTCTGTACGACAAGGCCAACTGGTATGCAGATGGTGAGGAGTACGAACTACCGGAAGACTTCTATTCCTCGCGTTTCCTGGTGGACAAGACCATCGAGTTCATCGGCAGCAATCTCGATGATGAGCAGCCGTTCTTCGCCTACCTGCCTTTCCAGGCGGTTCATATTCCCGTGCAGGCGCCCCAGGAGTTCATCGATCCCTACATGGGAGTGTACGACAGCGGTTGGGACGTGCTGCGGGAACAACGGCTGTCTCGTGCAGTAGAACTGGGCATTGTGCCGGGAGGAGCCGGTACGGTGCGTATGGCGACCACGGCAGGCTGGCAGGTGCTGGATGATGAGCGGCGGCGGTATGAGGCCAAGCGCATGGCGGTCTACGCCGGCATGGTGGAGGCGATGGACTTCCACATCGGCCGGTTGATCGACTACCTCAAGGCTAGTGGTGAGTATGACAATACGCTGTTTATCTTCACCTCCGACAACGGCCCCGAGGCCGGTGGTCCTGCAGACCCGGATGGGTTTGCCGCACGGCGATTAACGTCTTCGCTTGGCTACAACACCGATTACGACACGCTGGGCCTTAAAGGCAGCTACAACAGCATCAGCCCGAGCTTCACCAGTGCTGCGGCCAGCCCACTGGCCTACTACAAGTTCTATGCAGGGGAGGGGGGTATGCGTGTGCCCCTGATCGTGGCGGGTGAAGCGCTGCCGCGGCAAGGAGTGCTCATCCGTGCGCTCTCATTCGTCACGGACATCACGCCGACCATTCTGTCATTTGCCGGTGTAACTCCGCCAGGTGATAGATACGGTGGCAGGCCGGTAGAACCGATGATTGGTCGCAGTCTGGCCCCTGTATTGCTGAATGAAGCCGAGCGTATTTACGCCCCGGCGGATACCGTGGGCTATGAACTGGCAGGTCACGCTGCACTTTTTCAGGGCGACTACAAAATTGTCTACAATCGCAGCCCGCTGGGGGACGATCGTTGGCAGCTGTTTAACATCTTGGAAGACCCCGGCGAGAGTCACGATCTAGCACGCGAATTGCCGCAGCGATTCCAGCGGATGCTCTCGGCCTATGAGCGTTATGCCCAGACCAACAAGGTACTGCCGGTCCCGCAAGGCTACGATCACCGTAAGCAGCTGGTGTTGAATACGTTATACGCAGGTGTGCGTGAACCTTTCCTGGTTCTGGTGTTGTTGATGCCTTTGCTGTCCCCATTCTATGTGGCTAGCCGGATGAAAAAGGCGTCAATTCACCGGACAGCCAGATAGCGTTGTTGGCGCATATTTTTATCAGATGAACTAATGAGGAAACGAATAGTGAACGACGATGTGATGGAATTTGATGCCAAGGCGATGCGCGAAAAGTATCGCTTGGAACGGGAAAAGAGACTGCGTGACGATGCTAACGAGCAGTACATCGAAATGTCCGGTGAGTATGCTGATTTCATTGACGATCCGTATTCAGAGCCCGGATTTAGCCGGGAGCCGTTAGAGAGAGATGTCAACGTGGTTCTGATCGGCGGTGGCTTCGGCGGTTTACAGGCAGGCGCCCGCTTGCGTGAGGTTGGAGTCGAGGATATCTGCATAGTTGAGAAAGGCGGCGATTTCGGCGGCACTTGGTACTGGAATCGCTACCCTGGGGCTCAGTGTGACGTGGAATCCTATATCTATATGCCCCTACTGGAGGAGCTCAACTATATTCCGACACAGAAGTACGCTCGGGGGGCAGAGATCCTTGCTCATAGCCAGGCCATTGGCAGGCACTACAACCTCTACGAAAACGCGCTTTTCCAGACCCAGGTAACCGAGACCCGCTGGGATGCGACGATTAACCGTTGGATAGTCAGCACCGATCGTGGCGATACCCTACGTGCTCGTTTTATTGCCATGGCTAATGGGCCATTGAGCAAACCGAAGCTTCCTGGCATTCCGGGTATTGAAGATTTTTCCGGGCACAGTTTTCACACCAGCCGCTGGGACTATGATTACACAGGCGGTGATGCCGATGGCGGCCTCGACAGGCTGGCGGGCAAGCGCATTGCACTGATAGGCACTGGTGCCACCGCAGTGCAATGCGTTCCGCACCTCGGTGAGGCAGCCGGGCACTTGTACGTGTTCCAACGCACTCCATCCGGTGTTGATGTCCGCAACAATGCGCAGACTGACATGGAATGGACTGAGTCACTGAAGCCTGGCTGGCAGCGCCAGCGTATGGAAAACTTCAATGCGTTGATATGTGGTGTCCCTCAGGCGGAGGATCTGGTCAACGATGGCTGGACGGATCTCATCGGCAAAATGATTCGCGTATTCAGGGAGAGTCGTCGCCAGGACCTGGATGGCAAGGCTATCAGCGAAATCATGGAGGCGGTCAATTTTGAGAAGATGAACGAGATTCGCGCCCGCGTTGATGAACTGATAGGCGATCCCGTCACGGCGGAATCCCTCAAACCCTACTACCGCATGTTCTGCAAGCGGCCTTGCTTTCACGATGAGTACTTACAGACATTCAACCGCGACAACGTGACGTTGGTGGACACGGACGGTCAGGGCGTTGAGCGTATCACCGAATCCGGCCTGGTGGTTGATGGCGTGGAATACGAGGTGGACTGCATAATCTATAGCACGGGGTATGAGGTGGGGACCAGCTATGCCAGTCGCACCGGTTATGAAATCTATGGGGAGGGTGGCCAGAGTCTGTCCGAAAAATGGGAAGATGGTGCTCGCACACTGCACGGTATGTTTGTTCATGGCTTCCCAAATTGTTTCATCATGAGTCAGACACAGGGGGGGTTTACGGTGAACTATCCGCACATGCTGGATGAACTGGCAGCCCATATCGCCCATGTTATTCGTCACGCGCAGGATCACGATATTGAAAGGATTGAGGCTACCGAGTCCGCGGAGAGCCAATGGGTACAGACTATTATCGACAAGGGAATGAATGGCGGGGCACTGGGTGGCGAAGATTGTACACCGAGTTATTACAACAACGAGGGCAAGCCCAACGACAGGATACGTCAGGGCATGCCGTATGGCGATGGCCCAATTGCCTTTTTCGCGCTGCTCAAGGCATGGCGCGAGGAGGGGAAATTTGATGGGTTGGAGCTCGGTTGATGATACACCGTAGCCCGGCGATCGAGAGCCTAAAAATCTGCAGCGGCATGATTCGAGAGGGAACGGCCGATCTCGCAGGTTTTGCGTCGAATGCTTGCTCGCCAGAGGTGACGGCCGCTCTTTTCAGGCAGTCGGTTTTGACGGCACAACATGCAATTTCCTTTAGCGCTCGTTTCAGGTCTAAGTAATGCCCGGCTGGATACAAAAATGTATTTCGATTGTTATTGTGACAGTCCTGCTCGCTAGTGCGGTTTACGCATATCGGATACCGATTGTCCTGCAACTCATCAGTCTTTACTTTGACACGAAAATGCAGCCGGAGGAAAACCGAAAAATCGCCTGGGCTTCAGGAAAAGACCCTCGCCCTAAAGAACAACGCCCGCCTAACGTCGTCCTGATTCTCGCCGACGATCTCGGTTGGAATGACATCACCTTCAACGGAGGTGGTGTCGCAGATGGCAAGGTGCCGACGCCCAATATCGACTCCATCGCAGCGGGCGGTGTAACATTCACCAACGGTTACGCGGCAAATGCCACTTGCGCACCATCCAGAGCCTCAATGCTTTCGGGCCGCTACAGCACCCGATTTGGATTCGAATTCACACCGACTCCTTCGGGCATGATGGCCATCGGTAGGCTCGCACCCCGTGATCCTACTCGTCACCTTCAAACCATCTCCCACTCTGCTGACAGAGCCCTAGCTTATGAAGACATGGGCATGCCGTCCACCGAGATTACAATTGCGGAGCTGCTCAAGCAGAAAAATTACCACACCGCACACATCGGCAAGTGGCACGTTGGCGAAAACAATGGCATGGATGCCAACAGCCAGGGCTTTGAGGAAAGCCTACTCATGGCAAGCGGTCTATACCTGCCCGAAGATTCCCCACACGTTGTTAACGCAAAACAAAATTTTGATTTTATCGATCAGTTCTTCTGGAAAGTTATGCGTTACGCAGTTCGTTTTAATGACGGGCCGCCCTTTCAACCGAACGGCCATCTAACCGAGTATTTCACCAAGGAAGCTGTCAGGGTGATAGAAAACAACAAGGATCGCCCGTTTTTCCTCTATCTCGCTCATTGGGCGCCACACTCACCGCTTCAAAGCTCGCGGGAAGACTATGATGCTTTGCCAGATATCGAGCTCCACCGGGAGCGCGTCTACGCAGGTTTGATTCGTGGACTAGACAGGGGTGTAGGAGAGGTACTGAAAGCACTCAAAGACAATGGTCTCGAAGATAACACGATAGTCATCTTTACATCAGACAATGGTGGCGCCGGATACCTGGGATTACCAGACCTGAATCAGCCCTATCGCGGCTGGAAATCGAGCTTTTTTGAGGGTGGTATCCACGTACCCTACTTTTTGCGATGGCCAGACCAAATCGAACCAGGCACTACGGTTAACGAAGCGGTCCATCACTTTGATATTTACACGACCATCGCCAACGCCGCCGGAGCCAGCCTTCCGAAAGATCGCAAGATCGACGGCGTTGACCTCCTGCCCATCGTTCATGGCAACACAGAGAGCATCCAACACCGCGCGCTCTTCTGGCGTTCGGGAGCTTCACAAAGTGCGCTTATTGACGGCTGGAAGTTGAATATCTCCGACCCGCCAGGGAACGCTTGGCTCTATGACCTGGCGAATGACCCAACCGAACAAAACAACCTTGCGCAATCTCATCCAGAAAAGTTACGCGAGTTGCAAACAGCTCTGTCTCAACACAATAAGGAGCAGCCGTCATCCGCGTGGCCGGCAATGATTAGCGTTCCCATTAATCTTGACCGTGATGGTAGTCAAGCCGTTCAAGCCAATGATGAATTCATTTATTGGTCAAACTAATTTATCGAGGATTCTTCATGCTAAAAACACTATTACTAATCGCTGCCTCAATTCTGGCATTAGCTGTTCTGTTGGCCATCTGGATCACCCGGGACGGTGAACTAATCACACCAGAGGGTGCTGGCACGGTAACGCTCGATGCCGGCGAATTTGAAGCTTATCCACTACCCGAATACGTCACCGAGGTTCTTACCGAGGACTACAAAAGCTATCTCGTTGAAGTGGAATCCGGCATCAAGATTCATGTGTTGGAGGTCGGCACTGGCTATCCGGTCTACCTGCAGCACGGTAACCCGACTTCCGGTCTCCTCTATCGAAAGGTCGCGGCCAAATTACCGACTGAACGGATACGGGTCATCATGCCAACGATGGTTGGCCTGGGTTTCTCCAGCAAAATCCCAGTGAGCGAACACAAACTCGAGAACCATGTCCGTTGGATGAACAGCGTTCTTGAACAGCTCGACCTCACCGAACTGGTTTATGTCGGTCAGGATTGGGGTGGCCCTGTCGGTATGGGTGCGCTGGCCATGTCACCGGACCTGTTGAAGGGTGCCGTATTAATGAATACCGTATTCAACGCACCGACCGAAAAAGCTGATCTGTCGACTGCACATGCTGCCGTCAAGTCGCCCGTGATTGGTGAGCTGATAATGGAGGTATTTACCACGGTTTTCGATCAACTCCATGGGGTGCAGGGTGATCCAGACTCAATGAATGAATCAGTCAAATCCCTCTATGCCAGGCCCGTCCTCGAAAGTGGTAACGCCAAGGCGCCAGTTGCGCTCATGAGGATGGTAACGGACGGACCAGATCACCCCAGCACGCCGGCCATGCGGGTCATCGAAGCCTATGTTGACACGCTCGATATTCCTGCCGAGATTGTTTGGGGCAACAGTGACCCGATACTGGGGCGAGCGCTACCTGTGATGAAGCGGAGTTTTCCGAATGCCCCGGCAACTGAAACTGATGCGGGTCACTTCCTGCAGGAAGAAGTCCCCGAGGTTATCGCCGAGGCCATTGTCCGCGTTGTTGATAAGCTTGAGACTGCGACGCCTAATGTTTCCGAATAGAGATGCCTACATGAGATTGTGTCTCTAGCCTGCTGAAACGACCGATGGAGCGCAAGGCATCGGCGGCATTCCCTGGAATACTCAAATACATCGAGAGGTACTACTCATGACATCAAATTGGATGATCTACGGCGCCAATGGCTACAGCGCGCAACTGGCTGTAGAGAAGGCAGTCACTCAGGGCCGCAGGCCCATACTGGCCGGCCGTAATGCAGCGGCTATTCAGCCCCTGGCGCAGGCCCATGGCCTGGAGAGTCGTATTTTTAGCCTGGAGGACGTGGACCAGGTCATTGCACACCTTGAGGATGTGAAAGTCGTTAGTCACTGCGCCGGGCCCTACTCGGCAACCGCTGAGCCGATGATGAAGGCCTGTATCCAGTCCGGCACCTATTACACGGATATTACCGGCGAGATAGACGTATTCCTGTTAGCCCAGTCCCTGAACAAGGAAGCAGCCGCTTCGGGTACCGTGTTGTGCTCGGGTGTAGGCTTTGATGTCATCCCTACCGACTGTGTGGCCGCGAAACTGAAAGAGGCGCTTCCCGATGCGACCGAACTAGATCTGGGATTTCAGGGTGATGCTTCCCTGAGCCCGGGTACCGCCAAAACGATGGTGGAGGCGATTTCACAGGGGATGAAGGTGCGCAAGGACGGCCAGCTTATTAACGTACTTCCCAGTCATGCTTCGCGCAGTATCGATTTCGGTAAAGGCCCTGTGCAGGCAGCTGTTATTCCCTGGGGGGACCTGGCGACTGCCTACTGGCAGACGGGAATTCCCAATATCTCGGTATACACCCGGCGTAGTGTCGGGCGGGCGACTGACCTGCTGTTTCCTGTCATACAGGCAGTCATGAAATCCGCCACTGTCCAGCGCATGGCGAAGAAGCGAATCATGCGTCGCGTGACTGGCCCGGACGAGGCAAGCCGAGCGAGCCGTCCCACCTATGTGTGGGGAGAAGCCAGGAATGCCAGGGGCGACAGCGTGTGCTGCAGGGTAAAAACACCCAACGGCTACACCGTCACCATGGATGGCATCCTGCACAGCGCCGGGTTTCTGCTGGATTACGAAGGGGCTGGAGGCTGTTACACGCCTGCGCAGCTGATGGGGGCAGAACTGGTCGAGCGCCTGCCTGGGGCGGGTCAATTGCATTTGACCGAATCCTGATCCAATCAGGTTTTGTATGACCCTGACACGGGTGAAGTGGTTCTTGATGATGTGCTTGAAGATCAAAGCGTTGACTCCGTGGTTGTTGATATTGAAACAGGCTTGGAAAAGAGGCGGGTTGCCACGGGCGCTATGTTCGCGGCAGGTATGATCACTTGCCTCGGCTTAGGTCGTGACTTTTATGCGGCCAGTGGCCCGCATGGCTTGTTATATCGAGTTTACGTATGAGTAGCGACATGAACGCGCGCGCTAGGTGAGTAGGGGGGAGAGTATGATAATTAAACAGATACCGGCGTTTTTGAGATCTTTGGCAATCGCCACATTTTTATGGGTAACTCATACCACTGCAACCAACCTGATTTGGTTGCACAGCATCAATATGCCTGTGGATTCATACCTTGTTCTGTCGACTATGGCGACCGACTTAATCGGTATGAATTCTAGGGGAGCATTTCCCACAGTCGCGTTAATCTTTATCGGTCTATTACTCGCCTTTATCACGGCGCGGTTTATTTCCACCCGAACGGCGATCAAAAAAACCACACTCTACGCTATGGCCGGGGGCACAGCCCTATTTGCCATCGTCGCCCTAATGCCGTCGGCCTTTTACAACTTAGACTTGATTGCTGGCGCTCGCACAATAACTGGCAGGGTTTACCTTGTTCTTGCCGGCGCGCTTGCCGGCTATTATTGCAGCCGCAGGTGGCGGCAGTGCTGGAGAAGGAGAAACGTGCATTGGGTCTTAATTGACGGTGTCGTGAAGATGACGACAACCGACAAAGAATTCACCGTGAAACCCTCTTTGAATGCGCATTTACTCAGTCCAACTCTGTCATTTTCAACAGCCGACTGGGCAGAGTAATTTGGTAGAGGTGGTCAGGGTATTTCAGCAGGCCGGTCAATTGGTCGCAGTGCCTACAACTATAACGCAGCCGTGCTAGCGCGTGTCACCATCGTTCGACATTTCGCCATCGGTGCCACAGTTTATGAAAAAGCTCAGGGCCACCTTGAGTTACAGTTTCGGGAGATCGACCCAGGGTGATTCTCCCATGAATGACGCCGAGAGCTGCATATTGTTCGCTCTCGGTAAGCTGTTGGAGGTCCGGGATTGATACCCGCCACCTCTGCTGAGGACGTACATACGATCTGTTGGCGCTGAGGAGAACGCTTGCTGCGACTTTTGCTCTGTTATGACTGTGGTCCAGTGCGAGATCGAGAAGTGTCGTGATGGCAGTCTGGTAGCGCACTTCAAGAGAGTTTTCTTTATCCAGGGGTTTCATTATCACTGTAGGGAAATTCCAGTTTGCAAAGAGGGGTTAAGCGGTGCATGCACCGCTAGAAGTGATCCCTTTCTGAATCGTTGTCGACCTCGTCTTTCATGGTATCGCCCCGGGCAATCTCGATGCCAAGGAAGATGCCCAGAGAGATCACCGCACAACGAAAGGCGTCCTTGAGGATGGCCGGGCTGAGGCAGAAGCGCAGCCAGGTCTCCCAGAACGTGATAGTTCGCGTCCGAGAGACACGGGCCCGGTGGAGTCGCAGGATGCCTCGGAGGTAATAGGCCAGCAAACACAGACCAAAGCCTGCGGGAATGAGTTCCAGTTCGTTCATTATGCGCCTCCTCCCCAAAAGTTAGACGGAATCCTGTTGTGCAATTCAGCTCGAAAAGCGTCAACGCATTCCTTGAGGTCCAGTTCGCTGAATACCAAGTCCTGCTCGACCATGTAGGTTTTGAGCCAGTGCACCGTCGCTTCAAAATTGTTCCCACGGCATATCTCAGCAAAATACGGGACAATGCCATCTTCGTGCAGGACGATGTCTGTTTCCGAGCAGAGATGACGCGCATACTGCTTGTAGAGAATTTCGTTCCGCTTCCTCGCTTCCTCGCCAAGTTCTTCGAGGGTGAAGGGTGTATTAGAGATCTTCTTCATGAGTCTTCTCCTTGGTGGTCATTTTGGTATTGGTTAACCATTTTCTGGGCGAGTAGTGCCTCGAACGCTGATCCATCCCGTCGGGTCAGATCCGGGGCGTACTTTGCATATTTTTGGAAAGTCACATGGGGGTCGGCATGCCCGAGAACCTGGGAGACCCAGAGCACGTTCTCACCGGCCGCTAGCCATAAGGTCGCCGCTGTATGCCGGCTCTGATAGAGCCTGCGATAGGGCAGGTCCAACAGGCGTAGCAGTGGTCTCCACACGCGGTTAGAAACGTTGTTGATCTGGAGCTGCTTGCCCTCGCCATTGCAGAACACCCACTCCTTACTACCGGTTCGCTTGTGTTGCTCTTTCAAGGCATCAAAAACGGGTTGGGACATGGGAATGTCCCGGGCGGAACTATCGGTCTTGGTGTCGGTCATTTCGCCCGCAACGAGGCTTTCTCGTACCAGGATCTCGCGACGATTGAAGTCGATGTACTTCCACTTCAGGCCGTGAATTTCCCCTGTCCGCATCCCGGTATAGAACCGGACGGTAAAGTAGGATCTGAAATCCTCGCGCACATGGGTGAGAATCGTCTGGACTTCGTCGAGGGTGAAGGGATCCACCTTGGTCTTGGGGATTTTCAGCGCCTTGACCTTCTCGAAGGGCGGAGAGAAGTCGAACCGATCCGCCGCCTCATTGGTGATCAGCCGCAGTGGCACCATGATGGTATTGATGCGGGCAGGGGAGAGCCCCTGGCTACCATCTTTGCGAGGAATTTTGGCCAGGTTGGCCCGGAAGGCCAGGATGTCCGCCTTGGTGATGTGGCTGACGGGTATATCGCCAAATGCAGGCAGGATGTGCTTGTCCAGCGAGGCTCGCAGGGTTATCCGGTAGGAATGCTTCCAGCTGACCTCGTTTTCGTTCCACCAGGTTTCAGAGAAATTCTTGAAAGGTGGAGTGTCTGACTGGACCTGAGTTTTCCGGTCATCGTGCTCTTTGAACTGTGCTACGCGGTCCGAATTGGGGAAGTAGGCGGAGTAGTCGAAACTTCCGAGCAGAATTTCCGCCTCCACGCGTTCCATGATTGTCTGCAAGCGCTTTCTGTTCGCAGGTTTGTCGGTCAGTTTGGTGTACTCGCGGCAGCGTACTCCCCGATATCGGAAGTCCATGAAGAGGAGGCCGCGCCTTGATCTGATTGATCCCATGGTCGGCTCCTTACTGAATGCCCGCCATCAAGGCGGTGGTTGCAGTGGGGCGCGCCATATCCTTCTCGATACGCTCCCAGAGGTAGAGAATCTTGCGGCCACCAAATGGGCGGATGTAGTGAATGCCTTCCAGTAGGACAGAGTCCTTCAGGCGGTTGCGGATGGTCCGGGCGTCGTACTTGATACGATCGGAAAGCTCATCCGTGGTGAGATAGGTAAATGTGTCCATAATTCGCTCCTAGCGATCGGGTGATCGGTAGAGCCCCATGCCCTGTTGATCACCTTATGGACCTAACATTTCATGGATTGCGAATGCCTGCTGGCGGATGGGAAACGGACAATTACCGCCAGGGAGTGAGCTCGAAAACATGCATTTCCTTCCCACCTAATACGCGGAAAATTTGGGCCGTAGGCCCGGATTTTCCGCCGCTTGTGCAGGGAATTTTTGGAGCACATTTCGGGGGATAGTGCTCGAGGTGTGGAAACAGGAAGTGAACGAATCCGGGGTCAGATGTGCTTGGACCTAGAAGCTAATATTGGGGTGGGCGCACTTTGGGCCCAATATGGGCCCCATTTGGGCCCCAGCCGAAATCGGCCAAAAAACGACCAATCTTGCGCAGTCGAAAATATGCGCTAAGCTCATGAATAATAAAGAAAAAGTGCTAAAGAGAAGTGGTAGCTACGGGTGGACTTGAACCACCGACCCCAGCATTATGAATGCTGTCTACCGGATTTTTTTCACCACGCGCTACCACTGTGAATTTTCAGTATTATCGGCATAACATGCTGATATTGTTGTAGAAGTAGTGTTCTTGGTGAGGCTAATTCCGTATCATGTGGTATCACTCGATTTCATTCTACTGAAACCTGGGTGAAACCTGAGATTGATGCGAGTTTCTACCTTGACACCACCCAAACAGCTCAAGTTCACTCAGCAACGCCTAGCTGATCTGTCCGTCCCTCAGCGCGGAGAATACACGGTACGCGATAGTGCGCATCCTGATCTTTCCTGTCGTGTGCAAGCGAGCGGGGCGAAATCGTTTCAGGTTTATAAGCGACCCAAGGGCCACCCAAATCAATGTCGCGTGTTCATTGGGCGGGTCGGTGAGGTGCCGCTTGCCCAGGCTTATGCCTTGGCTGACCAATACGCCGCGGAACTACGCCAGGGCATCAACCCTAATGATCGCCTCAAGGCGGAAGCTACGGCTAAACGATCAGCCAAACGAGCGGCCGCGCAAAGAGGAGTGACCCTTCAGGCTGCGCTCGATAACTACCTCGCCGATTCACCCAATCTGAAACCTGCGACTGTCGAGAACTACCGCCGCTCTATCAATATTCACCTCAGTGATTGGAAGGACAATGAACTGGCGCGATTGACCAGGGAGTCGATCAAAGGCCGGCATCGCCACATATCACAAAAATATCCCGTGCAGGCCAATAAAGCACTCGATCACCTGCGCCTGCTTTGGAACTACACTCGTGAAGAGTCAGAGCTGAACGGGGTTGCTTTCCCTGCGTGGCCACTGGCGAATCGTCGCGACCGTCGCACGGTGCGTAATCGGGAAGCAAGGCGAACCACTTACATCCCACCCGGTCGTATGGCGGACTGGTATCACGCTGTGCTCAGGCTCCCAGAGGTTCAACAGCGTGGCGATGCGGAGTTGGCGAGGGACTACCTGTTGTTTTTGCTGTTGACCGGATGTCGGCGACGGGAGGCTACTGCTCTCAGAGCTCATCAGGTCGACCTGGTAGGCAGTGTGCTAACCGTTGTAGATACCAAAAGTAGTGAGCCCCTGGCTTTGCCGATCAACAGTCTACTGGCCGAGGTTCTGAGACGTCGCCTCGCGGTGACTGATCCTGGTGATCTCCTGTTTCCACTGGATGATCCCAGGCGCTTCATTGAACTGGTGAGGCGAGAGAGCGGCGTGTACTTCTCTTCCCATTGCCTTCGTCGGACGTTTATCACTATTGCCGAGTCTCTGGACATTTCTGCCTACGCCATCAAAGCGCTGGTGAATCACACGACGGTTGATCGGGATGTCACAGCCGGATATATCAATATCGGGGTTGAACGTCTTCGTGCTCCCTCCCAGCTGATTGCAGACACTATCGCCCGACAGGCTGGCGTTTACCCAGATAACCTGGCTGCGTTAACACAAACCAAAGTAGAGCACGAGGTCGAAGGAAGGTGAGCGACGATACCTTGTTGGAGCGCCTCGATATCGCGGAAAGCCGCAGGGAAGCCTTCCTCTTCAAGTTGCACGCGATAGAGCGCAACTGGCCGACAATCCGCGATGGAGAGCTACCTGACAGGGGCCAGCTTAAAAAGACACTGGAGCAGTATTTCAAATCGGTTGAGAAAACGTTAAGGCTGGCTCGGCAGCTGCCAGACGAACTTCTCTCCCTCCCGCCAGATCCTAATGGCAAGCACGCTGAGGCAGTGAAAGTATTTGAGGGTCGTGCGCTTGTTCCGCCATCGTCAACTGCAGCGACAGCCTGGACCCAGAACCCACCGCACCCGGTTGACTATCTGGAATACCTTCTTGTTGGTCGAATCGATTTGGTGTCGTCCTTACGAGCGGTTGAAGATCACTCTGGGGCATCAATTGAGTACCGTGGAGTCGACGATTTACTTCCCAACGTGCCGCGTAAAGACGTCTATCCGCGCAATTGGTTGCTAAATCAGCTGATGGATTTGTTTGCCGTAGGGTATCCCGATGACGAGGCGACGCTTTATTGGGACGATATCAAAAATGGGTATGCAGGGCGGTTCTATCGCTTTCTGAGCGAAGCTCTGCAAAGCATAGATACTGAGGAGGGCCTTCAACAAAAGCTCGCCAGGCGCTATAAGGATCGCCAGAAGCAGGGGGCACTTTACTGAAGTTTATTTCGCGGTGATTTGTCCTTACACAATCGCATTCACAACCAGCAATCTGTAATCCAACGCAAGCACGTGGCCTCGGAGAGCAGTAGATGAATTCACCCATACCCACACGATATGGCATAGACCCTGATTGCCTTTACAACGCCTTGGAAACCGCCCAAAAGCTCAGGGAAAGTAAGCCGACTCTGGCACGTCATCGCGCTTTGGGCAGTGGCCCTGCCTACATCAAGAAACGCGGGCAGGTCCTCTATCCTGGATTCAGTCTTATCGCCTACCTCGATGCACACTTGGTGGACTTTACTACTGATGCGCGGATAGGGTCCTGAGATAGCAATGCCCATTGAATATGTAACGGCGACTGTTATTCGTCAACGAGGGGACGGCTACACTGCATTTCCGACGCACATTCTGCAGAGCATTGACCAGATCGAAGCGCTCGCCGTATATGCTTACTTGCTGTCCATGCCAGAGGACTGGACTGTCCGTCCCAAGCAAGTGCAGGAGCATTTTGGTATCGGCGTTACTCGGTATCGAAAAGCGATGCGGGAGCTGAGGAGCATTGGGCTCGCTCGCGACGAACGCCCCAGAAAAGGTAGGGGTCAGAAGAATGGGCGACTGATTATCATATCCAGCTACCCGTATGAGCCAGAAGCCGAAGGTATGGAGACTCCATGCGACGGTGAATCAGACTCCTTACAGAAGAACCCATCTACTACAGAAGAATCTATTGTAACTAAGAAGCGGGTTGGACAGGCGAAGCCGCAATCGACTCGCGAGAGATCATTGGAAGATGACTTATCGGATACCAGCTGGGCTGATTAGGCCAAGCCTCGTCTTTGCATGGGTGTTATCGGCTATTAGCCGTAAACAATCTAAAAGCCGATTAGACCCTCAGTTTAATCAAAAATAGTCAGAAAATTGCAATAAAACCTCGCCTGGGACTGTAAGTGCCGACTAACCCGGCAGTGCCCTCTGAGCATGTCACGGGTCCCCTAATCCTGAAATGGCGCGATATGTCATCACATTGTCGTTGGGGGGCATGTTGTCTTTAGCTAGTTGGCAGTATCGTTCTTACACAAGCCCAAAATCCTACAAAGGAGAGAAGTATCATGAAAAAAATTCTATCTATTGCAGCGTTAATGGTAGCAGTGCCAGCCATGGGCGCTCAGGAATGGCATCAAGCAAATGTGACCCGAACTCTGATTCAGGATGGCGCATGGGGAACTTGCATGGCCATGATTTCTCCCAGCCTTTCTGCTACAGGTTTAAATTGCAAGCCTGACTGGGTCAGCTTTAGCTGCAGCGGTCATTACAACTCGCCAGAGGTTGGTGGCGATAAGATGGAGGCAGCTCAGCTGTCGCTGATTACTGAAAGTCAGGTGATTGTGCTGGTCAACGACGCCAAGAAGCACAATGGCTACTGCTTCGCCGAGCGCGTCGACAACCTAGCAAAATAGAGGCTAGATCAATGATTTCTCCACGAATGCTCGTAATCTGGCTTGGCGGAGTATCTATCATCGGCGCCCTCCATTGGTCGATGTCTGAGCAGCCGGTAGAGCTCGATCCTGACGCACCCGGAAGTTATGCGGTTGCAACCGACGCTCCGTCAGCAACCGCTGAGCCTGCTTCTAGCTCTATAGATTGGCAGACTAAAAATGCTGCCACAGCTGAGCCAGAGTCCGTCGCTATTCAAAAAGCGCCGGACGGCACGACTGTCGTCAATATCGGTGCGGATATGGACGCTGATGACCTGTATGCGTCTGTGGAAGAAAGCGAGCCCGTGAATCTTGGTGCTGATATGGATGCCGACAACTCTGAGTTTGCGTCAGATTACGAAGAGCCGGTAGATCACGGCGAGCCGATGGATGCCGATGCGATTGCGGAAGATTTCAGCCAAAGCGAGGCAGTGCAAAACATCGGCCCCGACCTGGACGTTGATTATGCCTATCTCGATGAATCCAGCGAACTGAAGGCCCCGGTCAATATTGGGCCGGACATGGATGTCCCGGATGACTACTAAAAGTGAAAATTGAGATGAAAAGCATGAATTCGAATGGTCTGTTATCAGTCTGTATCCTGCTACTGTGCTTTTTCCTTTCCCCGGCACGCGCATCGGGTTATACGCTTTCGGGTGTCGTCTATGGCAATAACGCGCCGCTTACTCAGGTAACTCTGGAGTTACGTTCGACCGGAGACGGTATTTTAATTGCGGACGCAGTGACCGATGTCAGCGGAAGATATGCGCTTCCAGTGGAAGATGGTGAATACTATCTGAATGCCATTCCCGAGCCAGACTCGCTATTCGCAGTATCCAAGAACAATGCTATTCAAATTGCTAGCTCTGACAAGTTGCAAGACATATACCTTACCGAATTGCCGCCGATAGTTCCTGATCCTGGAACGCTTGTGGGCAGTGTTTATCTATTCGAAGGAGTGCCTTTGCCAGCGACCGATGCGTTGATATACGTTGGTACTGCCTATGATCCAGCTGGCTCAGGAACACCTGATATTTTCGAAGCGTCCCTGGTTGGCCAGAGCTACTCAATAGACCTTCCTCAGGGGACATACGCCGCCGGCGTTGAATACTCTCAATTCGAATACGGGGGATTGGCTCACGCCGGTTATTATTCAACCGCAAAGCGGTCATTTCCAATGGCTAATGACCTGACCAGGCCGCTACTCAGGGACGTTGTGATTGATGGCGATGTGACTCTGGACATCACCATGCCCGAATACATTGTTATTCGCGGGCGGGTCGTAGACAGTGAAGGTCTGGGTATCGCCGGCGTACAAGTAAGTGCCTCACACGAATCAGGCGCAGGTGCACCGGTCTACATTAACTACACATCGGTAAGCGTAATTACCAATGAACTGGGTGATTATGCGATGGCCGTGTTCGCCGATAGTAGCTACCAAATTTCGCTCAATGCACCTGAAGAGTCGTCCTACACCAGCGAGAGCTACATTGGCGTTGAGCTTAGCGAATTTTCATCAGAACACAACTACACATTGAGCGGCACAATGGAGGTAGAGTTTCCGGGCTCAGTTGGTGGCAGCGTTTATCTTTCCGATGGTGCTCCTCTGCCGGCTCAGGATGTGCTGATATACGTTGGTACGGCCTATGATCCAGCTGGCTCAGGAACACCTGATATTTTCGAAGCGTCCCTGGTTGGCCAGAGCTACTCAATAGATCTTCCTCAGGGGACATACGCCGCCGGCGTTGAATACTCTCAATTCGAATACGGGGGAGTGGCTCACGCCGGTTATTATTCAACCGCAAAGCGGTCATTTCCAATGGCTAATGACCTGACCAGGCCGCTACTCAGGGACGTTGTGATTGATGGCGATGTGCCCCTGGACATCACCATGCCCGAATACATTGTTATTAGCGGGCGAGTCGTAGACAGCGAAGGTCTGGGCATCGCCGGGGTGCTTGTGAGCGCTTCACATGAGTCAGGTTCAGGTGCCCCCATAAACATTGATTACACCTCAGTGATGGTGACTACTGACGAGTCAGGTGGCTATGAGATCGCGGTTTTTTCTGACGTTAACTACCGCGTCAACTTGGAGCCTGCTCATGGCAGTGTGCTCGACCCAGTGGCATTAACTGGCGTCAACTTTAGTGTTCCTAAGATGGTCAATTTTACGATCGCCACGTCAACCCTGCCTTCCGATCGTGATGGGGATGGCGTTCCCGATAGCGAAGATGCTTTTCCCGATGATCCCAGTGAATCTGTAGATTCTGATGGCGACGGTGTTGGGGACAATGCGGATCAATTCCCTCAAGATCCTACACGTTCCAAAGACTCAGATGGTGATGGCGTTGAGGATTCTTTGGATGAGTTCCCCAATGATTCTAGCGAATGGCAAGATACGGATGGAGATGGTGTGGGCGACAACGGAGATGCCTACCCTTACGATCCTGATCGGTCTAGCCCGGAGCAGGATGAAGATTCCGTGAACAGTGATAGTAGCGGCCTGAGCTTGCCAATTATTAAAGCGATTCTGGATGAGCGCTCTGAATGAGCTCTAGAGTGGCCTTAATTGTTCATTGATCAAAGCGATCCTGCATAAGCGAGCCACCCTAGAATAGGGTGGCAATATCTTGGCGTGAATAGTCACTGTTCTGTCGTCCTCTGCCATGTCCTATGCAGACATGCGCGACTAGTCTTGTATAGGAAAAAATCGAAAGTTGAGGCAGCAGAATTGCGCTGTACCACGAAGTACCCCTTCGGCCCAATTGAGTGGCGACTTTCTTCTAATACATTCTGAATGTGGGTGGTTGTTATGACTGGTCTTTTTAGAGCTGCGCTAAAAGCTGCAACACTAGGCATGCTACTGACTAGCTGCTTTGCCGTCGCGCAAAGCGTTAGACCCGCGCCTGCACCGTCTGTATTGGTGTCCAAAACTGGTGTCGTGCCTACTCAGGCAGCAAGCACTGACCTGATCATTATCAAAGTAAACGAGGACCATGCGCGCAGCAAAGGATTGCTTACTGCGATGCACAACGGCAAGCGTTCTTTAAATTCCAAAGCCATGTCTCGGCTGTCAGCGCTGGCGACGGAAGATCTTACCTATAAGCGCGGTGCTGCTATGGGTGCCCATGTTGTGGGGCTGGGTAAGAATATAAGCATCGATGAGGCGAATACGATTGCTAAGAAAATTGCTGCTGATTCTGAGTTAGTGGAATACGCCGTTCCTAATTACCCGATAGAGTTAATGGCTGTCCGCCCAAGCGATGAATACTTTGACGCGTACCAATGGCACTTTAAGGGTTATCCAGACAATGGAATGAACCTATCTGAAGGTTGGAACTATACAACCGGTTCAGAAGATGTGGTTGTCGCGGTTGTAGATTCTGGAATTCGCTACGACCACCCTGATTTTGATCCAACTAGGCTTCTACCTGGGTATGACATGATCACCGATCTCTACGCAGGTAATGATGGAGACGGTCGTGATTCCGATGCAACAGATCCTGGAGATTGGATCGACGATGGAACGTATATATTGCAGCCCTCGGGTTGGCATGGAACACACGTAGCAGGAACTATTGCCGCCGCTTCGAATAATGGGATAGGCGTGACAGGTGTGGACTGGAAAGCAAAGCTCTTGCCAGTGCGAGCGCTTAGCAACAGAGGTGGGACACTATTAGATGTAACCGACGGAATTGTTTGGGCTGCAGGATTGCCGATCGAAGGGGCGCCGATAAACCATAATCCTGCGGATGTGATCAACTTGAGTCTAGGTGCTCCGGGTGTTTGTGACGCACATTGGCGTGCGGTGCTCAATCAGGTTGATCAGCTTGGGGTTGTTGTTGTCGTGGCCGCTGGAAATGACAGTTCGAATTCAGCTGGCTACGCACCAGCCAATTGCCCAAATGTAATCACTGTTGGTGCTCACAATCGATCTGGGAAACTTTCTAGTTTTAGTAACTATGGGTCTAATCTTGACGTTTTGGCGCCTGGCGGTGACCATCCGACGCCAGACGACTCTTGCGATGGCCAGCAAATTATCTCCTTAGGCGTTCAAGGAATCGCATACGCTGAAGCGCCCATATTGAGCTGTAAGAACGGCACGAGTATGGCCGCTCCGCATGTGGCGGGTCTTGCGTCTCTGATGCTTTCCATTAATCCGGATCTCGAGCCCGGTGAAGTCAAATCTCTGATTAAAAGCGGCGCTAGAGATTTTCCGTGGGATGATACCAATTGTCCCAGTAAAGGTTGTGGAGTAGGTCTGGCTGACGCTAAAGGGGCGTTAGATGCAACAGTGCGATACATCCAGCCAGAGGAGCTAGTGGCCTGCAGTGCGCCTGATATAAAGCTTTCAAACCAGTCCCAAGTGGACGACTTCCAGGCTACTTACGGAAGGGGTGCGATTTGTAATCACATTGAGGGAACCCTTTGGATTGATAGTGCGCCGTGGGGGTCGATTACAAACCTCGACGGGCTTTCGGAGATAGTTCAAATAGACCGTGGGCTGTCAATACCAAACAACAACAGCGAAAGGCAAGTGAGAGTTGATGTATCGGGGCTTAAGAACTTAACCAATAATGGATCGTACATGGGTCTCAATTCCGTTACTGGGGTTAATTCTCTTACAAAGCTAACGAGTATTGGCGGTCAACTTGTCATTTCTGACAGTGATGCAAGTAATTTAGACGGTCTTGCTAACTTGAGAGGAGTGGGTAGTGCGATCGAAATCTTATCCAACTCATATCTACAGAATATAGATGGCTTGTCGAATGTCAGAAAGACGGATAGTAGCTATTCGGGTAATGTGAGAATCGAAAACAATGCTCAATTGGCGAATGTTGATGGTCTGGTAAATTACAAACCCAGCCTGTTTTTTAGACTTACCGTCACCGGTAACTCATCGCTGCGAAACCTGAACGGGTTTTCCTATATCGATGCTATCTACGACTCCGTGGTGATTTCAAATAATGACTCGTTAAATGACTGCAGTGCGCTGGCCATCCTTCTTGATTCTGTGGACGATGACGTATACACCGGGACGGATCCGAAAAATAGTGTTCCAGATGTTGGTGGCTCAGTATCCATTGCCAACAACGCAGAGGGCTGTAGTTCGCTGTCAGAAATTGTTCCCGACAGCGATAGCGACGGAGTTCAAGATCACCGTGATGTATTCCCATTCGACCCGACAGAGCAACGGGATACAGATAGGGACGGTGTTGGGGACAATGCGGACATATTCCCAAATGATCCATCTGAAAGTAGTGATTCAGATGGAGATGGCTATGGCGACAATGGTGATGCTTTTCCAGATGACGCAAACGAGTGGGTAGACGGCGACGGCGACGGCGTAGGCGATAACTCAGACTTCCACCCGGAAGATCCGGAGCGCTGGGACGAGGTTGCTTACTGTCAAATCCCGGACGATAAATCAATTATTAACCTGGATAGTCAAGAAGATATTAACAACTTTCAAGCAGATTATGGCAGTGGCCAAGTTTGCGAAGTGATTGATGGCGACTTACGTATTCATTTCAGTGAAGGAGCCTCTGCGTGGAACCTTGACGGACTCTCTGCTCTTCGCGAAGTTACTGGGTGGGCCTATTTTTGGCATCATTACAACACCCCTGGAGCTGTTGATTTCTCGGGACTTGTTAGTCTTGAGAGAGTTGGGCATCTACATATTCTGTATGCCTCCCAACTTACTAGCTTCCCTTCCCTCCGAGAAGTCGGTAGAGATTTGACGATAAGTAATTCTGGCATTAGTGATCTTCAATTTGGGTCTACTTTGCAGGGTAGTTCGATTGGGAGGCTCCGAATATTTTACAGCGAAATTAGGAGTTTATCGGGGCTAAAAGACGGTAGTGTTATTGATTCGCTTGAGCTCAAAGGCAATCCAAACCTAAAAAATCTCGACGGATTCGAAAACTATCAATTAGGTTCTGCGTTGTATATAGGCACGCCTGATATGCAGTATGAAATGGTGAATGGGATCGAAAGCTTAAGCGCTTTGGCTGGAACCGAACAGCTTGAATTCCTTTCACTGAAGTCAATGCCCGCTCTGAAGAACTTAAGTGGCCTTGAGAATTTGGAAAGAGTAGAGAACCTAACTGTAAATTCGAACCCAGCTTTGTCTGACTGCAGTTCTATTGCTTTTCTTGTCGATGATGAGCGTGACTACCGAGACAACATTGACGATGTTTCCAACTTATTAATAGGTGGCAACGCTCCAGGCTGTAACTCACCGGAAGAAATTGTGAAAGATTCAGATGGTGATGGGGTACAGGACCACCGGGACGCTTTCCCAAATGACCGAACTGAGACCACGGACACGGATGGAGATGGCGTAGGTGATAATGCCGATGCATTCCCAGAGAATGATCGCGAGTGGTCTGATGTGGACGATGACGGCGTTGGCGATAATTTGGATGAGTTCCCGGATGACCCATCTGAATGGCGTGATACTGATCAGGACGGTGTCGGAGACAATCGCGATGCCTTCCCATATGACTCGTCTGAGTCGCTCGACAGCGATGGTGACGGAGTAGGGGACAATGCGGACACTTTTCCTAATGACCCATCACAATCCAAGGACAGTGATGGAGATGGCGTTGATGATAGTAGAGACGCTTTTCCGGATGACCCTTCGGAATCGAAGGACACTGATGGAGACGGTGTTGGTGATAACGACGATGCATACCCCTATGACGAAAACCGCACAGAAAAAGAAGTTGAAGAAAGTGGTGACTCAGAAAGTGGCCTGAGCTTGCCGCTAATCAAGGCGATACTGGATGAGCGCGAAGAGGGAGCCTCGAACTGAAGTCGTCTCGCCTTAGATAAGGTGAATTCAACCTAGGTGCAGCTAGTAGGACTGAAACCTATGTGAAACCTGTACTGTTTTTTGGCTCGAAGTGAGTGTTGCCGTCAGCGAGGGATTGCGGGTAAATATTTGATTTAAAAAGGAATAAGTGGTAGCTACGGGTGGACTTGAACCACCGACCCCAGCATTATGAATGCTGTGCTCTAACCAGCTGAGCTACGTAGCCACTATCAGTTCGGAACCAGACGGCCCTCGAAGAGGCGCGCATTTTCCCGATTTTACCGGTGCTCGTCAAGCCCGCGCGATGGTAATCGTGATTGTTTTGAGGTGCTATATCAGGCAGATTGCAGTCGCGCCTCGCTTTCGCTGATCAGCGCTAGCTCTTCGCCGATATGGCGCTGCATAATTTGGTATGCCTCGTCGGCGAGCAGGCGCTCCTCCACCAGGTCGGCGATTGCGGATCGGCGTAATGTGCCTAGCTCAGAGCGCAGTTGAGCCAGCCCCTCGGCGTCCAGCTCGTCGCGTGCTTGAACCAGCTGCTCAATCTGCACCAGGTAGGCGTCTACCCTGTTTTTCATGCGTCTGCGCAGCAGCTCCCGAAATGCAACGAATATCGAATACACGCCAAGAAGCAGTGTAACGCCGAGGCTCAGTGCCTCCGCGTACTCTACGAAAAACGGTGGCTTTTCCCTGGTGTAGTAGGCGATTGCGCCAGGATGGTACGGGATGGTTGAGACAGAGGGGTCATAGTTTTCCCGAATCTGGCGAGCGACTGCCAGCTCCCGCCCCTCCAGGCCGGCTTCACCAGCGCGATAGCCAAATACCGTCTCTGTAACTTCCCTTGCCATCTCCGCGTCCAGGGTTTCCCGGGCAACCAGCAGGGCCGAAACGGCGATGGTGCTGACAGGTTTGAGTGGTAACCGCTGGTATGTGGCTAGAGGAATGAGTTGTCTCTGGACGCCCGGAATCACCAACTCCAGTGCCGCGGCTTCATCACCTTCGACATTAAAACTGCCGATGGGTAGAAAACGGATGATATCTTCGCGGGCCAATTGATAAACCAGTTCTGAGGGCATCGGCGCCAAAATGAAAATGGCATCCAATTCAGCTTTGCGTAAAGCGTCGACTGCCTGTTTTGGCGTCGCGATTCGGTCCTCAGAGGGCTCTATCCCCAGGTGTTCGATAATGTTACGGGACAGTTCACGGGTTCCCGAGCCCTCGGCTCCCAGGGATATCCGGCGGCTGTCCAGGTCATAGATTGATTGGACGTCATCGGCGATTCCCTTGCGAATAAGCACGTGAAGCACTTCGTCATAGAGATCAGTAAGCAGCCTAGCACGCGTGCTTGGGGAAGCATCAGATTGGACAAAGGCAAGGTCAATCTCGGAGTCCCCCTGCAGCAGGCGCATGTTGTCATAACTGCCATCGGTGGATTGAACCGTGACGGCTTTGAACTTCCCAGAGCGCTGTAGAACACGCTGCAGTGCTCCGCCTAGCGCATGGTAGGTGCCGCTATCAGGCCCTGTAGCGATGACCAGCTCGCCGTACTCGGTCTCAGAGGACAGGTTTTTGTAGAGGTAGTAACCCAGTGCCAGCGCCAATAGAGCGGCTATGGATGCGGCGATCGCGAACGCGGAGAAAGAGGTTCCCACATCGAGCGGTTTGTTATCGTTTTCCATTTCGCGGTGCCATCTGAAGCTTGAGTGTCATTATCGCAAATCCGCCTCACTGATGGCCACACCTATACGAGCGGTCGAGTTGGATGCGCAACAATACCCGAGGGTTATCGTGCTACAATTTCGGCTCTTTACCGATAGCAGGAAAACCCGATGAACGTCAGCAGCCCTCACGATACCAGCAGCCCGGAAGCTCTCTGTGAACTTTACGGAATAGCCGATAGGGACCTGGAGGCTATTCGGGGTTTTTCCAAATCGGTCGAGCCCGAGATGCCGAGGGTCATCGCAGAGTGGTATGACTGGTTGCGTACGCAGCCAGAGTTCGAAATTTTCTTTCCCGATAGCAATACCTTGGAGCGCGTAAAAAGTGTGCAAGAGAACTATTGGGATGAGTTTATGGCAGCGCAGGTCGATCAGGACTACCTGGAACGCCGACGTCGCGTAGGAGAGACCCACGCGCGTATTGGCCTGCCGTTAAACACCTACTTTGCTGGCATGAACAAGTTCCTCGAACTTCTCAGTGAGATTGCCCAGGGGCAAGTGGAAAGCGGCGATGCCCGTTTCGCCCTCAATACCGCGCTGGCGAAGCTAACACATCTTGATACCGCCATTGTAGTTGACACGTATAACCAGATGGTTGAGGACACGCTGACGGCCCAGGCAAAGTCTCTTATGGAGATGTCGACCCCTGTCACGCACATCTGGGACGGTATCTTGTTGCTGCCAATTGTTGGCATTATCGATTCAAAACGGGCGCGGGATGTGATGAATGCCACGCTGGAAAAAATAGCTGAATCTCAGGCACGTATTTTCATTCTCGATATCAGCGGGGTCGGTGTGGTAGATACGGCCGTCGCTAATCACCTTATCAAGATATCCCGCGCAACACGCCTGATGGGGTGTGAGTGTGTCATTTCTGGTGTATCACCTTCTATTGCCCAGACCATTGTGGATCTGGGCATCGACGTGGGTGATGTCAAAACAACCTCCACTATGAAGGCTGCGTTGGCTACTGCGTTCAAACAGCTCGGCATGGAAATCACGGCAGTCGGCTGAGATGAGTCCCGCTCAAAACCAGGCCTCAGTCCCTGTCCAGCGTGCGATGGGGTGTCTCGTCGCATCGGTGCAGGTGGACCTGAACGACAGGGTGATACAGCAGCTGGCGGACAATCTGCTTGAGGCCCTCAGGGTGCAGAGCGCTCGCGGCGTGATTCTCGACCTTTCAGGGGTCTCAATTATGGATGCAGAGGAGTTTGCGGCGCTGCGTAAAATTGAGCGTATGGCCGCCCTGATGGGAGCAGAGACTGTTTTTGCCGGCTTGAGACCGGGAGTGGTATCGGCGCTGATCGACCTCGATGCGGATGTATCAAAGCTGGCCGCGAGCCGCAGCCTTGATGACGCGTTTCTGTTGATAGACGCGGGTGAGTACGACGAGACTAGCGCCGAAATGTCGAATGAGAGTAATGATGCCGAGTGAGGGTGCGGAGTCCTCGCGTATTCGCATCACCTGTGAGGCTGATGCAACGCGCTCTGTGATTGAGGCGGCGCGCTGGTGCAAGGCAAAGGGCCTAACAAACCTGGATAGTCAGTCTGTTTCAACCGCCGTATCGGAATTGTCCCGCAACATCCTCAAATATGCTGGTCGCGGAGAAATTATCTTTTCCAGCGTTGCCAAGGGAGGCCAGGACGGCCTCAATATTGTGGCTTCCGATAGCGGCCCGGGTATTCCAGACATTGCTAACGCGATGCGAGATCACTTCAGTTCCAGCGGCACGCTTGGGCTTGGGCTTCCCGGCGTCAAACGATTGATGGATACTTTTGACATTGAATCGGCCCCGGGCAAGGGAACCAAGGTCAGCGTGGTTAAGTGGCGGGAGCCACCGCGCCAGCAAAGCTTTACTGCCCGAGCGGTCCGGCCAGGTACGGTGATGAGGCCTCTGCGGGTTTGCGATGAGCATGCTCAGCATCCTCAGGTGGACTGTGCCGCCAAACTTGTACCCTGTCGCGGTGAACGTGCCAGCGGCGATTTGGCGGTGATCATTGAGCGAGCTGACTTTCTTCTGCTAGCTGTTGTGGATGGTCTGGGTCATGGCTACGAAGCCAGTCGAGTCGCCTATTCGGCCGGTAGTCTTTTGACGCGCCTGTCACTGCAGGACCCATCGCAGATTCTCGAGGCACTGCACAAAGAACTACGCGGTAGTCTGGGCGCTGCGGCTGGAGTTGCCATTTTTCATCCCGATTCCGGTGAGCTGCATTACAGTGGGGTAGGCAACATAGTGGGTCGTATGTTCGGCTCACGGGAAAGCCGTATGACGGGCAACCCGGGATTGCTCGGGGATACCCTGAGGTCTCAGTCACCCAACTGTATAAAGCTCAGCCCAGGGGATGTCTTTATTTTGTACTCGGACGGTATTCGGGATCGATTTGAATTGTCTGATTATCCGCAATTGCAATACCAAGCGGCGGAGACTGTCGCCCGAACTCTGCTTGAGCGTTTTGGTAAATCCCATGACGATGCCAGTTGCGTTGTACTGAGGTATACGGCGTGATCACCCTTGGCGAATTAAATCTGGATAACGCAGACGCTATCGCCGCTGCCCGCCGGAAAGTGGCCAGCGTGTCCACGCAATTGCTGGGCGACGCTGTAACGGCGAGTCGATTGGGGGCGGTGACGTCGGCGGTGGCTAAAGAACTGCACCGACGCAGTGCTGGAGCTGTTCTTGTTCTTCGTGTCAACACAAGCGGGTACAGCGGCGACCTGGCGATGGAGTTTCGTGGAGACCAGGCGGAGGCTTCGACGCTGCGCTTGTCGGCGTTCTTCGATAAAGTCGACGCGCGAGAGGGTTGCGCCACGGCCTTTTTGTCCTTTGAAGGTGCTTTGGATAACGACGCTATCGCCGGGCTGCAGAATCTTGTGCAGAAAAAGACGCGTGATGAACTCATGCAGGAGGTGCGGGAACAGAATTTTGCGCTGGAGGATTCCCTGGAAACCCTCAAGCGGACCCGCTCCGCGCGCGACCGTCTGGAGAGTGAACTGAATATTGGCCGCGAAATTCAGATGAGCATGCTGCCGCTGACGTTTCCCGCTTTTCCCGAGCACCAAAGTTTCGATATCTTTGCCACGCTGCATCCTGCCCAGCAGGTGGGCGGTGATTTCTACGACATGTTCCTGATAGACGACAGCAAGCTTTGTTTCTGTGTGGGTGATGTCTCGGGCAAAGGCGTTCCAGCGGCATTATTTATGGCCGTGACCAAGACCCTGATTAAATCATTCGCTGCACATGAGTGTTCCCCGGCCCGTATTCTTGAACAGGTAAATGGCGAACAGGCGGTTGGCAATGACTCCTGTATGTTTGTCACGATCTTGTTGGCCGTACTGGATATCAATACCGGGGAGATGACCTATTCCAATGCCGGTCATAATCCGCCTTTACTGCGTCGCAGCGGTGGAGAAATTGAAAGACTGGATGCGCGTCATGGGCCAATTATCGGCGCCATAGAGGATCTGGACTACGGCGAGGACAGGCTGGTGTTGCAGCCTGGCGATCTGCTTTACTTCTATACCGACGGCATCAATGAAGCCATGAATATCGATCGTGAACTGTATGGCGAGCACCGACTTTTAGAGACACTTGAATCCCTCCAGGATGATGCCGTGGCCGAAACCGCGGTTAAGGCAACGCTGAACCCGGTTTGGGCATATCAGGGAGATGCACCCCAGGCCGATGATGTAACGGTATTGTGTATCCGCTTCTGTGGCGCAGCTGACCTGTCACTTTCGCTGATGCTGAACAATCGAGCCGAAGAAGCAGGTCGAGCTGTTACTGAAGTCAGGCACTTCCTCGATTCGCATGGGGTGACCCTGGATGTGCAGCGTAAAGTGGCAACATGCCTCGATGAGATGATTGCGAATATCATTTCCTATGCCTACGAAGACGACAAAACTCACCAGATTGATCTCGACCTGTCACTCTCGGCGCAAGCGCTGATGATTTTAATTAAAGATGATGGTGTCGCTTTTGACCCTTTTGCTGACCCTCCCCCGGACACAAGCGCCTCACTGGAAGATCGAGCTATTGGCGGGCTGGGCAGGCACCTGGTGATGAACCTGATGGACGAGTTTAGCTATCAGCGGAATAATTCATTGAATATTGTTAGCTTGCGTAAGCAACTGCAGTCTTGATAAAGGAACACCCTTAATGGAAATAACAAGCGAACAGATTGGCGCCGTTACCGTCGCCCGTCTCAGTGGCGACCTTGATACCGGCACGTCGGCAATCGCAGGGGATGCGCTGATAGCGCTGTTGGACGATGGTGCACAGACCCTGTTGGTCAATCTTGAGGCGGTAGGCTTTGTCAGCAGCGCCGGGTTAAGGGTATTGCTTACCGCCGCCAAGCGGCTATCGAACAAGTTACGTGTATGCGGCTTGAACGAGACTGTACAGGAGGTCTTTGATATCTCCGGCTTCACGTCCATCTTCGATGTCTACGACAGCGAACAGCTGGGGCTGGACGGCTAACGCTATGTTACTGGTACTCGGTTCGGTGCTGGGTGGCCTTGGGCTGTTTTTTGTCGGCCTCAAGTTGCTGACAGAGAACCTGAAATTGCTCAGCGGCAGGCGCCTGCGAGAGAAGGTGGCGACCTGGACGCGCAACCCATTTTTGGGAGTGCTCTGGGGAGGCCTGTTTATAACCATCACCCAGAGTGCTGCCGCAGCCACCTTTATCCTGATCGGTATGTTGCGGGCGGGCATGCTGACTGTGCGCCAGATTTTGCCCATTATGATAGGGGTCAACCTGATCGGCGGCATTATCGTACTGGTGTTAGTGTTTGACGTGAAGCTTGCGGTATTCCTGCTGCTGGGTATTACCGGAATGATCTATTCGCGCGATCCGTCAGGGTCATTGCGGCCCGCTGCTGGTGCCGCTTTCGGTGTTGGTATGTTGTTTCTGGGGCTCAATACCACCCAGGCCGGCATCGCGCCCATGGCTGAAATGGCCTGGTTCAAAGATGCTCTGGCATCCAGTCAGGGGTCCTATGTCCTCGGTTTTTTACTGGGCGCCGTTTTCAGCTTTGTGGTGCAGTCTGCATTGGCCGTGGTGATACTGTCGCTGGCATTTCTGCAGGCGGACCTGTTCAGCCTGGAGCAGTGTGTCATGATTGCTTATGGTGCAAAGGTTGGCTCCTCGGCATTGACCTACTTCCTGTCCAATAGCCTGCGGGGCGAGTCCCGGCAAGTCGCTATGTTCCAAGTGACATTCAATTTGCTGGGTGCGGTGCTCCTGGTGCCGGCTTTTTTTGTCGAGATCTACACCGATATTCCAATTATGATGGCGCTGGCAGCTAAGTTCTCCAGCAGTGAATCGATACAGCTGGGCCTCGTAAATCTTATGTTTAATGCGGTGCCTGCGCTGCTTGCGTTTCCCTGTATTGGGCTTTGCACCAGGACTCTCTCTCGCTTTTTTCCCCGAAGTTCGGAAGAGGAGTTGTCTCGGCCACAGTATCTGCTTGAGCACACAGGCGACGACCCCCACAATGCGATGGAGCTGATTGAGCTGGAGCAGACCCGCCTGCTAAACATTCTCTCGCTGAGTTTTGATGCTATGAGAGACGATCGGGGCAGCAAGAAGATGGACAGTCTCAAGGAGTCATTCGGAGGCCTGGATGAGGTTATACAGGAAGCGATGCATGACGTTTCCAGTCATCATCAGCTGTCGTCTGCGCTTTATGACAGGCTAAACGCCGTACTCAATATCCAGCGCAGCCTGGCCACCGCGAATCAGGAAATACAGGCACTGTCTGTCCAGCTGTCCGCTCTGCGCGGCTCCGCGAGGGGACAACGATTTGCCAGGGTTGCAGTCGATGGCATCGATGCAATCTTGCTCACGCTGATCGATGTTGCCAAAGAGCACAACGAGATCGATGCGCAACTCTTGGGGCAGATGACTTCTGAAGATGGTATGGCGCGCGTCCGCAAGGCCTATCTGGCGGAGGATGAATCGATGGATGCCGCGTCGAGAATGCAGTTATTGGCGGCGGCTAATCACTGCGAACGCCTGATCTGGTTGTTTGGCGATACCGGGCAGGCTTATCACGCGCTGGCCCTGTCGGACTAGCATAATCATCCCGTTGTCACTGCGCTCTTCATTGCTGACAGTCCAGTAAAGCCCAGCTGCTTGATCTTGGCCTTTCGTTCAGAGGTCCGCGAATGCACTAACTGATTATTGGTAAATTTCCCCTGTTAGACGATTTTGTAATACGAAATGTTGCGCCAGTAGCTCAGTTTCCGAACCATATCAGTCTTTATTCAAGTGTCTCACTCGCTGTTCCGACAGTTTTAAGCGCGGTGAGCTGAAATATTAAATACATAAAAATCAATAGGTTGGGCTATTTTTGCTCTGGTCTAACCAGAGAGAAGACCACTTCATAACTATTGGTAATATAAAACTATTTGACAAATATGTATGGGTTGGTTAGATTTTCGTCATCGCACACCTTCACACATGGAGCACATAATAATGCGAGTCACACCTGCAAAATCATTTAGAACCAAATCAAGAACCGCACCGTTCAGTTTGTCACTTGCCGCTGCGCTGGTGTCGTCATTCTCTGCGACTGTTTCAGCGCAAGAGGCGGCTGCCGCTGCACAGGAGCCTATTCTGGAAGAGGTGATTGTTACCGGCATTCGCGCTTCTTTGGCAAATGCACTCGATCAGAAGCGCGATTCGGCGAATCTGATTGAAGTCATCCAGGCTGAGGATATTGGTAAGCTGCCTGACCAGAACCTTGCTGAGGTGCTGGAAAATATCCCCGGCGTTCAGATTACCCGAACCGCCGGTGTGGGTTCTGGGGTGCAAATTCGTGGTACCAACGCAAACCGTACTGAAATTAATGGTGTCTCGACGACTGGTTCAGGCACTGGCCGCACAGGCATCGACTTCGAAGACGTGTCGGCGTCCATCATTTCCGGCATCGAGGTGACTAAAGCCTCCGAAGCCAAAACCATTGAAGGTTCTGTTGGCGGTACCATTAACCTGAAAACCATTCGACCCCTGGATCTTGACGCGCCATTGGTGGCTGCGCGATTGCAGGGAGAGCACAGTTCGCTCTCGGAGGACTCCAGTGATCTGTCTCCACGCGTATCGGGCACCTTCGGTAACAACTGGGATACCGACAATGGCTCCTTCGGCGCTGTTGCAAGTATTAGCTATACCGAGCAAGACGTCAGGGCATTCCGTCCACGTGCTGACCGCGACAACCTGGTAGAAGCAGGGGCCAGCGAAAGTGCTGACTTCGCTTTCTTGCCTGCCCAGTTCTTTGTGCAGGACTATGATAATTACAAGCGGGAAACTACCGTCTTTGCCGGTACCCTTGAATGGGCGCCGACTGACGAGTTGAGGCTGTATTTCGACGCAACTTATGCCGACCAGGATGAAGAGCAAGAGAGCTCAAGGGTACAAACATCGGGTATCAGTACCCAAAAAGACGTTGCCCGGGTGAGCCAGTTCGAGAACGTAAATTTTGGTTCGCTGACTGGTGAGAATGGACGTCAGAACCTGGGCAGTATTCAGGCGGCGGTGCGTGGCGTAATACCCGCACAAAATGACGATCGTCTAGACCCTAACCTGCGTCTTTCAACGGACACCAACTCACGTAAATCCGAGAATGGTATTTTCGCCCTGGGTGGTAACTGGGATAGAGACAACTGGCGCATTGGTGCAGAGATATCTACCTCCAAAAACGAGACCACGACTCCGAACGTGCTGTCGACGTTGAACTTTATCAACCCGAATACCGTTATTGGCGACAATAATGAAAACGGTACCCCAATCGAGTACGACCTGACGGGGGGTGCGCTGACGTTTGGTATCGCGGAAGGTGAGGCCAACGCGCCTACAAGAGATCAGCTTCTTGATCCTGCGAACTATCGTCTGCGCGATTTCAACCAGACCCAGGACGAAGCTGAGAATCAGGAGGATGCAATTCGCCTTGATGTATCTTACTTCTTCGATGACTCGGCACTGACGTCTGTCGACTTCGGTTATCGCTACAACGAGACCAGCAGCTTCCAGAACCAGATTCGTTCAAACTATGGTTTGAGAAGTATGGCTGATTCACCCTCTGGTGATCTATTCGCCAGCGTACTCTCGGCAGGCCCTGATAACTTCGATGATGCCGATGGAAGGGACTTGTTCTTCCCTGACTTCCTGGTTCTTGATCCAGGAAAAGCCATTAGCAGCCCGGGTCAAGTCCAGAACGTATTGAACGCTGCCATTGCCGAGCACCAGGCAAACACGGGTTCTACAGCGGGTGGAATTGACTCGCCTACCTCCAGCACTAGCGGCTTCTTCGATATCGAAGAAGAAACCAACGCATTCTATGCCCAGGCCAACTTTGAGTGGGGAATGTTCATGGGTAACATCGGTGTGCGTTACGTCGATACCGACGTTGCCTCTACCGGTAACACGGTGACCAACGAGGAAGTGACGAAGACGACGACGAAGGGGAGCTACGACTTCTGGTTGCCGCGCATCAACCTGGCGGCAAATGTTACCGACGATATTGTGATTCGTGGGGCCTGGGGTGAAGATATCAGGCGCCCTGACTTCGACGACCTGTCTACCTCCTTCACGTTTGATACGAGCCCCAACCCTGCTGTTGAGTTGGGCAATCCTGGGCTTACGCCAGAGGAAGTTGAATCCTTTGATTTGGCGGTTGAATGGTACTTCGCCCCAAGGGCTGTGGTAAGTGTAGGTTACTTCCACAAGGATCGCTCCGGACTCTTTACCCGTCAGGATACTGATCCGGTTGAAGATTCCAATGGATTCCGCGATACCAGCCCACCCTGTGAAAACGGTGGTATCTTCAACCCCATTGCAGATCCCAACGTGTTCGCCCCTCCCGGTACACCTCCGGGCGTATGTGTACCAACGTCTCAGGTTATCAATGGCTCAGGTGATACAACACAGAAGGGCTGGGAACTTGCCTTCCAGTATGACCTCGGTGATTTAGAGGACAAACTGGGCTGGGCTTCAGGCTTTGGCTTCATTGCTAACTACACCACTCAAGAGTTCGATGGTAGCGATGAGTACTACAGTGCTTTCAGTCGTCCTACAGCGATCTTTAATTCGCTGGGTGCAACTGACACGGTCACAATGGAAATCCCGCTGGAAGACCTGTCAGAAAATGCTTACAACATCACCGGCTACTACGAAAAGTATGGCCTGTCCGCTCGCCTTCGCTACACCTGGCGTGAAGGTTATCGCTCGACTGACTTTGGCAGTACTTCGAGTTTCCCCTGGGGCTTCCCGGTAGTACAGGAAGACAGGTCACAGCTGAACGGTAGTATCGCCTATCAGATTACGGAGAAATTCAGTTTCCTGCTTGAAGCGATCAACATCACCGAGGAAGAGGTGGAGCAAAGTTGCGTGAACGAAGGTGCATTGCTTTGCTACCAGGGTCTTACCGACCGCCGTATCACTTTCGGGGTAGCTTATCGTATGTAACCAAAGGATTGCTCGTATGGCCTTGTGGGCAAACGGACGCAAAACAAACGCAGGCTGTCTAGCAATACAGACCAGTTTCTAGCCCTTGCGGTGGGCGCCTCGGGGTGGCACAGGAGTCGATAGAGTGACGAAGTGCCGCCCTTTTTTTTGGAGTTTTGGATACATGATAAATCGATGAGCATACCCCTCTCGACCTCGACGTAAGGGCCTTCGGTTCAAACCGGATACCTGACTTAGAGGTCATTTTTTTTGCCAGGGTAGCGACGGATTGTCTTCAAAGCAGAAGGCGAGGCTACAAAGAAATTGTTTGACCAATTGCGGTGGCAAGCACTGCAGGAGTACACTAAAGCATCTTCAGCGGTTAGAGCTAATGTCTCCAGTGCTTGTCAAAATGGGAGCGGCAGTAGCGGCTAGATGAAGATCGGTGGGATCGTTCAACGCAGGGCTTGTGATGCCCCGGTTGATCGCCAGAGATCGGTTAAGAGCAGTCTTATGAGTGGAAACAGGTTATACAGGCAGGTTGTAGAGCAGATCTCGCAACTTATCGAATCAGGTGAATACGCCGTGGGCAGTCGCCTGCCAGCCGAGCGAGAGCTGGCCGAGCGTTTCAATGTTAGCCGGCCTACGGTTCGAGAGGCTATTATTGCACTGGAGGCAATCGGCAAGGTCGCGGTGAAAACTGGCTCAGGTATGTACGTCACTGCGAATGCGGGGCTCTCTGGACCAGCCGGGAATATTAGCCCCTTTGAGCTTCTGGAGTCCCGGGTGGTAATAGAAGGCGAAGCTGCAGCTTTGGCTGCCTCTCTGATTACTGAAGAGCAGCTCGAGGCCCTGGAGCAAGCGCTGGTCAAAATGGGCGAGGAGAACAGTTTTGTTGGCTTGGGTTCTGACTGTGCCGATCGACAGTTTCATGCCATTATCGCTGAAGCAACCAATAATAAGATGCTTCAAAAACTGATTCAGAGCCTCTGGGATACGCAAGAGGCCTTGGACCATATAAGGAATGCACATCACTCAGTTTGCCTTCCGGCACCTGAGATCCGGTTGCAAGAGCATCGCGCGATTGTTGATGCCCTTGTTAGGCGCGATGCCAGTGGTGCGAGGATGGCCATGCGCAAGCATTTCGCCAGGGGCATAGAGGCATTGCATGCCGCCACCGAGGAAGAGGCTGTGGCACAGGTTCGCAAGCAGCTGTCCCTCACTCGTGAGCGCTTTTCGTCCGATCGGATTATTGATTCCGACAACAGCGCTGCCGTCCGAAACTGAGCTTGCGCATACCAAAGGCCGCATCGCCTCGCAGTTAGCAGCGCTTGATTGGCGAGGATGCTCCCAGTCATCGTGAATAGCGTTCGCGCAGCATAAACTCAGCTTGACCGACTTCTGATCGGCATTTCCTTGATTTTCAGTCTCAGGCATTTGTGTATTACCAATTTAAGACGTTTATATTTGCCAATTTGGTTGACATAAATATCAGTCCTATTTAACATTCTTCGCACTGCATAATTCATCTAACAAAAAGCAGACTCCCGTCCGGACGGTGCTAGATTTTCCCTGTCCGGCGAGGGTAAGCGAGGACAGACCCTTTGGCTGAGTATCTCTCCATCACGCCTTTCAATGTGCCTAGCGGCATTGCAGTGCTGCGCGCCATACGCTGTTGCGTCACGGCGCTACTGCTGTTGACAGCTGTGGGTGCCAATGCTGCCCAACATCTGGTCAGCAATCAGGATGAGTACCAGAGACTTGCCGCTGAACTGGAGCCAGGCGATGTTGTGGTGCTGGCGAATGGTACCTGGCGTGATTTCGAAATCGTTTTCGAAGGACAAGGTACCGACGAGCAGCCCATTACCTTGACCGCAGAGGAAAAAGGCAAAGTTATTCTCTCGGGCCAGTCCAACTTGAGGTTAGCGGGGGACCACTTGATTGTTTCCGGGCTGGTTTTCAAGAATGGTTACACCGCAACCGATGCGGTGATCTCGTTTAGGAAGAACAAGGCTGAGCTTGCAAATCACAGTCGAGTAACCGAAACGGTCATTGATAATTTTAGTAATCCTGAGCGCTACGAAACGGACTACTGGGTCTCCATGTACGGCAAGCACAATCGCTTTGACCATAACCACCTGGAAGGCAAGCACAATCGGGGGGTAACCATGGCGGTGCGTCTGGATTCTGAAGACAGCCAGGAGAACTACCACCAGATTGACTATAACTACTTTGGGCCTCGGGCCGTGCTCGGTTCCAACGGCGGCGAAACCCTGCGCATTGGCACCAGTCATTACTCACTCACTAATTCTTACACCCGTGTTGAAAACAACTACTTCGACCGCTGCGACGGCGAGGTGGAGATTGTCTCGGTAAAATCGGGTCACAATGTGGTTCGTGGCAATCTGTTCTACGAATCGCAGGGCACGCTCACCTTACGTCACGGTAACGACAATGTGGTCGAGGAAAATGTGTTCCTGGGTAATGGTGTTGCCCATACCGGCGGTATCCGGGTCATTAATAAGCGCCAGACTATTCGCAATAATTATCTCGAAGGTTTGACCGGTTATCGGTTCGGCGGTGGCCTGGTGGTTATGAATGGTGTGCCAGATTCACCTATTAACCGCTATCACCAGGTGGATGAGGCGCTGATCGAGAACAATACCCTGGCCAATGTTGATCATATCCAGCTCGCCGCTGGCAGCGATGCCGAACGTTCAGCCAAACCGGTCAATAGCACGTTCCAGCACAACCTTATTTTCCATGAGGAGGGACGTGACACTTTTACGCTCTATGACGATGTCAGTGGTATCCGGTTTGATAACAATCTCCTGCACAAGGTTGGCGACCCCAAAATCAAGAGCGGCTTTTCCAGCCACGAAATTGAGGTAAAGAGATCTAAAAACGGTTTGCTTTATCCGGTTTCCGAAGAGTTTGCGAGCATAGGCGCGAGTCCAGAAATCAGCGTCCTGGCTAAAAATCAGACGGGGGTATCCTGGTATCCCAAGCGGGAATCTTCAGTACGCTTCGACACAGGGCGCGCAATCGAGTTAAAGCCGGCTCCCGGTGCACTCGAGGCCGCTATTGAAAAGGCAGGGCCAGGCGATGTTCTTCATCTCCTCGCGGGAGACTATCTGGCAAGTAAGATTCTAATCATCGACAAACCACTAACACTGCGAGCCGAGAGCGATGTTCGGATCGAGTTCGAGCGCTCGACCCTGTTTGAGATCGCAGACGGGGGCAGTCTGCAGTTGATCGGCCTATCTGTGTCTGGTGCGAGTGCGCCCGATATGGTCGGTAATTCGGTTATTCGCAGCAGTCGTTACTCAATGCTGGTCAACTACCAGGTGAAGGTCGTTGATAGCAAATTTACTGACCTTGATGTCAATCGTTTTTTTAATTTCATGAGCGTGTCCAAGAGCACGATGGCTGACAGTGTGGACATTATCGGATCCAGCTTCAGCAATGTCAGTGGCGCAATCCTCAGTCTGGACAAGGAGCGAGATGACTACGGCATCTTTAACGCGGACTACGTGAGAGTTACCGATAGCCACTTCAGTGATGTTCAGGGAGCGTTGGTTGACCTTTACCGTGGCGGTACTGACGAGAGTACCTTTGGCCCGCACTTCCTGCTTACGGGTTCCAACTTGAACAACGTGGGCAGGGGTAGCAAGAACAAGTCTGCTGCCTCGGTGCTTTTGCATGGCGTGCAGGTCGCCAGTATTAATGGCAATAAGTTCCGTGACAGCGCACCGATACGAATTTTCCATACGGTAGCGGAGCCGGTAACCCGAATAAGCAGTAATGAGTTTATCGCCACGCCGTCACCGGTGGTTAGGGAACTGAACAGTGATTTGGAGAATACGGCGGTGATTCAGAAAAACACCGTCAGGTAGTTTTTGGCAATAGATTGGGCCAGCGCAGGTATTAGGCCCCGGATGGGATCAGAAAAATGAGCATGAAAACAAACGCGTTTTTAATGGGTGCAGAGACGCCCATCGAAAAAGTTGATGAGGGCATCACCCGGCAAATTCTCGGCTTCAATAACCAGATCATGATGGTCAAGGTTTGGTTTGAAGAGGGGAGCCAGGGTTACCTCCACAGCCACTTTCACTCGCAGGTTACCTATGTGGGTGCCGGCGAGTTCGAGGTCACTGTTGGCGATGAGACCCGTACGCTGGTTGAAGGCGATTGCTTTTTCATGGAGCCCAATGCACCACACGGTGCTATCTGCAAAAAGGCCGGCATGTTGATCGACGTGTTCAGCCCGGTAAGAGAAGACTTTCTCGGAGAACCTGAACAATGAAAATGAAGAATCTTCGTTGGTGGGTGATCGCTCTAATTGCCATCGCTACGATCATAAACTATATCGACAGACAGTCGCTGAACGTTCTGTGGCCGGCGATTAGTGCCGACCTTTATCCTGATAAAACGGACGATGAGCGCAAGGAAATATACGCATTCATTTCTGTGATTTTTGTTTTTTCCTATGCTTTCGGCCAAGCCATATTTGGCAAGGTGTTTGATTGGGTAGGTACTCGCATTGGCTTTACCCTCTCTATTGGTATCTGGTCGCTCGCAACCGCCGCTCATGCCTTTGCACGCGGAATAGTCACCTTCAGTATTTTTCGTGCTGTATTGGGTGTAGCCGAGGCTGGCAACTGGCCCGGGGCGACCAAGGGCAACGCTGAATGGTTCCCAACCAAGGAGCGCGCCCTTGCCCAGGGTATCTTTAATTCCGGTGCGGCAATTGGCGGCATCATCTCCATACCGCTGATCGCTTTTTTGACGGTTTACTTCAGCTGGAAGGCTATTTTCGTCCTGGTGGGACTCGTGGGATTGCTGTGGTTGATTCCCTGGTGGGTTTTGGTTAAAGCGCCACCCAAGGAGCATCCCTGGATAACCGACGAGGAACGCGAATATATCTTGTCTGGCCAACAGAACACGGTGGACGAAGACGAAAGCAGCCACGGTGAAGGTTATAACCCTTCTACTTCTGAGCTGCTTTCCCGCAAACAAAGTTGGGGTGTGATTATTGCTTCTGCGGCGATCGACCCGATTTGGTGGTTGTTTGTTTTCTGGATTCCGATCTACCTCTCTGAAGTGTATGGCATGGATGTTAAGACTATCGGCATCTATGGTTGGGTACCGTATGTGGGCGCAATGTTCGGTGCCTGGTTCGGTGGTTTACTGGCCCAGAACCGTATTAAGTCCGGTTGGTCGGTTGATCGCACCAGAAAGGTCACTATCTCTCTGGGTTGTCTGATCATGTTGCCGGGGCTACTGGCAATGTCCAATCCTGGTGAGCCCGTGAATGCGGTTCTTCTGATGGCGCTGATCTTGTTTGGTTTCCAAACTGCCATTGGCAATGTTCAGACCTTGCCCAGTGACTTCTTTGGCGGAAAAACGGTGGGCACGTTAGCCGGTTTTGCCGGCATGGCAGCGAAACTCGCCGCTGCTGCGCTGACGGCTTTGGTTCCCTGGTTAACCTCCGGCGGAAATTACACGCCCGCCTTTGTGATTGGGGCTTCCCTCGCTGTAGCGGCTATGGCCAGCGTCTGGATACTGTGTCCCAAAATTGAACCACTTCGACCCAGGAATTAGTTGAATGGCTTGCTGCGGTTGAGCTGAAGTTCACTTATACGCGTTTGGCCTCTGCCAAGAGAAGGAAATATGAAGCACGAGAATAAAGTTGCAATCGTCACCGGTGGTGTCAGGGATATCGGCAGGGCAGTGTCCCTGCGGCTTGCCTCCGAAGGTGCCAAAGTGGTGGTTAATTATCACGGCAGTCACGACCTGGCCGAAGAAACGTTGGCTGAAATTAAGGCCGCGGGCGGCGAGGCAATGCTGTTTCAAGGCGATATGACTTCGCAGGATGATGTGGATCGTCTCATGGCAGCTACGCAGGAGGCCTACGGTGCTTCAATCGATATTCTGGTCAATGTAGCGGGAGGCATGGTCGCCCGTAAAACCATCGATGAAATGGACCTCGATTTTTTCAACAAGGTCATTCAGCTCAATCTAAACAGTACTTTTCTGGTCACCAAAGCAATGGTGGCACACATGGGCGAGGGTGGCTCTATCGTTAACTTCGCCTCTCAGGCCGGCAGGGATGGAGGTGGCCCTGGCGCTTGCGCTTATGCGACGTCAAAGGGTGCAGTAATGACTTTTACTCGCTCCATGGCAAAAGAACTTGGACCAAGAGGCATTCGGGTCAATTCCCTGTGCTGCGGCGTCATCAGTACCCGGTTCCACGATACCTTCAGTAAGCCAGAAGGACGAAAGGCGATAGCCGGTAACACCCCGCTGCGGCGCGAAGGTGCACCCGCTGAAGTGGCGGACGCGGTTAGCTACCTGGCGTCCAGCGAAGCTGCTTTTGTTACTGGAATAAATATGGATGTGAATGGTGGGCTCTTGTTCTCCTGAGCAATCCCGGACAGTTATTAAGTAAGGAGTAAGTTATGAGCAAACCCGTAATTGGTTTCATCGGCCTTGGCCTCATGGGGGGCAATATGGTTGAGAACCTGCAAACCCGTGGTTACGAGCCTATTGTTCTCGATCTGAACCAGGACGCGGTAGCTGGGGTTGTTGCGCGTGGCGGCTCTGCAGCCAGTTCTGCAGCCCAACTGGCAGCTGCCAGTGACATTGTGATGTTATGCCTGACCACCTCGTCGGTCGTGGAATCTCTGATTTATGGAGAGGAAGGTATTCTGGCCGGAATCAAGGAGGGCGCTGTGGTAATTGATTTCGGTACCTCTATTCCAGCATCTACCCGAAAAATCGGAGCCGATCTCGCGGCCAAAGGCGCGGGAATGATCGATGCGGCGCTAGGTCGTACGCCAGCTCATGCTAAGGACGGCTTACTCAATATCATGGCAGCCGGTGATTCCGACACTTTTGAAAAAGTGAAGCCAATGCTTGAGCAACAGGGAGAGAACGTATTTCATCTGGGCCCTTTAGGAGCGGGCCATACCACCAAGCTAATCAATAACTTCATGGGCATGACGACCGTCTGTGCGATGTCGCAAGCCTTCGCGGTTGCCGATCGCGCCGGTGTGGATCGTCAGCAGCTATTTGATATCATGTCGACGGGACCCTCAAACTCGCCTTTCATGCAGTTCTGTAAGAACTATGCAGTTGACGGTGTCAGTGATCTTGGGTTTTCTATCGCCAATGCCAACAAGGACCTGGGCTACTTTCTGGAAATGGTCGAAGACCTGGGTACACGAGCGCAGATTGCCGAAGGTACGTCCTTTAATCTACAGAGCGCCGTGGATGCGGGCATGGGGGCCGGTAACGTCCCGGAAATTTTTGATTACTTCCTAAAACTGGAAAAGTAACGACTCTTAGCCATGGCAAAGAATATCGCAATGATAGGTGAGTGTATGTTGGAGCTCACCCGGCAGGACTCTCAACTGGCGAGCTCAAGCCTGCCCATGAACCTGTCGTATGGCGGCGATACGTTGAATTCGGCAGTGTATCTTGCCCGTCAAGGTATTGCGGTGGACTTTGTCACCGCCCTGGGTGATGACCCAATGAGCACCTGGCTGGTGGAACAATGGCGTGGTGAAGGTGTCGCTTGCGATCTGGTCGCGTACGAAGCTAACAGCGTGCCGGGCATGTACCTGATCGAAACCGATGATTTGGGAGAACGCTCGTTTTATTACTGGCGTGACAATGCGCCTGCCAAACGACTGCTGGACGATGCTGCAACTGCAGAGGCCTTGTTTGCGAAGCTGGCGGACCGTGCATGGATTTGCCTGTCAGGCATTACTCTGGCGATTTACAGCGAGGCTTCAAGGCAGCGCTTATTCGAATTGCTGGCAGACTACCGCCGTAGTGGAGGCAAGGTCGCATTCGACAGCAACTATCGTCCTAAGCTTTGGTCTGGCTTGCAGCAAACTCAACAAGCGTACGAGTCGATGTATGGGCTCACCGATCTAGCCCTGCCAACGATTGAAGATGAGCAGGAAGTATTTGGTGAAAGTGATCAAGCCAGCATCGTTGATCGCTTACGCTCTTGGGGCGTTGGCGAAATCGTTCTGAAGATGGGTGAGCACGGCTGTCTCGTCGTGGTTGAGGGCCAACGCGAGTTGGTCAGTTCCAGGAAGGTGGAGGTTGTCGATACTACCTCGGCAGGAGACTCGTTTAATGCCGGTTACCTGGCTGCACGTTTGTCCGGGCAATCACCTAGCGCATCGGCAGAATCTGGACACAGGCTCGCGTCCGTCGTGATTCAGCACAAAGGCGCAATTATTCCCCGCAGTGCCATGCCATCCAACCATTGAGAAAATAATGCGTATATTCAAGTCAGTTGGTGCCGTGTGCGTGCTGCTTTTGTCAGTTACCTCTTTTGAAGTCCAATCCCAAGATCATCCGAAGCTGATTCTAACCAAGGCTGGAGTGGCGGATATACGCCAAAACCTTGGCGAGGTGCCACTATTTGATGCCTCGCTTGAACGCGTGCGCAAGGAAGTGGATGCTGAAATAGAAGCGGGCATAGATACTCCAATCCCAAAAGACTTTTCCGGCGGTTACACCCACGAGAGGCATAAGAAAAATTTCGTGCTCGCGCAGAAAGCGGGTGCCTTGTACCAGATCCTCGAGGACGAAAAGTATGCCCGTTATGTGCGGGACATGCTGATGCAGTACGAAGCCATGTATAAGAACCTTCCTGTGCATCCCAAGGAGCGGTCATATGCACGTGGAAAGTTGTTCTGGCAGTGCCTGAATGACAGCAACTGGCTACTCTATATGGCACAGGCATACGACACGATTTACGATTGGCTGGCACCGGAAGAAAGGGAGTTGCTTAACAATAACCTGTTCAGGCCTTTTGCTGACTTTATCTCTATTGGTAACCCGCAGTTTTATAATCGGGTACATAACCATAGCACCTGGGGTAATGCCGCTGTGGGTATGATCGGGCTAGTGATGAACGATGAGGAGTTGATCGAACGGGCTCTTTACGGCATCGAAGATGACGGACTGGAAGTTGGGCTGAAAGACAATGATGGTGGTTTCATAAAGGTGGAGGGCCAGCGCGCAGGTTTTTTGGCGAATTTGGAGGAACCGTTTTCGCCCGACGGTTACTATACCGAGGGCCCATACTACCAGCGCTATGCGATGTACCCTTTCCTGATGTTCGGGTTGGCCATGCACAATGCCAAACCTGAAATGAAGGTTTTTGAGCACAAAAATAATGTTTTGCTTAAAGGCGTGAACGCGCTATTGAATCTCTCCGATTCCGACGGAGAATTCTTTCCGCTGAATGATGGGCAGAAGGGGATGTCCTATTATTCTCCAAGCCTGGTGACAGCTGTCGATATCGCTTATCACTATGGGAATAAAGACCCCCAGTTACTCAGTGTTGCGATGAAGCAAAATCAAGTGCTCCTGGATCAGGCCGGCTTGTCTGTGGCTATGGACATTCGTGACGGCAAGTCTGAACCGTTTGCTAAGAAATCGATCAACCTTGCCGATGGCCCGAATGGAGAGCAGGGCGGTGTCGCGGTGCTGCGGTATGGTAACGAAGACCTGACTGTGGTTTTTAAGTATGCCGCGCAAGGGTTGAGCCATGGGCATTATGACAAGTTGTCTTTTTCACTCTTTGACCAGGGTGATGAGGTTATCCAGGACTATGGTCTTGTTCGTTTCGTCAACGTCGAGCAAAAAGGCGGTGGTAATTACCTGCCTGAGAATCAAACCTGGGCCAAGCAATCCATTGCCCATAACACCATTACGCAAAACCAGACTTCACATTTCAATGGGGAGTATGCAACCGGTAGTCAGTTTCATTCCAAGCTGCATTTTTTTGACGCTTCTCGCGAAGACATTCAAGTGGTCAGCGCGATAGAGAGCAATGCCTATCCGGAAACCAGCATGCAGCGGACCATGGCTATTATTAAGCCGACAATATTGGCCACGCCTGTGGTTCTAGACATTATCAAACTGGTATCTGGCAGCAAAAATCAATATGACCTGCCGTACTATTTTATGGGTCAGGTAATGGAGACAAACTTTGATTATGAGTCGCCTCAAAGTCTAGAGGCAATGGGTGCAGTCAATGGTTACCAACACCTTTATCTTGAAGGCAAAGGCATGCCGCAATCGGATGCTATCCAGTTCAACTGGCTGGTAAAGAACAAATTCTACACACTCACAGCTGCAGCGAAATCGGGCGATGAACTGCTGTTTGCGCGAATTGGCGCAAACGATCCCGAACAAAATTTACGCAGGGATGCTGCGCTGATTATCCGCAGGCCCGAGGCACGCGATACCGTTTTTGCTGCGACGATCGAGCCACATGGAAGCTATAGCCCTATTTCGGAACTGTCGGTCAATCCTAAGAGTGCGCTCGCCGGGGTAACAGTGATTCATGACAGTGATGATTATACTGCGGTTGCAATAGAGGACCTTGAGCTGCAATCGTTTGTCTTTATTGTTGTCAATACTGATCCTGGGTCCTCGAAACGTCATGAGCTTACAGTTGATGGTAAACAGTATCGCTGGAGCGGGCCCTATTTACTGGCGGAAACCAATTGAATTGATTTTCTACTCGCAAAGTGACCGGCTATTCTAAGCGCAGTGAATATGTAGTCACTGTGAAGCTGTATCTCAAAGACGAAAAGGAGAGCTAGCATGCGGCAAGAGCAAATCGACGATCAGGTTTTCGAACTGTACGACGAGTATTGCCACGGCCACATAGACCGGCGTGAGTTTTTCCGGCGCGCAGGGAAAATGGCAATCGCGGGAGCGACGGCAATCGCCATGGCTGAGGCACTGCTACCCAACTATGCAGACGCGCAAGAGGTTTTGTTTACCGATGAGCGCATTAAAGCTAATTGGGTGGATTATCCTTCACCGGGCGGGAGTTCTGGAAAAATGCGAGGCTACCTTGCAGCACCGGTCGGTGCCGGGCCGTTTCCCGCCGTTCTGGTAATGCACGAGAACCGAGGACTAAACCCCTATATTCAGGATGTAGCGCGGCGCTTTGCAGTCGCCGGATTTCTGGCGCTCGCGCCTGACGGCCTGGCGCCAATCGGCGGTTATCCGGGCAATGATGATGACGGGCGTGCAATGCAGAAAACACTGGATCAGGCTAAGCTCCGTCAAGATATGCTCAATAGTGCTCGCTTTGTGAAAGCTCACTCATTATCCAATAAAAAGCTTGGTGCAACTGGGTTCTGTTGGGGTGGCGGTACCACCAACTTTCTTGCCACTGAGATGGGTGATGAACTTCAGGCGGGTGCACCGTTTTACGGCAGTGCGGCCGAGACTGAAAAGGTTGTGCAGATCAAGGCAGCTCTGCAGGTACATTATGCCGAAGAGGACAAGCGGGTGAACGCGATGCGTCCTGAGTTTGAGGAAGCGCTCAAACTGGCAGGTGTCTCTTATGAAATGCATGTTTATCCTGGCACCCGGCACGGATTCCATAACTACTCGACGCCGCGTTATGACGAAGAGGCCGCCTCACAAGCCTGGGATCGTATGGTTGCCTTCTTTCGCGGGCATCTCTCCTGAGGCGGAAGCGACAGAAGAATGAATGCTGCGCTCTAACCAGCTGAGCTGCGTAGCTACGTCAATTGGGCGGTTAAACCAACTTCATCGGGCACGGTGCTTGTTGATCGCTAAACCTATGCCGATCGCCCTTATTTTACTCAGTCCTTATCTTTTTTATGTCGCTTGCCCTTGCGGAGTTCACTGCGGGCGTCCCGGCAGTTATCGGTAACGCCCAGGTCAGCCGCCGGTGAATCAGGCGCCTTCCAGTTTCTCTGCGGACTTGGCGACGGTGCGCACCGCTGAGCCCAGCGCAATCATGGTCCAACCGGCAAAGAACAAACGAATACCCACTAAAACGCCGACTAACCAGACCGCTGATGTTGGAAACTGGCGATAGATCATTATCCCAAGAGCAATGCCCAGGGCGCCATTGAATAGCATCCAGCCCCATCCTTTTTCAGGTCGCCATTGAAATCCGAGCACCAGGGCCCAGACGCCATCGATGACAAACCAAATCGCCAGAATCATGGTAATGGTGGCCAGGCCAGCGCCGGGCTGCGAAATCATGGAAATGCCGCAGAGGCCGGCTAGCAGTCCAAAGGCAAAGCGCATGACGCCGTTGCCAAATGAGTCTGAGCTAAACGCGAAAATGATTTGAGCGATGCCTGTCGCCAGCAAAATAACGCCTATGCTGATGGCGATTGTGATGCCTGTCAGGAAAGGCATGGCCATGGCAAGTAAGCCCAGGATAGTAACGCATGTACCCCAGACGATAGCGCCACGAGAACCTTTTTTAGCAACTTCAGTGATGTCGTTCATGTTCCACCTTTGTATTTATTGTTGGTTGCATTGAGTATAGCGGTATTCACCGTCTCTGCGTGATTCTGCGGGCCAAAAGTAACGAGCAATGTTGCGCTGGCAGCGCGGGAAGCACATGACCACGGAGGGTTCCAGGAGCAGTAATTGGCTCGGAGGATGCTCGGTTTGATGTCGATAGATAGTTGACGTTAACGTAAACTAACACTATGATTCCAAGCTACCTTGTGAGAGCTGGATGATGCCTGAGCAACACACCTACACAATCTCTGATTTGGCGCGGGATTTTGATGTCACCACCCGCACCATTCGATTCTATGAGGAGAAAGGTCTGCTCAGCCCTGCTCGCAGGGGTCAGCATCGAATTTTTGATAAGGCAGATCATGCTCGTCTGGAGCTGATTTTGCGTGGTAAGCGCGCGGGTCTTTCGCTGGACGAGAGCCGCGAGATTATCGACATGTATGATCCCGATGGTGACAACTATGAGCAATACCAGTTTTTGCTCAGCAAGGTCGATGAGCGTCAGGCCCAGCTTGAGTCCCAGATCGAGGATATCAAACAGCTGCTTACCGGCCTGGAAGAAGTACGTGCGCGTTGCAATGGTGCGTTAAAGAAGATTTCAGCCGGGAAGCCGGCGAACACGTAAAATGGAGAGCTCCATGTCTGTTAGTTATCCCACCCTGAATTTTGGCCTCGGCGAAGAGCTGGATATGCTGCGCGATTCGGTGCGCAGTTTCTGTGACGCTGAACTTGCTCCCCGTGCTGCCGAAATTGACCAGAACAATGAGTTCCCCATGGACATGTGGCGCAAATTTGGCGACCTCGGTTTGCTGGGAATGACGGTCAGTGAAGAATACGGCGGCTCTAATATTGGCTACCTTGGGCATGTGGTAGCGATGGAGGAGATTTCTCGCGCATCAGCCTCGGTAGGGCTGTCATACGGTGCCCACTCAAACCTTTGCGTTAACCAGATCCACAAGAACGGTAGTGAAGCGCAAAAGCAGCAGTATCTGCCAAAGCTTTGCTCCGGAGAGCATATTGGCGCCCTGGCGATGTCTGAGCCTAACGCGGGATCTGATGTGGTCAGTATGAAGCTCAAGGCCGAAAAGCGGGGTGACAAGTACATCCTCAACGGCAATAAGATGTGGATCACCAATGGGCCGGATGCAAACACTTACGTAATCTATGCCAAGACAGACCCTGACGGCGGCTCCCGCGGTATTACAGCATTTATTGTAGAGCGCGATTTCCCCGGATTCTCTCGCCACCAGAAGTTGGACAAGCTGGGTATGCGGGGTTCAAACACCTGCGAGCTGGTGTTTGAAGATTGCGAAGTCCCGGCAGAAAATATCCTGGGAGAAGAGGGGCGCGGTGTCGCTGTGCTGATGTCCGGCCTCGACTACGAACGCACGGTGCTCTCTGGCGGCCCTGTTGGCATCATGATGGCCTGCATGGATCAGGTTGTCCCGTACATTCATGACCGCAAACAGTTCGGTCAGTCGATTGGTGAGTTTCAGCTGATACAGGGGAAGGTGGCAGATATGTACACCTTGCTGAGCGCCTCCCGCGCATTTCTCTATGCCGTCGCCAGGGCTTGCGACCGTGGTGAAGAAAGCCGTAAGGATGCCGCGGCGGTAATTTTATTTACCGCAGAAAAAGCGACTCAGATGGCACTGGATGCCATTCAGTTGCTGGGCGGTAATGGCTACATCAACGAGTTCCCCACGGGACGTTTGTTGCGCGATGCAAAGCTCTATGAGATCGGGGCGGGTACTTCTGAAGTACGCCGCATGCTGATTGGACGCGAGCTGTTTAACGACACCAAATAAGGAACACCGGGCATGCCTGTCATAAAATCCAAAGTGAATACCCGTACCGAAGACTTCGCCGGTAATAGCGCTCATATGCAAGGGCTGGTAGCTGATCTGCGGGAAAAGCTGGAGGTGGTAAAACAAGGCGGCGGTGAAAAGTCCTGTGCCCGGCATGTGAGTCGTGGCAAATTATTGCCCCGTGACAGAGTGGCGGGCTTGCTGGATCCCGGGTCGCCTTTTCTGGAACTGTCGCAGCTGGCTGGCCATGAGATGTACGGCAACGATGTGGTAAACGCTGGTGGTGTTATTGCAGGAATTGGTCGTGTTAATGGTCAGGAATGCATTATCGTTGCTAACGACGCCACTATTAAGGGCGGTACCTATTATCCAATAACCGTTAAGAAACACCTGCGCGCGCAGACAATCGCTGAAGAAAATAACCTGCCCTGCATTTACCTGGTGGATTCTGGCGGTGCCAACTTGCCGCATCAGGATGATATTTTTCCCGACCGAGACCACTTCGGTCATATCTTTTTTAATCAGGCGGTTATGTCCTCCAAGGGCATTCCTCAAATTGCAGTGGTTATGGGCTCCTGTACCGCTGGCGGTGCCTATATTCCAGCAATGGCAGATGAATCAATTATCGTAAAAGAGCAGGGCACCGTGTTCCTGGCAGGACCGCCACTGGTCAAGGCAGCAACCGGTGAAGACGTCACCGCGGAAGAGCTCGGTGGAGGCGATGTGCACACCAAAATAAGCGGTGTTGCAGATCATCTGGCGCAAAACGATCATCACGCATTGGAGCTTGCCAGGCAGTCTGTGGGGCGATTAAATCGCGTCAAAAATGTAGAGCTCGACGTGCGCCCAACTGTAGAACCCATCTACGAAGCCAGCGAAATCTACGGACTGATTCCCAAAGATGCCCGGCAGCCTTACGATGTGCGTGAGGTGATCGCGCGTGTGGTTGATGGTTCAGAGTTCGATGAATTCAAATCGCTGTATGGCACTACCCTGGTGTGTGGCTTCGCGAGAATTCACGGCTATCCCGTGGGTATAGTGGCGAACAATGGCATTCTGTTCGGAGAGTCGGCGCAGAAAGGCGCGCACTTCGTGGAGCTTTGTGGCCAGCGTAAGATTCCCTTGGTTTTCCTGCAAAACATAACCGGCTTCATGGTGGGTAAGCAGTACGAGCATGAAGGCATTGCCAAGCACGGCGCCAAGATGGTGACTGCTGTGGCGACGGTAGCGGTACCCAAATTCACAGTACTCATAGGCGGTTCGTTCGGTGCCGGCAACTACGGCATGTGCGGGCGAGCTTACGATCCGCGCTTTCTGTTCATGTGGCCCAATGCGCGGATCTCGGTGATGGGTGGTGAACAGGCTGCAGGTGTTCTCTCTCAGATCAAGCGCGACCAGATTGAGCGCGAGGGTGGCGATTGGTCCTCCCAAGAGGAAGCAGCCTTCAAACAACCCATCATGGATAGCTACGAGCACCAGGGGCATCCTTACTATGCCTCCGCGCGCCTCTGGGACGACGGCGTCATTGATCCCGCTGAAACGCGCAACGTACTTGGCCTGGCAATCTCCGCAAGCCTTAACAAAGATATCGAAGAGACCAAGTTCGGCGTATTCCGAATGTAGGCCAGGAATTGGAGTGACCTATTAATGAACGGAAACTTTGTGACGACCGCGATTGACGCGCGGGGTGTGGCGACAGTCACGCTGGATAATCCGCAGAAGCACAACGCATTCGATGACAAGATCATTGCTGAGCTAACAGAGGCCTTTACTACTGTGGACCATGACCCCGCGGCGAGGGTAATGGTGTTGGCTTCAAATGGTCGTAGCTTCTCGGCAGGGGGCGATCTTAACTGGATGAAGCGCATGGCGTCTTATAGCCATGAAGAGAATATGCAGGATGCACGGGCGCTGGCGAACTTGCTCAAAGCACTCAACTTTATGAGTAAGCCTACGATAGCCCGCATCCAGGGCGCGGCTTTTGGCGGTGCAGTGGGTCTGGTGAGTTGCTGCGATATGGCGATAGCCACGGAACGTGCCTCTTTTAGTCTCAGCGAAGTCAAGATCGGTCTGATGCCAGCGACGATCAGTCCCTATGTCGTTGCTGCGATGGGTCAACGTGCCTCGCGGCGCTACTTTGCCACGGCGGAGCGATTCTCCGCTGATGAAGCACTTCGACTTGGCCTGGTGTCGCAGGTGGTCGCGGAGGAGGGCATATTGGATGCAGCAGTAGCCTCTCTGGTTGATTGCTTACTGACGAATAGCCCGGCAGCAATGGCCGCCTCTAAGCAACTGGTGTTTGAAGTGGCGGGGAGGGTGATAGACGAGGCTCTGGTCGATATGACTTGCCAGCGTATCGCCGATATACGAGTTTCCCCTGAAGGGCAGGAAGGCCTGAGTGCTTTTCTGGAAAAACGCAGTCCCAACTGGATTCAGTAAACAGGTACAACCATGTCAGCACAGCATTTCGACAAGATCCTGATTGCCAACCGCGGCGAGATCGCCTGTCGCGTCATTCGTACTGCCCGTGCGCTCGGTATTCGCACGGTTGCTGTCTACAGTGATGCCGATAAAGATGCCCTGCATGTCAGTATGGCGGATGAAGCAGTCAACATAGGTGCCGCACCGTCTCGGGAATCGTATCTGGTTTATGAGCGGGTGATTGCAGCTGCCGTAAAAACAGGGGCGCAGGCGATTCATCCCGGCTATGGTTTTTTATCGGAGAACGCCGAATTTTGTGAAGCCTGTAAAGATAACGACATTGTCTTCATCGGCCCGCCCGTGGGTGCTATCCAGTCCATGGGCTCCAAATCTGCTGCGAAGCAAATCATGGGAGCCGCGGGTGTTCCCCTGGTGCCGGGCTATCACGGCGACGATCAAGATCGCGATGTCCTGAAACAGGCGTCCGACGAAATGGGCTACCCGGTGTTGCTGAAGGCGGTTGCCGGCGGCGGTGGCAAGGGTATGCGCCAGGTTTGGAATGCCGAAGAGTTCGACGAAGCCTTAGCAGCGGCGCGGCGTGAAGCCATGAATGGCTTTGGTAATGACGACATGCTGGTGGAGAAATATCTGACCCAGCCCAGGCACGTGGAAGTGCAGGTTTTTTGTGACAGTCATGGTAACGCCGTTTACCTGTTTGAACGGGACTGCTCAGTGCAACGCCGTCACCAGAAGGTGATCGAGGAAGCGCCAGCCCCCGGAATGACTCCAGAGTTGCGCGCCACAATGGGCGAGGCGGCAATACGCGCGGCCCAGGCCATCGCCTATGAAGGCGCCGGAACCGTTGAGTTTCTGTTGGACAGCGATGGCTCATTTTACTTTATGGAAATGAATACCCGGCTGCAGGTCGAGCATCCAGTGACAGAAATGATTACTGGTCAGGATCTGGTGGAATGGCAATTACGGGTGGCCGCCGGTGAGGTGCTTCCAGCACTGCAGGAAGAGCTCAATCTCAATGGCCATGCCTTCGAGGCGCGTATCTATGCAGAGGATCCGGATAATGACTTTTTACCCGTAACCGGTACGCTGTCATTCTTGCAGCCTCCAGAAACCTCAGCCAACGTGCGTGTCGATACAGGCGTTCTGCAGGGCGATGAGGTCAGCGTGTATTACGACCCGATGATCGCCAAGCTGATCGTATGGGATGAAAATCGCGACAAAGCCTTGCAACGATTAACGCGTGCGCTGCGTGAGTACCGAATTAGCGGCATGACCACCAACGTCGATTTTTTGTATAACCTGGCCAATTGTGAATCTTTCAGGAAGGCCGACCTTGATACGGGCTTCATCGAAAAGCATCACAGCGAAATTTTTCACGACAGTGAAGCCAGGCTGGAGCAGGAACTTCCTTTGGCAGCGCTATATTTGTTACTCGAGCAGGAGCGCCGTGCACAGGTGGCGCGCAATGCCTCGGGTGATGTCACGTCACCATGGTCAGAACCCAGCGCCTGGAGACTCAATGAGCCCTATCTACATCAATTTGAGATTAGCGTTCACGAACAGGTTTATGCCGTTAGCGTAGAACAACTGGGTAAGAGAGACGACACTCGCTATCGAATCAGCTGCAACGGTAAAACAATACAGGCACAAGGAAACCTCTCCGATAGTGAGCTCAGCGCCAATCTCGATGGTTACCTGCTGCGCGCCTCGGTGGCAGAACACGACGGCAGCTTCAGTCTCTACACGGCCGATAGCGCTATCAGCTTCCGTCTGGTCGAGCCCGATCTGGGAGATGTAGACGATGACGGTGGGCAAGGTGGTTTGACTGCACCCATGAACGGCACCATGGTGACTTTGCTGGTCGAACCGGGCGCAGAAGTTAAGGCCGATGATCCGCTATTGGTAATGGAAGCGATGAAGATGGAGCACACGATTCGAGCGCCACAGGATGGTCTGGTTCGCGCATTTTACTATCAGCCCGGTGACCTGGTAGACGGCGGTGCCGAGTTACTTGATTTTGAGGCCAGCGAGTCATGAGTCACCTGCCACCGCAAAGCGTACGTATCGTTGAGGTGGGTCCTCGCGACGGCCTGCAAAATGAGGCACAGCCCATCGCGGTTGAAGTGAAAGTAAAGCTGGTTGAAATGTTGGCTGAGGCCGGCCTGTCCACTATCGAAACCGGCTCTTTTGTAAACCCCAAGTGGGTGCCTCAAATGGCGGGCAGCGAAGAAGTATTCTCCTCAATAAGCCGTTTACCGGGAGTGACGTACTCAGCTTTAACACCTAATCTAAAAGGCTTTGAGCGGGCGTTTGAATCAGCTGCCAGCGAAGTGGCCGTGTTTACGGCAGCCTCAGAAAGTTTTACCCGAAAAAATACAAATTGCTCTATCGACGAAAGCCTGTCCAGGGCTTCGGAACTGATGACAGCGGCGCGCGCAAACAAAGTACCGGTTCGCGGATATGTCTCCTGCGTGGTCGGCTGTCCCTATGAAGGCGACATCGCGCCTGAGAAGGTGGCGGAAGTTGCCTCTGCCTTATTAGCCATGGGCTGCTACGAAATATCCTTGGGCGATACCATCGGTGTCGGCACGCCTGCCAGCACAGAGGCAATGCTCAAGGCAGTGCTGGATTTGGTTCCTGCAGAAAAACTGGCGGTGCATCTGCACGATACCTATGGGCAGGCATTGGCCAATATTTATGCCGCCCTGCAAATGGGTGTTGCCGTAGTCGATAGCTCAGTGGCCGGTCTGGGTGGCTGTCCCTACGCCAAAGGCGCTTCTGGCAATGTGGCGACCGAGGACGTGGTCTACCTGCTCAATGGCTTGGGCATCAGGCATGGTGTGGACCTAGACAAGCTGGTGCAGGCGGGGCAGTTTATTTGTGACTCTCTCGGTCGAGAGAACGGTTCCAAAGTGGCGATAGCCTTGCAAAACAAGGCATAGCCTAAGGCAGCATCAGGAAACGGGTTAATAATTATTTCGCCGACGAAAACGTTGGCGCTCTGGGGTATGTTGCTGGCGCGGGGAGTCATGCCGTTAGTTGTTTGCAGTCGGTATTCTGTATGCAAATGAACTGACCGGGGAAATTATCATGGGAATCGCAATTGCACTGATGGCTCTATTGGCGGGGTCCTATCTGTTTGTCAATTTCTATGCGTCCAGGAGCCGAGAGCTGGACCAGCTTATTGCACTGGAGAATCAGGCAGAAGTTCTACGTAAGCGCTGCACTTACAATGCCAGGGGACGGGAGAAGAGCGTAAAGCAGCGGAATCAAACTCTTGCCAGAATAGCCAGGAAACGTAAGCAGGTGGTTCAGCACCAAAGAATTCGCTCTGTAGATTTGAATCGAATGGTTGTTGCCCGGCGCAGAGCCCTTGGCTGAAATCAGTCAGGTGCTACTACCTGGAGACGATAGTATACTAAGGTCCTGATTTTAAGCATGTAACGGGTTCTGGGGTTTGATTAACAGGTTGGCTGTAAATTTCTCTTTCGTCGCAGTTCTATGCGTGTTGCTACTTTTTTCTGGCCGATCTCTGGCGAATGAAAAAGACAGTAACATCGAAAAAGAGGTTTACGTGTATGTTGTCATTCTGGATATTGATGCGATTAGCAGCGCTGATCAAAGCTTCACCATCAATTACTACGCCCAGTTTCGCTGGACAGACCCGTCATTGGCGCATCCTGGCCCCAGCAGTATTCGTCGTTCGCTGAATGATATTGTCGCCCCAAGATTTATTCTCCTGAACCAACAGAAGACTTGGTCATCGCTGCTCAACCTTGTGGATATTAGCCCGGAGGGAGAGGTGATTTATCGGCAGCGCCTCTGGGGAGACTTCTCACAACCCCTGCGGCTTCACGATTTCCCCTTCGATAGCCATACCTTTGAGCTACCTATGTTAGCGGTGGGTGATCTGGGAGAGCAAATCAATCTACTGCCTGATCCCGATTACCCGTCGTTTATATCCTCGGAATTATCTGTCGCAGACTGGTCGATTACCGACTATGGCGAAGCGTCCCGGGATATCGTTCTTACGGATGAAGCGATAGGTGGTGGCTATGTATTCAGCTTTAAGGCCAAGCGTATATTCAATCATTATGTGATCAAGTTTATTATTCCACTGATCCTGATAGTGGCCATGTCCTGGGTCGTATTCTGGATAGATCCGACTGAGGCGGGTAGTCAGCTGAGCGTGGCGGTGACTGCGGCACTGACACTTATTGCCTATCATATTGCCCTCGCCAGTAAGCTTCCTGACATTCCCTACCTGACTCGAATGGATACGTTTCTATTTTGCTCAACGCTGATGGTGTTTACCGCGCTGGTAGAGGTGGTGGTAACGTCGCGACTCGCCCGTGATGGGAAATTGCGCCTGGCCCGCCGCTTTGATCAAGTCAGCCGGGTACTGTTTCCATCGGTATACCTTGGAACGGCCGGCTGGGCCTTCTTTAGCGCTGCGACTTGAGTTTTGATGCGGGCTAGTCTTTGTACTCCGGGGGTCGGCCTTCTTTTCTCGCCTTGATCGCCTCCTCAAAGTTTTTGGTCGTCATGCGCACAAATAACTGCGCATGACCCTCGTGATTGATGTGGGTGTTCAAACTGCCAGCGTCAACGCCGGCCCACAGCATTTGTTTGCTCATTTCCACACCGAGCTGGCTGAAGCCAGCAATACGCTCGGCAATCGAATAACACTCTTCCAGTAGTTGATCGGGGTGAACGCAGCGAGACACGATACCCAATTCAGCCGCTTCCAGTGCATCTACGTCCCGCCCCGTGAGCATTATTTCGAAAGCTCGACTGGTGCCAATAGCGCGGGGGAGCAGATAGGAGAGTCCCAGTTCAGCTGAAGTGAGACCATTGTTTATTCCCGCAGGACGGAAGTAGGCCTTCTCGGAAGCGACGCGTATGTCAGTGGCCATAGCCAGACAGAAGCCTCCGCCAATAGCAGCGCCATTGACCGCTCCTATCACCGGCTGAGGGAGATTGTTAATGGTGCGCACAACATCTTCGAGGATGCGCATTGCTCTTCTGGCGATACCTGGCACGGTGAGCCCGTTAAAAATGTCCAGCCAGCCAGGGTCCTCAAGGTCAGCCCCTGCGCAAAAGCCATCGCCGGCGCCGGTGATAATGACTGCACGAATATCATTGTTAAAGCCAACTTCTTCAAGGGCCTCCCTGAAAGGAACCATGACGTCAAATGCCATCGCATTCATTCGTTCCGGTCTATTGAGGGTTATCTGGCAAATGGCCTCGCGGGGATATTCTACGTTTACAAATGACATGGCTGCGTGACTCCTGATTTTTCGTTAGTCTAGCTCACTAATTGAGCGCCGCCCCATGCTGCATGCGGCCATAAGGGCTGGCTGTTATAGCACCTGCCGTAGCTGCTAGACTGAAGATAAAATTGAAACTGACAGGAGTTTTTAAATGCGCAACTATTTATCCCTGACGATGTACCTGGCGATTCTGTTCTCGCTAGTTGTCCCATCAACCTGGGCGGAGGAGGAATCCATGACAGTTTTGGTGACTGGCGCGAACCGCGGTATTGGCCTTGAATTGGCGCGTCAGCTCAGTGCAGCTGGACACGAGGTGATAGGCACCGCGCGCAAGCCAGAGCAGGCCAAAGACCTGAGCGCACTGGGCGCCAGGGTATTGCAACTGGATGTGACGGATGCAACCAGCGTCGCCAGTATGGCCGAGGCCCTGGAAGGTGTGAAAATTGACTTACTGATTAACAACGCAGGCACTGGTGGCCAGACACCCGGAAGCTTTAACGATACCGATTTCGAGCGTGTAAAAATGACCTTTGATGTCAATAGTCTGGGTCCAATGCGGGTCACCCAGGCCCTGCTGCCAAATATTCTTGCTTCTGAAGCCAAGTCTATCGTTCATATTAGTAGCATCATGGGCAGTATCAGTAACAACCGCGGGGGCTACTATGGTTACAGGGCCAGCAAAGCGGCATTGAATATGTTCAATAGCTCTCTGGCTGCCGAACTGAAGGATCAGGGCGTTACTTCGGTGGTGATGCATCCCGGCTGGGTTCAAACCCGCATGGGCGGTTCGGGCGCCGATATTACCGTCGAAGTTAGCGCGGCAGGAATGCTGGAGGTGATCGCGGGACTAGGTATAGAGCGGACGGGTCGATTCTATGATTATCAGGGTAATGAACTACCCTGGTAGGCTCCCCAGACAGGCCCGCGGTGGTTAGACAATCCATCTGAGACCATACATGACATGAGCAAACGCTCTATCTTGATCCTGCTTCTACTGCTTCCTGTTGTTGCAGTAGGGCAGGAATTGACCCCGAGGGCGTACTGGCCGGCGCCTCAGGGCACCCAAATTTTGACCGTCGGCGCGGTGTATACCGATGGTGATATTGTGCCTGACCCCTCTTTGCCGATAAATGGCGTCGACTCACGCATCGTCACTGGCGTGGTGGGCTACTTACACACGTTGGATGTGTTTGGCCGCACCGGCCATTTAATCCTGGAGCAGGCCTACTCGCAGGGCGATACTTCCTTTGATTACCTGGACCTTGGCCTCGTTGATGTCGATTACTCCGGCGCTGGCGATCTGGCAGCAACCCTGGCAGTGAATCTGATGGGCGCGCCTGCAATGAATACTGAGGAGTTCGCTGAATTACGTCGTAACCCCAGGCCTATTCTTGGTGCCAGTCTTAAAGTAGTAGCACCCACAGGACGTTACGACGACGAGAAGCTGCTCAATGTCGGCGCTAACCGCTGGGCGGCCAAAGCCGAGTTGGGGTACATGACGGTACTGAGTCCCAAGTGGTTGCTGGAGTTTGAAGCGGGCTTTTGGGTATTTGACGATAATGATGATTTTCTGGGACGGACCCGTAAGCAGGGGTCGATCAAGTCGGCGGAACTGCATCTGGTGCGACGTTTTTCTCCCGGCTTCTGGGCTTCACTGGACCTGAATGGCTATCGGGGAGGACAGAGTGAGATTGGGAGCAGACGGCTGGATGATCTGCAGCGAGACTCCAAAGTGGGCTTCACCCTCGTGTTTCCCCTCGCTAGGAAGCACGGTCTCAAAATTGGATATTCAATGGGCTCGGTAAACGATTCCGGAGAAAATTTCGACGTTTACCAGGTAAGCTACCAGCGAATTTTTTAGCTATCGCCTTTAAACGTTGAAGCGGAAATGGACAACGTCGCCGTCCTGCACAATGTAGTCCTTGCCTTCCAGGCGCCAGCGTCCGGCATCCTTGGCGCCTTGCTCTCCGCCGTGTTCGATAAAATCAGCGTAGGAAATAACTTCAGCGCGAATGAAACCTTTTTCAAAATCAGTGTGAATGACGCCTGCCGCTTGCGGTGCAGTTGAGCCGACCTTCACAGTCCATGCTCGCACTTCTTTAACGCCTGCGGTGAAGTAGGTGTGCAGGTTGAGTAGCTCGTAGCCCGCGCGAATGACTCGGTTTAGGCCCGGTTCTTCCATCCCCAGGTCCGCCAGGAATTCGGCGCGCTCGTCATCTTCCAGTTCAATGATTTCAGATTCGAGTTTGTTGCATATCACTACAACGACTGCGTTTTCATCCTCGGCTATTTTGTGGACCACTTCGAGGTGGGGATTGTTATCAAAGCCATCTTCGTCGACGTTGGCGATGTACATGGTGGGCTTAACCGTCAGCAGGAACAGGGTTTTGACCAGGGCCTGCTCATTATCGCTCAGGTCCAGTCCCCGAATCGGCTTGGCTTCGTTGAGCTGGGGCAGTAGCTTGTCTTCCAGCAGTGCTTTCATGGCGATTGATTCTTTATCGCCCCCTTTGGCAGTGCGAACAACTTTCTGCAGCTGCTTCTCGCAGCTTTCCAGGTCGGCCAGCGCCAATTCGGTGTTGATGATTTCAATGTCGGCGGCAGGATCAATTTTGTTGGCCACGTGAATGACATTTTCGTCTTCGAAACAGCGAACTACGTGAGCGATGGCATCGGTCTCGCGAATATTGGCGAGAAACTGGTTACCCAGGCCTTCTCCCTTGGAGGCGCCGGCGACCAGGCCTGCGATATCAACAAACTCCATGGTAGTAGCGACTTCACGCTCCGGCTTAACAATGACGGAAATTTTATCCTGGCGAGGGTCGGGGATAGGGACGATACCGGCGTTGGGTTCAATGGTGCAGAAAGGGAAGTTCTCGGCATCAATACCGGCTTTGGTGAGGGCGTTGAACAGAGTGGACTTGCCTACGTTAGGCAGGCCGACAATACCGCATTTAAAACCCATGAGAGTGTCCTTTCTATACTGGCGGCTAGGCCGCGCTGAAACTATGTAGTCGTGTCATCGCTTTGGTGGCGTCCCCGTCCAGTAGCAAGGGGAGAGCGGCGATGGCTTCATCGATGCATGCGTCTATGCGCGTGCGGTCCACTTGCGAGGGCTTGCTGAGCACGTACCCGGAGACCTTGGATGCATGGCCGGGGTGATCAATACCTATTCGCAGGCGGTGAAAATTTTTGTTATTGCCGAGTGCCGGCACAATGTCGCGCAGACCGTTGTGGCCTCCGTGCCCGCCGCCTTGTTTGAACCTTGCAGTGCCAGCGGGAATATCCAGCTCATCGTGGGCGATGAGAATTTCCTCTGGCGCAATTTTGTAGAAGCTGGCGATGGCTGCAACAGCCTTACCGGAGCGGTTCATAAAAGTGGTGGGAATAATCAGGCGAAGATCATGGCCGGCATAAGTGATGCGGCCGGCCAGACCAGAGAACTTCGATTCTGCCTGAAGGGAGGTTCCGCACTGCCGTGCCAGCTCCTCCACGAAATCGGCGCCCGCGTTATGGCGTGTGCCCCGGTATTCACTACCGGGGTTACCTAAGCCTGCGATCAGCTTAATGGCTGTCAACGCGGGTACCGCAGAGCGAGGAATTACTCCTCGCTATCGCCGTCTTCTTCAGCTTCGTCTTCATCAGCTGCAGCTGCAGCTGCGGCGGCTTCTTCCTCTTCTTCGCTGATGCCCTTCGGCGCGATCACGGAGGCGATAGCCAGGTCGTGGTCTTCGCCCAGAGACAGTGCGACAGAGGTTACGCCCGCAGGCAGAGTGACTTCTGACAGGTGAATGATTTGGCCAGTAACCACTGCCAGCATATCCACTTCGATGTACTCGGGGATATCGCCAGGCAGACAGGAGACTTCGATGTCGGTTGCCTGGTGCTGGATCATGCCGCCTTCCATCTTCACGCCCTGACAGTCTTCTTCGTTAAGGAAGTGAATAGGTACATTGACTTTGATAGCGACCTTATCGTCGACGCGCAGGAAGTCAGCGTGCATGACGTTATTCTTGGCCGGGTGGCGCTGCAGGTCTTTCAGAATCGCCTTTTGAACTTCACCGGCAACGTTGACGGCCAGAACTTGAGAGTAAAATGCTTCGTTTTCCAGCGACTTTTCAATGTCCTTGCGGATCAGGGTCAGCGACTGGGGGTCTTTGCCACCACCGTAAATGATAGCGGGGACTTTATCGGCGAGACGACGCAGGCGGCGGCTCGCACCTTTCCCCATGTCCTCACGCAGTTCTGCTTGTACTTCAAATTGGTCAGACATAGTCAGACTCCTTTGATAATCGCTGCGGCGCTTGCGACCGACGCTGCAGCGGTAGGTTAAACACTGTCCCTATTGGAACAGCGCGCTTATGGATTCCTCATTCGCTACCCTGCGCATGGACTCAGCCAGCAGGTCAGCGGTGGTGAGCTGGCGAATCTTTTCGATCTGCCTGGCCTCATCACTAAGAGGAATCGTATCGGTAACAACCAACTGGTCGAGTTGAGAGTTACGAATATTTTCAAGGGCCTTGCCAGACAGTACCGCGTGAGTACAGTAGGCCATGACCGCCAGAGCGCCTCGCTCTTTGAGCGCATTTGCCGCGCTGCAAAGGGTGCCCGCGGTGTCGACCATATCGTCAACCAGCAGGCAGGTGCGCCCTTCAACTTCACCGATCAGGTTCATCACCTGGGCTTCATTGGCCCTGGGACGTCGTTTATCGATGATTGCCAGTTCAGCCTCGTCCAACTGCTTGGCAATGGCCCTGGCCCTGACAACGCCGCCGATGTCCGGCGAAACCACCATCAGGTTTTCATAGTTCTGGGCCACGATATCGTCATTCAATATCGGTGATCCGTAGACGTTGTCTACCGGGCAGGAGAAAAAGCCCTGGATCTGCTCTGCGTGCAGGTCCATGGTCAGTACCCTGTCCACACCCACGGCATCCATCATATCCGCCACAACCTTGGCGGTGATGGGTACCCTGGAAGATCGCACCCGGCGATCCTGGCGGGCGTAGCCGAAGTAGGGCACGACCGCCGTAATTCGTTGTGCTGATGCGCGACGCAGTGCATCGATCATCACCAGCAATTCCATCAGGTTGTCGTTAGTGGGAGCGCAGGTGGACTGGACGACAAAAACGTCCTTGCCCCGCACATTCTCGTTCAGCTCAACGGCGACTTCGCCGTCACTGAACTTACCCACGTCCGCTTTACCCAGTGTGAGATACAGTCGGCTGGCAACTTTAGCCGCCAGTTCCGGGTTTGCGTTGCCGGAAAAAACCATCATTTTCGAGGACACAGTGCGCTTCCTTTTGGGGTGGAAAATGAAAAACTGCTGCACATAAAAATAATGCCATACACCATTGGGTGGATGGCATTATGAATATGGCTGGGGTGAGAGGATTCGAACCTCTGAATGCCAGGATCAAAACCTGGTGCCTTGCCGCTTGGCGACACCCCAATCAAACTTTGGGTCCTGCCAGCGCGCTCAGCACTGGCGACGTGTTCGTGCCTCTTGCCACGAATCCAGTCATGGAATCCGGCAGTTGGCTAAGGGCTGACTTGGCTTCTTGCTCACTCTCGAAACTTGCGAATACACAAGCGCCGGTGCCAGTCAACTTTGCTTCTCCGAAATTATCCAACCAATTCAATGCGTTATCAACTTCCCGATGGAGGTTTCTAACGAGGTTCTGGCAATCGTTTCGGGAGCTGCCCTCGAAAAAGGCGGCCATTTTGATGGGAGACGTGTTCCGTGTCAATTGCTCATTCGAAAAAATTTCGGCGGTAGAGACATGGCAGCCCGGGGCGATCACAAGGTACCAGGTTTCGGGTAGTTCAATGGGGGTCAGAAATTCACCGATACCCTCCGCCCAGGCGGTGTGACCAGCGACAAATACCGGTACATCTGCGCCCAGCTCGGCCCCGATTTGTTGCAGCTCGCTATTGCTCAGCTGCAATTTCCAGAGGTGATTCATCGCCAGTAACGTAGTGGCCGCATTAGAACTGCCACCTCCAAGGCCGCCGCCCTCAGGTATGCGCTTCTCCAGGCTTATGCTGACGCCCTGCTTATTGTTCGTTCTGGGCAGGGCGTTGGCGGCTTTTACTATCAGGTTGTGCTCCGCTGGAATACCCAGGTCAGTGCCCCGCAGGGTGACTTTGCCGCTGTTATCAGCAGCAAATTGCAATGTGTCGCCCCAGTTCAGTAGTTGGAACAGGGTTTGCAGCTCATGGTAGCCGTTGGCCCGTTGGCCGGTAATGTGCAGAAAAAGGTTGAGCTTGGCGGGCGAGAGCAGAGTGAGGGCCTTGCTCATGACTCGAAAAAGTCCCGCCATTCTCGCAGCAGGATTCGAACCCTGGTTTCGCCGCGGGTAGCCTGCAGTTTGGTGGGTAATTGGTAATCGCCAAAGCGAGCAAATTGCTGGAACTCCACAATCCATCCTTGCTGTTGTAGCTGCTTCGGCAGTTGGTTCGCCTCGTCCAGTTGCAGAGACAGTACCTCCAGCGCCGGATCGGGAATGCCTTTGAGCCAGTGGTGCAGTGAGCGAAGCGGCAGGTCCCACTCGCCGTTTGTCTGCAGATGGGGGTCATCGAGGTTCCAGCGGCTGTAGTCTTCGCCCTGCCTGATTTCCAGTTGGTGGCCGTCGCTGTCGATGGTGGTGGCACTGATACCCATGGGGCCCGACAGACGCAAATGTGTCGCTGTGCCAACCTGCTGCCAAAGCAGACTGGCTGACTCTGACTGCTCGGCGGTGCGCAGTGCGATCTTGCCACTGGCCGTCCAATGCTCTAATTGCTCCAGCGAGGCACGCCGGGCTTCCCAGGGCGCGCCATCGGGGCGCGTTTCAGGCATTCCCGCACAGCCGGTCAACAACGCCAGGCCGACAGCGATCAGAATCACAAAGAGTCGAGGCATGCGCTCAAAGATCCATCTGTGGCGGTGGGATCGTGTTCAGGTCGGTCACGCCCAGGCGGCGCAGTGTTTCCCGCAGGACGGGATGATTGGGCGCCTTGAAAAGAGCTCCCTGCCATATCTGACGAGCCTTTTCTGTGTTGCCCTTGGACCATAGCACCTCACCGAGATGTGCTGCGACCTCCGGGTCAGGAAACGCGGCGTACGCTGCCGTCAGGTACTCTATCGATTGATCCAGGTCGCCCTTGCGGAAGAGAACCCAGCCCATGCTGTCGAGAATGGCCGGTTCCTCCGGGTCAAGTTCCAATGCCCGAGAAATCAATGAATGCGCCTCGTCGAGGCGATCAGTCTGATCTGCGAGGGTATAACCCAGGGCGTTAAGTGCCGTCGCATTGTTGGGGTCGCGGGCCAGAATCGCTCGCAAGTCCGCCTCCATCATGGCGATGTCGCTTTGCTGTTGACCCAACATGGATCGCGCGTAGCGCAGGCTTGCTGAGTCCGGGTAGGCATCAATACCTGCATTCAGTACTTGCAGTGAAGCCTGCAGTGCACCGGCGGAATTCAAAACCTCGGCCTCTATGCCGTACAGCTGTTCGCTGCGCGTGGGAACCTGGCGTCGCTGTTGCGTATACCAGCTATGACTGGCTTCGAGTTGTCCGCCGCCGACCAGAATTTGGCCAATACGTTGGTTCGCTGCCAGGTAATGCCGGCTGTCGCCAATTCGCATGTAATTGGACAAGGCGTCCTTTAACTGTTTCTGGTCTTCAGCGATGCGTCCGAGGTAGTAGTGAGCCTCGTCAGTGCGTTTGCCAGTTTCCAGAACTTGCTTGAGATAGGCCTTGGCAATAACGTCATCGCCGATTTCCCGGTTGATCAGGGCCAGCGAGAGCAGCAGTTCCGCATCGCCCGGGGATTGTACCGACAGAACCTCGAACTGCTTTCTTGCCGCATCGATATCGGTGTTGGTGAGTAACCGGGCATACTCCAGCCTGAGGCGGGAATCTTCCGGGTTGATCTCCAGTGCCTTCTCTATTCTTGCATAGGGCTTCTTTGCATCGGTTTGAACCAGGATTCGGGCTTCCAGCAGTAGCGACTGGTGTTGATAGGGTTCGGTCTGAAACAGCTTCTCCAGTCGAGCGAGCGCCTGCTCATATTGTTCGAATTCTGTATTTACCAGCGCCAGCGTCAGCAGTAGTGCCGGGTCTTCGGGGAACTCGAGGGATAGCTCGTTCAAGCCCTGAACCAGCTGTGACTGTTCGCTGGCGTCGATTTGATCAAAGCCTTGCAGTAGCAGGGGGAAATTAGCTTGTTTACCAGCCCTTGCCAGAAGGCTCATGTGAGCCAATGCCTCAACGGGCCGATGAGCCCGAGCCAATAGGGTGGCAGCGGTATTATTGGCCTCCAGGTTGTCGGGTTCCTGCTCTAGCCACAGTTGCGTCGACTGCAGCGCCTGCTCGTCGTTTTGCATGAATTGGGCAAGGTGTGTGGTATGTCTGGATACCCCGGAATCTTCCAGTATGCCGGCTTGTTCGAGGTAGTTATTCAGGGCTGTCTGGTAATCCTGGCGGCGAATCGCGAACTCCGCGACTAGCAGGGGGTAGATGCTCTCAGCCGGAAACGCGCGTTCCGGTGGCTCGGTCACCTCTGGGTCGGAAGCCGATAAGACGTCCACTGTGGAAGGAGCTGGCGGCGAGCTGGTGCAGGCGGACAGGAGGGTAAAGCCCAGGGCGGTGATTAAAAGGCGGCGCATGTGATTTACAGCGGGCGTCCATAACAACAAGGGCGCCTATGATGACACAGCAAGGGGCCGAAACCCAAGGCTCCGCCGCCTGAGATGAGGCCGGACAGGGTACGGGCAATTTTACCGCTAACTTGTTAAAATCAAAGTCAATTTTTACGGGATATGCTAAGGTGCGCCGGTTTGCAGCCGCACCTGTCAGTTGCGCCCGAATTGGAGTCTGACCTCTCACTATGAACCTGATCGCCCTGGGTATTAATCACAACTCCGCCGCCGTTGAGGTGCGTGAGCGTGTGGCCTTTGCTCCAGAACAGGTTAGCGAAGCCCTGGCAGACTGCTGTAGCGCGGCGCAATTAGATGAGGTTGTCATTCTTTCTACCTGCAATCGCACAGAAATCTACGCCATTGCGCCGGCCGGCACGGTACTTGCCGATAAAGCAGTACAACTCATTGACTGGATGGCCAATTACCATCACCTGTCCGCGGATGAACTGCGCAAATCTGCCTATCACCACGAGGCAGAAAAGGCACTGGCCCACATCGCCCAGGTGGCAGCGGGGCTGGATTCCATGGTCTTGGGAGAGCCGCAAATTTTTGGCCAGCTAAAGTCGGCTTACGCCGTAGCGTCTGAAGCCGGCACAGTGAGCAACGAATTGTCGCGTCTGTTCCAGCGCGTTTTCTCCATTGCCAAGAAAGTACGCACCGACACGGCAATTGGTGAAAACCCTGTCTCTGTGGCTTATGCCGCGGTGGACCTCGCCGGGCATATCTTCTCCGACTTGTCGGAATGTAACGCGCTGTTGGTAGGTGCAGGCGAGACTATTGAACTGGTGACCCGTCACCTGATTGAGGCGGGAGTGAGCAATATCGTGATCGCCAATCGCACCCTGGGTCGGGCGCGAGAGCTGGCGCAACAGTTTGGTGCCGAAGCGGTGTTGTTAGCGGAGATTCCAGAACAGTTGCCGGCGGCTGATATCGTTATTACTTCGACTGCGAGCCAGTTGCCCATACTCGGTAAAGGTGCGGTGGAGCAGGCCGTTAAGGCCCGCAAGCATCGCCCCATGTTAATGGTGGATATTGCGGTGCCGCGGGATATCGAACCCCAGGTGGGTGATTTGCGCGACGTTTACCTGTACAGCGTCGATGACTTGCGGGAAATTGTTGACCAAAACTTGCGCAGCAGGCAGAGCGAGGCGCGCAAGGCAGATGTCATCATTGCCGAGGGCGTCGACGGCTATGTTCAGGAGAAAAAGCGCCTGGGCGCGGTTGATGCCGTTAAAGATTATCGCGGCATGGCCGAAAAAGTACGTCAGCAGGAGCTGGAAAAGGCTATGCGCAGCATTGCTAAAGGCGATGACCCTGCAAAGGTTTTGAACCAGTTTTCTCGTGGCCTGACCAATAAATTAATTCACGCCCCCACCGCTGGTCTCAAACAAATCAGCGCCGACGGACAGCAAGACCAATTGCGCAGTGCGCGCAGCTTGCTCGGTATCACAGAGCCGGAGCCGCCTGCTGCTGAGGCCGACCCAGCTGAATCATTGGATTTATCCGAAGACGATACGGACCACTCGAGACATACATTGCAATGAAAGCCTCTCTCCTGACCAAGCTGGAAACTCTTACCGACCGGCACGAGGAGGTATCGGCGCTGCTTGGCGATAGTGAAATTATTTCCGACCAGAATAAGTTTCGTGACCTATCGCGTGAGTATTCCGAACTGGAGGCGGTCGTCAGGTGCTATGCCGATTACAGCCAGGTGAAAGGCGATCTGGATGAAGCCCGCTTGATGTTGGAGGATTCCGACCCCGATCTGCGCGAGATGGCCCAGGAAGAAATCGACTCAAGCAGTGGACGACTGGAAGAGCTGGAAGCCGAACTGCAGACCCTGCTGCTGCCTCGCGACCCCAACGACTCTCACAACGTGTTTCTGGAGATTCGCGCCGGTACCGGCGGCGATGAAGCTGCCATTTTTTCAGGTGACCTGTTCCGCATGTATTCCCGCTACGCCGAAGATATGGGCTGGAAAGTGGAAGTGTTGTCCGAGCGACACGGCGAGCACGGCGGCTACAAGGAGATTATTACCCGTGTAGAGGGTCGCGATGTGTACGCGCACCTCAAGTTTGAGTCTGGCGCTCATCGGGTGCAGCGAGTACCAGAAACTGAATCACAGGGACGCATTCATACTTCCGCATGCACCGTGGCGATCATGCCGGAAGCGGAAGCGGTGGACGAAGTCGAAATCAATAAGGCTGATCTGCGTGTCGATACCTATCGGGCATCAGGTGCCGGTGGTCAGCATGTCAACAAAACCGATTCCGCTGTGCGACTCACTCACTTGCCCTCGGGTATTGTGGTGGAGTGCCAGGATGAGCGCTCCCAGCACAAGAACAGGGCGCGAGCCATGTCTTTGTTGCAAGCCAGGTTGCTTACCAGTGCGCAAGACAAAGCCGCTGAAGAGCAGGCCGAGCAGCGTCGCAATCTGGTGGGCACCGGCGATCGCTCTGACCGTATTCGCACCTACAACTTTCCCCAGGGGCGCCTTACCGATCATCGCATCAATCTGACCCTGTACAAGCTGGCGGAAGTTATGGAAGGTGACCTGGGAAGTGTGGTCGGCCCCTTGCGCCAGGAATACCAGGCGGATCAGCTGGCAGCGCTGGGTGATAGTTGATGGCCAGTGTGCAGGAACTCCTGCGCGGCGCCCGAGACCTACCTGGGGATAGTCCTGTGCGGGATGCCGAAATCCTGCTGTGCCACTGTCTGGATAAAACTCGCAGTTGGCTCTACACCTGGCCCGAGGCGGAAGTCTCAGGCGAAGCACTTGAGCATTTCCAGCAACTCCTACACAAGCGTTACCAGGGTGAGCCCGTGGCTTACTTAACCGGCCATCGTGAGTTCTGGTCGCTAAACCTGGCTGTATCTCCCAGCACGCTGATTCCGCGACCAGAAACAGAAACCCTGGTGGAATGGGCCCTTGAGCTGCCCCTGCCAGATGACTCTGAGGCGCTGGATCTGGGAACGGGCACCGGCGCTATCGCTTTGGCACTGGCTAGCGAAAAACCCGGGTGGCGGGTGCGTGGTTTTGACGTCTGCCCTGAAGCCGTGCAGCTGGCTGCGGCTAATGCACTTGTTAATGAGCTGGCACGGGTCGAATTCACCCAGTCCGATTGGTTTTCCTCTCTGGAAAATGAAAGGTTTAATTTGCTGGTTAGCAATCCACCTTATGTGGAAGCGGGCGATGCGCATCTTTTAATGGGGGATGTTCGTTTCGAGCCAGCAGGGGCGCTGGTGGCGGCCGATCGTGGTCTTGCCGACCTGAATCATATTGCGCAAGCGGCTCCCGAGTATCTTCAATCCGGGGGTTGGCTACTATTGGAGCACGGCTTTGACCAGGGGCACGCGGTGCGTGAATTGTTGGTCACTCGCGGTTTTCAGGGGGTGGAAACCCGCAAGGACCTGGCTGGACAGGAGCGTATTACCGGAGGGCGGTGGCTTGCTGACTGACGAACAGTTGTTGCGCTACAACAGGCAAATTTTGACGCCCGATTTTGATATCGCTGGGCAGGAACGTTTGCAGGCAGCTGCAGTGCTTATCGTTGGCCTGGGAGGGCTGGGGTGTCCAGCTGCACTGTACCTTGCCGCTGCTGGCGTGGGCACATTGATTCTTGCCGATGGTGATGAAGTTGAACTGAGTAACTTGCAACGGCAGGTGGCTCACAGCGATGCTGATATTGGTCACAATAAGGCAGCATCGGTGGCTGCGACAATTGCTGACCTCAATCCTGAGGTCAAGGTGCAGGTGCAGCCTGAGTACCTGGATGCTGGTTCAATGGCAACCGTGCTTGCGGACGTTGACCTGGTTGTGGATGCCAGTGATAACTACCCCACTCGATTTGATCTTAACCGGGCCTGTATCGCTGCCGATATCCCCTTAGTGTCGGCAGCTGCGGTGCGTGACGAGGGTCAGTTATCCGTCTTTGACCCCCATCGGGGCGGTCCATGTTATCGCTGTTTGTATCCCAGTGAAGGTGAGCGTAGTGCGTTGAGCTGTAGCGAAAGTGGTGTGCTCGCACCCGTGGTGGGTGTGCTGGGGTCTTTGCAAGCCATGGAGGCCCTCAAGTTGTTGGCGAACTACGGTGAGCCTTTGCGTGGGGCCTTGTTGATGATGGATTTACGCAATATGCAGGTCCAGCGGCTTAAAATCAGCCACCGACAGGGTTGCCCCGACTGTTCTCACCTGCCGCGTTAGCGGTCATCTCAGGGAGTGGCCGGCGCAAGGTTCGCAACAAACGCCAGGTTACCAGCACGGCACACAGACAAATACCCGCGATCAGTGAGGTCCAGATACCAGCGGTACCGTCTGCTGGGTTGTCTGCCACTCTGAAGCCCAGCCACCAGGCCAGGGGCAAGCTCAGGCCCCAATACGACAGGCACATGATGATAAAAGGATAGCGCGTGTCTTTGAACGCGCGCAGGCAATAGGAAACGCCTATCTGTAGCGAATCGATAAGAATAAATAGCGCCGCCAGGTGGATTAGGCGCACGGCGATCTGATGGATTTCCGGGTCACTGGTATACGCACTGATCAGTAGTTCAGGCATGGGCAGTAGCAGTAGTGTAGAGGCGAGCCCCACTAGCAAAGTCAGCGTGATGCCAGTATTGATCGCCAACCTGACCTGGGTCTCGTTGCCACTGCCTATGGCGTGACCCACCCGCGTAGCCATGGCCGAGCCCATACTGATGAGCGGCATGTAAATAACATCCCAAACGTTGTAGGCGATCTGATGGGCGGCCATTGCGCTATTACCCATGGTGGCGATCATTAGTGCCAGCAATGACAGTACGCCGATCTCCAGAAAGAAGGTCAGGCCAATAGGAATGCCCAGTGCCACAATTTCCCGAATTAACGTAAAGTCCGGCTTTACCAGTTGCAGCGGCGGCAGATAGATACGAATGCTTTTCTCCAGAACGATGTAGCCACCGATCAGGGCAACGCCCAGCCACATTGAGATGGCGGTAGCCCAGCCGCAACCGGCAGCACCCATTTCCGGGAAACCCCACTTGCCATAAATTAGCGCATAGTTGAGCGGAATATTGGCTATAAAACCCAGCACGCTGGCAATAGCAAAGGGTCGTAGAATGCCGATTCCCTGGGTGTGACAGCGCAGTGCCTGGAACAGCACGGTTGCGGGTAGACCCCAGGCAACAGCTTGCAGGTAGTCCAGAGCTTTCTGCTGTGTGTCAGTGTCCAGCTCGAGAAGATTCAATAGCGGTTCTGCGTTGTAGCAGGCTGGGCCGACGATCAGGCCCAGTAACAGGGATAGCCAGAGGGCCTGCGGCAGGGTGTCGCGAATATTCTGGATGCGCCCTGCGCCAAAATCCTGGGCTACCAACACCGAGGTGGCGAGCATGATACCCAGGGTCAGTAGAAATAATGGCAGCCAGATGTTGTAGCCAATGGCGATAGCGGCGAGGTCTACGGCGCTATAACGCCCAGCCATAATCGTATCGACAACGCCGGTCCCCATTTGGGCAAGTTGGGCGATGATGATCGGCCAGGCGAGAATAACCATGGCGCGGGCTTCGTCGCGATAGGCGTTCCATTGGCTCATGCGTGAGAAGTATTATCCGTGTTTAGGTGTAAATATTGCCGTAAAGGAAACCTTTTGCGGGTTATTGCTGTCACAGAAAAAACAAACCTGTAGGGAACTGTTCGATGAATGCGATCGCCGGACTATATTACAACATACATAATTTCATTTTTCCGCGACTCCAGCACCTTGATGGACTCGCACCTTTGGCTTTGCGGCTCTATCTGGTCCCCATTTTCTGGATGGCCGGAACCAAAAAACTGGCCGGGATAGACAGTACTATTGAATGGTTCGGTAACCCTGACTGGGGTTTGGGCTTGCCCGCCCCTGAACTGCTGGCCTATATGGCCGCTTACACCGAGGCGATAGGAGCCCTGTTGCTATTGTTGGGTCTTGCCACACGGTGGATCTCGATTCCTTTGATGGTCACTATGCTGGTGGCAATTTTTGCAGTCCATTGGGACAGTGGTTGGGCTGCGATTGCCGATTCCGGTTCACAGGAAGTGGCGGTTCGCCTGGGTGCGGCCAAGGATATCCTGCGCGAGCACGGCAACTACAGCTGGCTCACTGAAAAAGGTGGCTTTGTTATTCTTAATAATGGTATTGAGTTTGCCGTGACTTATCTGGTCATGCTGTTCGCGCTGTTATTCACCGGGGGTGGTCGTTACGTGAGCGTGGATTACTACCTGTCGCGATTGTTTCCCAACCCACGATAAGCGCCAATGCGGTCGCGCTGCAGACGCGGCCGCTATTTTTGATCAATCCACATCTGGTCGGTGAAAAATGCTAGACTAGCGCGTTTTTTGACCAGCCACAGGAATTACCGAATTGATCAAGAGTTTAGTTGGGCGTCTGTCCGGCAAGAAAGAGCCGGCCCGTGAGGCAGCGCAGTCTGCCCCGGCAACGCAGAAAGCTCCCCGCAAAGAGCAGCCCCATCAGGCCCATTCCGAAAAGGGCCAGAACCATGAGGCGAGCAAGCAGGGCAAGGGACGCAATCGTGGCCAACGCAAGCCAAAAGCTGCTGCAGCCCCATGGAGCATCGCTGAGTTTCAGGTTGAAGAGAAAGAGGGCGAGACCCGCTTTCATGACCTGGGTTTACGCGATGAGCTGATGCATGGCATTGCCGACCTCGGTTTCCAATACAGCTCGCCCATTCAGGCGCAGGTCCTGCCACATACACTGCAGGGCCACGATGCCATCGGCAAAGCTCAGACAGGCACCGGTAAAACGGCCGCATTCCTGATTACCATTTTCAATGACCAGCTGTGTCACCCCGTTGAGGGCGAGCGCTTTGTGGGTGAGCCCCGTGCTTTGGTTATCGCACCTACCCGTGAGCTGGTGATGCAGATTGCGGCCGATGCGGCCGACTTGAGCAAACATACCGGATTGCAGGTCGCTACCCTGATTGGTGGTATGGACTATCAAAAGCAGTTGAACCGCTTACAGCGTGATGTTGTTGATTTGGTGGTCGCAACGCCGGGCAGGTTACTGGACTTCATGGGCCGTCGCGATTTATTCCTCGATCATGTAGAAGTGCTGGTGCTGGACGAAGCGGACCGCATGCTGGATATGGGCTTTATCCCGCAGGTAAAACGCATTGTTCGTGCTTGTCCGCGCAAGGAAAACCGACAGACACTATTGTTCTCAGCAACCTTCACCCAGGACATAATTAACCTTTCCCAGCAGTGGACATACGAGCCGGTAACTGTAGAGATTGAGCCAGACAGCGTAGCTACAGACACGGTAGACCAGAAAGTATATATGGTCAGCTCAGAGCAGCGCTTTCGGGTACTGAACAACCTGGTACGTAGCGATGACTGCAGCAGTGTTATCGTATTTGCCAATCGCCGTGACCAGGTGCGCCGTTTGCATGAGCGTCTGCGGAAAGCGGGAGTGAAATGCGGTGTTTTGTCAGGGGAAATACCCCAGGCCAAGCGGACTCGCACCCTGGAGCAGTTCAAAAATGGTGAGATCACCGTGCTGGTTGCGACCGATGTCGCCGGCCGAGGTATTCATGTGGATGGCATCAGCCACGTGGTTAACTACAACCTGCCAGAAGATCCCGAGGACTACGTGCACCGCATTGGCCGTACCGGGCGAGCGGGGGCCAGCGGCATATCTATCAGCTTTGCCAGCGAAGACGATGCTTTTCTGCTGCCAGATCTTGAGGCCCTGCTAGGTTCGCCTTTGGAGTGCACTCATCCGCCCGCGGAATTACTGGTTTGATTGACGGGTGACCTGGTGTCACCCGCGCAGGTTCTTGTTTCCCGTCATACCCGCAGGTTCTTGTTTCCCGTCATCCCCGCAGGCCCTTGCTTCTCGTCATCCCAGCAGGCTCTTGTTTCCCGTCATCCCCGCGTAGGCGGGGATCCAGCATCCCTCTCATCGCCAGACAGGGTTAGCCTTATCTCTGTTACCTCACCCGATCCAGCTCTTTACACCACAACAGGGTCGCCCCTACCACAGCGGCAGGTACCACAAAGAAGTTAACAATCGGGATTCCGGTACACAGGGCAACCACTCCACCGAAACCCATGCTGCTCAGGCGCCGGCTGCGCACGGCCTCTTTGACATCGGCAAAGCTTAACTGGTGGTTGTCCATGGGGTAGTCCACAAACTGAATAGACATCATCCACGCGCCCAGTAAAAACCAGAGTACCGGCGCGACCGCATTCAGTCCGGGAATAAAGGTAACCAGCAGCACAAACGCCGCCATGGGTACGTAATACATCAGTTTAGCCAGCTCTCGTATGATGCCTCTGGGGACTAGCATGAGTGCGTTGGCCAGACCCTCAGGTCCGCTGACAGGCTTGCCGGTAACCAGTTCTTCGGCCTTTTCAGCGAGCAGGCCATTGAATGGAGAGGCTATGATCAATGCGACGGCGGTAAACAAATAGCCGGTGATCAGGCTAAAAGTGATGCCAATCAATGGCCAGAGAATCCATTCAATAAAGCTTAGCCAGTCCGGGATTCCCAATAGCCAGCGATCCATGAAGTCGGCCAGGTAACTGAATCCGTAGCCGACCAGTGTGCCAAAAATCAATATGTTGATTGTCAGTGGCACCATTACGAAGAGACGCAAAGAGGGGTGTCCCAGCATTTTCGCACCGTCCACCAGATAACCAACGCCACCTACTACATTACCTTTCAATGTTCTTTCCTCTCGCTTATGCCACAGCTCGGGCAGATACAGCGTACGCCGCGCTCAGATTCGGGCAGCGCACTCAGGGCGGCTGTGGAGATCTCCACAGTCATGCACCAGCAACTTTCTGCGGGTTGGCCCGCCGCAATCGCACATTGGTTGTCGCCACCGCATAAAGGGCACTTATCGGTGCTGCTGTTGTCCATGTTTGTGTGCCTCCTGCCTATCTTTGAGCGCTATAATAGCCCACAGCTGAGTGAGTGTATCTATGACAGACGACGAAGAGAGCCTGTTCCTCGACGAAATGACCGACGTCGCCCCCCTCAAGCGGGAGCGGCGGGTGCGGGTAGCCCCCAAGCAAAATGACCGTGATTCTTCGCTGCAATTGCGTCGAGAGGCGGCGGTGCTGGATAAGACCCGCGATGGCAATATTCTGACCGAGGATGGACTCGCCATTACCCCATTGGATCCCTGGTATGTGCTCGAGTACAAGCGGCCCGGTGTCCAAAATGGCGTTTTTCGTAAACTCAAGCAGGGGCGCTATGAGGCCGATGCGCGCCTGGACCTCCATCGCATGACGGTGTCGATAGCGCGCAAGGAGCTCTACGAATTTATCCAGGAAACCTATCAGCTTGGCATCCGCAGCGTAATGATTATTCATGGCAAAGGTGAAAGTAAGGCAGAGCGCGAACGCAGCTCTATTCTTAAGGGGTGCACGGATCACTGGCTGCGGGAACTCGATATCGTGCAGGCGTTTCACAGTGCGCAGCCGCGCCATGGGGGAACCGGGGCCGTTTATGTCTTACTGCGAAAGAGCGAGGACAAGAAGCGCGAGAACCGAGAAAAGTTTATGAAAGGGCGGGTGCCCTACGATCCCGGTCAGCGCTAGTAATCGGCCCGCGCAACGGTTAAGGCTTTAGCGTCTTCTTCGGGTGCTTTCGATTGGGGTAACAGGCCGTGCAAATCTCACACACCCGCCCATCACAGCCCCTGGCAGAGCAAAATTCGCGCCCATAAAAAATAATTTGGAGATGGAGCTTGTTCCAGTGCTCCTCTGGAAACAGCCGCTTTAGATCACGCTCGGTCTGCACCACGTTCTTACCTGAGGTCAGCCCCCAGCGCTGGGCCAGGCGATGAATATGGGTGTCCACTGGAAAGGCAGGAACGCCAAAGGCCTGAGACATGACCACGCTGGCGGTTTTATGGCCGACACCGGGAAGTCGTTCCAGGGCCTCCATGTCCGCGGGTACATTGCCAGCGTGTTCTTCCAGCAGGATTTCGCTGAGTCGCTTGATGGCCTTGGACTTCTGGGGGGACAGCCCACAAGGGCGAATAACCTGCCTGATTTGCTCTACGTCCAACTGCGCCATGTCATGTGGATTATCCGCCATTGCGAAGAGTGCGGGTGTGACCTGGTTGACTCGCTCGTCAGTGCATTGGGCGCTGAGCAGAACAGCAATAAGCAGAGTGTATGGATCGGTGTGATCCAGGGGCACCGGCGTTTCCGGATAAAGCTCCTGGAGGCGTTTGAGAATATAGTCGACGCGCTCGGCTTTCAGCATTAGCGAATACCTACCACTGGCCAAGGCGATGAACTATGCGCTCGGCCGCTTCAACACATTGGTCCCGCTCTGCTACCAGGGCCATGCGTACCCGACGTTCACCGGGATTAGAGCCCTGCGCTTCGCGGGCAAGATAACTGCCCGGAAGAACCGTAACGTGCTCCCTGGCATACAGTTCCCGGGCAAAATCAGTTTCTGCCACTGGAGTCTTCGGCCAGAGGTAGAAACCCGCATCGGGCATGCTGACGTCAAGGTGCCCATTGAAAATGGCAGTAACCGCCTGAAATTTCTCTCGATACAATGCACGGTTCGCAACTACATGGGCTTCGTCTTGCCATGCGGCCACACTCGCGATCTGGTGGTGGGGCGGCATGGCGCAACCTTGGTAGGTGCGATAAAGCAGAAATTTTGCCAGCACGTCCGCGTCGCCGGCGACAAAACCAGAGCGGAGTCCGGGCAGGTTGGAGCGCTTTGATAGGGAGTGAAATACCACGCAGTTGTGGTAGTCGTGTTCGCCCATGGCGGCACAGGCCTGCAGTAGTCCCGGCGGTGGTCGATCTTCATCGAAATATATTTCTGAGTAGCACTCGTCCGAGGCGATAATGAAGTCGTGCTGTCTTGCAAGTGCAATCAGTCGCTGCAGTTGCTCAATGGACATAACCGCACCGGTGGGGTTCCCGGGTGTGCAGAGGAATAGCAGTTGGCAGCGCTGCCACTGTTCATCACTCACGCTGTCGAAGTCAGGGAGGAAGCCACCATCTTCGTGGCAATTGATGAACAAAGGTTGAGCGCCGGCCAGCAGCGCAGCGCCTTCGTAAATTTGATAAAACGGATTGGGAGACAGTACCAACGCATCAGGCCCAGCAGTCACCGCGGCCTGGGCAAAAGCGAACAGTCCTTCCCGCGTACCATTAACCGGCAAGACCTGAGTGTCGCTGTCCAAACCCTGCAAATTAAAGCGTCGTGTAAGCCAGTCAGCAATGGCCGTTCGCAGTTCCGGTATGCCTTTGGTTAACGGGTAGTTGGAGAGCTTGTCCAGATTGTCGGTCAGGGCCTGCACCACAAATTGAGGAGAGGGGTGTTTTGGCTCTCCGATAGACAGGGCAATGGGCGTTTTGTCTGCGGGTGGTTGCAGATCCGAAAACAGTTGCCGTAATTTCTCAAAGGGATAGGGCTGTAATTGCAGCAGATCGGGGTTCATGGAAACGTCCGGTGTTTAGGCGGCTGCCTGCTCATTCAATTCATCGCGAATCGCTTGCTGAATGGCTTCGCACAATTCGGGATCGGTAATAGGCTGCTGTTTTGCATCTGTGATGAAAAATACGTCCTCTACCCGCTCTCCAAGCGTTTGAATTTTTGCCGCCTGGAGTTCGATGTCATATTCCACAAAAATGCGACCGATGCGAGCGAGCAAACCGGGACGATCGGGGGTGGCAACTTCCAGGATCGAGTAGTTTTTCACCTCGTCTACGGCCATCACCGTTTCGGTGGGCACGGAGAATGACTTCTTGGCCCGGGTTGTGCGTCGCTGCACGGTATCCCGGGCATTGGACGCGTCGCCAAGCGTCTGCGAAAGGTGTTCTCTAATATGATTGATACGGTTGCCATCCTCTGCGATGGACTTGCCGTCAGAGTCCAAAACGAAGAATGTATCCAGTGTCATGCCGTCGTTTGCGTTGTAAATACGAGCGTCGTGAATCGATAGATCCAGCTGCTCAATCTGTGCGCAGATGCGGGAAAACAGTTGCGCATGGGAGCGAGCGTGGATGAAAATTTGGGTGGTATTGGCGACGTTGGAATCTGCGCTGGAGCGAATAACGACCAGCGGGGTGCTCATGTCGTGGTGTCCTGCAATGGCCTCGGTATGCCAGGCGATGTCCTCGGCTTTTTCTCGCAAGAAATAATCTTCGCCGCGCTCCTGCCATAGGTTCTCGATTTCTTCGATGGTAAACCCGCGGTATTCCAGCGTATCGATGGCAGTCTCTCTGGTTTCGTCGATCCACACTTGCTTGTCGATCGGGTTTTCGAGGCCCCGTCGCAGCGCGCGCTTGGTCTCTGTATAGAGTTGACGCAGCAGGCTGCCACGCCAGGCGTTCCACAAAGTCGGGTTTGTGCCGTTGATGTCGGCAACAGTAAGAGCGAACAAATAGTCCAGTCGATCCTGGTCCCCCACGTGCTGGGCAAACTGCAGAATGACATCCGGGTCTGAAATGTCGCGGCGCTGTGACACCGCCGACATAGTCAGGTGATTTTGCACCAACCAAACAACCAGGTTGGTTTCGCGTTGACTGAGACCGTGAGCGCTGCAGAATCGCTCTGCGTCAACGGCCCCTAGTTCGGAGTGATCTCCACCGCGGCCTTTACCGATGTCGTGGAACAGTCCGGCCAGGTAGAGCAGCTCAATTTTGGGCAGTCGGCTCGCGACGCGGCTGGTGACAGGAAAACGATCGGCAAATTCAGGAATCTGGAAGCGGCGCATGTTCTCAATGACTTCCAGAGTGTGCGCATCCACAGTGTAGGCGTGGAAAAGGTCGTGCTGCATCTGGCCGATGATGCTACCGAACTCAGGGATATAGCGTCCCATCACGCCGTAGCGAACCATACGCTTGAGTTGGCGGGTTAACTTGTAAGGCGAGCGCAGCAAGTCGATAAACATCTTTTTGTTGATGTCGCTGGCGCGGAAGTTATCGTCGATCAGGTCCAGGCTATTGCGCAGCAGGCGTATGGTGGGCGCGGCAATGCCGTTAATAGTATCGTTGCGAGCGCTAAGTAAGAAAATCTCAAAGATAGCGGAGGGATCTACGTTGAATACGTTATCGTTGCGCGCCTCAATGTAGCCATTACGCATCTGGAAGCGGCCATTCAATTGCAGGATCTCATGGTCACCTTCGGCAGTGAGGATATCCTGATCGAAGTTTTGAATCAGTACCTCGTTGAGCATGCTGAGTGCTTGCGCAGAGCGGTAGTAAAGCTGCATAAACTGCTCTACTGCCAATTTGTCGCCGTCTTCGAATCCCCATAGCTCAGCCAGAGAGCGTTGATGGTCGAATAGCAGTCGGTCTTCCTCCCGGCCGGTAATCATGTGCAAGGCATAACGCACCTTCCACATGAATTCGCGCTCGCGCTTGAGGATGTCCATTTCTTCCGGATTAAGGAATTCCTCAGCAGTCAGCCTATCGAGGGACTCCACCCCAAAGTGGCGCTCGGCGATCCAGCCGATGATTTGCAGGTCGCGCAGGCCTCCCGGAGAGCTCTTTACATTGGGCTCCAGGTTATATTCGTTATCGGCAAACTTGGTGTGACGCTCACGCTGTTCTTCCAGCTTGGCACGGTAAAAATCAGGGCTGGGCCACATCGCATCAGGGCCGGTGAGGTGACGTACTTCACCCATCAGTTGCTCGGGACCACGCAGTACTCGAGCTTCCATTAGATTGGTGAGCACGGTGATTTCTGCCGCGGCTTTCTCCACGCACTCTGTCACGGTGCGCACGCTGTGTCCGATATCGAGACCTATATCCCACAGCAGGGTCAGGAATTTTTCGAGCTGGCCATCTTTAACGCGATAGTTTTCGCCCAGGAGTATCAGTATGTCCACATCGGAATGGGGGTGCAGTTCGCCTCGGCCGTAGCCGCCCACTGCTACGAGGGCAAGCTCTTCCGATTGCCAGCCCTGTTGATCCCAGAGGCTGCCCAAAAGCGCGTCGATAAAGGAGGCTCGTTGTCTGAGCAGTAGGCCTGTCTCAACGCCGTCACGAAATCGCCGATGCAATTCGTCAGTGGTTTCGGCGATTGCCTGTTTGCAGGCCTCCAGTGCATTGCCATCATTCAGTCCGGCCAGAAATGCTGCAGTGTCAAACAGGTCCTGGGGCAGAGTAGTCTTGGTTGAATTCACTAGCTGCCCTAAAAATCTTCACTCGAGCGGCGGGTGAAGATTTCGCAGCCGTCGGCGGTGATGCCCAGAGTATGTTCCCACTGTGCAGACAAGCGACCGTCTCGTGTGGTCACGGTCCAGCCATCTTTCTGGTTGAGACGGGTTTGGCGTTTGCCTGCGTTAATCATTGGTTCAATGGTAAATGTCATACCTTCTTCCAATACCAGTCCTGCACCCTTCTTGCCGTAATGAAGTACCTGGGGATCTTCGTGAAAGACTTTGCCGATGCCATGGCCGCAGTACTCGCGGACGACCGAGTAGTAGTTTTTCTCCGCATGCGCCTGGATCACCGCGCCGATGTCGCCCAGGGTGGCTCCGGGACGCACAATGTCCAGTGCCTTGTAGAGACACTCCTGGGTCACCTGAATCAGGCGCTGGGCATGGGGTGCCACGTCGCCCACCTGAACCATGATGCTGGTGTCCCCGTGAAACTCCTCTTTGATCACCGTCACATCGATATTCACGATATCGCCGTTTTTCAATTTCTTGGTGTCAGAGGGGATTCCATGGCAGACCACATCATTGATGGAGGTGCAGATTGAGCGGGGGAAGCCGTGATAGTTCAGTGGTGCGGGTATTGCGCCCTTGCTGGTGATGTAGTCGTGGCAAATGCGATCGAGTTCGCCGGTCGTGACGCCCACTTGTACCTGGGGTTCGATCATTTCCAGTACTTCGGCAGCGAGAGCGCCCGCCACTCGCATTTTCTCGATCTCGTCTGCGGTTTTAATTGTTACTGCCATTCACAACTCATTGAATTAAATAAGAAAAATACCGCAACCACGCCCGACGGGCCGTCCGCAGGAGGCACAGTCTACCTTATCTGGCGGCGATGCGGGTAACACCTATGGTTACTGGGGGCATTTAATCCTTTATCCACAGGGGCCCTTATGGTATAAAGCGCGCCTCATTTTCCCGGTGCGAGCCCTTGTGGTAATGCTCCTGGCCGATGAGAACTAAATGACACACACATATCGACACCTGTTCCAGGGTGCCCTTCGGCCATTATTGGTACGCGGGTTTGGATCGGGGATATGTGGAGGACTAACCCAATACAAGGTATTTAATATGTCGCAAGTAAGCATGCGCGACCTGCTACAGGCAGGCGCTCACTTTGGTCACCAGACCCGTTACTGGAATCCTAAAATGGATCAGTACATCTTTGGTGCCCGCAACAAGATCCACATTATCAACCTGGAGCACACCGTTCCCGCTTTTAACGAAGCACTGGAAATGGTGACTCGCCTGGCTGGCAACAAGAACAAGATTTTGTTCGTTGGCACCAAGCGCGCAGCAGGTAAAATCATCAAGGAGCAGGCAGAACGCTCCGGTATGCCTTATGTCAGCCATCGTTGGCTGGGTGGCATGCTCACCAACTACAAGACCATCCGTGCGTCCATCAAGCGTTACCGCGACCTGGAAGCCCAGGCTGCTGACGGCACTTTCGAGCGCCTGACCAAGAAAGAGGCGCTGATGCGTACTCGCGATATGGAAAAGCTGGAGCGCTCCATCGGTGGTATCAAGGATATGGGTGGTCTTCCTGACGCACTGTTCGTCGTCGATGTTGACCACGAGCGTATTGCGATCACCGAAGCCAACAAGCTTGGCATTCCCGTAATCGGTGTTGTTGATACTAACTCCAACCCCGATGGTGTTGACTACGTTATCCCCGGCAACGACGATGCGATTCGCGCTATCAAACTCTATGTCTCTGCGGTTGCAGACGCCTGCATGGCGGGCAAGGCTGACGGTGGCGAAATGCCAACAGCCAAAGACGAGTTCGTTGAGGAAGCTGCCGAGGCAGAAGCCGGAGCCGGAGCCGACGCTGAAGCAGAAGCAGAACCAAAAGCAGAAGTGGTCGCTGAGGCGGCCGCTGAGTAAGTGATCTTCCCGTCGCTGCCGTCACGGTAGCGACGGGCCCCTGATTTCTCCCCGGCGCAAACGCAGCCGGGGTTTTTATATCCAAGATTCGCCTTCCCGGAAACCAAGGGCCGGGATTGTTTAGGAGGACAATCAATGTCAGCAAAACTGGTAAAAGAATTACGCGATCGCACTGGCCTGGGCCTGCTGGAATGCAAAAAGGCGCTAGCTGCTGCCGATGGTAATGTCGACGCTGCAATTGAAGAGCTGCGTAAGTCCAGCGGCATGAAAGCTGCGAAGAAAGCCGGCCGCACCGCCGCCGATGGCGTAGTAATCACTCGAGTGGCTGAAGACGGTAGCTACGGCATTCTGCTGGAAGTGAACTCCGAGACAGATTTTGTTGCCCGCGATGAAAACTTCCTGGCCTTTGTAAACAGTGTTGCTGATGCAGCGTTTACTGGTAAGCAGACTGATGTTGCGACACTGATGGCAGGTGATCTGGAGTCTTCTCGTGAAGCGCTGGTTCAGAAAATTGGCGAAAACATTGGTGTTCGCCGCGTAGAGCTGATCACTGCTGACGCTGGCGTTGTCGGCGCTTATGTTCACGGCAATAGCCGTATCGCTGTCCTGGTTGAGCTCAAAGCAGGCGACCAGGATCTGGCCAAAGACGTTGCCATGCACGTCGCTGCTGTTAACCCACAGGTTGTGTCTCCGGCCGATATGCCCGAGGAACTGGTTGCCAAGGAGAAGGAAATCTACACTGCGCAGGCCGCTGAGTCTGGTAAGCCCCCTGAAATCATCGAGAAAATGATCGGTGGCCGTGTGAAAAAGTTCCTGTCAGAAAACTCCCTGCTCGAGCAGGCCTTTGTTAAGGATCCTGATGTGACTGTCGGCAAACTGGTCTCTGCGGCCGGCGCTGAAGTGGCTTCTTTCGCTCGCTATGAAGTGGGTGAGGGCATTGAAGTTGAGAAGATCGATTTCGCTGATGAGGTTGCTGCCCAGCTGAATGGCTAAGTACATACCACCGCGTGGTATCTGAAACGGGGCTTCGGCCCCGTTTTTTTATGCCCTGAATGACACTTTTTTGTCATTCTCCGGGGAATCTCTTGGGCTCCCGGGCGTCCAATGTATAATTGCTGAATTCAGCCCGATGATAATTTTGATCCATGCCTAACGACGATATCGATAGTATTCCTCCCATAGTCCCCTCGCGAGATCGAGAGTACACCCTGGTGCAAACACCCACCGCCGCGCCAAGAAAGAAGAGCGGTAATGGGGGAGGCAACAAACCTCCTGCCGCAAAATCCGGCTCGGGGTTACTGGCAAGGCTGTTTATAACCATTGCGCTGGTGGTGGCAGCCATTGCCTGTGCCTGGGCGTGGCAGTTGCAGGATCAGCTCAAGCAGGCAAGTGGTGCCATGAAGGACTACGAACTCCGAATAAGCGACCTCGAAGCACGGTTGTCCGATACTGATGAGGGTATGAGCCAAAATGCGGCAGTTCAGGCGGCCAAAATTCGTGAGCTGGATAAAGAAGTCCGTAAGCTGTGGGATAACGTCTGGAAGCAAAGCAAAGAGCGCCTGGGTAAGCTTGAGGCCTCGAGCAAGACTTACAGCGGCAAGATAGCGGCCAATGAAAAATCACTGAAGTCCCTGCAGAGCAAGGCTAACAGTGCGGCTGGTGACCTTGAAAAGCTGAAGAGTGTCTCCGGGGATTTGTCCCGTTTAATGACCAATGCCAAGTCCAGTCAGGCCGAGGTTGAACGGGTGGCGGATACGCTCAACCGTATTAATCTTGATCTGGCCAAGATCAACCGCCAGGTGAAAAGCAATGAAGAGGGCATACGTGCCACTGATGCTTTCCGTCGACAGGTTAATGCCAGTATCAATGAGCTTGAAGGCGCCATTCGCGCGCTCCAGACAGCGCCTTAAGCGCAAAACTGTTCTACCCGGCCTTCGTCTCATGATTCACGCGCAGGCGGGGGCTTCCCCGCGCCTTTTAGCGGTGTACAATACTGCCGCGTTAAACACCCTCTATTGAAGGACACCCGCCATGACCGTCATTCGCCAGGACGATTTCATTGATAGCGTCGCCGACGCCCTGCAATTCATTTCTTACTACCATCCCAAGGACTTTGTCGACGCCGTGCACGAAGCCTGGGAAAAAGAGCAGAATCCTGCGGCCAAAGACGCCATGGCCCAGATACTGATTAACTCCCGGATGTGTGCTGAAGGCCATCGCCCTATTTGCCAGGACACGGGCATTGTCACGGTTTTCCTCAAAATTGGCATGGACGTTCAGTGGGACTCTGAAATGTCTGTCGCGGATATGGTTAACGAGGGAGTGCGTCGCGCCTATTTGCACCCTGACAATGTGCTGCGAGCGTCGATTCTTGAGGATCCCGCCGGGGCCCGCAAGAACACCAAGGACAACACGCCTGCTGTGATTCATATGGAGGTCATAAAAGGCGATACCGTCGATGTGCAGGTGGCTGCCAAGGGTGGTGGTTCCGAGAACAAATCCAAGATGGCTATGCTTAACCCTTCCGACAGCATTGTGGATTGGGTCGTGAAAACGGTGCCAACTATGGGCGCTGGTTGGTGCCCGCCGGGCATGCTGGGTATTGGTATCGGCGGTACCGCTGAGAAGGCTGCGGTGATGGCGAAGGAGTCGCTGATGGAGCCCATCGATATCCACGAGCTGCGTGAGCGTGGCCCCTCCAATCGAGTGGAAGAATTGCGCCTGGAAATAATGGAGAAAGTGAACAAGCTGGGTATTGGAGCTCAGGGCCTGGGTGGGCTCACTACTGTTATGGACGTGAAAATCCATGATTATCCCACCCATGCGGCATCCTTACCGGTGTGTATGATTCCCAACTGCGCCGCTACCCGCCACGCGCATTTCGTTCTGGATGGCTCCGGACCGGCGCTGCAAACGCCGCCAAATCTTGAGGATTGGCCGGACATCACCTGGGAAGTCGGTGAAGGTGTGCGCCGGGTCAATCTGGATACCGTTACCCCCGAGGAGGCGGCTGAGTGGAAGCCGGGCGATACACTGCTGCTCTCCGGGAAGATGCTGACTGGACGCGATGCGGCCCACAAAAAAATGAAGGAACTGATTGATTCCGGCGAAGGCTTACCGCCAGAGGTGGATCTTAAAGGCCGTTTTATCTATTACGTGGGGCCGGTTGATCCGGTTCGCGATGAGGTCGTTGGCCCCGCCGGTCCAACAACATCAACGCGCATGGATAAATTCACCGACTTTATTCTCGAAAAAACCGGTCTGCTGGGAATGATCGGTAAGGCAGAGCGCGGCCCAGTCGGGGTTGCAGCGATCAAAAAACACAAGGCGGTTTATCTCATGGCTGTGGGTGGCGCAGCCTACCTGGTGTCCAAGGCGATTACCTCCGCCAGGGTGGTAGCCTTTCCGGAACTGGGAATGGAAGCTGTTTATGAGTTTGAAGTGAAGGATATGCCAGTGAGTGTAGCGGTGGATGCCGAAGGGACTTCGGTGCACGAAATTGGCCCCAAAATCTGGCGCGCAAAAATCGAAGAGCAGGCGATAGAAGTTGTCTGATACGACGTATTATTGGCACGACTACGAGACTTTTGGCACAGATCCCTCCCGTGATCGCCCGGTGCAATTCGCCGGGCTGAGGACCGATGCCAACCTGAATCCCATTGGCGAACCGCTGGTTATCTACTCCCGCCCGGCTAACGATTTTTTACCCCATCCCCAGGCCTGCCTGATCACCGGGATTACTCCCCAGAAAGCGCTGGCTGAAGGGCTTCCCGAGGCCGAGTTTATTCGCCGCATCCATGCGGAACTGGCCGCGCCAGGCACCTGTGGCGTGGGCTATAACTCCCTGCGCTTTGACGACGAGGTGACGCGTTATACGCTCTATCGGAATTTTTACGATCCCTATGGCCGGGAGTGGCAAAACGGCAATTCCCGCTGGGACATTATTGATATGGTGCGGGCCTGCTATGCCTTGCGCCCCGAAGGCATAGAGTGGCCATTGCGAGAAGACGGGCTGCCCAGTTTTCGCCTGGAGGAGTTAACCGCGGCCAATGGTATTGCCCACGAAGCGGCGCACGATGCGCTGTCGGACGTGCACGCCACCATTGCAATGGCGCGCCTGATTAAAGACAAACAGCCCCGGCTGTATGATTACGTACTGAATCACCGGGACAAGCGCTCCGTGTCCACCTTGCTTGATCTGGATGCTATGAAACCGGTGCTTCATGTGTCGGGCATGTTTGGCGCGGTGCGCCACAATATTGCCCTGATTGTGCCTCTGGCTATGCATCCGATAAACAAGAACGAAGTCATCTGCTATGACCTGATGGCAGATCCGGCAGTCTTGATGCAGCAGTCTCCAGAGGAAATACAGACTCTGCTCTACACTCGAACTGATGAGCTACCTGAGGGTATTGAACGCCCCGGACTCAAATCGGTGCATATTAATAAGTGCCCCATACTGGTGACTGCGAAGATGGCAGACCCAGAGACCGCTGCACGCCTGGGTATCTCTGGAGAGCAATGCCGGACGCACCTTGCCGCGCTGCGTGATTACCGGGGCCGTGACGCACAGGGCTTTGTGCAAAAAATACAGGCGGTGTTCAGTGGTCGTAAGTTTGATGAAATTACCGACCCGGATCGCATGCTCTACAGCGGCGGCTTCTTTGGCGCTACCGACAAGCGATTGATGGATCAGGTGCGTGAAACTGAGGCAGAGGAACTTGCCGCCCTGACGTTTCCCTTTGAGGACGGTCGTCTCACGGAGATGCTTTTTCGTTACCGGGCACGCAACTATCCCGAGACCCTGTCTGCTGAGGAATTGGCACAGTGGGAAGAATACCGGTTTCAGCGACTGACCGAGCCAGATGCAGGCAGCAGTATCTGCATGGAAGAATATCAGGAACTGATTCAGGCGCTGGTGGAGTCGGGAGAGCTCACCCTGCCCCAGTGCGAGTTGATGGAGCAATTGTTGGAATACAGCGACAGCCTGCTGGTTTAATGCGCCAACAACACTGGCGGAATCGGTATTAAGCACATGGTTCCTTTGAGTCGCTGACCGTATAATTCCCAAAGTTCAAGCAGACTCAGGGGGAGATCAAACGTGGAATTCGCCGGAAGCCATATTCTGTCAATTCAGCAGTTTGAGCGCATCGATGTAGAGCGTATCTTCTCGGTCGCCGATCAAATGGAACCTTATGCCCAACGGCAGCGGGTGACCAAGGTTCTGGACGGAGCCATTCTGGGTAATATGTTCTTCGAGCCCAGTACTCGAACCCGCGTCAGCTTTGGCAGCGCCTTTAACCTGCTGGGCGGAGAGGTGCGCGAAACTACCGGTTTTGAATCCACGGCCATTGCCAAGGGCGAGTCCCTATACGATACCGCGCGAGTGCTCAGCGGCTATTCCGATGTCATTGTGATGCGCCACCCGGCGGAGGGTTCCGTTGCCGAGTTTGCCGGCGCCAGCAGGGTGCCTGTGCTCAACGGTGGTGATGGCAGTAACGAACATCCCAGCCAGGCCCTGCTGGATTTGTACACCATCAAGAAAGAGCTGGGAGAGCAGCGGCGCAGCATCGATAAACTGCGCATCGCCATGGTTGGCGATCTCAGGCACGGGCGCACAGTGCATTCGTTATGCAAACTATTATGCCTCTACGACGATGTTCAGGTGAGGCTGGTTAGTCCGGGCGAACTGCGTATGCCGGCAGAAATTGTCGAGCAAATGCGTAGCGCTGGGATGCGTGTTGAGGAATCGGAAGCACTGGAGGAAAGCATAGCCCACGTGGATATTGTCTACTCTACCCGTATCCAGGAAGAGCGGTTTAACTCCCAGGAGGAGGCTGACTTGTATCGGGGCCGCTTCCGTCTGAACCAGAGTGTTTATACCGCTCACTGCGAGCCCAATACCGTCATTATGCACCCGCTGCCCAGAGATTCCCGCGACAATGCGCGCGAGCTGGACGATGATCTCAATGACAACCCCAATCTGGCGATCTTTCGCCAGACCGACAACGGCGTGCTGGTAAGAATGGCCTTGTTTGCCTTGACTCTCGATGTTGTGGGGCAGGTTGCCGAGTACTCCCGAGAGGTCAACTGGTACACAGCAGGCCGCTTTTAATGCCGGTGGAGCTTACTTTCGGTGCCGGCGATGTTCGCGTCCTGGATGAGGAATGGGCCTATCAGGGGTATTTCAGTATTCGCAGGCTTACCCTGCAGTACCGTGCGTTTGACGGTGGTTGGGTGGAACCCCAGGTGCGGGAAATATTCGAGCGCGGCGACGCGGTTGGTGTGCTGCCCTATGACCCGCTAACCGATAGCCTGGTTCTGATAGAGCAGTTTCGACCTGGCGCGATGCGCGGAAGTGACAGCCCCTGGATGCTGGAATTAATTGCCGGCATCGTAGAGCCGCAAGAGAGTGATGAGCAGGTGGCGCACCGCGAGGCGATGGAAGAGGCGGGCTGTGCAATCAGTGAGTTGGAAGCTATAGCAACCGTTCTTCCCAGCGCCGGCGCCTGTACCGAGCAAGTCAGGCTGTTCTGCGGTCGAGTGTCCGGCGCCGTTGGCACCGGTGTGCATGGCCTTGCCGAAGAAGGCGAGAACATCCTGGTGCACTGTGTACCTGTCGCCGACGCCCTTGAATTAGTTGCCCAGAATCGCATACCCAATGGCCATACGCTGATCTCCCTGCTGTGGTTGCAGAACAATATCGATGCCTTGCGGGAGCGCTGGGGCTGAGGCCCCAGACTGACTGAGCATGTCTGACGCTAGCGAAAAAGCCAAGCCCGGCCTGCTGCGCTCCAGTGCGCTGGTAGGCAGCATGACTATGATTTCCCGGGTATTGGGTTTGTTGCGAGATATCGTCATCGCGGCCTTCGTTGGCGCCAGTGCCAATGCCGATGCCTTCTTCGTTGCCTTCAAGATCCCCAATTTTCTTCGCCGTCTATTTGCCGAGGGTGCTTTTTCCCAAGCGTTTGTGCCGGTGCTGGCAGATTACAAGGAAGAGGGCGCCCAAGAGGCGGTGAAGGCCCTGGTTAATCGTGTCGCCGGGGTACTGGGCGGCACCTTGCTGTTGCTGACGCTAATCACAGTAGCGGCATCGCCCATTGTTGCAGCGATTTTTGCCCCGGGGTTTGTCAGCCAGCCGCAAAAGTTTCAACTCACGGCCGACATGATCCGTATTACCTTTCCTTATTTGCTGCTGATCTCTATGACGGGGTTCTGTGGGGCGATCCTGAACAGCTATGGTCGCTTCGCGGTGCCTGCCTTTACACCGGTGTTTCTGAACCTGTCCCTGATCTTTGCTGCCACGGTGGCATCTCCCTGGTTCGATGAGCCGGTTTTTGCACTGGCATGGGGAGTGTTTTTCGCGGGTATCATTCAATTGCTATTCCAGTTGCCATCTCTCTATCGTCTGGACCTTGTTCCCCGGCCGATATTTGACACCAAGGATGAGGGCGTTCGGCGGATCCTTAAGCTAATGATTCCCGCGCTGTTCGGGGTGTCCGTCAGTCAAATCAATTTGCTTTTGGATACGGTACTTGCCTCGTTCTTGCCCACCGGCAGTGTGTCCTGGCTGTATTACTCTGACCGATTGGCAGAGCTGCCACTGGGCGTGTTCGGTATTGCTATTGCCACCGTCATTTTGCCTAACTTGTCTGCTCATCGCGCTGCTGCTAGGGAGGATCAGTTTGCTTCCACCCTGGATTGGGCCATGCGCTCGGTGTTGCTGATCGGGGTTCCGGCAGCTCTCGCGCTTATTCTGTTGGCCGAGCCCATTCTCATTACCCTGTTCCAATACGGTGCCCTGACGCCCGGTGATGTAGATATGGCAGCACTTAGCTTGCGCGCATATAGCCTCGGCCTGGTTGCCTTCATGCTGATCAAAATCCTGGCGCCTGGCTACTACGCTCGCAAGGACACCGCGACCCCGGTGAAGATAGGTATTATCGCGATGGCGGCCAATATGGTGATGAACCTGGCTTTCGTGCTGCCTTTGTTGTGGTATTTCAACGTGGGTCATGTGGGTTTGGCCCTCGCGACCAGCGCTTCGGCCTGGCTGAACGCGGGCCTGCTGCTCCGGGGATTGCTAAAGCAGGGGGTCTTCGCCTGGCAGCCTGGCTGGAGCAGTTATATTCTGCGCTTGTTTGCGGGCACCGGGGCCATGTCTGCGGTCGTTCTTCTGTTGGGCCAGGGCACAGATGTCTGGCTGGAGTGGGGTTGGCAGCGGCGGGCCCTGGAAATTCTGCTGGTGTGTACTGCCGGTATCGCCGCCTACCTGGTGGCACATGTCCTCTCTGGAACACGAATGAGGCACCTCCGGGCCCCGGGAGCGGTCTGAATCGCGGCTAATTGTGGCGGGCGCAGCCCATTCTCTGGTGGCAGCGTTGATAGGACATATGTTGCAAATTGCACGTTTCAGCTACCCCCTGGTTTCGCTATAATCGGTCGTTTGGTTTGACCGAGCACCCCTGTTCTCATGGAGCTGATACGCGGCCTGCACAATTTGCGGCCCAGACACCGCGATTGCGTGGCCACCATAGGGGCCTTCGACGGCGTGCATCTGGGGCACCAGGCGGTGATTCAGCACCTGAAGCAGAAGGCCGCTGAGTTCGATCTTCCCAGTGCGGTTATCGTATTCGAGCCATTACCCAGGGAGTATTTCTCTCCTGTTCAGGCGCCGGCCAGAATCATGAGTTTCAGGGAAAAGTTCCAGGCTATGACTGATCTGGGCGTGGATCGAGTGTTGCGTATTCGCTTCAACGAAGCGTTGAGGGCGATGTCGGCCCAGCAGTTTGTAGATGATGTCTTCGTCGCGGGCCTCGGTGTGAAATACGTGGTGTTGGGGGATGACTTTCGTTTCGGTAACGACCGTCAGGGAGACGTGCAGTTTATCCAGCAGCAGGGTGCGGAGCATGGTTACGATGCCGGCCCAACGCCGACCCAGGAATGGCAGGGGGAGCGAATCAGCAGCACCCGGATACGGCATGCGCTTGAGGAGGCTGACTTCGATCGGGCAGAGACGATGCTCGGCAGGCCGTATAGCATTTCTGGCAAGGTGATATACGGGCGGCAGTTGGGCCAGACCATTGGTACGCCCACCGCCAACCTGGAACTACGAAGGCTGCGGGCACCTTTGTCCGGTGTGTACGTGGTGGAAGTTAGCGGCGCAGGTATGACCAATGCCCGGGGCGTGGCTAACGTAGGTGTTCGACCGACGGTTGATGACAGCATCAAGGCCAACCTTGAGGTGCATCTGCTGGACCGGGAAATAGAACTCTACGGTCAACATATTGAAGTCACTTTCCGGCACAAGCTGCGGGAAGAAATGAAGTTTGATTCGGTGGACGAGCTGAAGTTGAACATAGCAACAGACATTGAAAACACACGAGCCTGGTTTCAACGGCTACAGGCATAACGAGCGATATGAGCGATTACAAAGACACATTGAACCTGCCCAAGACGGCATTTCCCATGAAGGCCAGCCTCGCCCAGCGCGAGCCCAAGCGTCTGCAACAATGGCAGGACATGGACCTCTACGGCAAGATTCGCGAGGCTAATGCGGGTCGGCCCAAGTTCATTCTCCACGATGGACCTCCCTACGCCAACGGTGACCTGCACGTGGGTCATGGTGTAAACAAAATCCTCAAGGACATCATTATTAAGTCCCGTACCCTGGATGGCTACGACGCGCCTTACGTTCCAGGCTGGGACTGTCACGGCCTGCCCATCGAATTGAACGTGGAAAAGAAAGTTGGCAAGCCCGGTGTCAAAGTAACCCCCGCTGAGTTTCGCCAAAAGTGCCGTGACTATGCGGGAACCCAGGTAGACAAGCAGCGAACTGACTTCATGCGCATGGGCGTTTTCGGAGACTGGTCCGATCCTTACCTGACCATGGACTACCGTTTTGAAGCGAATATCGTGCGCACCCTGGGTCGAATCGTGGATAACGGACACCTGCAAAAGGGATTCAAGCCCGTCCATTGGTGTACCGATTGCGGCTCAGCACTGGCTGAGGCAGAGGTCGAATATCAGGACAAGACCTCACCGGCGATTGACGTCGCTTACGTCGCGCTGGACCAGCAAGCGGCCAGGGCTGCTTTGGGTACCGATTACCAGGGCGACATAGCGATCCCCATCTGGACCACCACCCCCTGGACCCTGCCCGCCAGCATGGCGGTGAGCCTGCACCCGGAATTTGAATATGTGTTGATTGACGCGGACGGCAGGGCCCTGGTGGTTGCTGCCGACCTCGCGGAATCCTGTGTGCAGCGTTTCGGCTTGCAAACACTCAATATTTTGGGACGCTGCAAAGGTGCAGCCCTTGAGGGCCTGTTACTGCAGCATCCCTTCCTGGAGCGTGAGATCCCCGTCATTCTTGGCGATCACGTCACCACCGAGTCTGGCACCGGCGCGGTGCATACAGCCCCGGCCCATGGTCAGGATGACTTCGTAGTAGGCGCCGCTTACAACATCGAGGTTTACAATCCCGTTGGCAGCAACGGCGTTTACCTGCCCGATACCGAGTTCTTTGCCGGCCAATTCGTGATGAAGGCCAACTCGGCGATTATCGATTTATTGAGGGAGCGTGGCGCACTGCTGCATGAAGAGGCCTACGAGCACTCTTATCCTCACTGCTGGCGCCATAAAACGCCGATTATTTTCCGTGCCACGCCACAGTGGTTTATCAGCATGCATCAGCAGGGTTTACTCGATGCCGCCAAGGCCGCAGTCGAAGGCGTTGAGTGGTTGCCCGAGTGGGGCAGGGCGCGCATCGATTCTATGCTGGAAGATCGGCCGGACTGGTGTATCTCACGTCAGCGTACCTGGGGCGTACCGATTACCCTGTTTATTCATCGCCAGACTGGAGAATTACATCCACGCAGCAGCGAATTGATGGAACAGGTCGCGCTGCGCATTGAAGAGGCGGGCATTGACGCCTGGTTTGATCTCGAAACAGCAGATTTGTTGGGCGACGACGCCGATGATTATGAAAAAGTCACGGACACACTGGATGTCTGGTTTGACTCCGGGGTCACTCACGCCTGCGTTTTACGCCAGCGCGAGGAATTGCAGTCGCCCGCAGATCTTTATCTGGAGGGCTCTGATCAACATCGAGGTTGGTTCCAGTCCTCCCTGCTGACCGGTATCGGCGCTTACGGTGAAGCACCCTACAAGACAGTGCTCACTCACGGGTTCACGGTTGATGGCGAAGGACGGAAAATGTCCAAGTCTATCGGCAATATCGTGCCCGCGGCTAAAGTCATGAAAGACCTGGGTGCTGATATCTTGCGCCTTTGGGTAGCGGGGGCAGATTTCCGCGGAGCGGTCGCGGTTTCCGATGAAATTTTCAAGCGTACCGCCGATTCTTATCGACGCATTCGCAACACCGCCCGATTCCTGCTGTCGAATCTCAATGGTTTTGATCCGGCCACCGACGTGCTGCCCTACGAAGATATGCTATCGCTGGACCGTTGGGCGGTAGACCGGGCCGCCAGCCTGCAGGCCGAATTGGCGGCTGATTATGAGAATTTCCAGTTTCATCAGATCTACCAGAAGTTGCACAATTTCTGCGCGGGCGATTTGGGTGGCTTCTATCTGGACGTGATTAAGGACCGTCAATACACCACCAAGGCTGATTCGGTCGCGCGTCGCAGCGCACAAAGCGCGATGTACCACATTGGTGAAGCGCTGGTGCGCTGGATTGCTCCTATTCTCAGCTTTACCGCTGAAGAGATTTGGGAAAATCTCCCTGGCGATCACGGCGATTCAGTGTTCCTTGAGCAATGGTACGAGGGTCTGCAGCCAATTGCAGATGACGCACCTATGGGGCGTGGCTACTGGCAGCAACTGATGGCCGTGCGCGACGCAGTCAACAAGGAAATGGAAGCTAAGCGAGCGGCGGGTGAGTTGCGTGGCTCCCTGGATGCGGAGGTCACACTTTACGCGTCTGGCGAATTGAAGGAGCAGTTGGAAGCCCTGGGTGATGAACTGCGGTTTGTCCTCATTACTTCTGGCGCACGCGTTATGCCACTGTCAGAGGCTCCGGAGTCTTCAGCGGTGGCCGAAGTGGAAGGTCTCAAGTTGGAGATTGCGATTTCAGGCGCAGAAAAGTGTGAGCGCTGCTGGCATCGCAGTGAAGACATTGGCCAGTTTACTGCGCACCCCACGTTGTGTGGTCGCTGTGTAGAGAATGTTGATGGTGACGGCGAGCAACGCAACTTTGCGTAATGGTATAAAAGCCTGGCGCTGGTACCTGTTGGCCCTGTTGCTGATACTCGTTGACCAGTACACCAAGGCGCTGGCAACAGAGTCCTTGGTTTATGCGCGCCCTGTTGAGGTGTTTTCCTGGTTTAACCTGACACTGCAACATAACACCGGTGCCGCGTTCAGTTTTCTCAGTGATGCTGGTGGTTGGCAGCGCTGGTTTTTCACTGCTGTTGCCGTGATTATCAGTGTGGCCTTGGCGGTATGGCTGTTTATGGCGTCCGAGGCGCACTGGCTGTTAAACCTCAGCCTGGCGCTGATCCTGGGTGGTGCGATCGGTAATGTATGGGATCGCGTGGCGCTGGGCTACGTGGTTGATTTTATCTCTGTGCATTACCGGGGCTGGTACTTTCCAGCGTTTAATATTGCAGACTCTGCAATCACCGTGGGAGCAGCCTGTATGCTGCTCGATAGTTTTTTAAACCGAGATAGTGAACAAGCATGACAGATTTCAATGTGCCAGTATCCGAGGGCACTCGCGTCTTTCTCAATTTCTCTGTGAGTCTTGAAGACGGTTCCGAGGTGGATTCGAACTTCGGTGGAGACCCGGTGGACTTTGTCATAGGCGACGGCTCTTTGTTGCCCGGGTTTGAGCGCCGTATTTTCGGTATGTCGGCAGGCGAGCGGCAAATGTTTGAAGTGCCACCGGAAGATGCATTTGGCCAGCCTAATGAAAACAACGTACAGCGATTGCCGTTGGGACAGTTTGATGACGACATCGATCTGGAAATAGGCCTGGTTTTTTCGTTTGCCGACGCGGCGGGCGGTGAACTGCCCGGCATGATCATCGCTTTTGACGAGGAAGAAGTGACCATCGATTTTAATCATCCCCTGTCTGGGCGCGCTATACTGTTTGATGTTCAGGTACACCGGGTAGAACCAGCGGAACTGCACTGATGGATGTTCAACTTGCCAATCCCCGCGGATTTTGCGCGGGAGTCGACAGGGCGATTGATATCGTCAATCGAGCCCTGGAAGTGTTTGGAGCACCCATTTATGTGCGCCATGAAGTAGTACACAACAAATTTGTAGTGGAAGATTTACGCGCCCGCGGCGCGGTGTTTGTAGACGAACTGGAAGAAGTACCCGATGACTGTATTGTTATTTTCAGTGCTCACGGTGTTTCCCAGGCAGTGCGCAAAGAAGCGGGCAGACGCCAGTTAAAGGTCTTTGATGCAACTTGCCCACTGGTAACCAAGGTGCACATGGAGGTTGCCAAGTACAGTGCTGAAGGACGTGAATGCGTTCTCATTGGTCATGCTGGCCATCCCGAAGTTGAGGGCACCATGGGCCAATACAACCACTCAGCTGGTGGTGAAATTTATCTGGTAGAGGATGAGTTGCAGGCATCCACCCTGAATGTCGACGACCCGGAAAAACTTTCCTACGTTACCCAGACCACGCTCTCCATGGACGATACTGCGCTGGTCATCGATACGCTGCGCCAACGCTTTCCGCAGATTGAAGGCCCGCGCAAAAATGACATTTGCTATGCCACCCAAAATCGCCAGGACGCAGTAAAGCAGCTGGCTGCAGATTGTGACCTGATGCTGGTAGTCGGATCCCCCAATTCCTCCAACTCCAATCGCCTGCGAGAACTGGCTGAGCGCATGGGTGCCGAAGCCCATCTGCTGGACGGGGCCGAGGACATCAATCCTGATTGGGTTCAGGGCAAACGCCGTATTGGCGTTACCGCCGGTGCATCTGCGCCCGAGGTGCTGGTGCAGGAAGTGATTGATGGCTTGCTTAGCTTGGGTGCGGACGCGCCGATTGAGGTGGCAGGCCAGCCTGAGAATGTGACGTTCTCGCTGCCGAAAGAGTTGAGAATTGAAGTTAAGAACCTCTAACAGACAGCATTTTCAGCGCTAGTCCTCCATATCCAGTCATACGCTGGCTTTGCGTTACTGACTGAATGTAACTTTCACGACATGGAGGCGCGTCGTGAAAGCATATCACTCTCGAGACCTTGCCGGTTTCACTCTGGTTGAGTTACTCATTGTTCTGTCGATTGTCAGTGTGCTGATTACGATTGTTGCTCCGGGCATGCAGCGTTTTATTTATGGCATATACATCCGGCAGTACGTGTCCGAGCTGATGACCGATATCGTGTTCACCCGAAGCGAGGCGATCAAACGTAATCGGCGAGTAAGAATGTGTCCCTCTCCTATGGCAAGCACGGGTTTAACTGCATGTGCTGGTGTTTTCGCCGACGGGTGGGCGATATTCGTGGATAGTGATGGTGACAGGACGCTTGATACAGACGAAGAGGTTCTGCGTGTTTCTGCTGGCCTTGATCACAACTATTCCCTGACTAACCGCGCCGGCACCCGGGATGCGAAAGAGGTGATTACTTATTGGCCAGACGGTAGCTCCAGGCGAAACCGGACTTTAATGGTTTGTGCCAGAGGAGATCCATCGGTTAAAAACTGGAGCGTGGTGATGAATCTTTTCGGGCGGCCCAGAATGGCGCGAGGCTGGGGTGATTGTCCCGGTGTCAGTTCAGGATAGAAGTGTTAAGCGATTCGTTATTCGTCCAGACCCAATTTTTTAAGCCGGTAACGCAAGCTGCGAAAACTGATGCCCAGCAATTTCGCGGTTGCAGTCTTGTTCCATCGGGACTCTTCCAGTGCTTTGCTCAATATTTGTTTTTCCATTTCATCGAGGTAACCCTCAAGATCGCCATAAGCTTCTTCGACGGACCAGGGTGTTGTGCCTTCCTGGTCTGACTTTCGGCTCCTGGCAGTGGGGTTGCGTGGTGACATGCTCGGAAACTGCAGATCTTCAGCCGTAATTGAGCCACCGTCCGAGAGTGCCAGCGCACGTTCCAGAATATTTTCCAGTTCACGAACATTCCCGGGAAAACTGTAGCTGGACAGAGCTTCAATGGCAGAATCCTCCAGCATTAGCTTTTCTTCTCCCTGTTCACTGGATATGCGCTCCAGGATTGTTCGAGCCAGTTGCGGCAAGTCTTGGGCGCGCTCTCGCAAGCTCGGGACCTGCAGGTCGATGACATTAATTCGGTAAAACAGGTCATTGCGGAATCTTCCAGCGTCAACTTCAGCGGTCAGGTTTTTGTGCGTTGCGCTAAGGAGGCGAACGTCTGTTGCAATTTCTTCACTGCCGCCTACCGGTCGAACCGCTTTTTCCTGTATCGCCCGCAACAGCTTTACCTGCATGGCAATGGGTAAGTCGGCGACTTCATCGAGGAATAGCGTACCTCCTGCAGCTGCCTGGAAAAGTCCTGGCTTGTCGGCGGTTGCGCCGGTAAAACTGCCTTTTATGTGACCAAATAGCTCGCTTTCCATGAGATCTGGAGGTATTGCGCCGCAGTTAACGGCGACAAAGTTACCCGCGGCACGCGGGCCATTGTGATGAATCAAACGCGCGACAACTTCTTTGCCGCTGCCGGATTCACCCCGAATGTGCACGGGAGCCTGGCTTCGTGCCAGTTTGGTAATCTGTTTGCGCAGTTTTTGGATGGCTGGCGCATCGCCGATCAAGTCGTGATCGACTGCCTTGCTGAGACCGGCCGTGTCGCCAACTAACTGCAGGGCACTGCTGACCAGATTGCGCAGCGTCTCCAGTTCTATGGGCTTGCTGATGAAGTCGAAGGCACCCGCTTTGAGTGCCGTTATAGCGGTTTCCACGCTTCCGTGTGCAGTGATCATTGCAACGGGGATGTGTGAGTGATCCTCCTGAATGTACTCAACCAGATGAATGCCGTTGCCGTCGGGGAGCTTCATGTCTGTCAGGCACAGGTCGGGCGAGACCTCTGATACAAGGCTTTTTGCCTCTTTTAGTGTTGCTGCACTAAAAGTCTCCAGCCCCATTCTGCTAAGGGTGATGGCCAGAAGTTCACGAATATCAGGTTCATCGTCAACAATGAGTACGCGCTGTGCAGCCATTTAAAGTGCTCGTTGGGTCAAGGATATTCGAAAGCAGCTCTCGCCTTTTTGCGTCGGTCGATAGCTCAGATCAGCATTGTTGATTTCACACAATTCTTTACAGAGGTACAAGCCCATGCCGCTGCCTTCCTGCACGGTTGTGTAGAAAGGCTCGAAAAGTTTGGATTGATCGACTTGGGGAACACCCGTTCCCTGGTCGACTACATCGATCATTGCCTGATGGGCAATGAAGTCCAGGGAGACGTCGATTCTGGCGCTGTCTTTACCCGTGGCCATGCCACTGTGGCGCAGGGCATTGTCCAGTAGGTTGGTCATTACCCGTTCCAGATTTTCCGGATCGAACTCGACCAGTAAGTCATTGAACTGGCAGTCGACGGTAATATCAGCCGGGGAGTTCAAGCCCTGTAGGTAGCTTTTCACGTAGTTGGTCAGCCACTCTTCCAGGCGAATGTATTCCGGTTTTGGAGGTTCTCGTCGGGAAATTTGCATCACGCTCTCTACAATCTGGTTAACCCGATCACAGTGGCTGTCGATAATATCTGCCATTCGTTTGTCGCCGGGTGATAAGTTATCGGACTCTTGTAGTAGCTGGGCAGCGTGGCTTATTGCTCCCAGTGGGTTGCGTATTTCATGGGCGATGCTGGCGGTGAGTCGGCCCAGGGACGTGAGTTTCAGGGCCTGCGCATACTGTGTAACGGGCGTATAGTCTTCAACGAATACCAGCGCATCCCGGGTTGTACTCGGCTGAAGTTCGCGGAAGTGAGCGATAACCGGTGGCGCGTCTTCCATCACTTTAAACGGCCTGGCTTTATGTTGTCCCGTGTCCTTCCAGTCCTGGAACTGGTAAGCCAGCTCGGAGCAATATTCAGCGAGTTGTCGCCCCTGTTCCATGATTACCGGGCGCTCGGGTACCAGCAATGTAGAGGCTGATTTATTCATTACGCGGACCACTCCGTCGCGATCGACCAACAGTATGCCGGTTTCCATATGTTGAACGATTTGCTCATTCAGACGCTGCAAATCATAGAGATCGCTGGCCCTGTTGCGCGCGAGCTCCTCGGCTCGGCCCAGTCGCTGGGCCACCGCCTGCACCATGATAGAAACGATGAATATAAGCGCGCCCAATAATCCAGCGGGAAACAGGGAGGAAACGTTTTGAGCGCCGGCCAAAATCAGCAAAGTCGTGTCACCAAGCAGCGCCAGGGCGCAGAGTGCCGCAATGAGCGTTGCCAGGGTGCGATTGGCAATCAAGACAGCGCTGGCTGCGACAGTGATAATCAGCAAAATTGGCAGCCCGCTGACCACGCCTCCGCTAGCGTGTGACATCAGGGTAATGCTCACAATGTCTAGAACGAATACCGCCAGCATCATGCGCTGGTTCAGTCGCTTCGACAGTGAGCTAACTAAAGGAATACTGGTGGCCAGATGGAGCAGGGCCACCGACACGTAGAGAGTGGGGTGGAGCACACCGACCAGCTGTCGGGTGTTGGGGCTTACCAGCATGATGAGCAAAACCAGCGACAGCAAGGATCGGTAGGCCACATAAATTCGGAACAGGGCCTGGTTCTGCTGACCTGTCGATGCGGTGGGCCTGGTGAGGATGGCTGGACGGTTCACTCTGGCTGCTAGCCTGTTATCTCTTCCCTGTTGTTGGTCTAGTGTATCAGGCATAGCGTAATTCGGACTGGCTTATAGTGTCGGTTTTGCGGAAAATAGCGCCCCCGGAAACCTTTCCATTGAGCAGCAGTATGGCAAGCCTGAATATTCTTATGGCCCAGATGAATACCCTGGTGGGTGATTTCGAGGGCAATTCCAAGCGTGTGATCGAGATCGCCCAGAGGGCGGTTGATACACATGAACAGCCGGTCGTGGTTTTCCCTGAACTCACACTCAGTGGTTATCCCCCGGAAGACCTCCTGCTGCGCCCCAGTATTGAATTGCGGGTCAATCAGTCGCTGGAGTTGCTTTGCGCCCAGTTGCCTGAAGCTGCCTGGGTGGTTATTGGTTATCCCAAAAGAGAAGCCGGGGACTTATACAACGTCGCTGGTGTCATTCATGGCGGCAAGGTAGTCGCTGAATACCGCAAACAGTGTCTCCCCAATTACCAGGTGTTTGACGAAAAGCGCTACTTTGTTTCAGGTTCTGCACCTTGTGTGCTCGACATACAAGGTGTGCAAGTGGGTCTTAGTATTTGTGAGGATATCTGGGAGAAAGATCCAACGGCTGATGCCGCTGAGGCGGGGGCGGAAATTCTACTCAATTTGAATTCATCCCCATACCATCGAGGAAAACGCGGCGAGCGCTGGGAAATGGTCGCTGAGCGGGCCCGGCAGGCGGCGTTTCCTATTGTTTATGTTAATCAGGTGGGGGGGCAGGACGAACTGGTGTTCGATGGCGGCTCTTTTGCCGTCACCGCGGATGGGACCGTTGCGGCAGCGGCTCCGAGCTTCGAGGAAGGTGAATACTGGTTACAGTACGATAGCGAAAACGAGGCTGAGCCCTTCAGTGGCCAACCCGTCAATGCACCCATGGATGAAATGGCGGCGACCTGGAATGCCCTGGTTCTGGGCGTGCGGGACTACGTTAACAAAAACAGGTTTAAAGGAGTGGTCCTGGGTTTGTCCGGGGGGATTGATTCCGCATTGACGCTGGCCGTTGCGGTAGAAGCCCTGGGACCAGATCGCGTTGAAGCGGTAATGATGCCGTTTCGTTACACCTCGCAAATGAGTGTGGATGACGCGGCCGAGCAGTCCAATACCCAGGGTGTAACGCACAAGGTGATTTCCATTGAGAATATCTATGCGTCATTCATGGCGAGCCTGGAAGAAGAATTTGCTGGCACAACGCCCGATACGACTGAGGAGAATCTGCAGGCCCGCTGTCGTGGTGTGCTGTTAATGTCGATTTCCAACAAGAAGGGCGTTTTGGTGCTGACCACAGGCAATAAAAGTGAAATGGCCGTGGGCTATTCGACGCTTTATGGGGACATGGCAGGCGGCTTTGACGTGCTGAAAGACGTGCCCAAGACCCTGGTTTTTGACCTTTGTCGCTATCGCAACACCCTGGGTCCCTGTATCCCTCAGCGGGTTATAGATCGTCCGCCCTCGGCGGAACTGGCGCCAGACCAGAAAGATGAGGACAGCCTGCCTCCCTACGACATTCTCGACCAGATTCTGGAGATGTATGTTGAACAGGATATGAGTGCCGAGGCTATTATCGGCCTTGGCTTCGATCGAGAGCAGGTGCAGCGAGTGCTGAGGCTGGTCGATATCAATGAGTACAAGCGACGTCAAGCACCGATAGGTGTGCGCATTACCCAGCGTGGTTTTGGCCGCGATCGCCGTTACCCGATTACCTCAGGCTGGCGTTTAGGTCACTAACCGTTCAATGGCCCCGACTTAAAGCTTGGGTCGAGTATCGAACTGTGGCGGAGTGGGGGGGAAGAACAGGCCAAAAGAGAGTTTGTTAATCCAGCTGCGTTGCAGTCCGTCCAGGGTGTAAACGCTTTTGAACTCACCATTTTTATCCAGATTGGGGTGTTCCGGGTAGTTCATCGCCAGGATATCGATCGTGTCCTTTGCCAGATCATCAAGACCCAGCAGAATGTAGCCCTGCGCCATCACTGCCAGCCCATCAGCAACCGCTGGTGTGCGCTGGAAGTTCTCTACGACGTAACGACCCCTGTTGGCAGCGGCCATGTAAGCGCCCCGGCGGAAGTAGTAGTTGGCTACCAGGATTTCGTGACGTGCCAGCAGGTTGCGCAGATGCACCATGCGGGCCCTGGCGTCAGGTGCGTAGGGGCTGTCGGGGTAGCGTGCAACCAGCTGGTTGAATTCCGCAAAAGCCTCTTTGGCCTGGCTGACATCGCGTTCCGATTCGTCGGTGGGCAGGAAACGGGAAAAAATATCGTCGTTGCCCGCAAAGGCTGCCAGGCCCTTCATGTAATAAGCATAATCGACATTGGGGTGTGCAGGGTGCAGGCGGATGAAGCGGTCTGCCGCTTCTACCGCAGCTTCATGTTCGTAGCCATTGTAGTGGGCGTAAATGATTTCCAGCTGCGCTTGCTCGGCGTATTTGCCAAAGGGGTAGCGAGATTCCAGTAACTGCAGGCTGCGTACCGCCAGGTCCCAGTTGCTTGAACGCAGGTAGCGTTGGGCTTCTTCGTAAATCTGTTGCTCGCCGGTATCGGCGGCAATATCGGGCAATTCATCGTTGCCGGAGCAGCCAACGATGACGAGGCTGAGCAGGAAAATAAGGGCGTACTTCAAAATGATCTCACCAGTGCAGACAGTTGGGGCATGCTAATATGCACACCTGCATTAAGGCGGGTATTTAACCACAGCCGGAAGTGCGCATAAACAGGAAAAATGATGACCGAAAGGATACAGCTGAGCGCCGAGGTTCCATCTGAGATGGATAATGAGCGCCTGGACCAGATAGCAGCCAAGTTATTCCCGGATTACTCGCGCTCACGGTTGCAAACCTGGATAAAAAAAGGCGACTTGCTGGTGGACGGCAAGCAGTTGCGCACCCGCGATAAGATCTTCCATGGCGCCCGGTTAAGCATCGACACTGAACCCGAGCAGGCTGTGGGTTGGCAGCCCGAGGATATTGATCTCGATATCATTTACGAGGACGAGCACATCCTGGTGGTTAACAAACCTGCAGGCTTGGTGGTGCACCCCGCGGCGGGGCACCCGGATGGCACCCTGGTTAACGCGCTACTGGCTCATTCACCTGAGATGGCGCAGCTGCCACGTGGGGGTATTGTTCACCGGCTGGATATGGAGACCTCCGGCATTATGGTGGCCGCCAAGAGTCTGTTGGCGCACCAGGACCTGGTGTCGCAGCTACAGGAGCGCACGGTTAAGCGGGAATACGTAGCAGTGTGTATTGGCGTAATGACCGGCGGTGGCACTGTTGATGAGCCCATGGGGCGACACCCCAAGCAGCGTAAGAAAATGGCCGTGCTGGTGGTGGGTGGGAAACCCGCCATTACCCATTACCGGGTCACCAAACGCTATGGCCATCACACCCGTATTGCTGTGAATCTGGAAACCGGTCGCACCCACCAGATTCGCGTGCATATGGCGCATAAACATTACCCGCTGGTAGGCGATCCTACTTATGGCGGACGTCCGCGCATACCCAAAGGAGCGTCTGAGGAGCTTATCGCTGCCTTGCGAGGATTCCCGAGGCAGGCATTGCACGCCAGGGCGCTTGGGTTATTTCACCCCGAAACAGGCGAAGAAATGCATTTTGAATGCCCGCTCCCAGACGATTTACAGGGCTTGTTGGATGTGTTGGAAACGGAAGACCCGGTGGTAAACAGTGACGCTACCCTGTATTGAACCCGGCTGGAGCATACCGGGGGTTACTTGCCTATCAACGACCCGTAACGGGGGCAGCAGCATGGCTCCCTGGCAGAGCTTCAATCTCGGCCATCATGTCGGGGACGACCTTGAAGCAGTCACCGCCAATCGAGAAAAACTGCTGACTGCGTTGCCGGTCGGGTCATCCATTCAGTGGCTCAATCAGGTCCATGGCACTCGCGTGATAAAGGCAAAAGGAGATGGCTACCCAGAAGCAGACGCCTGCTGGACTGACCAACCGGGTGTGGCCTGCGCGGTGATGACGGCAGACTGCCTGCCGGTGCTTCTGGCCAGCGAAGATGGCCGGGTGGTGGCCGCTGCCCATGCAGGTTGGCGAGGTTTACTGGCCGGTGTGTTGGAGCAAACCGTTGCCGCTATGGATGTAGACCCCCTGAAACTGCTGGCCTGGATGGGGCCCGCCATAGGCCCGCAAGCGTTTGAGGTGGGGCCTGAAGTTCGCCAGGCATTCCTTGATGTGGCCCCCCAGAGTGATGCTTTTGCGCCCAGTGAGAGGAAAGGGCACTACCTCGCCAATCTCTATCATCTGGCCCGCTATCGTCTGGCGAGTGCGGGGGTGAACCGGATTCAGGGCGGCAACCGCTGCACCTTTACTGAGTCAGAGCACTTTTTTTCCTACCGCAGGGATGGCCAGACCGGACGAATGGCCTCAGTGATTCTCATCAACCCCTGACTCGTCATTCCCTCCGTCATCCCCGCGAAGGCGAGGATCCAGAAACTCCCACCCGTCATCCCCGCGAAGGCGGGGATCCAGTGCCCCAATTCCAGTCAGTCATCCCCGCGAAGGCGGGGATCCAGAAACTCCCACGCAAGCCACCACCCCAACTCCTTGAAATCCCCCAAAATGGCCTCATATAACCCCCTAAGAGTGAAATATGGCCGTTCCGGAGCAAAATTCGGGGCCAAGGAGATGACTAACGATGCGAATGGACAAATTGACCAACCAGCTGCAATCAGCGCTGGCAGATGCCCAGTCTTTAGCCCTGGGCAAGGACCACAACTTTATTGAGCCTGTGCACCTGTTGGGTGCGCTGTTGGAACAGCAGGGCGGGTCAGCCCGGCCGTTATTGCAAAAAGCGGGCGCTAACCTGAATAACCTGCGCTCAGAAGTGCAGGGCGCCATCGATACGCTGCCTACCGTGAGCGGTGCCGGCGGCGATGTGCATATATCCCAGGATCTGGGCCGCATCCTCAATGTAACCGATAAGCTGGCTCAACAGGGCGGAGACACCTATATCTCCAGTGAGCTGGTGCTGCTCGCCATGCTCGAAAGCAAAAACAAGGCGGGCGACCTGCTCAAGCAATGTGGTGCGACTCCCGCAGCACTCAAAACCGCCATCGATGAAGTTCGCGGCGGCGACGCGGTGGATAACCCCGAAGCCGAAGAATCCCGTCAGGCGTTGGAAAAGTACACCATCGATCTGACCGAGCGGGCAGAACAGGGCAAATTGGACCCTGTGATTGGCCGTGACGATGAAATTCGCCGCACCATTCAAGTGTTGCAGCGCCGTACCAAGAATAACCCTGTTCTGATCGGTGAACCCGGCGTGGGTAAAACCGCCATTATCGAAGGTCTTGCCCAGCGCGTGATCAACGGTGAGGTGCCCGAGGGACTTAAAGACAAGCGTATTTTGTCCCTGGATCTCGGTTCACTGCTGGCTGGCGCCAAGTTTCGTGGCGAGTTTGAAGAACGCCTCAAAGCGGTACTTAACGAGCTATCCAAAGAGGAAGGCCGGGTCATATTATTCATTGATGAGATGCATACCATGGTCGGCGCTGGTAAGGCTGAAGGCTCCATGGATGCGGGCAATATGCTTAAGCCAGCCCTGGCGCGCGGCGAATTGCACTGCGTCGGCGCGACCACTCTGGACGAGTATCGACAGTACGTAGAAAAAGATGCCGCACTGGAGCGCAGGTTCCAGAAGGTCTTGGTGGATGAGCCTAATGAAGAAGACACTATTGCGATTCTGCGTGGCCTGAAAGAGCGCTATGAAGTCCACCACGGTGTGGATATCACGGACAGCGCCATTATTGCCGCTGCAAAGCTATCGCAGCGTTACATCACTGACCGACAGCTGCCGGATAAAGCCATCGACCTGGTGGATGAAGCGGCCAGCCGTATCCGCATGGAAATCGACTCCAAGCCAGAGGCGATGGACAAGCTGGAACGCCGCCTTATTCAGCTCAAAATCGAGCGAGAAGCGGTTAAAAAAGACGAAACTGCCAAGGAGCAGGTAAAGCACCTGGACGAGCAAATCGAGGAAGTAGAGCGTGAGTTCTCGGACCTGGAAGAGGTCTGGAAGGCGGAAAAGGCCTCGCTGCAAGGCAGTGCCCAGGTGAAGAGCGACCTTGAGCAGGTCAAGCAGGAAATGGAGACCGCAAGGCGTGCCGGTGATCTCACCAAGATGTCAGAGCTACAGTACGGCAAGCTTCCGGAGTTGGAAAAACAGCTGGAAGAGGCCCAAGTTGCTGAAACTGTTGAGCACACCTTACTGCGCAACAAGGTCACTGAGGAAGAAGTTGCCGAGGTGGTGTCCCGCTGGACAGGTATACCCATCTCCAAGATGTTGGAAGGCGATCGCGAAAAACTGCTGCGTATGGAAGACGAGCTGCACAGTCGTGTAGTGGGTCAGGACGAAGCAGTCGTGGCCGTATCCAATGCCGTGCGTCGTTCGCGGGCGGGGCTTTCAGACCCCAACCGACCCAACGGTTCCTTCCTGTTCCTTGGTCCTACCGGTGTCGGTAAAACCGAGCTGTGTAAGGCCCTGGCGGAATTCCTGTTTGATTCCGAGCAGGCCATGGTGCGGGTCGATATGTCTGAGTTTATGGAGAAGCACTCCGTTGCGCGGTTGATTGGTGCACCTCCCGGCTATGTGGGTTACGAGGAGGGCGGCTACCTGACAGAAGCGGTTCGTCGTCGTCCCTATTCCCTGCTGCTGCTGGACGAGGTCGAAAAGGCCCACCCGGATGTGTTTAACATTCTGCTGCAAGTGCTGGAAGATGGCCGCCTGACCGATGGTCAGGGTCGTACCGTCGATTTCCGCAATACGGTAATCGTAATGACGTCTAACCTGGGCTCACACCTGATTCAGGAAATGGCCGGTGAAGATAATTACGACAAGATGAAATCTGCCGTAATGGACGTGGTTGGTACTCACTTCCGCCCGGAATTCATCAACCGTGTGGATGAGTCAGTGGTATTCCATCCACTGCTGCAAAGCCAGATTCGCGGTATCGCCGATATCCAGCTGCAAGGATTGGAGGCGCGTCTTGCCGAGCGCGAGCTGAAGCTGGAGATATCCGAGGCGTTCATGGAGCACCTGACTGTGGCAGGCTTCGATCCGGTGTATGGCGCCAGGCCGCTTAAGCGGGCGATTCAGCAGGAGCTGGAGAATCCGTTGGCTAACCGCATATTGAGCGGGGATTTTTCGCCAGGAGAGACTATTTCGGTTGGCCTGGAAGGCGACTCGATCGTCTTCAACAGTCAGTAGTTAAGGTCCTTCGGGGCCTTTTTTGTATCTGTCTGACCGCTTATCCTCGGTTATCAACCATTTATCGGTGATTTCTTTAGCCGATTCGGCATAGTGTTACGCTATGGATAACAGAGTTGGGTGTGGTGAATATGAGCGTTACTCGGAGATATATTGCCGCTGATCGGGGTTTCACTCTGGTTGAGTTGATGATTGTTCTGGTCATTGTCGCGGTACTTGCGGGGATCGCGCTGCCCGCTTACCAGGATCAGGTGCGGAAAGCTAATAGAGCAGATGCACAGTCCTACCTATTGGAAGTAGCCCAGAAGCAGCAACTGTATTTTAACGATTCAAGGAGTTATGCCACAAAAGTACAGCTAGGATTTGATGATCTAGCCGATGGTGCTGTCCAGGCTAAGTGGGCGAGAGTTATCAATAACTACACAATCACCTTCGCTGTGCCAACTGGGGTGGTTCCTCCCACGTTCTCGATAACACTAGAGCCAAAGGGGCGGCAGGTGGGAGATGGAACGCTTGTTATCGATCAAGCAGGAACCAAGACAAGAGATGGAGTAGCTTGGTGATTTTTTTGGAACATGTGCGCTCTAGTCGCGATCAAGGGTTTACGTTGGTCGAGCTCATGATTGTCGTTTTTATCGTTGCCGTGTTGCTTGGGATCGGAGTTCCCTCTTTCCGCAGCTTTCTTGTTGACCAGCGTTATCGTTCTACAAGCGCAGACTTACGTATTGCACTGATGACAGCCCGCTCCGAAGCGGTAAAACGTAATGTCGCTATTCAGGTAACCCCGACTAGCGATGATGACTGGACAACGGGGTGGCAGATAGTAGATCCCGGCGATCCCAGTATTATTATTCTCAATCATGTTTTACCAGGTGCGGGCAATTTGACTATCACTGCAGACAATACAGCGAGATTTCTTCCGTCGGGTAGGGTGGCTGACGCGGTAAGGTTTAACCTGTCGGTGGGGTCTGGAAGTGCTACAAAATCTGGTTGCTTGAGGTTGGAGGTCGGCGGCTATGCCACTGATGAGGGCTGCTAATCATGCTTCGTAGTTCAGTATCGCCGCGCTCGGGAGGCTTTACGTTGATTGAAGTGTTAGTCACCTTGTTGATTATTGCCATTGGTCTTTTGGGTCTTGCTGGTTTACAGATCACTTCTCTCAAAAACCAGATGGAAACGTATCAGAGGGCACAAGCGCTTTTGCTTGTAGAAGATATGGTTAATCGAATTAGGGTAAATGCTATCGCGGCACGGAGTCTTACTGCATATCCCAATGAGACAACTTACGGCCAACTTGACAGTGACGAGATCGATGCCATTTGCCCAGATCCCTCCTCTGCCACGATTGCGCAGAATGATCGCTGTCAATGGAATGATTTGCTTGCCGGAAGCGATGTGACGCTAGGAACCGATAGCCAGGGAAGTGTCATGGGCGCTTTAGGTTGCATAGACATCGTCGATGCTAATAGCTACGAAGAGGTGGTAATTCGCGTGACTGTAGCTTGGCAAGGGAGTGTAGCTACTAAAAAGCCGCAATCTGACTGTGGCGCTAATCAATATGGCAGTGATGACAGCTTCCGCCGCGCTGTAAGCATGGACGTTGTATTGGCGGACCTGAGTCTATGAGAAAGCCTACATTCGCATGGTGTAACGCCAAAAGAGTCCAGGGGCTTGGCCTGATCGAGATCATGATCGCCTTGGCGCTGGGTGCCATCATTATGCTGGGCATAACTGAAGTGGCTACCCAGAACAGTATTACGCGTTACGAATTGGAGCGTACCGGCAGGCAAATAGAGAGTGCCGCGTATGCGCTGAGACAGATCGAGAACGATATCAATAGTTCAGCTTTCTGGGGTGAAGTGGGCGATAACCCCAGGTGGTCGCCCACTATGCCATCGCTCCCGGCTCTCGCCGCTACTGGCTTGCCCCCGGTTTGTGCTGGTATGAATACCGATGCAGATGACGCTGCCGGTGAGCTTTGGTACACCGTCGGTTTTCCCGTCCAGGGCCAGGAGGCGACAGTTGGCGGCAGCGCCGAGTGTCTGAGTGATGTCAAAGCCGGCTCAGGCTTTCTTGCGGTGCGCAGGGCCAGCAGTTGTGCATTGGAAGCTGTAGCGACAAATTGCGATCCGCAAGGAAATGACTTTCATGTGCAGGTGAACGCATGTTTTGATCCTACAGACGGCACTCGATTGCCCGGAGATCTATATATTGCGCCAGGTAACGCCTTATCCGCACTCTCAGGAGAAACTCGAGAATGCGATGGGACGTTGGCACCGCGTTACCGTGTGTTAAGTCGCGTCTACTATGTTAGATCGGATCCGGGAAATCCGGATTGTGAGCCCGATCCATCGGCTGTAGAAGAGTGCGACCAACTAATGCGAGTGCAACTCAGTGGCAGCACTTATGGTGATCCAGTCGCACTGGTAGAGGGTGTAGAACTGCTACGCTTCGAATATGGTTTGGACAATGTTGGCGATGGACAAGTAGACGAAATCATTAGTACTCCACTTGGTGCGGCGTGGAGCGATGTGGTGATGGTGCGCATCCAGATGATAGTTCGCAACCTACAGGCCAGTGCAGGCTATGAAGATGATCGGGTTTACAGGCTGGCCGGTTCGACTTACTGCGTGGCAGAGGCTGATGGGGGAAGCGATTGTGACGTCACTATTCCAGATTCATTGAAAAATCATCGTCGACAGCTGTATACACGCACTGTCAGCCTGCGCAACGTCGCGGGGAGGAGAGAAGAGCAATGAGGAACTTGGGTGTGCCCTCTTTTCAGCGAGGTGTCGTGCTGATTGTCTCCCTTATTTTATTGCTGGCTGTCACCATGATGATCGTCACTGCATCTAACCTCGTTCAAACAGATCTGAAAATTGTACAGAATATGGAGAGCAGAGAACGGGTCAGGGCTGCTGCAATCGCTGCAATTGAAGAGGCTATCAGTTCAGGTGACTTTAGATTTGAACCAGATTTATTGTTTGGTACTCAATGCGACGGCAGTTTTCGTACGCGATGTTATGACTTGAATGGCACACCAGATAATTCCGACGATATTAGGGTGGTGGTGGAGCGGCCTAGTTGCGTGATTGTCACGCCCATTGAAAATGCTGAGCTCGATGTATTCAATGATCCAGCCGCCGCCAGCTGCTACTTGCCCCCAGCGATATATTCTATGTGCGCGAATTCGGTTTGGGAATTTCAGGCAGTCGCGACAGATCCTGTTACGGGATCAGAAATTAGCGTGCGCCAAGGCATTTCTATTTTAACAACTCTCAATGCTGTCGATACAGTTTGTCCTTCATAGCTCATCAGGAGTACCGGCCATGAAAGCTTTCTTCCAAGTTCTTACCGCGATTTTGACTCTGTTTGCGTTGTCTGTAAATTCAGCTCGAGCGGAGGATATCGATATTTTTGCCGGCACCACAGCAATTGACGCTACAGTGCCAAACGTGATTTTTGTGTTGGATAATACGTCAAATTGGGCTCGCGATAGTCAACAGTGGCCGGGTGGACTGTATCAGGGCCAATCAGAAGTCAGGGCGATTTTGGCGGCTATGACGGCGCAAAAAGATAAACTCAACGTGGGCGTAATGGAGTTTACGACGGCATCGGGAAGCGCGACGATAACTGGCGCGCAAGTGATCCATGATTTGCAATTTCTTGACGATGCAGCGCTCGACGCACTCACTGATAAACTGACTCTAATTTCAGATAACATCAACGAACCTGACTATAAGCGTTCCTCGAATACGCAGTGGGGCAACCTTTTTTATGACGTTTACAATTACCTAGATGGAGGCAATTCGACATTTGGAGGTGAGCGCACTCTAGAGGGTTTAGCGGACGATGCCGCGTACGATTCTCCCTACGACGTATTTCAGTCGCCTTTAACGGATGAAGACGCCTGCGTAAATGCCTTCGTCATATTTATTGGTAACCCAAATAGCAGTGGGCCAGCCGACGATAACGCTGCAAACAGTGACGCGCTGGAAGCGTTATATGAGGCATTAAATGAACCAACGGTAACGGCAGATGCCTTGGCTGAATCTAATGACGGAGTACCGCTTGCACTGCCCAACTTCGAGGTTTATTTCAAGGAGAGTGAAGACGGAGATAAGTTCGAGGGCGTTACTGAAGCTTGTTACCACAAAAACTTTCCAGACGCATGTACCCTGGCTGAAAGTCAGGAAGGGGGCATGTGCTTTGAAAAAAGTAATTGTAGTTGTGTTTCGATCAACGAAAAATGCAGTGGCTCCGATTACACGTGGAATGTGCAAGCCATTGAGGGCACGAACGAAATCAGGCTGCTTGCGGGCGAAGACAGTGAAAGTGGACGGCAATGGAACCTGGACGACTGGGCGAAATACCTGAAAAAGTGGGGCATTCCCTATGAGGCGATAATCAACGAAGGAACAGACGAAGAAGAAGAGGTAACTGAATATATCAGCATCGTGACCTATACGATTGATGTGTTTAATGCACAGCCCAATGAAGAGACAAGCGCCTTATTGAAAAGCGCTGCCGATGAAGGGGGTGGTCGTTATTTTCAGGCCAAGAATGAGGATGAGCTTCAATACGCTATCGAATCGGCGGTACAGGAAATTATTTCTGAAAACTCGAGCTTCGCCGCAGTGACGTTGCCGATTAGCTCGGTTAATCGGGCTCGAGTTGACAACCAGTTATACATCGGCATGTTCAGGCCTACACAGGGAAAGCTTCCTCGCTGGTTTGGTAACCTCAAACGCTTCCAGCTAGCGAATTTTGGTATAGGGACTGGGACTGAACAGACGCCAGAACTGGCGGATGTAAACCTTCACAGAGCGGTGAATAATAACGGTTATGTCGCTGAATGCTCTGAGAGCTTTTGGACTTTTGATTCGTTGACGTACTGGGATTTGGAACAGCTAGATGTGGACCCTATTGGTAAGTGTATCTTCACGGACACTAGCCCATTTTCTGACCTACCGGATGGTCCATTTGTGGAGAAGGGCGGAGTAGCCCAGCAAATGAGGGGCTTTACCCGCGATGGGGGTGAGCGCGATATTTATACAATCAACAGTGGCGCCGTTGAAACGCTGACAGATGCGAATAAGGAAGCGATGGGCGGGGCAGGAGTATTTGGCTATTTGGTGGGCGATGCGCCCGGTAAGATATTTCTGGACGATGATGGCGATGAAGATATGCCCGATGCCGGGCTTCGCCCCAGCGTGCATGGTGACGTAGTGCATTCACGACCGTTATCGGTCCGTTACGATGCCGACACTGTCAAGATTTTTTATGGCAGTAATGATGGCATCTACCGCATGGTTGATGGAGCGACTGGCGCGGAAAATTGGTCTTTTATCGCACCAGAGCACTTTAGCAAAGTAAAGCGGCTTTACGACAATACGCCATTGATCAAGTATGAAAATATCACTGAAGAAGAAGGGTACGAGTACGCAAGGAAAGACTATTTCATGGATGGCCCCACCGGTCAGCTTATCGAGTATGCTGATGACGGTACCCTGAGCAGGGCTTATATATATCCCACCCAGCGGCGCGGGGGTCGGATGGTTTACGCTTTCGATGTTAAATCGCCTACCGGAGCAACGCCTGCTGCAGCGCCTCAGCTTCTCTGGCAACATGGTTGTGATGATGAAGGGAGTTGTAGTGATGGTTTTGGTGGAATCGGTCAGACCTGGTCCATGCCCATCACCGGTTACGTGTCTAATTACGTCGATAATCAAGACCCCCCCCAACCGAAACCCATTGCCATTTTCGGTGGTGGTTGGGATGTTTGCCTCGATGATGATGTGGCAGATCTACCTGCTGCTTGTACAGCTGTGGGTGCCAAGGGGCGGGCTATTTACGTGGTGGACGCAACCGATGGAACGCTATTGAAGACCTTTACAACGGCAGCACCCGTTGTCGCTGAAGTAGGCGTCATTGACATCAACTTTGATAACTTTATCGATTTTGCTTACGCAGTTGACGCCGCGGGTAATATCTACCGGATAGATTTTTCTGACATGGCAGGCTCAGATCCTCAGACGGGTGTTACGGGCCTGGATCAAGACGAATGGGTGAAGCAGGAGATTGCGTCAGCAACTGATGATCAGCGTCGTTTCTTCAGTGCTCCGACGGTGGGTACTTTGAACGGTGTCGTGGTGCTTGCGGTTGGTTCAGGGGACCGGGAACGGCCGCTAGAAACGAATTATCCCTTTAGTGAGGATGTTCAGAACCGTTTTTATACTATGTTTGATTTGCCTTATCAGGACGTGCCCGATGCGCCAGTCGATATGGATGACGCATTTTTAGAAATTGTTGATGGCAGGATTGATCCAGACACAGAGCCTGCGGCGTTCGATTTTTCGACCTACAAAGGCTGGTATATGGATTTAGCCGGTGTCGGTGAGCAGGTCGCGAATCCGGCGGCGATTGGTGGCGGCAAAGTGTTCTTTAATACTTTCCAGCCGGGCGGGGCGGACACCGGGTTGTGCACCAAGCCTTTGGGAATAGGCACCGGTTATGCGGTGGGTGTGTTTTCACCAGTTTTTGATCCGGGCATTGTAATCGAAACGCCAGGTATTCCGATTCCCCCTGTTATCGCAACGGTAAGCATTCCTGACGGCAGAGACAGGTGTATTGGTGATGACTGTGACGAGCCAGATCCAATCCCGGAATGTCCCGGCAGCGCCGAATGTGAAACTGTCACAGTGTGTGTGGGTTGCTTGGGCTATCTACCCGTGGAAATAATTCCTATCGCCCCGCCAATTCGCACGCGTATGTACTACACAGAGGAGATGGATGCCGTTCAGTAAACTAACTAAGCGTTACTAAAGACAGGGCCTTTTTGGCCCTGTCTTTGTTCTAGGTTTTAGCTGTGAAGGTACTTATTCCTCGCAATACACGCTGATCTGGGCTCGTGCCGTTTCCTGTTCCACGGTAACTTCCTTTGCAGTAAGCTGGCGAGCCTCGCCGTTACTATCCTTGAGGGTGATGATGTCGCCGGTGGAAAGCGCCTCGAGGTTTTCTCGGGCTCTTTCGCATAACCTTTGGTTCTGGGCAGTTACTTCGTCTTTGCTTTTCGTCTTGGGCTGAAATTCGTTTCCTGGGCTAGATTCTACCTCAAGGGGTACAGCTCCAGTGTCGCCATCTACCGCGCGCTTCAGGTTAGAGTCACTGCTAACGACTTCGTAATCCACGCCCTCGGGTGGAGGACGGTCGCTGTAGACAGTAAACCCGCGCTCGTTTAGCCAGCGATAGTGGATAGTGTCTGCCAGGGAATATGCGGAGAAGCAGGTTATGGCAGTAAGCAAACCTGGTACAGCAAGTTTGGCAATACGATCAAACATGATTTGACCCTCCCGATAATGGTTTTTTAGTCACAGTATGCTTCTATTGCGTCGGCAGTGCGTTCTTTCTCGATGACTCTTTCATCATCGGTCATAAAACGAACTTCGCCTTTGTCATCGGTAAACCTGATTCTAGGTCCATCTTGAAGAATACGCATATTATTCTTTGCTTGTGTACAGAGGGCTTCGTCTTTTTTTGGCTTAAAGGTTTGGTCAGCGGCTTTTTTCTCAGGCGCCGGTTTTTTCTCAGTTTTCATTGCCGCTTCTTCGGTCTTAACCTCTGGTGCCGGAACTGTCATTGTTCTTCCTGAGTTCGTTGAAATGGTTTCGAAGTCCACCCCACTGGCGGGCTGTCGGTCGCTAACCACCATGTTTCCCTGTTCGTCCAGCCATCTGTAAACCACCCCTGCGGTAGCAGGCATCGCCACTGTCAGCCCTAAAAGTGCTGCAAAAGTCAGCGATTGAAGGTTTGAATGAGTCAAAGTTTTCACCGTAAGCTACCGCAACCTATTGTATTCACTACAAAACTACCCGACCTAATGCCGCTTCGCAACGCCTCATCACCGGAAACGTGATTTAGTTCATGCCTTCATTATTGACATTATCTGTTTTCAGTCCAACAATACGCTCGTCTCACTCATGGCAACAGCTAACGTCGAGTACCCTCGGCCTCTGGCTCACTGGATTGATCCGATTATTCAAGCCAGCTGTTTGTGAGTCCCATAATCAATTTGGCCGCACTGGCCAGGTTGAGGGCCAGACACTGCGCTACCTCGCAGGGCGACGATACACGGTTTTGTGTTCGATTTTTCCCTGATGGAGCGTCGCTCCATGAAGCGGGAAGCACAGTGTATCTAGCTCGAATAAGGGGGTGGCGTGGCCATTCGAATACCGGTCCCAGGTATTTGTTTTCGCAACGTCCACACGAAAAAATGATACGCACCGGCGAGGGTTACGCGCTGCGCTGCTTATTGGAGAATTGTTGTGGAAATGTTATCCGGCGGTGAAATGATCGCCCGTGCACTGGAAGACGAAAGCGTTGAGTACGTTTTCGGTTATCCCGGGGGCGCGGTACTACATATATACGATGCCCTGTTCAAGGACTGTAAGGTGCCCCACGTTCTGGTGCGCCACGAACAGGCGGCTACTCACGCGGCAGATGCTTACGCCCGAGCCACTGGCAAAACCGGCGTGGTGCTGGTGACCTCTGGTCCCGGAGCGACTAACGCAATTACAGGTATTGCTACTGCCTACATGGATTCCATCCCCATGGTCGTGCTCTCTGGCCAGGTGCAGAGTCACCTGATTGGTGAGGATGCCTTTCAGGAAACCGACATGATCGGTATTTCCCGGCCCATTGTGAAGCATAGCTTTATGGTGAGGCACGCTGAAGAGATTCCAGATACGATTAAAAAGGCCTTTCACATTGCCTCGACAGGCCGCCCTGGCCCGGTGGTCATCGATATTCCCAAGGACATTACCCGTCCAGACGAGAAGTTTGAGTACAACTATCCCGAGTCTGTAAAGCTGCGTTCGTACGCGCCGGCCCAGCGTGGTCATACCGGCCAGATCAAGAAGGCCGCGCGTATGCTGCTGTCGGCCAAACGCCCGATGATATATGCCGGCGGTGGCGTGATTCTGGGGGAGGGCAGTGATTTACTGACCCAACTTGCGCAGGACCTGAACTACCCGGTCACGAACACCCTGATGGGCCTGGGTTGTTACCCCGGTTCAGACCGTCAGTTCTTGGGAATGCTGGGGATGCACGGTTTCTATGAAGCCAATATGGCCATGCACAACGCCGATGTCATCTTGGCAGTGGGCGCCCGTTTTGACGATCGCGTGACGAACACCGTGGATAAATTCTGTCCGGGCGCCAAGATTATTCATATCGATGTAGACCCGGCCTCAATCTCCAAAACGGTGACGGCAGATATACCTATCGTTGGCCCGGTGAGGCCTGTTCTGACTGAAATGCTGGCTCAGATAGAACAGATCAGGGAAAAAGACGCAGACCTGCCTGATGCGGGCGCATTGCAGCGCTGGTGGCAGCAAATTGATGAATGGCGAGCCTCACACGGCTTGCTGACCGGTCGCCGCTATCGTGAGAGCGACATGATCATGCCTCAGCAAGTGATTGAAAGCCTTTACAACGCAACGGATGGCGATGCTTACGTGACCTCCGATGTGGGACAGCACCAAATGTTTGCTGCTCAGTACTATCGTTTCAACAAGCCGAGACGCTGGATCAACTCGGGTGGCCTGGGCACGATGGGCTTTGGTTTGCCCGCCGCCATTGGCGTGAAGCTGGCCTTCCCCGATGCTGACGTGGCCTGTGTCACCGGAGAGGGCAGCATTCAGATGAATATTCAGGAGCTGTCGACTGCAACCCACTACAAGACGCCAGTAAAGATTATCAATCTGCGCAATAACTATCTGGGCATGGTGAAGCAGTGGCAGGATATGCAGTATGAGAGCCGCTACTCGCAGGTGACCTACGCCGATTCACTGCCCGATTTCGTCAAACTGATGGGCGCTTACGGCCATGTAGGTATTCAGGTTGATAAGCTCGATGATCTTGATGATGCGATGGCAGAGGCTTTCGCGCTGAAAGATCGCACCGTGTTTGTTGATGTCCTCATTGATCGCATGGAGCACGTGTACCCAATGCACATCGCTCCTAACGGTTCTATGGCCGACATGTGGCTTTCCAAGAACGAGAGGACCTGATCATGCGACGAATATTATCTATGCTCATGGAAAACGAGCCCGGTGCATTGTCTCGGGTGGTCGGCCTCTTTGCTCAGCGTGGCTACAACATTGAAACTTTGAACGTGGCAGCGACGGATGACCCGACCTTGTCGCGTCTCACTCTGACTACCATTGGTGATGACCTGCATATTGAGCAGGTGACCAAGCAGTTGAACAAATTGGTCGACGTGGTGAAAGTGGTTGATTTGACGGAAGGCGCCCATGTTGAGCGTGACCTGATGCTGATTAAGGTGCGAGCTAGTGGCATCGCCAGGGATGAGGTTAAACGCACTACCGACATTTTCCGCGGGCAGATCGTGGATGTAGGTCCTAACGTCTATACCATTCAGTTAGTGGGTACGTCTGACAAACTGGATTCCTTTGTTTCTGCGATGACCGACGTGGACATTCTGGAAGTGGTTCGCTCGGGTGTCGCCGGTATCTCGCGGGGCGAGAAGGTGTTGAGCCTTTAACGGGGCTTAGTTTACTGGCCGCACCAACGTCGTTCCCGCGAAGGCGGTGGTCCGGCATACCGGAACCCAGATTGTTTGGGGTATTTTCGTTAAAAGGCCACAGCCGCTGGATCCCCGCCTACGCGGGGATGACAGTGAAGGCGGGGCCATCAGGCCCCTTTATTTATCTACGATTAACGCTTAAACAATGCGCTTCATCGCCGTCATGTAACCACGCAATTCTGCACCAATCACTTCAACCGGGTGGTTGCGAATTTCACGATTCACGGCAATCAACTCAGCGTTGTCGACATCGTTACCGCCACCAATACCTTTGCCGATGACATCGGTGTCGATCTTGGTCATGAAGTCAGCCAAGAGCGGACGACAGGCGTGATCAAACAAGTAACAGCCGTATTCGGCAGTGTCTGAAATCACCACGTTCATTTCGTACAGTTTCTTACGTGCAATGGTGTTGGCAATCAACGGAGTCTCGTGCAGTGACTCGTAGTAGGCAGACTCTTCCTTAATGCCAGCCTGAACCATCACCTCAAAGGCGAGTTCTACGCCGGCTTTACACATGGCAATCAACAGAATGCCGTGGTCGTAGTATTCCTGTTCGGCAATGTCGGCGTCGGTATTTTCGGCTTTCTCGAACGCTGTTTCCTGAGTGGCTGCGCGCCAGCCCAGCAGGTTGGCGTCGTCGTTAGCCCAGTCAGTCATCATGGTGCCCGAGAACTCACCCGACATGATGTCGTCCTGATGCTTCTCGTATAAAGGACGCATAATGTCTTTCAGTTCTTCTGCAAGGTGGAAAGCGCGGATCTTGCCGGGGTTAGACAGGCGATCCATCATGTTGGTAATGCCGCCGTGCTTGAGTCCCTCGGTCACTGTTTCCCAGCCGAACTGAATCAACTTGGAGGCGTAGCCAGGGTCAATGCCTTTCTCTACCATCTTGTCGAAGGACAGAATCGCCCCCGTTTGCAGCATGCCGCAGAGAATGGTCTGCTCGCCCATCAGGTCTGACTTCACTTCAGCGATGGGGGAGGATTCGAGTACGCCAGCGCGATCGCCGCCGGTGCCTGAGGCCAGGGCCTTGGCGATGTCCATGCCTTCACCCTTGGGGTCGTTCTCACGGTGTACTGCGATCAAGGTGGGTACGCCAAAGCCGCGCTTGTACTCTTCACGGACTTCGGTGCCGGGGCACTTGGGGCAGGTCATGACTACGGTCAGGTCTTTGCGAATCTGCATGCCTTCTTCAACCAGGTTGAAACCGTGGGCATAGTCCAGGCAAGCACCTTCTTTCATTAGCGGCATGATGGCTTCTACCACCGGGGTGTGCTGCTTATCGGGTGTCAGGTTCATTACCACGTCGGCAGTCGGAATCAGTTCTTCGTAAGTGCCCACGGCAAAACCGTTTTCAGTGGCGTTCTTCCAGGATTGGCGCTGTTCAACAATGGCCGCCTCTCGCAGGGTGTAAGAAACGTCTAATCCCGAGTCACGCAGGTTCAGTCCCTGGTTCAGACCCTGGGCGCCACAACCGACGATCACAATCTTTTTGCCCTTCAGGTAGTCGCAACCATTGGCGAATTCTGAGCGGTCCATAAAGCGGCATTTACCCAGTTCTTCCAGCTGCAGACGCAGGGGCAGGGTGTTGAAGTAGTTTTGTCCCATGGGAGTTCTCCTGTTCAGGGGGTCGATACTGTCTAATCAGAGGCTGCGAAGCATACGCAAAGCCGCTGCTTGCGTAAAACGCTAAATAAGAGATACTGTGTTGCGTATTATGCAAAGGTGGGTCATGGATACTCGAGCTCTCTCTGTGTTCCTCTCGGTCGCAGAGACACTTAACTTTAGCCGCACCGCCGAAACTCTCTATATGAGCGTGTCAGCGGTAAGCCGAGCTGTTGCCAGGCTGGAGGAGGAGGTGGGCCAGCCTTTGTTTGATCGTGATCGGCGCAGTGTTTCCCTGAATCACGCCGGGCGGGAGTTTCGCGACTTCGCCCGCCGTTCCCTGGCCGACTGGCAGCAGTTGCAGCGAACGCTGGATAGTGAGGGAGAGCTCGCAGGCGAAATCAGCCTTTATTGCTCGGTGACCGCCAGCCATACGCTGCTCGCGCCAATTCTGGCCGCGTTTCGCGCCACGCATCCGGCGGTCGATATCATGATGCATACCGGTGACCAGGCAGATGGCGTTGGACGGGTCCTGGAAGGACATGACGATCTGGCGGTGACGATTCGACCGTTGCAATCACCGACTCGTCTGGATTTCCTGCCACTGGTGGACTCTCCGTTGCAGTTTTGCATGCCGGCTTCATCCTGCCAGGTGAGGGAGCGGGTGCTGGAGGAGCAAGCACGCGGTGGTATCGACTGGGACTCGCTGCCATTGATTGTCCCCGAGCGTGGTACTACCAAGGAACTGCTGGATGATTGGCTGCGAGACCAGGGGATTCGGCCTCGTATCTATGCCCAGGTGGCTGGGCATGAGGCAATTGTCGCCATGGTTAGCTTGGGTCTTGGGGTTGGCATCGCGCCGCAGTTGGTTATTGAGTCCAGCGGCTTGGGAGATGGGGTGCAGCGCGTTGCCATGGAAAATAGCCTGCCATCGCTGTCTATTGGCCTGGTCGCTTTGAGGCAGCGGCTGACCAGCCCATTGGTGCGCTCCCTTTGGGATGTTGCCGGGCAGACCTACCCGGCCTCCCTTTGATACAATCAGCGCTGTTATCGGTGCCGGAAATCGCGAACATGGAAAATCAGGATCAAAATAAGCCAGCCGAGGAAGAGCCTAACAGCGCCCCGGGGGTTTCTGCGCCACTGGAAAAATTGGTGGATGAGCACGAAGAAGAAGTGTCCGAAAACGGTGAATCGGTGCGTCGCCAGGGTATTTATCTTCTACCCAATCTTTTTACTACCGGCGGTTTGTTCGCAGGCTTTTATGCGGTCATTGCCGCGCTGCGCGGAGACTTTGAAAGTGCCCCAATCGCTGTTTTGGCCGCTCTTTTGCTGGACGGCCTGGATGGTCGAGTCGCCAGGATGACCAATACCCAAAGTAAGTTTGGTGCTGAATACGACAGCCTCGCTGACATGGTGTCTTTTGGTGTGGCACCGGCGCTGGTGATTTTCAGCTTCGCCCTTGGTGACCTGGGCAAGTTTGGTTGGAGCGCTGCATTTATCTATGTGGCCTGCGCAGCGCTGCGCTTGGCCCGCTTCAACACCCAGATAGATACCGCGGACAAAAATTTCTTCACCGGTCTCGCCAGTCCGTCTGCCGCCTGCCTGATTGTCAGCGCAGTTTGGGTTTGTAACGACCTGGGCTGGGTTGGAGCTGAATTGCCGCATGAAATGGCGATGGTCCTTGGCGGTCTCACCGCAGTCACTGGCATTCTTATGATTGCCAACTTCCCTTACTACAGTTTCAAGGGCATCGACTTCCACGGGCGTGTACCCTTTGTGGTAATGATTCTGGTGGTTCTGGTGTTTGGCCTTGTTACTCTGGACCCTCCGCTAGTTCTCTTGCTTGCTTCGCTCGGTTATGCCGCCTCAGGACCGATTATGGCGGTGCTCAAGCGTCATAAGTCTGCCGCCGACTAAGGCCTGTTCAGGGTTGCGTGCAATCTCTTGGAACCATTGCTCCGCACTGCGTTCTCACTATCAGGTGAGAACAATGGACAAACAGTGTCATGGCGAAATTTAAAGCCCCGAATATTCCCTCGTCGGAGATAACCCCTGAGTCGGTCTACCTGCAGCGCAGGCAGTTCATGAAGGCGGCAGGGGTGTTGGCTGCCCCCGCGCTGGGCGGCCTGGCGTTTAATGCCAATTCAGCCCCCGCAACCGGCGGTGCTCCGCTGGATTATCGGCCCGCAGCTGATGGCCCTGAAGGCTTCTGGACGGATGAAACCCGCACGCCCGCGGATGACGTCTCTTCCTACTGCAATTTCTATGAGTTCGGCACCGGCAAGGGTGACCCTGCCGAATATGCCCATGAGATGTCTGTCGATCCCTGGTCCATAGAGGTCGTGGGTGAAGTCGCTAAACCCGGAAAGATTAATCTCGAAGACGCACTCAGTCGTTATTCACAAGAGGAAAGAATCTATCGTCTGCGCTGTGTGGAGGCGTGGTCCATGGTGGTGCCATGGGTAGGGTTTTCACTGGCGGACCTGCTTAAAGACTTTGAACCTACTGGCAAAGCGCGCTATGTGGCCTTTGAAACCCTGCACCGCCCCAGCGAAATGCGCGGTACGCGGTCCTACACCAGCACTATTGACTGGCCTTATAAGGAAGGTCTGCGGATGGATGAGGCGATGCATCCATTGACGATCCTGTCCGTTGGAATGTATGGCAAGACTCTCCCCAACCAGAATGGAGCGCCCGTCAGGTTGGTCGTGCCTTGGAAATATGGGTTCAAGAGCATCAAGTCGGTCGTCAAAATAAGGCTCACTGAAGAGCAACCGCCTACCTCCTGGCAGGTATTGAACCCCAGGGAGTATGGTTTTTACTCCAATGTGAACCCCGAGGTGGATCACCCGCGTTGGAGTCAGAAGTATGAACGGAGGCTGCCTTCTTCTCTGTTTAACCCGAACCGAATCGCGACACGGAAATTCAATGGCTATGAAGAGCAGGTCGCCTCGCTTTACACCGGAATGGACCTGAGGAAGCACTACTAGGCATGAGAGCATTGAAGCCCATAGTGTTCTTGCTGTGCCTGCTGCCCTTTGGCTGGCTAGCGTATGCAGCTGGAACTAATGCACTGGGCCCGGACCCCGCTGAAGCGATTATGCACGCTACCGGCGAGTGGTCTCTACGTATTCTTCTGGTGACTCTTGCAGTAACGCCACTACGTAAAATCTGGGGCTGGCGCTGGCCAATGACCCTGCGACGGATGCTGGGCCTGTTTGCCTTCTTTTACGCGACAGTTCACCTGGCAAGTTTCGGCCACTTCTATATAGGTTGGACCCCTGGCATTTTGCTGGAAGAGCTGGTCGAGCGGCCCTATATCACGGTGGGGGCCCTGGCCTGGGTGCTAATGCTGCCGCTGGCAGTGACATCCACCCACAAAATGCAGCGTAGGTTGAAGCGCAACTGGCGTAGGCTGCATCGCGCAGTCTATCCGGCTGCCATGCTCGCCTGCTTGCACCTGCTGTGGCAGGCTCGGTCCGATCTGGGTGAGCCTATACTCTACAGTCTGCTGCTCTTCGTGCTGCTCGCCTGGCGGCTGCCCGTGTATAGCTCGCGCCGCTCAGATGCGCTGAGCGGGTAGGTTTTTTAGCCCTCATTCTGGTGGAAAAACAGGCGCTTTTCTGGCCCCTGTGAAAAACCTGAAATTTTTTTCCAAAAGCCCTTGCGGGTCGGGAAACGATCCGTATAATGCGCATCCTCGGTTAGGGGGAGCCCCCCACCGAAAACTCAAAACCCTGGCGGTTTGGGTGTTGCTTAACAAGATAGACGAAGACAGATGTGTGGGCACTTGTTGGGATAGTTGATCACGACTATTCAGACACAACAAGTGACTCACAAATTCTTGTAATTTTTGATTTTCGAATTGTGT
>JBDWAD010000003.1:0-430857 GCA_039979015.1 Halioglobus sp.
CGTCTTCCTCTCCGGCCTCACCGGTTTCAAGCGAGCCAAGGCAACCCAGTTCACCTTCAACAGAAACGCCACAGGCATGTGCCATTTCCACCGCCTGGCGAGTCACCGCAACGTTATAGTCATAATCCATTGGAGTTTTGCCGTCTTCCCCCAACGAACCATCCATCATGACTGACGAAAAGCCGAGTTGGATAGAGCGCTGGCACACGGCCGCTGAGGTGCCGTGATCCTGATGCACTACCACTGGGATGTGCGGGAACTCGTTCATTGCAGCTTCCATCATGGCGCGTAGGAAAGGCGCCCCAGCGTACTTACGAGCGCCGGCGCTGGCCTGCATAATGACAGGAGAATTCGTTTGGTCCGCCGCCTCCATAATAGCGCGGGTCTGCTCCAGGTTATTAACGTTGAATGCCGGCACGCCGTAGTCATGTTCGGCGGCGTGGTCCAGCAACTGGCGCAAGCTGATTAATGCCATTGTGTGTTACCTCTGCAGTTTTGTTGTATGTCAGTGGGTTGCGCGCGCTTCAAGCACGGCAACCGCAGGAAGGACTTTACCCTCCACGTATTCAAGGAAAGCGCCACCACCGGTGGAAATGTATGAAATATTGTCGGCAATGTCATACTTGTCTATCGCCGCCAGTGTGTCACCACCGCCAGCAAGGGAAAAGGCTTTGGACTCAGCAATGGCCAGCGACAGGGCCTCGGTGCCACCCCCAAACTGATCGAACTCAAACACGCCGACCGGGCCATTCCAAAGAATGGTTCCGGCGTCCTTGAGGATAGTCGCGATTTCCTCTGCGGCCTCTGGGCCTATATCAAAGATCATATCGTCCTCGACAACCTGATCAGCCAGTTTATGCTCGGCCTCAGTGGTTGCAGAAAATTCCTTGCCTGTGACTACATCCACAGGCAGTGGAATGCTGGCTTTCTCCATCAGTGATTTCGCTGCGGGAATCAGGTCGTGCTCACACAGAGACTTACCGACTGGCTTTCCCGCGGCTGCAAGAAAGGTATTGGCAATGCCGCCGCCCACAACCAGTTGATCCACTTTGTCAGACAATGTTTCCAGCACGGTGAGCTTGGTTGACACCTTGGAGCCACCGACGATGGCCACCATGGGTCGCGCTGGCTCCGCCAGGGCCTTTTCCAATGCATCCAGCTCTCCAGCAAGTAGCGGTCCTGCACATGCCACGGGCGCAAATTTGGCGACTCCGTGAGTAGACGCCTGGGCGCGGTGGGCGGTACCGAAAGCATCCATTACGAAGATTTCACACAAGCCGGCATAGGCCTTCGCGAGGGCTTCGTCATCTTTTTTCTCACCCGGGTTAAAGCGCACGTTTTCCAACAGCGCGACATCTCCGTCATTCAGCTCAACACCCAACTTCCAGTCTTCGACCAGCGAAACTTTTTGCTCCAGCAATCCAGAGAGGTGGTCGGCCACTGGTGCCATGGAAAATTGACTATCGAACTCACCCTCGGTGGGTCGCCCCAGGTGAGACATCAGAATCACTTTGGCGCCAGCATCACGTGCAGCTACGATGGTAGGGAGGGCCGCGCGTATGCGAGCGTCAGATGCAACTGCGCCTTCCTTGATCGGCACGTTCAGGTCCTCGCGGATCAGCACCCGCTTCCCCTTCAAGTCCAGATCCTGCATCAGCTTTACATTCAAGGCCATTCAGTTGGTCTCCTCTAAACTTGTCCAGTAGTTGGCGACATCCAACATGCGGTTGGCGTAGGCCCACTCATTGTCGAACCAGGTCAGCACTTTAACCAGGCGCGCGCCGCTCACCCGTGTCTGGCTGGCATCGATGATGCTTGAACGAAGATCATGGTTAAAATCGCAGGATGCCAAGGGTTCCTCAGTATAGCCCAACACACCCGAAAAGCTGGAGCATGCTGCCTGCTGCAAGGCGCGATTTACCGCCACGATATCGGTATCTGCAAGAGCTTGAATGGTGAGGTCCATGGCAGACACATTGAGCGTTGGCACCCGCAAGGCCTGCGCACTGAACCGTCCCTTCATTGCGGGCAACACCCGCTCTACTCCCCTGGCCAACCCGGTATCAACCGGAATAATCGATTGCGACGCCGCACGCGTTTTGCGCAAGTCGGTGTGGTGGTAGGCGTCCAGTACCGGTTGATCGTTCATCGCCGAGTGAATAGTCGTGATTGTACCGCTTTCAATACCAACGGCGGTGTCCAGCGCCTTGATCACCGGCACGATGCCATTGGTGGTACAAGAGCCCGCAGAAACGATGCGATGGGCCGCTCTCAGGTCACACTCGTTGATGCCGTAAACGACCGTGGCGTCCACATCCGCCTGGGCGGGCTGGGAGAACAGCACTTTGTCTGCTCCCTGCTGCAGGTGTTGCTCAGCTGTTTCCCGATCAGTGAACGCGCCCGTGCATTCCAGCACCAGGTCTACATCGAGGTCACCCCAGGGCAGGTCATGGATATCGGCACTGCGCAGCAAACGAATCGACTGATCGCCAACCACCAGTTCCTGCTCATTGCCCTGCAAGGTACCGGGGAAACGACCATGGGTGGAATCATAGCGAGTCAGGTGTAATACGGTACCGGCATCCGCCAGTTCATTGATGGCCACCACTTGCATGCGCGACTGCAGCGGACTCTCCTGTAAAGCCCGCAAAACGCTGCGGCCTATCCTGCCGTAGCCGTTAATCGCCAGTCGAATCAAGGCTGCGTCCCGTCTAATCAATCAGCACGTCTTCAACCGCTGCCACAACATTATCCACCGTGAAGCCGAACTCCTTGAACAGCTCACCCGCAGGGGCCGATTCGCCAAAGGTCGTCATACCGATAATGCGGCCATCCAGCCCGACGTACTTATACCAGTAGTCCGCATGCAGAGCCTCAACGGCCACCCGGGCAAACACATCCGATGGTAAAACCGACTCACGATAGGCAGCGTCCTGAACCTCGAAAATCTCGGTACACGGCATCGACACCACGCGAATTTGCTTGCCTGCGCTTTCCAGGCGCTCGGCTGCAGCCATTGCCAGCGCAACCTCGGATCCGGTCGCAATAACGATTGCATCGGGCACGCCATCACAGGCCTTGAGTACATAGCCGCCACGAGCAACGTCGGCCAACTGCTGATTGTCGCGATCCTGGTGCGGTAAACCCTGGCGAGAAAAGATAAGGGAGCTGGGGCCGTCGCGACGCTCAATGGCCGCCTTCCATGCCACTGCAGACTCCACGGTGTCGCAGGGGCGCCAGGTATTCATGTTCGGCGTCGTTCGCAGGGAAGCCACCTGTTCTACCGGCTGGTGGGTGGGGCCGTCTTCACCCAAACCAATGGAGTCATGCGTAAACACGAAAATGGACTGCGTTTTCATCAGGGCCGACATGCGCACGGCGTTGCGCATGTACTCCATAAAGACCAGGAAGGTGGCTCCGTAGTTAATGAAGCCGCCGTGCAGTGAGATGCCATTCATAATGGCGGCCATGCCAAATTCCCGCACCCCGTAGTACAGGTAGTTGCCGCTGGCATCATCTCTGGTCACACCCTTGGAGCCAGACCAGAGGGTCAGGTTAGAGCCCGCCAGGTCAGCGGACCCACCCAGTAATTCAGGCAGCAGGGGGCCATAAGCATTAAGACAGTTTTGGGATGCTTTGCGAGAGGCCACGCTTTCGCCTTCCGCCTGGCATTGGGCAATATAGGCCTGCGCTTTCTCGCTGAAATCGGCTGGCAGTTCGCTCGCCAAACGACGCTTTAGTTCCCTGGCAAGTTCAGGGTGAGCCTGTTCGTAAGCCACCATGGCCTCATTCCAGGCCTGCTCTGCTGCTGCACCCTTTTCCCGTGCATTCCAGCCAGCGTAGATGTCCTCAGGGATTACAAATGGTTCGTGCGGCCACTCCAGCGCGACACGAGTCGCGGCGACCTCGTCTCCGCCCAGTGGGGCCCCATGACAGGACTCGGAGCCCTGCTTACCGGGTGAGCCCTTACCAATCACTGTCTTGCAGCAAATCAGGGTGGGTTTTCCGGTCTCATGCCGGGCTGCTTCTATCGCGGCTTTTATTTCCGAGGAGCTGTGGCCATTCACATCGTTGATCACCTGCCAGCCGTAGCTTGCAAAACGAGTGGGCGTATCATCGGTGAACCAGCCCTCCACTTCGCCGTCGATGGAGATGCCATTATCGTCATAAAAGGCAATCAACTTACCCAGACCAAGAGTGCCAGCCAGGGAGCACACTTCGTGCGAAATGCCCTCCATCAGGCAGCCATCGCCCAGGAATGTATAAGTGTAATGGTCCACAATTTGGTGATCGTCACGGTTGAACTGGTCAGCCAGAACCCGTTCGGCAATCGCCATACCGACGGCATTACTGACGCCCTGGCCCAGGGGCCCGGTGGTGGTCTCAACACCTGGCGTGTAGCCATACTCGGGATGTCCCGGAGTCTTACTGTGAAGTTGACGGAAGTTTTGCAGTTCCTCGATCGGCAACTCATAGCCCGTCAGGTGTAACAGCGAATAAATCAACATGGAGCCGTGGCCATTGGAGAGCACAAATCGATCCCGGTTGGACCACTGGGGATTATCGGGATTGTGCTGCAGATAGTCGTTCCAAAGAACCTCTGCAATGTCTGCCATGCCCATAGGCGCTCCGGGGTGCCCGGAATTGGCCTTCTGGACCGCATCCATGCTCAGGGCGCGGATGGCATTGGCGAGTTCAGTACGGTTGGACGACATGCTTATCTCCAGAATGGGGGAGCGGGTTGCAAAAGGGCCGCTATTTTCGCGTAACAGGGCGCCAACAGCAATCAAATCGAGGGGAAATTGTGCCCGCCAAAGACTTATCCTTGCTCACAAGGGAACCAGGAAGGCAAATTCCAAGGCTCTTTGTCCATCGTCAGCTTTATCGGGCGGTTTGAGGGTCAGGGATGGGCCGGCCCAGCACACCAACGTCGCCATAAAATCTATATCAAAATATTTTGATATAGATCGCAGCTCCTGCTAAACTCCCGCGCCATGTTAACTGCCACTCACACCGCCGAGCCAAATGCGAAAGACGCACCGGCTGCACTGGCCACCGAGCTTGCGAGCTTTTGCAAGGCCTGTGCTGACCCGCTGCGGCTGCAAGTCCTGCGCGTGCTGCGCGAGGACTCTTTCGGTGTCTCGGAGCTCTGTTCAATTTTTGACATCCGGCAGCCAGCACTGAGCCACCACCTCAAGGTATTAGCGGGCGCTTCGCTGGTCGCGACGCGACGGGAGGGTAACTCCATCTTCTACCGCCGGGCACAACTGGGCCAGCAACCTGAACTGGAAAACTTGCAGAGCGCCATTTTTCAAGCGGCTGATCAGATCGAGTTGCCTGTCGATAAAGCACAGGCGCTGCAGGCGCTCTACCGCCAGAGAGTAGAGAATTCTCGCGCTTTCTTCCGCGACAACGCTGACAAATTCCGCCAACAGCAGGACCTGATCGCCAGTTACGACCAGTACGCGGGGACAGTGGCAGAGGTATTGCGCGATGCTCCGCTCGCCAGGCAATCACTGGCGGTCGAGGTGGGACCTGGTGATGGCAGTTTCCTGCTGGAGCTTGCACCCCACTTTGAGCGCGTGGTCGCTCTGGACATCGAGTCAGCAATGCTCGATCAAGCCCAGGCCAAAGCCCGGGACGCCGGCCTGAAAAATATCGACTTTATCCACGGGGATACCAGCGATGCGCGTCTTTCGGCGCTTGCGGTCGATTGCGTGATCATCAACATGGTGCTGCATCACACCCCCGACCCCGGGCAGATTATCAAGGATGTGGCCGCCAGCCTCGCTCCCGGTGGCGTGGTGTTGATCACTGACCTATGCCACCACGATCAGGGCTGGGCCAGGGAGAGCTGCGGTGATTTGTGGCTTGGATTTGACCCCGGAAAATTAACCGAGTGGGCCAAAGACGCCAAACTCGAAGACATCGCCAGTGTTTACCTGGCACAACGCAACGGATTTCAAGTACAGGTGCGCCTCTTCGGCCACCCATAAATAAAGGAACTAAAGCATGAGCGAATATGCGATTTTCACCTCGGAGTCGGTTTCCGAGGGCCACCCGGACAAAATGGCTGACCAAATCTCGGACGCCATCCTCGACGCCATTATCAAGGACGACAAGGATGCACGGGTCGCTGTTGAGACTATGGTCAAGACCGGCATGGCGGTAATTGCCGGTGAAGTGACTACCTCAACCTACGTAGACCTGGAAGATGTCGTTCGTAACGTCATTCTGGACATTGGTTACGACAGCTCGGAGGTAGGCTTTGATGGTGCTTCCTGTGCTGTCTTGAACGCCATTGGCAAGCAGTCCCACGACATCGCCATGGGCGTCAATGAGGGCGAAGGTGCGCACCTTGAACAGGGCGCCGGAGACCAGGGGCTGATGTTTGGTTACGCGACTAACGAAACTGAAGTACTGATGCCCGCTCCCATTTATTACTCCCACCGACTGGTTGAGAAGCAGGCTGAACTGCGCAAGCACGGCACCCTGCCCTGGCTGCGCCCGGACGCGAAAAGCCAGGTTACCCTGCGCTATGAGAACGGCAAGCCCGTTGCAATCGACGCGGTAGTGCTTTCAACCCAACACGATGCAGGTATCGCCCAGGCCGATATCCATGAGGCAGTCATGGACTTGATCGTCAAGGAGACTTTGCCCGCCGAGTGGCTGCACGCAAATACTCAATACCACATTAATCCGACTGGCCAGTTCATCATTGGTGGCCCGGTGGGTGACTGCGGCCTCACCGGACGTAAAATCATTGTCGACACCTATGGCGGCATGGCCCGTCACGGTGGCGGTGCCTTCTCCGGTAAAGACCCCTCAAAAGTTGACCGCTCCGCGGCCTATGCGGGTCGTTATGTCGCTAAAAATATTGTCGCGGCGGGTCTCGCAGATCGCTGTGAAATACAGGTTTCCTACGCCATTGGCGTTGCTGAACCCACCTCAATCTCAATCGACACTTTTGGCACGGGCAAGTTAGCAGACGACAAAATCGGCGAACTGGTCCGCGAGCACTTTGACCTGCGCCCCCGCGGCCTGATCGAAATGTTGGATCTGAAACGCCCCATCTACCGTAAAACTGCAGCATACGGCCACTTTGGCCGTGAAGACGCAGATTTTACCTGGGAGAACACTGACAAGGCAGAAGCGCTGAAAGCGGCTCTGTAAAACTGAACTGAAAGGAATATAGCAATGAGCACAGCAGAAAAGATCGCAACAACTGAAGACTACAAAGTCGCTGACATTTCGCTGGCCCAGTGGGGCCGCCGAGAACTGGACATCGCTGAAGGCGAAATGCCGGCACTCATGGCAATGCGCGCCAAATACAGCGAGAGCAAGCCTCTGGCCGGCGCCAAAATCCTGGGCTGTATCCACATGACGATCCAGACCGGGGTTCTTATTGAGACCTTGACAGCGCTGGGCGCGGAAGTGCGCTGGTCTTCCTGTAACATTTTTTCCACCCAGGACCACGCCGCGGCCGCTGTTGCCGCTGCAGGCATTCCCGTTTTCGCCTGGAAAGGTGAAACCGAGGAAGAATACGACTGGTGTCTGGAGCAGACCATTCTCAAGGACGGCCAGCCCTGGGATGCCAACATGATACTGGACGACGGCGGCGACCTGACCGGCATGTTGCACGAGAAATACTCGACCATGCTGGACAGCATTCACGGTATCACCGAAGAAACGACCACCGGTGTTCACCGCCTTCAGGAAATGCTCGAAGCCGGCACCCTGAAAGTGCCTGCGGTTAACGTGAACGATTCCGTGACCAAGTCGAAGAACGACAACAAATACGGCTGTCGCCACAGCCTGAACGATTCAATCAAGCGCGGCACCGACCACCTGATGGCAGGCAAAAAAGCCCTGGTGATCGGCTATGGCGACGTGGGCAAGGGTTCTGCCCAATCCCTCAACCAGGAAGGCATGATCGTAAAAGTTGCTGAAGTCGATCCCATTTGCGCCATGCAGGCTTGTATGGACGGCTTTGAAGTTGTATCGCCCTACATCGACGGCATCAACAAAAGTAACAGCGAGTGCATCAACACTGACCTGCTTGGCAACACAGACTTACTGGTAACCACTACCGGTAACTACAACGTCTGTGACGAGTACATGCTCAAGGCTCTCAAGGCCGGTGCTGTGGTTTGCAACATTGGTCACTTCGACAACGAAATCGACACTGCCTTCATGCGTCGCAATTGGGAGTGGGAGGAAGTGAAGCCACAGGTACACAAGATCTACCGTGACCAGGCAAGCAACGACCACCTGATCCTGTTGTCCGAGGGCCGTCTGGTCAACCTGGGCAACGCCACCGGTCACCCCTCTCGCATCATGGATGGCTCTTTCGCCAACCAGGTACTGGCGCAGATCTACCTGTACGAGCGCAAGTTTGCCAACCTGGAGCCAGAAATGAAGCCTGCGGCCCTGTCCGTTGAAGTGCTGCCCAAGAAACTGGACGAAGAAGTTGCCGCTCACATGATTGGTGGCTTTGGCGCGGTATTGACCCAGCTGACTTCAGAGCAGGCTGACTACATCAACGTAAGCGTAGACGGCCCCTTCAAGCCTGATAGCTACAAGTACTAAGGAGTAAGAGTGGCCGAGCCAAGGATAAGCTTTGAATACTTTCCGCCCAAAACAGAAGCGGGTCAGGAGAAGCTGCTCAGTGAAACAACTCCGGCGCTGAACGAACTTAAGCCGGAGTTCTTCTCGGTCACCTATGGCGCTGGCGGCACCACCCGGGACACCACCCTGGGTGTTGTCTCTGCCATGATCGAAGCGGGTATCGACGTCGCACCTCACCTGAGCTTCGGTGGTGATGACGCGGCCGCAGTTGGCGATTTACTGGAAACCTACAAAGCTCGCGGCGTCAAACGACTGGTAGCACTGCGTGGCGACATGCCTTCTGGCATGGGAGCAGCTACGCAATTGGTACACGCTAATGAATTGGTCTCCCTGATCCGCGAACGCACTGGAGACCACTTCGAAATTGAGGTGGCCGCTTATCCAGAGATTCACCCGGAGTCCAAGAGTTACGACAGTGACGTTCAATTTTTGAAGCAGAAAATGGACGCGGGCGCTAACAGCGCTATCACCCAGTACTTCTATAACGTTGAGGCTTACTTTTACTACCTGGATCAGTGTGCGGCGGCGGGAATCGACAAGCCGATCTACGCAGGGATCATGCCTATAACCAACTATAAGAACCTCGCCCGCTTCTCACGCAATTGCGGCGCCGAGATTCCCCGTTGGATTTGCCAGCGCATGGAAAGCTATGGCGATGACATGGACAGCGTGCGCAAATTTGGTATCGAAGTTGTAACGCAATTGTGCCAGACCCTACTGGACTCTGGGGCACCGGGCATTCACTTCTACACCATGAATCAGGTGGAGCCCAATAGCACCATCTACAAAAACCTGGGTCTGTAGTAGGATTCGGCCATGCGCATTCCCCGTATACATACGGGGCAGGTGCTGCAGGCTGAATCTCATTTCGACCTGGAGCCTGGCCCCAGTCAACACCTTGCCCGTGCCCTGCGGATGCAGGAGGGCGCCCAGCTAGTTCTATTCGACGGTCGCGGTGGTGAATACCCCGCGACCATCTCCTGCGTAGACAAAAAACGGGTTTCAGTGGTTACTGGAACGCATCAGGATGCCGATGTGGAGTCTCCACTGGCCATACACCTGGGCATTTCCATCTCCCGTGGGGAGCGCATGGACTGGGTTATTCAAAAAGCCACCGAGCTCGGTGTAGACCAAATATCACCGCTTCTCACCGCGCGCACCGAAGTGAAATTGAAAGCTGATCGCGCCGAGAAGAAACATCTTCACTGGCAGCAGATAGCTACCAGCGCCTGCGAACAGTGCGGCCGCAATCGCCTGCCAGTCATCAATCCACTGACGCCGTTATCCAACTGGCTGGATGATAGCCAGGCCGAACTGAAACTGGTGCTGCACCACAGGGCAGAAAATTTATCAGCCGAGACCACACCACCCGTGAGCATTGATTTACTGATTGGTCCGGAGGGCGGTCTTAGCCCGGACGAAATCCAGTTGGCTGAGCAGCGAGCGTTTCGCGCGCTACGCCTCGGGAATCGCGTACTGAGGACTGAGACTGCCCCCATCGCTGCCCTCGCAATTTTGCAGGCCAGGTGGGGCGACATGGCGCCATAATCAGACCATTAGCACGTCAGTGGAGATTGACGAACAATGGCAGTCATCGCCAGGCAAATCGAGGCTGGTCAAAATGCAACACTCGGGTGGAACGTCCTCCCATGGCGACCTCTCTGAACTGGAAGAGTAAAGCGCCGGTAGGCGCAAAAATCACATCGTCCTGAAAGTGCATCGACAGCACCTGTTTATCGCTCTCGGCCACATCTGAAAGCAGTGGAGAATCACTTCGAGCCAACTCAGAAAAGCCGAAGGGAGAGATCGAAGCGACTTCATGCGGATTGGGATGCAGCTGGTTCCAGGGGGTATCATTCCAAACCACTACCGGTGTAATCAGGTAACCCGAGCGAGTAACGTAGTCGTCCAGGGTGCCAAGAATTTGGCCCGCATCCAGAGACAGGTTGACCTCTTCATGCATTTCTCGCAAGGCCGCTTCCGCGGGCGTCTCCCCAGCGTCTATCCTGCCACCGGGTAACGCCCATTGACCGGTATGCGCGCGCAAGGTATCGGTACGACGGGTCACTATGATCGCCGCTTCGTCGCGATAGCGAGTTACCGCCAGAACAACCGCTGCGTGTTTCAAATCGCCCAGGGGTTGCGTCCTTGCCTGAAACTCAGAAAGGTTAGCGGTCAGTTGCTGTCGCAGTCCGGCATCATGGCAAAACGCCTTTAAGACTTGCATCGCTTACCCGCCCTCAGGCCCCTTGCTCCAACCAGCGGGCGTGGCTCCACTCCAGAAAATCGGTAACCGCGTTCACCGTGTGATCCGTGCGCACCGAATGGAAAACTTCAAAAGCGTGCTGTGCACCGGGTAACTCGCCGTACACAACCGCTTGCCTGGAGTCTTTCTGCATCGCTGAAACGAAAGTACGAGCCTCTTCAACCCACACCAGTGAATCATGAGTACCGTGGATAACGAACATGGGTGGCGCCTCCTCATTCACATGACTGAGGGGAGAGCCCGTATCCCAAAGCGCCGGATTTTCCTGTTGAGTACACTGCATGACCTTATCGGCCAGCATTTTTTCCATCGACATTTCGGGGCGGATATCGAAGCGATCTCTAAAATCATAGACACCATAAAACGGTACCGCTGCCTGAATACTCGTATCGACATGCTCAAACTCAGGCTGGAAGGGGGCGTAGTTGGGGGTGAGCGCCACGAGAGAGCTCAGGTGTCCCCCTGCGGAGCCGCCGGTGATGGCAATAAAGTCGGGATCACCTCCGTATTCGGCAATGTTCTCCCGTATCCAGGCGATAGACTTCTTCACATCGACAATATGCGCGGGGAAAGCGGCATGGGGGCTCAGGCGATAGTTAATTGCCACACATAACCAACCCCTTTGGGCCAGATGAAACATCAACGGTTTGGCCTGCTGTTCCTTTTCACCGATCATCCAACCGCCACCGTGCACCTGCAACAACACCGGAAAGCCGCCCTCACGGGGTTCATTCGGTTGATAAATATCCAACAAGTTACGCTTGCCTGCATCCGCATAGGCGATGTGTGAGTGGACGCGAACGCCCTCTCGAGTCATGGAAAATGGCTTCATCCACGACACAGCACTAACGCTATCTTGCAGCACCCGCTGACGCTCCGGCGACAGGGTGCTGCGATAGTCTTCACCCAAGCCGCGTTTCAGTGCCAGGCGCATCACTCTCTGGGTGTCCATTGCCTGCACATGCAGATACAGCTGCCCAACCCAGGAAAGCGCGAACAGGCCAAGGCCCGCCTGAGCCAGCGAACTATCCAGCAGGCCTGAAAAAGCCAGTAAAGCTGTGAGGCCCACTTGCCAAATTAGATGAATCAGGGCTAGTTCACCGCTCAGCCAGGCGATCAGGAAGTAAAACGGAGCCAACCAGTAGATGCGTCTGGCCTGAATAATTGCACAATAAGTGCCGATGGCAGATACAACCGCCAGGAAAAAATACAAACCACTCACTCGATGAGCCTCCAGTTATCGCCAGTAATTCTCTCTATATTAGGGTAGCTGCAAACAATTCACTAGCTGACCATGCTTGCGCTAATTTTAAGCTTTGCGTAACTTAGCAGGCCGCTAACGAACCGGAGCGTTTCATGACAATCAAGCTAGGTGTGGTAATGGACCCCATTGCCGACATCAACTATAAAAAAGACACCACAATGGCCATGCTCTGGGCCGCGGAAGCAAGAGGCTGGCAGCTGTTTTACATGGAGCAAAAGGACTTGTACCTGAGAGATGGCGAAGCCAGGGCCAGCATGTCGCCGCTCGCGGTATTTCGCGACCCGGATCACTGGTATGAACTAAATGCTCCTGAAGATCTTGCCCTTGCTGAACTTGATGTCGTACTCATGCGCAAGGACCCGCCCTTTGATAATGAGTTCATCTACTCTACCTACATCCTTGAAGATGCGGAACGCAAGGGGACCTTGATCGTCAATCGCTGCCAGGGACTGCGCGACAGCAACGAGAAAGTGTTCGCCACCCAGTTTCCCGAGTGTTGCCCCCCGGTGCTGGTCAGCAGAGAGATGGGCCGCCTCAGGGAGTTCCACGAGGAGCACAAGGACGTCATTTACAAACCTCTCGATGGCATGGGTGGCACGGCCATTTTCAGAGCCAAGGAAGACGACCCCAACGTCAGTGTCATTCTGGAAACACTCACCGAATATGGCCAGCAAACCATCATGGCCCAGCGCTATATTCCTGAAATTGTAGACGGCGATAAACGTATTCTGATGGTCAATGGTGAGGTCGTGCCTTACTGCCTGGCCCGGGTTCCACTGGCGGGCGAGCTCCGTGGGAATCTGGCGGCGGGTGGACAGGGACGAGCACAACCCTTGACTGACAGGGACCGCTGGATCGCTGAGCAAGTCGCACCCTTTTTACGCGAGCGGGGAATCCTGTTTGCCGGACTGGACGTCATTGGTGATTACCTCACCGAGATCAACGTCACCAGCCCCACCTGTATTCGTGAAATTGACGCCGGATACGATCTGGACATCGCCGGTGATCTGATGGATTGTATTGCTGGAGAACTGCAGAAACGGAGCTGAATTTCCACGGCCGATGTACTACCTGGAACACACCGAAGGGGAACACAAACGCATGCGCAACGCGGTGCTGGTCGCCGCATGCTTCCATGTGCTGCTGGCGTTTGCGGTCTCGTTTAACAGCGATTCCGGTCCACGCTACAACCGTCAGATTGAGGTAACCCTTGCTACCCGGCCCAGCGAGCTGGCCCCCGACGAGGCGCAACACATCGCCCAGCAAAACCAGCAGGGGTCCGGCCAGGAAGCAGACGTTGAAGCCGTCACATCTCGCAACAATGAACACCCCCTGCAGTCGCCATTACCCCAGCAAGCAGCGCCGCAGCAGACGGACTCGGATGCATTGGCCAGCGGTGAATTGCTGTCTACCGTTGCAGCCGCACCGCGAGTGGTGGACGAAAAACAAGATAGAGACCAAAAACGCCAGAGCATAACCCCTGGCCTCAACCCGGAAGTAGATCGCCTTAATCAGCAGCTGTCGTCCCTGGAAGCGCAACTGGACGAGCAGACCCAGGCTTACGCCAATCGCCCGCGGGTGAGACGGCTGACTTCCGTATCGGCAAAGCAAGCGGTAGATGCAGCCTACCTGGCAGACTGGCGGCAACGCCTCGAAGCGGTCGGCAACAAGTACTATCCCGAGGCGTCTGTGCGCTATGGCTTATACGGTGACTTACGCCTGCTCGTGGTCATTCACAAGGATGGCAACCTGGAAGATATCCGCGTCCTCAAATCCTCGGGTTACGCAGTGCTGGATGAAGCGGCGATTAAAATTGTGCGCATGGCTGCGCCCTACTCACCCTTCCCCCCAGAGCTTGCAGCAACAACGGATAAGCTGGAAATCATCCGCACATGGCAATTTCAGGAAAATGAGCTAGGCTCAAACTGAAGCTCGGGATTATGAAAATCCCCATAAAACTGCCACACCAGAGGTTTTTCCCACAATTATGCCCGGTAGAATCCATGCCACTACAGCCAGAAGCAGCGATAGTCTGCGGGATCATTTCCTGCTGGCTATGCCCTGTCTGACCGAAGGCATTTTCTCTCACAGCATCACCTATATCTGCGAGCACGGTGAAAGTGGCGCCATGGGCATCGTGATTAACCAACCGCTGGACCTTTCAGTCGGCGAGATTTTCGAGCATCTGCAAATTGATAGCCTGCGAGATTTTTCCGAGACACCCGTGATGGCAGGCGGCCCGGTGCAGATTGATCACGGCTTCGTCCTCCACCGGGGTTGCGATAAATCCTGGGAAGCTAACCTAAAAGTGACTGAAGAAATCACCCTTACCACGTCCCGGGACATTCTCAGGGCTATTGCCCATGGTTCCGGCCCGAAAGAGCACCTGATCGCCCTGGGCTACGCCGGCTGGTCTGCCGGCCAATTGGAACAGGAATTAGCGGAAAACAGCTGGCTGAGCTTGCCCGCAGACAGCGATATTATTTTCACCACGCCCGCCGAGCAAAGACTGTGCGGCGCTGCTGCCCAACTGGGCATAGACATGAATCTCATTTCTGCTGAGGCGGGACACGCCTGAGCAACCCGGCCCGCACAGTGATGGCTTTTGATTACGGTCTGCGCCAGATTGGTGTTGCCACCGGTAACTCGCTGCTTGGCACCACTCAATCCCTGCCTATCCTCAAAGCCAAAGACGGCACACCCGATTGGCCCGCGCTTACCGCACTAGTGAAGGAATGGCAGCCTGATTTGCTGGTAGTGGGAGAGCCCCTGAACATGGACGGAAGCCCCAGCGAACTATCGGAAAGAGCCAATAAATTTGGTCGCCGACTGCAGGGAAGGCTGAACTTACCAGTAGAAATGGTGGATGAACGCTTGAGCAGCTTCGAAGCTAAACAACAAAGCAGGGAAAGAGGCCATCGGGGTGATTACAACAAAGATCCGATCGATAGCCTGGCCGCAGAGTTAATCCTGCAGACCTGGCTATCCGGGCAAATCGGGGCGAACTCCTAGGTCCGACCCATAAACCGACCCTTGTCGTCTTTTTCCTCATAAGACAATGAGAAATCGTCCGTTGCACCCACACCCATCTGACCTTTTTCGTGCATTTTGATGGCCAGGCGAACGTCGTTGGCGGAATCAGCGTAGCGAATAGCGTTTTCCTTGGTGATCAGGCCTTCCTTGTATGCCTTGGTCAGGGACTGGTCAAGCGTCTGCATGCCCAGCTCAGTCGACTTGGCCATCAGGTCCTTGATCAAATGAACCTCTCCCTTGCGGATCAGGTCTGCTACAAGGGGCGAATTCAACAAGACCTCGACCACAGGCACCCGACCATCACTGTCCTTACGGGGCAACAACTGTTGAGCCACCATCGACTTCAAGTTGAGAGACAAATCCATCCACACCTGATGGTGCTGCTCAGGCGGGAAGAAGCTCTGAATGCGGTCCAGCGCCTGGTTGGCATTGTTAGCGTGCAAAGTACAAAGACACAGGTGTCCAGTTTCGGCGAAGGTTAGCGCCTGCATCATGGTTTCAGCTGTCCGTACCTCACCGATCATAATGACATCCGGGGCCTGGCGCAGTGTGTTCTTCAGTGCGATATCGAAAGACTCGGTATCCACACCGACTTCGCGCTGGGTCACAATGCAATTGCCATGATCGTGCATGTATTCGATCGGGTCTTCGATAGTAATAATATGACCGCGACTGTTCTGATTGCGGTAACCCACCATGGATGCCAGCGATGTGGACTTACCAGTACCGGTCGCGCCCACAAAAATCACCAGGCCGCGCTTGGTCATAGACAGCTCTTTGATAATCGGCGGTAAGCCGAGCTCGTCTATCGTTGGAATCTCGGTGACAATCCGTCTCAGTACCAGCCCATACTCACCGCGCTGCTGGAAACAGCTGACACGAAAGCGCCCCAGCCCCTCGCGGCCGATGGCAAAATTGAATTCGTGGTGCTCGAAGAAATAGGCCTGCTGTTCTTCATCCATCGTGGAGAGAACCAGCTCTCGGGCCTCTTCCGACGTCAGCGGCGTCTCTACCATCGGAAAAATAGTGCCGTCGACTTTAATTCCGGGCGGTGCGCCTGTAGAGATAAACCCATCAGAGGCTCCCTCATCGACGACTCGTTGCAGCAAATCTTCTATTTTCATGGTGCCTCCCCTTACTTTCTATTATTGCGCAGGCCCTAGAAGTTCTCCGGCATACGTGCTTTTTCTCGCGCGACTTCGCGAGATACGACTCGCTTGTCGACCAACTCCTGCAGACACTGGTCCATCGTCTGCATACCAATGGCATGGCCGGTCTGGATGGCCGAGTACATTTGCGCCACCTTATCCTCGCGAATCAAATTTCGAATCGCCGAGGTACCGCGCATAATCTCGTGAGCCGCGACCCGACCACCGGTAGTCCGCTTGAGCAGGGTCTGGGAAACAACAGCCATCAAAGACTCCGACAGCATGGATCGAACCATGTCTTTTTCCGCAGCGGGGAATACGTCGATAACCCGGTCAATGGTTTTTGCAGCAGAGGTTGTATGCAAAGTGCCGAAAACCAGGTGGCCTGTTTCCGCCGCGGTGAGCGCGAGGCGGATTGTTTCCAGATCGCGCATTTCACCGACCAGAATAATGTCCGGGTCTTCACGCAGAGCAGACCGCAGCGCTTCGGAAAAGCCCAGGGTATCTTTATGGACTTCTCGCTGGTTAACCAGGCACTTTTTGGACTCATGAACAAATTCGATCGGATCCTCAATCGTGAGGACGTGCTCGTACTTGTTATCGTTAATAAAATCCACCATCGCAGCGAGTGTGGTGGACTTACCTGAGCCTGTTGGTCCGGTAACCAGCACCAGGCCACGAGGCATCATGCAAATATCACGGAACACTTGACCCATGCCCAGATCTTCCATCGTCAGGACTTTCGAGGGGATGGTTCTAAATACCGCACCCGAGCCGCGATTCTGGTTAAAAGCATTAACACGGAAGCGAGCGACTCCGGGCACTTCGAAGGAGAAGTCTGTCTCCAGGAACTCCTCATAGTCCTTGCGCTGCTTGTCGTTCATGATGTCGTAGATCAACTCATGAACTTGCTTGTGCTCCATGGGAGGAAGGTTGATACGGCGAATATCGCCGTCGACCCTGATCATCGGCGGCAAGCCAGCCGAGAGGTGAAGATCCGATGCCCCCTGCTTGGCACTGAATGCGAGAAGTTCTGTAATATCCATATTTATCCTCTCTGGTAAGACGCTCGCCTCTGGGGCTGCCCTGATAACGCCAGACCCGCGGCTCAATGACCGCTTGTTTTTCTATAATTACGGCTTTGTTGTGGCCTCAATAGCCGCGAATCAGCTAACATTCGCGCCATGACACCACCCTTGCCTAAAGACAATATAGCAAAGCTACTCGAGAGAGTACGACTCAGATCACAAAAAAGCCAGAAAGCCGAGAATGACATAATACTGCTCGCGGTCAGCAAAACACGTCCTGCTGAGGACATTCGAGCTGCTTTCGAATGTGGGCTGACCCAATTTGGAGAAAGCTATCTGCAAGAAGCGGTCGACAAAATTACCGCGCTGGCCGACCTGCCCATTACCTGGCACTTCATTGGCCCCATCCAATCCAACAAAACCCGCCCGATCGCCGAGCATTTCCAATGGGCGCAGAGTATCGAGCGCCCGAAAATTGCCCGCCGCTTGAATGATCAGCGCCCCGATGACATTCCTCCCCTGCAAGTATGCCTGCAGGTCAACATCTCTGGAGAACAGAGTAAGTCGGGGGCCAGTCTGGATGAGCTGGACGCTCTGGCAGCGCTGGTGGAGGAGCTTCCTCGGCTGGAACTCAGGGGACTTATGGCCATCCCTGCAGCAACCGATATAGAGTCTGAACAACGGGTTGCATTTGCCACTCTGCGTCAGGTCTTCGAACAGTTGAAACTAAAGCATCCTCAAATGGACACATTATCCATGGGCATGTCCGGTGATATGGAAGCAGCCATCGCCGAGGGCTCAACCATGGTTCGCATTGGCACGGCGATCTTTGGCCCAAGACAGGGGTGATATTGGTATACTCAGCTGCCAGGACACCGACCATGCTGCGGCTTTAACGACAGCCTCTGCGGGAAGGATGAGCCCACAACTTTGCGTAAGTCACTGAGAACATAATTGAAGACACCCACAATAGCCTTTATCGGCGCCGGCAATATGGCTACCAGCATCGTTGGTGGCCTGGTAGAAGCCGGACACCCTGCAGACCAAATCCGCGCAGCTGATCCTTTCCCAGAAAGCATTGAGCGCCTGCAAACCGTCGCTCCAATAAACGCCTGCGCTGATAACCAGGAAGCCGCGCACGGCGCAGATGTCATCATCCTGGCCGTCAAGCCGCAGGTTATGGCTGAAGTTTGTCTTGGGATTGCAGGATCCTTAACGGGCAGCAAGCCGCTGGTTATCTCAATCGCCGCGGGCATCACCATTGATAGCATGCTGGCATGGCTGGGGCGCGAAACCGCTATCGTGCGCTGTATGCCCAATACACCTGCCCTGCTCGGCTGCGGGGCCAGTGGCCTGTTCGCAAATTCCAACACAAGCGAAGAGCACAGAGCTTACGCAGAGCAGGTGCTGTCTGCTGTCGGGATACTTGACTGGGTCCCAGAGGAAAAGAACCTGGACGCGGTCACCGCACTCTCAGGTAGCGGCCCGGCCTACTTCTTCCTGTTTATGGAAGCAATGATCGACGCGGGGATAGCACAAGGGCTGGCCCCGGAAACCGCTCGCAGACTCGCCCAGCAAACCGGATTGGGCGCTGCGCGAATGGCCACGGAGAGCGATGTCGACCTGGTTGAGTTACGCCGCAGGGTAACCAGCCCGGGCGGCACCACCCAGGCGGCCATCGAGAACTTCGAAGCGGCGGGCCTACGCAATCTGGTGGGCGATGCCATGCAGGCTGCAGCAGACCGAGCTGATGAAATGGCAAGGGAGATGGGATAAGGCTATGGGCGCTTTCAACGAAATATTAACCTACCTGATACAGACCGTTCTTACTCTGTACCTGATGGCCATGCTGTTGCGCTTTATCCTGCAGTTAGTGCGAGCAGACTTTTACAATCCTATCAGTCAGTTCCTGGTGAAAATCACCAATCCACTGGTGATTCCGCTGCGCAAGGTCATACCTGGCTTTGGCGGCCTGGACGTCGCCTCGCTGCTGCTGGCCTTGATACTGCAATGTCTCGCGATTGTTGTGCTCATGGCTCTGTACGGTCTGGGTCTGCCCAATATCGGCCTGCTACTGGTGTGGTCTGTGCTGGGGCTTGTGGGACTGTTGGTTAACATCTACTTTTTTGCCCTGCTGGCCATGATCATCCTGAGCTGGATTGCCCCGGGCAGCAGTAATCCCGCGGTTTATTTGCTTTACCAAATCACCGAGCCCGTTATGGCACCCTTCAGGAAAATGCTGCCTTCGGCAGGCGGCATGGATTTTTCGCCCATTCTGGTGTTCATTCTTATCAATGTCATTCAGATCGCCCTGCGCCATATGGCGGCGGGCGTGGGCCTGCACCCGGCCCTGGTGATCGGTCTCTGACAACCGCCCTATGAACCGGTCCCCCGACAGCCAATCAGTTGGCATTGTTAAACCCCAATTGGCCCGCTTCGATGAGCCGCTGATGCTTGCCTGTGGCAGGGCGTTATCGAGCTACGAGCTGGTTTACGAGACCTATGGAGAACTGAACGGGGACAAGAGCAACGCGGTTCTGATATGCCACGCACTGTCTGGGCACCACCACGCAGCGGGCTTTCACAGTGAGGAAGACCTTAAACCCGGCTGGTGGAACGAATGCATCGGCCCAGGGAAGCCCATTGATACCAATCGGTTCTTTGTCGTCAGCGCGAACAACATCGGGGGCTGCCATGGCTCCACCGGACCCACTTCGATCAACCCCGAAACAGGTAAACCCTGGGGACCAGACTTCCCCTCGCTGCGCGCAAGAGACTGGGTACACAGCCAGGCAAGACTGGCGGATCGCTTAGGTATCGACTGCTGGGCCGCCGTGATCGGTGGCAGCCTCGGCGGGATGCAAGCGATGCGCTGGTCACTTGAATATCCGGACAGGCTGAAGCACTGCATTGTCATTGCCGCCGCGCTAAAACTGAGTGCCCAGAACCTGGCCTTTAATGAACTGGCACGGCAAGCGATTATTTCCGATCCGGCCTTCGAGGATGGCAACTATATTTATAAAGGCGCAATCCCTGGCCAGGGCCTGGCGCTGGCAAGAATGGTGGGGCATATCACCTACTTGTCAGATGAGGCCATGGCCAACAAATTCGGTAGGGAGCTTCGTTCGGGCAGCTTCGAGAAAGGCGACGAAGACAACATCGAATTTCAGGTTCAAAGCTACCTGCGTTACCAGGGCAGCCAATTCTCTGGCAGTTTTGACGCCAATACTTATATTTTGATGACCAGGGCCCTGGATTACTTCGACCTTGCCCGAGATTACGAGCATGACCCGGTGCAAGCATTCAGCAATGCCACCTGCAGTTTTTTCGTCGCCTCCTTTTCCACAGACTGGCGCTTCGCACCGACTCGATCCCGGGAAATCGTCAACGCCTTGATTGCCGCCGAACGGCCTGTGACCTACACAGAAATAGAAGCCGACGAGGGTCACGACGCCTTCCTGATGCCCATTCCACGCTATCTGCAAGCGTTTTCAGCCTACATGAAACGCGTGGGTGACCGCTAATGCGTCTTGACCTTACGCACATCCAGCGCTGGATAGAACCGGGCTCACGCGTCCTGGACCTGGGCTGTGCTGACGGCGAATTCCTGCAAACTCTGCGTGATCAAAGACAGGTTCGCGGCACCGGTATCGAAATCGACCAACACAACATCAACAAGGCAATAAGCCGTGGCCTGAACATTATTGAGCAGGACATGGACAAAGGCCTGGACAATTTTCCAGACCAAAGCTTCGATACGGTCGTGTTGGCCCACGCTTTACAGGCGGTACACTACCCCGATCGAGTACTGGAGGAAATGCTGCGTATTGGTCGTCAGGGTATCGTCACATTCCCCAACTTCGGTCACTGGCGCTGTCGCCTCTTCCTGGGCGCAAAAGGCCGTATGCCTGTCTCCAGGTTCATGCCCCATACCTGGTACAACACGCCCAACATCCACTTCTGTACCGTGCACGACTTTGAAGCCCTTTGCCGTGACCTGGGAATTCGAATCCTGGCACGGGACGTGGTTGGCAACACGGACAGAAAACCAATGCTGGCCAATGCCTGGCCCAACATGTTCGCCACTACGGCGATTTATCACATCACCCGCTGAGGTCTGCATGCGCAAAACCTTCGTTACTTTAATTTTACTGACGCTGATACCGACTTTTACGGTTCAGGCTCAGCAATCAGAAATGTTTGGCCCCTTTGAACTGCACTACAGTGTCGTCAATACCACATTCCTTGAACCCAGTGTCGCTGCCGCTTATGGCATTACCCGGGGTAGAGAACGCGCTATTCTGAACCTGTCTGTACGTGAGCACCTTGAAGCAGGCGGCGAAGTGGGTCGCGCTATGCAGTTGAAGGGAACCACCTGGGACCTGCTGCAAAAGATGGAAGAGCTTGAATTTCAGGAAGTTCGCGAGGGCCCCGCCATCTATTACATTGCAGAGCTCAAATTTTTCAACGAAGAGTACCGCTTCTTTGAGGTTCACTTCCGCCCGGAAGGCGCACAGCAAACCTACACGTTTGACCTAAAACATCAGATGTACAAGGACTGATTGGGGCCATGGGAAAGCAAATAGTGGTTCTTGCCAGCGGGAACGCCGGCAAACTCAAGGAGCTAAACCGTATTTTGAGTCCGCTCAACGTCGAACTCAGGTCCCAGGCAGAATTCAATGTTCCGGAAGTCCCCGAAGACGGGCTTAGCTTTGTTGAAAACGCAATTATTAAGGCCCGAGCCGCCTGTCTTCACACTGGACTACCGGCGATCGCCGATGACTCAGGGCTGGAAGTAGACTTTCTTCATGGCGCGCCGGGCATTCACTCTGCACGCTATTCCGGGTCCGGCGATAAGGCCAATAACGCAAAATTACTTAAAGCACTTGAAGGAGTATCCGAGCAGCAGCGAAGCGCCCGCTTTCAGTGTGTGCTGGTGTATATGCGCCACGCCGAAGATCCCACACCACTTGTCTGTGATGGCAGCTGGGAGGGTCGCATTCTGGAGGCAGAGCAAGGCGAGGATGGTTTCGGTTATGACCCATTGTTCTATGTGCCCGATCACCACTGCAGCGCCGCCCAACTTTCAGCGGGTGTAAAAAATAATATCAGTCATCGCGCGGTGGCGAGCGCACTGTTGCTGGAGGCCCTTAGCACAAGCGCCTGAGCCCATGCCCCTGCCTCCCCTTAGCCTTTACATTCACCTCCCCTGGTGCGAGCGCAAGTGCCCCTATTGCGACTTTAACTCGCACGAGAGCAGCAATGTCCCCGAGCAGGCCTACATCGCTGCGCTGCTGAAAGACCTGGACGCAGACCTGACCCTGACGGCCGGACGTCAAATCCAGACCTTGTTCATTGGTGGAGGCACACCCAGCCTGTTTAGCGCCGAGAGCATTTCCCAGCTGTTACAAGCTCTGGGTGAAAGACTTGATCTCGCGCCCGGTATGGAAGCAACCATGGAAGCCAATCCGGGAAGCGCTGAAGCCGACAAATTTCTCGGCTTTCGCCAGGCCGGCATCAACCGCCTTTCGCTCGGTATCCAGAGCTTCCAGGATGAAAAGCTGCGCGCGCTTGGGCGTGTGCATAATAGCGAACAGGCCCGTGCGGCAATCGACTACGCCCAAGTGGCGGGTTTCGACAGTTTCAATATCGATTTAATGCATGGGTTACCGGGACAAACCGAGGCAGATGCCGCTTACGACCTGGAAACAGCCATCAGCTTCAAGCCACCACACCTTTCCTGGTATCAGCTAACGATAGAACCCAACACCGTCTTCAACAAACGCCCGCCCACGCTACCGGTAGAAGACGCTCTGGCAGACATTCAGGACCAGGGCGAGCTATTGCTGGGGCAACAGGGCTACACACAATATGAGGTATCGGCCTATAGTCGTGCCGACAGGCAGTGTCGCCACAACCTCAATTATTGGTCATTTGGCGACTATCTGGCGCTGGGCGCGGGCGCTCATGGCAAGATCACCTCAGGGGATGGCAGCATCAAACGCTATGCCAAGACCAGGGCACCACAAGACTATTTGCAGGGCAAAAACTACACCACCAGCACGCGCACCCTGAGTCGGGAAGAAATCATTGGAGAGTTCATGCTGTTTGCCCTGCGACTGAACGATGGTTTCAGCACGCAGCGGTTTGAACACGTCACCGGTTTACCCGCTGAGGAACTAGGCAACAGGACGCAGTCGCTGGTAGATCGCAAGTTGCTCTCGTCTGAAGCTGGGAATATTCGAGCGACGGCTTTGGGGCGTCGCTTCCTGGACAGCGTCATTGCCGAGTTTTTGCCCAGCGACTGACTATCAGCCGGTCACATCGCGGAGCTCTGGGCATGGGCTGCCGCTAAAATAGCCAAAGTGATTACTGCGATAACGTTGGCTAGGTTTTCTTAAACAACAAGTCCCAGACCCCATGGCCAAGTCGCTCGCCGCGGGCTTCAAACTTAGTCAGGGGCCGATCATCGGGTCGTGGTGAAAACTGCCCCTGCCCAGCGCAATTCGTCAAACCATCGGTAGCGCCCAACACTTCCATCATCTGCTCGGCGTAGTGCTGCCAATCTGTCGCCAGGTGCAAAATACCGCCAGGTTTCAGCTTGCTAGTAAGGTGAGCCACAAACTCGGGCTGAACCAGGCGCCGCTTGTGATGGCGTTTTTTGTGCCATGGGTCGGGGAAAAAAATCTGCACCGTATCCAGGTATTCATCGGCAACACAGTCGCGCAACACTTCCACGGCATCGTGACAATAAACCCTGATATTGCTCACGTGCTCATCCACCATGGAGTGCAGCAAACGTCCTACACCGGGTTTGTGCACCTCGATGCCGACAAAGTTCTTCTCCGGAGCCGCAGCCGCCATCTCAACAAGGGACTGGCCCATACCGAAGCCAATTTCCAGCACCCTCGGTCCAGTGCGGCCGAAACAGGTATCGAAATCAAGTGGGCCATCCGCGTGCTCAAGTCCCCAGCGCGACCAATTGTCTTCGAAGGCGCGCTCCTGCCCGGGGGTCATGCGGCCCGTGCGCAACACATAGCTGCGGATACGGCGATGCTTATCTGTATCACTCATATCGTGTATCAGGCCAGCAATTTCCAGCCCACCGCTGCCAGGCAGGCCCAGCCGGCGATAAATGAAAGGCCACCCAACGGGGTAACTGCGCCCAACCACTTGGTCCCTGTTATTGCCAACACATACAGGCTGCCGGAAAAAACAGCGATACCCAGCAGGAACAGCCAGCCTGCGCTCTTGAGCATGACCGTCTGCGGTTGACTCAGGGCTATCACCCCCACTGCCAGCAGCGCCAATGAATGGTAAAAATGATACTGAACCGCGGTTTCAAAGACTCTCATCAGGTCATCGTCGAGCTTGTCGCGTAAAGCATGCGCGCCAAATGCGCCAAATGTCACTGCTAGCATGCCGCTGAGGGAGGCGAGAGTAATAAAAAGTTTTGCCATGAGTTTTGTCTGCCCTGAAACTGAAGAAGCCCACTGTGTAGGCGATGACCATATACAATCATCGCCCACACAGTGGGCTCCTACAAGCGTCTGTTTGCTAAATCAGGCCGCGATGGCGGCCTTTAATTTTTTCATCGCATTAGCTTCCAGCTGGCGAATGCGCTCGGCAGATACACCGTATTGATCGGCGAGTTCATGCAGAGTCGACTTCTCTTCAGCCAACCAACGCTGCGCCAGAATATTGCGGCTGCGTTCGTCAAGGTCTGCCAAAGCGCTGTGGAGCTGGGCCTGAGAGTTCTGCTGCCAGTCGCCTTCTTCCACTGCCTCAGCGGGGTCAGAGCTTTGATCTTCCAGATAATACTGGGGTGCTTGCCAGCCGTCGTCATCGTCACTATCGGCGGACATGTCATACGCAAGGTCACGGCTGGTCAACCTGCCTTCCATACGGTGCACTTCTTTCACATCAACCCCAAGATCCTCGGCAACAGCCTTGGCCTCGTCAGCGCTGAGCCACGACAGGCTCTTCTTTTTACTGCGCAAGTTGAAGAACAGTTTGCGCTGCGCTTTGGTCGTTGCCACTTTGACAATGCGCCAGTTGCGCAGAATATACTCATGCATTTCTGCCTTGATCCAATGCACAGCAAAGGACACCAGCCGAACACCCTTCTCCGGATCAAAACGCTTGATGGCCTTCATCAAACCCACGTTACCTTCCTGGATCAGGTCAGCTTCAGCCAGGCCGTAACCAGAATAGCTGCGGGCAATGTGCACCACAAAGCGCAGGTGAGACATCACCAGCTCTCGTGCAGCGGTGAGGTTGTCGTTGTAAAAGAGATCCTCTGCCAGCTCCCGCTCGCGCTCAGGACTGAGCACGGGGATACTACCAACAGCTTGCACATAGGCGGCAAGGTTGGCTCCCGGTACCATCTGATCGACAGGTTGCAGGCTACTACTCATAACAGGTCTCCATTAAATTGGTCGGCAATGTTAGCACTCTTTGTATTAGAGTGCTAATAGCGGGAAAGTTCCCTTAGCCAACAAATATTATTCCCGGTTTTCTTATGGAAATCAGCGATATAGAGAGTTTAGGCCAGAAAAGGACAATCTCAATAGTCAGTGGTTAGACGAGCCTGCACGCCAGCCAGCAAGGTGGAGAATCTCACAAAAATGCCCCATTCGCCGAAGCTCCATGCTCACTAGAGACCCATGAGGTGTCTCATGGACTCTAAGGTCATCAGTTTCCCAGAGGCCTTGGCTGCCATCATTGCATCGATATGTTCCAAGTAAACGCGCGGACGTGTTCTGAGTAAACTCGCAATCGCTGCCACCCAAAACATCTGTTTTAATACTCAAACTGCCAATTTGACCTGAGATTTTGAAACTCGCATGGCTATCTTCAGCCGGAAAAGCAGCGCATGTTGACCCGCTCATCACCTGGTTTGCTTCATAACTGCCAAGGTGATCTGCAGTAAACTCACCACCCGGCACTTCCGCTGCCCGAGCCAATGTCTCTCGCAGTAAAAAATTATCGCGATGTAAGACAGAAACGGTGATTCGCTTATCGCCACCGCTGGGAAACACCGTCATTTCCAAGATAATTTGGTGATCGGTTATAGCGTATATGTAGGCTGAAAACTGTCCACTATGGGCGGTAGCGCCGCTACAGGTATAAGTGCCAGCAATCGCTTCCTTGGCTCTTCTTGAATGATCAGTGACCACCTCAAACCGGCCTGAATAATCACACTGAGTCCTCTCTGACCAGCGTTGCTCGATTATGCTGATGCCATTGCCCTCTAAGGCTATTACCACTGACTCATTTTCCCTGCCATCAGCGTCACTATTGCCCAGCAGCTCTCCGAACCACTCTCCATCAAAGGCTTCTATGGCATGGGAAGCGAAGCGTGGAGTCAGCAAAAACGTCTCGTCGCCGTCCAGAATTTTTGTTAACGCAGCGCTGCGTTTTAACCCCAGTGTGCGCAGGCTGCAGTTATCGAGTCTGCCTCCACATAAAGAGTTATCTCCGCTGGTCCAACCAGTAAATGCCTGCCCAGGCTTAGCGCGTGGCAAAAAAGTTTCATCAAAGTAGTAATCCACTACATCAATGATACAGGGGCTATCAGCTGAGCAATTAAAAGCACCGGACACAGACTCCACCGAACCAGATACTGGGGGGCTGATTTCCACTTTACAAGCGGAACCGAAAATCAGTATTGAAAACACCACAAACCAACGCACAGCTTAACTCCTCGGGGGAAAAACTTCGGGGCATATAACATTTTTTTATATGCAAGGCCGCTTATAGGCCGCAGCGGCATATTACTCAGACGAGATTGAGTTGCCAAGTCTTTAATGTTGACGAACCCAACTCATCAAAGGTGACCTCACTAACAATAGGCCCTAAAAGAGAACGTTCAATGGGGTTCGATTTTCGCCAAATGGCGGCTTACCGCCAGCCAGGCGCCGGCCAGACCGAGTAAGCCACCCAGCGCTACCAAGTTCAGCGTACCCATCAGGCCAAGGCCCTCGAGTGTGAACTCACTTTGATAGAGGGCTGCCAATTCAGCAATCGGCGCCTCCAGGAATCGCAGGGAACCACCAACTAAGAGCGCAGCTACAAGGCCTCCGCCGACCCCATACCACAGGCCGGTGTAGAGAAATGGTCTGCGTGCGAATAGATTACTGCCACCCACCAACTTGACGATGACTATTTCTTCGCGGCGATTTTCAATCGCCAGACGAATGGTATTACCCAGAATTAACACAACACCCAGCACCAGCAGACCACCTATCGCCATTACCAGGCGCCTGCTGAACTGCATCAGGCTATTCAGCCGCTGTAACCATTCCATATCCAGCACCGCTTCTGCGACCTCTTCTCCCTGGGCTAGCTGTGAGCGCAGCCCCCCTGCTGCGGAGCCTTGCACGGAGGAATCAGGTGTTACCAGCAGCAGGTTAGGCAGGGGATTGTCTTCAAGGCTGGCCAGCACGTCAGCGAAGCCAGAAAGAGCGCTGAATTCAGCCAGGGCATCCTCCCGTGAAACAAAATTGACGTGCTCGACATCGTCCCGGGCTTCGATCTTCCGAGCCAGGACTTCGGCGGCGGCTGAGTCCACACCCTCTTTCAGGAACAGGGAGATCTGCGAAGGGCTGTCCCAACCAGAGCTAAGCTCGGTGGCATTATCAAGTGCCACATCAAGCCCCACCGGCAGCGCCAGGGCAATACCGATAACCAGCCAGGTCATCAGGCTGGCAGCCAGGTTGTCCAGCACCCGATGCAGGCTATCGGCAGCGGACAATCGATGGTGGCGCAACCAGGCATTGTAGCGGTCATTAAAACGCGCCTTACTCTGGACAGCGCCTTCAGCGCGGGGCTTGCTCACAACGCTCCCCCGGTTACCAGGCGGCCTTCACTTAAAGTAATGATTCTATGACGCAACTTGGATATCAATATCAGGTCGTGACTGGCAATGAGCACCGTGACCCCAACCTGGTTGAATTCCTCGAAAAGCTGCATAATTTCAGCAGACAGCGCCGGATCCAGGTTTCCCGTGGGTTCGTCAGCCAACAAAATTTTGGGCTTACCCACCACCGCGCGAGCGATGCCCACGCGCTGCTGCTCTCCACCTGACAGGGTTACCGGTAGAGCTCGCTCACGGCTTAGTAGCCCCACCTTGTCCAGCGCCGCGCGCACCCGCCTGCCTATCTCTCGATGATCGTAACCGGCAATAATTAGTGGCAGGGCCACATTGTCGAACACGGGGCGATCAAACAGTAGTTGATGGTTCTGAAACACCACGCCAATTTCCCGGCGGTGGGCTGGAATATTCCGATTGGGTACGCTGGCCAGGTCCACCCCGTCGATAACTACCTTGCCGCGGGTCGCCCGGTCCATCAACATGACCAACCGCATCAAGGTGCTCTTGCCCGCACCTGAATGGCCGGTCAGGAATACCAGGTCATCCTTGGCAATCTCAAAGCTGACTTCACGGAGGGCATCGTGACCCTCGTCATAGCGCTTGCTGACGCGCTCGAAACAAATCATGCAGGGGTTTCATCCCCGGCAAACAGCGCCTCGATAAAGGGCTCGGCCTCAAAGGGCCTTAAATCATCTACGGCCTCGCCAATACCGATGAATCGAATTGGCAAACCTAATTTTTTGGCGATCGCGAAAATCACCCCACCCTTGGCGGTTCCATCGAGCTTGGTCAGACTGATACCTGATACGCCCACCCATTGGCGGAAGTGATCCGCCTGGGCTAATGCGTTTTGCCCGGTTCCCGCATCCAGTACCAGCATTACCTCATGGGGAGCACTATCGTCGAGCTTACCCATCACCCGAACCACCTTTTTAAGCTCCTCCATCAGGTTATCCTTGTTATGCAGGCGCCCCGCCGTGTCGGCAATCAACACGTCGATATCTCGGGCCTGGGCGGCCTGTAGTGCATCGAAGATAACTGAAGCGCTGTCTGCGCCAGTGTGTTGTGCCACCACGGGCACATTATTTCTGTCACCCCAAACCTGCAGCTGCTCTACCGCTGCAGCGCGAAAAGTGTCACCAGCGGCCAGCATGACCGACTGCCCCTGGGACTGGAAGCGTTTCGCTAATTTTCCGATGGTCGTCGTCTTGCCAACGCCATTCACACCTACCATCAGGATTACGTAGGGTTTGTGACCGCTTACTGACAATGGCTGCTCGCAGGGTTTGAGTAACGACAAAAGCTCTTCTTTCAGTGCCCCTTGCAGGGATTCCGGATTGGTCAATTCCTTTCGGGAAACACGCTGCGTGAGCCTGTCGATAATATCCATGGTCGCATCGACACCCACGTCCGCCATCAGCAAACGAGATTCCAGCTCTTCCAACAGATCCCCGTCAATTTCCTTGCGCCCGAGGAACAGGTTACCCAGGCCCTGTACCAGGCTGTCACTGGTCCGGCCCAGGCCTCGGCGCAAGCGACCAAAGATCCCGGGCTTATCCTGGGGAACCGAGATAACGGAAGGAACCGGTTCATTGGAAGCAGGTTCAGTGTCGGACGTGGCTGCAACCGCAGCTTCTTCAGGCCCTTCCGGTGGCGGTGGTTCAGAGGCACTGGCAACTGACGCAGGCGGCATGACGGCCTCGGCTTCAACTTTTATGGCGTGATCGTTCACGTTGAGATCGGGTGTTGCAAGCTCGGGCTCCGCGTCAGGATTGGAAGCGAGCTGCACTTCGGCCGAAGGCTCGCGGCCGGGCTGGACCAAACTTTCAACAGCGGTCTTAAGAGGCGTCTGTGCAGCGCTTTCTTCGGCAAGCGGCTGCGCTTCCGGCTTTTTCTTTCGTTTGAAAAATTTCATATTGGTCGTGTTAAAGTCTGCAGTCACCAGAAGGGTGGCCGCGAAAGAGCCTATCCTACCACTGCTGCATAGAGTGATTAAATGTCGAGAGGCACAAAAGGCCGAAGCGGGAACAATACGTTACGCATCATCGGCGGTCTATGGCGCGGTAGAAAGCTATCATTTATCCCAACTGAAGGCCTCAGACCCACCACCGACCGGGTGCGAGAAACCCTGTTCAACTGGTTGGCCGCGGATATACAGGGGGCCCAATGCCTGGACCTTTTCGCCGGCAGCGGTGCTTTGGGACTGGAATCGCTATCTCGCGGCGCGGCACACTGCGATTTCGTCGATACGTCGGCCGCGGCCATCAAGCAGCTCAGGTCACATTTGCAGGTCCTTGATGTCGAGGGCCGGGGCAACTGCCATGCCGACTCTGCCCTGTCCTTTCTTGCCAAGGCAAAGCTGCGCTGGGATATCGTATTTGTCGACCCCCCGTTTGGTCAGGACCTGCTCGCCCCGGCATGCGACCTGCTGGCCCGGCAGAAATGCCTTGCTCCGGGCGCCATGGTCTACATAGAGTCTGGTGCTAAGGAGCAGCTACCCGATTTGCCGGCAAACTGGGAACCACACCGGGAGAAAAAAGCTGGAGGTGTCAGCTACCGCTTGTTCATTGTCCACCCCGAGTAAATCGGGTTACCATCCGCTGCTCCAGTCACTGCAAGGCTCAGCGCTATGCGCACCAACACTGTCATTTACCCCGGCACTTTCGACCCCATCACCAACGGTCATGTAGATCTTACCGAACGGGCCTCAAGGCTGTTTGACCGGGTGGTCGTTGCCATTGCCTATAGCGAGAAGAAGACGCCCCTGTTTGACCTTGAGCAACGAATCGCCCTGTGCGAGGCTTCTCTCTCTCACCTGGACAACGTTGAGGTGACCGGATTTAGTAATCTGTTAACCGATTTCGCCAAGAGCCAGGGTGCCAGGTGTGTGCTGAGGGGGCTGCGCACTGTGGCAGATTTTGAATACGAGTTTCAGCTGACGAACATGAATCGGGCCATGTACCCGGAGTTTGAGAGCGTCTTCCTGACACCCTCTGAACACCTGTCCTTTATTTCTTCATCCCTGGTCAGGGAAATCGCCGCTCTCAAGGGCGATATCACGCCCTTTGTACCAGAGCCCGTAGCTCAGGCATTACATTCTCGGTTCGCTGAATAGGTGGCGAAGAAACGGGCCCGCATTAGCCGGACCCTGCCATTCGATTAGCTGACTAACCCTGCTCGCGCGCCGCCCTGGAGGCGCGGATTGAATCCACATCTTTGTGGGTGTAACCCGTGTTGCGACAACCCAGGCAACGCATGAAGGTGCTCTCGCCGGGCCCTAAAACCAGGGTTTCCGCCGCTTCACCTGCATGTCCAGCAAGCAGCGTAAAGGGCAAGCTGACCAGCCAGACTGCGGCACCACCGACTGTCAGCACCAGGCCAACGGGTCGCGCCACCAACAAATCGCCAACCATAGCCCACTCGTTGGGGCTTTCATCGACAGCTTTTGCCGCCAACAGAGACTGTGGCAGCAGCAGGCATGAAATCATCAGGGCTGTAACAAGGCGCTTTGCGCCAGCATTTTTTTTCATATTATTTCTCCGCGGGATCCCTTCCCCGTCCCCTATGGTCTTTTTAGTGTAGCCTGTTCAACGCTGGCAGGCCACGCAGTACACGGTAGTTCGCTGACTAATTCGACTTTCTTGCAATTTCTCGCCGCAATGCTTGCACGGCTCACCTTCACGACCATACACATAAAGCTGCTGAGCAAAGTATCCAGGCTTACCATCACCCCCAACAAAGTCCCGAAGCGTTGTCCCGCCTTGACTTATAGCAGAAGTAAGCACTCGCTTTACTTCGTCTGCAAGGCGCTGGTACCTGGCTTTTGAAATCCGCCCGGCAGCTCGGGTAGGGCGGATGCCCGCAAAGAACAGGGCCTCGTTAGCGTAAATATTACCAACGCCAACCACGATTTTCTGGTCCATCAGGAAGGATTTGACCGGGCCCTTTCGCCCTCTGGAGCGCTGGTAGAGAAATGCACCGTCAAAGGAATCCGACAGGGGTTCGGGCCCAAGGCTATCCAGCAGGGAATGCGTCTCTCCCCGAGGCACCCAAAGACAACAGCCAAAGCGGCGCGGATCGTTGTAGCGAAGAACATTGTCGCCAACCATTTCAATATCGAAATGATCGTGCCGCGCTGGCTGTTCCGAGGGAGCCACCAGGCGCAACGAGCCCGACATTCCCAGGTGCACCAATAGCGCCCCGGTGGCGGTATGGAACAGCAGGTATTTTGCCCGGCGCTCTACGTACTCTATGCGTTGCCCCTGAAATAGGGCGGGAAGGTCCGCCGGAATGGGCCAGCGCAGCCGGTCTTCTCTCACCAGCATGCGCTTCACAATTCGGCCTTTCACATGGGGCTCTACCCCACGACGGGTGGTTTCTACCTCGGGAAGCTCCGGCATCGCAATCTATCAACAGCAAAAGCATCATCATACCGCGACAACAGGCACAAAAAACCCCGGTCAATGCCGGGGTTTCAGGATGTGTCTTTCAAAGAGGCTTATTTGATCTTGCCTTCCTTGTACATCACGTGCTTACGGGCAACTGGATCGTACTTCTTCTGTTCCAGCTTATCCGGAGTGGTGCGCTTGTTCTTGTCAGTGGTATAGAAGTGACCAGTGCCAGCTGAAGAATTCATGCGAACTTTTTCTCTCATCGAGTTTCTCCTTAAACCTTCTCGCCGCGGGAACGCATATCTTCAAGAACAGTTTCAATACCTTTCTTGTCAATAATGCGCATGCCTTTGGATGATACCCTCAGGCTCACGAAGCGCTTCTCGGATTCCACCCAGAAACGATGCTGGTGGAGGTTAGGCAAAAAACGACGACGGGTGCGGTTTTTTGCGTGTGATACGTTGTTACCGGTGACCGGACGCTTGCCGGTGACCTGACATACTCTTGCCATGATCCTGTCTCTCCCAAAATCGCGGGAATTCATAAAAAATAAGTGGCTATTACAGGCCCGAAAAAGGACCCCAGCCGCACGGAGCGCGACTTTATACCAGAAGGACCAAGTCATAGCAAGAAAATCTGGGTGAGAGACTCTGCGTCAGCGCAATCGAGCAAAAGGGCAAAAGAGGCCCGCCTCACTGAAATGCGATAATGGGGCGGCTTTTACAGCAGCCCCTGTTCTGCAAACGAAAATTCACAGCCGGACCCCACAATAATATGATCCAGAACCCGAATGTCCAATAGTCCCAGCGCAGCCACCAAGCGTTCGGTGATTCGCCGGTCTGCACTGCTGGGCTGGGCCACCCCGGAGGGATGATTATGGGCAAAAATGACCGCCGCCGCACGATATTGCAATGCTCGCACCGCTACCTCACGAGGATAAACGGCCGCCCCGTCCAGGGTCCCCAGGAACAAGTCTTCACAACGCATAACCCGATGCTGGCTATCCAGGAAAATGACACTGAAAACTTCCCTATCCAGGCCGCCGAGGTGATGTTGCAGGAATTGCCGGGTCTGGCCAGGGCTTGATAACACATCGGCCCCCTGCAACTCCTGCAGCGCCAGACGACGGGCCAGCTCTACCGATGCCTGCAACAACGCATATTTGGCATTACCTATGCCCTGGCAGGCGAGCACGCTATCAGCATCGGCGCACATTAGCCCCGTCAGTCCATCAAATTGCTGCAGTAGCTGCCTGGCGAGCACAACAGCGTTGCATTGGCGATAACCCGTCTGCAGGAGCACCGCCAATAATTCAGCATCCGATAAGGTTTTTACGCCGCGCGACAGCAAACGTTCCCGCGGTCCCTCCCCCGGTTCCCAATGTAAAGTCCCCACAACGCTCCTCCTTGAGCACCTCTTTAACCCGGTGTCAAAGACGCGGGCCAAGTGGTATCTTTCGCTGCTTTCGGGCAACTATTGTGGCGATTCGGGTTTAACAATGGCACATCTATTTAATCGCAATGTCCTCCTGGGCGTCAGCGGCGGCATCGCCGCCTACAAGTCCGCAGAGCTGGTGCGTCAGTTACAGGAGTTGGGAGCCAAGGTCCGCGTGATCATGACCCACGGCGCCAGGGAATTCATTACTCCGCTCACTCTGCAGGCCCTGTCCGGCAATCCGGTTCATACCGAATTGCTTGACGAGAAGGCTGAGCAGGGCATGGGACACATCGAACTGGCACGCTGGGCGGATATCCTGGTGATTGCTCCCGCGACGGCGGATCTCATTGCCCGCTTGTCGGCGGGCCGCGCCGACGACTTGCTCACCACCGTCGCCCTGGCAACACCTTCCCCAGTCTTGATCGCACCCGCGATGAACCAACAGATGTGGCGTGACCCGGCCACTACCGCCAATATTGCGACCCTGGCCCAGCGCGGCATGCAACTCATCGGTCCCGCCGCAGGGGAGCAGGCATGCGGCGACGTGGGCCCCGGGCGCATGGAACAACCGCCTGCTATTGCAGCCGCTGCAGCTGCCATTTTCCAAAGCGGCGTGCTGGCGGGGAAAAAGGTCCTCATTACAGCCGGCCCCACCCGAGAGCCACTGGATCCAGTACGTTACATTTCCAATCACAGCTCTGGCAAAATGGGTTATGCACTGGCCCGCGCCGCAATTGACGCGGGTGCGACAACCAGCCTGGTTAGTGGCCCGGTTAACCTGGATCCGCCAGAGCATGCACACTGCCACCGGGTCGAAAGCGCCCGGGATATGCTGGAAAAATGCCTGGAACTGGCTGCTGATTGCGACATTTTCATTGCCTGCGCAGCGGTGGCGGATTACCGGCCTGCTCAGATGCAGGACCAGAAGATAAAGAAAGGCGCAGAAGAGACCAGCCTGCAATTAGTCAGGAACCCTGACATCGTCAGTGCCGTCGCCGCCAGTGAAAATGCACCGTTTACCGTGGGCTTTGCCGCCGAAACCCAGGATGTTCTGGCCTATGCTCGCGATAAAATGCAGCGCAAGGGGCTCGATATGATCGTTGCAAATGATGTCTCCCGTCAGGATACGGGTTTCAACAGCGATGAGAATGAAGTCACCGTGCTCTGGGGCTCAGGTGAACAGTCGCTCACCAGAGCAGGCAAGTCCGCCATCGCCCGACAAATCATCGCCATGATCGCCAAAACCACGAAAAACTAGTTTCTCAAAAAGTACCAAAGCGCGTTCCCGTGGGGGCTCGAGCGTAATATCATCCCCTTCAGGAATACGGCGGCCAGGGATCATGCTCAATAAAATAAAAAAGAAAAAAGCGGACAAGGCTCTAGAGCCCAAGCGCCAGGCAGCCAGCAACCCCCAAGGCATTTCAGCCGCTGGCAACGCGACTTACAAGACTGCAGGCACGGGTCTATTGGTCGCGCTTATGGTGATTCTGGGCAGCTTCGCCTACCTCCTGCTGGTTCGAGAGCCGGGCGTGAAGACCCAACAGGCAGACCGGGTTGCCGGCGCCTACGCCACTCAGCAAGCCACCAATATTAATGCCCGCTTAACCCTGACGCGCCAGCGACTGCAGAGCACAGCCCAGTCGCCTTTGGCCTTGTCGGCAATCGCCAGCAGAGCTAGAGAAGATATTGAACTGGTGGAGCAGGCCGTACTGGATTATTTCCCGGACTTGCTGAGCCTTAAAATAGTGCCTGTGGGTGATATGGGTACCGCTGAATTTGAGGGTGGCGACCAGGGACTGCGCAATCATATTGAGGTCGACCTGGTACGCCGAACAGCTAACGGCGAAAAAACGCTGCCTGAGGCATTTCGCTTCGAAGAGCGCTGGCTCACCACCATTGCCGAACTGGTCAAACACCCGCGGTTTGAAGATCGCAGGGCGGTACTGGTCGCGACAGTCGACAACAAGGCATTCTCCCGCGAGCTTCAAGCCCTTAATTCCGGAACCGGGAAATACGCATTGGAGCAGATTTATACCTCCAGCGATGGTAAAACCAGCACCAACGTCATCGCTCAGGCGGGCAGTGGCGACGCCTCGGACTATCAGCGCTTCGCCACCATACCGGACACCAACTGGCGGGTGGCATTCACTCCTTCTAACGAACTAATGGATTTACTGGGATCGTCCAGCGGCCCTATCTACCTCGTACTCGCCCTGTGCATTGTGGCCACGCTCGGCGGCTTCGCAATTGTTGCTATCCGCATGCCCAATATTATCAAGGACGATGTGAACAGGATGATTTCCGCCTCGGACCGCAAGTCCGAACTTAGCCTGGCCATTCCAGAACTTGTCACAGTTGCCCGACAGCTGCGCCGGGCCACGCTGCGCGCCCTTCGCCAGATAGACGGCGGCCTTAATGCACCACTGCCCAATATGGAGGTAGAAACTCTCGAATCCGTTGAAGACGCTCCCTCTGCTGCCGATCTGGAAGACGTGTTAGAGCTGGACCTGGTGATGGAAGAAGAGCCGGAGCAGATTACCGTCATTCCCTCCAATTTCCCGGCACACATTTTCAGGGCCTATGACATACGTGGAGACGCTGGCACGGAACTTACCGAAGACCTTATGGCAAGCATCGGAGGTGCTCTTGGCACTATCGCCGGTGAAATGGGCGAACAGTCGCTATTGGTAGGCTGCGACGGGCGTAATTCCAGCCCGGCATTAAAATCTGCTCTGGTGCGCTCACTGATGGAGTCCGGCCGCGATGTCATCGATATTGGCCTGGTACCAACACCGGTGCTTTATTTCGCCACCCGTCACCTGAGCTGCCGCTCAGGGCTCATGATTACTGGTAGCCACAACCCCAAAACCGATAACGGCCTTAAAATTGTTCTCAACCAGCAGACAATACACGCAGGTGGTATTGAAGAGGTCCGGGACAAGATCATCGAAGGCCAATTCAGCAAGGGCAACGGCAGGATGATCAGGGAAGACGTCATCCCCGCCTACATTGATGAGGTAACCGAGGATATTGCTATAGCGGTGCCTCTCAAGATCATTGTGGATGCGGGGAACGGTGCCACCAGCGATATCGCCCCCCAGCTGTTCGAAGAACTGGGCTGCGAAGTCATTCCCATGTATTGCAGTATCGATGGCAACTTCCCCAACCATTCACCCGATACCTCCAACGAAGATAACCTGCGCGCCCTGTGCGAGGCGGTGCAACGAGAAGAAGCTGACTTCGGCGTTGCTTTTGACGGCGACGGCGACAGGCTTGCGGTCGTCACCGGCTCGGGCCGCATCGTTCGCTCAGATATACTGTTGATGATATTCGCCCAGGATGTCGTGTCCCGCAATCCGGGTGCCGACGTGGTCTTTGATGTGAAATGCAGTCGCAACCTGACCCAAGTTATCACCAGTAACGGCGGTCGTCCGGTGCTGTGGAAAACCGGCCACGCTTTCATGAAAGAGAAAATGGCAGAAACCGGTGCTCTTTTGGGCGGTGAATTTTCCGGTCACATGTTCTTCGGCGAGCGCTGGTTCGGTTTCGATGATGGCATGTACGCAGCCGGACGCCTCGCTGAAATCATGAGTACGCAAGGGGACAGCCTTGACGACATCATCGACACCTTCCCCGTCACGGTCAATACGCCAGAAATTCTGATACCGGTCGCTGAGCAAAACAAGCAGCCGCTAATGGACAGAATTATCCGCAATACCGACTTTTCGTCCGGCAAAGTCAACACCATGGATGGGATTCGGGTAGACTTTTCAGAGGGTTGGGGCCTGGTGCGTGCCTCCAACACCAGTCCCGCGCTCACCGCCCGCTTTGAAGCCAGCAGTGCTGAGTCGCTGGAAATGATCATGAGCGAATTCCGCGAACAAATCGCACTGGTAGACTCCACGCTTGAACTGAATTTCTGAGCTCAATAGGCTCCAACAGGTACTTCATGTCACTCGATCGCAATGCTGCCCTCAATATCGCCAAGGTCCTGACCGAGGCGCTCCCCTACATCCAGCGTTTTACCGGCAAGACCATCGTGGTCAAGTTCGGGGGCAATGCCATGGTTGATCCGGAGCTGCACGAGAGCTTTGCCCGAGATGTAGTGCTTATGAAACTCGTAGGCATGAATCCTGTCGTCGTACATGGGGGCGGCCCTCAAATCGGCTCTCTTTTGGAGAAGCTCAACATTCACACGGAGTTTGTGGATGGCATGCGGGTAACCGACGAAGAGACCATGGATGTAGTCGAAATGGTCCTTGGCGGCAGCGTCAACAAGGAAATCGTATCCTCAATCAACCGCAATGGTGGTAAAGCAATCGGCGTTACCGGTAAGGACGGCCAGCTCATCAGGGCGCGAAAGCTCAAAGTCACCCGTTACAGCCCAGAGCTCGATGCCTCGGAGATCATCGATATCGGCCACGTAGGCGAAGTCGAGCAAATCGACACCGAGGTCCTGAAAGTGATTCTCGAAAGTAACTTCATCCCGGTGATTGCGCCAATCGGGGTAGACAGCCAGGGCAATAGCTACAACATCAACGCTGACCTGGTCGCGGGAAAGTTATCGGAGGTTTTACAGGCCGAGAAACTGATGCTGCTAACCAATGTCGCCGGCCTACTCAATAAAGAGGGTGAAATACTGACCGGGCTCAGTACAGCAGAGGTAGACAGCCTCATTGCGGATGGCACGATTCATGGAGGCATGCTGCCAAAAATCGGCTGTGCATTGGATGCAGTCAAGTCAGGGGTGGCCAGTTCGCACATTATCGATGGCCGAGTTCCCCATGCGGTACTGCTTGAAATATTCACCGACGAGGGCATTGGCACGCTAATCAGCAACCGCAGGAACTGACCCGGGCGAAAAACACGGCGCTGAGACTCTATTTTCAGGCATTTTCGCCCACTGCTTATTGCAGGGCTCCCGGCTAATCGCTAGCATGGGGCGTAACCCGAATGATGTGTATTTTTCATGCCCCCCAGAAAATCCCAACGGCGTCAGCAGATCCTGGAAGCACTGGCACAAATGCTGGAAGCCAACCCCGGCAACAGGATCACTACAGCGGGACTGGCGAAGCAAGTCGGCGTCTCCGAAGCAGCGCTTTACCGCCACTTCCCCAGCAAGTCGAAAATGTTCGAGGGCCTGATCGAGTTCATAGAGGAAACTCTATTCAGCCGCATCAAGCTCATTCTGAGTGAAGAACCCAGCGCCACAGGCCGCTGTGAAAAAATGCTGACCTTGTTACTTGCCTTTACAGAACGGAATCCGGGCATCACCCGCATTCTCACCGGTGACGCCCTTGCAGGGGAAACTGAACGCCTGCACGTGCGCGTCGCCCAGTTATTCGACCGCTTCGAAACGCAACTGAAGCAGGTTCTTCGCGAGGCGGAAATGCGCGAGGGGCTGCGGCCGGCTATTCCACTTCCAGCAGCAGCCAACCTGCTAATGGCCACTGCGGAAGGGCGTATCTCGCAATATGTGCGCTCTGGCTTTAAACGCTCTCCCACCGAAGACTGGAAACAGCAGTGGGAACTACTAATGTCAGGATTTTTCAAGGAAGCTGTGAGTCAGCCTGTTCCGGATCAAGGCGGCTTCGCCCAACCTTTCAACCAAAGTTAACGTCGCGGATCCTGACTGGTTTTTTGCTGTTCGGCCCTCTGCTGGGCCATCATGTTGCGGCGAAACTCCACCATATCCAACAAAACCGCAAAGCGATCGATATCCGATTTATAGGCGGCTTCAACCGCTTCAATTTCGATCTGTCGGTCGGCGATGGCCCTGTCGGAAATAGCGATCTCTGACTGCAAGTCTTCAATCGCCTGCAACCGCTCTACATCGACCTCGCGGCCCAATCTTTCCATTTCTGCAGCCTGTGCCTGGTAGTTTTCTACCTGCTGTTTTAAAGAGCGTTTGTTGGACTTGATAATACTGACCCGGATGCGCAAATCCCTCAGGGCGCGCTCCTCGGCAGCTTCGATATCTTCTATCGAGCTATAGCGCAGCAGTAATGCCTCGTCCCACTCTTGCAATCGCAGTTGCTCTGCTACCGCTTCTTCCTCGAGGCGTTTTTGTACATCTGCCTGCTTTTGCTCTTCCTCGGAGAGCTCCCTGGGTACCACCCGGACAACGACTCCCTTGTCATTGACCACTTCGTAACCCTTTTTGACGTGCTCCGGCGGCACCTGGAAACCGACAACCGTGCTGCCCTCGTCGTTCATATACCGATACAGCTCTGCTGCCAGGCTGCCAGGAGACAACCCTGTTAACAGGATTACGGCCAAAAGAGCGGGGGCATTGAGGAGAATCAGCTTCATGCCGCCCAATATAGGCGTTGGCTGAACGAGGAACAAGTCACACGCCGTAGCGAGTTCGATATTCTTTCATTTTCTCCAAAGCATCTGCAGAGCCACCTGTTTGTTCCAGATACGCAATAATGTGCCCCATATCAATAATGCTAAGCACTGGAGTAGCGTACGCTTTTTCCAGTTCCTGGATTGCCGAGAGGTCTCCCGCTCCGCGCTCCTGACGGTTAAGCCCAATAGCGACCCCGGCCAACTCCGCACCTGCCGACTCAATCATCGCTATAACCTCACGCACAGCGGTGCCAGCGGTGATAACGTCATCGATCACCAGTACACGTCCCTTAAGTGGCGCACCCACCAGCACACCACCCTCGCCATGGGACTTGGCTTCCTTGCGGTTGTAGGCAAAGGGCAGATCCATTCCGTGATCGTTGGCCAATGCCACCGCCGTCGTCGTGGCTAGTGGTATCCCTTTGTATGCGGGACCCAGCAACACATCAAACTCAATCCCTGATTCAGCAATGCGATTGGCATAACAACGACCCAGGGCAGCAAGCGCCCGACCGCTGTCAAATGCACCCGCGTTAAAAAAGTAGGGGCTGACACGTCCCGACTTCAAGGTAAATTCACCAAATTTAAGAACGTCGTATTCCCTGGCCAATTCAATGAATTCTTTCTGATATGCCTGCATACGCGCACTTCTCCTTTGGATATGGCCTGTATTCACAAATGTTTGTCGCTTCCGGACTTTGTTATCCACTCATTCCCAGCTAGAATGCAGGCCTTGTCGGTCTTTGTAGACGCCCGGTAAGACGCAAGTCTAGTCAGGGCAAAACAAAAAATCAGCAGTGACGGGACCGCTGGTCAGCAGCAATCGGGATACGAATTTCAGATAGTCCGCGGATGGCCTCAGGGGCCGCCCGCTTGGGCTCAATATAATACACGCTCTAATATCAAGGGGCCATGAATGCGGGTCATCAGTTTCAGCGCAGACGGCATCAAAAACGCCGCTGGAAAAGGGTTTTACGACTGGTTGAAAGAACAGGACGCTGACTTTGTCTGCATTCAGGACCTGCAATGCTCCGAGTATGACCTTCAGGACAACCTTTTCTTTCCCGAGGAGTACAACCCTTACTTCTTCGACGATATCGATGGTAAGGCCAATGGCGTCGCCATCTACTGTCGCCAACTACCCAAGGCAATCATGACTGGCCTGGGGTTCGCCGACTTCGATATGGAAGGGCGCTATATTCAGGCAGATTACGAAAACATCAGCGTCGGCTGCTTGCTGGCTCCCAGCGCCGAACCTGGAAATGCCGAACAGCAGGCCCGCAAAAACGAATTTTATGAACTCCTGGGCAATCACTTGCAGAAAGTGCGTAACAAGCGCCGAGAGTTCGTTATTTGCGGCAACTGGAACATTGCTCACACACCGGCGGACGTGCAAGACACCGAGCGCAACAGCACTGTCTCAGGCTTCCTCGCCGAAGAGCGTCAGTGGATGAATGAGCTGTTCACCGAGGGGTACATAGACCCTTTCCGCGAGATCAATTCAGACCAGGATGAATTCACCTGGTGGCCCGACGGGGATCGCTCGGTCAACGGTTGGCGCTCGGATTTCCACGTAATCTCCAAAGGCTTGCAGTACGCCGTGGACTACGGGGCGATTTACAAAAGCCGCGAGTTTTCCACGCACGCACCGGTGATCATGGATTACGATATAGAGCTGTAAGCGCGGAGGAACAGCCGCCGAGGTGGCAATCAGCCTTCGGCCAATGCCGCCTTTTGCTTCTCAATCAACTCCATTATCCCGGCACTCGCCAAATCCAACATCGCATTAAGCTCTTCCCGGGCAAAAGTGACGCCCTCCGCTGTTCCCTGCACCTCAATAAAGCCACCAGACTCACCCATGATCACATTCATATCGGTGTCCGCGGCAGAGTCCTCAGGATAGTCAAGGTCCAGCACGGGCACGCCCTGGTAGATACCTACAGAGACAGAAGCCATCATCTCCAGCAAGGGGTCTGCACTTATAATCTTCTTGCGCTGTAAATAGTTGATCGCATCCACCAGGGCGACCAATGCGCCTGTGATAGAGGCGGTGCGAGTGCCGCCATCAGCCTGAATGACATCGCAGTCGATATTGATCGTGTTCTCTCCCAACTTCTTGAGGTCCACAGCCGCTCGCAGTGATCGGCCAATCAGTCGCTGAATCTCTACAGTGCGGCCGCCCTGCTTTCCTCGGCTGGCCTCACGCCCCATTCTACTGCCAGTGGAGCGAGGCAACATGCCGTATTCCGCTGTCACCCAACCGCTGCCTTTGCCGCGCAGAAAGCGGGGTACGCCCTCCTCTACAGAGGCCGTGCATATCACTTTGGTTTTGCCGAAACAAACCAGCACCGAGCCCTCCGCATGGCAGGTAAAGTTCCGTGTAATTGAAATATCCCGAAGCTGTTCCGGGTTGCGACCACTGGGGCGTTGCATAAAGCTCTCCGTTGACGAAAACCGCAAGTATACGCGTCGCAGCGCACTGTGAGCAGTCCCGGCAAACTGCTACACTCATAGCAGCACATTGATCAAAAGGAATCGCAGCATTGGCCAGGATACACAGCATGACAGCCTTCGCCCGGGAGAGCGTTGATATCGAACAAGGCGTGCTGACCATTGAACTGCGCACCGTGAATCACCGCTACCTGGACAGTAGTTTCAAGCTGCCAGATAGTTTGCGCGTGCTGGAGCCAAAGCTACGGGAGATGATCGGGAAGACGCTGGCCCGCGGTAAAGTAGATTGCATGATGCGAGTTCAGGCGCACCCGGAGCGCAGCGCCTCTCTGGTGATCAATAGAGAAATGCTGAAGGACCTGGCTCAGGCATCGGCGGAAATCGAGGAACTCATCAAAACCAGTGAGCCTACCGCCTTGCAGGTATTACAGTTTCCGGGTGTCTGCAGCGCACCGGAGCAGTCTGAAGAAGAACTACACAAGGCCGCTCTGACGCTGGCCAGACAGGCGCTGGATACGCTGGCAGAAAATCGGGCCCGCGAAGGGACGAAGCTGTCAACGATGATTCAGGAGCGCATAGACCTGGTCGAAGCCGAGGTCGCGACTACCAAGGTGCGGGTACCCGAATTACTGCAGCAGCAGCGAGACAAGGTCATTGCTCGAATACAGGAGCTGGAAGTTGACGTCGATCAGGGCCGCCTGGAACAAGAACTGGTGCACCTGTCACACAAAGCCGATGTTGACGAAGAGCTGGACCGCCTCGGGGCCCATGTCAGTGAAGTCCGCCTCGCCCTGAACAAGGGCGGCCCCTGTGGCCGGCGACTCGACTTCCTGATGCAGGAGCTAAACCGGGAGGCCAACACGCTGTCCTCCAAATCCACGTCCAGCAGCACCACCCAGAATGCAGTAGAGCTGAAAGTACTGATCGAGCAAATGCGCGAGCAGATCCAGAATATTGAGTAAGGGCCACACACGATGAGCCGCACAGGCACCTTGTACACCGTATCCGCACCCTCAGGCGCCGGGAAAACCAGCCTCGTTGCCGCTTTAATAGAGCGCACGGAGGAGCTCAGAGTCTCCGTTTCCCACACTACCCGGGGAAAAAGGCCCGGGGAATTGGACGGGACTGACTATCACTTTGTCGACCAGAGCCGGTTTTTGGCGATGCTGGAAAAAGCCGAGTTTCTGGAACACGCCACCGTGTTCGGCAATCTCTATGGCACCTCCCAAACCTGGGTACAGGAGCAACTGTCCCAGGGCACTGACGTCATCCTGGAGATCGATTGGCAGGGTGCTGCGCAGGTTAAGCACCTGCTTCCAGCAACAAAAGCTATTTTTATTCTTCCTCCGTCCAGGCTCACACTGCTCCAGCGCCTGACAGCCAGAGGCCAGGACAATTCGAACACCATTGAGGGCCGCATGGCTGAGGCCGTGGAGGAAATGTCGCATTATGTGGAGAGCGACTTCCTGATCGTCAATGACGATTTTGACCAGGCCCTGGCCCAATTACAGTCCATTGTGAGCTGCCACCGCCTCGCGACGGACCAGCAGAGGGCAACGCTTGCCAACCTGCTGACCAAGCTCTTCACCTGATCCTCAGCGGGCATTATTCACGCTGGAGCAATGTCGCATGAAGGGGTATAATTTCCGGTTCTGTTTTTTTACTTATTATGGGAAGTTGTACTAATGGCACGAGTCACTGTTCAAGATTGCCTGGAAAACGTTGCTAACCGCTTCGAGCTGGTCATGGTAGCCAGCAAACGCGCTCGACAAATGGCCACTGGCGGCAAGGATCCGCTCGTCGAAGAAGAGTCTGACAAGCCCACTGTAATCGCCCTGCGGGAAATCGCAGAGGGCCTGATCACAGCGGACATCCTGACCCGCGAAGATGAGCTGGAGGCCGAGGAAGAGCTGGCCGAAGTCATGGCTGAGGCCACCAGCGAGGCCCTCTAAGCACAAGGGGCATCGAAGAAAGGCAGACCTATGAACGCCATTCAATCCATCGATGCCCTCTCTAATACGCTCCACACCTATCTCACAGCTGAGCAAAGCAATACCGTAAGGCGCGCATACTACTTCGCCGAGCAGGCCCACCATGGTCAGCTGCGGCGCAGTGGTGAACCCTACGTGACTCACCCGTTGGCAGTTGCCGGCATTCTTGCCGATATGCACATGGATCACCAAAGCCTGATGGCTGCGATGCTCCATGATGTCATCGAAGATACCGGCATTCCAAAGTCTGCGATTGGCGAGCAGTTCGGTACCCCAGTCGCAGAACTGGTGGATGGCGTCAGCAAGCTGACCCAGATGGAGTTTGGGTCCCTGGAAGAAAAGCAGGCGGAGAACTTCCAGAAGATGGCTTTGGCTATGGCCAGGGACATCCGCGTCATTCTCGTAAAACTGGCTGACAGGTTGCACAACATGCGCACCCTGGGAGTACTCCAAACCAGCAAAGCCAGACGCATTTCCAGAGAGACACTGGAAATTTACGCCCCCATTGCCATGCGTCTGGGCATGAACAATATTCGAATGGAGTTCGAGGACCTGGGCTTTTCTGCCATGCACCCCATGCGGGCACGACGAATCCAGGCAGCACTGCGCAATGCCCGTGGCCACCGCAAGGAGCTGGTAGACAAGATTCGCCAACAAATCAAGGCCACCCTGGAGCAAGAGGGGCACCCTGCCGAGGTGCTGGGCCGCGAAAAGCACTTGTACAGCATCTATAAGAAGATGAAATCCAAGCGCAAGTCCTTCTCCGAAATCATGGACATCTACGCCTTTCGCATCATCGTCGATTCCGTTGACACCTGCTATCGGGTCCTGGGCTGCGTGCACAGTCTGTACAAACCGGTTCCGGGTGAATTTAAGGACTATATCGCTATCCCCAAGGCCAATGGCTATCAGTCGCTGCATACGGTACTGATGGGCATGCACGGCGTTCCTATTGAGATCCAGATCCGCACCCGCGAAATGGAAGACATGGCAAACAATGGCATCGCCGCCCATTGGCTGTATAAGAGTGACGCACAGTCGGCCAATGGCAGCCACGCTCGAGCCCGTGAGTGGGTACAGGGACTGTTGGAAATGCAACAGCGCGCCGGTAATTCACTGGAGTTTATCGAGAGCGTCAAAATCGATTTGTTTCCGGACGAGATTTACGTGTTCAGTCCCAAGGGACGAATTATGGAATTACCCCGGGGGGCAACCGCCGTCGACTTTGCCTACGCTGTGCATACCGATGTCGGTAACAGCTGCGTTGCCTGCCGCATTAACCGCCGGCTCGCTCCACTGTCGGAGCCACTGCAAAGCGGTCAGACTGTCGAAATTCTTACCGCCAAAAGCGCCAGTCCCAACCCCTCATGGTTCAACTACGCGGTAACCGCTAAAGCGCGGACCAATATTCGCCATTTCCTCAAAAACCAGACACGCGAGGACTCAGTCGCTCTTGGCCAGCGCCTGCTGGACCGGGCATTGGCTGCATTGGATAGCAACCTGGAAACCATTCCGGAAGATGAACTGCAAGAATACCTGCAAGAACATCAGTACGAGAGCCTCGATCAGTTGCTCGAAGATATTGCGAGGGGCAACCGACTGCCAGCCATCACCGCCAAGCAGCTACTGGGAGAGCCCGCGGAAGAACAGCAGGAGCCAGACCGCTCCCACCCGGTCGCGATACGCGGTACGGAAGGCTTCATGCTCACCTACGCCAAATGCTGCCATCCGATTCCCGGCGACCCAATCGAAGGCTACCTCAGCTCGGAAAAAGGGGTGGTAGTGCACCGGGAGCGCTGCAACAACCTGGGCGACATGCGAGAGAACAGCGAACGGCTGGTTGCCCTGCGTTGGGATGACAAGGTTGAAGGCGAATACGCGGTGGAGCTCCGTATCGAGGTCGAGAACCGCCGCGGTATGATCGCGGTTCTCGCCACCCGTATTAATGCCATGGGTGTGAACATCGAGAAAATTTCTACCGAAGACAAGGACTTCCAGTTCACGTTCGTGGACCTGGAGATGCTGGTTGAGAACCGCGTACACCTTGCGCGCATTATGAAACGCCTGCGTAGCACCAATTCTGTGCGCAAGGTCGTTCGCATAAAGAATTAGGCAAGAAGGAGCAATACAGTGAGTAACCGCGCAATTATCTCAACGCCCGAGGCACCGGCCGCGATAGGCCCTTATTCGCAAGCAGTAAAGGTCGGCAATACTGTCTGGATTTCCGGCCAGATTCCCCTGGACCCTGGCACCATGGAGCTGGTGACAGGGGATATCAGCGTGCAGGCAAAGCGGGTTTTTGAAAATCTTGCCGCGATCGCCGAAGCCGCTGGCGGCGACCTCAACGACGCGGTCAAGATTAATATCTCTCTCACCGATCTGGGCGACTTTGCGGCGGTTAATGAGGTGATGGCATCGCACTTTCAGGAGCCCTACCCTGCTCGCGCCTGTGTACAGGTTGCCGCCCTGCCCAAAGCCGTCGATATCGAGGTTGAAGCAGTACTCGCTTTATAATGACTCTCACCGAACTACGCTACCTGGTCGCGCTTTCCGAAGCAGGCCATTTCCGCAAGGCAGCCGATGCCTGCAACGTGAGCCAACCCACCCTCAGCATCGCTATCAAGAAGCTGGAAGATGAATTGGGGATCGCCCTGTTCGAACGGGCGAGACACAAGGTCAGCCCCACCCCCACGGGCGAACAAATCATTGCCCAGGCGCGCACCGTGCTGCAAGAGGCCAGCAATCTTGTCAGCCTGGCGGAGCAGGGCAAGGACCCTCTGGGCAGCGTGCTCTCAATCGGGGCGATTTATACCGTTGGGCCCTATCTTTTCCCCCGCCTGGTACCGCGGATTAAACAGCTGGCCCCAGAAATGCCAATGTACATCGAAGAGAACTATACGGCCGAGCTACGGGTGAAACTCAGCGCAGGCGCCCTCGATGCCATCTTCGTTGCCCTTCCGTTCACCGAGCCTGAGGTCGTTACCCGCCCGCTGTTCGACGAGCCATTCGTTGTACTGATGCCACGGGGCCACCCCATGGCAACCGAGACCGCAATCTCCCCCACTTCACTCACAGAGCACAAGGTGTTACTGATGGGTGAAGGCCACTGCTTCAGGGACCAGGTACTGGAGGCTTGCCCGGGGTTGCAAGAATCTATCCTGGCACACAACGCCCGCGATCACGCTATCGTCGAAGGCAGCTCCCTGGACACGCTCAAACACATGGTCGCCAGCGGCATGGGTATAACCGTACTTCCTGAATCAGCCGCCAGTACCGCCCTGTATGGGGAGCAAGAGCTGGTGGTGCGCCCGTTCGTCGATCCCAGCCCTTTTCGCACTATCGCCCTGGCCTGGCGGGTCAGTTACCCCAGGCACCAGGCGATTGATGTGCTCGCCGAGGCGTTAAAAGATTAGTGTCGGGAATAGCCGCTGACCCAGTGACACAACTGCGTGGCGTGGGCCCCAAGCTTGCGGCCAAACTCGCTGAGCTCGGTATCCACCGGGTCGAAGACCTGCTCTTCCACCTGCCGCTTCGCTACCAGGATCGCACTCGAATCACGCCTATAGGCGGCGCTCAGGATGGCGTCGACGTTGTTATCGAGGGCGAGGTCAGGGTTGCAGATATTGCCTTTGGCAAGCGCCGCAGCCTGGTGGTGCGTTTACAGGATGGCACGGGCACCATCAGCCTGCGTTTCTTCCATTTTTCCGCAGCCCAGAAAAACAACCTTAAACCCGGCACTCGCCTGCGCTGCTTCGGCCAGGTGCGCCGCGGCGGCAGCGGCCTGGAGATGTATCATCCTGAATACCGGCAAATGGCCGAAGGTGAAGTGGAAACAGAAGAAGCGCTCACCCCCGTATACCCCGCTCTGGGCGGGATAGGCCAGAATCAGTGGCGCAAACTCTGCGCACAGGCGACTACGCGCTTAAGGCACAGCGCACCAAAAGAGCTACTGCCTCCAAATCACCCTCTGCCCTATGGCCTGGCTGAGGCACTGCTTTATCTTCACACCCCTCCGCCCGATGCACCACAGGAGTCATTGCGCGAAGGCGAGCATCCCGCGCAATTACGCCTCGCTGTCGAGGAATTGGTCGCCCATAATTTGACCTTGCAGGACCTGCGAGCACAGCAGCAAGCAGAGGGATCACCTCAGCTTCGAGGAAACCAGAAGCTGCTGGAACAATTTCTGGGGTCGTTGCCATTCTCACCCACCGGCGCACAACAACGAGTCATGCAGGAGATCGAGGCCGATATTGCCAAACCTCATCCCATGCTGCGCCTGGTACAGGGCGACGTCGGGTCAGGTAAAACGCTGGTCGCTGCAGCGGCTGCACTGCAAGCCATCGCCAGCGGTTACCAGGTTGCCATCATGGCGCCCACCGAAATTCTGGCTGAACAGCACCGGCTGAACTTTACCGACTGGTTTTCGCAGCTCGATATCAACATTGGCTGGCTGAGCGGGCGCAGCAAGGGAAAAAAACGGGCGCAGGCACTGGATGATATTTCTTCCGGACGCGCTGCACTTGTTGTGGGCACCCATGCTCTGTTTCAAGAAGACGTCATGTTCGACCGCCTCGGTCTTGTTGTGGTCGATGAACAACACCGATTCGGGGTACACCAACGTCTATCGCTGACAGAAAAATCGGGGCCGGATGTTGGCCGACCGCATCAACTGGTAATGACCGCAACGCCCATCCCTCGCACCTTGTCCATGGTTGCCTATGCCGATCTGGACTGCTCTGTTATTGACGAATTGCCACCTGGCCGGCAGCCGGTTGAAACCGCCTTGATAGATAATAGCCGGAGGGAGCAGATCGTGGAGCGCGTCGCAAACGCCTGCGCGGGCGGCCGTCAAGCCTATTGGGTCTGCACATTGGTGGAAGAAAGCGACGTACTGCAGGCCCAGGCAGCCGAAGCTACCGCGACCGAATTGGCAGACGCGTTGCCCAGGCTTTCCGTTGGACTGGTACATGGGCGCCTGAAGCCCGCACAGAAAGATGCCGTAATGGCAGCATTCAAGGCAGGAGAAATCGACTTGCTGGTCGCCACGACAGTCATTGAGGTAGGAGTCGACGTGCCTAACGCCAGTTTGATGATTATCGAAAATCCCGAGCGTCTTGGGCTGGCCCAGCTTCACCAGTTGCGTGGTCGTGTCGGCCGCGGGACAGCAGCGAGCCACTGCGTGCTGCTCTACCAGAGCCCTCTTTCTTTCAATGGTAAACAGCGTTTGCAGGCAATGCGGCAAAGCAGCGATGGCTTTTATATTGCGGAAAAGGACCTTGAACTGCGCGGGCCCGGCGAAGTGCTGGGTACCCGCCAGACGGGGTTAATGGAATTCCGGATTGCGCAACTACCAGCGCATAATCATTTACTGGATGAGGTGCAGCAACTGGCGACGGAAATCCAGGCGACTCACCCCGAGCTCGCGGAACCGCTGATCAAGCGCTGGACGGGAACCAGCCGCGAGTTTGCCAAGGTCTAGGTTCCGCATTGCCCACTGAGCTATACGACCTGGGCCAGATCTCCTTTCTTCTCTAACCAGGCCTTGCGATCGGAAGCTCGCTTTTTGGCCAGCAGCATATCCAACATCTTGTTAGTGCCATCACCCGCATCCAGCACCAGGCGAACCAGGCGACGCGTGTCAGGGTCCATGGTCGTCTCTCGTAATTGCAGGGGATTCATCTCACCCAGACCTTTGAAGCGCTGCACATTAACCTTTCCGCGTTTCTTTTCGGCCTCGATACGGTCAAGCACACCCTGCTTCTCGGCTTCATCCAGCGCGTAAAACACTTCTTTGCCGACGTCTATGCGATACAAGGGAGGCATGGCTACATAGACATGACCCGCCGCAACCAGGTGGCGGAAATGGCGAACAAACAGCGCGCAAATGAGGGTGGCGATATGCAGGCCATCCGAGTCTGCATCCGCCAAAATACACACTTTGTGGTAGCGCAGGCTGGAAAGGTCATCACTGGCCGGGTCTATGCCCAGCGCAATCGAAATATTGTGCACTTCCTGAGAGGCCAGGATTTCCTGAGAGTCTACTTCCCAGGTATTCAGAATTTTACCGCGCAGGGGGAGGATAGCCTGAAATTCGCGGTCTCTGGCCTGCTTGGCACTGCCGCCGGCTGAGTCCCCCTCCACCAGGAACAACTCACCCCGGGTCGGGTCTTCCCCGGAACAATCCGCCAATTTACCCGGCAGTGCCGGACCGGCAGACACTTTTTTGCGCACGACTTTTTTAGCGCTGCGCATGCGGGTCTGAGCATTGTTAATGCACATTTCCGCCAGTTTTTCCGCTTCTTCAGTATGTTGGTTAAGCCACAGGCTGAAGGCGTCCTTGGAGACACCCGAAACAAATGCGGCGGCCTCGCGGGATGAGAGACGCTCTTTAGTCTGGCCGGAGAACTGTGGATCTCCCAACTTGGAAGACAGCACGTAACAGCAGCGATCCCAGATATCATCGGGAGCCAGCTTTATGCCCCGGGGCAACAGGCTGCGCAATTCGCAGAACTCGCGCATGGCATCCAGTAAACCGGTGCGCAGGCCGTTGACATGGGTGCCGCCCTGGGCCGTGGGGATAAGGTTCACGTAGGATTCGGCGATCACTTCACCGCCTTCAGGTAACCATTGCACCGCCCAGTCCACGCCCTCACTGCTGCCACTGAAACTGCCTACGAATGGCTCTTCCGGAATCGCCGGAAAATCGATGGTCGCGTCGGCAAGATAATCGGTAAGGCCATCCTCGTAATACCACTCCTCGGTCTGTCCTTTCTTTTCGTCCTTGAACTTCACTCTCAGGCCAGGGCACAGGACGGCCTTGGCACGCAACACATGCACCAGGCGCGAGACAGAGAAATTAATGGAGTCGAAGTACTTGGCATCCGGGGTGAATTTTACGGTGGTACCGGTGTTGCGCTTGCCGCAACTGTCAATCACAGCAAGATCGGACGTCTTTTCTCCACCGGAGAAGGTAATCTCGTGGACGCTACCGTCGCGCTTAATTGTTACCACCAACTCACTGGATAAGGCGTTAACGACCGAAACGCCCACGCCATGGAGACCACCACTGAATTCGTAGTTCTTGTTAGAGAATTTTCCACCTGCATGCAAGGTGGAGAGAATGACTTCAACACCGGGCTTGCCCTGCTCCGGGTGAATATCGACGGGCATGCCGCGCCCGTTATCCGAAACCGACACAGAACCATCCTTATGCAGAATGACATCGATCTGGTCTGCATGGCCTGCGAGCGCCTCGTCGACAGAATTATCGATGACCTCCTGGGCCAAGTGGTTAGGGCGGGTGGTGTCGGTATACATTCCCGGGCGCTTGCGCACAGGTTCCAGTCCCGTGAGGACTTCGATATCTTCGGCGGTATATTGGCTCATTCGTAGTTTTGGCGATTTATGGCTTTAGAAACTAGGGAAAAGCCATTGTACATGAGCGGGAGCGAACGACAGCGACTGTCGCAAGAAATATTTGCTTGGCTTGTCTTGAAGCCGAGCGATTGAGCCTAGAGATAGCCGCCAGAATCCAGGTCGACAGTGAAATCAGCGTCCGTCACCCTCGACACTCCAGTGCTGATACTGCCGTCGCTACACAAATCCAACCAACGATAACCCGGCGGTTTGTCATCAGCCTTGAAAGCTGGGCTCCCCGGGGCAAACTGGACGCAACTGGAGGGGGATGCCATCAGGGCGATGTCGCCACGGCGCTTATCTATCTGTTGATGCACGTGGCCCCACAGAACTCCCTTGACCGAACTGGCGGCATCTACAATGTCCCAGAATTGCTCGGCATCCGCTACCATTTGCTGGTCTATCCATGCACTACCGATGGCAACAGGTTGATGATGTAGACAGATTAACGAATGTAATCCTTCAGCCTGCGCGCGCCCCAGGGCCGAACTCAAGCGTTCAAGTTCATCACTACCCAGCTCACCCCCAACTTCACCGGGGATTTGGGAATTCAAAAGAATAATCTGCCAGTTGCCTCCCCTTAACTCGCTCTGAAGTCGGCCGCTGTCGCCCACGGCTGCTTGCATTTCACTCAGGTCATCATGATTGCCCGGAAGCCAGAAGTCGGGAGCAGAGATTTCCTGAAGATAAGTGATTAATCGGAGGTAGGCCTGCAAAGAGCCCTGGTCAGAGAGATCTCCTGTACAGAGCAAGCCATCAGGTGTTCCTCGCTCCTGCAACACTTGCTGAATGACCAACTGCAGAGATCTGTCAGTATCCATAGCCAGCAAAGTACCACCGGAACGGGCGCACAAATGAGTGTCGGTGATCTGTACCAGGCGAACAGTATCTCCAGCGGTCTCGATATTGCAGGGCTTGTGTTCTAGGGTCGACATGATGAGACGCGGTTAACTCCGCTCAGACCCCGATAATGATCTGTTGATGGCTTCGGCCGTTGCCCAGGCAATGCTCCAGCCAATCTGCAAGAAAGCGATTTTGCTGGGACTTCTCATCTTGCTGGTGCATTTGTTCATTAGGATAACTATAGCGGGGCTGGATGCGTCGGTGCGACTGGAAACTACCGACTTCCAGCATGCCCGCGTCATGATAGGCACGCACTTCGACTTTGAGTCCTCCCAGCCAGCGAGCCTCCGCATGTTGCTGTGACAGAGAAAATATCGTGGTGTATCGGCAACGCTCTATAACTTTTAGTTGCACATGGGCTGGACCGAGCTGAAATTCCCGAACATTACTTGTCTCGTAGGCAGGGAACAGCCTTAACAGCCGAACATAGTTCGCCTCACAGATCGCGTGGAGCTCCGCTAGATCGAGCTTGAACTGCCTGTTTCGGGCCTGTAGCAACTAACTTCTTCCTGTGTAACGCGATGAAATGAGTCAAATCCATGCTGCACGGCATGGACGCACTCTGAGTGTAACACTTATGATAACGCAGACTAACGCCATTTGGGATTGTGTCTCACACAATGCAAGTCGGCCACGGTACTGCTAGAATCACCGGTTACAAATCGTAATTTCCCGCTGTTAAGAGGACAACACATGAGAAAGACTGGAGTCACGCTATTAGCGCTGACACTTTCGTTGGGAAGCTTTACAACCCGCGCAGACTCACTGCTCGATATCTATGAACTGGCGCTGGAGAATGACGCCCAGCTCAAATCGGAAGAAGCTACCTATCTGGCTAACCGCGAGCGGGAAAACCTCGGTCTATCTGCCCTGTTGCCCCAAATTGGCGCTGACTACTCTCGGTCTGGCTCCGATACAGACACTGATAGTGAGAGCCTGGACTTCACCGATGAATTGGCCACCATCGACACCACCACGACCAACGACACTATCTCGGAAGGGTTTTCGGTCTCTTTGAACCAGGCTCTCTTCGATTTACCCGCCTGGTTCAGCTTTCAGTCGGGCAAAGAATTGACCAAGCAGGCTGAGGCGACCTTCGCAGGCAACCAACAAAACCTGGTTGTGCGTGTTGTAGAAGCCTACCTGGCCGTGTTACGTGCCCAGGACAACCTGGAAGCATCCAAAGCACAGGAGCGCGCCTTTGAACGTCAGCTGGAGCAAACCCAACAGCGCTTCGAAGTAGGTCTAATTGCGATCACCGACGTTTATGAAGCCCAGGCCGCCTATGACTTGTCCCAGGTAAACCGCATTGTCGATGAGAATAATGTCGCGGTTGCGCTTGAGCAGCTTTCCGTTCTCACGGGACAAAAACACAGTAACCTGAATATTCTCAAGGAAGACTTTGATATCAAGCCACCCGAGCCCATTGACAGGGCCGCTTGGGTCGACTTCGCGTTGGAGAACAACTTCAATCTCAAAGCAGCCAAGTATGGCGAAGAAGCGTCGCGCCAGAACTCCAAGGCCAATGCCCTTGAGCACGCTTTCCGGATCAGCGGCAATTACAGCTATTCCGACACGGAAACCGATGGTCGCCGCGATATCGTACCGGAAACGACTTTCAACACATCACCCTTTAATTCCACCAATGGTGACCGCTGGGAGGTCCGCGTGGATGTACCACTCTATTCAGGAGGGGCCATCAGCGCCAACAGGCGCAAATCAGCACAGGAATTCAATGCCGCCAGGGAGAACCGCATCAACCTGAGCCGCAATACGGTCACAGCAACCCGGTCACTGCACATGACAGTGATCAGCGACGTTTCTCGTGTGAAGGCTAGAAAGCAGAGTATTGTCTCGTCCAAGAGTGCACTGGACGCAACCCAGGCGGGCTACGAGGTCGGCACCCGTAACGTGGTCGACGTATTGAATGCGCAGAACACACTGTTCTCCTCCCAGCGCGACTATGCCAACAGTCGTTATGATTACATCCTGGATATGCTCAGGCTGAAAGAACAGGCAGGGTTGCTAAGCCCTGAAGATGTCGTCAACCTCGACTCCTACCTGATTGTGCCTGCCGCGCCCGCAGCAGCTGGCAGCAAATAAACGCACTGTTTTGCGGCGCCAGCTCAGGCGCCGCGCAATTGCTCTGCAATCAGCCCTAACAATTGCTCTTTAGCGCCCCGATTGGCGGCCACTACCGCCTCTCCTGCAGAACCCATAGCAGCCTGCCGTGAAGCATCCTCCAATAGCGACAGCACCGCAGGCGCCAGCTCGTCGGGATCAGCAAGCGCTAGCATGGCACCGGCGCTGGTTAGCAGTTCGGTAATTTCTGCGAAGTTGTACATATGCGGGCCGCACACTACTGGCACACCCCAGGCTGCGGCCTCTAATACGTTTTGCCCACCGTGCTCAATGAAGCTGCCACCAATAACGCAGACAGAGGCAAGCCCGGACAACAAACGCAGCTCCCCCATGGTATCGCCCAGCAAAACCTGATGGCTTGCGCTAACCCGTTCACCCGTTGACCTGCGAGCAGTCACCAGCTCGCGCGCAAGACAGAGTTGGTAAACGGCTTCGAAGCGCTCCGGGTGGCGGGGCACCAGAAGGCACAGCAGGTCGGGTATGGACTGCCGTGCGATACTAAATGCATCAAGGATAATTTCTTCTTCCGAGTGGTGAGTGCTGGAACCCAGGAGAATCGGCCGGCCCAGCGCCTGTTTCAGGCCAGCCACCTCTGCCCGCAAACTGCTATCAAGGTCGATATCGAACTTGATACTTCCCGTGACGTGCAATCGCCGGGGGGGCAGGCCAAGTGCAACCAGTCTCTTACCATCCTCTGCAGACTGGCATGCCACCACGTCCAGCTGCTGCAGCATGTTTCGGGTGATGGAGGCTAGCCTGCCATAGCCCCGCGCAGAACGAGCTGACAACCTGGCGTTACCCAACACAATGCGACAGCCGCTTTGACCACTATAGTGAAGCAGGTTGGGCCACAGCTCCGTCTCCATGACGAGCAATAAGTCCGGACGCACCCTGGACAAAAATCGGCGCACTGCGCCGGGCATATCCCAGGGGCAGTAGACATGAAACACCCTGTCACCGAATAACGCCTGCACCCGCTCTGACCCGGTGGGCGTCGTCGTGGTCACCACCAACCGATCATCGGGGTAATTGCGCAACAAGTTTTCTATTAATGGTGCCGCCGCCAATGTCTCTCCCACGGACACCGCATGCACCCATATCACTCTGCCGGTGGCGCCTTTTGGCGGGCCGGGGAAAAATCCAAATCGCTCAGCCAACCTCCGCCGGTATGCCGGAGCATTGCGAGAGCGCCACAGCATGCGCATCACAATAAAAGGCAGCAGCAGGTAAAACAGGGCGCTATAAAGGTAGCGCATGGAAAGCTCCGAGATATGACATGCGGCAAAGCATAACAGCGCTCACTCGCGATCGCCCACCACGGAGGCTAAAAAATAATCTGTCGACAAGCGGGTTACCCGTATTCAAGGCAGGCTATAATTCACTCCTCATTTATTGTGGAGTGCCTGATGGGCTCGCCCGTGTTACACGCAGACATAGCGATTATCGGCGGCGGCATAGCTGGACTGTGGACCCTGAGCCAACTGCGCAACCAGGGTTTCAACGCCGTTTTGTTTGAACAGGAAGCGTTGGGGAGCTACCAGACCGTCGGCTCTCAGGGCATGATCCACGGCGGCATTAAATACGCCTTGTCGGGAGCCTGGAGCGGCAGCTCCGAGGCCATCTCTGCCATGCCGGGCGTGTGGCGCAGCTGTCTAGCGGGCGCGGGTAAAGTCGACCTGCGCGGCTGCCGGGTATTAAGCGAAGACTTTTACCTGTGGTCTCATACCGGACTCACTTCAAAAGTCAGCTCCTTTTTTGCCAGCAAGATGCTGCGCGGGCGAGTAGAAAAGCTTTCGCGCGGAGATTACCCACCGCCGCTGCGCTCCCCCAGTTTCAAGGGGCAAGCCTACCGACTGGCAGACCTGGTGCTGGACGTACCCTCTCTGGTCGAGGTCCTTGCCAAACAACACAGTGACGCCATTTACCGCATAGATTGGAGCACGGCCTCCCTGGAGCGTGACGGAGGCAAGGCTTATATCTGCAGTCAGGACTGGGAACTGCATCCCAGGCAATTAATTCTCACTGCTGGGGCAGGCAATGAAGCGCTGATCAGCGCTCTTGGCAGCGATGAACCGGCAATGCAGCGCCGACCACTGCAACAGGTGGTTATGAAACACGAATACATGGAGCCCTTCTACTCACATTGCACCGGTGGGAGTGCGTCGCCCAGGCTTACTATTTCCAGTCACAAAAACAGCAGTGGTGAGCCCGTGTGGTATCTCGGTGGCGATCTCGCGACTGAAGGTGCTGACGCTGACCCCGATCAGCTTATCGCCAAAGCCCAAAGCGAAATTGCCCAGTTACTGCCATGGATCGACTTTGGCCAGTGCCAATGGCGAACAGTTCGGCTGGACAGAGGCGAGCCACGACAGTCTGCGCTGCTGCGCCCTGACAGTGCATTCGTTGGACCGGTCAGCGGTGTGGACAACGCACTGGTGGCCTGGCCTACAAAACTGAGCCTCAGCCCCAACCTTGGAGACGAAATTGATATCGCCTTGCAACAGCGCGACATCGTCCCGGGTCCGGCAACCGAACTGAGTGCTTTGGATGCTCAGGGGAGGCCTGGCGTCGCTGCAACCTACTGGGATAGCTTGTTCGTATGAGCTGGATGCGCATGCTGGGTGGCACTGGTATTGAAGTCAGTGCCCTGGGATTAGGCACAGTAAAACTGGGCCGCAATGAGGGTGTTAAATACCCCCGTGGTTTCACCATTCCCGATGATCACGCTGCCGCCAGGCTGCTAGACCAGGCTCATGAACTGGGCATTAACCTCATTGATACCGCTCCGGCATACGGTAATAGCGAGGAGCGACTGGGCAAGCTATTGCAGGGTCAGAGGGATCAATGGGTGATCTGCTCCAAGGTGGGAGAGGAGTTCGAACAGGGAGCATCGCGCTTTGACTTCAGCCCTGAACATACCCGTGCTTCCGTGCTCAGGAGCCTGGTGCGACTCAATACCGATATGATCGATATGGTGTTGATTCACTCCGACGGCAACGATCAGCACATCATTGAAAACCTTGGCACACTGCAGGCCCTGGCCGACCTTAAATCAGAGGGATTGATCAGGGCTTTCGGTATGTCGACCAAAACCGTGGCCGGAGGGCAGGCCGCAGCGCGCGAAGCCGACATCGTAATGCTTACCTACAACCTGGCGGAGCGTGCAGAAGAGGCTGTGTTGGATACCTGCCATAAACTGGGTAAAGGCGCAGTCATCAAGAAAGCGTTGGCCAGTGGCCATTTGGCGCAACACTCTGAGAGTCCGATACAGGCCTCAATGGATCTGGTTTTAGGCCATCCCGGCACCAGCGCAGCCATTATTGGCACCATCACGCCGGCACACCTACAGGCTAACGTAGCAGCCGCGCGGCAGACGCTGCATAGCTGAGCGTCAGGACTCATTCTCCTGTTGGATTTGCGTAACGATGGCCGTGGTTGAGAGTTCATCCACCACGCTTAAAACCTTTACCTCGCCGCCGTAAGCTTCGACGATTTCCCAACCAACGACTTGTTCCTTGCCCTCATAGTCACCACCCTTCACCAGAATATCAGGCTGCAGGCTCTCCAGCAGTGGGCGCGGAGTGTCGCCGTCGAAACAGACGACCCAATCGACCGCTTCCAGGCCAGCCAGGACCGCCATACGCCGTTCCTGCGGATTAATAGGGCGGCCTTTGCCCTTGAGGCGACGCACAGAGTCATCAGAATTGACCGCCACGATCAACCTGTCCCCCTGCTCTCTTGCCTCCTCCAGATAAGTCACATGCCCGGCGTGGATGATGTCGAAACAACCGTTGGTAAAAACCACCTTCTCGCCGTGACTTCTCGCATCGGCCATCGCTATTTGCAGCTGCTCCAACGACACAGCACCTCGCTCTGAACCCTGGTCCTGCTGGACCGCACGGCGCAGTTCCGGTCCACTGACTGTGGCCGTACCCAGTTTTCCGACCACAATACTGGCAGCAATGTTGGCCAGGGCAACTGCCTGGGGCAGCTCGGCGCCCGCTGCGACCGCACTGGCAAGCACCGCAATCACAGTGTCCCCTGCGCCGGTAACGTCGAATACCTCGCGCGCTTTAGCGGGCAAGTGCAGCTCTTCCTCGCCGGGGCGCAGCAGGGTCATACCATGCTCGCCGCGGGTGACCAACAGAGCCTGCAAATCCAGCTCTGTCATTAGTTTTTCCCCGCGCTCAACCAGCTCACTTTCGCTTGGGCAATGACCTACCACGGCTTCAAACTCATGCAGGTTAGGTGTCAGCAGCGTTGCGCCACGATAGCGAGCGAAATCTGTACCTTTAGGGTCGACCAGTACCGGCACGCCCGCATGCCTGGCAGCAGCAATTAGCGGGGCCGGTTCTGCCAACGCGCCTTTAGCATAGTCGCTGAGCACCAATGCTCCGCAATGCGGCAGCAGGCCGGGCAGGGAATCTGCCAACGGCGGGCCAGAGCGTGATAAATCTGACTCCTCAAAATCCAACCGGATCAACTGTTGGTGCCGGCTGATGACCCTCAGCTTGGTGATAGTGGGGTGCGCCTGCACCCGGGTGAAACCACAATGAACGCCAGCTCCGCTGAGCATATCCTGCAGGGAGTCAGCCATCTCGTCATCACCGGTGTAGCCACCCAGCTGCGCCCCGGCACCCAGGGCGGCGATATTGAGCGCTACGTTGCCGGCGCCGCCCGGTCGGTCACTAATCTGGTCGACTTTTACCACCGGCACCGGAGCCTCTGGGGAAATCCGGGAGGTCCCTCCCTCCCAATATCGATCAAGCATGATATCCCCAAGCACCAGCACTTGAGCCCGATCAAAACGGGGCATTTCCAGTTTCATCAATTTCTGTCCTTAATTACGGCGGGCAGGCGGCCGAAGTCGCATTATCATAGCACGCAGCTCGCTTGCCTCTGCGAGCTAAAACAGCTACTTTGCCCTGCCCTGAAACAATACTTCTATCTACATGATCGCCGACCTTCCCCCCAACATTGACGATATTAAAGGCTTCCTGGCAACGGATGAAGCCGAGGCGCTCTATCATCACGCCCTGGACGCCAGCCGCCATGGCGCTGTGCTTGAAATCGGCAGTTACTGCGGCAAATCCACTATTTACCTGGGGCTGGCTTGCCGACAACACAGCGCCACCGTATTCGCCCTGGACCATCACCGGGGCTCAGAGGAACACCAGGTAGGCGAATACTTTCACGACCCCGACCTCTACGATGACGGCGAGGGCGTGGTGGATACCTTCAAGGAGTTCCGCCGCAATATTCGCAGTGCTGGTTTGGACGAAGTGGTGGTGCCGGTAGTCGCAGGCTCGGAAGCCGCCGCCAGGCAATGGCAAACCCCGCTGGCTATGGTTTTCATTGATGGGGGTCACAGCCTGGATGCGGCCCTTACGGACTACCGGTGCTGGACGGCCCACCTGATACGCGGGGGCATATTGGCAATTCACGACTTGTTTGAGGATGCCCATGAGGGCGGGCAAGCACCTTTCGCGATTTATCGCATGGCAATAGCGTCGGGGTTGTTCGCAGACCTGGGCCAGGTCAACTCGTTGGGCTTGTTGCGCCGGCTATAATTGCCCGACACCAGTGAATGCCCAAGGCACAATGCCCACCCATGCAGACATCAAGTAGCGCCTAGGAGTCTGCGAGCGAGATACGATCCTGGGCATCCACGCCCAGTAGTTGCACACTGGAAAACAGCTTGGACGCCGCAGTGTGTTCCGTCAGGGCATCAGCAGCCAACAGTATCGCGCCGGCCGTCCAGGTTGGCTTCTCGTCCGGCCAAAGCAAATCTTCCACCATCTGATAGCCGGTCCAGTAGGAGCCATCTTCCAGGCGCCATTGGTGCAGCCAACTGTAAACTTCTACTGCCCTGGCGTGATCGCCTGCAGCTAATAACGCCATCACCAGTTCACAGGATTCGGCGACCGTCACCCAGGGTTCATCAGATACACAGCGACAGCCCAGGCCTTTTTCTACAAATTCGTCCCAACGAGCAGCGATACGCGCCCGGGAGTCACTGGTGGTTAGTACACCCGTTAGGACCGGATAGAACCAATCCATGGAATAGCGTTCCTTACTCTCCCAGGTACGATCAAAGCGCTCGGGCTTGTGGCGCAGGGCATGACCCAGTTTCTCGCGAGCATGCAGCCACTCGGGGCGCTCTTCATCCAGGGTATAGGCTATGTTGTGGGCACATTCGAGACTCTTGTAGATAGAACTACAGCCAGTGACAAGTGCGTCTTCCTTGGGCTTGCCCTCACCATCAACAGACCAGTGGATGTCTCCATGCTCTGTTTGCAGGGCAAGAACAAAACCAATCGCCTTGTCGACCATAGGCCACATTGCCCTGAGAAAATCCCGGTCTTCAGTGATCAGGAAATGATGCCAAATACCGGCTGCGATGTAGGCGACAAAGTTCGTCTCGCGTCGCTCGCAATTGTCGACCTCTTCACCGCGGTACGAGGCCCACCAGCTGCCATCCACCAGCTGCATGCCATAAAGCCATTCATAAGCTTTGCGTGCGGCATCGTATTCACCACCGATGGAGAGGCCCATGGCTGCTTCCACGTGATCCCAGGGGTCAGCATAGCCGCCCTCAAACCAGGGTATTTCTCCATTGTCCTGTTGCGTATTCAAAATAAACTGCACCGTGGGGCGCAAGAACTCAGAGGGGAACAAGCCACGACTTAAATACAGACCACTCATGCGGTTGCTCCCTTGCGGAAATACATCACCACACTTTTACCCACCACTGGGTTCATTATTCGCTCCGTCACCCGGGTTAGCGCGGGCTGCTCCATCAGGTCCCAAACCAGCAACCGGTGGTACTGCTTAACCAGCCAATTGTTGTCCTGCTTGTCCCAGAACAAGCATTTCAACCACCAGTACGGGGCATGCAAGGCGTGCGCCCAGTGCCGATGGTAGCGGCTAAAACCCAGGCTCTCGATATCTTCCCGCAATTCACTGGCGCGGAAAATTCGAATGTGACCGCCGGGGGTATTGTGATACTCCTCGCTGAGCGCCCAGCATATTTTTTCTGGCCAGAGGCGAGGGACGCTGGCGCAAAACAGACCGCCCGGTTTAAGCACCCGTTGCACTTCTTTCAAAGCACCCTGGTAATCCGGAATATGTTCGAGCACCTCACTACAGATCACTTTGTCAAAGGTGTTATCAGCAAACGGCAGCTCCAGGGCGTTGGCTGAAGACAAACCAAAGGTTTTAGTCTCGTTATTCGGCTCTGCAAAGTCCTGAAACTTTTCTCGCGTGGTCTTCAGGTCATCCAGGCTAAGATCAACACCAATAGAGTGCACCTGCGCCTCAACATAGGCGGAAATCACGTGACGGCCTTCACCACACCCCAGGTCCAGAACGACATCGCCTGGCTCAAGAGGAAAATGGCTAAAATCAACGGTCTGCATGTGACAAAACTTCCCGATAGTACTGACTCATCTCGCGGGCACAAACCTGCCAGCAAAACTTGTCTAAAATACGTTCGCGTCCGGCATCACCCAGAACCTGTCGACGGGCGGGGTCGCGTAACAACTCATCAATGGCCTCTGCCATCGCATCCACATTTTTTGCCGGCACAATAACACCCGCATCGCCCACCACTTCCGGCAGGGCGCCACCATCGGTTGAAACGACCGGCACGCCGCAGGCCATAGCCTCGCCTGCGGGCAGTCCAAAGCCCTCATAAACAGACGGCACCACGGCAATGCTGGCCTCGGCGTAGTAATGCACCATTTGCTCAGTACTGATACCGCTGACAAACTGAATCTTGTTTTCCAGGCCCAGTTTCTTAACCAGTTTCTCTGTCTTGCCTCCCGGTTGAGGTTTGCTGACCAATAACAGCTCAAGCTGCGGATAAGTTTCCAGCAACCGAGCATAGGCTCGCAGTAAATAGCGTGTTCCCTTGAGCGGGGCATCCGCTGAACAGGTTGCCATCAGCCGCAGGGGTCGGCGCTCGACATCCTCAAGCGGTTTAAATATATCCGTATCAATGCCGTTATAAACAAGGCTAATACCCGCCGGCTGTAGTCCGAAATCTCGCGCAATATCCTGGCGTGAACAATCAGAAACGGTCACCACGTTGCGCAAGTCCTTGACGACCTTTTTCTGCATATTGAGAAAAGAGTGCCAACGCCGAATCAACAGGCGCTCCCAGGCGCTGCGCGCAGCATTGAGGGCAATTCGCAAGTCGGAGGTGATCGGGTGATGCACAGTCGTCACCAGAGGGATGCCCATACGCTGCAGCTCCAGCATGCCATAGCTCAGGCTCTGGTTATCATGAACCAGGTCGTATTCATCTCGATGCTCTCGCAGGTACTTAACCGCTCGTCGACCAAAGGTATAGGGCTCCGCAAAACCGCCCGTCAATTTACTGGCCCACTCGATAATATTGGTCAGGGACTTAAGGTGATGCAGGCGCAGCGATAACAAGCCGTTCTCAAACAAATCCAGGCTGGGCAGCTCTATGAGACGTACCCGAGGGTCCAGATGGGGATAGGGCGGCCCTGAGATAACATCCACTGAGTGGCCCGCATCGACCAGACCTTTACTCAGGTATTTCAGATACACGCCCTGGCCACCCCCGTAGGGCTGACTACGATAGCCTAGCAAAGCGACCCGCAGGGGCTTCCCTGGCACGGGCGAGGTCGTGGGGCTTGCCACTTCCGCGGGCTGTGCTTCGGCCTGCACTGTCTTTAGCTGCGTGATATCAGCTTCCTCTATCTGGTTTGAGACGAAATTCGGACTACCTGAAGGCAGCTGGGCTCGGCCGGGGGCACTTGGCACGACCGTCCCGCGAACAAAGGGGCTAGATTTTAGTCAGCGATTGATCAAAAATCCACCCCTTTTAGAGCCCCTGTATCCCACTCCTCCTGTCGCCAGATCACCACCAAACCCTTATACTTCGCGCCTTTGCTCCCGAGAACTTCACTTTATGAGCTATACAGCGCCCAGTTCTGCCTACAAAGGCATCATTCTCGCCGGAGGCTCAGGCACACGCCTGCACCCGCTCACCAGCACCGTATCCAAGCAGTTGATGCCGATTTACGACAAACCGATGATCTACTACCCCCTGGCCACCCTGATGCTGGCAGGCATTCGGGACATACTGGTAATCACCACGCCACGCGACCAGGCAGCCTTTGCCGACCTGCTGGGGGATGGCTCCCGCTGGGGCATTAACATTAGCTATACCGTGCAACCCAGCCCGGACGGCCTGGCACAGGCCTTTATTCTGGGTGAGGATTTTATCGGCGGCGATAAGGTCTCGCTGGTCCTGGGGGACAACATCTTCTACGGCGGCGGCTTCACCGTAAAACTGCAGAATGCCGCCCAACGTGAATCCGGCGCCTCGGTCTTTGCCTATTATGTGCAGGATCCGGAGCGTTACGGTGTGGTGTCTTTCGATGCGGACGGCGTGGCCCAGGACATCGAGGAAAAGCCCGCTCATCCAAAATCCCATTACGCGGTCACTGGACTGTATTTTTACGATAACGATATTGTAGATGTGGCCAAGTCGATAGCGCCTTCCCCCCGGGGCGAGCTTGAAATCACTGACGTCAACAAAGTTTACATGGAACGCGGCAAGCTCAATGTGGAAGTCATGAGCCGCGGCAGCGCCTGGCTGGATACGGGCACTCATAATTCACTGCTGGATGCGGCTAATTTCGTCCGTGTAGTAGAGGAACGTCAGGGTCTCAAGATTGCCTGCCCTGAAGAGGTTGCCTTCCGCATGGGTTACATCAGCGCCGAGGAATTGCTGGCCCTGGCGGCCCCACTGGAAAAAAGTGGCTACGGACACTACCTCAAAGGCCTGCTCAATGACGATGGAGTGGTTTTCCATGAAGTTTGAGCCGACTCCGCTGCAAGGCGTTTACCTGCTGACTCCCAATGTTTTTGGCGACGAGCGCGGTTTCTTCATGGAGAGCTGGAACGCTACCACGTTCGCCAACGAGGGCTTCGACATGCACTTCGTGCAAGACAACCACAGCCGTTCGGCCCAGGGTATCCTGCGCGGCCTGCACTACCAGACCGAACATACCCAGGGAAAGCTGGTGCGGGTCACGGCAGGGGCGGTATTTGATGCCGTGGTCGATATGCGCAAGGATTCACCCACCCTGGGCCAGTGGTATGGCGTCACCCTGAGCGCTGAAAACCATCAAATGCTCTGGGTACCAGCAGGCTTTGCCCACGGCTTTTACGTGCTTACCGACGTTGCCGACTTCCAGTACAAATGCACCGATGTCTATCACCCGGAAAGTGAAATCTCGCTGGCCTGGGATGATCCGCAAGTGGGGATTGAGTGGCCAGTGCCCGAGGGCGAAGCACCCCAGCTTTCAGGCAAGGACGCCCAGGGGCTGTCGTTTGCAGAAGTGCCTTTGCTGGACTGACTACAGCAGCGGCCGCCACCAGTCCTCGTTCGCCAGGTACCAATCCAGGGTTTTGCCCAAGCCGGTCTCGAAAGTTTCCGCCGGTTCGTAGCCCAGTTCGCCGCTGATTTTGCTGGCATCAATGGCGTAGCGCCAATCGTGGCCGGCCCTGTCCTCGACAAAGGTAATCAGGTCCCTGGCACTGCCACCGCTGGCGCAGGGAGAGTCGGGGAAGCGTTGGGCCAGGCTGCTATCGGCCGCAAAGCGGGCGTCCATCTGCTCACACAACAAATGCACGATATCGAGATTATTCCATTCGTTGTTACCGCCGATGTTATAGGTTTCTCCTATCACACCGTCCAAAATGACTTTCTCGATCCCCCGGCAATGATCGGCTACAAACAGCCAGTCGCGGATATTGCTGCCGTCCCCGTAGACCGGCAGGGGCAAACCCCGCAGGATATTGGTCAGGCAAAGGGGCACCAGCTTCTCCGGGAAGTGATAAGGCCCGTAGTTGTTAGAGCAGTTACTGGTAGTGACCTGCAGGCCATAAGTGTGCAGATAAGCGCGCACCAAATGGTCTGAGGCCGCCTTACTCGCAGAATAAGGCGAGTTGGGCTCGTACTTTTGCTCTTCATAAAAGCCCGGCGCGTCGGGCGCCAGCGAACCGTAAACTTCATCCGTAGACACATGATGGAAACGGTGTGGCAATTCTGCCTCGCCCCCCAGCCAATATTCCCGGGCCGCCTTCAACAGACTGTGGGTGCCCACTACATTGGTCTCGATAAAGGCATCAGGGCCAGTGATGGAGCGGTCCACGTGGCTCTCCGCGGCAAAATGCACCAGGGTATCTACCGCGTGTTCGCGCAATGTAGCGAGAACTTTGTCGTAATCACAAATGTCTGCGTGGACAAAGTGGAAGCCGTCCGTACCCTCCAGCGAGGCAAGATTGGCGCGGTTCCCTGCATAGGTCAGGGCATCGAAGGCGACAATACGATCATCGGGATATTGGCTGCGCCAGAAATGCACAAAGTTGGCGCCGATAAATCCGGCGGCGCCGGTAACCAGAAGTGACTTACTCAAACGATGACTCCTTTAACTCTTTAAGCATGGACCGTAACTGAGTCCTCCAATGCAGGCCTTCGGTCTGCAGTGCCTCCCAGGTGCTGTACTTGTCCAACACACTGAAGGCGGGGCGGGCGGCCGGCGTCGGATAGGCACTGCCGGGAATCGGGTGAATAAGCGGCATCCCTGTTAAAAGGCCTAACTCAGCGGCTTCTTCCGCTATCGCCACAGCGAAGTCATACCAGCTGCAAACGCCCGCATCGGTCCAGTGTCCGAAGCCCTGAAATTCAGGCAGGTCAGCGGCCAGCCAAAGAGATTCCGCCAGGCCCCTGGCCCAGGTCGGCGATCCAACCTGATCTGCCACGACAGAGATCTCATCCCTCTCCGCCATCAATCGCAGCATGGTCTTGACAAAATTACTGCCGAAGGCCGAATACACCCAGGCGGTCCTGATGATCAGGGCAGAAGGCAAGCGAGTCGCGACCGCCTGCTCTCCGGCCAGCTTGCTGCGGCCATATTCGCCCAGTGGCGATGTTGGCGCATCGGGGAGGTAAGGGGTCGAAGAGGCACCATCAAACACAAAATCTGTAGACACATGAATCAAACGAGCCGCGTTTTCAGCACAGGCCCCGGCAAGGTTACCGGCTCCCTCGCCGTTAATCGCCTGCGCCATCTCCTGCTCTGACTCCGCCCTATCCACCGCCGTGTAGGCCGCAGCATTAATGACAAGGCTGGGCCGCTGCTCCCTCAACAGGGTATTCACTTGTTCAGCATCGGCTATATCCAGTGACTCGCGGGTAGCCGCTATACAATCGACTCCTGCGGGTGCTGTGCGCAGTAGTTCTCTGCCCAGCTGGCCGGCGGCGCCGGTAATCAATACTTTTTGGGTCAAACAGCTTTCCTCTCGCCGATAGGCGCTAGCCTGACCGCGATGAGGACGTTAGACTAGTCGCAAGCCAGAGTTAATTACGTGCAAGCAATCCCCGCCGCCACTTCACTGCCCCACCTCCAATACCGATGGGTTGTCGCCATCAGCCTACTGCTGTCGGCATGGCTTATGTGGCTGGATCCGCTCATTAACCGGGACGCTATCATATACCTGCGCTCGGCAGATGCCTACCTGCAGGGCGGTTTGGCTGCGGCGCAGCAGGTACACGGAAGGCCCATCCTGTCGGTCTGTATTGCCCTGGTGCACCAACTGACGGGGCTGTCCCTGCTCAACGCTGGCCTCGCTATCACGGCAGTCGCTTATGCCGCCCTGTGTGCAAGCTTTGTCGCCACCGTGCGCATTCTTGGCGGTAACCGAACCGTCCAATTCATTGCCGCAGTCGTCGTGCTTTCCCATCCGTGGTTGAATCACATCCGCAGCTCGATCATGCGCGACCCCGCCTATTGGGCCCTGCTCATGCTGTCTTTCAGAGAGCTACTGCTTTACCTGCGCCAGCCTTCCCTAATCTCACGGCTACGTTGGTTTTTGTACGTCTTGCTCGCAGCCACCTTCCGCTTCGAAGGCGCTTTCTTTGCTCTCATCGCGCCTTTTGCATTGCTTTTCACTCGCAACCTTGAGCACCGCTTCCGCCATTGTTTGTTGCTACTCGTGCCCCAACTCACAGCGCTGGCCCTGGTAACACTCTCGGTGCTGATATACAGCAGCCAGCAAAGTGATAGTTCTACCCTGTTCCCGGCCATCGCTTACTACATCGACAGCCTGAAAGCATTTCCTGAACAATTTAGTGCTGTAGCGCAACAAGCAGCCGACCCCTTGTTGCAATGGACTTCCCGGGAAGACGCACCCTGGGCGGTAGCGGCAGGCCTGGCAGCTGTACTTCTGCTGAACATTTGTCGGGCACTGTCCTGGCCCTGGGTGATCGCACTCGCCTGGGGTACACGGGCTCAGTTACATCGACACTTCCGTCCAGACGACAGGGCCATCTTGCGTGCTCATTTATTCATCGCGGCAGGCTACCTGGCCATCTTCATTCTCATCAATCGCTTCATGCTGGAGCGCTACAGTATGCAGGTCGTAATATTCCTGCTGCTCTACCTGCCCTTTATCCTCGGTGCTTTGTGGCAACACGGCGGATGGAAAAAATACCTGGTCATCGTGCTACTGGCAGGCATGACTGCCGATACGCTACATAACGGCGACGGAGAAAAAGCATTTATCAAGGACGCCACCCAATGGGTCACCCAAAACACAGCCGAAGATGCTTCCCTGGTGAGCAACGAAAAATACATTGCTTACTTCAGCCACCGAGAATTTAACTGGAATGCTATGCAGGCAATTCGTTTCTCGCTAGGGGCCATTTTGGAGAACCCACGCCTGTGGCGCGATCAGGACTATCTGGTAATGTACATCAAGCCCAAGCGAGAAAAGCTTTGGCAGCATTTTCTGCAGGACAACGGCTTTATTGAACAGCGCAGTTTCGGCGGCGGGAGCAAGGGTCGAGTGGCTATCGTCCAGCTAAAACCTGCAACACAATAAGAAGCATGCCGCGTTAGTAAACCAAGAGAGTACAATTATTACTGACATCGCCACCGACAGCGAACACTTTGAGCAGCTTGCCCGAACTCTGGCACGTCATGAAATGCCCGAAGGCTGGAGTATGGTTGGCAGCTCGGTGAATGCCAGAGTGGCCGTCGACCAGAGCGCCCAGGTGTATTACAAAGAGTTCCTTAAGCGCAGTCCGCTGGAGGCGCTGAAAGCAGTGGTGAAAGGTAGCCGCGCAACCCGTGCCAGGCATAACAATGAGGCCCTGCGCGCAGCAAATTTCGCGACGCCAGTGAACCTGGCATGGGGGCCTCTAGCCGGCGGACGCGAATACCTTTTTAGCAGCGCGGTTCCAGGGCAAGGTGTAACCACGTGGTTGCGGGAGACACTCGTCGACCGGCATGGCGAGTCGCTGACTTTACGGCGCGAGCTCTTGTCGGGCCTGGGAGCATTCATTGGTCGCATGCACAATGCTGGCTTTATCCACGGCGATTTACGCACCAGTAACGTGCTCGCCCAGCGTGATGGAGATGCTTTCCACTTCTTCCTGATTGACAACGAACGCAACCAACAGCGCCAGCCGCCGGCCGGTCGCGATGTGTTGCGCAACCTGATGCAACTCAACATGCTGCTGCCCACAGATGTCTCGAACACAGACCGCATGCGGGTATTTGTGCAATGGCGAAAGCAAATGTCCAACCTGAATCGTGAAGAGTCCAGACTGATTGCTATCGAGTCCTGGCGCTGGGCAATGCGACGATTGCGAGCCAAGGGAAAAATCACATGAATCTGCTGACCAATCTTTTATGGCGTCTTATGCCCGCAACAGAGCGGCGCATGCTGCTGGCGCTAGCACCACAGTACCAGCAGCGACATATAGACAGGCTCTTCAAAGGGCGAGCGGATTACCAGCCCTGTTTCGACCAACACCAGGCACTATTCATTCATGTGCCCAAATCAGCCGGGCGCAGCGTGGTTCGCGGACTGTTTGACGTCAAGTCGGTGGAACACGCCCCTGCTGATTGGTACCAACGACTGGACGCGGACAAGTTCCAACGCTATTTCAAATTTACATTTGTACGCAACCCATGGGACCGGGCGGTCTCGGCCTACACTTACCTGTCAAAAGGTGGCTCTGCTGCCAGTGAAGAAGATCAACAGTGGGCGGATTTCATCAATGGCTTTGATTCCTTTGATGATTTCATCTGCCGCTGGTTGACACCTGAAAACGCCATGCGCAATGCCTTGTTTACACCACAGGTCGTATTCCTTAAGGACGTGTTCGGCCTGATAAGTATGGACTTCATCGGTCGCTTTGAAAGCCTGCACGCAGACTTTGACACGATGGCGCTGAAATTGGGGGTAGAGACGCCTCTGCCGCACCTGAACCAGAGTGGCTCACAAGCATACCCCTCATTCTACAGCGATCGCTCAAGGGCACTCGTCGCTGAGGTATATGCTGAAGACATCAGCGCTTTCGACTACCAATTTGATTAAATGAGCAGGTGGCCGCGGCTGCCATACTTTTGCAAATGGCGCTGACGCAACTTGGCCAACGATGGCAAGATAAGCTTGGAAACTTCCTCGGACTTTCTTCCCATTGCCCTGGCATAGCTGGCAAGGAAACTGTCAAAGTGCGCCTGTGATAAGCCCATATCTTCGGCGTTTAGCGTAAAACGAGCCAGGTCCCTGGCGCAGCCCGCACCGAGAGTGCTACTGACTTGAATCGATTCCAAATCAATCAGCAGCATGCGCTCCCCAGCCACCAGGAAATTACTCCATTTACAGTCGCCGTGACTGAAACCCGCTGCATGCAGTGCCGCCAGACTGTGAGCCGCATTCAGCATCAGCTGCTGAAGCTGTGAATCGTTTTGGCCCTGTAACCAGAGCGTCTTCAAATCAGCAGCCGACGTTATACCTTCGCTGAGCAGCATCACGCCGTCCGCAATCAACAGGCAGGCCAGCGGCTCAGGCACAGAAATACCCGCGGCACGCAGGGTCAGGGCGTTATCATAACTGGCGACGCCGCGGCCACGGCCAATGCGAAACAGCAAGCGATGCAATAAGCTCTTGCTGCGATAATATTTGAGGAAACAGTACTGGTCTTGCAAGCGCATGGCGCCGACGCTTGAGTGATCATCGCGCTTTACCACTTCAGTATGCTGCTCCATCCAGGATTGGCCATCCCCAGGCCCTTCCTTAAGGCGCTCACTGAGCGCATCGGCCCAGCTGTCCCCCCGAAGTATTCGGCTTCGCGCGATCATTTGGACCGAGTCTCAACCAGGAGTGGCGGCTCGCAGCCATGTTCCCGACGATATAATTTGAAAGCCCGCAACTCCACCTGCCGCCACAGGGAGCCATTCTCAATCAGGCCCTGGCGCAGACCCTGGGGAGAGTAGTGAGCCACGAAGCGCAGCAAATCCCTGCGAGTTAAACCGCAGTCAAGTGCAGAGAAATAAAGCCCCGCGAGATCCTTTACCTGCCAGCGCCTTGGCACCCGGGCCCTGATCTGCGCTCGATGCAAGTCAATGAGATGGCAGCGCGGCGACGCGTCTCCCAGTGTTGAGGGGTCCAGGTGAAAATGACAGAGATAGAAGTCCCGATGGTTGATGCCCTGTCGATGCATGCGCCCAGCACTGTCGGCTAACTTGCGAATCAGTTTGACGCGTACCGCAAAGGGCGGAGGTGAGTTCGCCCAATCTGCGCAGTAATCTTCCAGGCTGATCGTTGCCACCAGATCCTCGGTGACGATCATCGAGTGAATTTTTGCCGGGTTAGTCCCCTGGCTTGCATACGCGCCGACAGACATCGTGTCGACGCCCAGTGCCTGCAAGGCCAGCACCGCATGGTATTCGTTGGCAGCGCCGAGAACCGGCAAACGTCCCTGTAGCAGGTTTTTAAAAATCTCTCCCCAGCCAATTCCGCTGTGCTGCTTCAAAAACCAGGAACGCCCCTGCCAGTCAAAACGCAGTGTCTTGCGGCCCTCTTTACTCCTGTAAACATCACGGTCCGCTGCGCGCGAGGCCAGGTCAGCAGCCCAGTCCAGAAGTGCAGAGGCCTCCGCCTCCGGAGCATCATCTGAAGCTGCCAAATCTGACCGCAAAAATAAATCAGTCAATGCCTCGCCCTCGCTTACCGGCAATGATCGACTCAATTAACTGCGCGCCACTAGAGTGCATGGAGTAAAGATCCGTCAGTCGAGCATAGGTCAACCCCGTCTCACGGCATTGCGAGCGATAAACGCCATCCAGTGAGCGCAAGACAGCTGCATTCAGGTCCTCCTGTCTAAACGGGCTACGTAATACCATCCCCGCCTTCGCTGTGGCGATATGATGGGAATAACCACAGACATCAGTACAAATGACCGGTAAGCCGGCAACAAGCGCCTCGAGCAGAACAATGCCTGCTGCTTCGTCCAGAGCAGGATGCACCAACGTGTCGGCCCCCAGCAAAAGGTCGGCTACGTCGTCCCTGCCTCCCAGGAAGTGCACCAGGTCCTGCACCCCCAGCTTTTTCGCCAAACGGCGGAAGCGTCGTTCCCGGTCCTGGCCCACCACCACCAATCGTATAGCCTGGTGAGGCTGCTCCTCACGAGCATTGGCCAGGGCGCGAATCGCCCTGTCCAGACCCTTCTTGATAAACCCGGAACCCACAAACAATAAAAGTTGCTCTCCACGGGCCAAACCCAATGCGTCACGAACCGCCTTGCGCCTGTCTGCAGCGTCTGCGCCTGCACAGCGATCCCTTGAGATACCGGGAGGCAACATGTGCATGCGCTCCTCAGCTGTATTGTAGTGGTGCTTGAACTTGGCTTTTTCCGTTTCGGAAATCAGCAAGATCTCCGTGCTGGAAGCGCTGCCAAAAACTGCATTTTCATAGTCGGCAAAGTGACGAAAGCGACCACCCCTGCGATACAGGCTCCCCCTCTCGTTCATCGCCTTGTCCAGGTAACAGGAATCTGCAGCGTAATAAATGTCCAGCCCGGGCATCTTGTTGAAACCCACCACGCCGTCTACCGGGTCTGCGGCCAGATCTTTTTCTACCCATGCCAGAAAGCGTTCATTACGCCGATGATTGCTGGTCGCCGAGGCGGGTACCTTGCGCAGTTCCGCTGCGGGGATTTCCTCACCCTGCCAGTCGATGTAGTAAATCCGGCAGTGGTGGCCGCGTGCTTGTACTTCCTCCACGAAACGACGGAAGTCTCGCTGCATGCCTCCGTAGGGGAAATACTTATAGAGTAAAAACGCCAGGCGCACCGTCAGTCTCCCGCCGGGATAATCGACTGCAACTCCGACCACACTTGCTGCGGACTAATCGCACTCATCATGGCAACCGGGTCCGCTGTATCGTTCACGCCCACCTCAGACTGGATATGCACCTGGTTGCGACCGTAGGCACCAATCAGCCGAGTGCTTGTCGGCCCGTAGAGCGATACCGTTGGCACATCCAGCGCAGCGGCCAGATGGCCCAGCCCGGTGTCGACAGCAACCGCGCCATCGGCCTCCAGTAACAGGCCAGCGACCCCTACAAGATCCAACTTCGGCAACACCCTGGCAGAGCCGCACTGAACGGCAATGCGGTCAGCTCGTGCCTTTTCCTCATCACTGCCCCAGGGCAACCAGACGGGGTAGCCCGCTGCATGAGCTTTGTTAGCAAGATCAATCCAATAAGATTCGGGCCACAACTTTTCTGCTCGAGCGGTGCCGTGGAAAAACAACAGCCCTTTTGACCGGCTGGATTTTCCGCCAACCAGATTTTCACGGACACCATAATCGCCTTTTGCATTTGGAACCTGGTAGTTCAGGGCTTTGGCAAACAATAGGCGCGTTCGTTCCACCGCGTGCATATCTCGGGGCACGGGTATCTTGTGTTGGTATATGGAAGAGGCTAAGCGCTCACGCGATGACTGCTTATCGAAGCCATAGATGGGCGCCTTTACCAGGCGCGCTACAAATGCACTCTTCAGCAATCCCTGGGCGTCTATCACCGCGTCATAGTGGTTTCGCCTCAGCTGGTTGCGGCATTCGCGCCATTCCGGGCCGGTGAAGTCTCGCAGTGGATGCTTGCGCCACCGCCTCAGGGCGATGGGGATAACCTTATCGACCGCTGGATGCCAGGCAGGTATTTCCGCAAAAGCTTCCTCAACCACCCAGTCAAACCGCAGACCCGGCATCGTGGCTAGCGCGTCCGTCAGCGCCGGCAGTGTATGAACCACGTCCCCAAGGGACGACATTTTGACAAGCAGGACGCGCATCAAGCCTCGCTATTTGCAGCCAGTAAGGTGTCTAGTTTACCAGTAAGCTCGGCCACCGGGGTGTCACGCATGCACTTATGATGGCCCAGAGGGCATTCGCGCTGAAAGCAGGGCGCGCAATCAATCTCGCTGACCACGACGCTGCTATTGTCATTAAGGGGCGGGGTGAATCCCGGGGAAGTCGCCCCGTAAATAACCACCAGAGGACGGGCTAGCGCCGCAGCGATATGCATAAGCCCGGAATCATTGCTTACTACGGCCGTCGCCAGTGACAGCATGTCGACCGCTTCCGCCAACTGGGTGCGCCCAGCCAGATCAAAACAGCGTTCGCTGCTTCCCGCAGCCGAAACAATTTCCGCGGTTACCGGCTGGTCATTAGTGGAGCCAAACAAGGCCACCTGCCAACCACGATCAAGAAACTGCTTTGCCAATTGCCCGTAATATTCGGCAGGCCAGCGTTTAGCGCTGCCAAACTCTGCTCCGGGACACAGCGCCAGCGTTGGAACATCCGCCGCTATCCGAAACTTTTCCCGACAGGCTGTCGCCTGGGCCTCATCCACCACCAATCGCGGCGCAGGTAATATTTCTGGCAGCACGGCAGATGCATCCTCACCGAGCGCAGCAAACTGCTGCACCATCAACGGCAAAGCCTGCTCATTCAGGATTCTCATATCATTGAGCAAGCCATAGCGCATTTCGCCACGCCAACCGGTGCGCCGGGGAATGCCGGCAAAAAAAGGAATCAGCGCCGATTTGAGTGAGTTGGGTAGCATAATGGCCTGGTCATAGTTTTCTGCCCGCAGGGCACGACCCAGTTTCCAGCGCCTGCCGATAGCCGGCTCACCATGACCAATAGGCTTGGTAATGGCCCGGTTCACTTCTGGCATTCGTTCAAGAATCGGCTCGCTCCACGCCGGAGCTGCGACATCGATAATCACACCAGGCCTGGTCTGCTGGAGATGGCGGTACAATACCTGGGACATCACCATGTCCCCCACCCAAGAGGGTCCAATCACCAGTATTTTTTCTGAAAAATCGCTCATGTAATCATTGTTTCTGTGCCCAGCTTGCCAAACAGAGACTGCCAAAGCTGCTGCACCTGTGCACGTTGATCCGTGAATCTCTCTGCACTCACTGCAGCAGGCTCCTGCTGCAAGGCCAGCTGGTGAGCAACGCCCCTATAGTCGAGATAAGCCTGGGTAAGCGCCTGAACCTGATCCGCCGTAAACAGGTGCTCTTTTCCCAGCACCTCCAGAATGCGAACGTTATCAGACCAACGCGCCAGCTCAGGATGATCATGGGCCCAGGCCAACACGGCGAACTGCACCATAAACTCAATATCGACAATGCCACCACTGCCCTGTTTCAGGTGGAAGAGTGTATGTCCCTCGCCGCTCAGCAAGTGTTCGCTCATTCGTTTGCGCATTTTGACGACCTCCTTCGCAAGCTCGACCTCTTCCCGCTGCCTGCACAGAATGTCCGCGCGCACCTGTTCAACTTTGCTTGCTACCGCAGGATCGCCGGCCGCAAACCGCGCTCTTACTAATGCCTGGTGCTCCCAGGTCCAGGCGTTTTTCTGTTGATAGCTGGCAAACCCGTCCACGCCCGGCACCAGAGAACCTGAATTACCATCCGGCCGCAGGCGCATATCTACCTCGTAGAGCTGTCCCAGCGCCATACGCGTCTCCAGAATGTGGATCATGCGCTGGCCCAAACGCATATAGAAAACGCTATTGTCGATACTGCGCTCGCCGTCGGTTGAGCCACGCACCCCCTCATGAATGAACACCAGGTCCAGGTCTGAGCTATAACCCAGCTCTATGCCGCCCAGTTTGCCGTAACCAAAAGCGGCAAAGCCGCAGCCCTCAGTCTGCCGCTTTGGTTCACCATGTTTGCGCGTCAGGTCCGCCCAGGCGACCGCCAGGACCTGTTCCAGAATCACCTCGGCAATCCAGGTCAGGTTGTCACTGACTTTCATCACCGGCAGTCGCTCGGCAATCTCGCTGGCAGCCACTCGCAGCACTTGAGAAGCCTTGAAATAGCGCAGCGCATCCATCTGCGCTTCCAGATCGTCGGTCGCCAGGCGCGCTACCTGTTGCGCGAGTTGGTTGCGCAACTCGTCCTTGTCGGGCGCATTGTAGAGGCTGGACCGATCGAGAAACTCGTCCAGCAGTACCGGGTTGCGTGACATTTGCTCGGCGATCCAGGGGCTGGCACAACAGAGCAAGACCAACTCCGCCAAAGCGGGTGGGTTCTCCATCAGCAACACCAGATAGGCACTACGCCTTACCACTGCGATCACCAGAGGCAGTACCCGCGCAAGCGCAAGATCCGGATCTCCAGCCTCAGCGCAGGCGCGTACCAGCAGCGGCATGAACTGCTCCAGACGCTCCCGGCCCTCCACTTGCAGAGCCGTCACCCGGTTGCTGTTGCGCAAGTCCTGCAGTCGCTGCAAGCTCGCTACCTCATCCCTGTACCCCAGTGTAGACAGAGCTGCGCTGTCCATGTCCTCACCCCAAAGATCCAGGCTATCGTCAGTTTCGCCCGAAACCTCCTCGTCTTCGGGCGGCGCAATCAATTCAGCGAAGTGCCCAGAGACAATGCTGCGATGGCGCGCTAACGCATTCCTGTACTCGTCCCAGCCGGCAAAACCCATTACCGTGGCCATGGCCAACTGGGCTAGTGGATCATCGGGAAGCTCCTGTGTTTGTTTATCCTGATAGCCCTGGATGGCGTGCTCGCTGTCACGTAGAAACAGGTAGGCAGATCGAAGTTCATCAACGACCTCCCGCGGCAGACACCCGAGACTGGCGCACTCCTCCAACACCTGAAGCAATTCCCGCTGTTGCAAGCCCAGGTCTCGCCCACCCCGGATGAGCTGAAAACACTGGGCTATGAACTCGACTTCTCGAATGCCACCGTGGCCCAGTTTGACGTTGTCTTGTAACCCTCGGCGCCTAACCTCGGCTGAGATCATCTGTTTCATTCCACGCAAACTTTCAATCACACCGAAATCTACGTAACGCCGATAAATAAAGGGGCGCAGACTCTGCATCAGCTGCTGCGCTGCTTCCGGGTCACCGGTCACCGGACTGGCTTTAATCAGGGCATAGCGCTCCCAGTCGCGGCCCTGATCCTGGTAGTACTCCTCCAGAGCGGTGAAGTTATGGACCAGTGCACCGCTCTCACCGTAGGGACGCAAGCGCATGTCCACGCGAAATACGAAACCCTCTGGAGTCACCTGATCCAGGGCAGTGATTACGCCCTGCCCCACTTTGGTAAAAAACTCCTCGTTACTAATGGGTCGTTTTTCACTGTTGGTATAACCCGCCTCAGGGAAGGCAAAGATCAGATCAATGTCGGAGGAAACGTTCAGCTCTCGTGCACCCAATTTACCCATGGCAAGCACAATGAGTTGCTGCGGTTCGCCGCTGTGTTTGCCAATGGGCGCGCCGAATCTCCGCTCAAGCTCGGCGTGAGAGCGCGCCAATGCTTCTGCGATGCATGTCTCTGCTAACAAGGAGGTATCTCGTACGGTTTCCAGGGTATCTGCCAGGCGACAAAAATCACGCCAGACAATGCGCAGCATATGACGCTGGCGAAAGCCGCGCAGCGCCGGCCCCAACTCCACTTCCGGGTCGGCCAGTTCGGACTGCAATTGATCGCGAAAATCGGCTTCGGACAATGACGCCTGTAGGAATTTGCCAGACACCGCCTGCAACAGCAGGCCCGGCTTGCGCTTGCTTAGTTCGGCAATAAATGGGCTACAGGAAAGCGCCCTGCCGAGCTGCTCCTTGATCGGCGCTATCGCGGCTGCCGCTCGCAGCCTGTCCTCCTGGTCAGAGTCAGCCCTCTCCAGAATGTTTTGCCAGGCGGCCAGTGCTCGCTCTGCAAGAGGCGCTGGCAACATGCTCGTGTCGAAACTCATAGAAATACTCTGCGATTGGCGGCTGATCAGGCGTCTATCACGGGGGCAACCCGCATGACTTCCTCAATCGTGGTCTGCCCCTTAGCGACCCGACTGGCACCGGAAAGCCGCAATGTCTTCATTCCGCCCTCCATGGCGATTTCACGTATCCTTGCGCTCTCCAACTGCGAGTGAATTTCCTTCTGCAAGGCTGGGCTATTTACCAGCACTTCGTAGATTCCCTGGCGCCCCATATAACCCGTATCCCTGCACTCTTTACAGCCAACCGGTCTAGCCACTTTCTCTGGCGGCTCAATTTGCCAGGGCGCTGTTAACTGCTGCCAGGCATCCGGGTCCAACGGCTCCCAGGTTTTACAGCTGGGGCACAAAATTCGCACCAGGCGCTGGGACATGATGCCCCGCACGGTTGCCTTTATCAGGTAAGCAGGAACACCAAGCTCCAACATCCTTGAGATTGAGCTGGGCGAGTCATTGGTATGCAATGTTGAGAGCACCAGATGGCCAGTAAGCGCCGCCTGTACCGCCATGTTGGCAGTTTCAAGATCTCGAATCTCGCCGATCATGATGATGTCAGGGTCCTGACGCATCAACGCGCGAACACCGGAGGCAAAATCCAGGTTTATGCCGTGGTTCACCTGCATCTGGTTAAAGGCCTCTTCCATCATCTCAATGGGATCTTCAATCGTGCAGACATTGACCTGGGCAGTAGCCAGTTGACGCAGCGTTGAATAAAGCGTGGTGGTCTTACCCGATCCAGTAGGGCCGGTGACCAACACAATTCCGTTGCCTGTCTGGGTCATTTCATCCCAGCGATGCAGGTCTTCCTCTGCAAGACCCAGTTGTTCAAAGCTCTTTTGCAGTACGTCCGGATCAAAAATGCGCATCACCAGCTTTTCACCAAAAGCTGTTGGCAGAGTTGCCAGTCGCAGTTCTACTTCATTGCCTTCCGGACTGCGGGTTTTCAGCCGTCCATCCTGGGGCCGACGTTTTTCTGCCACATCCATGCGGCCGAGAATCTTGATACGACTGGACACAGCAGCGCTGACCTGCTGCGGCAACTCATACACACTGTGCAGCACGCCATCGATGCGAAAGCGGACATTACCCACATCGCGCCTGGGCTCAATATGAATATCACTGGCACGCTGCTCAAAAGCGTATTGCAACAGCCAATCAACAATATTAACAATGTGTTGGTCGTTGGCGTCGGGCTCCTTCATCGAGCCCAGTTCCAGCATCTGCTCCAGATTGGAGGTGCCGGGCTTGTTCTCCAGGCTGTCGGTGCCCCGGGCACCTCGAACAGATACCGCCATGGTGTAAAACTCAGCAGTGTGGCGAGCAATGTCACGAGGGTCAGCAAGCACTCTGCGGATGCGCTTGCGCAATACATGTTCCAGGTTGCCTTCCCAGCCGTGTATGAATGGCTCCGCTGAGGCTATCCACACTTCATCATCTTTCACTTCAACAGCGAGAATCCGATGACGCTCGGCAAAGGCCTGGGACATAACATCTGCCACCGCAGTGACGTTAATCTTCAGTGGATCGATTGAGTAAACCGATTGATCGGTGGTCGCACTCAGCCATAACAGCAGGCTGTCCATATCCAGCACGCTTCCCGGACGTGAAGGATCCTCAAGCTTTTGCTCAGCTAGAAAGATCAGCGGATGCACCTTGACCCGGGCATTGCGCGTCACCCGTTGCATGTCTTCCCGGGTGATTCGCCCATCGCTAAACAGCAGTTGGGCCAGCGGGGCCAGCTCCAATCTATGCTCCATGGCCTGTTCGCCGAAATGTGTTGCCATATTGGCTTTTCCTGTAGATAAACCGGTGCGAGTCAAGGCTTATATCCCTGGCCAGCATCTGGAGCACTCATGCTAGCACAGGGCCTTGTGCGCCACCCCTTGATATAGGTCATCGAGTCCGATCTGGAGTGTGCGAACATTTCGTGACGGGCGGACGCTTTGTACCTATACTGCGCCGAACTAACCCTTGATAGATGGAGATCATTCCATGGCCGGTAGAAACCCTTTGGGCAGCCTGTTCGGGCGCTCGCCTATAGGCCCCATCCAGGAGCATATGCAGGTAGCTTTCGAAGCTGCAGAGCATCTTCCAGAACTAATACAAGCATCGGTAGATGCCGATTGGGATCGGGCCAAGGAAATTCACAAGGCCATTACCGACGCTGAGAAAAACGCCGACAAAATGAAGCGCGATGTGCGCAGGCATTTACCCAAAAGCCTGTTCTTGCCGGTGCCGCGCTCAGACCTACTAGTACTGGTCAGTATTCAGGATCAGGTCGCCAACACCGCTCAAGATTTCGCCAGTATCCTGATGGGTCGGGACATGCGCTTCCCGGAGAAACTGGCCCCGGCAGTACTGGAGCTGACCCAAACCAGCGTAGCCTGTTGCGGACAAGCACTCGCCGCTATCCAGGAACTGGACGAACTATTGGAAGTTGGCTTCACTGGCCGCGAGGTCAAGCGCGTGGAAGCCATGCTGAAAGAGCTGGACAAGCTGGAGCGACGCACTGATAAACAACAGTTCAGCCTGCGCCGCAAACTGTTCAAGCTGGAGAGCGAGCTGCCTCCGGTTGACGTGATGTTCTATTACCGAGCCATGGCACTACTGGGCTCACTGGCGGATTGTGCCGAAAAAGTCGGCGATCACCTGCAAATATTGCTAGCAAAATAACGAAGGGCTGAATAATGGAAATTATTGCTCAATACGGTAGCGTATTCCTGATCATGGCCTGCCTGTTTGGCTTCTTCATGGCATGGGGCATCGGTGCCAATGACGTGGCCAATGCCATGGGTACCTCGGTGGGTTCACGCGCTCTGACCATCAAACAGGCAATACTTATTGCCATGGTGTTCGAGTTCCTGGGCGCCTATCTTGCCGGCGGAGAAGTGACCTCTACCATTCGCAAAGGCATTATTGACCCCCAGGTGATGGCCGACGATCCGCAGCTAATGGTTTACGGCATGATGTCAGCCCTGCTGGCAGCAGGTACCTGGCTACTCATCGCAAGTATAAAAGGCTGGCCTGTTTCAACCACCCACTCCATCGTTGGCGCCATCGTTGGCTTTGCATCGGTGGGGATTGCAGTGGACGCCGTCAACTGGGGAAAGGTTGGCGGTATCGTCGCCTCATGGGTGGTGTCTCCGGTGCTTGCCGGCACCATTTCCTTCGGGCTGTTCATGAGCGTGAAGAAGTTTATCCTGGATACTGAAGACCCCTTCAACCGAGCCAAGAAGTACATCCCGGTTTACATGTGGATGGTGGGCTTCATGATATCCATGGTCACCCTACTCAAGGGTCTCAAGCACGTGGGGCTTGAGTTTGATCTGGGCCTGGGTAGCAAGTTCGCAAACGCCGTGCCCGTCTCGGCCTTAATCGGCCTCGTGGTCGCATTCTTCGGCGCCATGCTATTACGCAATATCAAGGACGACCACGACCCTGACAATCGCTTCGCCAGTGTGGAGCGGGTATTTGCCATACTCATGGTATTTACCGCCTGCTCTATGGCGTTCGCCCACGGCTCCAATGACGTCGCCAACGCAGTTGGCCCCCTGGCAGCCATTGTTAGCACGGTTCAATCCGGCGGGGAGATTGCTGCCAAGTCAGTGATGCCCTGGTGGATTCTGCTTATCGGTGGCCTGGGTATTGTCATCGGTCTCGCTACCTACGGCTGGAAAGTGATCACCACGGTGGGTCGCAAGATCACCGAGCTCACCCCCAGTCGCGGTTTTGCCGCTGAATTGGGCGCCGCCGCCACCGTAGTCACTGCGTCCGCTACCGGGCTGCCCATTTCAACGACTCACACCCTGGTAGGCGCAGTACTGGGCGTAGGTTTTGCCCGCGGTATTGCTGCCCTGAACCTAAGGGTTATTGGCAATATTTTCATGTCCTGGATTATCACGCTGCCCGCCGGCGCTGGTTTAGCGATCCTGTTCTTCTTCCTGTTCAAGGGCATCTTTAATCCCTGACAAGACAGCGACAAAACCCACCGCGATCTCTCCCTAGGTCGCGGTGTTTCTCTGCAGCGGCTACACTCTCCCTGCCGGTTCTGGATTCAGGGCCAACATATCGCAGCGCAGATCTATCAACGCTGTGAGATTTTTTCTTCACCTGAGCGGCTAAAACTGCATGCCCAATTCTGAAAAACGCATTATCGAGCAGCTCGGGCAACTGATTAGCACACCCTCAGTCAGCTCTACCGATCCAGGATGGGACCAGGGCAACAGGGCTGTTATCGACCTGTTGGCAACCTGGTTAGAAGACATGGGCTTTGCCACCGATATTCAACCCATCAACAGCGACGGCAGTAAAGCCAACCTGATCGCCAGCCGGGGCGCTGGCCCGGGGGGACTCGTGCTTGCAGGGCATACAGACACGGTGCCCTACGATGAGGGCCGCTGGAACAGCAATCCGTTGGGTCTCAGTGAGCGCAACAACCGACTCTATGGGCTGGGCAGCACCGATATGAAGGGCTTTTTCCCCCTGGCCATGGCGGCAGCGGCAAGCTTCAGCAGCACGGAGCTACAGCAACCGTTGATTCTGCTGGCCACCGCCGATGAAGAAAGCTCCATGAATGGGGCCAGGGCGCTGGCAGCCGCCGGTCGACCGAAGGCCAGGGCTGCCATTATTGGTGAGCCAACATCCCTGGTGCCGGTTCGTATGCACAAAGGCATTATGATGGAGGCGGTTCATATCAATGGCCAAGCGGGGCACTCGTCAAACCCCGCACTGGGTAACAGCGCCCTGGACGGCATGCACTCGGTTATGGGCGACCTGGTAATGTTCCGCGCCGAGATGGCGGAGCGCTACAGCAATCCGCTTTTTGAGGTGGCCTACCCCACACTGAACCTGGGTTGCATTCATGGCGGCGACAGCCCCAATCGAATCTGTGGCCAAAGCGAGCTGCATTTCGATTTGCGCATGACGCCAGGCGGCGACAATGCGCAGGTGCGCGAAGACATCCGCGCACGACTGTCTGCCATTGGGCAAGCCAGGGGCCTGGATATTGAGTTGCGATCACTGATACAGGATGTCTCTCCGTTCGAACAGGCCGCTGATAGTGAGTTGGTTAATTTGGCTGAGCGGCTAACCGGTCATAGCGCTATCGCCGTGGCCTTTGCCACCGAAGCTCCTTTCCTCCAGCAATTGGGCATGGACACTATTGTCATGGGGCCGGGCTCCATTGACCAGGCGCATCAGCCCGACGAATTTATGCCGCTGGACCAGATCAAGCCCTGCATAAGCCTGCTGGAAAGCTGCATACGCCATTACTGCTTATAAACGCATGCATTGACTCCGACAAGGCTGCGGATATACTGCCCCGGCCGATGGCTACTCTTTATGGCCTGCATTTAAGTTCAGCAGTATCGTTCCTCTTCCTGTTTTTCATAAGTCAGCAACCCATCAGCCTTAAGCCGCTTATTGAACGGCGTTTCTAATTTTTTTGTGGCGGCCCAGTACGTCACCACCTATGGCAAAACAGGAGTGCACATCATGTCTTTACTAATCGGCGATAAGCTCGTTGTCACTATTCACTACACCCTCACCGACGACTCCGGCGAAACTATCGATAGCTCCGAAGGGGCTGAGCCCCTGGCCTACCTGCATGGTGCTGGCAACCTGATTCCCGGATTGGAGCAAGAGCTCGTGGGCAAATCTGCTGGCGCTACGCTCAAGGCTACGATTGCCCCCGAAGACGGCTACGGAGAATTTCATCCTGAACTGGTTGAAACCGTACCCCGTGAAGCCTTTGAAGGTGTAGAGCAAATTGAAGCCGGCATGGCCTTCGAGGCCGAGGGCTCTGATGGCCAGGCGCGCCGAATCGTGGTCAAGGAAGTCAGCGATAACGGCATTGTCATCGATGGCAACCACCCCCTGGCAGGCGTCGAACTGAATTTCGACGTACAGGTTGTTGATGTGCGCGAAGCCAGCGAAGAAGAAATCGCCCACGGCCACGTACACTGATACGACTGACCCTGACGGGCCCAAACCTCACGACAGGGCCGCTCAGGCGGCCTTTTCCCTTGCCCAATTGTGGAAAATTTCCACTAGGTGAATGGCTACGCTTTCTGTACCCTTGATAATTCGCTAATAATCAATGACTTGGGAAAGAAAGTGACGACGCCGGGCCGGGCTCACATCCGTTGGTTCAGAAATACCGCACCCTACATCAACCTGCACCGGGGTAAGACCTTTGTGCTGATGCTGGGGGGCGAGGTTGCGCAACACGAAAACTTCGCCAATGTGATTCATGATATCGCCCTGCTTAAAAGCCTGGGTGTGCGGCTGGTGTTGATTCACGGCTCTCGACCACAAATCGCCTCACGGTTAGAGACCGCAGGCATTGAGAGCAGTTTCTATCAGGATGTCAGGATTACCGATACGGATGCCCTGGAGCACGTCAAAGATGCCGCCGGGTCGCTACGCTCTCAAATTGAAGCCCTGCTCTCAATGGGCTTGCCCAACTCCCCAATGCAGGGCTCCCACATGCGGGTTTGCTCTGGCAATTTCGTCACCGCCAGGCCAACCGGAGTCGTCGACGGTGTGGATTTTCAACATACGGGCAAAGTCAGGCGCATCGACACTGAAGGCATCCACCGTCAGTTGCGTGATGATTCCATCGTCCTGCTTTCCCCGCTGGGCTACTCCCCCACCGGAGAAATATTCAACCTGGCGCTGGAAGACATCGCGGTGAACTGCGCGGCTGCCATTTGCGCCGACAAATTAATCCTGTTCAGCAGTGAAGTGGGCATCACCAATACCGAGGGTGATCTGATCCGGCAACTTTCGCTGGGGGATATCGAACAACTTCCACTGGCCAATGCTGAGCAGGGCGCGCTGCTGCACACCGCCAGACAAGCCTGTTTACAGGGTGTACCCCGCTGCCAGATTATCAGTTACCAGGATGATTGCGCCCTGCTTGAAGAACTGTTCACCCACGATGGCAGCGGCACTTTGATCGCTAACCGGGACTATGAAAAATCCCGGCAGGCGGGTATCGACGATGTCGGCGGAATCCTCGAGTTGATCGAGCCGCTGGAGCAGCAGGGTATTCTTCTCAAGCGTTCCAGGGAGCTTCTGGAGACCGAAATTGATCTGTTCCGCTTGCTGGAGAGGGACGGCCGAACCATCGCCTGTGCTGCCCTATACCCCTTCCCCGAAGACAACTGCGGTGAGCTGGCCTGTATCGTAACCCACCCCGACTACCGAGGTGGCAGGCGAGCCCAACGTTTGCTGGCCGAGCTTGAACAGGAAGCCCTGCATATGGGCCTGGAACGGGTCTTCGTGCTGAGTACGCAAACCGCCCATTGGTTCCTCGAGCAAGGCTTTGTGGAAAGCTCACGCGACCAGCTCCCGGGTCAAAGGCAATCGCTTTATAATCTGCAGCGCAATTCCAAGGTGTTCTTCAAGGCCCTGGCCTGAGACGGCAGCGGTGAAGTCATCGCCATCATCAAACAGGAGTTCGGCGAGGCCTGCCCGATGAAGCTGGGCCTGCCTCCCACTATCCACCCGGCGCTGACCGCGATTTAAGCACTGTCTTCTGGCTGTGTAAGACGCAAGGTATAGAGCTCATCATCTGCAATTTGCTGCGCCTTTGCGATCATTTTATCCAGGTCATCACGCACATGCAGCAAACGTCCCGATAAGGCATCTGCGTCACCGGCAGCCAGACGTGCACAGAAGTTGGCAGCGACTTGTGGCGGGAACACCCAGTCGTCAGCCATCCCTTCGTAAGTCGGCACATTGGCGCGCAAAAAGCGATCGTAGTCGTTACCCATGTCCGTCCAAACAAAGCCGGGGCTAAATGCAAGGGCCGTCACCCCAGTGCCCTCAAGATCTGCCGCAATGCCCTCTGTCAGCCGCTGCAAGGCCGCCTTGGATGTTGAATAGGCAGAGCCGCCCATGCCCGCAGAATTCGCCGCATAGGAGCCGATGTTGATAATCCGTCCGGTACCGCGGGCCACCAGTCCAGGCAACGCGGCATGCGAAACCAGGAAAGGGCCCTTCAAGTTCACCTCAATCACTCGCCACCAATCTTCAGCCGGCATCTCCCACAAGCGCCCGCCATCAGCGACTCCGGCATTATTCACCAGCAAGGTCAAAGGCCCCAGCTCCTTGTCGGACTGTGCCAGGGCGGCGGTGACCTCAGTCGCTGCAGTAACATCGCAAGGAATTGCGAGCGCCCTGCCACCCGCCGCCTCAATTTCCTCCGCCGTCGCCTGCAAATGAGACAGACTTCGTCCCATCAATGCGACCGCTGCACCCCGCAAAGCAAGCTCCTTTGCAATGGAACGCCCTATTCCTCTGCCACCGCCAGTAACAACCGCTACCTGTCCCTCCAACATCCTCTGCGCCCTTTAACTCTGTCTCGCAATCAGTCTAGTCCAAGGTGCTGCATGCGGCTCTGGCCCGAAGAAACTTCCTGTATTTTTTGCTATCCTTCGCGGCCTGCTTTTTGACTCAACTGCGGCTTCAATAGACGTCGCAACTTCAAACGGAACACGATCATGCCTGACTATCGCTCAAAGACCTCCACCGGCGGCCGCAATATGGCCGGCGCTCGCGCACTCTGGCGCGCTACCGGCATGAAGGATGGCGACTTTGGCAAACCCATTATCGCGGTTGTAAATTCCTTCACCCAGTTCGTACCGGGTCATGTGCACCTCAAGGACCTGGGGCAACTGGTGGCCAGGGAAATTGAGGCTGCCGGCGGCGTAGCGAAGGAGTTCAACACCATCGCCGTGGATGACGGTATCGCCATGGGCCACGACGGCATGCTCTACAGCCTGCCATCCCGAGATATCATTTCCGATTCCGTGGAATACATGGTAAATGCGCACTGCGCCGACGCCATGGTCTGCATCTCCAACTGCGACAAGATCACACCAGGAATGCTCAACGCGGCCATGCGCCTGAACATCCCCGTTGTCTTCGTATCCGGCGGGCCTATGGAAGCTGGCAAGACCAAGCTGTCGGAACACAAGCTAGACCTGGTAGACGCCATGGTCATTGCCGTAGACGACTCCGCCAGCGAAGAACAGGTTGCGGAGTACGAGCGCTCGGCCTGCCCCACCTGCGGCTCCTGCTCCGGTATGTTCACCGCCAACTCCATGAACTGCCTCACCGAGGCATTGGGCTTATCGTTGCCTGGCAATGGTTCTACCCTCGCCACCCACGCCGACCGAGAGCAATTATTTTTGCGTGCCGGCCGCCTGGTCGTAGACCTTTGCAAGCGTTACTACGAGCAGGAGGATGAGTCAGTGCTACCGCGCAACATCGGTAACTTCAAAGCTTTTGAAAACGCCATGAGCCTGGACATCGCCATGGGCGGCTCCACCAATACGATTTTGCACCTGCTGGCCGCGGCCCAGGAGGCCGAGCTGGACTTCACCATGGAAGACATCGACAGGCTGTCTCGCAAAATTCCGCAACTATGTAAGGTGGCCCCCAACACCCCCAAATACCACATGGAAGACGTCCACCGTGCCGGCGGCGTCATGGGTATTCTGGGCGAGCTTGATCGCGCCGGTCTGCTCCATACCGACAGCCCAACCATTCACAGTCCTACTATGGGGGACGCTCTGGATACCTGGGATATAGTGCGTACAGACGATCCCGAGGTTCTTAAATTTTTCAGCGCCGGCCCAGGGGGTATTCCCACCCAAACCGCTTTCAGCCAGGACACGCGGTGGCCATCACTGGACGATGATCGCAACGACGGTTGTATTCGCTCCCTGGAGAATGCGTTCTCGTTAGAAGGGGGTCTGGCAGTCCTCACCGGCAACATTGCAGAGAATGGCTGCGTGGTAAAAACCTCGGGCGTTGACGAGTCCATTCTGGTTTTCTCTGGCCCCGCACATGTCTGTGAAAGCCAGGAAGCAGCGGTGGCCGACATCCTTGAAGACAGGGTGAAAGCCGGTGACGTGGTTATCGTTCGCTACGAAGGTCCCCGTGGAGGTCCAGGCATGCAGGAGATGCTCTACCCCACCAGTTACATCAAGTCCAAAGGCCTGGGCGCAGCCTGTGCCCTGCTGACTGACGGCCGCTTCTCTGGCGGCACCTCCGGCCTGTCTATCGGACATGCCTCTCCAGAAGCCGCGGCCGGTGGTGCCATTGCCCTGGTGGAAAATGGCGACCTTATCGAAATTAATATTCCTGAACGCAGCGTTAACGTGAAGCTATCCAGGGAAGAGCTAGCGGCGCGGCGTGAGGCCATGGAGGCCAGAGGCGACAAGGCTTGGCAGCCTGTAGATGCAAGACCGCGTAAGGTCAGTGCCGCGCTCAAGGTTTACGCCAAAATGACAACCAGTGCCGATAAGGGGGCCGTTCGCGATTTGTCGCTACTGGACTGAGTAGGAGCGCCGCGAGCTACTCACGCACGGCTAAAAGATCGTACCCGCAACGCCCCAACGGTTTATTGCTCCGCTATAAGGGACTCGATGTCTTCTCGAAAGTCATCGAGCTTTTTGCGAAGTCTACGATCCTGTTTGTCTGTGCGAGCATTGGCGACTTGTGCCAGTGCCTTAAAAATCATCTGGCTGTTATGTTCAAACACTTCCAGGTATTGCGCAGACGTGGTCTGATCCCGGGTGGCAAGGGCATCACGGATGCCTTGTTGCCAGCCTTCTTCACGCTGCAACAGGACTTCCCTGCGCTCGAGCCAGGCCGCCCTTTCCCGTAACCAGATACCGTCAGCGCGACGCATGTCCTGCGCCGCCTGCTTCAGGTTGCCGCGTTGCTCTGCATCCAGTCGGCCCATGAAGTCCTGAGCCGAGTCCTTCAGATTTTCGTAAGCCTCTTCCCGGTACTCTTCGTCGGTACGCGGCAGGTACTCTTCTTCGTATTCCACCTGTTTTTCACGCAGGTTTTCGGTAAATTCTTCCAGCTGTTCACGCGACAACTGCTCACCAAGCGCGAGCATCCACTCAAGGCCCTGCAGTTCGATGCGTTGCCAGGCACCCTCAAACCGGGTGGCGATGTCTGCTACCTGAGCCTGGCTTACCTCGCCGTCCAGCGTTTGTTCCAAGGCGTCCAGCAGTAGCAGATAGGCCGGCAGTTCTTCACTCCGGTGCCAGGCGAGAAATGGTTGCAACTCTCCGTCGAGAAAAGCCTTCTGTTCACGGTCCAGGCTCACGTACTTCCCCATATACCAGGGAATAATGAAGTCCAACCGGTTATAAACAAACGTGGTGCTACTGCAGCCCGCCAGGGTCAGCAGCATCCCGGATAGCAGGGCCTTGCGAATTGTTTGTGTCAAACGCCCTCCAGTATTACCAGGGTAAATTATCCAGATCTACGTTGCCGCCACTCACCACCACACCCACGCGCCGGCGTCGGAATCGCTCCGGATGCTCAAGCACTCCGGCGAAGCTTACCGCCCCTGATGGCTCTATCACCTGTTTCATCCGAGTCCACTGTAACTGCATAGCCTCAACGATCAAAGTGTCCGAAACAGTGAGGATTGTGTCTACATGTTTACGGATGATGTCGAAGTTGAGTTCACCCAGGCCCGCACGCAGACCATCGGCAATCGTCTGCGGGTTAGTCTGCGGCTGTAACTCGCCCAACCCGAATGATCGAAACGCATCATCTGCGCCCTCCGGCTCCACCGCGACCACTTCAATTTTGGGGTTTATAGCCTTCGCGGCTAGCGCGGTTCCTGCCAGCAACCCGCCGCCGCCCACGGGCACTACCAGGACATCCAGATCTTCCACCTGTTCCAGCAGTTCCAGCAATACAGTGCCCTGTCCGGCAATAATGCGCGGATCCTTGTAGGGGTGAACCTCCTGGGCTCCGGTTTGTCCGACCACTGCAGCAACCGTCGCTTCTCTGGCAGCCAGCGTGGGTTCACATTCAATGATCAGACCTCCGTATGCGGCAACCGCCTCCTTTTTAACATTGGGTGCGTTAGAGGGCATCACAATATGCGCCGGAATTTGGCGAGCCCTGGCCGCCATTGCCAGGGCCGCGCCATGATTGCCCGATGAATGGGTCGCGACTCCCGCCGCTGCCTCGTCATCATCGAGGCCCAGCACCGCATTGGTAGCGCCCCTGGCCTTGAATGAACCCGCTTTTTGCAAATGCTCACACTTGAAAAACAGTTTGGCGCCAGTCAACTCATCCAACAGGTGGCTGGACATCACCGGTGTTCGGTGAAGGTGAGGGGAAATTCTACGCCACGCCTGCTGCACATCTTCCAGCACCGGCGCTGCCCTTTCGTTCATCTGTCATCTCCTTCACAAAGCGGTCCCGAACGGGTCTGGCTCAAATTCAGCCAGACCTTGCCATGGGCTTAAGGTCTACAGGTACAGTTACTGCGGCAGTTTAACTGCCAAGCCCTGCTCCCGCCATGTTACGGTATGGGCCAAATAATAGAGAACAAAGCATGCAAGCGCTCGAACAACTGTCGATCAACTTTGCCAATGCCGTGTGGGGTACACCGCTGGTCATGCTTTTATTACTGGGCGGCCTGTTTTTCGCACTCTATTCTCACTTTCTGCCATACCGACATTTCGGCCATGCCGTGGGGCTGATGTTGGGCCGACACAACACTCCGGATCAGCCCGGAGAATTGAGCCACGGTCAGGCGCTTGCCGCAGCGCTCTCCGGCACCATGGGTCTGGGCAACATTTCGGGGGTAGCACTGGCAGTCGTCGCCGGCGGTCCGGGTGCAGTTTTCTGGATGTGGATCTCGGCCCTGGTGGGCATCGCAACCAAGTTTTTCACCTGTAGCCTGGGTGTTATGTACCGCGGGGAGGACAGCCTGGGCCGGCTACAGGGCGGCCCCATGTACATTATCCGTGAAGCACTGCCCAAGTCTTTATATCCGCTTGCGATTTTGTTTTCCCTGGCGGGCCTCATCGGCACACTACCCATGTATCAGGCGAACCAGTTAACTGCATTGATTCGCGAAAACCTGTTTCCTGCTCAAGAGCCCCTGCTGGTCAACAGTGCAATTGGCCTGGTGCTCGCCCTGGTGGTAGGAACGGTGGTTTTCGGCGGGCTGAAGCGCGTGGCGAGCGTCGCGGTGACAGTGTTACCGCTAATGGTGATGCTTTATATGGCCATGACCATGTATCTACTGGCATCCCACCTGAATGAGATTCCCGCGCTGCTGGCAAGCATTGTTAACAGCGCATTCAGCACAGAGGCTGCGGGTGGGGGTTTGCTGGGAGTCATGCTCATTGGCATAAGCCGGGCGGCATTTTCCAATGAGGCAGGTGTTGGAACTGAAGTCATGGCCCACGGCGCAGCCCGCACCAATGAACCGATTCGTGAAGGCCTGGTCGCAATGCTGGGTCCGGTGGCAGACACGTTGATTGTCTGCACCTGCACCGCTCTTGTGATCCTGATCGCCGGCAACTGGCAAAACCCGGGAGACCTCAGCGGTATCACCCTGACATCGAACGCTTTTTCCAGGGAGATGGGAAATGTGGGCGTGGTATTACTTTTCATTGTCACCCTGATACTCAGCTCCACCACTATGTTCACCATGTGGTACTACGGCGCCAAGTGCTTCGGTTTTTTGTTTGGCGCAGAAGTCCAACATCACTATCGCTGGTTTTTCGTTGCGACGGTGATTTTCGGCTCGCTGGTCAGTCTCGACATTGTCTTCAACCTGATTTCAGCCGCCTATGGCCTGATGGCAATACCCACCATGACCGCCACACTATGGCTGGCGCCAAAGGTTAAAGAAGCCGCCAAAGACTATTTCACCAGACATCCTTACTGAGTGGGCGAGCAGTGATCAGGCAGCTGCGTTCTGTTCTCGCTCTGCCGATTTATTAATGGCGCGCAAAATACCATCCAGTGACGCCTGTACGATGTCGTGACTGCGCCCGCAGCCGCAGAAACGATCGCCTTCGATATTCAGCTGAATGTAACAAACCGCTTCGGCATCTGCGCTCTGGCTGAGTGCGTGTTCGCTGTACTCCACCAAAACGATGTTTTTTCCAGTAAATTTCTCCATTGCATCGACAAAGGATGCCACCACACCGCTGCCGGTACCGGTGATGGTCTCCTGGGCGTCACCTCGGGTAAGCTCGGCTTGCAGCTTGTCGACATGGTCTTCTCGAGACACCGTGAAGTTACCCAACTGCCACCGTCCCTCTCCATTCAGATAGGTCTGTTGGAACAATGAGAAGATGTCATCGGAGCCAACCTCGGTCTCCTTTTCCTCCGCGAAAGCTTGCACCGCTGAACTGAAATCAACCTGCAGCCAGCGTGGCAGCTCAAAGCCATAATCCCGTTCCAGAACGTAGGCAATTCCGCCCTTGCCAGACTGACTATTGATACGAATAACTTCCTGGTACGAGCGGCCAATATCGGCCGGGTCAATTGGCAGGTAGGCCACATCCCAGGCCTCATCTTCATCGCGTCGCGACAAACATTTTTTAATGGCGTCCTGGTGACTGCCAGAAAAAGCGGTAAAGACCAGCTCACCGGCCCAGGGGTGACGCGGATGCACTGGCAAGTGCGTACACTCTTTCACAGTGCGAATAATTTCATCCATGTTAGCCAGGTTCAGCTTTGGATCCACGCCCTGGCTGTAAAGATTCATGGCCATCGTTACGACGTCCATATTGCCGGTGCGCTCACCATTGCCCATCAGGGTGCCCTCCACCCGATCAGCACCTGCCATCACTCCGAGTTCTGCTGCCGCGACAGCGCAACCGCGGTCATTATGGGTATGCAGGGAAATCAACAGACTGTCGCGATTGGCTACGTTGTCGCAAAACCACTCTATCTGGTCCGCATAAAGGTTTGGTGTGCTCATTTCCACAGTTGCCGGAAGATTAATAATGACCGGCTTCGCTGGGGTGGGCTGCCACACCGCTGTCACCGCGTTGCAAACCTCTACAGCAAAATCCAGCTCCGTGCCGGTAAAACTCTCCGGTGAGTATTCGAAGACCCACTCGGTCTCAGGGTATTTTTCCGCACAGGCCTGAACCAGCTCCGCTCCATTGGTCGCAATATCAATGATGCCCTGGCGATCCAAACCAAACACCTGTTCGCGTTGCACAGTTGAGGTGGAGTTATAAACGTGAACAACGGCGCGATGCACTCCCTTGAGGGACTCAAAGGTTTTCTCAATCAGCTCCTTGCGAGCCTGGACCAGCACCTGGATGGTCACATCCTCTGGTATCCGATCATTTTCAATCAGCTCCCTGACAAAGTCATAGTCATGGCTTGAGGCAGAGGGGAAACCAACCTCAATTTCCTTGAAGCCGATTTTTACCAACTGGTCCCATAACAGGGATTTCTGGCTCGCAGTCATCGGCTCAATCAACGCCTGGTTGCCATCGCGCAAATCCACACTACACCACAGGGGTGCTTTGTCGATGACCTGGTCAGGCCAGCGACGATCTGCCTTGCGAACCGGCTCGAAAGGTTTGTACTTCTTGTGATCAAAATTGCTCATGACTTCACCGCTTGTCTTTATTGGGTGGCTGTTCACCCGCGGGCGCGGGCCCTTTTGGGGATTAATGCGCAGCCTGCCAGAGGGGATGGTACTGGATAGCCTTTCGCGCGGGTGAATGTGCAGCCAGGCGCACAGTATATTCGCGAGCGGATAGGGATTGATTGCAAATATAGCAACAATTTGGCAATAAACAGCAATAAATCACCATAATCCATCTACATAAGAGTGTTATTGTCTACAATTACGCCAATAATTGTCGTGATACCTCTCAAAACCGCTACCGCGAGGACGCCAAAAGACCATGAAGCTGGACCGCACAGACAAAAAAATCCTTAACGCCATGCAGCGCAATGCGCGTATCAGTAACCTGGAGCTGGCAGAGCTGGTGGGGCTGTCCCCTACTCCCTGCTCTCGCAGGGTAAAGCGACTGGAAGAGTCCGGGTTGATTGACTCTCACGTCACATTGCTCAACCAGTCAATGCTCGGGCTCAAACTGACCGCCTACATCGGCATCAGCATGGATCGACATACACCGGACCGCTTCGAGGCGTTTGAGCAGGAGGTCATGAGTTACCCAGAGGTCATGGAGTGCTCCGTGGTTACCGGCCAGTCATCAGATTACCTGCTTAAAGCCGTGGTCGCAGACATGGAATACTACGAGAAATTCCTGCTGGGCAGACTCACGCGCATTCCCGGGGTTACCGGTGTCCACTCAAGCTTCGAGTTGCGGCGCGTGGTGCAGCGCACCAGGCTGCCACTGGACCACATCGACGATACGACAGAGCTGAAAACCTGAACCTGTCTGCAAAAAGATACAAGTCTGGCTGGCCGTTCAGGGGCTTGTTCACCGGGCTGGGGAGTCGCAGTATGAGCGCTCGCCTAAAAATACAAGGATCGAGATTCAATGGATGCAAACGGTAAAGTAGCGCTGGTGACCGGCGGCGCAAGCGGCATGGGACAAATCTATGCCCGACGACTGGCGGCAAACGGTGCAAAGGTCGCCATTTTTGACGTCAACCAGCAGGGCCTTGAGGCAACTGCGGCAGAATCCGGCAACATCACCGCTTACCACTGCGACATTTCCAGTCTTGAGGACGTTAATAGCAAAGTGGCGCAGGTAGAGGAACAATTAGGCGCGGTGGACATTCTGGTACACGCGGCCGCACTGATGCCCGCGTTCACTCTGGCGCAGCACAGCCACGAGGGTATGGAGCAGCTGTTCCGTATCAACTATTTTGGCACTACCTACATGGTCCGCGCGGTGCTGCCCTCAATGCAGGCACGGGGAGCCGGGCGCATTATCGCGTTTGGCTCCATTGCTGGCATCGCCCTGGTGCCCAAAATGGGGGCTTACTGTGCCACCAAGGCAGCGGTTAACGCTTATATCGAGGTGTTGCAAAACGAAATTCGAGGCTCCGGTGTCCGCGCCCATCTGGTATGCCCGCCAGCAGTCAATACTCCCCTGGTCGATCAAACCATTAACACAGACGCTCCCGGAAGCATTGCTGAATCCAAGGAAAAAGGACGATTGGCTGACCCCGAAAAAATCATCAATGCCATCGAGAAAGGCGTCGCCAAAGACAAGGACATTATTTACCCCAGCGAGGCTAAATTTCTTTATCTATGGCGAGCGCTGGCGCCAAAGCTCTGGTGGAAAACCGTGATGAACTTCGAGAAGTAACGCGCCCCACTTCCCTTCCCCCTGGCCATGGGCTACCCTCCCCCGCCCATGGCCAACCGACACCTAAACCCCGACTCACCCTGGCTGCTTGGCCTACTCGCCGCCCTGGTTGCGCTGGGCCCCCTGAGTGTCGACATGTACCTGCCAGCCATGCCCAACATGATGCGTGCGTTGGACACCGACATCGGTCACATGCATCTCACATTGAGCAGCTACCTCACCGGATTTGCAGTGTTTCACCTGGCGTGCGGGCCGTTGGCCGATCGCTTTGGCCGCAAGCCGATTCTTACCGGTGGCACCGTCATTTTCGTGGCAGCCTGCCTGGGTTGCGCTCAATCGACAAGCATCGAAGAATTACTCGGCTTCAGGTTTCTGCAGGGTGTTGGCGCCTGTGTCGGCCCCACTTTGGCGCGCACCGTGACGCGCGATATATTTGGACCGAAGCGAGCGGCAAAAGCCTTATCTCTCATCGCCATGCTAATGGCGCTGGGGCCGGCCGTTGCGCCAACGCTGGGCGGCTTACTCTTACTCATCCTGCCCTGGCCGGTGATTTTTCTGTTCCTTGCCTGTTACGGTGCACTAATGATCCTGCTCATCCAGGTGTATCTGGCGGAATCCCTGCCCAAAAAACAAAGCCTGCACCCACTGAGTATCGGCCGCAATTACATGCAACTCGTTACCGACCCATCTTATCTGTTAGTAACTGTAGCCAGTGCACTGATTTACAGCGCGCTATTGGCCTACCTTTCCTCGGCAAGCTTTGTTTACATTGAAATGCTGGGCGTGCCGATCCAATATTTCGGGTTTATTTTTATCTCTACGGTGGCCGGCTATATCGTCGGCAGTGGCGTCAGTGCGAGGGTGACATCTTACTTCGACTCTCAACAGACAATGCTGGCGGGCGCGGTGATTTGTCTGTTAACCACAAGCAGCATGTGGGCTGGAGCATCGTTGTATCCAGAGAGTATCTGGGTTCTGATGCTGCCTATGACCGTCTATGCCATTGGCATGGGCATGGTGCTACCCCATGCGATGGCCATCGCCCTGGCACCATTCCCACACATTGCAGGCACCGCGTCAGCACTGCTTGGTTTTATCCAGATGGGGCTATCAGCTATCGGAACCGCAGCAGTGGGCGCGGTTCTTACCGACAGCCCACAGCCCATGCTTATCGCTATGTTCATCATCACCTTGATAGCAGTGCTGCTAAGCCTGCGCGCATTTTCGCAACATCGCCGCAGCACGACCTGACCCGCCAGCACTGGCTGTGGCATACTCTGCGGGCATTTTTCCGGAGAACGCCACGTGCACACGGCCCACGACGTCACTCAACTTATCGGCAACACCCCTCTGCTTCACCTCAAGCAAGTATCCGAACGCACCGGCTGCACCATTCTGGGCAAAGCTGAATTTCTCAACCCCGGGGGCTCGGTAAAGGATCGCACAGCACTTGGCATCATCCAGGCGGCGGAGAAATCCGGGGACTTAAAGCCCGGCGGACGAATTGTGGAAGGCACCGCGGGCAACACCGGTATTGGACTTACCCTGCTGGCAAATGCCCTCGGCTACAGCAGCACGGTCGTTATGCCTATCACCCAGAGTAAAGAAAAAATCGACTCCCTGGAGCTGCTGGGAGCTGATTTACACCTGGTAGGCGCAACCTCCTATGCGGATCCCAAGCATTACATACACACCGCTGAGCGCCTGGCGCAGAAGCTGGCAGACAAGGAAGATAAGGGTGCGGTGTGGGCGCGGCAATTCGATAACCCGGCAAATATGGATATTCACGCTCGCACTACCGGAGTAGAGATCTGGGAACAAACCGATGGCAAGGTCGATGGTTTTATCTGCGCAGTCGGCACTGGCGGAACACTCGCTGGCGTCTCGTCTACGCTCAAAGACAAAAACCCTGGAATAAGCATTGGTCTCGCGGACCCCTGCGGCGCATCACTGAGCAGTTATTTCAATAGCGGCGAGCTGGAATCCAGCGAAGGCAACTCGATTATCGAGGGAGTCGGTATTAACCATATTACTGATAATGTCGCAGCTGCAAAGGTCGATACTGCATTCAGCATCCCGGACGAGGAGGCCCTGCCCTTCATTTTTGATTTGTTGCAAAACGAAGGGCTGTGCCTGGGCGGCTCATCCGGTCTGAACATTGCAGGTGCAGTGAGACTCGCAGAAGAACTGGGACCCGGTCACACCATCGTTACTATTCTGTGTGACTACGGTACTCGCTACCAGAGTAAATTATTCAACCCGGTGTTTCTTGAAAACAAGGGCCTGCCTGTACCCGAGTGGCTTAAGATTTAAAACTATTTGCACACAAAAAAGCCCGGCTACTTGCCGGGCTTTTTTGTGTAGGCGCTGAAATCTAACTGCCCTGAGCAGCGCGCTCCTTTTCGATCAGGTAGTCAGCGATCTTCAGCATATTTGCAGTGCCGCCTGCCTTACGAGGCGAAATCATATACTTACCGTTGACCATGAGTGATGGTGTTCCGGTAACTTTTGCTGCGCGAGCCGTTGAGTTTGCCTGACGCACCTGACTGCTAACGCCAAAAGAATTATAGGCTTTGTAAAAGTCCTCTTCTGCAACGCCATTTTCGACGAAGAGCTGGGCGATTTCTTTTTCTGTGCGCAGCGGCTTGCGATCCACGTTTAGCGCCTGAAACATCGCCTGGTCCATTTTTTCGGCAACATCCAACGCCCTGGCGGCATAATACGCTTTGGCGTGCAGTTCCATAGCGCCGCCCCACATGGCAGGGACGCCTCGGAAGCTAACATCGTCGGCTATGGTCTTCTTCCACTGACCGATCACTGGCTCGAAGGTGTAGCAATGGCCGCAGCCATACCAGAAAAATTCAGCGGTCTCGATTTTGGCAGGATCCGCGGTGCGGATCGCCGGGTTAATGATGTCGTAATCCTTGCCCGCCTCGTAGGCTTCTTCAGCCTGGACAGCAAGAGGAAACAGTACCAGTGACATGACCATCAGAATGCGCTTGAACATTATTGGGATTCTCCTTGAATTACAGATGCCTAACTGAGACAGCCAATCAGGCAGAGCGTTCGTTTCGAAACAAAAAAAGGCGGCATACTGCCACCTTTTTAACGATAACTGCGATTTACTTCAAGCCGGCGGCGTAGCTCGCAACAGCCTCGATTTCCTTGTCGGAAAGGCCAAATGCCGTTGTCCGCATAATCTTGGTGTCGCCATCGTTGGTTCGGCCGCTGTCGTCTTCGTAGCCTTTGCGATAAGCCTTGAGCTGGGCAGCAATATAGTCTGCATGTTGCCCGGCTAAAGCAGGAAAGCCGGCAGGGGCGTTGCCCTTACCATTTGGCGAATGACACGCGGTGCAGGCAGCCACGTTGCGCTCTGCAACCCCGGAGCGATAGACCTTCTCGCCCAGAGCCACCAAATCGGGATTAGCCTGGCTGCCTGAGCGCGCCTGACCCGCATAGAACGCAGCCAGATTTGCCAGGTCCTGGTCGGATTTACCGTCCAGCTGACCAACCATGGTAGCGATCGGACGCGCACCGTCGCGAATGTCCATCAATTGCTTGAGCAGATACTTTTCACCCAGGCCTGCCAGCTTGGGAAAGGTCGCTGCCGCGCTGTTTCCATCTGCGCCATGGCAAGCGCTACAAACGGCGGTCATCTCTTTTCCAGCAGCGGCATCACCCGGTTGTGCAGTCGCTATTTGGGTCCAGCCCATCAACAGGCTGGCCAGGATCAAAATCTTCTTCATCTTCATTCCAGAATTTACGTAGTTAAACGCCAGTTTATTCCGCTGGCTTGGCCATGAACTCAATCAGGGCTTGGTAGTCTTCGTCAGAGCAGTCAAAACACATGCCCTTGGGCGGCATAGCGTTAAGGCCAGAAGCCACAGATGCAACCAGTGTTTCCATACCCTTGGCAAGGCGCGGCTCCCAGGCGGCTGCATCGCCAGTCTTGGGTGCGTTAGCTGCGCCAGTCGCGTGGCATACGGCACAGCTCTTGTTGTACTTGTCCATGTCAGGCTCTGCGATGGCGCCTGTGGCGCACAGTACCAGAGCGGCAGCAAAAATCTTGTTCATGAGATACCCCACAGTTGATAGTGGACTGGTTGTCCACGCAAGCTTTTGATAACGGTCGAAAAAAGCTGTGGCATTATATACGAGTTACCCACACCTACAAAGGCAATACCACACAATGTCCAACCAGGAGCAAATGCCAGGCCCAGCGACCCCGAACTACCGCGCGGCGGAGTATCTAACCAGTGCTGCCAAGCTCCATCAATGCCCGCCAGACGAGGGCTGGGAGGTCGCGTTCGCGGGCAGGTCTAATGCGGGAAAATCGAGTGCAATCAACAGCTTAACCAACAATAAGAAGCTCGCGAAAACATCCAAGACCCCGGGCCGCACCCAGCTAATCAACTTCTTCGAGCTGTCTTCGAGCCAGCGATTGGTCGACCTGCCCGGCTACGGCTTTGCCAAGGTCCCGGTCGCGGTAAAGAAAGAGTGGACAAAACAGTTAGAGAATTACCTGGCGAAAAGGCAGTGCCTGCGCGGCATGGTGCTATTAATGGATGTACGCCACCCGCTACAGCCTTTTGACGAGCAAATGCTGAACTGGGCGCTCACCGCTCATATGCCAGTGCATATTCTGCTGACCAAGGCCGACAAGCTTAAGAAAGGCCCCGCCAATAATTCGCTGCTGGGTGTGCGCAAGGCAATGCAGGCCCACGAGGACTTGGTCTCGGTACAACTTTTTTCCGCTCTCAAGCACAGTGGCCACCAGCAGCTGGTTGAAGTGCTGGACAGTTGGCTAACCGATGTCAGTGTTTACGCAGATGATGAAGGAATCGAGAGCTGCTAGCCCGAACCGCTTTAGCGCAGGCAAAAAAAACCCGGTTGCCTCTAGGGGGAAGGCAACCGGGACACCTAGCGTCTCTGGGGAAAGAGACTTGCTCGCGAAGACTCATGGAGGTGAAGTCTTCTATAGGGATGTAGCATTGGCTACCTAAACTCTGACCCGGAACCGGGCCAGGAGTTCAACCACTTGGGAATTTTTGTTAGATGGCCACAACCATTTTTTTATTGATCGTATCCGCAGGCGTCGGACTATTCATTTACCAGACTTTCTTGCGTGATAAGTGGATTCGACGGAAACCCTTTCCTGCCGCTTGGCAGGCCATATTGGCCCACAGTCTGCCTGTTTATGGCACCCTTGGCGTAGACCAGCAGCGCCAGTTACAGCAACTCATCCAGCTGTTCGTCGCACGCAAGAAGTTCTATGGTTGCGCCGGCCTGACAATCACTGACGAGATCCGTATTACCATCGCCGGTCAAGCTTGCCTGTTATTGCTCAACAAAGGCTGGCAGACCTACCCCAAGCTGTTTTCTATATTGGTTTATCCCAATGCTTTTCGCGCAGAAAGGCCTCAAATGCACGACAACGGCACGGTCGCAATGGCCGGGCACGACCTGCTGGGAGAATCGTGGAGTAACGGCAAGGTCATCCTGTCCTGGGACGACGTTGAAAAGGGCGTGTCTGACTTTAGCGACGGACACAACGTGGTGCTGCACGAATTTGCCCACCAGTTGGACGGCCTTTCGGGCTCCACCAATGGAGCCCCTCCCCTGCGCAGCAACAGCTATCAGTCATGGGCGCGAGTATTTACAGAGAATTTTGAGGATTTGCGCCATCGCAGCCAGCATGGCCTGGCCACAGTAATGGACCAGTACGGCACAACGAATCCGGCGGAATTTTTTGCTGTCGCAACCGAAGCCTTTTTTGAACAGCCGCAACAGCTTCACAAAGTGAGGCCTGAACTCTTCGCAGAGCTACAGGCGTATTACCGGCTTGATCCGCGGGAGTGGCATCCAGGAAACGAAAGCGCCTAGTGCGCTTCGTCCCAGTTATCGCCGACGCCGGCCTCAACCAGCAAAGGTACTGCGAGCTCGGCAGCGCCAGACATCAGGCTACAAACCTGCTCACTGACTGCTTCCACTTCATCGTGAGCCACCTCCAGCACCAATTCGTCGTGGACTTGCATGATCATGCGAGCGTTGGCATCACCCTGTTCCAGCCAGTCGTCGACTGACAGCATCGCGCGCTTGATGATGTCCGCTGCGCTGCCCTGCATGGGAGCATTGATGGCGGTGCGCTCGGCAGCCTGCACCCGCATCTTGTTGCGGGCATTGATTTCCGGCAAATAAAGACGCCGACCAAACAGGGTTTCCACATAGCCCTGTTCTTTGGCAATGGCGCGAGTGCGATCCATATATTCGGCCACTCCAGGGTAACGCTCAAAATATCGATCGATGTACTCCTGAGCCTCGTGGCGCCCCAGGTGTAACTGTTTGGCCAGCCCAAATGCAGACATACCGTAGATCAGGCCGAAGTTGATCGCCTTGGCCTTACGTCGTTGATCGCCAGAAACCTCATCCAGGCTAACCTCGAAAACCTCGGCCGCGGTGGCGCGGTGCACATCCTGGCCCTCCTTGAAGGCCTTGAGCAAGCTGGGGTCATCGGACAAATGCGCCATGATGCGCAACTCGATCTGCGAGTAGTCTGCAGCCACGATACGAAAGCCCTGCGGGGCAATGAACGCCTGGCGTATCCGCCTGCCCTCCTCCGTACGGATCGGAATATTTTGCAGGTTAGGGTCAGAAGACGACAAGCGTCCGGTCGCTGCTACGGCCTGGTGATAAGAGGTATGCACCCTGCCTGTCTGCGGGTTTACCATACCGGGTAATTTGTCTGTGTAAGTCGATTTGAGCTTGGAAAGGCTGCGGTACTCCAACAGCAATTTTGGCAATGGGTAGTCCAGGGCCAGCTCCACCAGCACATCTTCGGCGGTACTCGGGGCACCTTTGGGGGTTTTTTTGATGACTGGAAGCTCGAGCTTTTCAAACAGTATTTCGCCCAACTGCTTGGGGGACCCGAGATTGAATTCCTGCCCCGCCAACTCGTAGGCATCCGACTTCAACTCTTCTAAACGGAGACCAAGCTCAGTGCTCTGCTGATGCAGCATTTCACAAGACAGCAATGCACCTTGGCGCTCAATTTTAGAGAGTACAGGCACCAGCGGTAGTTCAATGTCCGTGAAAACAGGTACCAGGCTGGCCTGCTCTTCGAGCTTGGGCCAAAGGGTTTGGTGCAGGCGCAGCGTAATATCAGCATCTTCAGCGGCGTAGGGACCCGCTTCCTCTACCTTAATCTGGTTGAAACTGAGCTGTTTGGCGCCCTTCCCTGCGATATCTTCAAAGTGAATCGTGTTTTGGCCCAGGTATTTCAGTGCCAGGCTATCCATATCATGACGCGTCGCCGTAGAGTCGAGCACATAAGATTCCAGCATCGTGTCGTAATCAATGCCTCGCAGCGCAATGCCATGGTTGGCCAATACGCTGGCATCGTATTTCAGGTTCTGGCCCACTTTGGCCTGGGCAGGGTTTTCCAGCAGAGGCTTCATCTGTGCCAGTACTGCATCGCGGTCCAACTGCTGCGGCGCTCCAAGATAATCGTGAGCCAGGGGCACGTAGGCCGCTTTGCCCGCTTCAATCGCGAACGAAACTCCCACCACTTGCGCTTCCATGTAGTCCAGGCTGGTGGTCTCAGTGTCAAAGGCAAATAACTCAGCCTCCTCTAACTGCTGTAACCAGCGGTTCAGTTCTTGTTGCTCAGTAATAATCTCATAGCTGGTTTCCAGCTGTTCCATCACCGGTGCCTCGCCCTCCCCCAACAGGTCTTCCAACCAGGAGCGAAACTCCATCTGGGTGTACCAGTCTACGAGGGCCTCGCGGTCAGGCTCGCCATTGACGAGCTCATCGGGCCGCTGATCCAGGGCAACGTCTGTCTTTATGGTAGCGAGCTGATAGGACATGTAGGCATTGTCTTTTTCGGCCTCCAGCTTGGGAGCCATGGTTTTAGCGCCGCGAAACGACAGCCCAGCGACCTTGTCCAGCGAGGCATAGATGTCATCGAGGCTGCCTATTCCCTGCAGCAGCCCCAGCGCGGTCTTTTCTCCTACGCCCGAAACTCCCGGAATATTGTCGACTTTGTCGCCCATCAGGGCGAGAAAATCGATAATCAGGTTTGGTGGAATGCCGAACTTTTCCTCCACGCCCGCCTCGTCCATCACCGTATCGGTCATGGTATTGACGAGGGTTGTGTGCTCATCGACCAATTGCGCCATATCCTTGTCGCCGGTGGAGATCACTACATTTTTACCCTGTTCACTCGCCTGTCGCGCCAGGGTGCCAATCACGTCATCAGCCTCTACCCCTTCCACGCAGAGGAAAGGCAGGCCCATCGCCCGGACGATGCCATGAATTGGGGCGATCTGCTCACGAAGCTCATCAGGCATAGGAGGACGGTTTGCTTTGTACTCGGGGTACATATCGTCGCGGAAGGTCTTGCCTTTAGCGTCAAACACCGCCACCACCGGACTTTCGGGGTAATCCTTGAGCAGCCGGCGAAGCATATTTATCACGCCCTTGACCGCTCCCGTGGCCTGCCCCTTGGAGTTGGTGAGTGGCGGCAGCGCATGAAAGGCCCGGTAGACATAGGACGAACCATCTACAAGGACAATAGGGGGTGTTAAAGCCATAATAGAACTCTCTTATAAAAGACCAGGCAAGCGGCCTTTTCGTATTATAAGTTGGTACTTACTACCACCACATCGCAATTATTTGATGGCCTAACAACGCTAGTCGCTACTTTTGCGGCGCGGGGATAGGCTAACGATCCCAGAGCACCCGCGCCGATCGATAGGTCACCTTCATCTTGGCCTGGTCCAGGGGGGCTTTGAAAAAGCCATGGTAGTCACCGCGCGGGTTTATAAGTACCACATTGGCACTATGGTCCACCTGGTAATTTTCATCCTGGCCGGGCACCTTACGAAAAGGCGTATTGAGAGCCGTAGCAAATCGATGAACATCCAGAAACTCGCCGGTAACTCCGGTGAAATCCTCATTAAAATAGGGTACATAAGCAGCAAGTTGCTCTACCGTATCACGCGCCGGATCAACGGTCACCAGCACCACCTCTGTGTCCTCGGCCTCTGTACCCTCCAGTTCCGCCGTAAACTTATCCAGGAAAGCCATGGTCGTGGGGCAAATATCAGGACAGTGAGTAAAGCCGAAGAAAATGAGTGTCCAGTGGCCCTCCAGGCTTGCCCTGGTAAACGGCTCGCCATGATGGTCTATAAGCTTTACTTCGCCGAAATTTCTCGGAGTTTGCAGCAAATACAACCCATTTACCTTCATTTCAGCGCTGGTCATGACTCTGGGTTGCTGTACTCGATTAACGAAGCCCGCCACGATGATCGTAATAAATACGAGTATGACGGCCACTGTAATCTTAATGTTTCGGGCCTGAGTCGGATTGCGGGAATCAGTTACTGTCATAAAGTGCTTACCGGGAACAGATAATGGTCTACTAGCATCACCACAAAAAGGGCCATGAGATAAATGATGGAGTATTTAAAGGTCTCCATGGGCGCATTGGGGTTCTTACCCCGCATGAGTTCTATCGCCCAATAAAGAAAGCCGATCCCGAGAACCACGGCACCCAACAAATACAATGGGCCGCTCATTCTAGTGGCGTAGGGGAGTAGGGTAATCAGAAACATAATAATGGTGTAGAGCAAAATTTGTAGCTTGGTAAACGCCACACCATGGGTTACCGGCAACATGGGAATCCCGACCGCAGCGTACTCCTCGCGACGATGAATCGCCAAAGCCCAGAAATGGGGAGGTGTCCAGGCGAAGATGATCAGGGCCAGAAGCAGGCCATGGCCATGAATCTCACCCGTCACCGCCGTCCAGCCTAAAAGGGGAGGGGCCGCACCGGCCAGACCGCCAATCACGATATTCTGCGGCGTGGCTCGCTTCAGGAACATCGTGTAAACGAAGGCATAACCCAGCAGCGACGCCAGGGTGAGCCAGGCAGTCAGGGGATTGATGAACACCATCAAAATAGCCATACCCAACCCGCCCATAATCAGCGCGAACAAGGCGGCCTGGGTGTTGCTCAGGCGACCGGTAGCGATAGGGCGGTTATGCGTGCGAGCCATTTGCAGGTCGATACGCTGATCGACCAGGTGATTTACAGCTGCCGCGGCACCTGCACACAGAGCAATCCCCAGATTACCCAGGATCAGAACATCCAATGGCACCATACCCGGCACGGCCATGAACATGCCGATAGCCGAGGTGAGAATCATCAGCAGCACGACATTGGGCTTGGTCAGCTCTTTATAATCGCGCCAGGTGGCGACTTCTGTGTCCTGTATATCTGCCATCACGCGGTTACTCGCTGGAGTTTTTCAACAGAAACTTAAGATCGGAGATCACGTCTTTGTAGTGGTTGCCGCTATTGTAGGACATCATTACCCAACCCGCCGGGTCCACAAGATACCAGGTACTTTTATCCTGTCGCTGCTCAGGAAACAGCTGTTCAAAACCGCCCGAAGACAAGGTTAGCGCCTTCAAGCCACGATGCTCCGATTCCAGCAGCACATCCAGAGAGTCCGGGGCAGGGCGGTTGTCACTCAATTGGGGGACATCCAGCGCGGTGTCGCTGGACGATCGCTCGCTCAGATAAAGCCGACCTATGCGGTTGAACCCCTTTCCCATTGCCACATGAATCTGGCGAGTGACATAAAGCGAGTTCTCGCAGCTGGCATCGCAGCTGACGCTATCGTTGGCCACCACAAGGGTCCATTTGCGCGGAAGGTCGGCATACTTCATTGCAGCGCCGGTATCAGTCGTCATGGCAACTTCATCAATCTGTCGCGGCGGCTGCAAGAGCTGGCCGCTATTTGCCGTACCCAATGCACTTACCAGGTCGAGGTCACCGTTCACCACGTAATACCACAGCCAGCTGGCGGCAAGAATCATGGTGATCGGGATACCTGCAATCATCAACAAGACCAGACGATTATTCCGAATCTGCTTTTCTTCTGTCATAACTTACTCGTTCTCGGCTTGGTTCGAGGAGCGTCCTCGAATCAGCTGCCACAGGTTGCAGCTGCGTAACAGGTATATCAAGGCCAATGCCGCAGCCATGCTAAACCATTGCACAGCATAGCCATGGTGCTTGGCGGGGCTCACGTTGATGATTTGCCAATCCACGGTCAGGGCACCGGGGCTGTCGGCTTCTATACGCACAGGATAGCCAAACATGCCCTGGCCCAACACCGCAGACATCTTATCCATCTCTACCGCCTGGACTTGCCGCGGCCAGGATGCACCTAAAGCCTCGTCCGCTAACAAATAGGGTTCGCCTGGCGAGACATAAACATGGCCACGTACTTTCACCTGGCCGCTCACTTCTGGAATGGTCGGCAGCGACTGCCTACTGGGATCAGCGGCGATCCAACCTCTATTGACCAATACCAGCTGCCCGCTGTCTAACTCAAACACCGAGAGCACTTCATTGCCGAATTTGCGCTCATACATCCGGTTGTCCAACAGGAAATGCTCTCCCCGCCGATAACTGCCGCTGAGCGACACAGGCAGATACGCCAATTCGTCGGCGGAAAAGGCGCTAACCTCATTCAGTGGGGCAGGGAGTCGTGCTTGCTGTTGCTCAAAGACCGCTGCCAAAAGCGCCTTCTCGTCGGCACGCTGCAGCTGCCAAAACCCCAGGGACACCAGCAATGGCAGCAACAACAGCGTAAAGAGGGTAGTACGCCATTCGAAATCAAATTCTAGACGGAAAGCCATCAGAGCAACCTCACAGCGAGCCTGCTGGGCCGGACTGGTTTATACTGGTCGCTCACCTGAGGAGGGACTCCTTTTGCTAAAAACCCTGATAATCATTCTGATGTTGGCACTCATCGCCAGCCTGGGAAGCGGATTTTACTACCTGATGAAAGATCAGGGCGACAAGACCAAACGTGGCACCTTCCACTCACTGGGCGTCAGGCTGGGTCTTGCGACTGCTCTTTTGGCAGTCATTATGTACGGGATCGCAACCGGTCAGCTAGGCCATCGCAACCCCTGGGATGCTGGACCCAGGCCAAGCACCCCACAGGAAGCTGACTAACTTTTCCCAATCTTTTTCGAACTTTCTAAAACTTTTTCGGACTTCCTAAAACAGTCGCCCCCGCTATAGCGGGGGCTCTGTACTACTCATTACGTTCTGCTCATTACTGGCAGGCCTCCGCGTCAGCGGAGACCGATAAGCCTTACAAAATGTAGACGAACAGAAACAGGAATACCCACACCACATCGACAAAGTGCCAATACCAGCTGGAAGCTTCGAAGCCAAAGTGATCGTCGGCGGTAAACTGACCACGCAAACTGCGGATCAACTGGATTGCCAACATGGTCATACCCATGAACACGTGGAAGCCGTGGAAGCCGGTTAACATAAAGAATGTCGAGCCATAAACACCAGAGTTCAGAGTCAGACCAAAGAGAGCATAAGCCTCATAGTATTCAGCGACCTGCAGAATCAGGAATACCACACCTAAAGCAACGGTGATTCCCAACCACAAGTTGAACTTCTTCTTATTGCCATCAAGGATGCCCATGTGAGCAACGTGACAGGTGAAGCTGGACGTCAGCAGGATGAGGGTGTTCCACATAGGCAACCAATGGTACCAGTGGCTAACCTCGCCAAAGGCCATGCTGGTCTCAGCGCTGGTGAAAGAGCCGTTATTGGCAATTGGCTGCGCGAGCGCACCGCCCACGGCCTCTTGAGGCGTCTGCATCATGGGCCAGGAAAATTCAAACCCTTCCCACAGAATGCCATTCATGCGGCCACCTTCGCCTTCGCCGGCCAACCACGGACCCACCAGGGTTCGCAGATAAAAGAGCGCCCCGAAAAATGCAAAGAAGAACATCACTTCCGAGAAAATGAACCAATACATTCCCAGCACGTAAGACTTTTTGAGCTGGGCGCTGTTCATTCCAGCAATATTTTCCCTGATCGCCATGCGGAACCAGACAAACAAAGTTGCCAGGAAAAAGAACAGGCCACAGAGGAAAATCGACCAGGAACTGGTTGGCTCGTTTGGATCGCCAAACGTCATATCGTTCATGATGCTTGCGGCGCCATAGATCGACAGAATCAGGCCGATAGTTGCCATGACTGCCATCTTGCTCTTCTCGGGTACGTAATACTTTTCGTACTCAGTAGAAGTCGGATTACTCATTTTATTTCTCCGTTAGTTCGCAGGTTCCCCAACCTGCGCCTCAGCGAACAGCGACTGAGCCGTTTGCCATATCTGTTACATCAAAAATGGTATAGGACAAGGTTATTGTGCGGATATCCCGCGGCAAGTCCTGGTCCACAATAAACTGCAGTGGCATCTCTGCGGCGCTCTCTCCCTCAAGCGGTTGCTGATTAAAGCAAAAGCACTCCGTTTTGTGGAAGTAGGCGGCTGCACGGGTGGGTGAAACACTGGGTATCGCTTGCGCAATCATTGCCTTGGGCAATGGATTACGCGCATAAAAAATTGTGTCATTCACTGCACCCGGGTGCACCTTCATCGCCGTTACACTCGGCCCGAATTCCCAGGGCATGCCCTGGTTATTCGTGGCCACAAACTGGACGGTCACTGTGCGACTTTCGTCAACGGCTACCTGTACCGAGGTATAGGCCTCACCAGAGGTTTTGCCATTGATGCCCAGGGCATCACAAAGCACGTCATACAGCGGCACCATCACTACAAACACGAACGCGAACATTGCTATCGCGACCGTCACCAGTTTGATGACGGTATCGATGGCAGGATTGGCGTTCAATTGAATCACTGACTTATATGCCTCAAGAGTGAGCGTGTGCCGGATCAATCTTCGGCGGAGTTTCAAACGTGTGGTAAGGCGCAGGGGTGGGAACAGTCCACTCCAGACCTTCAGCGCCGTCCCAAACCTTCTCTTCCGATGTCGGCTTACCCGATAAGATGGTTGCAATCACGTTGTACAAGAACATGATCTGAGAGGCGCCGTAAATGAAGGCACCAATCGAAGACATCATATTGAAGTCAGCGAACTGCAGAGCATAATCCGGAATACGACGAGGCATTCCTGCCAGACCCACGAAATGCTGCGGGAAGAAGGCGAGGTTGAAGCCAACAAATGAAATCCAGAAGTGCGTTTTACCCATGGTCTCGTTGTACATACGGCCGCACCACTTCGGCAGCCAGTAGTAAACGGCTGCAGTCATGGAGAACACCGCTCCGGCTACCATCACATAATGGAAGTGAGCAACCACGAAGTAAGAGTCGTGATACTGGAAGTCAGAGGGTGCAATCGAGAGCATCAGGCCGGTGAAGCCACCGATCGTGAACAACACCAGGAAGCCCAGTGAAAACAGCATCGGTGTCTCAAACGACAGCGAACCGCGCCACATGGTGGAAATCCAGTTAAAGACCTTCACACCCGTAGGCACAGCAATCAGCATGGTGGCGTACATAAAGAACAGCTCGCCCGCTACAGGCATCCCCACCGTGTACATGTGGTGTGCCCACACAATAAAGGACAGGAATGCGATAGAGGCCGTCGCGTATACCATGGAGTCGTAACCAAACAGCGGCTTGCGAGAGAACGCTGGAATGATCTGCGAAACCACGCCAAAGGCGGGCAGAATGATGATGTAAACCTCTGGGTGGCCAAAGAACCAGAACACGTGCTGGAACAATACCGGGTCACCGCCGCCTGCGGCGGAGAAGAAGCTGGTGCCAAAGTGAATATCCATCAGCATCATGGTTACAGCCCCGGCCAGAACAGGCATCACCGCAACCAGCAAGAAGGCAGTGATCAGCCAGGTCCATACAAACAACGGCATCTTCATATACGTCATGCCAGGAGCGCGCATATTCATCACCGTGGCGATGATGTTAATGGAGCCCATGATGGATGACAGTCCCAGTACGTGTACCGAGAAGATAAAGAAGGTTACCGACGGGGGGGCGTAGGTTGTGGATAACGGAGCGTAAAAAGTCCAACCAAAAGCGGGTGCTCCGCCTTCCATGAACAAAGTGGACGCCAGCAACAAAAACGTTGGGGGCAGAATCCAGAAGCTCCAGTTATTCATTCGCGGCAAAGCCATGTCCGGAGCACCGATCATCATCGGAATCATCCAGTTAGCCAGACCAACGAAAGAGGGCATAATCGCCCCGAACACCATGACCAACCCGTGCAGGGTCGTCATCTGGTTGAAAAAGGCGGGCTCTACCAGCTGCATACCGGGCTGGAACAGCTCGGCGCGAATCACCATGGCAAAGAAGCCACCCAAAATAAACATAGCGAATGAGAACCATAGGTACATGGTTCCGATGTCTTTGTGGTTAGTGGTGAAAAGCCACCGACCTATGCCCTTCGCAGGGCCGTGATGATGATCTCCCATCCTGAAGTCCTCCGACTAGCCTTTCTTGTGGTTAAAGACGTCAATGGGCTGAACCATGTCGCCCATATTATTGCCAAATGCGTTGCGCTGGTAAGTAATTACCGCCGCCATATCTACATCGTTCAGCTGGCCACCAAAGGCCTGCATCGCTGTACCGGGTACACCATTGATGCCTATATCCAGATGCCCTGACAACTCACCTGTAGCGATAGCACTGCCGGCGATGGCTGTACCGACGCCGCCTTCACCCGAGGCCCCATGGCACGCCAGGCAGTTGCGTTGATAAACTGCCTCACCGCGCTCCATTTGTTCGTCCATGGTGAAGGTCTGGGCCATCAATTTTTTGATTTCACCGGCCTCTGACTGCTTGTCAGTCAACCATTGTGCGTATTCGTCCTTGCTAACGACATTGACCACAATGGGCATAAAGCCGTGGTCCTTGCCGCAAAGCTCAGCACACTGGCCGCGGTAAACGCCTTCTACAGAAGTCCGGGTCCAAGCCTCATTGATAAAGCCCGGAATAGCATCTCTTTTAACGGCAAGCTCCGGAACCCACCAGGAGTGGATAACGTCGTTAGCGGTAACCAGGAAGCGAACTTTGGTGTCAACGGGCAACACCAGAGGTTCATCAACTTCCAGCAGGTAATGCTCACCCTTGTCTGCGGTGTTGTAAATTTCCCCTTGCGGAGTGCGCAAGTTAGAGAAGAAGGTGACGTTCTCACCTTCTTCATTCAGGTATTCATATTTCCACTTCCACTGAAAGCCGGTCACAACGATGTCCATATCTGCATCGTCATTATCGTAAATCTTGAGCAGTGTAGTGGTGGCTGGAAAAGCCATTCCGATCAAGATGAAGAACGGGATGATGGTCCAGGCAATTTCAACCTTGGTACTCTCGTGGAAGGTAGCAGGAACCGCACCCTTTGACTTGCGGTGGGCATAGATGGAATAGAACATTACTCCAAATACACCCACACCGATGACGGTGCAGATCCAGAAGATGATCATATGCAGGCTGTAAATTTCCTTGCCCACGTCAGTCACACCTGGCGACATATTGATCGAGCTTACCTCACCGCTCGCTGCCATAGTGGCAGCGCTCAACAACATAAGCACAGGACCGAGCGCGAGCTTGAACAGCCGCTTCGCTTCACAACACATTTCCCGTGTCTCCATTTTAGTCTGTTTTTAATCCCCACAACCGGTTCTAATTGTTGCCCGCTCTGCTCGTTTCACTGTGCAGTCCCTATACAGGACGACATTCTGACGACCCCGGGTCCCGGGGGCAGATGTGATAAAGACAGGGCATGGATGACCGGCTGACTCAATTTTGCAGACAATGCGACAATTGGACGCACCGGCAAAACGCGGCAAGTATACCCGCAGTGGCAGGCAATCCCAAGTTTTTACTGCATCGGAAATGAGTCCAGACCTAGACAGCAAAAGGGTTTGCAGCAACGAGGTACGCCCTAATGGGGCACATATGGAAAGCATCAAGCAACTAGACCACAAAATATGGGGCATCGCCTGGCCCGCTATCCTGTCTAATATCTCCATCCCTCTGCTCGGGCTGGTGGATTCAGCGATCCTGGGCCACCTGAGCAGCAGCCTTTACCTGGGGTCTGTCGCCGTCGGGGCTGCTCTGCTGTCATTCCTGTACTGGGGATTCAGCTTTTTACGCATGGGTACCACCGGATTGGTGGCCAGGGCAGAGGGCGCCGGCGACAAACAAGGTTCTATTTTGATATTAGCCCGGTCAGCTGTCCTCGCGCTGGGGTTGGCTTGCCTGGTCATACTGCTGCATAGGCCGCTGATCAACCTGGGCCTGGTACTCATGTCGCCGGCGGAAGAAATACTGGGTCTCGCCCGGTCCTACGCCAACATCAGGATCGCCAGCGCACCTGCAGTGCTGGTGACCTACACCGTCATCGGTTGGTTTATCGGTCGCCAGAACACCCGCTGGCCCATGCTCATCGTCGTGGTGACCAATGTCGCCAATATCGGCCTCGACTTCCTGTTTATTATGGGAATGGGGATGAACAGTGACGGCGCTGCACTGGCAACCGTCATTGCCGAATACCTGGGCTGCAGCATTGCAGTAGTCGCCGTATGGAAGCAGCTACCGGCCGCTTATCTTAGCGGAATGGCAGTATCCATAAGGAATGTAAGTGCTTACAAACAGCTTTTGAAGAGTAATCGCCACTTGTTTGTACGGACTATTTGCCTTTTGTTCAGCTTTGCCTTTTTTACTGCCCAGGGTGAGAATTTTGGCAGTGAGGTGCTGGCCGCGAATGCGCTGATGCTGCAACTGTTGATGTTGGCCGCCTACGGCATGGATGGGTTTGCATTTGCGGCCGAAGGCCTCGTGGGGCAGCGGCTGGGGGGAGGGGACCTTCCCGGTTTTTCACGCGCCGTGACGCGCTGCAGCCTTTGGACAATGGCTGCAGCAGGAACCATGAGCCTGGCGTTTCTGGCATTGCAAGCGCCACTCATCAATACCCTTACTGACATTAGTTCCGTTAAAGAACTTATGGCTGATTATTTCCCCTGGCTTATTGTCCTGCCCTTAATAGCGGCACCCAGCTATCTGCTGGACGGGGTTTTTATCGGTGCTGCTGAAACGCGCTATATGATGTCTACCATGCTGGTCAGCGTCATGTTGATCTACCTCCCTCTGTGGTACCTCTGTACTGGCCTGGGCAATCATGGTTTATGGCTGGCATTCACCGCGTTCAATCTGGCTCGTGGAGTTTCTCTCTACTATTGGTTCAGGCGGCTGAACAACGAGGGGGGCTGGCTGAGGGCAAATCAAGGCTAGCGATTTCCGGGCTTTGTACTAGCCTGAAGAGTACCTTCAGCGAAACCACATTCCGGGTGGCTCCATGACCACAGCGGGTATCAGGGACTCTATCAATGCTGCGATAGCGCAAGAGCAGCAGACAGGAGAGTTTCGCCAGCAACTGGCGTCCAGGCTGCCCGATTTGCAACAGAAGCTGGTGCTTCCTGCGGAATCACCCCTGGCAGCTTTGATGGGGTTTGTCATCAGCTACGCCGAGAGTGTACCCGGCAGCCTCAACCTGGTAACAGCGGTGAGCAAACGCCTGGGATTTTACGATTATGCGGCGCCATTTTTGCATATGGCTGAGGATTACTTTTTGCGCCCCCCGGAACTGCTGCCGGGCGGGGGTGGCCTGGAAGCTCTGCTTGATGAAGCGTTTTTAGCACACAGGCTGCTGGAAGAGGTGAACGATCACCACATACGCCACCTGCAGCGCCCACTGCTGCCCCTGGACATGACCGAGGCCAATCTCATTGTTCATTACCTGCTAGGGGATGAGCTCGCCACCCGGCTGGAGCATCTTGTTCAGTTTACCGCTTCACACCTGCTGGAACGGGAATACTTATGGGACAAGGTGAAAGCACTGCCCGGCGCAGACCCCACGCGCAATGAGCTTATTTCAAGCAGCGCACTGACCGGCTCGCCACAACAAATCAAGCTCAGGCTGGGGTTTTAGTCTTTGGGTTCCGTAGGATCCAGCAAGGTAACAACCTCGGCTGGCGTCTCTACCCGGCGGGCTGCTGCACGACTGACCCGGGTGGGCAGTTCGCCCTGAGGATTCGGGTCTGCGGGACGGACCTCGGAAAAATCACAGGCGACACATTCTCTGGTTTGGGTCTCCATATCCACCACGATCTTGTCCATCTCACCACAACGAGGGCAGACCGCCCCGGCTATGAAACGGCGCTGTTGGCGTGTTGTACTCATGCTGCCTCCATCGCCTCCCGAATCTGATTGATAACGGGGCGGGTCTCGGGGCGCTGGCCACGCCAGAGATAAAATGATTGAGCCGCCTGTTCCACCAGCATGCCAAGACCGTCGGACACCGCCCAGGCCGCGTGGTGTGCGGCCCAGCGCATGAATGCTGTCGGCTCTGAGCCATAGACCATGTCGTAACAGCAGCTGCGCTCGGTCAGCAATGTGCTTGGCAGTTCCGGCATTTCACCCACAAGGCCTGCACTGCTGGCACTGATCACCAAATCAAACTGCCGCTGTCCAATTAACTCGTAAGGGCCGCCCTCGACCGTGCCCAGGTCCCCAAACTCAGCCGCCAAAGCCGCAGCCTTTGATGCGGTGCGATTAACAATGAGTATTTCTTTGGGGCGCTCTCGCAGCAAAGGCTCAAGTACGCCGCGCACAGCGCCACCTGCGCCAACGATCAGGATTCGCAAGCCCTGGACGACCCAGCCCAGGTTGGCAACCATATCCCGAACCAACCCAATACCATCGGTATTGTCGCCCTGGATTTCGCCATTGGGGCCAAGTTTCAAGGTATTCACGGCCCCGGCGCGCTTTGCCCGTTCGCTGAGCTGATCTGCAAACTGGAAGGCATCCTGCTTGAATGGGACAGTGACATTGAGGCCGCGGCCACCACCGTCAAAAAAACGACGCGCAGCCTCGATGAACCCACCTTCATCTACCCGTACCGCACGATACTGCATGGATTGCCCGCACTGGGCTGCAAAGCAGGCGTGAATAGCGGGCGATTTACTTTGCTTGATCGGATTGCCAAATACTGCGTACTTGTCCTGCTCTGTCATTGCTCAGTCCTCGCCCAACCAGTCTCTATCCTGCAGATAATAGTCAGTAAGCTCTGCTTCCGGGGTGTTTTTATCGGGCTGGTAATTATACTCCCAGCGCACCAGAGGCGGCATCGACATCAGAATCGCCTCGGTACGCCCATCCGACTGCAGGCCGAACAGGGTGCCTCGATCAAAAACCAGGTTGAACTCAACATAGCGCCCGCGACGATAAAGTTGGAACTGTCTCTCTCTGTCGCCATAGGGGGTATCCTTGCGCCTGCTTACGATGGGCCGGTAAGCGGGAACAAATGAGTTCCCCACCGCCTGCATAAAGCCAAAGGAAGTATTGAAGTCCCATTCATTGAGATCATCAAAAAACAAACCGCCCACGCCGCGCGGCTCCTGGCGATGCTTGAGATAAAAGTATTCGTCACACCAGGCTTTGTAGCGCGGATAAACCTCTTCACCAAAAGGCGCGCAGGCATCCCTGGCCACCTGGTGCCAGGCGATACAATCCTCTCGATTGCCATAGTAGGGTGTCAGGTCGTAGCCGCCACCAAACCACCAGATGGGCTCAGCGCCTGCTTTTTCAGCGACAAACATGCGCACGTTGGCATGCGAGGTCGGCACATAGGGGTTGTGGGGGTGAATGACCAGTGAAACCCCCATCGCCTGGTAACTTCGGCCAGCAAGTTCGGGCCGTGAAGCGCTAGCGGAGGGAGGCAGGTTTTCACCCATGACGTGGGAAAAATTCACCCCCGCCTTTTCGAACACAGCGCCTTCTGTGAGCACCCGGCTGCGGCCGCCACCGCCCTCAGCCCGTTGCCATTGGTCAGTAATAAACTCTGCTCCACCATCTTCATCGGCAAGCGCAGAGCAGATACTGTCCTGCAGCTCTAATAAGTAGGCTTTGACCTGTTCGATCTGCATTCTATTTTTCCTTGAGCAGGGGCAGCTGCATTATACGCACCCGGGCAGACTAACCATAGTTGGAACCGACCTCAGGGCCGAACTAACTCTCCGCTGGCAAGATGGCGAATGGTACTGGGTGTCTTTGCCGGACCGACTTCACCGGGTAGCATGCCGTCGAGCGAACCACCAAAGTAGCGGACCACCTGGAAGCCAGCCCGAGGCGGCTGGGCTCCAGCCGGATTTGCAGAGGTAGAGACCAGCGGGCCGCCCCAGGCTTCACACAGTGCGCGAACAACCGGATGCTGGCTGACACGCACCGCAACGGTGTCGAAACTACCGTAAATCCAGGGTTGGACTCGCTGCTTGTGGGGCACTAGCCAGGTGTTGGGACCGGGCCAGCTGGCGCTCAGCTGCCGGCGCTGCTCAGAGGGAAGATCTGCCAGCAGAAACCCTAACTGGCCCTCGCTTGCGGCCACCAGAATAAGACCTTTCTCCACTGCTCTGCCCTTGAGCACAAGCAGCCGGGATACTGCTCGCCTGGAATCTGGGTCGCAGGATAACCCCCAAACAGCTTCCGTGGGGCAGGCGACAACGCCCTCATCCTGCAGCGCGGCAACAGCCGCTGACAGGCGCAGGGGAGAGGGCAGGATTGGCAAGATCAGGCCTTCAGCGATGCCTGCAAAGCCGCATCTTTTTCCGCGATTTTTGCAGCGTTGGCAGCCCGCTCATCGCGGAGCTTCTGGCCCATTTCGGGGTCCGCTGTAGAAATAATCTGGGCGGCGAGATATCCCGCATTTTTCGCGCCCGCCTTGCCGATCGCAACGCTGGCAACGGGAATGCCCGCAGGCATCTGTACTGTGGAGAGCAGCGCGTCCAGACCATCCATAGAGGCATTCATTGGCACACCAATCACAGGCTTGACGGTGGCAGCAGATACTGCGCCCGCGAGATGGGCAGCCATGCCGGCAGCGGCGATAAAGACGGCGCAACCACGCTCATCCGCATCCTTGACGTAGTTTTTAGTCACTTCGGGGGTGCGATGCGCCGATGTGATTCGTGCCTCGAAGGGGATATCAAAGGAACGCAGAACATCGAAGCTGGCTTCCATGACCGGCAGGTCAGAATCAGATCCCATAACAATTGCGACAAAAGGCTTGCTCATAGCTTATCTCCTGGCTGGGGCGATTTTCTCTCCGCCCAAAAAAGCGCGAAATTTAACCAACCCAAGCGCAATTGGCAAGGAAAACCGAGCTATCGACTGCGGATATAGCCACCGGGGCAGCGAGCCACCCTACCGGATAGCTCCAGCGCAGACAGCTGTCCCATAACCTGGCCAGCGGGCAGGCCACTTGCGATCACCAGCTGATCGAGGCTGCAGGCCTCATACCCCAACAGACTCAATATTGCAGGTTCATCCTCCTCACCCGCTTGAGGCTCCTCATCGATTTCGGGTTCCTGCAGCTCCATCTGCAGGCCATAAAGAGAACCCAGCTCATCGAGAATATCCTCAATCCCCTGCACCATCTTTGCGCCGTCACGCAACAAACGCAGGCAACCCGCGCCTCCTTTATGGGCGGTAGACCAGGGCAGTGCAAACACTTCCCGGCCTTGCTCAGCTGCGGTATTTGCGGTGATGAGTGAACCGCTTGGCAACGCCGCTTCAACCACCAATACGCCAAGTGACAAACCACTGATAATTCGATTTCGTCTCGGGAAGTGGTAGGGGAGGGGCTTGGTACCCGGTGGAAACTCAGACACCAGGCAACCCGATAGTGCGATCTCTTCACCGAGGGAACGGTGCCTGTGCGGGTATATAGTTTCAATGCCAGTGGCCATGACCGCCACCGTGCCACCCCCCGCTGAAAGCGCTCCCCGGTGAGCTGCACCATCGATACCAAGCGCAAGCCCACTGGTAACAGCCAGCCCAGCGCGCACCGCCGCAATAGCGAGTTTTTCCGCTGCTTGCATGCCAGCGACAGTGGCGCGGCGAGCGCCAACAATAGCCAGCTGCGGTTGTGCCAGAAGCGCAGGGTTTCCACGCACATATAAAAGAGGGGGCGGGTCAGCGATGGTTTTTAGCAGTGCTGGATAGAGCGGGTCTGCGAGGGAAAGTACGCCCGCGTTTGCCGCCCCAAGGGCAGCGGGCAGGTCTTGGTCTACAGCGCTCATACATCATCCTTGACGTAATGTCGGCAGGTTTTCAGGGGCGACAGCCCCGGGCATCGCGTCCTTGCGACGCCCAGTTGTTATCCGCTAGGGATTTTTGACCTTATCCAGGACCTTCAGTGGGCGGTTGGACTTCAACACCAGGGCGTAGCTGGCTTTGTCAAAGGACTCAAATACCATAGCCAACCCGGCACGCACGTCAGGCAAGCGCACATTTTCCTGCGCTACCTTATCGAACACCAATTCGCCGGTCTGGTAGATCGCCAGTACATGGCCAACTTCCAGGCCATCGCGCAGGCCTTTATTCAACACTACGATGTCGGTGGTACCGATCTGGGTAACACCGCCATCAACGGCAATCATAAATCCGTCTTCAATTTCCGTGTCGGGCGCTCGTGGCTGGAAGGTGGCATCGAGAATGCGCTCTTCCATCGGCAACAGACGGTCGGCAATGCGCACTTCCTCGGTAATCCGGTTGATCTCCAGCTCAGTCACTTTGTCGGTATTGGACGACATCAGCTTGGCGTTGCCAATATCCTGGGCCTGGTAGCCCAGTAGTTCACCCGTTATAGGGTCGGAATAGGTATCGCCGGGGCGGTAAATGCCATAAGCCCGCTCACCATCGGGGAAGGGGCCTCGGCCAAAGATCAAGTCGCCGGGAGCGCTAAGCAGGCTGCCCTGGTCACCCGCCACAATGTAGGCTGAGTTGTTGATTTCATCCGCTGCAAGAATACGGTGGCGCAACAAAAATGCACCAATTTGATCCAGGGGAATGGTGGGTATCGCCAGGTCGAGTGGGGATACCCGCATATTGGGCACCAGCTTCACGTCGCGACCACGGCGCAGTCGAAGACGCGGCTGGCCATCGATCCAGACCAGGTAGAGTTCGTCACCGGGGTAAATAAGGTGGGGGTTATCAATTTGTGGGTTTACGTCCCACAGCTCTGGCCAGAGCCAGGGCTCGCGTAAGTACATGCCGGAAATGCCCCAGAGCGTATCGCCTTTTTTGACAATATATGTCTCTGGTACATCTTCGTTGAGCTCTACCGCTGCGTGGAGGAAACCGCTGAACATTAGCGATACCAGCAACAGCCAAATCGAGAGTGACCTTGTTTTCATTTTTACGTCCCTGCGTGGCCTTGTTATCTCTGCCCCGTGCGCCTCCACTGGGCACCCCTTATTCCCAGGCAGTATAATAGTCTACAGTGTGCTGCCGCGTTATGCCGCTGGCAAGCCTAAATGTTACTTTTCCCGCACCTCTTGGCGGGCCGCTAAAAACCTGAAAAGAGCTTTTAAAACATGGCAGTACTCGAGATCCTGGAATTTCCCGATCCCCGGCTTCGCACCGTTGCACAACCCGTCAGCTCGGTGACCGAAAAACACCGGGAGCTATTAGACGACATGCTTGAAACCATGTACGCCGCGCCCGGTATCGGCCTGGCGGCCACTCAAGTCAATGTGCACGAGCGTATCCTGGTGATTGATTTGTCAGAGGAACAGAACAATCCTCTTGTCTTTATTAACCCAGAAGTTGAGATTCTGGACAAGGAACTGGGCGAATATGATGAAGGTTGCCTCTCGGTTCCGGGGTACTATGAAACGGTCAACCGCCCCCAGCGCATAGCCGTCAAGGCCCTGGACCGCGATGGTCAGCCCTTCTCCAGGGAGATAGAGGGCCTCCTCGCTATTTGTTTACAGCATGAAATTGATCATCTGGATGGCAAACTGTTCGTGGATTATCTGTCACCCCTAAAGCGTAACCGCATCCGCAAAAAGCTGGAGAAAGACCAGCGTCGCCGGGCCTGAGGAGGGTCTCCCCTGAAACTAATATTTGCTGGCACCCCGGAATTTTCTGCCATACATTTAATGGCTTTAATTGAAAGTGAGCACCAACTTATTGCTGTATTTACGCAGCCAGACAGGCCCGCTGGCAGGGGTAAAAAACTACAGGCCAGCCCGGTCAAAGAGCTTGCAGTAAAAGCCGGTATTCCAGTCTACCAACCCAATAGCCTGCGCCACCCCGAAGCGCAGGCCCAACTGGCCTCGCTAGGGGCAGATGTCATGGTGGTGGTGGCCTATGGGTTGATTCTCCCGGCCGAGGTACTTGACGCCCCCCGCTTCGGTTGCCTCAACGTACATGCCTCCCTGCTCCCTCGCTGGCGCGGGGCTGCGCCGATACAGCGAGCCATAGAGGCCGGAGATACCCGCTCCGGCACAACCATTATGCAAATGGACGAGGGCCTGGACACTGGCGATATGCTGGCGACGGCAACCTGCGACATTGGGCCAGAGACAACGGCCGGCATGTTGCACGACAAACTGGCCGCGCAGGGGGCTCCGCTGCTGGTAAAGGTGCTGTCAAACCTGGAGCATTATCAGGCCAACGCGGTTGTCCAGGATGACGAGGCCGCCAATTACGCCAGCAAAATTCAAAAGCGGGAAGCCGAACTGGACTGGACTCGCCCAGCAGCTGAACTGGGTCGCAGCATACGCGCTTTCAACCCTTTCCCGGTCTGCTTCGCTCACTTGCAGGGTCAGCGCGTGAAAGTATGGCAAGCCAGCCCCGCTGGCAACGCTCCTTTGGCGGAGCCCGCGGGCACAATATTACGCGCCGACCGAGGCGGTATCCTGGTTAACTGTGGTAACGGACAACTGAACCTCCAGCGGCTGCAATTGCCGGGGGGTAAGCCACTCAATGCAGAGCAAATTTTCAATGGCAACAGTGAGCTGTTTGCAGCGGGCGCCCGCTTCACCTTGCCTGGGCAGGCAAGCTAATGGCACTGGACACCCGCGCTGCAGCTGCGTGGGTTGTAGCAGAGGTGCTTGCTGGCAAATCGCTGAACCAGGCGCTACCTCCGGCTCTGGAGAAAGTACCGCCACGGGACAAGGGGCTGTTGCAACAACTTTGCTATGGCACCCTGCGGCAGGCACCCAGACTTGAAGCGCTGCTAAGCCAACTGCTGGATAAACCGCTACGGGAAAAGGACAGGGACGTGCATGGGCTGTTGCTCTGCGGCCTCTACCAACTTGAAGACACCCGAATCCCGGACCATGCTGCGGTTTCTGCCACAGTCGCTGCCACCAGGGCCCTGAAAAAAGCCTGGGCCAAAGGGCTCTCTAATGCGGTTTTACGTCGTTTTCTGCGCGAGCGTGAAAACCTGCTGGCCAACCTGGAGGGCGCAGCACTCGACGCCCACCCCCAGTGGCTGTTCGATAGCATCAGAGAGCAATGGCCAGCTCATGCCGCTACCATTATTGATGCCAACAACGCCCAGCCACCCATGACCCTGCGCATTAATGCTGCCCGTGGCAGCAGAGACAACTATTTGCAGAGGCTGGAGGGGGCGGGCATTGAGGCCAGCCCGGGTAAGCTGTCGCCTCAGGCGATTTATCTGAACTCACCCAGGGATGTCACCGAACTACCCGGCTTTGAAGCGGGTGACGTCAGCGTGCAGGACGAAGCGGCTCAAATGGCGGCACTGCTGCTCGCAGCTCAACCACAGGAGCGAGTACTGGATGCCTGCGCCGCTCCCGGGGGGAAAAGCTGCCATATCCTGGAATTGCAGCCGGGGCTTGGCGAACTGGTCGCCATGGACCTGGATCCGCAACGGCTCGAACGGGTGGAACAAAACCTGGAGCGGTTAAATTTACAGGCCACGGTGGTCGCTGGCGATGGCACTAAACCACCGCAGGACCTGGCTCCCCAGAGCTTCGACCGTATTCTGGTAGATGCACCGTGCAGCGCCAGTGGAGTCATTCGCAGACATCCGGATGTAAAATCCCTGCGCCGGGAGGAAGACATTGCCTCACTCGGCGAACAACAACTGGCCATCCTGCAGGGGCTATGGCCACTGTTAAAAAGCGGCGGCCGCCTGCTGTACGCGACGTGCTCCATCCTTGACGGGGAAAACAGCTGCACCGCTAACCGTTTCCTCGCAGCAACCGAGAACGCCACACTGGTGCAGCCGGAGCTGGACTGGGGAGAGGCAACAAGCGCTGGTCGCCAGCTGCTGCCCAGCATCAGCGGTCCGGATGGATTGTTCTACGCGCTGATAGAAAAGCGGTAGTTATCAGTTTAAGCACTTTAATTGTGCACAATTTCGCTCCGCCAGCCCTTACATTGTGCAGGGCTTTTCTTTATTGTTTCCAAACATTTAGCTGAATCCGCACGCGATGAAAATCATTATTCTAGGCGCCGGCCAGGTAGGCGGCACCCTGGCAGAGCACCTGGCCAACGAGCAGAATGACATTACCGTTGTCGACACTGACAGCGCCAAGTTGCGTGCTCTGCAGGACCGACTGGACATTGGTACTGTCACCGGCGGCGCATCGCACCCTAACACCTTATATAAAGCCGGCGCAGAAGACGCGGACATGTTGATCGCGGTCACCAACTCCGACGAAATTAATATGATGGCATGCCAGGTTGCCTATACCCTGTTCAATACCCCGACCAAGATCTCCCGGGTTCGCTCTCCCAACTACCTGTCACATCAGCAGCAGTTATTTAATCGTGACCACGTCCCTGTAGACGTCATTATCGGTCCCGAGCAGTTGGTGACCAAAAACATTCGCCAGCTAATTGCCAACCCGGGCGCCTTGCAGGTGCTGGATTTCGCCGATGGCAGAGTGCAGTTGGTGGCGGTGAAGGCCTACCATGGCGGGCCCATCGTGGGACAGGAATTACAGGAAATCCGCACTCACATGCCCAAGGTAGACACTCGTGTAGCGGCCATTTTCCGTCAGGACCGGGCCATTCTGCCCGAGGGCAACACGGTCGTTGAAGCCGATGACGAAGTGTTTTTCATCGCCGCCAAAGAAAATATTCGCGCAGTCATGTCCGAGTTACGCAAAGTCGACAAGCCCTACAAAAGAGTCATGATTGCCGGCGGGGGCAACATCGGCGCGACCCTTGCGCTATCAATAGAAGATAAATACCAGGTCAAGGTCATCGAACGGTCCTACGATCGCTGCCGGGTCCTGTCAGAGCGACTGGCCCACACGATTGTGCTCAACGGCAGTGCGGCAGAGCCCCAGCTGTTGTCACAGGAAAACATCGAAGCGAACGATGTTTTTTGCGCCCTGACCAACAACGACGAATCAAACATCATGATGTCCATGCTCGCCAAGCGCATGGGTGCAAAGAAAGTCATTACCCTGATCACCAATCCTGCCTACGCCGAACTGGTAGGCGACGAAATCGACATTGCTATTTCACCACAGCAAATCACCATCGGCAGCCTCCTGACCCATGTTCGCAGGGGTGATATCAGCAATGTGCACTCCCTGCGGCGCGGTGCAGCAGAGGCCATCGAAGTCACCGCCCATGGCGACACCTATTCCTCAAAGGTGGTTGGCCGCAGGCTGGATGAAATTCAACTGCCCGAGGGCGTCACAATTGGCGCGATCGTCAGGGGAGAACAGGTGCTGATCGCCCACAGCCATGTAGTCGTAGAGACAGATGACCATGTGATCCTTTTCCTGGTGGACAGACGCAAGATCAATGCCGTAGAAAAACTGTTTGCCGTGGGCTTCGGATTCTTCTGACTCATGCATATCTCCGTATCACTGCGCATACTCGGCATACTGTTAATGCTGTTCTCCAGCACCATGCTGGTGCCGCTGATAATGGCCCTGCTCACAGACGAAAGTACTGCTGACGGATTTCTCTCTGCGCTTGGAATAACCTTCTTCGCGGGCCTGAGCATCTGGGTGCCGGTGATGAATGCTCGCCACGAATTGCGGATCCGTGACGGCTTCCTGATCACGTCTTTATTCTGGACGGTACTGGGCCTGTTCGGTGCGCTGCCCTTTGTCCTCACTGAAAGCCTGAACCTGACACCGACAGAAGCAATTTTTGAATCTATTTCCGGACTGACCACAACAGGTGCCACTGTCATCGTCGGGCTTGATAGCCTGCCCAAGTCGATTTTACTGTATCGGCAGCTACTACAATGGATGGGTGGCATCGGGATTATTGTTGTTGCTGTGGCAGTACTACCCATGCTCGGCATCGGTGGCATGCAGCTCTACAAGGCGGAGACTCCGGGGCCCTCAAAGGACAGTAAGCTCACCCCCAGGATCACCGAAACAGCGAAAGCACTGGCCATGGTCTACGTGGCGCTGACACTCATCTGCGCTGCGGCATTCTGGCTTGCAGGGATGACCAAATTTGATGCTATCGCCCATGCACTTTCGACCGTGGCCATTGGCGGCTTTTCTACCCACGATGCCAGCATGGGCTATTTTCAGAGCAATACCATTCTGCTGATCTGCAGTCTCTTTATGTATATTTCTGCAATCAACTTTGGCCTCCACTTCATCTTTTGGCGGCGAGGCAGCATTGCCCCCTACCGCAAGGACTCGGAGACCCGGTTTTTTTCCGGCGTACTATTAATCTGTATTTCCATCACCTGTGTCTACCTCATCATTAGCGATACTTTGCAGCCCTCTGACAGCGCAGTCCACGGGATCTTCCAGGCCGTTTCTATCACCACAACCACGGGCTTTGCCACCAAGGACTTTGCCCACTGGCCGTCCTTCCTGCCGGTGATGTTACTGATGTTTTCATTTATGGGCGGCTGTGTAGGGTCCACGGGCGGCGGTATGAAAGCCATGCGAGTGATGCTGATTTACAAGCAAGGTATACGCGAGCTCAAACAGCTGGTGCACCCCCAGGCGATCATTCCGCTGAAAGTCGGACGCAGAAGAGTTGAGGCATCGGTAGTAAGTGCCGTCTGGAGTTTCTTCGCCGTTTACACCACCTGTTTCATCATCATTATGTTGCTGTTAATGGCAACAGGGCTGGACTTCACTACGGCGTTCTCCGCTGTGGCCGCTTCTATTAACAACCTGGGCCCTGGACTGGGAGAGGTTTCCTCCAACTACTCCAGTATCAGTGATACCGCCAAAGGCATACTCTGCTTCACCATGTTGCTCGGGCGTCTGGAGGTATTCACCTTGTTGGTTCTATTTACACCCATGTTCTGGCGAATCTAGGCACGGCTCTTTTTGATCATCTCGTAAGCCGCCTGAATTTCCTGCGAACGCTCGGTCGCCAGCTTGATCATATCCTCGGGCACACCCTTGGCAATCAACTTGTCCGGGTGATTCTCGCTCATGAGTTTTCGATAGGCGCGTTTTAGTGCCTTGTCGTCCACATCCGAGGCAACACCCAGCGCATCGTAGGCATCTTCAAGGCTGGTGCCAGGCTGAGCACCATAACCGGAGGAGCCGTGGAAATGCCCCTGGGCCTGGGCCATTCGCAGCATTTGCTCCAATTGCGTCGAACTGATGCCCAGCAATCTCGCAACCCGACGCAATACCTCATGCTCGACCTGCTCTATATCATGGTCGGCCAACGCCAGGGAAATCAGGAAAAACAACAATGTCTGGCACAGCTGGCGTTGGCCGCGACAGGTCTCCATAAATGAAGAGACAGCAGCTTCCAGCTGAAACTCCTTTGCGGCGCCCTGTTGGAACAGCTCAATCGCGAGCTTGCGCTGCTGTCCATCGAGACCCATCTGCGAAATGATTGCCTCGGTGTGATCTACTTCCTGCTGGGAAATGCGGCCGTCCGCTTTCGCCAGATGGCCGAGTAGCAGGAACGTTGTTTCAAAAAAACTTTTTTTGATGCGGGCAATATTTTGAGGCGATGCGAACTTCAGCGTCTGCATCAGGCCATTATCGAAAAGATGGCCGACAAATATTCCCAGAATCAGGCCTATCGGCCCGAGAACCAGTAGGCCAATAATGCCGCCGATGATCTTTCCGTAATACATAGTGTTCCGTTGGGAGCCCATGGGGCGCCGATTATTTCAAAAAAGCAGGACCGTTCTCTTAAAGGTCGTCGTAAACCCCGGGGCCCTGTTTGGGACGCACTCTGAAGCGCTTGTACTCCCACTGGTATTGCTCCGGGCAAAGACGAACACAGGCTTCAACACCCCGGTTCATGGCTGCAAGTGAGACCGCGGTATCTGCGTCATAAATGCCATCCTCGACTGCGAAATAATGCAGAGTAAACCCTTCAGCCACCCGCTTGGCGATGCCAAAGACAGCCAGCGCCCCCGTGCGCCGGATCATATTGCTGGCCAAAGTGGGGGTAAAGCACTGCTTGCCCATGAAACACGCATTCTCGCCTGATTTGATGTCAGATGGCGCCTGGTCGGGCAATATCCCTGATATGTGGCCGCCTTTGACGCTTTTCAATAACTTCACCAGGCCGCGGCTATCAGTAGGAACCAGAGTCGCACCACTGCGCTGGCGGGCCTTTTCAATCATCGGCCCCAGCGCTGCCAACTTGGGGGGTTCATAAAGAGACACGGTGCTGCCGAGTGTTCCCAGATGCAAACCGACCACTTCCCAATTGCCGATGTGGGGAGCCAAAACGATCACACCACGTCCCTCAGCTTGAGCTGCACTGATTAGCTCAGCGCCATCCACGGATTGGATCAAGCCCCGGGTATGATCCCATGGGCGAATCCAGACGTGTCCCAATTCGGACACCAACTCACCGGTGGCACACAGACTGCGGCGAGCCAGCTTTGTCTGCTCATTGGCGTTGAGATCCGCAAAAGCCAACTCAATATTACGTTTCGTCACTTTGACGCTGCGACCACCAAGTGGCCAGTACAAATGCACAAGTCCCCGGCCCAAGGCACGCGCCCATGAGAGCGGAAGCAGGGCACACAAGTGCAGATATAGCTTGATCAACGCAGCCTTGAGGCCATTCATGAGTGAAATTCACAATCGAGTAAAGCGCGTATTATGCCGCCAAAAGAGTCTGTATAATAGCCGCCCTTTGATTCGACCTGACAGGCAATCCGGTGGCAGAAAACCAAAGCAAACTACTTACATTTCAGGAGCTTATCCTGAAATTACAGCAGTTCTGGGCAGACCAGGGGTGCGTCGTTCTCCAACCGTTGGACATGGAGGTAGGCGCCGGCACCTTCCATCCCGCCACCTTTCTCCGTGCGATAGGCCCGGAGAGCTGGAACGCGGCCTACGTTCAACCCAGCCGCCGACCAACTGACGGTCGCTATGGAGAAAACCCTAACCGTCTGCAGCACTACTACCAATTTCAGGTGGCAATGAAGCCCTCTCCTGCCAATTTCCAGGAACTTTATTTGCAATCACTGCAGGCGCTGGGTGTAGATACCAAGGTACACGACGTACGTTTTGTGGAAGATAACTGGGAGTCTCCTACGCTGGGAGCCTGGGGATTGGGCTGGGAGATCTGGCTCAATGGCATGGAGGTGACGCAGTTCACCTATTTCCAGCAAGCGGGGGGCCTGGAATGCTACCCGGTAACGGGTGAAATCACCTACGGAATCGAGCGCATTGCCATGTACCTGCAAGGCGTTGACAGCATTTATGACCTGGTATGGGCTGATGGCCCGGCCGGCCGCGTAACCTATGGCGATGTATTCCATCAAAACGAAGTCGAAATGTCGCGCTACAACTTTGAAGAAGCCGACGTGGAGCAACTTTTCGGCTTCTTTGATCACTGCGAAAAGGAAGCCCTGCGCCTGGTGGAAAAAGATCTTCCACTACCAGCCTACGAAATGGTGATGAAGGCTTCTCACGCATTCAACCTTTTGGATGCCCGGCACGCGATTTCAGTAACGGAGCGTCAACGGTTCATTCTTCGCGTTCGCACCCTGGCCAGGGCAGTAGCGCAGGCGTATTTCAATGCCCGCGCTGCATTGGGTTTCCCACTTGCAGAAGAGGGTATCCGCAAGGAAGTACTGGACCGGGTCCAGGCGGAGGAGAAGCAGGCATGAACACTGAAACCCTCCTGATTGAACTGGGCACCGAAGAACTGCCACCCAAGTCACTAAAATCTCTGGGCCTGGCATTTCGCGACGGCATCACCGCAGGGCTGGCGCAGCGCGAACTGGGTCACGGTGAGGTGCGCTGGTTTGCCTCCCCGCGACGTCTCGCTGTCCAAATTGCCCAGGTACAGACCCAAGGTGCAGATAAAAATATCGAGGTACTTGGCCCCCCTGTCGACCGCGCCAAGGACAGCGATGGCAACTGGACACCCGCCGCCTCAGGCTTCGCCAAAAAGCAGGGCGTGACCGCAGAGGACCTACAGGAAATAGAAACGCCGAAAGGTGCCAGACTGGGCCTGAAAAAAACAGAAGCGGGACTGCACACCAGCGACTGTCTCAATGACATTATTGTCGAAACCATCGCCGGGTTACCCATTCCCAAGCGCATGCGTTGGGGGGCCAGCCGAGTCGAATTCGTGCGGCCGGTTCAATGGGTCATTGCCATGCTCGGAGAGAACTTTGATCACGGTGAGATCCTGGGTATCACTACCGGCAACACCACTCGTGGACACCGGTTCCATTCCAGTGGCGATATCGTGCTGGAAAAAGCAGACGATTACGAAGAAACCCTGGCCAAGGCCCGGGTTGTCGCAAGCTTCGATAAACGCCAGGCAATGATTCGCGAGCAGGTGGAAGTGGAGGCAAGCGCTCTGGATGCGACGGCGGTGATCGATCCAGACCTGCTGGACGAAGTCACAGGGCTGGTAGAGTGGCCGGTAGCTCTCACCGGCTCCTTCGAAGACCGGTTCCTGGATGTGCCCGCCGAAGCGCTGATCTCATCCATGAAGGAACACCAGAAATATTTTCACCTGGTAGACGCTAACGGCAGCTTAAAGCCAAACTTCATTACGCTGTCTAACATCGAAAGCGAAGATCCGGTCCAGGTTATCGCTGGCAATGAACGGGTCATTCGTCCGCGCCTCGCAGACGCCGCGTTTTTCTATGAGACCGACAAGAAAACGCCGCTGGCAGATCGTGTCCAAAAGCTGGAAACCGTCGTCTTCCAGCAAAAGCTCGGCACTTTGGCAGACAAAGCCCGCCGAATGCAGCAGCTGGCGGGGAAGCTGGCACCGCTGATCGGCGCAGATGGTGAAAAGGCCGAGAGGGCGGCACTATTGGCCAAGACCGACCTGGTCACCGAAATGGTACAGGAATTTTCCGACATGCAGGGAATCGCCGGCTCCTACTACGCCCTGCACGATGGCGAGGACGCCGAAGTAGCCGCAGCAATCGCCCAACAGTACTGGCCCAAGTTTGCTGGCGACCGCCTGCCTGAAAGTAAAACTGCCTGCGCCCTGGGCCTGGCTGATCGACTGGACACCCTGGTGGGCATATTCGGTATAGGCCAACCACCAACCGGCTCCAAGGACCCATTTGCCCTGCGCCGTGCATCTCTGGCAGTGCTGCGAATCATTGTGGAGAAAGAGCTGGATCTGGACCTTAGGGATTGTCTGGAAATAACGGCACAACAATACCCCCAGGGCATCATCGCAGAAGGCACAACTGAACAGGTGCTCGATTACATGATTGAGCGTTTTCGCGCTTGGTATGAGGAAGAAAATATTCCCGTCGAAGTGTTCCGCGCAGTCTCTGCACGCGACATCAGCCAGCCGCTGGATATTCAGCAGCGCGTATTGGCTGTACATGCCTTCTCGCAACTGCCAGAGGCGGCTGCACTCGCCGCCGCGAACAAACGTGTCTCTAACATCCTCGGCAAGCTGGATGACGATCACAGGTTTGGTGATGTAAGTGCCAACTTACTTCAGGAGTCAGCAGAGAAGTCACTTGAAGAAAGCCTAACGGCACTATCTGAGGTCGCCTCGGGCCACCTGGCTAAAGGCGAGTACAGCGCGGCACTGGCTAGTCTCGCCGGCTTACGAGCGCCCGTGGATCGATTTTTTGACGAGGTTATGGTGAATGCCGAAGATCAGGCCCTGCGCAATAACCGACTTAATCTTTTGAAAGCACTTCGCGACCAGTTTCTGGAAGTAGCCGACATTTCGCAGCTGGTTGTCGGTAAATAGCTGTGACCGTGCTAGTCCTGGATCGCGACGGGGTTATTAACCAGGATTCGGATGATTACATCCGCTCGCTCGACGATTGGAAGCCTATTCCCGGGAGCATTGAAGCAATTGCCGCGCTGTCAAAAGCGGGCTATCGGGTCGCAATCGCAACCAACCAATCAGGGCTAAGCCGGGGCTATTTTGGCCTCGATGAGCTGGAAACCATCCATGGCCGTCTGTGCAAATTGGTAGAGGAGCAGGGCGGCAGTATCGCCGGTATTTTCTACTGCCCCCACCTTCCCGATGAGGGTTGCGAGTGCCGCAAGCCAGCAACAGGCCTGCTCCGCGCAATCGAAACCGAGTTAGGCGAGTCAGTCGCAGAAAGTTACTTCATTGGTGATAGCTTCAAGGATCTGCAGGCTGCCCGTGCCATGGGTTGCAGGCCTGTGCTGGTGCTCACTGGGAAAGGTGAGAAAACCCAACTGCAACTGGAATCCCCCGATAACGCACTCAATGATTCCGATACCATACCCATCTACGCTGACCTGGCCGCCGCCAGTCGCGATATCCTATCCTGAAACATGTCTTCAAAAGCGACACACTTGCCACAAGCAGTGCAATAAATCCGCTTATCGCTGCGCCTTTGTTTTAAACTGAGCCCATTCTTGCGGGGCAGGTCATGACAGAAACCGAAATTCAGCAGCTTATTATTGCCGGCTCTATCGCCTTTGGTGGCGCGGCCCTTGGCTTGCTCATTGGTGTTCTGCGCGGCCAGGGCATTGTCGAGCGGCTGCGCAGCCAAATGAGTCACTCCAATGAAGAGCTGCAGATTGAGTTGGCAGAGGCGAATCGCACGATCACCGGCCTGGAAGTCGAGCGCAGTCAGTTGCGAGATCGCTTGCAGGAAGGTCGGACAGCGCTAAGCAAGCTGGAAGACGAAAGGGATAGCCACGGCCGTCGCTATCAGGCGCTGCAAAACGAACATACTCGCTTGCATACCCAACAGGAAGAGAGAGAGGAGCAGCATCAGGATCAGATGGCGCTGCTGAAAGAAGCCAGGGACAACCTCAAACAGGAATTCGAGCTACTGGCTAACCGAATATTCGAAGACAAGGGTAAAAACTTTACCTCCACCAACAAGGAATCACTGGAGTCTCTGTTAAAACCCTTTAGGGAGCAAATTAGCGGCTTTCAGTCGCGGATCAATGAAGTACACACTGAGTCAGTAAAGGGCAACACAGCACTGGAAGCAGAAATTAAAAAGGTCTTTGAAATCGGGCTCGAGATGAACTCTCAGGCCGCCAATCTGGCAACTGCTCTCAAAGGAGATAAGAAAACCACCGGCAACTGGGGCGAGGCCCAGTTAGAGAGGACGCTGGAGTTGGCCGGCCTGCTGCCGGGCGATCACTACGAGGCCCAAGCCAGCTTTACCGATGCCGAAGGTAAGCGGCGACTCCCCGATTTCATCATCAAACTACCTGATAGCAAATGCCTGGTGATCGACAGCAAGGTATCACTAGTGGATTACGATAGGGCCATCTCAGCTGAAACAGAAGAAGACCAGGTAGAGGCGCTAAGATCCCATGCGCAGGCCGTTCGGAACCATATCGATGACCTCTCATCCAAAGACTATTCCAACCTGTCAGGCGTAGACAGCCCCGACTTCGTCCTCATGTTTATGCCCGTCGAACCCGCCTATATCGAGGCGATGAAATACAACAAGGATTTGTTTAACTATGGTTATCAGCGCCAGGTGGTGATGGTGTCACATACCACCCTGATGCCTATTTTGCGCACCGTGGCCAACCTCTGGATGATCGACCAGAGCAACCGCGAAGCAAGAGAGATCAGTACCCGGGCCGGGGAGATTTATAATCAGGTCTGCCTGGTCGCTGAGCGACTGCACAAGCTGGGTAACACTTTGAAGTCGGCCAACAACCACTATAACCAGACAGTAAAAGGCCTGGCAGGGCAGCAAGGGCTGGTTGGCAAAGTAGAGCGCTTCCGCCAGCTTTCAAGCAAAGCAAGCAAGAACCTTACCGAGCTAGAGCCCATCCACGCTGATATTGAGTTGGAGCGATTGGAGGCGGTGGAGGTGACCCCGGCAGAAGCTGAAAATAATGAAGGGGCACTGCCTCCGCAAGCAGTGCCCCAGGGTGACCCCCACCAGGGGTTGCAGGGGTCGGGAAACTCTTAGTTGATTGAAGCAACCGAGTCGTTGGTGATTTGGGTCATGGCCTGCGCCACGGCCTGGCTCTGACACTCCTTGTTTTTCGCCGATCGGCTAAGGCTACCCACAATGCGGTAATCGCTAGGGCCACAGACATTCTCTGCTGCCTTACGAACACGTTGCTCAACCGCTTCTCGCCCTTCCGCTGTAGCCAGTTCTGACTGCTTGAACGTCACTGCTTCGGCTGGCACTGCGTGACCATGAACGATGGTTTCGCTCACTGAGCCGGCACTGGCGCTCATGGAAATTCCGGCAGTCAAGGTCAATGCCGCAACGGAAAGAATGCTTTTGATTGCTGTTTTTTTCATGATGTATCTCCCTACGTTATTTCGGCCGTTTGCCGATTCGATACCAGTTCAAGCTTGTCTTGCGCTGGTGTTGGGAAGAACAATAGGAGAAACAATGCGAAGAAAAAATAGCGTTTCGTTGAGCGGCGACGTTCAGTCGTCCAATGGAGTCTTCTGTGAGGTGAGTGGCTTTTGTGGGAGGCGAGTAGCAGAGTAATTTACGCAGAGCTTTGACCGCTTAAGTCCTTAGATTGCTCAAAGAACAGTCTACTAAAGACCAAGCGATTACCATTTTTCACCGAAGGGCCTGAGATCAAGCTCTGAAGTCCAGCAACTTTCGGGCTGTTGATCGAGGTGCCAGATCGTCTCAGCAATATCGTCAGGTTTGATAAAGAAATCATCTGGCTTGTCTTTCTGCAGATTTCTTGCAAATGGCCCATCTATAGCGCCATCAATCACCAGGTAGGCCGCATGAACATGCTTGGGCCCTAATTCTCTTGCCATGGACTGGGTCAGGCTGCGAGCTGCGCTCTTGGAAGGGGCAAATGCCGCAAACTTGGCTCCGCCCCGGGTCGCAGCAGTATTGCCGGTGACTAGAATAGAGCCCTCACCACGCTCTATCATGCCCGGGGCTACTGCTCTCGCACAGTAAAGCAATCCCATGGTGTTCACTTCAAAATTCTTGGATAAATCCTTGGGTCTGACCTCCAGGAAACTGCCAAAACTTCCACGCGCTGCATTGTAGATCAGCGTATCCACGTGTCCGAATTCTTTAGCGATGCTCTCAAAGGCCGCTGTAACGGCGGCTTCATCGGTAACATCAGCCACAAGTGGCAGGGTAGTGCCTTGCAATGTTGCGGCCAAACCGTCCAGATAATCGGAAGATCTCGCAATCATTGCAACCTTATAGCCTCGCTCGCAATAAAGCCTGCAACAAGCGGCACCTATACCTGGGCCTACCCCGACTACAACGCAGATTTTGTCTTTCATACTCACCGCCGATTACTTGGCCTGGCGTTGGGTGATGGCATTACTAAAAGCATTACCTTATCTCACCCTTTTCACTGACGCAGTGTTGCAGCCAGAATTGGCTTTATTCGTCATCCTGGCCCAAACGCTCACCCTGCTTACCACGAACGCCATCGCGCACTTCTTCCTGTTTGCACTCGCGTTTGTCTTGACCAACTGCACCTTCGTCGCGGCGACAATCCCGGCGGTCATCGCGCTCGTCTGCTCGGCCACGCTCCTGCCTGCGGTCTTGTCTATCATCTGGATCTGCATGGGAGACAGCGGGTGCTATGGAAGTGATCATTACGGTAGCGAACAGTACTGCAGCTAATACTTTCATAATTAATTTCCCTGAGCTTTTGACTTGTTAGTGACAACTGTTGGAAGTCATCAACACGGTTGGATCTCAATATAAATGAAAACTGACCAATATCCGACCCAAGCCTCTTGCAGCAGGGTGCGCCTGCTGCAATTAATCACCGCCGCTCGCCTGATGACCCAGGCGATGAAGGATACAGGTAGAAGATTTAGTGCCCCAGTTCCTTCTGGGGGTTCCAGTCTTCCCTTACTTCCTGAATCTGCCACTTCTTGGCATAGTCTTCATAGATTTCTATAAGCTCGGCCAACTCCTCAGGCATATCACCTTCAAGCGGTTTGCTTTCGGCAGGGTCGTTGCGCAAGTGATACAAGTGCCATTTTCCATCGCCCCACATGCCGGTGCGTACCTTGATAGCTTTGTAGTCCCCGCGCACTACATAGGAATTGCCAAAAAGCTCGAAGGCTGTCCAGTCATCAGGGTCATACACCGTCTTGGCCTCACCCTCTAAAAAGCGGACCATACTTTTGCCAGAAGGAGGAACAATATCCCGGCCCTGGTAGCGCGTCATTGGGTGCTCCACTCCTGCGTATTGCAAGATGGTCATGGGCAAGTCCTTCACCGACGCGAAGGTGTTGGAAACTTCACCCTGTCGGTTGAACTTGTCACCATGGGACTTGGGTGGAACTACAATCAACGGGACGCGAATACCGCCCTCGTCGATAAACCATTTCCACCACTGGAGGGAACCTGTGGTTGCGTTAGCCCACTCTATACCTATCTGCCAATTGGAATTGCCATGCCCCACATCGGCGATGTCCTGGCTAAAATGCTTTTCCATCCAGCCACTGAGAGCGGGGTTGCCCAACTCGCCAAAGGCATCGGTACCTTCAGGACCGTTATCCGTCATGTAAATAATGAGCGTATTATCGAGCTCACCGGTTTCGCGCAGCCAATCCATTACCCGGCCGATATGCCTATCCTGCGATTCGATCATTGCGGCATAAGTTGCGAAGACCTTGGCCTGGAGTTTTTTCTCGTCATCACTGAGGCTATCCCAGGGGCGGGTGATGGGGTTTTCGGGCGGCAATTTGCTGTCCTTGGGCAAGATACCTGCATCCATTAGCTGTTGCATTCGCTGGGCCTTGAGACCATCCCAACCAAGTTCGAGATATTGCTCGTAGTACCTTTCCGCAAGGCCTCCGGGAGCCTGAATCGGCAGGTGGGCTGTGGTAAAGGCCAAATAGGCAAAGAATGGTCGGTCGGCACGCCGAGACTGCTCCATGTAACTGAGCATTTTGCCGGTATAAAGGTCATCCGAGTAAATTCCCAACGGACGCTCTACAGGCTTGCCGTCTTCAAAGTAGGGCATGTCGATCATGGGAGGAATCTGGCCCGCTTTGGCAGCTTTCTGCGAATCCGGGTGAGCCATGTTCGGGAGCATGTCACCACTGTTCCAATGGTTGGAGCCACCAGCCAGAATGCCATAGCTGCGGGTGAAGCCCATTTCATGTGGACCGCGACCGCCATGCTGCCCGCCGAGATGCCACTTGCCCGTCTGGTAGGTGTCGTAGCCAGCATCGCGAAGCAGCTCTTGAATGGTTACTGCATTTTCCGTCAGATAACCCTCATAACCCGGCTTTCCCTTGGCTTCGGGATAAACCGCATAGTCGAAGCTCGCCAGGCCGATTTCGATATTGTTATTACCAGTCAGTAGTTGCGATCGGGTAATCGAGCAAACGGGGCTCGCATGAAAGTTTGAGAATCGAACGCCGTGTTTGGCCATCATGTTCAGGGAGGGGGTGTGGATTTCCGAGCCAAAGGGACCGATGTCACCGAGCCCCATATCATCGCCCACCAACAATACAATATTAGGGGGCTTGCCTGGCTCATCAATTGCGGCAAGTGTCACCGGTGCAGAAACAGAAAGCAGTGCCGCAACGCACGCCGATACCAGGCCTGAATAAGTAAAACTTCTTTTCATCTTTATGTCCGAATAGCTGTACAGAAAATTTAAGGAATGACAGTGATCAGCTTGTCTGCAGCCCCCTGGCTAACTTGTAGGCAAGAAATGCAAACCCCACCTCCAGAAAGAGATAGATCACAAGAGGCACGGCAGGAATGCCATCAACAAACAGGCTTAGGAGTCGCCCCATGGCGAGCCCCCCATAAAGACCACCACGCTGCACAAGGCGGCAAACCGCAACGGTTCGCGAATTGCACCCAGGATCCAAAAAATCACCATCGCCAGATAGAGCCCCATGACTGCCCGAAATATGTGGGTAATGTTCACCGAATCGATCTCCACTCCATAAAGCATGGGTACAGTTGTTGCCGGCAAAAGGCCATAAGCGAGGGCTATGGGTGTGAGGCCAACTGCAGCAATCAGGAGAAATATGCTTTCTTTACTCATGTTCGTTCCCGTTATTTGTCTTTCGCCTAGCGCTAACTACTTGTAAGTGCGTCACCGAACGTTTTCTTTAGTCGGTAATTAATAACCCGCAATGCTAGCGTTTTTTTAACTCCCTGCCGTTCGGCAAGTGCCAACAAGTCATTAAAAGAAAGCTTGATCTGCCCCGACGCATCCTTCCAGATCAGGAACTTCTGACAAAAGCCATCCAGCCCGAGAGTAGGTGCATCGGCCATCGCTTTGCCGCCCGGGCCAGGGCCACCAAACAGGATTAAATAGGACGGCGCTATTTCAACGCCCAGTTCGCGCGCGTTGGCCTGGAAATCCACCGTACCAAAATGCATGGTGTCGTCCTGCGCGTTGATGGCGGCATTTACCCGGTCTACAGTTTCTTCAAAACTAAAGGGGCTAGGGATCGTGATGATCCCATCTGGACTCATTATGTCGCTGGGGAATGACGCCAGGTTTGTAGACTCTATACCACTGGTAGCAACGCCCAGGTTCACTGTATACCTGCCCTGTAGCTCAACCAGGGAGCCAGGATCAAATTGATAACGGGAAACCAGGTAATCGAACGTGTTGTAGATGATTTTGCTCGAGTTTTCGCGTTCATCTTCAAACGCTAATATCCGTAAAGGTAGGTCCAGTGCGACCAGTGGATTCTGCGCTATCAACTCAGTCTCAAGTTGCGGATCGCTGAAGATCAGCACTCTGGCAGGGGGCATCGGTGAACCGGCCTGTTGGCCAAGGCGGGAATGGTCGATATCAATGACTTTGGATAGCCTTGGAGAGGCAACCAAGTTCTCTTCCATAAGGCTGAGCATCCGGTCGGCCTCTATATAACGTTCATCCGCTATCGGCTCTGAGCCACCGCAGCCCGTGACTAACAGCGCAGCACCAACCACAAAAAACCGGCCAATAGACCTACGATTAAACATATTCAGAGTTTCCCGACGTGCGCTGCGCGCGTGGATATTGGCATAACGGTTCCCATTGAAACCCTAGGCTCCGACGCTTCCCAAAGTATGCTGTTGGCGATGATGGAACACAACACAGATTCATTTAATGTATTATTGATTTCATATTTTGTAATGTAAATCCAAGCAATGTTCTCCAGAGAAACGCTAAACGCACTAATCTCGTTGGCCTCTATCGGTAGTTTCAAAAGCACCGCTGCTACCCTGGGCATAACACCGGTCAAACTAACCCGGCTTGTGCAGCGAGCAGAGGAAGACTGTGGCTTTCAAATCTTTGATCGAAGTAGAGCTGCCACTACTCCTACAAGCAAAGGGCAGCAACTACTGGAAGCTTGCAAAGAGCTGGATCACGCGGCGGCTGATTTTTCTCACAGGCTTGAAGCTATTCAGGAGAAACCTAATGAGGCATTAAAAATATGCTGCGGCCCACTCGCTACTCACACTGTTTTGCTGCCAATAATCCGGGATCTATTAGAGGGCAGCCCTGATGTTGCCGCAACCTTGGCAGTTACTGCTCACGGAGAACCGATTCAACAACTGCGAGATGGTGAGATAGACCTTTTTATAGGCGACCTGACCTACACCACAGCCTTTGAAGATATCGAAGTTATGGTTCTGGAAAAACGAGAGGTGATATTTGTAGCCCGGCCCGCTAACCCGATCTTCAAGGGTGGTCCCTATTCACTCGCTGACCTGTTGCAAAGACGCTTGGCCCTGCCCCATATACACCGGTACTGGCAAACAGCTTTCAACAGTGCTTTAAAAGAGGCCGGGGCAACCGGGCCCTCGAGAGTCCCACAAATAGAAAGCGATGATTACCAGACACTGGTCTCGCTCGCGGCGACCACGGATATCATAACAGCGGGCACGGAAGAGCAACTGGAAGAAGCACTAGCTTCAGGAAGGCTAGCCCAAATCAGCATGACAACTAAGATCCAATACAACATCTGTTGCGCATGTCGGAACCCTCACGCAATGGAAACACTGGAAATCGCCTGGCAGGCCATCGCTGAGAATTACCAAGCGTAGCTCAGCCGCATTGCTATTAGTTTTTCATTTAGCCTGAGAACTTTTCAAATAGCGTGAGAAACAACAAACCACTGGCTGTTAAACATCCAGGTTGGCTACTGAAAGAGCATTTTCCTCAATAAAGTCTCGGCGTGGCTCGACATGGTCGCCCATCAGGGTGGTGAATATTTGATCAGCTGCGATAGCATCATCAATCGTCACCTGCAGCATCCGGCGCACTTCCGGGTCCATTGTGGTTTCCCAGAGCTGCTCCGGGTTCATCTCACCCAGGCCCTTGTAGCGCTGAATGGTATACCCCTTGCGCGCTTCTGCCATCAGCCAATCCAATGCTTCTGCAAAGCTCTGGGTGTGAAGCGTTTTTTCACCTCGCTGGATATAGCCCTCTTCCTCGATTAGCGTATTGAGCGTTTCGCCCAATTCAACCAGGCTACGGTACTCACCTGACGAGAAGAACTCGTGATGATACTCGGTCTCGGTCTCGACACCGTGCGCCAGCAACTTCACGACTGGGAAGTATAATTGCCGCTCCTGATCTTTGCGCACGACGACATTGTAGGTAGCAGAGCCGGACGCCGTTGAGTGTAAGCGCTCACTTACTTGGTCTGCAAAGGCTGAGACGGCTTGCTCATCCTTCATATCTTCAACCTTGAGAGAAGCCCCGTAAACCATTTCCCACAGTACCTCTGGGGAATACAGGCGGGAGAGTCGCTCAATGGTAGCGGCCACGCCCCGGTACTGATCCACCAGCGCCTGTAGTCCCTGGCCCGAGATCGGCGGGGCGTCAGGATTGACGAAGATAGACGCATTTTCCAGGGCAGATTGCGTAAGATACTGATTTAAAGCTTCATCATCCTTTAAGTATTGATGCTGCTTGCCTCTGGCGATCTTGTAAAGCGGGGGCTGAGCAATATACACATGACCGCGCTCAACCAACTCTCGCATCTGGCGGAAAAAGAAGGTCAACAGCAGGGTACGAATGTGCGAGCCGTCCACGTCAGCGTCGGTCATAATTATAATGTTGTGGTAACGCAGCTTGTCTGGATTAAACTCTTCTTTACCAATACCACAGCCAAGAGCTGTCACTATCGTGCCTACCTCAGCAGAGCCCAGCATCTTATCAAAGCGAGCTTTTTCTACGTTCAGGATCTTACCTTTCAAAGGCAGAATGGCCTGAAATTTACGATTTCGGCCTTGCTTCGCGCTGCCGCCAGCGGAATCACCCTCCACCAGATAGAGCTCACAAAGGGCAGGGTCCTTCTCCTGGCAGTCCGCTAGCTTACCCGGAAGGCCGGCAATATCGAGCGCGCCCTTGCGGCGTGTCATCTCTCTGGCCTTACGTGCCGCCTCTCTGGCTCGCGCCGCATCCAGCATCTTGCCAACAACTGCTTTTGCTTCCTGGGGGTTTTCCAGCAGGAACTCACCAAAACGAGCGTTCATGGCCTGTTCTACCGCAGTTTTAACCTCGGAAGACACCAGCTTGTCCTTGGTCTGGCTGGAAAACTTGGGGTCGGGCACTTTCACCGAGACAATAGCGGTCAGGCCCTCGCGGGCGTCGTCGCCCGTGGTATTCACGGCTGCTTTCTTGGCCAGGCCTTCCTTTTCAATATAGTTATTCAGGTTACGGGTGAGGGCGGCTCGGAAGCCCGCCAGGTGAGTACCCCCGTCCCGCTGAGGGATATTATTGGTGTAACAAAGAAGGTTCTCCTGAAAGGAGTCGTTCCACTGCAAGGCCACTTCAACGCCCACCCCTTCGTCTGTATCTATTTGAAAGTAAAAGGGTTTATTGATAGGCGTCTTGTTTTTATTAAGATAATCAACAAACGCGTTAAGGCCGCCCTCATAGCTATATATCTCTTCCTGCCCGCTGCGCTCGTCTTTCAGCGCAATGCAAACACCAGAGTTCAGGAAGGCCAGCTCTCGTAGGCGCTTACCGAGCTGATCAAAGTGAAATTCGATATTAGTGAACGTTTCAGAGGAGGGGTGAAACCTTACAGAGGTACCCGATGTCTCTGTATCACCCATAATTTCCAGTGGAGCAACAGGAACACCGTGTCGATAGGTCTGCTCGTAAAGCTTGCCCTCCCGCCGAATGGTCAGCACCAGCTCAGAAGACAGGGCGTTTACCACCGATACACCAACACCGTGGAGTCCACCGGACACTTTATAGGTGTTGTCATCAAATTTACCGCCAGCATGAAGGACCGTCATGATAACTTCAGCAGCTGATACGCCCTCTTCATGCATTTCCGTGGGAATGCCCCGGCCATCATCACTGACAGTCACGGATTCATCCGGGTGAATAACGATATCAATGCGGCTGCAGTGGCCGGCCAACGCTTCATCGATCGAGTTGTCCACGATCTCAAAGACCATGTGGTGTAAGCCGGTACCATCATCGGTATCACCGATATACATTCCAGGGCGCTTACGCACCGCATCAAGGCCTTTAAGTACTTTAATACTCGATGAGTCGTAGTTCTGTTCAGTGTCGCTCATGTATCGCTCTCGTTATGCCTTCTATTTATAGTCACTACGACAACCCACTTACGGGAGTTATCGAGCCATGTTCCACGTGGAACATGGCCAAATCTTGTTGGTTTTCTCTCGGCCACACGGCCTCAATGTCATTTTGATGAACGCAGGTAATAAACACCTGTGCATTCATGCCAGCCAATAGCCCACAAACAAGGCTGCTGTGCTGTAAATCCAGCTCCGAGGGGAGGTCATCAACCAGGTAGGTACAGTTTCCCCGCCCCATTTCTGCCATAAGCTGCCCCTGAGCAAGCTTAAGGCCGCAGACCACCAGCTTTTGCTGACCCCGGGAGAGCGTATCTGCAGCAACATGCCCTTCAGTCAGTACCCGCACATCACCGCGCTGAGGCCCGACGTGCGTGTAACCCTGCTCAATATCAGTCAACGTGCTGTTCTCCAGCGCCTGCTGATACTCCAACTGCTTGTCCCAGCCTTTTCGATAACGCAATTCCAGGCCTGTCAACGAGGGCGCTAACTGAGCCATAATCTCAATAAACCTCGGTGTAAGCAGGTTAAAGTATGATTCTCGATAGCGACTCAGGGCCTCGCCTGACTGGGCTAACTCGTGTGTCCAGACAGCGAGCTCGTCTGAGGGCATTTTAACACGCCGGAGCAGCTTATTCCGTTGTTTTATTCCCCTCTGAAAGCGCTGCCACTGGTCGAAAAAGCGATGTTCCACGTGGAACACACCCCAGTCCAGATATTGCCGGCGTGCGCCGGGGGAGCCCGTCAGCAGATCAAAGCTGTCTGCATTTATTACTTGTACCGGTAAATACTCAACCAACTCTGCCACAGTTCGTACAGGCGAGCCCGCTATTTTGATTTTCACCTCACCGGTGATGCCTCTTTGCACTCCCAGCGTGGTGTTTCTAGGCTCAAGAGCCCCAAAAACCGTACAATGGTCTTGCCCATGAGTAACAAGGGACTTAATGCTGCCTCTAAAGGAGCGGGCCATGCCCAGCAGGTGGATCGCCTCCAGCACGGAAGTTTTGCCACTGCCATTGTGGCCAAAAAACACGTTGACCCGCTGAATCCCCTCCAGCCTGACACCCAGAAGGTTACGAACGTGGTTAATCTGTAATCGGGAGAGGCTGGAATCGACAGACATCAGCGTTAACGAATGAAATTAACGGCCTGGCCGCAGCACCTCTGTATTAGAGGCGCATGGGCATAACGACATAAAGGGAGTCGCCTTCATCCGACTCCTCGAGCAGAGCACTACTATTGGGGTCAGAAAGGGACAACTTTATCTGTTCACCGCTCAGAACAGCCAACACGTCCAATAAATAGCTGACATTGAAGCCTACTTCCAGGGATTCGCCCTGATAATCAACGGGTACAGCCTCCTCTGCTTCTTCCTGTTCGGGGTTGTTGGCAACAATATCCAGGCTATTGTCAGTTAACTTCAAGCGAACTCCACGGTATTTCTCGTTTGAAAGAATGGCTGTCCGGGTGAAGGCCTGGCGAAGCTCCAAACGTGAGCCCAGCACAATTTTATTCGGCGACCGGGGCAATACCCGCTGATAGTCAGGGAATTTGCCGTCAACCAGCTTCGAGGTGAAGGTAAACTCTTCGGTTGTCGCTCGAATATGGTTACTACCAATCACGATGGCTATTTCCTCATCCTCAGCCAACAATAGACGGGCTAACTCCAATACACCTTTGCGGGGCAGAATCACCTGGGCATCATCGCTCGACTCAATCTTTTCAGGCAGCGTGCAAAGGGCCAGCCGATGGCCGTCGGTAGCAACCACCTTTAACTGCTTATCTTTCAGCTCCCAAAGCATGCCATTCAGGTAATACCGAACATCCTGCTGTGCCATCGCAAAACCAGTGCGGTCAATCAAGCGCTTAAGTTGACCCTGTTTCAGGGTGAACTGGTGGGTGCCCATGCTGTCTTCCACATTGGGAAACTCCCGAGCGGGCAGGGTAGATAGCGTAAAACGGCTACGACCAGCCTTTACAGTGACCTTACTGTCCTCTGCTGCAAAGCTAATATCGCAGCCCTCAGGCAAAGACTTACAGATGTCTACGAGCTTGCGCGCCGGGACGGTTAACTCGCCCGAATCGCCAGCGGAAGTGAGCTGTACTCGCCCCACGAGCTCTACCTCAAGATCTGTACCGGTTAAGGAGAGGCGATTCCCGTCCAATACCATTAATACATTAGCCAGGATTGGCAAAGTTTGGCGACGTTCTACAACGCCAGCAACAAGATTCAATGGCTTAAGTAATGCATCCCTGGAAACTGTGAACTTCATATGCGTTGTTATTCCTCAACACGAAAAGGTGCCTAAAGCACCCCATTTGTAAAACAAACACTCCTCTCTCTTTACTACCTCAGGTAGTGAGAGATCGCAGCAAGTTCTTATAATCTTCGCGAATATCCGAGTTGGTTTCGCGAAGTTCCTTGATTTTACGACATGCGTGAAGAACTGTCGTGTGGTCTCTGCCACCAAAGCTGTCACCAATCTCTGGAAGGCTGTGATTAGTCAGTTCTTTCGCAAGAGCCATTGCCACTTGTCTGGGTCGCGCCACCGAGCGACTGCGACGTCGGGACATCAGGTCGGCAACCTTAATCTTGTAATACTCGGCCACAGTGCGTTGAATATTATCCTGGCTCACTTGCTTGTCTTGCAAAGCCAGCAGATCTTTAAGGCTCTCCTTGATCAAATCAATATCAATGTCTTTGCCGGTGAAGTGAGCGCTCGCTATCACCCTTTTAAGCGCCCCCTCTAGCTCTCTTACATTCGAGCGAATTCTCTGAGCAATAAAAAAGGCGGCATCCGGAGGCAGGTTAATGCGTGCCTGCGTTGCTTTTTTCATTAATATCGCTACCCGTGTCTCAAGCTCTGGTGGCTCCACTGCGACAGTAAGACCCCAACCAAAGCGCGATTTCAGGCGTTCCTCCAGGCCATCAATTTCCTTGGGATAACGATCACAGGTAAGGATCATTTGCTGCCCACCTTCGAGCAAGGCATTAAATGTATGAAAAAATTCTTCCTGTGATCGGTCTTTTTTGGCGAAAAACTGAATGTCGTCAATGAGCAGGGCATCTACGGTGCGGTAATAGCGCTTGAAGTCACTGATTGCATTCAACTGCAGCGCTTTTACCATATCGGCCACGAAGCGCTCCGAATGCAGGTATACCACTTTTGCGTTGGGCTTATTCAACCTCAGCGCATTACCGACAGCGTGCATCAGGTGAGTTTTACCCAGGCCAACGCCGCCATAGAGAAACAGTGGGTTGTAGGATTCGCCCGGGTTTTCAGCAACCTGCCTGGCAGCAGCCAGCGCTAATTGGTTGGACTTACCTTCTACAAAATTATCGAAAGTATAGGTTTCAACCAGGCTATGCTGGTGTTGCAGTGAACCTTCGATCTCTGCCTGCCTTGCCTGGGCCGCGCCATTTGCGACATGGTTTCTGAGCGCAGGTTGTATCGATGGAGCACCTGAAACCGCTACACCTGACACCGCTGGGGGCATATCATCAACTTCAGGTGAGGGTGTAACAATGGGGCGAGGGGTTGCGGGCTCTCTGGCTACTGAAGGTTTGTTACTGCTGCCGATTTCAAGAACCACATCCAAGGCGCCGCCGGGTTCAAGCTCTGCCACCAACTCATTGATTCGTCTCGAAAATTTGTCGGAAACAAAGTCTTTAATGAATCGGTTGGGAGCGAACAGTGTTAAAGATTGTCCGTCGGTCGTGGCCTCCAGAGGCCTAATCCATGTGTTGAACTGCTGCGAGGGCAGTTCGTCCTGCAGTCTATCGACGCATTGCTGCCATACTACGCCAGGCAAAGCCTTCCCCTTGAAGCGAGCGCGAGAGCACTCGCCTTCCTTAAACAATGTGTTTATTAAGTTTATTTTTTCCGGTTTAAATATCCCCTAACCGGACGATCGATAATACTCCCGGATGAACCACTTATCCACACTTATTTTATAACCTCTAATATATATTTTTGTCTTTTATATCAATAGCATAGATTAATAATGGTTACTTTTTAAACACCGAATGAAAAAATAAATTGTATAAAGATTTTTGTGGATATCCTGTGTTTAAACCGTGCAGATAATGTGGGGTGATTGTCGCAGGCCAGAGCCCGCCTGAGCGCACCCAAAAACTGTGCTGGGTTAGCCCCCTCAAAGAATGTCGGTCCACCTGCGCGGCAAAACTACCGTAATGAAGTCGTAAAAAAGGCGTTGGTCGCATTGAACTACTACCGCTATTTCAATAGAATAGCCCACCTTTTTTCTGGCCAGTGGCTGTTTCGCATAAAGAGCACCCGTGGCCCACAGTAATTAATCAATTGGAATCTTGTCATGAAAAGAACATTTCAGCCCAGCGTACTGAAGCGCAAGCGCACCCACGGTTTTCGCTCACGTATGGCTACCAAAGGCGGGCGCGCAGTGCTTAATCGTCGCCGTGCCAAGGGCCGTAAGAGCCTGTCTGCTTAAGAGGACCTGCTCTGAGTGGGCACTGACAATAGCTTCGGCAAAGCCAGGCGCCTACTCAATGCCAAAGACTATAGCCAGGTATTCGATGGCGCGGAGGCTAGGGCCTCTCACAAGCACCTGCTACTCCTGGCAACAGCCAATAACAAACCCAGGCACCGTCTGGGTTTAGTCATAGCAAAAAAAAATATCCGCTTAGCTGCACAGCGCAATCGGATTAAACGGATAGCCCGGGAAGTATTTCGGACCCTGCCTGATTCAGAACCCGCGTTAGATGTCATCTTGTTGGCCCGGCGCGGCCTTGATCAGTTGGATAATGAAGCGCTATCAACTATATTGCGGCAGCAGTGGCAGAAACTGATCAGTCACGCGTCCAAACCAGGTAAAGGCAAGGAACACTGATGCGTCGCTTCTTTATTTTCCTTATATCCTGCTACAAGGTGCTACTTAGCCCCTTTTTGGGACACCATTGCCGGTTTTACCCAAGCTGCTCCAGCTACGCACAAGAAGCCATTACTCAACACGGTGTATTAAAGGGATGCTGGCTAGCAGCCCGCCGCCTCTCTAAATGCCACCCCTGGCATGAAGGGGGCCTCGATCCGGTCCCTCCTTGCAGTCACTCACACTAAGTCACAGATATCATTATGGATTTGCAACGTTCTTTGCTCATTGGCGCCATCGCCGTCTTGTCTTTCATGCTGCTCACCGAATGGGTCGCCTTCAAAGATGACAAAACAGCCACAGAAACGGCGCAAACAACGAGGCTTATCGCGAATGGTGAATCCGGCGTAGCCGAACTACCTCAGATTAGTGACCCAGTCATCTCTTCCGCTGGTAATGAAGACGTGCCTTCCACGCCCCAACTTTTAGACACCGAGAGCCCGACACAGGTTGTCCAGAATAACAGCGGCCGAATTGTGCTTGTTCGCACCGACAACCTGCAGGTAGCCATCGACTTGCAGGGCGGCGACATTATCGAGCTGGCGCTCCCTCGCCACCTGGAACAGATTGATAACCCGGATGTGCCATTTGTCTTGCTGGAGCAAAATGATAAGCGGACCTATATCGCCCAAAGTGGCTTGATCGGCCCTAACGGTATCGACAGCGACGGACGCGCTACGTTTACTGCCGCCCAAGACAGTTTCGAGCTATCAGAGGGCGATGATACGCTTGTCGTCGACTTGAATCTCAACACGCCTGAAGGCGTAAAAGTCACCAAGCGTTTTACCTTCACCCGTGGAGAATATCTGGTAGACGTGGATTACATTGTGGTGAACAACAGTGATACTCGCTGGCAGGCTAACCTCTTCGGGCAGATAAAACGCGACAGCACGCCCGCTCCCTCTGCAAGTCAGTCAGGTATGGGGATGCAACCTTTCCTTGGCGCCGCAATTACGCAACCGGATGAGCGCTTTACCAAGTTCGACTTCGACGATATGAAAGAAGAGCCATTCAAGGCACAGTTACCCGGCGGTTGGATTGCCATGATCCAACACTACTTCCTCAGCGCATGGGTACCCAACAGCGAGCAAAGTCACAATTACAGCACCCGGGTTACCCCGTCGGGTTTTAACATAGCTGGCTTTACCAGCCCCGCCCTGACTCTGGATTCCGGCCAAACAGGCTCCACGGGCGCCCAGTTTTATGCTGGTCCTAAAGACCAGTACCGCCTGGCTGAAATATCGCCTTACCTTGACCTTGTTGTCGATTACGGTTGGTTGTGGTGGATCGCACAGCCTCTCTTCTGGCTATTGACCAAAATACACTCGCTGGTGGCTAACTGGGGCATGGCTATCATCCTGCTTACCGTCATAGTTAAAGCAGCCTTTTTCAAATTATCGGCTACCAGTTATCGCTCTATGGCCAGAATGCGCAAAGTCCAGCCGAAAATGCTGGATATCCGCGAACAATACGCAGATGACAAGCAAAAACAGTCTCAAGCGATGATGGAGCTGTACCGTAAGGAAAAGGTCAATCCTATGGGTGGCTGTCTACCTATACTCGTGCAAATGCCAGTGTTTATTGCCCTTTACTGGGTGCTGATGGAGAGTGTCGAGCTGAGACACGCGCCCTTTGCGCTCTGGATAAACGATCTCTCGGTGATGGATCCTTACTTTGTGCTGCCAATCCTGATGGGCGCCAGCATGTGGTTCATGCAGCGACTGAACCCGCCGCCCACAGATCCCATGCAAGCGAAAATTATGCAATGGCTTCCCATTGTATTTACCTTTTTCTTCCTCTGGTTCCCTGCCGGGCTGGTGCTGTACTGGGTGGTGAACAACCTGCTTTCCATGGCCCAGCAATACGTGATCACTAAACAGATTGAAAAGGCCGACCCAGCCTGATTCATACGCCCCGTTCCTATCAGGAAACGGGGCGTTATACTCTCGCCATGACTACATCCACAATACTCGATGGCGATACTATTACCGCCATAGCCACAGCCCCTGGCAGAGGCGGCATTGGTATAGTGCGCCTGTCGGGCCCCAGGGCACTGGAAATTGGCGAAACAATCAGTCAACAATCTCTATCTCCCCGGCACGGCCACTTCAGCCCTTTCATTGACGCAGCTGGCAATAAGCTTGATAGCGGGATAGCCCTGTTTTTCCCCGGACCCAATTCGTTCACTGGGGAAGATATTGTCGAACTACAAGGTCACGGCGGGCCAATCATCCTCGATATGTTGGTAAAAGCCTGCATCAGCCATGGTGCCAGGCAGGCAAGGCCAGGCGAATTCTCTGAGCGCGCATACCTGAACGATAAAATTGACCTTACTCAGGCCGAAGCAATTGCTGATCTGATCAACAGCACCACAGAATATGCCGCACTGAATGCCAGCCGTTCACTTCAAGGGGTGTTTTCTCAAAAGATTGACGCACTGGTAAAGTCCGTCACCCAACTGCGCGTTTACGTAGAAGCAGCTATCGACTTTCCCGAGGAAGAAATCGACTTTATTCAGGACGGTCAGGTTCGAGATCAACTGCTGGCTATTATTGAGCAAATCGACTTAGTAATAGACCAGGCAAAACAAGGTTCCTTATTGCAAGAAGGCATGAAACTGGTCATCGCTGGCAAACCCAACGCTGGCAAATCGAGCCTCCTTAATGCGTTGTCAGGCCAGGACACAGCTATCGTTACGGCTATTGAGGGCACAACCAGGGACGTATTAAGAGAACATATCCAAATTGATGGCATGCCATTGCATATTGTTGATACTGCGGGCCTGCGCGACAGCGCTGACGAAGTTGAGCAGGAGGGTATTCGTCGAGCATGGAGCGAAATGCAGTCTGCCGATCATATTTTGTTGGTTGTTGACGGCTCACACCCTGAGCACGGCAGCGACGATCCGTCAGAAATCTGGCCAGAATTCAGTAAACACCTGAGCAGGGATATCCCGGTATCTATCATTCATAACAAGTGCGACCTCAGCCAGCGGCCACCGTCTGCCACAGAACACCCAAACTCCAGTGTCATCGAGCTTTCAGCAAAGACCGGAGCAGGACTGAATCTACTTAAAGACCACCTCAAAGCTTGTATGGGTTACCAACACGGTAGCGAAACCAATTTTAGCGCCAGGCGTCGGCATTTGTTATCGCTTCAAAGGGCAGCTGAAGCTTTGGCGGCTGGCAAGTATCAACTGGAAAATGCGGGGGCGGGCGAACTGTTAGCCGAGGATTTGAGAAACTGTCAAAACCAGCTAGGCGAAATCACAGGCGCTGTCAGCTCAGACCAACTACTGGGAGAGATATTTTCCAGTTTCTGCATCGGCAAGTGATGCTGATTAAAACACAACAAACCCAAAGACTATCCACAGTCTTATCCTGAGAATAATAGTTAACTACAACTTATACCTTCAGCATCCCCACAATCGTACAACTCAAATTAAAATACTGCCTATGTTGTGGCAGGCTTTGAATAAACACGGGGAAACAAACCTGAATAGGTTTTGGATAAACACGAAAAAGTTAGCCATCGAAATTCAGGGCTCAACTTATATCCAGGCCATCCCCTGCTTGATAAGGCGTTTTCAAGCCTAGTTTCAGGACATACTTGGGGGTTTATACTTTCTTTAACTCGTTGTTTTATCGATATTAAACAGGGTTAACCACAGAAAAAGGCCTGCCTAATAATTACAACAACAATAATCCTTTAATACATACACTACATATATAACTATATATTTAATCACTAAAAAGTGATGTCACGAAGAGTTGTCTAAATGGGCTCTCAATGACCTGGCGCATTTCAGAAGACGGTTATTTCTGTGACACTGATCACTGCGAAAAAATGATGGAACACCCTGTGAATTCCACTCGACCTGCTAATCAGGACCACCTGATATTTTTATGTGAGACACTCTCACTCGGAAACCCTTTGAGACCTCCTGTAACGGTCACTGGGGGCTTTCATCACACCATGTGGAGGCTAGGGACCACTGAAGGCCTCTATGCCATTAAACAGCTGTCAGCAGACATTAACCCGAGCGATAAATTGAATGCGATTCATTTTGAGACAACGGAGACTGTTGCTCGCGAGTTTGCCGCCCGAGGTGTACCAGCAATCTGTGCGTTACAACACGATGGCCAAGTACTTCAATGCATCGATGCAACCGGTTATCTGGTATATCCCTGGGTTGAGGCCAAAGCGTTGCATCGCTCAGACATTGACAGGAAGCATGTCGAAACCGTTGCAACGATTTTCTCCGAAATGCATCGGTCACGTCTTGATGTACCTGATCTCCAAGAGCAGATCTTTGAAGTTCACCCTGAAGAAAAACTCACTGCTCTGGTCGATTTTGCCCGCAGTCGGAATTCTTCCCGCGCTGCTGAGTTAACTGAGCATTTGCCTATGTTTTTGCAGCAAATAGCCAGACAGCAGCAGGCGGTCGAATATTTGTCCGATCGCCGTGTTATCAGTCATGGTGACCTCGACCATAAGAATGTGTTGTGGAATGAACTGGATGAGCCACTCATTATTGATTGGGAGTCAGCCCGGAAGTTGAACCCTACTCATGAAGTTGTTCTTGAAGCTCTCGACTGGAGTGGAATCACCCTCGACTTTAACGAAGCAATATTCGATTGCTTTGTATCTGCCTACCTGAAGTCAGGCGGTACAGGCAGTTTTGATGAGGTGGAAGCAGCTTGTCATTGTGTAATGGGCGATTGGGTCAATTGGCTTATGTACAATGTAGGCCGGTCGATTGATATTGAAGATGCTGCACAGCGCCGCTTAGGGGTTGAGCAAGTCGATCATTCCCTTGCCACACTGCTGCGGCTTGAGCGCATAGTGCCACGGCTGTTGGCAAAGCTGAGTTAACCGGGAGAGGGCAATGGCCGTCGAGGTTCATGCATATGTTTGATTTGAACGCATGTCACGTTGAACGTAATGAGAATCAGGACTATGAGCTGCAATGGCGTACGCTGGAGCCGGGTCACAAGGTGTCTGTTTACATGTCGGATGACCCGGACCGATACTACCGAAGCGAAGACCCAGGGAGTCCCGTCCTTACAACTCGTGAGCAGTACGCTTTGGTAAAAAATACCGACTCATCGGTGCGTCACTATTTTTACCTGGAATCAGAGCAGGGTGAGGGCGCAATTCTAGCGGAGCGAAAACTGACATTGGAGGGAACTCCAAACTTTCGTGACCTTGGCGGGTATGAGGCCCAGTGCGGGAGGACATTAAAATGGGGCAAGCTCTATCGTTCCAGCAAACTGTCTTCGCTGACCGAGCAAGATCTTCACTATGTCAATCGGCTGGGACTGTCTCTCGTTTGTGATTTTCGTCAGGTTTTAGAGCAAGAGTTGGAGCCCACTTACCTGGGTGATGATAGTCAGCATAGTTATGCCAGTTTGCCGGTGACCCCGGGCAGTCGCAGTAACTTCATGGAAAATTTACATCAGGGAATTATCGCGGTCGATGACGCGTCCGGGTTTATGGAGGAAATGAACCGGGACCTGGTTACCCACCAAATGCCGCAGTACGCCGAGATGTTCCAATTGATATTGTCAGGGGATCATCCAACCCTCATTCACTGTGCCTCGGGTAAAGACCGCACCGGATTTGGCGCTGCCCTGATTCTAGATGTGTTAGGCGTAGATGAAGAAGCCATTGTGGAAGACTATTTACTGACTAACCGTTACCTCCCCATTGAGGAGGAAGTGAAACACTTATCAACCCAATTCAGTGACGAATCAGGGGCGGCGGTATCGGAAGGGGTGCTGCGGCCGATGATTGAAGTACGACCTGAGTATATTCGCGCTTGCTTTGAGGAAATTCGTAAACACTACGCATCGAAAGACCATTTCTATGAGTCTGCGCTGAACCTGGATGAGGATTCGCGGCGCAGCCTTAAAAATCGTTACTTGCACTGAACACTGGAGATAGTAGGTAGGTTCGCTCAGGCCGTTTACTATGGCTGCGCAGGGTAGCGATATAGTAACTATTTAGCGGCCCGTTCCAATCGCGAGGCAACTTTTTCCAAACGCTCGCAGGTTTCTTCTAACCGGGTGCCTTCGATCCGGTCATCAATGGATTGGTTGGCCGCTGGCGTGGCTGCGCTTTGCTGCATACTTAACCAAAGTGGATCTATCAAGGCTTCAACATAGGCCTCGACTTTATTGCCACTGTAATTGCGTCCTTTCAGGGTTCTCATACCGTATTCCAACCCGCCAAAAAAAAGATCGCGAATGGCTGACAGTTCAAGCTCCTGTTTGATGTAGCCCCTTTCCATACCTTCGCGTACAACGTTGTCGAAGATTCGGGTATAGCGCAGGTTGAGGTCGTGCAACGGTGAACTTTTGTAGTCAAGATAGTAATTTACGTCGACCGATAGATAGACTTGAATGAGGCGCATCATCAGCGCGTGGTTGTCCATCAATGAACGCAGGTGGTTTTTTGCTAAAAATAACAGACGCTCACGCGTGCCCATAATGTCCTGCACGCCTACCTGGGCTGAGCTGATCAGGTCTTGGTAAAAATCATCCAGGATAGCCAGCAATAATACGTTCTTTGTGCTGAAATAATGGAACAGTGTACCTTCGGATACGCCAGCTGCTGCTGCGATTTTTCGAGTCGATGAGCCATGAAAGCCCTCTTTAGCAAACAATTGGGTTGCTGCTTCCACGATGTCTGACTCCCGCTGTTCCAATCGGGTGCGAGATTTATTCTTCTCTTTGCTATTCATCACAGTGATCTTATTTGAGTGATACTTAATATTAATATAGTATCACCATGTTTTTTCCTGCGACAGTGGATTTATCGAATTCATCACAGTAACCACTGCATTCTGGTAAGAGGTACATCATGAAAAATCCATTTGAGACTGAAGAGCGCAAAGCGTTTCGTGAAACTGTTCGTCGTTACGTTGAGTCTGAGGTTAAACCCTATATCGATGAGTGGGATGAGGCGGGTGACTTTCCCTGGCGCCTGCACGAGGAATTGGGCGCAATGGGGTATTTCGGTTTTGGTGTTTCCGATGCCCATGGAGGACTGGGTTTTGATGACGCTTTTATGCGAGTAGCTTCTTCTGAAGAAATGGCGAGGGCGGGAGGCAGCAGTGTCTGGGCTGGAGTAGGAGGCCGAAGTATTTCGATAGGTCCGATTGAACACCTTGCCAGCGAAGAAATCAGGGAACGTGTTCTCGAGGACATTGTCCTCGGTCGTAAAGGTTCCTGCCTGGCGATCACTGAACCCGGTGGTGGATCCGACGTCGCAAACATGCAAACCACGGCGGTGCGCGACGGCGACGAATGGGTTATTAATGGCGCCAAGACCTTTATCACTGGCGGCATGAAAGGCGACTATTTCGTTGTTGGCGCCCGCACAGGCGGTGAAGGACTCCTCGGTATTTCGCTCTTTTTTGTGGATGCTGATACGCTCGGATTTACCCGTACACCCCTGGATAGGAAAATGGGTTGGTGGGCTTCAGATCAAGCCACGCTTTATTTCGACAACTGTCGTGTTCCTTCCGGCAATCTGATGGGTGAGGAAAACCATGGTTTTACTGCCATCATGAACAACTTTAATTATGAACGCCTGTCCATGATAGCCGGCGCTCTGGGTATGATGAAAACCTGCCTGGAGGAGTCAATCAACTATGCACAGGAGCGAAAAACCTTCGGTAAACCTTTGATTAAACACCAGGTTATCCGTCACAAAATTGCAGAAATGTCGGCCAAGGTTGACCAAATCGAATCATATATGAACATGATGTGTTGGCAGATAAATGAAGGCCAAATGCCGGTTGCTGAAATATGTAAGGGTAAATTTTCAGCTACCAAGGCACTGGAGTTTGTTGCCTCCGAGGCCATGCAGATTTTTGGGGGAGCGGCCTACCTGCGCGGTAACCCCGTGGAGCGAATCTATCGCGAGGTCAAAGTGTTCGCTATTGGTGGGGGTTCAGAAGAGATTATGCGCGACCTGGCAGTGCGGCAAATGGGCTTGTAATCGAGTGCAAAGATAGCCCCGGGAGCGCTGTCCCGGGGGTTGCTTTCAGGATCGTGCACCCAACCCCATCATTTTTCCAATGATTCCCAGCATGACTTCATCGGCGCCACCGCCAATGGAGGTGAGGCGCATATCGCGCATGGCGCGCCCTACCGGGTTATCCCACATATACCCCATACCGCCCCAGAACTGCAGACACTCAGTAGGAATACTATTGCATAACTTGCCCGCTTTGAGTTTGGCGTAAGATGCCAGTAACGTCGGATCTTCACCGTTAACATAGGTCTCACAAGCGCGATAGGTAATTGCTCTAAGCGACTCAACTTCCATCTGCATCTCAGCTAACTTCATATTGATGATCTGGTTATTGAGTAGAGGTTTGCCGAATGCCTGTCGTTGGCTGGTGTACTCGATTGTGTCGCGGATACAATTTTCCAGCCCTTTGATGGTGATAGCGCTTCCGGCAATACGTTCTTCCTGGAATTGCATCATCTGATAGGTGAAGCCTTTGCCTTCCTCTCCGATCAGATAGCGTTGGGGGACCACCACATCATCGAAAAATAATTGTGCGGTATCAGAAGCGCGCATACCCATTTTATTAAGCCGTGGTGATGTGGAAAAGCCAGGGGTGTTGGTAGGAACAATAATGAGGGACTTGTTGTTGTGCTTTTGATCATCTGATGTATTTGCCAATAGACAGATGTAATCCGCTTGAGTGGAATTAGTGATCCACATTTTAGTGCCATTAATGACGTAGTCATCACCGCGCTTTTTTGCCGTGGTCTTTATTGCAGCAACATCTGAACCGGCGTGAGGCTCACTAACCCCGATAGCGCTGACCATGTCGCCCGCGATTGCAGGGGCCAGGAAATCACGTTTAAGTTCGTCGGAACCAAACCTTGCAAGGGCGGGTGTGGCCATATCGGTTTGTACTGCAATGGCTAGAGGTACAGACCCGTGGGCGGCACTACCCCATTCCTCCTGGGCCACCAGCGCATAACTGTAATCCAGTCCCAGCCCACCGAATTCTTCGGGCTTGTGAATACCCAGTAATCCCAGGTCACCGGCTTTCTTGAATACTTCGTGCGCAGGGAAGATTCCCGCGTCTTCCCACTCCTCTACGTAAGGGTTTATCTCCTTCTCCACAAACTGGGAGACAGTGCGACGAATTTCGTTGTGCTGCTCGGTAAACTGCATGTATTACTAACCTCTTGGAGCGCGGGTGGTTTTTAAGTATCTGAGTATAACCTAGTAAAATTAAAGTGACACTTAATCGCAACAGTCGCTGCCGAAAAACGTGTGATTGCCTTTTCTATTGGCTGAAACCTGATTAATCTTAATGTTATCGATCTCCCATAATAGAAAGCTATGTCCAAATTTCCCAGGCTTCGTTTTATTCCCTTTCGGCGCACTGACCTGGTGCACATGTGTGTGGCGAGGGGAGATCTCAGCGAACAACAGCGAGACGACTTTGCTTCGGGGTTAAAGAAAATAGAGTCCTATTTTCAAAGTGAATTTCACCTGCTCAAGCAAGAACTGAAGCACGCTTACAGCCCACTGGATCCCGATGCTGATACCCGGGTCATTGAAGAGTTCAGAAATGAGCAGGCGGCGAGTCGATTGGCGATTCTCCTCGAGCAGATATTGGACAGGGCAAACTATGAGCGCGTTAGCAGGGCGCAACTAGAATCAGCTTTTGACACGACCTCCCTGTTTAACCTGAAACTACATGTGGATCTGGACGAATTCGATGAGGCGTTGCTGTTCACTCGCGGTGCCTCCCCACGAACAGAAACACTCAGCTATCTGTTTGGACTGTGGCGTCGAAGTGTGGAGTTTGTGAACTATGATCGCGTGGTTCTTTACCTGCGATTCAAGGACGATGTTGACACCCAGAGCACCCTGGGTGGATGTAAGCCAGGCTCAACGATGATCAAACTTTTCCAGAATGTTCCCGGTGCCGATGTTGAGATGTTATTTCCAAATACACGGGTAGGCATGCGGCTGTGGGATAAAGTCCTGATTGGTGTTCCCGCGTTAGTCAGCGGCGGTATTGTTATGACAACCAAGCTGGGTACAACACTGCTGCTATTGGGTTCTCTGCTTGGCTTTTGGCTAGGCACCAGTAGCGAACCGGTTGAACTGAATAAAGCGACTGTACTGATACTTCTGGCGGGGCTGGGAGCTCTTGGTGGTTACTTGTGGAAACAGTATTCCAGTTTCCGAAATCGCAAAGTCCGCTTCGCCCAGGCATTGACCGAGAGCCTTTATTTCAAACTCCTGGATAATAATGCGGGCGTAATATTCAGGTTGCTTGACGAGGCCGAGGACTCTGAGTGCAACGAGAGCTTACTGGCCTATTACTTTTTGTTGGCCGCCGGTGGTCCGTTGTCAGCAGACGAGCTGGATAAGAAAATTGAGCAGTGGTTTGAGCAACGTTGGCAATCAACGTTGGATTTTGAAATCGATGACGCGCTCAGTAAGTTGTTGCAGTTAGGGCTGGCACAACGCACCGGGGCAGAGTGGGTTGCGCTCAGCGAGAACTGACTAACGCCTTCAGCCAAACAATGTGTTGTGTAATGGCGCGTAATCGAAAAACCAGCTCGCTTGTGAAAGACTAATCCCAGTGCAAGGTAGCGCTTCAGCGAACAGGGATGTTCGCACCTTACACTCCCGACTCAATAACGTTTTCCAACCCTCTGACTTTTTGTTTAATGCAGTGCGGGCAATACTCGTTGTTCAAACAAGTGTAGGCTTTGCCAGCCGAATTCTATGGGAACGCCCCCGCATAAGGGTGCAAGGTGCAGCGATCCGGTGCTCTGGATGGTTTGAACAGCCTGTTGTGGTGAGAGTATGCGGTATTTTCCCTCGATCTTTAGTTCTTCTATATCAGCGGCAAAAGATTCAGCATAAGCCCTTCGATTGGCGTGTCGCCAGGCCCCGTAAGCAGTAGCATCGTAGAGCAAGTAAGGTCCGATTAGATCCCATGCCGCTGCAACATCTTCGGCGATAAAGGTAGTGGCAGGTTGGCGTGGGAAGATAGTCATTCCCCAGTTCGAAAGTCGTTCACATTCTTCTGTATAGATTCGTTCCAAATCAGGGTCATCAATCGCAGGGCTGAATATCAATCCCAGACGCGCAGCGCGACGAGCCGCCGCGGGGCTATTGCCCCCAATCATAAGTAGTGCTTGCAGCGGTGATTGCGGTCGGGGCATTAGGGTGATTTCTGTATCGTTGATGAGAACCGTATCACCAGCGAGTAATTTGCACAGCGAATCAAGCTTGCTATCGAATATCTTCCCTCTGCTCTTCCAGTCAATGCCGGCAGCCCGATATTCCTGTTCTCGGTAGCCTAAGCCGCAGGTCGCGGAGAAGCGACCGTCGGAAGCAAGGTCAAGAACCGCGATATCTTCCGCCAGTCTCAGTGGGTCGTGCAGGGGTACAAGTAATGCGCTAACACTTATCCGTATTCGACTAGTGACAGCAGCCATCATTCCGGCCAGTTGCAGAGGTGCTGACAGGAACCCGTCTTCAGTTGCGTGATGTTCTGAAAGGCCAACCACATCAATTTCACAGCGGTCTGCCCATGCAGCCATTTCGATCGCGGTTTTATAGCGACTGCCCTGGTCGTCGGGGCACTGGGCAGCTCTGCGCATATCAAAGCGCAGTACGATGTTGCGCTGGCTGTTGATATCCATTGTCAGTCCCCGTTTTTCTCCTTCTCGGACTGCCCAATCAATTTTTTTGCGGCCAGCCATTGGCCAATCATGACGCCCATGTTATTGGGGTTGTAGGCGTCTTCTTCGTACTTAAAAAGACCATTCCCGGCGTAGTGAAGAATGGTGATATTGGGTTCCTCGTAGATGTTATTGTCACCCAGATCTTCCATACGATTCATAATTTCGGCGAATACCCAGCCTTTCTCTTCATCAATGCTGTACCAGCGGACAGGGAAAGCAGTCATGCTGCTGGCAGGCCATTGGTTCATGGTGTGGGTAATCCAGTCATGGATTCGTTGCCGGCCCCAGTAGCGGCCGTAATTATGTTCAAAATAGGTGGCGTCTTCAGTAAAACAGTTAGACCAGTCAGACCAGTCTTTGGTTTGCGCCCCTTTGAGAGCAGCAGCCTGGAACTTGTCGAAGGCTTTCTCGATTTCCTTGCGTTTCCACCTGGACATAATGATTCTCCTGATAGTGTTGCCGGTTGCGCAAATGTTGAGGCGATCAAGTATCCCTCAGCTGACTGGGGCAGTGTAGCGGATAGGGAAAACAGTGGCTGTTGGTACAGCCGTTTAAGCCGTTAAAAAGTGGAAATCAGCGGGGCGTAATGCCCCGCGATAGGCTTAGAGGAGAGGGGCAATGACCAGGCTGACTATAGCCATTACATTGATCAGGATATTCATGGCCGGACCGGAAGTATCTTTAAAGGGGTCGCCCACAGTATCGCCAACAACTACAGCTGAATGAGTTTCGGAGCCTTTGCCGCCCAGGTTACCTTTTTCAACGAATTTTTTAGCGTTATCCCAGGCGCCGCCGGCGTTAGCCATCATCAGCGCCATAAGTACACAAGCTAACAGAGCTCCGCCCAGCATTCCGCCTAAAGCGGCAGCTCCGAGTCCAAAACCAACGAGCACTGGGGTGGCAACGGCGATAGCACCGGGCGCGATCATTCGGCGCAGGGCGGCGGTGGTAGCAATATCGACACAGCGAGCCGTATCAGGTTCCGCGCTGCCTTCCAGAAGTCCGGGTATTTCGCGAAACTGGCGGCGAATCTCGGTAATCATGTCAAACGCGGCTTCACCAACGGCTGTCATGGTGATGGAGGCAATCAGGAAAGGCACAGTGCCACCGATAAACATACCCACCAGTACAGTGGGGTTGGTTATCTCCAGAGAGAAGCTGGGGTTGTTTGCCTGCACGGTTTCGACAAATGCAGCAATGATTGCCAGCGCTGCCAGGGCAGCTGCGCCGATGGCAAAGCCTTTGCCGATGGCGGCCGTCGTATTACCAACCTCGTCGAGACCATCAGTAATCTTGCGCGTTTCTTCGCCCATGCCCGCCATCTCTGCGATGCCGCCTGCGTTATCGGCTACAGGCCCGTAAGCGTCAATTGCCATGGTGATGCCAACGGTTGCCAACATGCCCACCGCGGAAATACCGACGCCGTAGAGTCCCGAGAGACTGGTGGATACCCAAATAATGGCTGCGAGGAATAGTACGGGCAGCACCACTGACTGCATGCCCACCGCCAAGCCCGTGATCATTACCGTTGCCGGGCCTGTCTCCCCCGATTTCGCGATTCGCTCCACCGGTTTACCCCCGGTGTAGTACTCGGTGATCAGGCCAATCAGGACGCCACCAACAGCGCCTGCGACAACGGAATACCAAATATTAATTCCAAGGTTCATGGCAGACATCATGAAGTAAGCGATCACAGCAAAAATCACCGGCGCTGCGAGCGTACCGGTGCGCAATGCAACCTCGGGTGCAGCGCTGCTGCGGGCACGGACAATGATAATGCCACCCAGGGACGCCAGTAAGCCGATTGAGGCCAGCGCCAGCGGCAGGAACATCATGGCGCTTTTTTCTTCCGCGCCGATTGCCATGGTTGAGGCGATCGCAATACAGGCGATCATGGAGCCACAGTAGGACTCGAAAATATCCGACCCCATGCCCGCAATATCGCCTACGTTATCGCCCACGTTGTCGGCAATGACCCCTGGATTACGGGGGTCATCCTCAGGGATGCCCGCTTCGATTTTCCCTACCAGGTCTGCACCGACATCAGCACTCTTGGTAAATATTCCGCCACCGACGCGGGAGAACAACGCTACTACCGAGGCGCCCATACCGAATCCGTGGATTGCATGCGCCGTGTGTGGGTCACCGCCGAAGTACCAGTAAAGGCTGCCCAGGCCGACCAGGCCGAGAGAGGCGACACACAAGCCCATAATAGAGCCGCCATAGAAGGAGACCGACAGCGCCATATCCTGGCCATGGTTATGCGCTGCAACCGCTGTGCGCACGTTTGCTTTGGTCGCGGCGAACATACCGAGGAATCCTGCGGTTGCCGATGACAAAGCGCCTACCAGGAAGGCAATAGCCGTATTGGCGCCTAACGGCGATACGAAGATAGCGACCAGGAGTACCAAGCTAAAAATGGTCAGCATCTTGTATTCGCGTTGCATGAATACCATGGCACCAAGATGAATCTGGTCGCCAATCTTTTTAACGACGCCATCTCCGTGATTGTGGCGAATCATGATGTGATAAATAATGAAGGCGACTGCTAAACCTGCCAGTCCGAGCAAGGGGGGTAGTACATGATATCCAGACATCTGCTGACTCCATGTTGATTATTATTTGATCTTGCGCCCCCATGCTAACCAAATTTTAGCCGCTGGCACAAGCCAGACGCTGAAGTCTGTGGCACTTGTTTAGTATCGCCATCGAGCACAGAATGCCGATTCGCTTAAAACGGGATTCTTTTTTGATGATGTGGATTGCACTTTTTTTACTAGCCCTGTTCTTGTTGGCAGCTTTTACCCGCTTCTATTTGAACGGCCCCAGCCTCAGTGACTTCGATACCCCGTTGGGGGAGCAGTTTAAGGGGCAAGCTGAGCCTAATAATGAGCACGACAATGTAGTCGCTTCGCTTGCTTTGGGCGCGGGTCCCATCCGCGAGGCACCGCGCAAGCAGCAGCTTGCATTGATGCGTCAATATATGGACCAGATGTCAGATGGTGTGGATTTTGATTCCAGCTTTACGGCAGTGGATGCCGGGGGAGTTCCCGCAGAGTGGGTCGTTGCGCCCGGCGCTGACAGCTCGCGCCGCCTGCTCTACATCCATGGCGGGGCGTTTGTGATGGGTAGCCCCCGCAGCCATCGCGTTATTACCAGTCGGTTCTCCGAGATTTCAGGGTGTGCGGTGCTTGCGATCGACTATCGACTGATGCCCGAGCACCGGCGCATGGCCGGCGTAACGGATTGCCGGACCGCCTATGAGTGGCTGCTGAAAAATGGACCTGATGGTGCGTCGCCTGCGCAGTGTGTGTACATCGCCGGAGACTCTGCAGGTGGGAACCTCGCATTAATGATGGCTGCCTGGACGAGAGACCATGGGTCTCGAAAAGCAGATGCGGTGGTTGCACTGTCACCAACTACCGATGCCACCTTTAGCGGCACCAGCATGAAGGCAAATATAGAAACAGATGCGATGCTGGGGCCAATGTTCAAAGGGCTGGCCAAGATTCCACGCCCCCTGCTGTTATGGGGCGGCTGGTTTCAGAATCGCGTCAATCCGGCCGACCCGGTGATTTCGCCTGTGTTTGGTAATCTGGACAACCTGCCTGCCACGCTGGTTCATGCCAGTGAGGCGGAGATGTTGCGCGACGATGGTCGGCGTTATGTTAACCGCGCGGTGGCCCATGGCTCAGTCGCCAAGTTACAGACCTGGCCTCGCGTGGTTCACGTTTGGCACATGTTCTATCCTCAACTAACCGAGGCCCGAGAGGCCTGGGATGAAATCGAAAAATTCCTCGCGAAAGTGGGGTAGGGAGCTGTTCGATGCAACACCGGGAAGACACACTAGCTGGCGCCGCGGGCCATGCCATTTATTTTCAGTATTGGACGCCAGAGCAGGCGCCACGGGCCTTGCTTTTGGTGGTACACGGGGCCGGTGAGCACAGTGCACGTTACGCCGCTCTGGCAGAAATATTCTGTGCTGCCGGGTATGCGGTCGCTGCTCTTGATCATGTGGGCCACGGCAAGTCTGATGGCACTTACGGTCACATGGCAGACTTCCAACACCACCTCGATACGCTGGAGATATTTCGCCAGCGCGCGGTAGCGGACTTTCCTGACCTGCCCGTCATTCTACTGGGGCATAGTATGGGTGGCCTGATTGCGGCTTGCTTTTTGCTGGAACACCAGCATCAGTTTGTGGGCTGTGCTCTGTCGGGACCAGCCATTAAATCGGAACTTGAGCCAGGGTTTACCCAGGTTGCCCTGATTCGCCTGCTTTCATTGCTACTGCCAAAACTCGGTGTGATGCAGTTAGATGCAGCTGGAGTTAGTCGCGACCCGGCGGTCGTGCAGGCCTACAAGGCCGACCCCCTGGTCAACCATGGGAAAATGTCGGCCCGGTTTGTTTCGGAGCTGTTCAAGGCGATGAACCGGGTGCAGGCGGATGCCGGCAATATCACCCTGCCCTTATTGATAATGCATGGCGAGAATGACTCGATGACAGCGCCGATCGGCTCACGTTTACTGTACGAATCTGTGGGTTCGGCGGATAAGACCTTAAAGCTGTATCCGGAGCTTTATCATGAAATTTTCAATGAGCCCGAGCGGGAACAGGTCATTGCTGAGCTGCTGGCCTGGTGCGATCAGCATCTAACCAGCTGACATCAAGCCTGGCCTTGCTCGGCTTGATGCTTGGCCAGCGCCCACTCCAGAAAGCGATGTACTCCGTCTACCGTGTGCTCAGTCCGCAGGGAGTGCATGGTTTCCCAGGCGTGTTCTGCCCCCGGCATTTCTACGTACACCACCGGCTGCTCTGATGTATCTTGCAGCTTTTCAGCGAACACCTTGCCATCGCGAACCGCAGCAAGGCTATCGTTAGTGCCGTGCAAAATCATGAATGGCGGAGCATCTTTACGCACCTGAGCAACGGGAGACGCCAACTCCCATAGTTCAGGGTTCTCTTCGACCGTTTCATGCATCACTTTGCCCTTCAGGTATTGTTGGTAAACCTCACGATTTGGGTGCTGGTTATAGCGCACCAGGAAATCATAGATACCGTAAAAGGGCACAACTGCCTGCACGGAAGTGTCCGTTTCCGGGTTCTCTGGCTGCAATTCTGCCTGGTTGGCGGTTAGCCCTATTAATGCGCTCAGGTGGCCACCGGCGGAGCCGCCAGTTACCGCGACAAAGTCGGTGTCCATGCCGTATTCTTCGCCGTTTTCCTTCACCCAGCACAGGGCTTTCTTGCAGTCCAGAAGGTGGGTGGGAAAGCCTACACTGGGGCTTAGTCGATAGTTGGCAGCTACACAAATCCACCCTTTGCTTGCCATGTGGTACATCAGCGGCAGTGCCTGTTGTTTTTTGTCGCCAATCATCCACGCACCGCCGTGAATTTGAAATAGCACCGGGCAACCGCCTTCGGGAATTACTTGAGGCCGGTAGATATCCAGCTGCTGGCGCTGCCCTGCTGGGCCGTAGGGAATATTCCTGAGCACTTCAACGCCGGGAAGGCGCATGGCGCCGGGGTTTTTCCAATCATCGAAACTAACCTTCTGGCGCAGCCTGCTGGCGCGATCAGCGGGTATCTCACGGTGATAGCTAAAGCCAAGGCCATCCAGCAGGGCGCCTTCAACACTATCTTTAGCCTGAGTCGATTTCCAGATGCTCCAGACCAGACCAGGCCAGGTGACAACAAGAACGAACAGGGAAAGTGTGCCCATGGTGGTGTCCAGAGCGCCGCCCAGAGTGAAACCCCAGGCAAGCAGAGCTTGCAGTGGCAGCCAGATCCAGGCGAGCTCTGTCGCCATAAGAGCGGTGCCAAAAGTGAGCCAGGGCACCGCCTTGCGGGGCGTCGTTCGCGACGAAAAAACGGTAATCATTGAAACCAGGTTGAAGATCGCGAGAAATGCCAGCAGCCAATCCATAGAACGAAACCTTGAAAAATACATGTAAGTAGATGAGCCGCGGCTCACCTTTGTATTTACTGTACACAATGGATTGCGGCCTTGTCCAAACGTGTCACCGATGGCATTTTTACGGTCGAACAATTTTTGTACACCGGGCGTGCCACACGTATACTCTCGCCCCCAATCAACGCCGGCAGGTGAGGCCAGCTTAAGTGGAATACAAGCAACATTTTGATGTGATTGTGATCGGCGGCGGCCACGCAGGTACCGAGGCGTGCCTGGCCTCGGCTCGCATGGGCTGTCGTACCCTGTTGCTGACTCACAGTGTGGATACATTGGGCCAGATGTCCTGCAATCCTGCGATAGGTGGCATCGGCAAAAGCCACCTGGTAAAAGAAGTTGACGCCCTTGGCGGTGCTATGGGCCGAGCCACCGACCGGGCTGGCATTCAGTTTCGCACTCTCAACTCTCGTAAAGGCCCGGCAGTGCGTGCGACTCGCGCCCAGGCTGATCGCGTGTTGTATCGCAATGCCATACGCCAGATCCTTGAGGGCCAGGACAAGCTGAGCATATTCCAGCAAGCGGTTGATGACCTGCTGATCGAAAACGGTACTGTTGTTGGCGCGATCACCCAGATGGGCGTGATTTTTCGTGCCTCCCGGGTGGTTTTAACCACGGGCACTTTCCTGGGTGGAAAGCTGCATATTGGCATGGAGAACAGTTCGGGCGGCCGCGCGGGCGACCCCCCCTCCATCGCACTGGCCCAGCGCCTGCGAGAACTTCCTTTCAGGGTCGAGCGATTGAAAACCGGCACACCGCCGCGTATCGACGCGCGCAGTGTGGATTTTAGTGAGCTTGAAGAGCAGTGGGGAGACGAGCCCCTGCCTGTTATGTCCTTCATGGGCAATGTGGATGAGCACCCGCAGCAGCGTTGTTGCTGGATTACCCACACTAATGAGCGGACACACGACATTATCCGCGCAGGGCTCGACCGTTCGCCTATGTTTTCCGGCGTCATTGAGGGCGTTGGGCCTCGCTATTGCCCCAGCGTTGAAGACAAAATCCACCGCTTTGCCGATAAGAACTCCCACCAGGTGTTTATTGAACCTGAAGGGCTGACCACGCCTGAGCTTTACCCCAATGGAATATCAACCAGCCTGCCTTTTGATGTGCAGATCGACCTGGTGCATTCCATTAAGGGGTTTGAGAATGCCCATATCACGCGCCCCGGCTATGCTATTGAGTACGACTTTTTCGACCCCCGGGACCTGAAGTACTCGCTGGAAACCAAGGCCTTACCCGGTCTCTACTTTGCGGGCCAGATCAACGGCACCACGGGTTATGAGGAAGCAGCTGCCCAGGGCCTGTTGGCGGGGCTTAATGCCGCTTTGGCGGTGAAGGGAGAGCAGGCTTGGTGCCCTCGTCGCGATGAGGCCTACATGGGTGTCTTGGTGGACGACCTGATTACCATGGGTACCATTGAACCCTATCGTATGTTCACCTCCCGTGCCGAGCATCGCTTGCTGCTGCGAGAGGACAATGCCGACCTGAGGCTGACAGCCAAAGGCCGCGAACTTGGGCTGGTGGGGGACGCCCGCTGGCAACGCTTTGAGGAAAAAAGTGAGGCTATCGCCCGCGAGTCTGAGCGGCTGAGCAGCACCTGGCTACAGCCTGGAAGCGCCGAAGCGCAGCAGCTGGCGGGCAAACTGACCAGCCCCCTGGCGAGAGAGTACTCCCTGGCGGACTTGCTCAAGCGGCCGGAGCTGGGCTATGCAGACATCGCCGGCCTCAAAGGAGAGCCGACTACTGATACTCAGGCGGCAGAGCAGGTTGCTATCCAGGCCAAGTACGCCGGCTATATTGACCGTCAACAGGATGAAATTGACCGGCTGCGTCGGTATGAGAACGCGCCCCTGCCCACAGACCTGGATTACGAGCAGGTGGATGGTCTCTCCAACGAGGTCAAGCAGAAACTGGGAGATGCCAGGCCAGACACCCTGGCCAGGGCAGGTCGCATCCCGGGGGTGACACCCGCCGCAGTATCACTGCTGCTGATCTATCTGAAAAAGCGTGGCGCACTGGGTGCGATTAACGGCGACGACTCGCGCAAGCTGGCCTGATTTGGATAAATCTCTCGTCAACCAATTGGCCCGGGGCTGTGATGCGCTGGCGATAGCGACCGACACCCCGACTCAGGAGCGTCTGCTGGCTTATCTGGAATTGATGAACAAATGGAATCGGGCCTATAACCTCACAGCGGTGCGCGACCCGCAGCAAATGGTGACCCGACACCTGTTGGATAGCCTGTCGATAGCGCCCCATCTGCGTGGCGCTCGGTTGATAGATGTTGGTACCGGGGGCGGATTGCCCGGCGTACCCATGTCCATACTGTTCCCGGAGCGGCAATTTCACCTGCTGGACAGCAACGGCAAGAAGACCCGTTTCCTGTTTCAGGTGAAAACTGCGCTGGGCTTGGATAATATGACGGTTCACCAGGCGAGGGTGGAGGCATTTGATTCGGAAGCTCCATTTGACGCGGTGCTCTCCCGGGCCTTTGCTTCTTTGGAGGACATGGTCGACGGCTGCCGTCACCTGCTGGTGTCAGGCGGTCATTTTCTCGCGATGAAGGGCGCCTATCCAGGAGAAGAAATCGCCGTTGTGGAAGATCGCTGTCACCTAGAGGCCGTGCACACATTGAATGTGCCCGGTCTGGACGAGCAGCGCCACCTGGTGGATATGACTTTACGCTGAGTGCAGCGTTACAACAGGTACCAGGGGAAAGAGTGGCAAGAGTAATCGCAATTGCGAACCAGAAGGGCGGTGTCGGTAAGACTACGACCTGCATTAACCTGGCCGCCTCCCTGGCCGCCATGAAAAAACGCGTTTTGTTGGTAGACCTGGATCCCCAGGGCAATGCCACCATGGGCAGCGGCATTAACAAATATGGCGTTCAACGCAGCATCTACGATGTACTGGTGCACCGTGCCCCGGTAAGCCAGGTGGCGCAACATGCCGCTGACAGTGGATATGACGTGCTGCCATCCAATAGCGACCTTACCGCCGCAGAGGTTGAGCTGATTGAGGTCGAGCATAAGGAGCGCCGTTTGCGGGCAGCCCTTATTGAGGCATCCGGTGCCTATGACTACATGCTGATTGACTGCCCACCCTCACTTAACATGCTTACTCTGAACGCCCTGGTCGCCGCAGACGGGGTCATTATCACCATGCAGTGCGAGTATTTTGCTTTGGAAGGCCTGTCAGACCTGGTTCGCACCATTTCCCAGATCGCCGAATCGGTGAACTCTGAGCTGCAGATAGAGGGCATACTGCGCACCATGTACGACCCTCGTAATAGCCTCACCAACGAGGTTTCCAACCAACTGCACAGTCACTTTGGCGAAAAGGTATACCGAACAGTGGTGCCGCGGAACGTGCGCTTGGCAGAAGCGCCCAGCCATGGCATACCCGCAATGTATTACGACAAGTTTTCCCGGGGCTCCAAGGCCTATATGGCGCTGGCGGGGGAAATTATACGGCGTGAGGAAAAACTCGCGCAGCAGGCTGCAGCACCCGCTTCAGCCCCGGAAACGGAATAACGGAGAGGCAGGATGTCGAAAAAACGCTCGCTGGGGCGAGGCCTGGATGCACTGTTAGGTGCTAATGCAGCGGCCAGTCAGGCCGCCGAGGCATCGGAATCCACAGTGCTGGAGGTGGCTGCAGATCCCGAAAACGTGCTCAAAGAACTGGCGGTGGACCTGATCCAACGCGGTAAGTATCAGCCGCGCCGGGACATGGTACCGGAGTCATTGCAGGAGTTGGCCGATAGCATCAAGGCCCAGGGCGTTATGCAGCCCATTGTGGTGCGGCCTATCTCCGATCGAAAATTCGAAATCATCGCTGGCGAGCGTCGCTGGCGGGCTACGCAGCTGGCGGGGCTGGATACGATTCCTGCCGTCGTTCGCGATGTGCCTGACGAAGCGGCCATCGCTATGGCCCTTATTGAGAACATCCAGCGGGAAGACCTCAATCCCATTGAGGAAGCGGCTTCCCTGCAACGCTTGCAGCAGGAATTTGAGCTCACCCAGCAGGAGGTGGCCGAAGCGGTGGGCAAATCGAGATCCACGGTTGCCAATTTGCTGCGGCTGATGAGTCTGCAGGAAGATGTGCGCCGTCTGGTGGAGCATGGTGACCTGGAGATGGGCCACGCCCGCGCGCTGCTGGCTCTGCAGGGGGGGGAGCAGTCCCATGCCGCCGGCCAGGTAGTGGGAAAGGGTATGTCCGTGCGCCAGACCGAGGCAATGGTGCGCAATCTGCTCGCCAGTAAGGACAAACCCCGGGAGAACAAGACCCTGGACCCCAATATTCGGCACCTGCAGGACGATCTGGCCCAGCGTCTGGGCACCAAGGTCCAGATTCAGCACTCCGCCAAAGGGAAAGGTAAGCTGGTTCTGAATTACAGCTCGCTCGATGAGCTGGATGGAATCCTGGCTCACATTAAATAGTTGGTGACCGCCCCGCCATGACCAGTTCTGGTGAGCGACGGCAAATGACACAGGATATAGTGGCTGAAAGCGAACCTGGCACTATATGGGACGTTTACTGCTGATGGGCGGCGAGGTGCCAGAAAAACTGTCGAGAAATTGACGACAACGGCCATCATTTTTAATGTCGATAGTGACTATCGTCTGGTTGAACCCACCCATCATTGCCCCTATAATGCGCGCGCCTTGATTGAGGATGAAACCCGTGTGGCTATTGGGAAGGGGAGTAAGGCGAGGTTTTTATGCCCGGTGCTGAGATAGCGCGACCCCCCGTCCACCGTATCACCTTGGCCCAACTGGCGATTCTGATCATCGTGTGCCTGGCCGTGCTGGCATTTGACCAGGTAGCCGCCTCATCGGTGGCAGCGGGCGGCATGATTGCCATTGTTCCTCAGGCGTATTTTGCCCACCTTGCTTTTCGTTGGCGGGGCGCAAAATCAGCAAGGGCCATGGCCAGGTCCAGCTACGCTGGAGAGATAGGCAAGTTTCTGCTGAGTGTTGCCGGCTTTGCCCTTGTGTTCGCAACACTACGGCCGATAGATGGCCTGTCGGTATTCGCAGGGTACATGGCGATGCTGGCAATACAAATTATTGGTAGCTGGTTGCTGCTTTCTCGCAGCCAGTGAATACAGAGATAGACGTAAGAGTCCTTATAGATGGCAGCTGCAGGCGAAGAACTGACAATCTCCGGATATATTGTCCACCACCTGACCAACCTGACCTATGGCAAGTTGCCGGGGGGCTTTGAGCGCCACGCCGCAGACGGCAGCGTACAGGTTGTGCCTGAAGGTGGCGTTTGGACAATGGCCCACGGCGGTGCTGAAGCGTCCGCAATGGGTTTCAACGCAATTCACGTTGACTCAATGCTCTGGTCAATAGGGCTGGGGTTGGTGTTTTGTTTCCTGTTCCGCTCGGTGGCCAAGAAGGCTGAAGCCGGCGTTCCCAGTGGAGTGGTTAATTTTCTCGAGATGATCGTCGAGTTTGTCGACAACACAGTGAAAGATACCTTCCACGGACACAACAAGTTGGTCGCACCCCTGGCCCTGACTATATTCGTCTGGGTCTTCCTGATGAATCTGATGGATATCATCCCGGTAGACTTGATCCCGCACACGCTGATGCTGCTAGGGGTTCCCTACCAGAAAATCGTGCCGTCTACTGACCCCAACATCACCATGGGAATGGCGCTCGGTATCTTTATCCTGATGCTCTATTACTCAATTAAGGTTAAGGGCTTTGGCTTTGTGAAAGAGCTGACTATGAACCCCTTTAACCACTTTATGTTTATTCCCGTAAACCTGTTTATGGAAGTGGTTGGCCTGCTGGCCAAGCCCTTCTCTCTCGGCCTGCGTCTGTTCGGAAACATGTACGCCGGTGAGATGATCTTTATTCTGATTGCAGCCCTGTTCAGCGCCGGTATCGCCTGGATGGTGCCCGCGGGACTGTTGCAGATTGGCTGGGCGATTTTCCATATTCTGGTAATTACTCTGCAAGCTTTCATTTTCATGGTGCTGACGATTGTGTATCTCAGCATGGCCCATGAAGATCACTAATTCACTTTAACTTTGTAACCTTTTGGTTATTTAACGCTAGGAGAAAACCATGGAATTAATCTACGTAGCTGCCGCCATCATGATGGGTTTGGGTGGTCTGGGTGCCGCGATCGGTGTTGGCCTGTTGGGCGGAAAGCTCATTGAAGGTTCTGCACGTCAGCCTGAACTGGCTCCCAAACTGCAGGTAACCTTCTTCCTGGGCGCAGGCCTGGTAGACGCGATCCCCATTATTGGTGTTGGTATCGCGATGTACCTGATCTTCGTAGTTGCAGGTTAATAGAGACAAACCTAATCGGGGCTGCTGTTTTTTGAGCAACCCCAACAACCTGTGAGGAGAAGAGCGTGAATATAAATCTTACGCTTATCGGGCAGATGATCGCCTTTGTCTGTTTCGTCGTGTTCTGTATGAAGTATGTCTGGCCGCCCATTATTGCTGCCATGGCTGAGCGCGAGAACAAGATTGCTGATGGCCTGGCTGCCGCTGACCGCGCCAGTCACGACCTCGAGCTGGCTAAAGAGAAGGCGGTCGAACGCCTGAAGGAAGCCAAAGAAGAGGCTGCCGGCATCATCGACTCAGCAAACAAGCGTGCGGGGCAGTTGGTTGAAGAAGCCAAGGGTGCCGCTGTTGTAGAAGCAGATCGAGTCAAGGCATCTGCGCAGGCAGAGATCGAGCAGGAAACCAACCGAGCGCGCGAACAGCTGCGCAGCCAGGTTGCAACCTTGTCTTTGGCCGGTGCTGAAAAAGTTCTGGGTTCCGCAATCGACCAGGAAGCTCATAACGAGCTGGTCGAGAAGCTGGCCGCAGAGCTGTAACGCGAGGGAGCTATGGCTGAACTAAGCACATTGGCACGCCCCTACGCTAAAGCAGCGTTTGAGTATGCCCGCGAACATAACGCGTTGGCGCAGTGGTCAGAGCAATTGCTCACCACGTCTGCCGTCGCAGCGGACGAAGGTATGGCTGGGGTTTTGAACAACCCTTCGCTAACTGACGAACAGCAGGCGCAGACGATGATAGATGTTTGTGGCGAGGCTTTGGGAGCAGAGGCGAAGAACTTCGTTTCGATTCTCGCCTCCAACAAACGCCTGGCCTTGCTGCCGGAAATATCGTCCCAGTTTGAGCTGTTCAAGGCTAATCAGGAAAAGTCGGTAGACGTAGAAGTTGTCTCCGCTTTTGATCTGACTGACGCCGCGACCGCAAAGCTTGCAGATGTATTGGGCAAAAAACTTGAACGCGAAGTGAAGGTCAGTACTTCTACTGATAAGGACCTTCTGGGTGGCGTTTTAATCAGGGCCGGTGATCTGGTGATCGATGGCTCCGTGCGCGGCAGGCTGAACAAGCTGGCCGAAGCATTGAACTCCTAGAATTTAGGATTGAGGAACAGAGCATGCAGCAACTGAATCCATCTGAAATTAGCGAGATTATCAAGTCGCGCATCGACGAACTCGATGTGTCTTCTGAAGCTCGCAATGAAGGTACCGTCGTATCAGTAACTGACGGTATTATTCGTATCCACGGTCTTGCCGAAGTTATGTACGGCGAGATGATTGAATTTGAAGGCGGCATCTATGGGATGGCGCTGAACCTGGAGCGTGACTCCGTTGGCGCAGTAATCCTGGGTGATTACAAGTCTTTGGCTGAAGGCCAGAGCTGTCGCTGTACCGGCCGCATTCTGGAAGTGCCGGTTGGCCCGGAACTGCAAGGTCGTGTAGTTGACGCGCTTGGTACCCCCATCGACGGTAAAGGCCCTGTTAACGCGGCCATGACCGACGCACTGGAAAAGGTTGCACCGGGTGTAATTGCCCGTCAGTCCGTAGACCAGCCCGTACAAATCGGTTTGAAAGCGGTTGACGCCATGGTGCCTATTGGCCGTGGTCAGCGTGAGTTGATCATTGGTGACCGCCAGATTGGTAAGACCGCGATTGCGGTTGATGCCATCATCAACCAGAAAGGCTCTGGCATTAAGTGTGTTTACGTTGCCATTGGCCAGAAGGCTTCTTCTGTTGCCGCGGTTGTTCGTAAGCTCGAAGAGCACGGCGCAATGGAGCACACCATTGTTGTTGCTGCTACGGCATCCGATCCTGCTGCGATGCAGTTTCTGGCTCCGTTTGCCGGCTGTACCATGGGTGAGTACTACCGCGACCGCGGTGAAGATGCCCTGATTATTTACGATGACTTGACCAAGCAGGCCTGGGCTTACCGCCAGATTTCCCTGCTGCTGCGTCGTCCTCCCGGCCGTGAAGCTTACCCCGGTGATGTTTTCTATCTCCACTCACGTCTGTTGGAGCGGGCTGCGCGTGTTAACGCCAAGTACGTCGAAGACTTCACCAATGGTGAAGTGAAAGGCAAGACCGGCTCGCTGACAGCACTGCCTGTTATTGAGACTCAGGCCGGTGACGTTTCTGCCTTTGTACCGACCAATGTTATCTCCATTACCGATGGCCAGATCTTCCTGGAAGCCGATATGTTTAACGCTGGCGTACGCCCAGCGATGAACGCGGGTATCTCGGTATCGCGAGTTGGTGGTGCGGCACAGGCTAAAATTATCAAGAAGCTGTCTGGCGGTATTCGTACCGCGCTGGCGCAGTATCGAGAGCTGGCAGCATTTTCCCAGTTCGCCTCTGATCTTGACGATGCGACTAAAGCACAGCTTGACCATGGTGAGCGCGTAACCGAGCTAATGAAGCAAAAGCAGTACTCTCCGCAAAGCATCGCGGAAATGGGCCTGCTACTTTATGCAGCTAACGAAGGCCTGCTGAGCGATGTTGATGTAGCCAAGATTGGCGACTTCGAAGATGCACTGCTGTCCTATATGCACGCTGAGCACGGTGAGCTTATGGGCAGCATCGTTCAGAGCGGTGACTACAACGACGAGATCGCGGGTACTTTCAAGTCTGCGATTGAGAAGTTCAAGTCTACTCAGACCTGGTAGAGCCCGAGGACCATTAGATGGCAGCCGGAAAAGAAATACGGACCAAGATCTCGAGCATTCAGAGCACGCAGAAGATCACCAGTGCTATGGAAATGGTAGCAGCGTCGAAGATGCGTAAAGCTCAGGACCGCATGCAGTTGGGCAAGCCTTATGCCCGCCGTATGCGCTCGGTAGTTGGTCACATTGCTAACGCAGCTCCAGAATACCAGCACATGTACATGGAAAAGCGTGAAGTGAAGCGAGTTGGTTACATCATCGTTTCCACTGATCGCGGTTTGTGTGGCGGCCTGAACATCAATTTGTTCAAGGCAGCGATCAAGTCCATGAAAGCATGGAACGATCAGGGTGTTGGGATCGATCTCAGCCTGGTCGGCGCGAAGGCTACGGCGTTTTTTAACAGTTACGGCGGCAATGTGATTGCAGCAGTTCGTGACCTGGGTGAAGAGCCAGCACTTGCCGACCTGATCGGTGGCGTTAAGGCCATGCTGGATGCTTACGAAGAAGGAAAAATCGATCGCTTGTTCCTGGTGAGCAATGAGTTTGTGAACACCATGACTCAAGAGCCTAGTGTCGAACAACTGCTTCCTCTGGAAGCTGAAGAAAGCGACGAGATGGCTCACCATTGGGACTACATTTATGAGCCCGATGCCAGGGAACTGCTTGAAGGCCTGTTGACTCGCTATATAGAGTCCCAGGTGTATCAGGCTGTGGTAGAGAACGGTGCCTGTGAACAAGCCGCGCGAATGTTGGCAATGAAGAACGCCACTGACAACGCCGGCGACCTGATTGATGATCTGCAGTTGATTTACAACAAAGCACGTCAATCAGCTATTACTCAGGAGCTGTCTGAGATTGTGAGTGGCGCAGCGGCTATTGGCTAAGCGACTGCTCGACACGGTGTAAAAAGTGGTAACGAACTCGGCACAGGGCGACGCCCAGAGCCAGCAAGAATTGAATTTTGATATAGAGGATCCGAACATGAGCAGCGGACGTATCGTACAAATTATTGGCGCGGTAATTGACGTGGAATTTTCACGTGAAGACGTGCCCCAGGTCTACGACGCACTGGTAGTGCCCGAAAAAGATCTTACCCTGGAAGTTCAGCAGCAGCTGGGCGACGGCGTTGTTCGCGCCATTGCCATGGGTTCTTCTGAGGGTGTTAGCCGGGGTTTGGCAGTTGAAAATACCGGTGCGCCCATCTCTGTGCCTGTTGGTATTGAGACACTGGGTCGTATCATGGATGTGCTGGGCAACCCTATCGACGAGTGTGGCCCCATCGGTGAGAAAGAGCGCGCCTCTATCCACCGCAAAGCACCTACCTATGAAGAACTGGCTGCTTCCGATGAATTGCTGGAAACCGGCATCAAGGTAATCGACCTGGTGTGTCCTTTCGCCAAGGGCGGTAAAGTTGGACTGTTCGGTGGTGCCGGTGTTGGTAAGACCGTAAACATGATGGAATTGATCAACAACATCGCTACCGAGCACAGCGGCTTGTCAGTATTTGCAGGTGTTGGTGAGCGTACTCGTGAGGGTAACGACTTTTACTTCGAGATGCAGGAGTCCAACGTTGTAGACGTTGAGAACTTCTCCAACTCAAAAGTGGCGATGGTCTATGGCCAGATGAATGAGCCCCCTGGAAACCGTCTCCGTGTTGCACTGACTGGCCTGACCATGGCTGAGAAGTTCCGTGACGAAGGTCGTGACGTATTGTTGTTCGTTGACAACATTTACCGTTATACACTGGCGGGAACTGAGGTATCAGCATTGCTGGGCCGTATGCCTTCAGCGGTGGGCTACCAGCCTACTCTGGCGGAAGAGATGGGTGTACTGCAGGAGCGTATTACTTCTACCAAGGTCGGTTCGATCACTTCTATCCAGGCGGTCTACGTACCGGCGGATGACTTGACTGACCCGTCGCCTGCGACCACCTTCGCACACCTTGACTCTACCGTTGTACTGTCTCGTGATATTGCGGCTCGTGGTATTTACCCGGCGGTTGATCCGCTGGACTCAACGTCGCGCCAGCTTGATCCGCTGATCATTGGTGCAGATCACTACGAAACTGCTCGTGGTGTTCAGTCGGTGTTGCAGCGTTACAAAGAGCTGAAGGATATCATCGCGATTTTGGGTATGGATGAGCTGTCTGAAGAAGACAAGCAGTCTGTAAACCGGGCTCGTAAGATTGAACGCTTCCTGTCTCAGCCTTTCCATGTGGCAGAAATCTTTACCGGTTCTCCCGGAAAGTATGTGTCTTTGAAAGATACCATTACGGGCTTTAAAGGTATTTTGGCCGGTGAGTACGATCACCTGCCTGAGCAGGCCTTCTACATGGTTGGTAGCATTGACGAAGCCGTTGAGAAAGCCAAGAACCTGTAATAGCAGTTAGTTAACGAGGCCAGAATTATGGCAATGACAATCCACTGCGATATCGTCAGTGCGGAAGAAGAAATTTTCTCCGGTCTGGTAGAGATGCTTGTGGCCACCGGTGGCGAAGGTGAGTTGGGTGTGAGCTACGGCCATGCCCCACTGCTGACATCATTGGTTCCCGGCCCGGTACGTGTCGTCACGCAGTCAGGTGACGAAGAAGTTTATTATGTTTCCGGCGGCTTCCTCGAAGTCCAGCCCGGCGTGGTTTCTATTCTGGCAGATACTGCAATTCGTGCACACGATGTGGACGAGGCTGCTGCTGAGGAGGCGCGCAAAGAAGCTGAGCATGCTTTGGCTAACCAGTCTGGCGACTTCGACTATGGCCGCGCATCGGCGCAGCTTGCGGAAGCGGCTGCCCAGTTGGCGACACTTCGCAAATTGAAAAATCGGGCGGGTCGCGGCTAGCTTTGATCCAAATTGGGCAGCCGGTTCACCGGGCAGCCTACTCTAAAAGCCCTGGCCTCATAGCCGGGGCTTTTTCGTTATATCAAAGCAGCTGCCACAGGGTATCGAACAGTATCTGCTGAGTAGAGGCGATCGCGGATGAATCGATAATGACGACCACCGGATAGTTCTTGTCTGCCAGGGTGATCATTGCCACTTTGGGTGGGTAAATGGCAATGTAAGAGGCATCTGCCGTGTCACTGGCGGGCAACCATTTCCGTTCTGCGTACTCGGCCTCATCCCCGCCCTCGCCGACGGCGATGACGCGCACTCGAATACCCTGGCCCTCCCGCTGTTTGGTGAAATTTGGAAATGGCCGGTACAGGTGTTCCCGCAGGGTTTTGGTTGAGATAACCGAATAGCCACGCTCCGGGTCCCCGGCGGTACTGTTGAGTATGTCCCTGAGCACCAGCTCAACCCCATCGTCCCCCTCGTAGAAACGCACATTTCCGGGGCTGAATTCGGCTTGTGTTTGTTTTAATTCCGGAATGACGTCGTTGCGTAGCTGTTCTATTGCCAGTGATAAAGCCTGTTGCTTGCGTTCGCCCAGTTGCAGCAATTGCTCAGGGTCTTCAGCCTGGAACACCCGGCGCTTGCCTCTGGGAAAATAATTGACTACTCCTTTACCCGCTAACTGCTTCAGGGTTTCGTAGGTACTGCCCCGGTTTACCCCGGACTCAGCGGCGACGTCGCGAATGGATGCGGGCCCCAGGCGCAACAGCGCACGGTAGATGCTGATTTCCCGATCGTTAAGCCCGAGTTGGTGTAAGCTGTCTAATTTCATACGTTGTCAATTTTTGTGTGACAAAAAGCGTTGTATTGATATTTTTCCTGATTAATATGGGGTTATCAATCGTTTTATGTCAAAAATTTACTGACAGATGGCGTAAAGAGCCACCTGGGAACAGCCCACATGAATCTCGAAATTATCATTCTCGCTGCGGGTCAAGGGACCCGTATGAAGTCTCCTTTACCCAAAGTTTTACACCCAATCGCAGGTGAGCCTATGCTGCAGCATGTGGTGAACGTTGCCCGCGAGCTGAGCCCCACTGCTATCCATGTGGTGGTGGGCCATGGGGCGCAGGAGGTGCAGGACGCAATGGCTCATGAGCCGCTTCAGTGGGTTGTTCAGGAACAGCAATTGGGCACTGGCCACGCCGTGCTGCAGGCCATGCCTGCGGTAGACGAAGGCAGTACAGTGTTGGTGCTCTATGGCGATGTGCCCCTGATCCGTGCAGAGACGCTGCAGGCCCTGGTCGCAAAAGCTGCGGAAAGCCCAGCCTTACTGACCGCCAGGGTGTTAGACCCCACGGGGTACGGACGAATTTTGAGGGGCGATGATGGCTCTGTGCAGGGTGTCGTTGAACACAAAGATGCCAACCAGGAGCAGCTGCTGATCGATGAAATGAACACTGGTGTGCTCGCTGCGCCAGCTTCCGACCTGAAACGGTATTTACCCGCGGTGGGTAACGCCAATAGTCAGGGCGAATACTACCTTCCCGATGTACTGGCCATGGCGGTAGCTGAAGGCCGAAGTGTTGCAGCCCAATTGGCAAGCTCCGAGCTGGAGGTGCTTGGCGTTAACGACCGCCTGCAGTTGAACCAGGTGGAGCGGGAATGCCAGTTACGGCAGGCGCAGCAGTTATTGCGCAACGGTGTGAGCGTGGCTGATGCGTCGCGTTTGGATATTCGCGGCAGTCTGGAATGTGGCGTCAATGTCAGCATCGATATCAATGCAGTCATCGAGGGAACGGTTGTTCTCGGCGACGGTGTCTCTGTTGGCCCGAATTGCGTACTAAAGAATGTGACGATCGCCGCGGGAGCGACGATTCACGCCATGAGCCACCTTGAGGAAGCCCAGGTTGGAGCCAACGCTAATGTGGGTCCTTATGCACGACTGCGACCAGGAACCGTGCTGGCTGAAGGTGCCAGAGTCGGTAATTTTGTAGAGACTAAAAAAGCGATTATCGGTGCCGGCAGTAAAGTGAACCATCTCAGTTATATCGGTGATTGCGACATGGGTGCCGGGGTTAACGTGGGAGCGGGTACGATTACCTGCAACTATGACGGTGTTAACAAACATAAAACCCAACTTGGCGACGGCGTCTTTATTGGTTCCAACAGTACGCTGGTTGCACCTCTGGAGGTCGGTGAAGGCGGTTTTGTCGGCGCAGGCTCAACGGTCACTAAAGCCGTTGGTGAAGAGGAGCTTGCGGTGAGCCGTGCAAGGCAGCGCAATATTTCGGGCTGGCAGCGTCCCGGCAAAGACAGCAAGGAGGACTGATCATGTGTGGAATTGTGGCCGCTGCGGCGAGGCGCGAAGTCTCTGAAATCCTCTTGGAAGGTCTGCGTAGGCTCGAATATCGGGGCTATGACTCTGCCGGCATGGCGCTGCTGGATAATGAGCGCAACTTGCTGATGCACAAGCAACTGGGCAAGGTTGCCGAGCTGGAACGGGCCCAACAACTGCAGCCCTACCTTGGCTGCACCGGTATTGCTCACACTCGTTGGGCAACTCATGGCGAACCCTCTGCGGCCAATGCACACCCCCATATTTCTGGCCAACGACTGGCCCTGGTGCATAACGGCATTATCGAGAATCACGAGGCGCTGCGTCTGGAGCTTTCTCAGCAGGGTTATGAATTCGCCTCCGCTACTGATAGCGAAGTAATTGTTCACTTACTCCACAGCACAATGGAAAAAGGAAAAAGCCTGGTGGAGGCAATGCAGTCTACAGTCCCGCGGCTGGAGGGAGCTTATGCCCTGGCGGTGATTGATGTAGAGCACCCTGAGCAGATTGTCGCTGCTCGCCAGGGCAGTCCGTTGGTTATCGGCGTTGGCATCGGCGAGAATTTTTTGGCTTCAGACCAGATGGCTCTGCGCCAGGTGACTGATCGCTTTATCTACCTGGAGGAGGGTGACTTGGCCCTGGTGTCTCCGTCGGCGATCACTATCTACGATGAAACAGGCAAGGAAGTCACGCGCGAGAAAACCCGCATAGAAGATGCGGTGGAAGCAGCTGACATGGGTGACTTCGATCACTACATGATCAAGGAAATCTATGAGCAACCCCGTGCACTGGCTGCCACACTTAATCTCGGTGCTGAGCACCAGTTAGCCGACCAGATCTTCGGCGAGGAAGCCGCGGCGATTTTTGACAAGGTCCAGGCTATACAGATTGTCGCCTGCGGCACCAGCTTTCACGCCGGCATGGTGGCGCGTTACTGGCTGGAGGAGCTGGCCGGTATTCCCTGCCAGGTCGAAGTGGCCTCGGAGTTTCGTTACCGTAAACGAGTCCAATATGAAAACACCTTGCTGGTCACCATATCGCAATCCGGGGAGACTGCGGACACGCTTGCTGCCATGCGCAATATTGCCCCCGGAGAGTTCCTCGGCAGCCTGGTGATCGCCAATGTAGATAACAGCTCTTTGGTGAGGGAAAGCGACCTGGTGTTTCTGACCCGCGCTGGTATTGAGATCGGCGTTGCGTCTACCAAGGCATTCACCACCCAGTTGGTGGGTCTGCTGATGCTGACCACGGTGCTTGGCCGCCGTCGCGCAATGTCGGGCGAACAGGCACAGGAGTTGATCAATGCCCTGCATAATCTCCCCGACTATGTGCAGCAGACGTTGGAGCTGGATGATGCCATCAAACAGATGTCTGAGTCGTTTATTCCCAAGCATCATGCTTTATTTTTGGGCAGAGGCATTCAATACCCTGTGGCCATGGAAGGGGCGCTGAAGCTTAAGGAGGTTTCCTACATTCACGCAGAAGCTTATCCAGCAGGAGAGCTGAAGCACGGGCCCTTGGCGCTGGTCGATGACGATATGCCAATTGTAGCGGTAGCCCCTGGAGATGAACTGTTGGAAAAGCTGAAGTCAAACCTTGAGGAGGTGCGTTCTCGCGGAGGTGAGCTGTTCGTTTTCGCCGACAGACAGGCGGGGTTTGCCAGCGAGCCCAGAGTGAATGTGTTGAATATGCCCCATTGTCCCGAGGCCGTTAAGCCGATTGTTTATACAGTGGCTCTGCAGCTGTTGTCCTATCACGTGGCGGTGCAGAAAGGCACGGACGTGGACAAACCACGCAACTTGGCCAAGTCGGTTACCGTGGAATAGTCGCGCCTTTATAATCCCTGGCTGCTGTTGGTGTGGAACGTCAACACGGACAGTATCCGCGTCCGACGTGTCATCGGTACCGATGAGGCATGGCCCGCCGACCCTTCTTCCGGCCGGGCCGCCCGGTCGCAGCGAGAGGCCAGAGCAATCGGACTGGCTCAAAGCCGGCCGTGTTGATCTGCTGCACTGATCGAGCAGCGTACAGCGAAAAAGCGGGTTTCCCACCTAATCGATCAGCAATTTTACCCGCTCATCAAACAGCCTGAGCCTGTCTTCGGGGGTTAGCGTGGTACTGACAAGCGCTTCCATTGAGTGTGTGACTACAAAGATATGGACTCTCGTGAGCAACTCATCACCCCGGTAACCCGTGGCTTCAAATAGACCTTTAATGACATTGGTTCTGAAATCATCCATTTCCCGGATCTTGACAGCGATGTGTGGGTGGGCCATGGCCAGGGCTCGAAAATGAACGTCCATACCACCGAGGGAACTGGTAATAATTAATCGCATCGCCTCGATCAGTCGGTCTCGCGCTGGCAGTTCCAGGGTACTGATGTGTTCTTCCACTACGGTGGTGTAGTCTCGAATGTATTTGTCCGTAAGTTCTTCGAGAAACTTACTGTGGCTCTTGAAGTGGTGGTAAAAACTGCCGGTGGTTACGCCCATGCTCGAAGTGAGGGAGTCAATATTCATCTGTGCCGGTCCGCGCTTTTCCAGCAAATTCAAGGCCTCTTCCAGCCATTTTTCTTTAGTGAGTCGGCGGCGGGCCTTGGGGGCGCCTTCAGGGTGATCTGTTTTTGCTGGAGGCATTCTTATGGGGTCGCTTTGATGAGGTGTTCGCATGGCTTGAAGAGAGTACTTGAGTTTATTGACTCAAGACAAGAAATGCTCTTTTTCAGCCGCGGGGCTGTTGGCAAACAGTGCGACATGTACTACCGTGACATAAACATAACATACATTATGTTATGGCGTGGTTTACCGATATATTAGCCGATTTATAATTATAGAGAGAGAGTTGATCATGGAGAGAATATCCAGATATTTCATCATCTTGCTGTCTGCGCTATGTGCTCAGGCAATGGCTGCGGGGGGTGTTGTCACCGATCCTGCGGGAGTGGCTCCAGATCGGTACGTGTACTACCCGGGGACGGAAGCACTGAGCAAGAAGGAAATCCGGGTAACCGCCTGTGGCACGGGTATGCCTGCGGCGCGGCATAGCCAGGCCGCTACCTGCTTCCTTATGGAATTTGGCAATGGTGACAAACTGATTTTTGATATCGGTACCGGCTCAGCGACCAACCTGGCCGCCTATATGATTCCCTACCAATACCTCAGCAAGGTCATCCTCAGCCACCTACACACGGATCACATGGGAGACCTCGATGCCCTGTGGGCCGGGGGCTGGACCGCCGGGCGCCCAACTGGCCTGGAAATCTGGGGTCCTACGGGCCTGCATCCTGAACTTGGTACCAAAGCAGCCATGGCAGGCTTTCTCGATTTCGTCGCCTGGGATAAAGAGACCCGATCAGTCAGTATCAACCCGGTGCCGGGTGAGATCATAGTGTATGAATTCGATTATAAGGTGGAAAACCAGAAAATCTACGAGCAAGACGGTGTGGTAGTGCGGTCGTTCCCCGCCATTCACACGGGTGACGGCCCAGTCAGCTTCGTAGTCGAATATGAGGGCATGAAGGTCGTCTTCGGCGGTGACACCGCCCCCAACAAGTGGTTCCAGAAATATGGGAAAGGAGCGGACCTGGTGATCCACGAAGCGTTTATGGTGCCAGGCGACTTTGTGGACTTGTACAACCAGCCACCACAACTGGCCTGGCGAGCCTGCTGTGCTTTCCACACTTCGGGCCAGGCCTTTGGCAAAATCATGAGTACCATCAAGCCCAAGCAGGCGGTGGCCTACCATTTCCTCAATGAAGAGGCGACTCGCTACCACCTCTACGAAGCCATTCGCGAAACCTACAGCGGTCCGGTCTCTATGGCTACTGATAATATGGTATGGAATGTCACTCCCGACGGTATCAAGGAGCGCATGGCGGTTATCACCGAGGAAGCCTGGTCTGTACCCGGCACCGCCAGACAGGGCGGTCCCGTCAAGGCCCCTCGACCTGTATTCAGCGACTTCACCAACGCCGGTTATTGGCTGCCTGCCTACGAGGCACAGAACGAGGCGATGGATCGCCATATGGAGAAATACAATCTACAGGACGAGGACTGGCGCCCGGCGATGATGGGGAAAATGAAAGGGGAGTAATTCTTGTTCAGCGGATCAGTAAACCAATAGACAGGGAAATAAACATGAAAAAATTATATCGACAATTGGCGGCGGCCAGCCTGATCGTGACTTCCTCAAGTACTGTCACTGCCAGCGAGGAATGGGAGTTTGCACTGTCCCCACTCTTCCTGTGGGGAATGAACATCAATGGCGACGCGACGATCGGAGATGCTACAGCGCCGCTGGAACTGGAGTTCAAGGACGACGTCCTGGAAAACCTGGAGGCGGTGCTTACTGTGCACTTCGAGGCACGCAGGGGCCTTTGGACTGTTTTTACCGAGGTTCAATATGTGGACTTGGGTCCTACGGTAAACGTTGCTATGGGCCCCATTGAAGTTGAATCTGATATCACGTTCAAAAATACGATGTTTGAATTGGGCGCTGCCTATACACTCAGCGAATCTGATAGCACGCGATGGGAGGTAATCGGTGGTGGTCGCTATACCGACCAGGACATCGAAGTTGATGCCACATTATCCACGCCCTTGCCAGCACCTCTCGATGAAGTCGACATCGATATGGGAGGTGGCGATGACTGGTGGCATGCTTTCTTCGGCGCGCGTGTATTTCATTCGTTCAATGACAAGTGGAGCTTCATCGGCCGCACGGACCTGGGTTATGGCGGCTCCGATAACAAGGCCGTAAACGCCAGCTTCATGTTCGACTATCGCTTCAGGGACTGGGGTTCAGCGTTTGCCGGTTATCGATACCTGCAATACGACTATGACAATGGCAGCAGTGGCAACGGCTATGCCTATGACGCGTATCAACAAGGCCCTCTGCTGGGATTGACGTTTTACTGGTAGACAGTGAAAACAGGACTTTCTTTCTAGTATACCGAGAGAGAAAACTATGAATACTTTGACGAAATTGCTCGTATCACTACTCGTTATTGGCTCGGCCGCGACTATGGCAGCCCGCGAAATTTATCCCGGTCATTTCTCGGGGTGGATGGAAGATTACGATTCGCTAAGCTATGACGAAAAGCGCAATGCCTTTCTGTTCCACAACGAAGCAGAACGAGGCAATTATAAGAAGATAATGGTGCAATCAGTTGTCCTGTACTCAAAATCTGCGAGCGCGGATAGCAGGGTCGCAGTAAACGCGTCAGATTATATGAAAGAGGGCATTATCACACTCCTCGATCGCAAGAATTTGCTGGCGACGGAACCGGGTCCGAATGTGGCGGCCATAAACCTCGCGATAACCGGTGTTGAAAAGTCGAAGGAGGACCTCAAGGCTTACAACTTTGTTCCGGTGGCGGCCTTATTTCGCGGCGCTCAGGCTGCCACCGGAAATGTAGCAACATATATCGAGGCTATGTTCGAAGGTGAAATCACAGACAGTGTTAGCGGTGTGCGGATTTCAGCGATAGTCGCCAGGGGTATTGAAGAAACCGAAAAGCGCAGTGGCGACTCGCTTCGGTTTGAAGATGTAAAGCCGACGCTGGACAAGTGGCTGGGGCAACTCGACCAGACGCTCGACAAGTACACAGTAAGTCAAGATTAGGTAGAGGAGTAGTTATGAAGAATTGCCGGCTCTCTTCACCGGTAAGCCATGGCGCGGAGTTGCAGTTTAATGTTTGACCGTCGCTTGATTTTCTGTTGCCTCTTCCCAGCTCTTCTAACGCTCCCCGCTACAGTTCAGGCTCGCCCGCATGCCGGGTTCTCTGGGCTGGCGGCCTCTGCTGACAGTGCATCGACGGCGGGCACCAACCCTGCGGGCATCACCCGCTTTGATTCAAAGGCCAGCCAGGTGGAATTTCTGACGATTTACAGTGAATCCACCTGGGAGGGAAAACTGGGTGAAGACGGGCCGGCGTTTGAATCCGAGGATTCCTCGACGACCATTGTTCCCACCGGCTATATGATCCGGCCAATCAACGACCAATTTAGCTTCGGCTTCACAATACTCGGTGCAGGGTTTTCCGATGACTTGGGTGACTGGCCCGGCCGCTATTTCATTACCAGCTATGACTCCGTCAGTATTAGCGCATTTCCCAGCATCGCGTACAAGGTGAACGACAGCTTTTCAGTAGCGGGCAGCCTCGCAATTACTTACTCGATATTTGATCAAGAGCGTGCGATAGCCAACCTGTATGACCCTGGTCATGCCGATGGCAGTGCCACCCTCGAAACCGACGGTTTTGATGTCGGATTTGCACTCTCCTTCTTGCACGAAATCAGCGATCGGACCCGCTGGGGCGCCATGTATCAGTCAGGCTCAGACCCAACACTGGAAGGTGATGTGAAATTTAGCGGTCTCGGGCCCAATACCGAGGCAGTGCTGGACAAGGCAGGGTTTATTGGTGCCAATGTAGAGGTCAAGAGTAAGGCGCCACAATCAGTGCTGGCCGGTATCTATCATGAGTTTGAAAACCAGCATGCAATTACCGCCGATTTTGCCTGGGCCGATTTCAGTGAGTTTGAACTGTCTGAATTTTACTTTGACGGCGAAGCGTTGACGAGTAATGAGGCGAATTACCAAGATATCTACGCCATTTCTCTGGGTTATAGTTGGCCGCTAGCGGAGCGCTGGATGCTCGGTGTGTCGGCCTTCTTTGTTGACGACATGATAAAAGACGAAGATCGTACCGCGACCTTACGACTCGATTCTATGTGGTCAGCAGGGGTGGCCGCAGAATGGCAGTGGACCGAAACGCGGGCGGTGCAGGTTGCACTCAGTTACCTGGGTTTGGGTGATGCGCCCGTGAACACGCCATCAATTCCGGGCATTGGTTCTGCAAGCGGTGAATTCTCTAATCGTGATGTATGGCTACTGCGTATAGGTGTGACGTTCGGAGCGCTGTGAGCACCTGATCACGAAAAGTAAGTGGCCTGACCCTGGACCAACCGCATGCGAACTTGTACTTCTCTCTTCCTGGCCTGTCTGTTGCTGTGTCTATCAGCCCCCGCAATTACCGGGGATTTACCTGCAACTGAAGAGTCCGTTCCGGTAGCGGATGAGAGTGATGCCCGGGTGGCGACGATGCTCGACCCGGACACTACAAGCAGCATGCACGACGACACTACGATCCTGCGCAATGTTTCCACGCTGGAAGATCGCACCGGAGTGATGTTCTTCGATGCGCTGCGGCTGTGGGTTGGTGGCGCGGTGCAGTATGACTATTTCAATTTCGATGGAATCTACCGTCACACAGAGGGAGGTGAGCGTGATGAGGGCGGCAATATGCGGCGACTGGAGGGGACGCTGCGCTCCAGTCTATATGAGTGGGGGGAAATCAAAGTCCAGTATGATTTTGATTCGGGCACATTTCGTGATTTTTACGTGCGCTGGGTTTCCAAGGATCCGGAAACGCCCTGGATCGTCACAATTGGCAATCAGAAAGAACCGCGCAGCCTGGACCAGTTGTTGGGCAACAAATTCACCATGGCGCAGGAGCGTTCCGCGCCCGCCTATGCCTTCGGCGCCGAGCGGGGCATGGGCGTTCGATTGCACAAGGCTTTCCAGGTAGAGAGAGCGGATCGTCCCATCGACGTGTTCGATGATGAGGCGGTCTTCGTGACGACCTCGATCGGGCTGTTTACCGAGGGAATAGAAGAAAGTAAGGATACGGATCTCGCCCTGAGCGGTAGGGTTACCGCGGGTCGGGAGCGCGATGGCGTCGGTATTCACACCGGGTTGTCTCTATCCTATCGGGAGGGAGAATTCGATCGCATCAGCTTGCGCCCTGAGGTGCATAACGCCGATCGAATTGTCCTTGCTAATCCCCAGGCCAACACCAGCGGCATAGTGGGTCTGGAAGGCGCGTACAATCATGGGCCTCTGCACCTGCAGGCTGAGGCTTACTATACCCGCTACCAGGGTCGTCTCGATGGCTATGGGGGGGGAGGCTACTTCCAGGCGGGCTGGTTTCTCACCGGTGAGAGCCGCGACTACAACGCACGTTGGGGCGTTTTGGCACCACATACCTCGTCGGGAAGCTGGTCAACTGAGTTATTTGCGAGGATAAGCCATACCCGTGGCGAGGACGATCTCAATGGCTGGAATGACTACAAGTCAGCCACGCTTGGAGCAAATTTTTACTACCGCAAGCTTCGGGTCTCACTAAACCTTTTATATGGCGATGCGCGGGAGCCCATCAACGGTGAGGAAGACGGTATGGCATTAAATGTGCGTGCCCAGTACCTCTTCTGAACAGGACGTTTGTAGATGATGAAGGTTTTCCAAATTTGTCTCTCGATGCCTTTACTCGTGAGGGAGTGATCTCGCCATGAAGTATGTCGTATCCCATATCTTATTGAGTCTTGCGCTGCTTTCTGGCTGTGCCAATGTGCGGGAGCCTTCCAATAGCCCCATATCGGATATCGATGAATCTGAAGGATACCGATGGTTGGATTCACAGGCCGCTGAAAAATCGGGCGACACGATCGTGCTGCTGGCATTTTCTGGCGGCGGTACGCGCGCGGCAGCGCTTTCTTATGGCGTAATGCAGGAGCTTAGAGACACCCTGATTCAAACCGGGCCGGGTGAGACAAGGCTTCTGGATGAGATTGACACCATATCATCTGTCTCAGGGGGGAGTTTCACATCGGCTTACTATGGGGTTTTCCGGGAGAAGATTTTCGATGATTTTGAGGGCGACTTTCTTCGTCGTGGTGTGCAGCAGGCTCTCGTCACTGAGTTATTAAATCCACTCTACTGGGTAAGAAGCACCACTTCGGGCTTCAACCGGACGGAAATGGCGATTGATCACTACGAACAGCATATATTCAGGGGGGCTACCTTCAGTGATATCGAGGCCAATGGCCCGCCGTTTATCGAGATCAACGCCACTGACCTGACCACGGGCATGCGGTTTACATTCAACCAGGAACGCTTCGACTTGATCTGCTCAAACCTGGCAGATTTTTCCGTTGCGAGGGCCGTCACGGCTTCCTCCGCGGTTCCAGTAGTCTTCCCAACAGTGCCGTTGCGAAATCATGCCGACCAGTGTGACCTTTCTGATACCTATGAATGGTCGATGATCGAAGAGGCCGAAAAATCCTCGGAAACCAGTGCGCAACGGGAGACGATCCGTACCTTAAAATCCTATCGCAATGCACAGGATCGCAAGTATATCCATCTTGTCGATGGGGGGGTGTCTGACAACCTGGGCTTGCGCTCTCTTATCGACAAGTTGGAGAGTATTGGCTCAACGGCCTTTGAACTGTTGAGGGAAAATCCGCCCCGAAATATTCTTATCATTTCTGTCAATGCGGAAGTCCAAAGAAGCTATACCATTGAGCAAAGCCCCGAAGAGCCTTCAATCGCCACGACGATGGGTGCCTATACAAGCGCACAGATGCTTAAATACAACCGTGAGACTGTCGACCGACTGAAAAATATACTGGCCAACCTGGAGCAAAAATTTGAGGCGGCCGGCATTGATACAAGCATCTTTTTCTCTGAGGTAAGTTTTGACCAGGTTAAGCCCAAGGAGATAAACAGATTCCTGAACAGTCTTCCTACCAGCCTGGAGTTGGATGATATACAGGTAGATAAATTGATTGGCACAGGGCGATTGATGTTGAGATCAGAGCCTGCCTACATGAAGTTCAAGCAGAGAAACAAGGCGCGTATGGCGGATGGTTCTATCACCGACGATGAGATATGTCAGCAGTTTGATCATGATTCCTGTGAGCTCCTTGGTCCGCTCTAGCGCCCCGATGCGGTGCACTTACAGAATTTGTCTTTTCCTGGTGATGCTCAACTGGGCCCTGCCGGTGGCAGCGGATGCCCTGGTTCGCAGTCAGGCACTTGAGGCATCTTCGACTACCAATCGACTGGTAGTCAGCAGTGAGACGGCGAGGGGCCAGTGGATTCTCCAGCAGTACGAGAGGTATAAAAGGTGCAGATGCGGCCCCGATCCCCCACGCTGCTATACTCATGCTCAGATCAATAGCGAATCAAGCACTGAGTCAATGAACGGTATTTTGGAAAAATGATTAATGACTGATCCGTCAGGGCCCGTGTCCAGCGCACACTCGCTGCGCGATATTTTTGTTTTGCTGGCCAGCCTTGTAATTACTTTTGCGGGGGCGCGATATGCGTCCAGCTTGTTGGTTCCGCTGCTGCTTGCGGTTTTCATTGCGATCATTTGTGCTTCGCCGATCAGCTCACTCAAACAACGAGGCTTACCCGGCTGGTTAGCTTCGGTTCTGGTGGGCGCTTGCGCACTGCTTTTGTTATTGCTCATGGGGGCTCTGCTGGGTCGTGCCGGTGGTGCGTTTATCAACGAGCTACCGGGATACCAACAGCAGTTTCACGTCCTGATGTCCGGCTGGCTTAATTGGTTTTCCGAGCGGGGCCTGGAGCTCGACACCAATGCTATGAGCGGCATGCTGAATCCAGCCACGGCCCTGGGTTTCTTTGGCAGCTTTCTCAGTGGTCTGGGTGATGTGCTTGCTAACTTTGTTCTGATTCTTTTCACAGTCGTTTTTATTCTGGCAGACGCACCCAGCTTTCCCAGTAAGATGGCCGGCGGTGAAAGCCAGGGTTACCACCGATATCTGGCGGCCTTTCAGGACCTTGTTCAGGCGATGAATAGCTACATCGTTACCAAAGCACTGGTGAGCTTACTAACCGGTGGATTGATTTGGCTCGGACTCGCTTTCTTAGATGTGAAATTTGCTGTGCTATGGGCATTCCTCGCATTTCTGCTGAACTTCGTGCCGAATATAGGCTCGACGATCGCAGCGGTACCTGCCGTTTTACTTTCACTGTTGGACATGGACCCTCTGTTGACAGGGGCGATTATCGCTCTTTATCTATTAGTGAACACACTAGTCGGTAATGTAATCGAGCCGCGTTGGATGGGGCAGCGTGTTGGGCTGTCTACTCTGGCAGTATTTCTCTCGCTGATATTTTGGGGCTGGATGTTTGGTCCCGTCGGCATGTTTTTATCGGTGCCTCTCACCATGACGGTAAAATTTCTGTCCATGCAGAACTCGGGCACGACCTGGATATCGGTTCTTCTCTCCAACGAAACCGGTGACGCGGCGCTTGCTGATGAATCGATCACGATTGAGAGCGAAGCCTCGTAAATTGAAAAGGTTTGATCAATGGCTGACATGAATACTATCGAACAGCTCAGTGTAATGCGCGCTGAATTGCAGCAACTCGAAACGGCACGACTGACACGCGAAAAAGAAGCAAGCGAGCGGGTCAGGACAACCAATACGGATTTGCACGCGACGGATGATGAACAACTGCCAGCGGAATTGTCTTCCTGGCTGGAACAAGATGGAGACATTGATCCCCAGGCGATTCTTGACGAATTGAAGGAGGGCGCGAGCCAGTGGCTTGAGGGGTTCAATGAAGATTTGAAAGATACCCGACCGTCCACCTTGTTGTTGGTCTTTGGACTGGGCGTATTGGCTGGAAAAATAACATCATAAGGAAGAATAATGTCTGATCCTATATTCAAATTGCAGCTACTGGCACGATCTGAGATAACCCTGACCGAGATTCATGCGAGAAGGGTTGCCGCTCGAACTATCTATCTGGGTGTTGCCCTGGTTTTGTGCCTTATTGGGCTGGCTATGTTCAATTTCGCCGGGTATCTGGCCCTTGAAGTGCGAATGACGCCTGCCATGGCAGCACTGTGTATGGCAGTCCTGAATGGGGTAGCGGCGGCCATTGTGGTTTTCTTGAGTGGCAAGGCGGGGCCCTCTGAAGGAGAGGAACGGATGGCCCGGGAAATTCGTGAGATGGCTTACAAAGAAGTAAGCCAGGACGTTGAAGAAGTGAAGGGTCGTTTGGAAAACCTCGCAACAGAAGTTAGCTCTATTGGAGAAAACGTGACCCGAGCGACCAGCGCCGTTCGCTTCATGTTGGGCCTGTTGAAGAAAGACAGTCATTGACCAGGCCTTCGAGACTCTTTTACTGAGTGCGAAGCACTAGCGTTTTTTGCGGGTCTTGACTCGGCCTGACCTGCTGCGGTCGCGCATTTTTTTGTGAGTTTGCATGCGCAGCGCTTGCTGACGCGCGAGTTCTGGTGGTGCAATAAACTGACCGGGGATAAGTCGACCGCCATTAGGTAACAACAGCAGGCTGTCGCAAAGGCCCAGACCTCGCTGCACCACACCGGGCGAAGGAATTCCATTCAAATAGCGCGATACATCGGCCTCGTCGAGAATCCCTGTGAGTACCAATCTGGCGCGCTCAAGAATCGCGGGCGTTGCGACCCGGTTAATACGCCCCCACTGAACCGTATATTCACCGCAATCAGGGCTATCTGTGCTGGGGACATCCAGAAAAGAGCTAACCCTGTCCAACCCGAAGTAGTAATGAGTTAGGACCTCTTCTACCAGCATGGCCGTGTCCTCATACGGGGAGGCATAGGCATAGAGTGCGTTCGCATCGTCCTGTACGAATTCCAGGCCAAGCGTTCTGGCGTCCAGTGTTTGAAAGACCCTATTTAGCGGCGCCCCGAAAAAAAGCACAGACCCAAGGTCATAGAGCAATCTAGAGCGCAAGGGATAGGTACCTAGCAGCTGCAAGCTCGGAGTCAGTGGCTCAAGCCCGTAAGTGGCTTCAAGTACTGTTTCATTGGGTGACACTGCCGAGAGCAGGGCAGGCGGCATGGCGTCATTGGCGTGAGCTAACTCGTGTATCAGCAGGTTGGAGATCGGCCAGATGATCTCTTCAAAGGTGCGACTTTGGCCTTCTTCATAGAGATAAGAGGGCAGCCAGGCTGATTGGTTACCCGAGACATAAAGCTCCGCAGAGATAAAATTGAGGCTGGAGCCGAAATCCGCGCGGTAGTCTGGCTCCCAATCAATCGTTTCGCGCTCTTCGGGTGTGAGCCAAAGGTCCTGCGGATCCAGATAAATCGCACCGGTCGCAGATGTGTAGAAAGCAGGTCGAATCTTTGAGCCTATGACGATAGCAGTCACACCGCGAAACATTTTCAGCATGTCTGGCGGTAGTGCATTCAGGACTTGTTCGAAACGGCTCCCCATCCAGGCGTGAGAGACTGCGGTGCGTTGCAAAATCTGGTTTATGTCTGGCTCTGCGGAGACTGAGCCCAGAAAGGGCAGAGTTGCAATCGAGCAAAGTTGGAACGGGCCATTCGCGGATGCGCAACGAGTCAGCACATCCGCCCAGCGGCTGTTACTGCGATAGGGCTTTAGGCTTTTTCCCGACACTCTGTCCGCAAGGCCAAAATTGAATGAGGCGCTGGCGATGGTCCCGGCTGTGTCCGTTGCAGAGACAAACATCAGCAGGTCTCGCACCGAGTAGTCGGCGTCGGTTGAGGAAAACCGAAGCTCGTCGCCCAACTGTACAGCGGGGATTATCACCCGCAGGTCCGTGGTGGCCATGAAATACCGGGGTTTGCTGTCTGCGCTTAGTCCCTGGACCTCAATACTGGCAATGGGAACCGACAGGGTGTTGTTTCCCGGTCCAATGAATGCATCGTAGTCCACCAGTTTGAGCGGACCGCTGTAGTAGGGTCTGAAGCGGGATACCAGCGGTACAGTTTCGTCCTGTCCCCAGAGCTGTTCATCCAGCTTTAGTTCGCAAGCCCCGGTTTGATTCCGGCAGATGTTCGCCCAGCGCCGAAAACTGTGGCCGGGTGCCGGTACTGGCCAGAAGGTTTCATGAAAGTCTTCTTGAATATCAAAGACGTACCCGCCCCGATAAATCTGGGCCGCTTTTTCGCCGTAGACGACGCCCTCGCCATTGATGGCCACAGGCATGCGGCAGGCCCCCAGCAGCAGTAGTGCCAATAGGGAGATGGCGCGAAGTGTCGGGTGGCTCACAGACTGCGGGTTTGAGCGAAACATGCAAAGAAGATAACAGGTGTAACAGGTTGACACTACGGCGCGAGGAAGGATGTCCGGCCTTCGCCCAGCATCGCTAAACGGCGATTTGAAGTTCGCAAATAGCGGCGGTTTCGGCAAGCCTGATAAACTGGCCCGATGACTCTCTTCAGTATCCTAAAAACTATTCACGTGACCTGCGCCTTGCTGAGTATTTGTGGATTTGCCCTGCGTGGGTATTGGGTCCTTTGTAATGATGGCAGGCGTGACCATAAGCTGGTGAGAGTGCTACCGCATTTGATAGATACTCTATTACTGCTTTCCGCGGTGGCAATGCTATTCACCTGGGGCACGTCGCCTTTTGAGCTGCCCTGGGTAACGGCCAAAATACTGGCATTACTAGCTTATATTGGATTGGGAATGGTGGTGATGCGCTTTGCGAACAGCAAAGCTATGCGCATCACGGCCTATGTCGCTGCGCTGGTAGTGGCGGCCTATATCGTATCGGTAGCCCTGTCCCACTCGCCATGGGGGCTACTGGTGCTGATCGGGTGAACATGGGCCACCCGGATCGGGCGGCCCTGAATACAATCAGCTTGGATTAGCTGCCTTGTATTCCCGGATGGCGGTATTGAACTCACCGGCAACGGCTTCCTCAGCGGAAACGGCGGCGTTATAGACTTCCTGGCTCGCCTGGTAAGCATCTCCAGCGCCATCGTCGCCCGCCTTCACCGCGGCCTCAGCAGCTGTCATTGCGGGCTCAAGGCACTTCATGTACTCAATGTTTTCTGCCTGGAAGGCCTTAACGGCTTTTTGGCCTGTGAGCATGTCTTCCATGGTAGCCGAGGCGCCATCGGGAACTTCTGGGGCCTGGGGAGCGGTACAGTCGGCCGCCAGAGCGGATGTGCTGCCCAGAGCCAGTGCCAGGGCGGTGTACTTGATTGCTTTCATGTGTCTTATCTCAACCGATGTTTTTGGGTGAATAAATTTAACAGGACAAACTGTCTCTGCCAAGTCAGCCGGATTTACCTATCCAAAGCTTGGACAAGCCGTATTCTTTCTCCAGCGCTCTTGCAACTGATTCGGCAGTACTTCGGTCGGGAAGTTCCACTACTCGAACCCGATAAACCGTTCTGCCGCCACTCTGGCCAGTAGACACCGTTACCCTACCGGTAGCCGGCTGAAGCTTGCTGACCCAGCTGTCGGCAGTCGTTCTCTTAGTGTAAGAGCTGAAGTTGACGAACCAACCAGTCGCAGTTGTTGTATTGCTGCTGGTGGATGTAGGTGTGGCCGGCTTAGGTGCGGCCGGCGTAGGTGCGGCCGGCTGAGGTGTGGCCGGCTGAGGTGTGGCCTTGGGTGCGGGCGCAGGTTTTTGCAGTACTTCCTGCTGTGCTGTCAGTTGCTTCTCAAGGCCAGTTACGATTGCCTGTAAGTTACTGTTTTCTCTCAGGAGTTCGTCCAGTTGCCCTTGTAGTTGCACGTTGCGTTCATTGGCTTGGGCAGCAGATGCCCGACTTGCCGTCACCTCCTGGGGTGGTGCCGACGTCGCCAGCTTGGCCTGCAGCTGGCGGATTTCTTCCTGCATCGATGCCCGCTGCTCGATGACGCCATAACCGCCAGCGCCCAGCAGTACCAGGGCGAAGACCGCGACAATAATCATTCCCAGAGAGACGTTTAGCTCCCTGGCTTCCTCTTCTTCGTATTCGTCGTCAATTTCATCCCACTCTTCTTCCGGGTCGTCCTCCAGATACTCCTCCGCCGGCTCGGTGGGCGCAGCGATGGGGGGCAAGATGCCTTCCGGCGTGGGTGGCTCATCATCGAATGCGCCGGGGGGATTGGGTTCTGCATCCCAGAGGTCGGGTTCGGTGAACTCTTCGTTTTCCTCGTCGGACTGACCCCATGGGTTGTCTTCGTCAAGCTCGGGCTTTTCTTCCTCCAGCTCCCAGGTGTTGTCTTCGGGAGCGGGGTCAACGGGCTCTGGGTCCAGTTCTTCAGCCTCATCCTCCTCTATCTCGGTATAGATAGCGGCGAAGTCGCTGTCGCGGTCAGAGTCTTCGTAATCCGCTTCTTCTTCGAAGTCGCTGAACAGGTTCTCGTTGCGGTTCCAGTTATCTTCCTGCTGGTTGCCGCTTTCTTCCTTGTTGTGATCGTCGTCCCGGTCGCTCATGTCGGACACCGCTCCCTTGTCCCGTTTGCGCTGATAGTAGCAGACCTTAGCCCTTTTTCTGTAGTCGTTTTGTCAGCACGGTGGGGTTTGCGCTGTGGCTCGGTTAGAATGCGCCGATGGACGTATCCGATATTCTTTCCCCACTGAACGAGGCCCAGCGCGACGCCGTCGCTGCTGAAAGTCAAAACATGCTGGTCCTGGCTGGCGCCGGCAGCGGCAAAACCCGCGTACTGGTGCATCGCATCGCGTGGCTTATTCGCGCGGAAGAGTTTTCTCCCTGGTCGATTCTTGCGGTGACGTTTACCAATAAGGCGGCAAAGGAGATGCGCACGCGCATCGAGGAAATGCTGCAGATTCCCAGTCATGGAATGTGGGTGGGCACCTTCCATGGTCTGGCTCATCGTCTGCTCAAAGCCCATTGGAAGGAGGCTGGCCTGCCCCAGAACTTCCAGATCCTCGACAGTGATGACCAGTTGCGGCTGGTAAAAAGAGTCTGTCGAGAAATGGAACTTGATGAAAGCCGCTGGCCGCCCAAACAAGCGATGTGGTACATCAATTCGCAAAAAGATGAGGGCCTGCGCTCGCAGCATATCGATGCGCCCCACGGCGACCTTTACGCGCAAACGATGCTGCAGGTTTACCGGGCTTATGAGACGGCCTGTGAGCGCACCGGGATGGTGGATTTCGCTGAGCTGTTGCTCCGGGCTCACGAGCTATGGCTAAAAAGCCCCGAGGTTCTGGCCCACTATCAGGGGCGTTTCCGGCAAATCCTGGTGGATGAGTTTCAGGATACCAATACTATTCAGTACGCCTGGTTGCGCGTGCTGGCGGGGAAAGATATTCCTGTGATCGCGGTGGGCGACGATGACCAGTCTATTTATGGCTGGCGCGGCGCAAAAATAGAGAACATCCAGCGCTTCGGAGATGACTTCAAGGGCACGCGCACCGTGCGATTGGAGCAGAACTATCGCTCCACCCAAACTATTTTGCAGGCCGCCAATGGTGTTATCGCATTCAATTTTGGCCGACTTGGCAAGGAGCTGTGGACCTCAGGTGAGCAGGGTGAACCCATCACCCTCTACGCAGGGTTCAATGAGCATGATGAGGCCCGGTTTGTCGTTGAGCAGATAGAGAGCTGGATTTCAAATGGCAATAACCGTGCTTCCGTGGCGATTCTATATCGCTCCAACGCCCAGTCCCGTGTGTTGGAAGAAGCGCTGATACGTGGCGCAATTCCCTACCGCATCTATGGTGGTCAGCGCTTTTACGAGCGCATGGAGATACGCAATGCCCTGGCATATCTGCGACTCCTCCAGAGCCGGGGTGACGATGCCGCAGTGGAGCGAGTGATTAATACTCCGCCCCGAGGGATCGGTAGCAAGACCCTGGATGTGGTTCGCAGTTGCGCTCGCGGTAGAGGGCTATCGCTGTGGGAGTCGATTGAGGCCGTGATTGCTGAAAAACTGCTGCCTGCCAGAGCCTTGTCTGCGCTGGAAGGCTTCACTGTACTTATCAACGAGTTGGATTCTGGTACTGATGATTTAGCGCTGGAAGAGCTGGTAGAGCATATTATTGAGCACGCAGGTTTGATTGAGTATTACCAGAAAGAGAAGGGCGAAAAGGGCCAGGCGCGAATAGAAAACCTGGATGAGCTGGTTTCAGCGGCGAAGCAGTTCGTCAAAGACGAGGCAGAAGAGACGTCACCGCTGCAACAATTTCTCGACAATGCCGCACTGGATGCTGGTGACGCACAGGCTGATGAACATGAAGACAGCGTGCAGCTGATGACCTTGCACTCCGCCAAGGGCCTGGAGTTTCCATTGGTGTTCCTGGTGGGAATGGAGGAAAACCTGTTCCCCCACCGTATGTCCATTGAAGAGCCCGGGCGTTTAGAAGAGGAGCGACGCCTGTGCTATGTGGGCATTACCCGTGCAATGGAGCAATTAACGATTACCTATGCGGAGTCGCGGCGACTGCACGGAAGTGAAAGCTTTAATGCGCCATCGCGGTTTATTCGGGAAATTCCCGCTGATTTGCTGCAAGAGGTGCGTATCAACAACACTGTCTCCAGGCCGGTGAGCGCTCTTAGCCAGGCCGCGGTGCCTGAGACCGACCTGTGTTTGGGCCAGCGTGTTTATCATCAAATTTTTGGCGAGGGCACCGTGCTAAACTTTGAAGGCAGGGGCAGCAGTGCGCGGCTGGAGGTTAACTTCGACGCCGAGGGCAGTAAGTGGCTGGTTTTGCAGTACGCCAATCTGCAGCTCATATAACAAGGATATTGCAATGGCACAGGGCGATATGGAAAAACGCGTTACACCGCTAATCATTCTAGCCCTGGTTGCGGCGCTGGTTGCAGTGCTGGGCTTATGGGCCGCAGACAAAGCCGGGAATGAGGGCAGTGGCGACGCCACTGGCGAGGTAGTGGCGACCTCCAATGAACAGTTCGAGTGGAAGCTGGTGACCACATGGCCCAAGAATTTCCCCGGGCTTGGTTCGGCAGCTGAAAACCTGGCCAAAATGGTCGATCAAATGAGCAACGGCCGCCTCAAAATACGGGTGTATGGCGGCGGTGAAATTGTGCCGGCGCTGGGTGTGTTCGACGCTGTTTCCCAAGGCGTTGCCGATGCTGGGCATGGTGCTGCCTACTATTGGAAAGGGAAGGTTCCCTCGTCTGTGTTTTTCACCGCGGTACCTTTCGGCCTGAATGCCCAGGAGACCTTTGGCTGGCTGCACTATGGTGGTGGTCTCGAGTTGTGGGAGGAGGCCTATGCGCCTTACAACCTGGTGCCCATGGGAGGCGGTAGTACCGGGGTGCAGATGGGCGGCTGGTTCAATAAGGAAATCAATTCCATTGAAGACTTGCAGGGCTTGAAAATGCGTATTCCGGGCCTGGCGGGAGAGGTGTTTACCGCCGCCGGTGGCACTTCTGTCACTTTACCGGGCAGCGAGCTTTATACCTCGTTGCAGACTGGGGTTATCGATGCCCTGGAATGGGTGGGCCCCTATAACGACCGCATTCTCGGCTTTCACCAGGTGGCGAAATATTATTACTACCCTGGCTGGCATGAACCTGGCTCCGTGCTTGAATTTGTCATCAACAAGGATTCTTTCGAGGCACTGCCGCTGGATCTGCAGGCCATTGTGCGCCAAGCCGCCAGAGCCTCCAGTCAGGACATGTTGGATGAATACACGGCTCGCAACAATGAGTCCCTACGGGAACTTATCGAGGATCATGGCGTGCAGCTGCGGCGTTTTCCGGATGATGTGCTTAGGGCATTATGGCAAGGCACCCGCCAGGCAATGCAGAAATTAGTATCCGAGGATCCCATGGCGGCCAAAGTTTACGCATCGTACTCGGAGTTTTACAAAGGAGTACGCAACTACCACCACATTTCAGAGCAGGCTTACATCAATATGCGCGACGTGGTGCTGGAAGATGAGGACTACTAGCCCTTAATGGCGCGGGTGCGACCGTTGTCGTCAATGGCGACAAAAACAAACTCGCCCTCAGTCACCTTGATCGGCTCGCCATCGTGTTTTGAATTAATCCAAACCTCTACAATGATACGGATCGAACTGCGACCAATCTCCAGTACGTCGCAGTAACAGGTGACGACTGCGCCCACGTGCACCGGGGTGAGAAAGGCCATTGCGTCGATGGCGACCGTCGCCACACGGCCCTCTGCAACCTCCGCAGCGGTTACCATGCCGGCGATATCCATTTGTGACATCAACCAGCCACCGAAAATGTCCCCGTTGGGGTTGGTATCCTTGGGCATGGCCACGGTTTGCAGGGCCAGATCTCCGTGTGGCACAGGGGTGCTGTCGATGTCGTTCATTCCGGTTGCCTGATTGTGTTTATGGGAAGTCTTGCTACTTCTGCATCAGCGATGGGAGCCAGGTGGCCATTTGAGGCCAGACCCATAGCGCCGCCATCAGCAAAAGCTGAATAAGTATAAAGGGTACCACCCCGCGGTAGATAGCCCCGGTGGGAACAGACTCAGGGGCCACTCCGCGCAAGTAGAACAAGGCGAAGCCAAACGGTGGTGTCAGGAAAGAAGTCTGCAGGTTGAGCGCAATCATAATGCCTAACCAGATGGGATCCAGGCCCATAGCAAGGAGTATGGGGCCAACAATCGGGACAACCACAAACGTAATTTCGATAAAGTCGAGGATGAACCCCAGCAGGAAAATGACCAACATCACCACCAGGGTGGCTCCCATAACGCCACCGGGCATATCCAGGAAGAAGCCATGGATCAACTCTTCGCCACCAAAGCCTCGAAATACCAGGGAGAAAATTGCGGCCCCGATCAGGATCATAAAGACCATGCAGGTAACTTCCATGGTGCTTATCACTGCCTCGCGCAGGCGTTGCAGGTCCATCTGGCGTCTGGCGAGGGCCAGCAGTAACGCGCCAGCTGCGCCAAAGCCCGCAGCTTCCGTTGGGGTGGCCGCCCCCAGCAGTATCGAGCCCAGCACTAAAGCGATTAGCAGCAACGGCGGCACCAGGCCGCGGATAATTTGTCCCGCTGATACGTCTTCTCTCTCTGCAGGTGGCGCCGACTCCGGATTCAGTCTGGCATAGACCGTGAGATAGAGAATATACAGGGCAACCAGCACCAGGCCTGGAATCAATGCCCCCATGAACAAGTCGCCAACTGAAACGGTTTTAGGCGAGAACACATTCATTTTAAGCTGCGCCTGTTGGTAGGCGTTGGCCAGAATGTCTCCCAGCAATACCAGGGCAATCGATGGGGGAATTATCTGGCCAAGGGTGCCTGTCGCGCAGATTGTGCCTGTTGCCAACGAAGGGCTGTAGCCGGCCCGCAACATGCTGGGCAGGGATAACAGGCCCATGGTGACCACGGTGGCACCGACGATGCCAGTACTGGCAGCCAGGAACATGCCTACCACAACCACTGAAATGCCCAGGCCGCCCCGCATGCCGCCGAACAACTTCGACATGCTGTCGAGTAGTTCTTCCGCGATGCGCGACTTCTCCAGTATTGTCCCCATCAGGATGAACAGTGGCACGGCGATCAGTGTCGTGTTGTTGATGGTGCCGAACACCCGCCCGGGAAATGCGTTAAGAAACCCTGCGTCGAAAACGCCGCAGAGTATGCCGCCCACGGCGAAGGCCAGCGCTGTGCCCGCCAGGGTGAAGGCTACCGGATAGCCCAGCATCAACAGCAGGCAGACGCCCAGGAACATGTACAGAGACAGGTATTCCATGCTCAGGTATCGCCTTCCACCAACAGCAAGGTGCTACGTAACGTTTCAGCGAGTGCCTGCAGCAGAAGGTTGATGCCCATGGCGGGGATCAGTGCTTTTAGCAAGTACACAGCTGCAATGCCGCCGAGTTCAGATGAGGTTTCGCGCATTGCCCAGGATTCGCTGACGAAGTTCCAGCTCACACCGATGATAAACAGGCAAAGCGGGATCAGGAAAACAACGCCGCCCAGCGCATTAACCCAGGCTTTGCCTCGGTCTGAGAACTGTCGATAGAAGATATCGACTCGAACGTGAGCGCCGTTTTTCAGTGCGTAGGCAGTTCCCAGCATGAACAGGGAGGCATGTAGGTAGGTGACTAGCTCCTGGGAAAATATTGAGCCGGTGTTAAATCCGTAGCGCATAATCACGATGGCGGTGATCAACAGTGCCATCGCCAGAGCGAGCCAGGCCAGCACTCGCCCCGAATGATCTGTAAAAGCGTCTAAGGTTTGCACCAGCCTGTGCACAAACGACATGATGATCGGGTCTTTTTTATTAGTCCGTGTGCAGAGTATCATAGCCCTCTTGCGAAAGGGGACACCCCAAGGCGCACTGACTCAAGACAGGTAATACCCAATGCTGACTGTGATTTCTCCGGCGAAAACACTGGACTTCGATACTCCACCCACCACACGGAAGGCCACCCAACCGCTGTTCCTGGAACGAGCTGGTGAGCTGGTTGCTGACGCCCGGGACATGAGCCCCGATGACATCCGAGGGCTAATGGGGGTGAGTGAAAACATTGCCGAGCTGAATCACGCCCGGTTTATGAATTGGTCTGCCCCTTTCAGTCTGGATAATGCCAAGCAGTCAATTTTGGCTTTCAAAGGGGATGTCTATACCGGGTTGGAAGCGGAAACATTGAGCGTCGCCCAGCTGGGCTTTGCCCAAAAGCACCTGGGCATACTGTCCGGGCTTTATGGGTTGTTGCGTCCGCTGGACTTGATGCAGCCCTATCGTCTGGAAATGGGCTTGAAGTTCGCCAACCGCGGTGGCAAAAATCTCTATGAGTTTTGGGGAGATGATATCTCTCAAGCGGTGAACAAGCAGCTAAAGAAGTCCGGCTCTCCGGTGTTGGTCAACCTGGCATCCAATGAATACTTCAAGTCGGTGAAGGCGCAACAGCTGGAAGGGGAAATCATTACTCCGGTGTTCAAAGATCTAAAGAATGGAAAGTACAAGATCATCAGCTTTTACGCCAAGAAAGCCAGGGGTCAAATGGCGCGCTTTATTATCGAAAAAGAACTGAATGCGCCCGAGGGAATGAAAAAGTTCCGCACCGACGGCTATCGCTTTAACAAAGCCGAATCTACCGCCACTGATTGGGTGTTCACCCGGGACGAAGCACCTGGCGCGAAGTAGGACTGCTGATGCAGTCGCTGCCGTTCTCCCAGGCCTGCGAAAATAACAAAGGCGCTATAGCTGATGTGCTGGAGAGAGTTTTTGCCTCTCGCCAGCAAGTATTGGAAATAGCAGCGGGCACTGGCCAACACGCAGTCTGGTTAAGCGAAAGGCTCCCGTTCCTGCAGTGGCAGCCTACGGAAATCACCCAACACCTTGATATTCTCAGGCCCCGTTGTAAGCAATACAGCGGAGGCAACCTGCGGCCCCCCAAAGCGTTAGACGTCAGTGATCGCCCGTGGCCTTTAGAAGCTATCCCCCATGCGCTGTTCAGTGCCAATAGTTTGCATATCATGCCCTGGGATTGCGTAGAGGCGTTGTTTGCGGAATTAGGGGAGCGCGCCTGCGCAGATACTTTGCTGGCAGTTTATGGGCCATTTAACTATGGCGGAGAGTACACATCCCCTAGTAATGCCGGGTTTGATCAGTGGCTGGCGCAGCAATCAAGCTTTAGCGCTATCCGGGATTTTGAGAAAGTCGATATGCTTGCCCAATTCGCCGGCTTTGGACTTCAGGAGGATGTGGAGATGCCCGCCAATAACCGGCTGTTGGTCTGGCATAAGCAGTAACGCCCGCTACTGCTTGAAGGGTAGCAGGGTAGTCGTATCCCGAAGATACGCTTCGCTATGTGGCTTCTCCCTGCGGGTGAAATCGCCCACCGCTGCCGATAATTTCGAATCCGCAATCCAGTGGTTGGAAAACGTTTCTACCGGCCGAAAACCACGTTGGATCTTATGTTCACCTTGAGCGCCGGGATCGAAACGTTTTATTCCATGCTCGATACAAAACTCAATCCCCTGGTAATAACAAGCCTCGAAGTGCAAGCAGTCGAATTCCTGCTCGCAACCCCAGTAGCGCCCATAGAGCGTATCTGCTGAACGGAAGTACAGTGCAGCGGCTACCGATTCCCCAGCGTGTTGCGCCAGTACCATTATTACCTGATCGCCCATGCCAGCAGCAACCCGGGTGAAGAATTCCCGGGTCAGGTAACCGCCGTGCCCGCTGCGCTTGGCGTAAGTATACTGATAGAAGTGATAGAAGCGTTCCCAGTTTTGCTCACCAATATCATCGCCGACCAGTGTGACCAGCTGCAGCCCCTGTTCCTGTACCCGTCTGCGCTCCCGCTTAAGCGACTTGCGCTTGCGGCTGCTGAATTCGGCGAGAAAGTCCTCAAAATTTTGATAGCCATTGTTAAACCAGTGAAACTGAGTGGCCCGGCGCTGGTGTATGCCCTTCTGCAGCAGAGATTCCGATACCTCTTCATCGGGAAACAGCAGGTGCCAGCTCGATAAATTTTGTTGACGGCAGAACTGTTCCAGAGCGCGAACACTGAAATCCCATGCCTCTGTCGGGCTGAGTTCCGGCAGGTGGCACAAACGAGGGCCGGTGGCGGGGGTGAAGGGAATGGCGCTGATCAGCTTGGGGTAATACTGCAGGCCGCTTTGCTCCCATGCCTGTGACCATGACCAGTCAAATACGTACTCCCCGTAGGAATGGGATTTGAGATACAGGGGTAATGCAGCAACGGCGCGCTGGTTGTCGCGCAGAATCATATGGCAAGGCTGCCAGCCGTTATCAGCGTTTGTGCAGCCGGATTCTTCAAGACCGAGCAGAAACCGGTGGCTCAAGAACGGGTAGTCGATGCCGCAAAGGCCCTCCCATTCCTGTGGGTCGACCTGGGTCATGCTGGTCACAAATTCAGCGTTGAGTTGCACTGTGGTTCCGAGGCTATAGGGCGAAGTTAAGGACCAGGCCTGCAAAAATGACAGCGCCCACCCAGTTGTTATGCAAGAAGGCTTTGAAGCACGCTGCCGGATCTCGCTGACGTATCAGGTACTGGTGATATACGCACAGAGCTGCCGCTCCGACCAGTCCCAGATAATAAGGCGAACCCAGTTCAAAGCGGTCACCAGCAATAACCATCAGGACAAGAAAGGTCATCTGTAGCAGGCCGATGATGAAACGGTCATGCTTGCCGAATAAAATGGCGGTAGATTTAATGCCCACCAGAAGGTCGTCTTCGCGGTCGACCATGGCGTATTTGGTGTCGTAGGCCATGGTCCAAATCAGGTTGGCAAGGTACAGCAGCCACAAATCTGTGGGTAGTTCCCCGGTTTGGGCGGCAAACGCCATGGGAATGCTCCAGGAGAATGCTGCTCCTAACACCAGCTGGGGCAAGTGCGTATAACGTTTCATAAAGGGGTAGGTAGACGCCAATGCCACGGCGACAAAAGAGAGCTTCACCGTTAGCGCATTGGTAAATAACACCAGGACAAAGGCAGTAGCAAGTAAGCCAGCAAACAAGAGGCGTGCTTCCTGCGCCGAAACCGCACCGGTGACCAGTGGCCGCTTCGAGGTCCGGTCAACCTCGCCGTCCCAGTGCCGATCGGCCAGGTCGTTAATGACACAACCGGCGGAGCGCATAAGAAAGGTGCCCAGGGTGAAAATAAGCAACAAATCCCAGCTTGGCACCCCATCAGCGGCGATCCACAAGGCCCATAATGTGGGCCATAACAGCAACAGGGTGCCGATCGGCTTGTCGAAGCGAATCAGTTGCAGCAGTGCCTGGAATTTTGAATCGGACAGCATGTTGATGTTTCTGGGAGACAAGCCCCAAGCTTACTGTTTCGGGCTGATAATTGCAGCGCTGACTTTACCGCGCTGAGTGCGGTGCACAGGGAGCACTGCCGGCCAGGGGGTGAAGTTGTTCAGGAACACTTCGCTGACCATCAGGTTCGAACCCTCGATCGAGAACCTTGATCGACGGGCCCAGGCGTCATCTCGTTGGTGTAAAGCCCGGGGGATGTAATCGCAGTCGCCTGCAATTTGCGACACCTCAAAGGGGCTGCGACGCATCCCGGCGTTCTTGAACAAAATGGCCCCTAGAGGCCTGTTTTGCAAACGGCGCAGGTGGGCAAGGCTGCCGGTGAGGCTGGAGATGGGAAGAACGCTGCGGGCGAAAACCACGGCTTCGTTTCCCTGATGCAGTGCGACTTCTCGAACGATGGCCAGTTGTCGGTGTTCAAGCTGCAGCAGTCTGCGCTCAGAGGGCAGCGGTACCTCCCAGCCCTGATAGAGCCGAACTACGCGGAAGAGGCCGCGCTGCTGGTCTATCAGCCTACCGGTGAGTGAGCCATCATCCAACAGCCAGCGCCGAATGTTGGGATCCAGGTCCCCGGTGGTGAGTTGCTTGACGGGGCGCCACAGAGGCTCAGTGCGCACGCGGTGGCGAGCGCGAAGGGGGTGGGCATTGGCGGCGGGAAGGTGATGAGTCATGGAAAAGCGAGGATGCGGTATCGGAGTCCCCCTTGCAAGGCGCAGCTGGCTTAATTTGCCATCCCGTGAAGCACAGATTGCTCTTGCACAATTTTCACACAACCCTATAGTGTTGCCTCCCCAATTTTTGTTTTCCCTGCGGTCTTTAAGTGGCTGGCGGGGAAGGAATTTTAAGAAGTAGAGAGCAAGCGAGAACGACGATGAGTAGATGGGAATGTATTGTCTGTGGCCTTATTTACGATGAGAAAGAAGGCTGGCCCGATGACGGCATTGCGCCGGGAACCAAATGGGAAGACGTACCTGAAGATTGGCTCTGCCCGGACTGTGGTGTAGGCAAGGAAGATTTCGAATTGCTGGAAGAGTCTCCGGTAGACGATACACCACACCATGAGGAACCGGTCGTCGATGAGGTTCACGCCCCGGTGGTCATTATCGGAACAGGCCTGGCGGGCTATGGCCTGGCCAAGGAATTTCGCAAGCATGACCATGACACCCCCCTGATCCTGATCACATCTGACGATGGCCGCTCATATTCCAAGCCGATGCTGTCTACGGGCTATACCAAAGACATGTCGACCGATGATCTGGCGCAGATGGATGCCGGCAGTATGGGACGTATGCTCAAGGCCAGTGTCTGGACCATGACCAAGGTCAGCGGCATAGACACCGCCAACCAGTTGATCAAGGTGGGCGATGCGGAAACGGCCGTGCACTACAGCAAATTGGTCCTTGCACTGGGTGCTGATGTAATCCGCCCGCCGATCGAGGGGGATGCACTGGACAAGGTCTACTCCGTCAATGACTTGCTGGACTACGACGACTTCCGCACAGCGATGAAGAAAAACGACGTCAAGAAAGTGTGTCTGATTGGTGGTGGCCTGATCGGTTGTGAGTACACCAATGACCTGATTAATGGTGGGTTCGAAACCGAAACGGTCGATCCTCTGGCCTACTGCCTGCCAACACTATTGCCGGAGCCTGCAGGTAGGGCCGTACAAACCGCGCTGGAAGAAAAGGGCGCGAAGTTCCACTTCGGACCATTGGTGACCGCAGTTAACAATGCGGAAAACGGCGTCATTGTGAGTCTCAACAATGGCGAGACCATTAGCGCTGACCTGGTGGTTTCAGCGGTGGGTGTGCGCCCCCAGCTTGGACTGGCCCAGGCTTCAGGCATTGATACCAACCGTGGCATTGTCACCAATCGTTTGCTGGAGACCAGCGCAAACAATGTTTACGCCATGGGCGACTGCGCCGAGGTGAATGGTCATGTGCTGGTGTATGTTGCACCTTTGATGGCCCAGGCCCGCGCATTGGCCAAGACCTTGACTGGCGAACCTACCGAAGTGAGCTACCCCGCCATGCCGGTAACGATCAAGGTTCCCGCCTGTCCAGTCTCCGTTGCACCACCCGCACAGGATGCAGAGGGTGAGTGGACGTTTGAGGCAGATGGCTGCAACGTGAAAGCTGAGTTCCGCGACGCCGGCGGAGCCCTGCTGGGCTTTGCTCTTACCGGAGAGGCCACCAAGCAAAAAATGGCACTGCAAAAGGAACTGCCGGCGATTATGGCCTGATGCCTGGCACCGGGCGCGCAGAGCAACAGACCCGCCGCTGGCTCGAAGAGTTTGTGGTGGGGCTGAACCTTTGCCCCTTTGCCAAGCCCCTGCTGGGTTCCGAACAACTGCGTGTTGCCGTGTGCGAGGACGCGAACGATGAGCCCCTGCAAACCTTCTTCCTCACCGAACTGGACCGGCTGCAGTCCACTCCCGAATCAGAAATAGCGACCAGCTTGCTGGTATTCACCAAAGCGCTTGCAGACTTTGATGACTATCTTCAGTTCCTGGATCACGCTCAGGAACTCGTCTATCAGTCTGGCCTTGAAGGCGTTGTGCAGTTGGCGAGCTTTCATCCAAACTATCAGTTCGAGGGCGAGGCAAAAGACGCCGCCAGTCATTACAGCAACCGTTCACCCTGGCCGACCATCCATCTCATTCGAGAAGACATGCTCGAAAGAGTGCTTACAGATTTTCCTGACCCGGAAGGCATACCGGAGCGAAACATAACGACTCTGGATGAGCTGGGAGCTGCGGAGTTGCAGCTGCGTTGGGAAGCGATAAAGCAGAAGTGATTCACATTGCCCGCTGATTAACTCGCGCCATCAATTTCTCCGCTGACTCTTTGCGCTCTGAATACCGATCCACCAGGAACTCGGCATTATCTCGAGTCAACAAGGTAAACTTCACTAACTCCTCAACCACATCCACAATGCGATCGTAAAACCCGGAAGGCTTCATTCGGTCGTTGTCATCAAACTCCAGAAACGCCTTTGCCACTGACGACTGGTTCGGAATTGTGATCATCCGCATCCAGCGCCCGAGAACGCGCAACTGATTCACCGCGTTGAATGACTGAGAGCCACCCTCCACCTGCATGACCGCCAGGGTCTTACCCTGGGTGGGCCTAACAGCGCCAATATTAAGAGGCACCCAATCGATCTGCGCCTTCATGATTGCAGTCATAGAGCCATGGCGTTCTGGCGAGCACCACACCTGTCCTTCCGACCAGGTCATTAGCTCACGCAGCTCCTGTACCTTGGGATGGTTTTCATCGCCATCGTCCGGCAAGGGCAGGCCCGAGGGATTGAAGATACGGGTTTCGCAACCCAGCTCCTCTAGCAGCCGTGCGCTTTCCTCCACCACCAGGCGGCTGAAAGAGCGCTCGCGTAATGAGCCATACAGCAGCAGTATTCGCGGCGGATGGGTGGAGTACTTCGCGGGTGACAGGTCATCCACAGTTGGGGACACCAGGTGCTCAGAGACAATGTTGGGCAGTTCTTGCATGAGATCTCAATTTTCCATTAACAGGTTAAAAGGTCAGGACGGATTGGCTACGGCGGGAAACCAGTGGCGGGTGTTATTGGCGAACTTGACCAATGAAAGCATGACGGGAACTTCCACTAATACGCCAACGACCGTTGCTAGCGCTGCGCCAGAGTGCAGGCCAAACAGGGAGATCGCTACCGCGACCGCCAGTTCAAAGAAATTGCTGGTGCCAATCATCGCCGCAGGCGCCGCCACATTGTGGGGCAACTGCATTCGCTTGGCAGCGAGATAGGCAATAAAGAAGATGCCATAGGTTTGGATCAGCAGTGGAATAGCGATCATTACGATGCTTTGTGGGCTGGCGATTATGGTTTGTGCCTGGAAACCAAATAGCAACACCACAGTGGCGAGCAGGCCCAGCACTGACAGTGGCTTCAGTCGATTTACCAGGCTGGAGACCTTATTGTGCAGAAAGCGTCTGGTCAGGTAGCCAGCGACTAGAGGTAGTACGACGTAAAGAACCACAGATAGCAGCAGAGTTTCCCAGGGCACGGTGATGTCAGTAACCCCCAGCAGGAATGCCGCAATCGGCGCGAATGCGAAGATCATAATGATGTCGTTAACCGACACTTGCACCAATGTGTAGTTGGGGTCGCCCTGGGTGAGTTGGCTCCAGACGAAGACCATCGCCGTGCAAGGCGCTACTCCTAAAAGAATCATGCCAGCGATGTACTCATTGGCAGTTTGCGGGTCGACCCAGCTGGCGAAAAATACCTTGAAGAACAACCAACCGATAGCGGCCATGGTGAAGGGCTTTACCAGCCAGTTGATTACCAGGGTCAGTGCCAGCCCCTTTGGTTTTTTGCCGACATCTTTGATAGCGGAAAAGTCTACCTGAATCATCATCGGGTAAATCATTAGCCAGATAAGTACGGCTACCAGCAAATTGACGTGGGCATATTCCCAGCCGGCGATGAGGGCAAAGGTGGAGGGGGAAAGGTTTCCCAATATCACGCCAGCAACGATACAAAGGCCAACCCATAGACTGAGGTAGCGCTCAAAAATACCCATTAGTTTTCTCCCAGGGTGTTGAGTAGGGTAAGCAGTTGATCCCTGTCCATCGACTGCAGATCATAGGATGCAAGTGCTGTGATACGCGACTCCAGGGTGTTGATGGTAGCTTCGAATGCGGCCGCGATTTCTTCCTCGTTACCCTCCAGGCGCGATGGATCTGCCAGACCCCAGTGAGCTTGTAGCGCATCACCGAACCACACCGGGCATGGTTCTGCAGCGGCCTGGTCGCAAACAGTGATCACCACGTCAGGGCGCCACGCTTCGTGCTCATCCCAGGACTGGCTGCTTAGCCTTGAGGTGTCTATACCGGCTGCGCTCAGGTAGCGAATAGAAAGGGGGTGTACTTGCCCGGAAGGCTCACTGCCGGCGGAGCGTGCCTCCATAACGCCCTCACCGCAATGATTGGCCACCGCCTCGGCAATAATACTGCGGCATCGATTATGAGTGCAGATGAATAGAAGCTTCATAAGGTGTCGCCGCATAGCTGGCCATTTCGTTGCGGCCTGTCACCCATCGCCCAGAGTCGGTTGCAGCAGGCGGAGGTGAGTGGCTGGTTGGCGTTGGCGGTAGCCGTGATAACCGTGCGGGCCCATTTTGGCAGTGCGCTGTTGATCGCGTAGTAAACCCATTGCCCCTCTCGTCGGGTACTGAGCAGTCCACAGTCGCGCAGCTGGGCCAGGTGCCGGGATACCTTGGGTTGGCTGATGTCCAGTGCAGCCGTGAGTTCACAAACGCAAAGTTCGCCCTCCGCCATAATAAGCAGGACAGACTTTAGGCGGGTTTCGTCCGCAAGGCATTTGAACAGTGATAATGGTTCCATAATCGCTCCCGAAAATTGCTGGCCAATATATATGATAAAACATATATATGCAAATACGAATATGCGTTTTCACAGGGTAATACTTGGTCGCTGCCTGACCTAAGGCTAGGATGGACGGGTGCTTGCGGCTGCATCTTGAGCGGCGATGGTTTTAGAGGAGGTTTGGAATGAAAAACATGACCCGGTTTATAGGTTTTTTAATGATAGGCCTGCTAGCCGTTTCCCAGGCGTCAGCCCAGTGGGAACTGGATAGCGAGAGGTCCAGCATTAATTTTATCTCGGTGAAAAACTCAGCGATTGCCGAAACTCATGGTTTCACATCGCTCGTTGGCTACATCGGTAAAAGCGGCAAGGTGCAGCTGATCATAGATCTCAACAGCGTCGATACCATGGTCCCAATTCGTAACGAGCGAATGCAGGCACTGTTGTTTGAGACAGCTGCGTTTCCTAATGCGACCGTAACAGCGGATGTAGACGCTGCTGTGTTAGCGGCGGTCGCCGAAGGCGGCACCGTCGGCACCGAAATCCCTGTCAAGCTGAGCTTGCATGGGATGGAGCAGACGGTCACCGCATCGGTCACGGTTTTCAGCGACGGGGGCAACCTGCGAGTTATGAGCTCCAGGCCGGTGATACTCAATGCTGCTGACTTCGGCCTTGCCGGTGGCGTGGAAGCCCTGCGCGAAATAGCTGGGCTGAATTCGATTAGTATCGCCGTGCCAGTGACCTTGAATCTGCAGTTTCGGCATGCCCCCTAGTGAGATAGAGCATCTCCAGCTAGAAGCCAATGGTGTTTCGCTCCACCTGGCCTGTCAGGGTGACGGGCCGCTGGTGGTCATGTGTCACGGTTACCCCGGGCTTTGGTATAGCTGGCGCCACCAGATGCCAACCCTTGCCAGTGCAGGGTATAGAGCGGTGGCACTGGACATGCGTGGCTATGGACGCAGTAGTCGACCGCAGGCCTTCGAAGCCTACGGTCTGGACCAACTCAGTGCTGATGTACTGGCGGTGCTGGAGCACTTTGAAGAGGACCGGGCCGTGCTGTTGGGGCATGACTTCGGTGCTAATCTGGCCTGGCATATGGCTGTGCACTGTCCACAGCGTCTTCGAGGCATTGCGCCGCTGTGTGTGCCCTACGACATGGAGTTGGCAGGTGGCGGCGATGTGTTGCCCAGTGAACTTTACGCTGCCATTGCCGAAAATCACTTTTTCCACATGCACTACTATCAAACCCCCGGGCTTGCAGAGTCTCACCTGGTTGGCAGGGAACGGGAATTCCTGGAGCGTTTGTTCTGGGCCTTATCCGCTAAAGGAGAACTGCTGAGCTGGGAAAACTTCCCCTCTGAGGGCACCCAATACATTGATGTGCTTGCGCCGCCCGCTGAGCCTCTTCCCTGGAGCTGGTTATCCCAGGAGGACATGGATTATTACGAGCAGGAATATCTTGCTGCAGGACCCGCCAAAGCCTTTGCGGGCGGCGCTAATGCCTACAGAGTCATGGACTATAACTGGACGCTGACTCGAGACCGGGCGCACGCAGAAATCACTCTGCCCACACTGTGGGTGGGCGGCGAAAAAGACCCGGTAGTCACCCTGGCCGGTGATGGGCCCTTTGATCATATGCGAAACAAGGTAGCTGATTTACGTGGGCCAACCCTGTTACCCGGAGCCGGTCATTTTATTCAACAGGAACAACCGGAGATGCTTAACGCTCTCTTGTTGGAATTCCTCGCCAGTCTTTAGCCAGCTCCGCCTGCCTGGAGGTGGAGGAAACTCTCCACCCCCTCGAAGAACATCTGCACAGAAATAATCACCAGCAGCATACCCATTAGGCGCTCAACAGCGATCAGGCCACGGTTGCCCAGCGCTTTAAGCAATATCGGTGCGCTCATTAGAATGACCGCAGAAGCAGCCCAGGCGCCGACCAGGGCCAGGGTCCAATCAAACATGCGATTGGGGTCGGAGGTTACCATCAGCATTGAGATGGCGAGGGCCGATGGGCCCGCGACCATGGGAATGGCCAATGGCACAATAAAAGGCTCGCCCTCGGGTTGCTCGCCCATCAGTCCGTAGGGGCTGGGAAAGATCATGCGTATGGCGATGAGGAACAAGATGATCGCGCCCGCAATGCTGATGGACTCCTGACGCAGCCCCAACAAATTCAGCACCGCCTCTCCGCCCCAAAGGAATACCAGTAGCACTGCTAGCGCTATCAGCAGCTCTCTGGCCAAAATCCACTGGCGGCGCTTTTCGTCCACGTCCTTAAGAATAGATAGGAACACCGGGATATTCCCCAGGGGGTCCATCACGAATAGTAGGGTGACAAATGCAGTGAGGGTGTCCATTGATACTGCCCTGATCGATAGTCGGCGCAGTATAGTTACTTTTAGGCTAAGTAGGTACCTCCCGAAATGAGTGCTATATTATTGAAGCCTCTAGAGGTTTTACCGACGCTTTTGAGGCAGCGCGTGGGTCGCTAGGCCCGTCAACTATAGGTGGAGCCTATGTTGTTTCCTTGCCGCATAATTATTCTGATATTGATTGTACTCATCACAGCGTGCAGCACTACCGGTGTCGATCGCGTGTACGCTCCCGTGACCCGTGACCAATTGCTCGATGGTTCTTTGATAGGTTTGGGAGACCCCGACCTTCAGGAATTACCGAACATCATCGCAATCAATGAAGAGATGCGCTCTTTTCTTGATCAACACGTTGAGCCTGAATGGGGGTCTTTGCAAAAAGTACAAACGATACTATCAGCTATGTTGGACGATGGTTTGAGTTTGGATTACGACGCCTTCGAAACACATACGGCGGAGGAGGCGTTTTATATTCGCGAAGCGAACTGTATGTCGTTCACCAATCTATTCGTGGCGCTGGCGCGGGCTAGTGGGGTGAGCGCACAGTTTCAGGAAGTTGATGTACCAACGACCTGGGAAGAACAAGGTAATTCATGGCTTTATAATAGGCACGTTAACGCAGTGGTAGATTTGGCGGGTACTAGCGTTATGGTTGATTTTGCGGTTGATGTGGTTGAAACGGACCACCGTCGCAGGGTTATGCGCGATCAAGAGGCTCAAGCGCGCTATCACAGCAATATGGGTGTGCATTATTTATCCGCAGGGGATTACGACCAGTCTTTCCGTCATCTTCGACAGGCATTGTTGCTCGAGCCAAGAACCAGCTTTTTCTGGACCAATCTTGGCGCACTTTACAGGCGTTTGAAAATCTTCGACGCAGCAGAGGAATCGTTCCTGATTGCCGTCAATCGTTCCTCAGAGCCTGCAGCGATCAGTAGCCTTGCCAGACTCTACAATGACATAGGGCAATATGAATTGGCGGAGGTATATGAGGGCAAAGCACAGGTTTTCCGACGCAAAAATCCATACTATTTGTTTTCTCTGGCGCAACAGTCATTTGATGACGGTGACTATTCTGCAGCAGCGCGGCAAGCTCGTATGGCTGCGAACCGAAAGGAAGAGGAACCTCGTTTCTATTCCCTGATGGGTTTGAGTTATCTCAAGCTAGGTGACGTTGCTGGCGCGAAGGAGCAGTTTTCTATGGCAGCAGAACTCACTGAAAACGAGAGGGAACGCGCCACGTTCAATCGTAAGCTTGACCTTCTGGGGGAGCGCTAGAAGCATATCGCTCTGGTATGATGGAGATGGACCTCCATCGTGAAAACTACATGACTGAAAAATTACGACGAACTGGTTGCGCCGTGAGCGTTAACTTACAGATATTACTTGCATTCGGTATCTTTGATTTCGGGAGCACTGAGGCTTGAACGATAAGCATACAGGCGATTGGGATACTTATTGGCGAGGTACGCACGATAATGCCGCGCATAGAGAGGGAGGCCCGCAAGAAGAAGTACTTGCCCGCTTCTGGTCCAAGGTTTTTTCCTCTCCCGCAGCAAAAACATCAAACATGTTGGACATTGCCTGTGGCAACGGTGCGGTAACGGGACACGCGATAACCAATGCCGTGAACGCGGATTTGTTTTGCACGGATTATTCGTACAGCGCAATGATAGAGCTGCGAAAGCGCCACCTGATGGCGAACTGTGCAGTGGCTGATGCTGCTCAACTACCTTGGGCAGACGGGAGCTTTGGGTTGGTGGTTAGCCAGTTTGGCCTTGAGTACGCTGGCAGTGATGCCCTATTGGAAGCGGCGCGCTTGGTGGCTCCTGGGGGCTGTCTGGCAGTGGTGGTTCACTTGCATGGCGGTGGCATCTACCGAGAATGTGACGAAAATAAGGAGGTGGTAGATGCGATTGCGGATACAAGACTTCTTGCACTCGCCCGACTCGCGTTTAAAGGTGGGTTTGCGCTAAATCGAGGAGAAGCTTCAGTAGAGGCATTCAAGGCCTCTGAACGCGCGTTTACGCCTGCGGTGAGGGGCCTGGAAGATATTCTTCGTCGTTATGGTAGCAGCGCAGCAGATGGGCTTCCGAAGCAGCTCTATAGTGATGTGGCGTCAATGTACAGTCGTATGTCTTCATTCGAAGAAGACGAGGTTATGCGCTGGATCGATGGCATGGAGAAAGAATTAGAGGCCTACCATGGCCGAATGCAATCGATGCTCCATGCAGCGGTCAGTGAAGTTAAAATGGAGCAGCTATTAACGCAGCTGCAACAAACCGGCTTCGATGAAAACCCACCCCAAATTTTAAGAATGGGGCAGGACTCAGAGCCCGCTGCTTGGGCGCTGATATTGCATCGGGCTGCTTAGCTTATCCCCCTTCAGGGCCTGGACCATTGAGTGATCCGCGCTGAATGGCTTCGGTTGCACTGCGACTATCAAGCGCTTCCTGCTCCCATTCGCGATTGGTTTTACAGATCTTTCTACTGATGCGAGTGCCTGTCTTTATATCGGTTTTGCAGCGCATAGCATCGGGGTCCAGCCTTTCTTTCGATGAATTTTCATTAACTGCAACTTGGCTATTAGATGCAGCTTCTCCAGCCGTCGTTGCTTCACTCTTGTCTCCAGAGCTAGCACAAGCTCCTAACACTAGTGTGAGTGCCAGGGCGCAAGCTGCTTTGGTCAATACTTTCATGGGTTACTCTCCATTGTTTGCTGGAACGGCCGTCGATCAAGGCCTAGTCATAGAGGGCGAGGGTGGCAGTTGTTTTATCCAGCGTCAAGAATGTTTACTGGCTTAACTCGTTTTCCCAGAATCTGCTAAGATTTCGGCGTGGAGTTGATCTTTTGAAACTGAACGTCAATCTAGGTAAAACCTTTTTAGCATCGCAGTTTACTCTGGGGTTGTTTCTTGCCTCTTTGCCCGCGTTAGGGCAGTACTCCCCAAACAATTCGATCGCGCCTGAGATTCCCAAGCCTACGCCCTATGGTGGCCAGATAACCCGATCTGAAGAGGTTTTACCAGCGCCATTCACTGTCCGTGAAGTTGAAGAAAATTTTCCCCCAGCCTTGCTTCAGCAAATCAATAAGCAGTTGTTAAAGCCACAAGGCCCTTATGATCCCAACCTGAGCCAGCCGTTACATCAAATGGGAAAATATTATCAGTCTCAGGAGCGTCACCCGGAGGCGATGCCATTACTTCTGCGCTCATTGCATGTCGCCAAAATCAATGAAGGCCTGTACACGCCCAACCAGCTACCTTTGCTCAGCGACATCATACATAGCCAATTATCGATGGAGCGCTATGACGATGCTGACCAGTTTTTTAAAGCGCTTTATAGGCTGCAGAACAAAACATATGACCCGGGGAGCCTCGAGATGTATGACGCCACTCGGCGTTATGTCGCCTGGCAAAGACAGGCGTATTTGCAAGGCGTCGGCGATAAGCCTTCCTATGAGCGACTTCTTAATATGCATGTGATTCATAGTGAAGAGATTACTCGTATCCGCCAGGGCGAGTGGAAACCGAAAGAAATCATACCGCACCTCTACGACCGTATGTTGGTGGAATACCTGATCTCTGAGTACGGCGGAGAACGACAAGCGTCTATTCAGATTAACGTTACCGGCTCCGCTGATCCGGATCCTGTGATGGAAGGTGGCCTGGAAGGCGAGCGATTTCGTCAGCTACAGAGGTTTAATGAACGCAATGGGCGCAAGACCCTAAAACAGATTATATGGATGGAAAAAAGCCGAAGCCCGATTGACCACGAGGCCCTTGCCACCGCATATGTGGCGCTTGGTGATTGGTCTCTTTGGTGGCATCGTGTCGGCCGCGCGCTGGAAAGTTATGAAAAAGCGTGGGCGGTGCTTGAAGAGGACAATGCCAATAATATAGACCCGGAAAGTTGGTTCCAGCACCCGGTAGAACTGCCTGACACTAGCGTATTTCTTTCCGATGGTAGCAAACCCCATGAGGATCTCGAAGCCCGAGCAAAAGTCTCATTTTCCGTCACTAAAACGGGAGAAGTCAGAGATATAGATGTGCGGGAGCAGGCACCGGAAGGGGATATTGGAGCAAGAGTTGTACTGTTTCGTTTGTTGCGAGAGCTGCGTTTTCGCCCTGTTTTGAGGGAGGGTAAGGCTGTACCCTATGCCGGCTTGGAGCGCGAATACAACTATCAATATTGAATCTGGAGCCAACATTTCTAACCTGGAAGCACTTATCACAAGAGCAGCACAGCATCTGCGAGGCAATCGCCTTGAGCAGTGCCTAGATGATTGTAAGACGCTGCTACTTCAACAACCAAAGCACCCCCAGGCACTGGAGTTGTCTGCCATAGCGTCTTTTCGTCTGGGTGACGTTCGCGGTGCATTAAATGCATCATGGCAGTTGGTTGAGACGTATCCTGATGAGCCCGCTTACTGTGATCGCCTGGCTCAGCTCGCCGAGCGTGGCGGTAAGCCTGAGGAGGGCTCCAAAGCTTACGAACACTTGCTCTCCCGTCGGCCGGAAGAGGTTACAAGTCGTTTTAATCATGCTCGCTTATTGCGCAGCCGGGGTTTGAATGAAGAAGCGCTTTTACAGTACCGGCGTTGCCTCAAAGATGGAATTCAGCAGCCGGAGGAAATTCAATCCAACATGGGCGTGATTCTTTCCGACCTGCATCGCTCAGAAGAAGCAGAAGTCCTTTTCCAGAATGCGCTCACACAGGCGCCCGACTATATACCCGCGCTTTACAATCTTGCACTGCTGCTGGAAGAACGTGGCGACTGGCCTGCTGCCCGTGAACACTTTACTCAAATTTTGAAGCTGGACCCTTATCATCAGGATGCAGCGGCTCGACTTGTGCAGGGGCAGGTGATTGAGAGCGCCCAGGATCCAGCCCTGAAAGCGGTCAGGAATTTGCTAGAGCAGACGGCGTTGAAGCCCGAACAGCGTGAGAGTCTTTACTACGCTCTTGGCAAGGGCCTTGATGACTGCGGTCAGTACAGAGACGCGTTTGCTGCCTATCAGAGTGCGAATGAGTTAAGCCGACGGCGAGTGCCGGCCTACGATCAAAAAGCCCAGGAGGTAATGGTCGAGCAGGTGCTTCGCGCTCAGGTGCTAGACTCCCTGGAGCCGGTTTCCGAGCGGCCGTTGATCTTCATCTGTGGCATGTTTCGCTCAGGCTCGACGCTGTTGGAGCAGATGTTGGCGGGCCACACTGCGCTGCAATCCGGGGGAGAAATCGGTTTCATCAGTGGAAGGGCGGACCTGCCGGCCTGGAGCGGTTCACAATTTCGGAAGGACTGGCAACGTTTGGGGCGCGATTACCTGGATCATTTAGACGCCAATTTCTCGACTGACAAAGTGGTACTGGACAAGCGGCCAGATAATCTGTTTTTTCTACCGATGTTAGCTCGACTGTTTCCCTCTGCGCGTTTTTTACGCACGACGCGTCAAACGATGGATAACTGTCTGGCTGTTTATTTTCAGCAGTTGGGCAGTGATTTCACCTACGCCAATCGGTTATCAGACACTGCGCACTACCTGCAATGTCAGCAGGGCTTTATGTCGACCCTTGAAGAAACATGCGCTGACCAGCTCTATACGATTTCTTATGAAGAGCTGATCGCCAATACTCGAGAAACACTTGCCGGCACCCTCAATTTTCTCGGGTTGCCTTGGGATGAGGGCTGCCTGGAATACGCTTCCCGAGCAGCAAGGGTGCGCACTGCCAGCGTCAGCCAGGTTCGGAGACCGATTTATGCCACCAGCGTTAACCGGTGGCGCAACTATGAGAATGAGCTGCGAGCGTCCTCAGTGTTTTCAGAATTACTGGACTAGCGCAGCAGCCAGCCCAGATAGCTGGTGCGGGGTTGGCCAGCAAAGGGTGTTACCAGTTGTACGGCGTGCTTTTGCGGTACTGTAAAGATGTTTAATGTATTGAAAGCGGGCTTGAAGGCCTCCGTGACGTTGCCTTTTTCATCGTAAAAGGCCAGATAGCCGCCCCAATTTTCGTTCCACTCGGGGGTCATACTAATTACCCAGGCCGCAACCCTGTCGTGCGAAGCGTGCCGGTCATCATGCATTGTCAGGAAGTGTCCAGGACCGTAGATGCTGGCATAACTGTCTGACTCGCGAATTTCGGGCGTTGCTGTCAGGCTACGCATGAAGTTCAGAAAGGCGGCGCTGTTTACCCAGTCGTTCACTTGGTGCATTGGGTGCCCAGTGTTTTCTCCCAGTTTAATAGCCTGACTAATGTAGTACTGCTTGAAAAGATACTGAAAGTTATCTTTGGCTCTAGAATAAATATTATTGAGAAACTTCTGCCGCTGCGCAGGGCTCAGTGAATTAAACGCGGACTCTTCGCTCTCAAAATTATCCTGCCCTTCATTGTAGGAAAGGTGCCAGACAGTGTTTTCCCGAAGAAGCCGGTGCAGATATTCTGAGGTGTTAACCGTCAGAAAGTCCGGTATTTGAAGTCGCCCTTTAGTCCGCAAGGTCTGGGCTAGGGTATCCGGGTTGTGTTTCGTGTGGATCGACAGATCAATGCTCATAGAGAACTCCCGCAGTGGTGAGCGTCATTATATCCCAGCGTCTGACCTAGATTGCAGGCGAAAAAAAAGGCTCGCGCGAGGCGAGCCTTTTTAATGGTGCTTCCGGCTTTCCGGAAGTGCGATTTAGTTCTTAGAAACGAACGGTCGCACCCAGGAAGTAGTAGCGGCCCAGGGCGTCGTACATGCCCGGGAAGACGTTACCGTTACCGTTGATAGAAGGACCAGCTGCGTTACCAGCAATGGGTGGCTCTTCATCAAGGAGGTTATTTACACCAGCTCGCAGGGAGATAGTGTCATCCATGATGTCCCAGACGCCAGCCAGATCGAAATAATCGATGCTGTCCAGATCCAGGTTCTCGTTCACATCTTCTACCTCAGAAATGTGACGCCACGCCAAGCTAGCCGTGACGTTCCACGGTGTCAGCCAGGTCATACGGAAGTTGTTGCGGAAGTCTGGAGTTGGGTAGCCACAGCTGCCGCCCCATACGCCTGCACAATCTTCAACTACTGCGCCTTTCAGCTCTTGTTGATCCCAGCTGTCAATTACAGAAGTAGTGTTGCTGAAGCTCAAGGAGCCCAGGTTATTCATATCCAAAGAGTAGTCAACGATCAGGTCGTAGCCTTCTACTTCTTCGATAGCCAGGTTGTCCTGCAGAGCAACAATGTTACCGCTGGTATCAACGTTGGAGCCAATCCAAAGGTCACCGGAGCGGCCACGACGTACGTTGGCGCACTGGCTTTCATTGCCATCCAGACATTCGTTCAGGATGAACTCTGGAGAGAGGTTGCTGATGCCTTGCTCGATCTCGATGGAGTACCAGTCTAGCGACAAGCTCAGGCCATCAACGAACTCGGGGGTCCATACAACACCAAAGCTGTAAGTATCAGACTCTTCCGGTGCCAGATTGGGGTTACCGCCCTGGAGGAAGTTGTACTGGCCAGCGGGCGAACTGGTGATTCGTCCATACTGGTCAGCCGTCACGCCTGATCGTGCGCAATCCTGGAAGCTACGCGTGGGGTTTGCACCACCACAGGGATCTTCCGCCATGTCGAACAGGTTGAATCCCTGGGGTAGGAACAGTTCCTGAATGTTAGCAGCACGAACGGCGCGCTGGTAACTACCACGGAGCTTAACGCCCTGGGTGATTGCCCAACCAGCACGGATACCATAGGTGTCAGTAGTTTGGTCGGTTGAGTAATCGGAGTAGCGGTAGCCTAAGTCCACGATTAGTTCTTCAGCAAAGGCAGCGCCATCGATCAGCGGAATGCTGGCCTCTACGAAGAATTCTGTAACGTCGTAGCCACCGGATACGGGACCGGTTGCACCACCCTGGCCAGCACCTTCGCCATTACGGAAGCCGGAATCTGGATTAAAGTTCAGGTTTTCCTCTCGGTATTCAGAACCGAATGCGACTTCAATACCGGAATCAGCAGAAGGCAGCTGAATGCCGTAGTCACCCAGGGAAGCAGCAACATAAGCAGAGAAGACTGTCTGGTCAGTGGTACCACGAGCGAACAGAGGCAGTGCCAGATATTCGGTTTGCTCCTGAGTTACGCCGTTGGAGTCGAAGATATTCCAGGGTACACAGTTGGGATCAGTTCCATCAACGACGGACTGACACACGACGTTACCGTTCTCATCTTCAACCGCATTTAGGGCATTTTTGATCTTGCTGGTGCCCAAGTCGTTCAGGTAGGTGTTTTCCATGGAAACTTCGGAGTACATACCGTACACGTCGTAGCGCCAAGTCTCATTGATATCGCCACGCAGACCGAACACACCGCGGAATGAAGTGTGGCGCAGGTCTTGCTGTCGAGGTCCGCCCTCTACATTTCGGCGACCGATATATGCCAGCTGGTCGTCTTCTTCAGTCAGGCCATACTGTCCGCACAAAGCGTCAAACTGCTGGTCAGAAAGCAGTGGGTTACCACAGGGGATCGTGTCCGTGACAAAGAACGCACCAGAGGGAGCAATCTGAGACACACTTCGGTCATCCATAAACATCAATTCAGTATAAGCCTCTACTGACTCATTGATGTTGTAACGGCCAAAGCCGCCTGCAGTGTAACGCTCGTCCGGGCGCTGGTAGTAGTTCAGCGGGCCATAGTTGTAGGTGGTTCCGTCGCGAGCAACGAAATCGGTACCAGCAACCTTGTAGTCAAAGCCCGGTCCAATGCCGAAGTCAGTGATACGACCTTCTGGGATTGTGCTAGAACCGAAACAGCCGTCACCTTCGTTGTTCAGTGCACAGGAGCTGTAGTCGCGGCTTTCCTGCAGAACAGCTTCAACGTCACGGTAGGTGGCGTAAACAGTAACGTTACCGCGACCGTTGTCGAAGTTTCCGCCCATGATCAGGCTCATGTCCTGAATGTCACCACCAGTCTCGCTGCCATCAGCAACGGGGTAACCGGCGTCAGTAACGATTCCCTGGATGCGGCTGTTGTCATTGTCGTGCTGGTACTGGCTGTACTGATAGTCAAGCTCGATGCCTTCGAAGTCGTCCTTCATGATGAAGTTAACAACACCAGCTACCGCGTCAGAACCGTAGGTGGCGGAAGAGCCACCAGTCAGAACTTCAACACGCTGGATCAGAGCGCCAGGAATCTGGTTGATGTCTGCACCGATACCGCCAGCAAGCGGCGAACCAGCGGGCAAACGTCGGCTGTTTACCAAGACCAGCGTACGCTCGTCACCGAGGTTACGCAGGTTCAGCGTCGCAGTACCTGTCGCGCCATTTGATTGGCTGGTGTTCTGGTTAGACCAAACCTGAGGAAGGTTCTTCATCAAGTCTTCTACGCGAGTAGTACCTTGGAATTTGAACTCTTCGGCGTCAACCTGGGTTACCGGGCTGGCACTCACGAGGTTGGCACGCTGAATACGCGAACCAGTTACGATGACCTCTTCCAGAGCATCTTCCTGTGCATTCACTACCTGCGGTAGTGCTGCAAAGGTGCTAATTCCTGCTGCTGCGGAGACAGCTAACGCAAGACGATTTTTTCTTAACATATTAATACCCCTGTATCGTTGTTAAGCAATTGTGGTTATTTTCACGCGGATAGAAACCGCATTACTCGAACTTTAAACGAATAAGGAGGGGTGTCCCTCATAGAAGGGGCCAAAATTGTGAAAATTTCACATAATCAGCCGGGAACTTGTCATTTTGCCGAAATTAACGGCTTTCGACCGCCCAGGTTTCTGGTCTTGAGAGGCTATTTTACTTGATGCGGCTCACGCCGACGCTGCGGCCGCTGGCGAGGTGCCTCATTTTGTAGAAGCCAAGGAAATTCTGTTTGATTTCAACGGCGGTATCCTCGCCATTATAGGCGACTCGACCATCGAGCCGCTGGCGCCACACCTGACCATTGTCGAGGTAGAACACAGTCTTGCCATCCCAGCCGTCAAAGGGCTGTTTGATATTCGCTGTAATGACATGCTCCGCCTGAACTTCTTTCACTTCTTCGCTGGTATCCAACAGGGCCGGCGCTTCGGTCGCTGTGAACTTTATTAGCCAGGCGTTTAATGCCTTGCGCTCCTCTGGTTGGAGTTTGTCTAGACCGGACGCTTCATACTCCTCGGCGGTCATCAGCTTTTCGACACCTGGGAATGTTTCATCAATTGCCAAGGCAATTGATGAAAGGCACATAAAGGTGATTAATATCAAATACTTATACATTTTCTAATCTCTTTTTTTGTTTACAGGCGAAGGCTTAACTTGGTGTACCAAAAACGCCCTTTCAACTCATGAGAGCGGCCATCAATATTGTCGTTGAATGCAGACGTTGCCAGTGGGGCCTTTTCGTCCCACAGGTTGTCTATCCCCAAAGAGAGCCGCAGACCCTCCTGCACTGGAAAGGTGTAGTTAATCTGGGCATCGTGAATCAGCCAGTCGTCGATAACTCGCTTCCTGTCGCTGCCGGGTATGATTTCTTTCATCTCACCCACATAGTGCAGCTGGTAGCTGCCCCGCCAGCGATCGCGGGTCCAGCGAAGGCCAAGCTGGCCTTTCCACTCCGGAATTCCACCCAGTCCCTCTGAAGCTTCGTCTCTAAAAGTTCCTGCGAGGTCCAAGCTGGCGGCGGTTGGGTCCAGGCGAGCAATGTACTCGTGAATCCAACTGGCGCTGCTGACCACACTGAATTGACCCCAACTGCCGCGGGGTAGGTGCCAGGTCAGGGCGAAGTCGGCGCCGCGCACTTCTCTCTTTCCGATGTTTAGATTACTGGCCGATACTCGAGTGAGGTTGCCCATGTTGTCTCGCTCAACTCTCCCAGCTAAAGAACCATTCCTGGCATTTTGACTGACAATGAACTGGGCGCTTGATGACACTACATTCTGCTGCTTGATTTCGAATAAATCCGCTGACATTGCCAGCCCTCTGGCACTTGCAGGGGTCCAAACTAGTCCGAGACTGTAGCTTTCGGAAGTCTCCGGATCGAGTTCGCTATTTCCGCCCTTGATGGAAAGGAACTGGTTGCGAGTAGGGTCTGCCTGCTGGACGCACCCGGGTAAAAGGCCGACATTGTCCGCCTGGGTGCAGGGATCGTTGATAAAAGCCTGTTCCTCGGTATTACCTTCGTAGAGTTCATTCAGGGAAGGCGCGCGGAAGCCCTCAGCGTAATTTGCCCTGATCAATAGTGCTGGGCTCGGCCGCCACCGTAGGGCGATCTTGGGACTGTTATTGCTGCCAAAGTCACTGTAATCGGAGTAACGCACAGCGGCCTCCAGATCAAGACTGCTAAGACCGCTGGATCCCTTCCACAACGGTAGTATGGTTTCCAGATAGAGCTCGGTAACACTGCGGCTACCGTTGGTTGCTTCGAAATTGGTCGCGCCCAGTGTGCTGGCCGATGCCAGCAGGGCGGACGGCTTCTTGCTTGTGGATTCCCGGCGGTACTCCATACCAAAAGCGACATCACCACGGCCCGCTGGCAGAGCGTCTAGCGCTCTTGAAAAGTTGACACCCCCGCTGGCCAGCTTGCTGTAGCCACTGACTTCGCCCTGGGTGATGATGTAGGCAACTTGATCGGCGGAAATGCTTCCCTGAGGGCCGGTGAGGTTGACCGGGGTACAGCCGTCCTGGCTTGCACCCAAGCAACCTTTACTTGGCCCCAATGCGCGTTGAAGGAGGTCAGCGTTGACGATGCCGGTTGTCGTCTCGCTGGCTTCGCTGCGACTCCAGTTATAGGCAAAGTCCCAGTTCCAATCAGCGAACAAACCCTCCACCACTGTGCTGAAACGGCTCACCTGTGATTCGTTCTGTTGTTTGCGGTCAGGGAACTCGAGCAATCGACGCCGAACATCTACAAGGTTCTGGTTAAAGGGGTTATAGATGTTATCCGCGGCCACCACGAGCTCTGTTTGCTCGAACGCGGTAAACACCGGTGTAGGCGCCAGAGTCGCTTGCGCGTCAGTCTCCAAGTAGCTCAATTCGACGAAGCCGGTGACGCTTTCGCTGAAGTCATAGCTGGCATTGGTGTAAACACTGTCACGCTTCAGAGGCACGATGGCTGTAGTAAACTGTTGATAGTTAAACAAGTCTTCAGAGGTCGCTGGCCGATAGCCACTACCCTCAGCGATTAACGTTTGGCCCGAGGGCAGGGTAACTCGCGCATCCGGGGTGGCGCTGGACCGTTGATCAGTTCCCCCGAAAAGTCGTGTATCAGCGCTTCCAGATACTTTTCTATCCCGGCTGAAAATGGGGTCCTGCCGGTAGCGCGACGCAGTAAAGAAAAACGACCCATCGGGCAGTCCGGTGCCGTATTTCAAGGTCTGCGTTTGGGTTTCAAGGTCCCCTTCCTGAGTTTGGCCGTAAAACGCCTCGCCCAGTAGTCCATGGAAATCTCTCTTCATAATGATATTGACCACCCCGGCAATGGCATCGGAGCCATAGATGGCCGAAGCCCCATCTTTGAGTATCTCGATTCGCTCTACCGCCGCAGGCGGGATGCTGTTGAGATCTACAGATTCTCCGGCCAGGCCGTCGTTAGCGACTCGGCGGCCATTAATTAATACCAGGGTGTTGCTGGCGGGTAGGCCACGCAGTGTCACTGAGGCGGTACCGTTTCCGCCGTTCGCTATAGCCGTACTTAAAGCGTTGCCCGATACTGCGGGTACAAATTTCAGCAGCTCGCCGATGGTCTGGGCGCCGCTAAGTTCGATATCGGGGGCTGAGAGAATATCAACGGGCGCTCCCCCGGTGTGTTCGGAACGACGAATTCGGGAACCCGTTACGTGGGTGCCATAGACATAAGTTTGCTCTCGGCCTGGCACGAAAATTGGGTACTGATCGACCATTTCTTCTGGCGACACGCAGGGGCTGTTTTTATCGCCACATTTCAGCATAAAAACCGCAATCGTCTTGTCGCCCACGAGCTCCCACCCAAGGCCGGTACCGAGTAGAAGAGCGTCCAGGGCTTCATCGGTACGAACTGTGCCCACTACTTCGTTTGCTGGCAGTGCTCTCACCACTTGGTCCGAAAACACGATAGAGATACCACTTTGCTGAGAGAGCTGGATCAGCGCGGCGGAAAGTTGTGGCGCTTCGATGGTAAAGTGAATCGGGTCATCAGGCGCCGCAAGCAGCGGCATTGCCATACACAAGCAGAGGACACCCGCCAGGAGTGGCCTCTGCCATACAGGAGCCACGCCCGGGGCGTTTTCCGGATCTTTCGCAGCAGCGGTGAACATGGAAAGCCCGACTGCGGCTGTGCCGCAACCCTTTGATAGTAGGTGTTAATTCAGGAACAGCGCCGGTTCAATTAGCGGACAGGCGGGGGTTCCACGCAGACCCCCTTTATAGCTCACTGAGTTGCTTTGAGCAACAGAACCGAAGTGTCGTTGAGGGGCGTCACTTGAAGCCCCAGACTCACGGCGATCGCGCTGAGGGAGGCTTCGGGTTGGTCAAGTTGTAATACGCCTGACACGGTGAGTGCGGCCAAACTGGGGTCCGCAATGATTATTCGTTTTTGTTGATAGCGCTCCAGTTGAGCGATCAACTCGGGCAGTGGCATTTTTTCAGCCACGAGTTCGCCTCGCTGCCAGGCCAGTTGGTTCGACACGTCGTCTGTGGAGGAAAGTTCCCAGCCGTCGTTTCCAGTAATCAGTCGCTGATTCACAGTTAACAATTCTGTCGATGGAGTGCGCGCGCCTGTCTGCCCCAGTTCGCTGACCCTGACCACGCCTTCGGTGACCGTCACATCGGTACTACCGCCGGTGAGGTAAATATTAAACGCAGTGCCCACGGCTGTTATGCGGGTGTCCCCCGCATCGACGTGAAACGGCTGTTGTTTGTTCGGACGTACCTGAAACCAGGCCTCACCCTGTTGCAGGTGAACGTGCCGCTGGTCGTCCCTGTAGGTGACGGATATACGAGAGTTGGTATTCAAGCGGGCTACTGACCCGTCGGGCAGATCAACAGTGCGTTGCTCGCCCATGGCCGTGCGATATTGGTCGCTGACAGGGTCGGATTGCAGTTGCGGCCAGAGGAAAATAGCCAACACCAGGCAAGCGGCGATCGCCGCAGCTGCGGGCAACCAGCGCGAACTATTGGCGGCCTGATTTGGTGTCGCAGACAATGATGGAATGTGACGAACGACCGCAAGGTCATCCCAGAGCTCCAGCGCTTCGTCCATCGCCTTGGCGTGTGAATCGTGCTCGCCTAGCCACAGGGCAAAGGACTGCCGGTCTTCCTCTGACACGGCGTCCGAGCGCAGGCAAGCGACCCAGCCCAGGGCTGCGTCGTGTGCTTGCTCGTATTGTGAGTTGCGTTGCTGGTTCATTATTTTCACCGCAGCATCCTGCCGCATGGCTTTTTACAGCTGTCCCCGTAGGGAGCTACGTTAGTATAGTCAATGTATTGGTGTAACGAGCGAGCCAAAGGTTCCCTCAAAGCGTGATTCCGAAAATGTATGAATTCGTTCATGGCGATTCATCCGGCGGATGGCCGGACTTGAGCGCACCGCGAAAGTGCTTCAGTGCCTGAAGTATGTATTTTTCGACGCTGGAGACCGATACGTCCATTTGTTTGGCAATCGCGTTGTAGGAAAGACCGCTCTGTCGGTGGAGCAGAAAGGCTTGCTTGACTTTGAAAGGCAGCTCTTCGACCGCCTGGTTGATAACGTCCAGCTTCTGCCTTGCTCCCAGGATTTGCTCGGGTGACGCTCCGGCAGCGTTGTAGTCCATTGGCTCACCATCCACCGCCTGGCTTTTTTCCGATTTGAGAAACTTGAAATGAAGTTGCCGTCGTCGAAGTTGGTCCACTGCCAGGTTGGTGGCCACCTGGAACAGAAAAGCGCGGGCGTTATCAAGGTTCTCCGGTTGTTCCAGTCGATGCAGGCGCATGTATGCTTCCTGAGCCAGCTCCGCCGCGTCCTCTGGGCTGTCGAGCTTGCGTGACAGGTATTTTTCCAGAGGCACTTTGTGCTCGGAAACCAGATCGGCGATAAACTTGTCTTTTTTACTATCCACGATGAAATCATGCCACCTGAGGCCAGCCGCTGGCCAGCACTCATATGGCGGCTCGTTAGAACAGCACGCGTGAGCGGATAGTGCCGTCGATAGCAGCCAACTTTTCCAGGGCGACATCACTGTATTCGGCGTCCACATCGATCACGACATAGCCCACCGAATCAGTGGTTTGCAAGTACTGGGCTGAAACGTTGACACCCGTTTCAGAGAAGACATTGTTGATCGCACTCATGATACCGGGGACGTTGCGGTGAATGTGCAGCAGTCTGTGGCTGCCGGCATGCTCAGGTAAAGCCACCTCGGGGAAGTTTACCGAGGATACGGTAGTGCCATTGTCAGAGTACTTTGCCAGTTTCTCGGCGACTTCCATGCCTATGTTTTCCTGGGCCTCAACCGTACTGCCGCCAATGTGTGGCGTGAGGAAGGTGTTGTCGAATCGGCGAAGCGGTGAGATAAACTCATCATCGTTGGAGCGCGGCTCCACCGGGAATACATCAATTGCCGCGCCACCCAGCTTTCCTGCCGCCAAACTGTCGGCCAGGGCGTCGATATCGACTACGGTGCCGCGGGACGCATTGATTAGGATGGCGCCCGCTTGCATCTGCGCTAGTTCATTGGCGCCTATCATATCCTGGGTGGCGCCGGTTTCAGGTACATGCAGACTGACCACGTCAGAACCGGCAAGTAGCTGGTTGAGGCTGGGAACCTGGCGAGCATTGCCCAAAGGCAGCTTGTTAACCACATCGTAAAATTGCACCTGCATTCCCAGGCCTTCGGCGATGATGCCCAGCTGCATGCCGATATTGCCGTAACCGATAATGCCCAATTTCTTGCCGCGAATTTCGAAGGAGTTAATTGCTGTTTTCATCCATTCGCCGCGATGGGCTGCCGCGTTTTTCTCGGCCACACCGCGCAACAGTAAGATAGCTTCTGCGATAACCAGCTCTGCCACGCTGCGGGTGTTTGAAAATGGTGCGTTAAATACTGCAATGCCCTTACGGGTGGCCGCTGCCAAATCAACCTGATTAGTGCCTATACAGAAACAGCCCACGGCGACTAATTTTTTCGCAGACGCGAAGATTTCCTCGGTGAGCTGGGTGCGTGAACGAATTCCGACAAAGTGGGCGCCGGCAATGGCCCGTTTCAACTCCTCCGGGGGTAACGCTTTTTTGTGCACCTCGATGTTGGTATAGCCGTCCCTTTGAAGGGTTTCCATTGCGGATGGGTGAACCCCTTCCAGCAGGAGAAATTTGATCTTGCCCTTGGGCAGTGACTGTACGGTCATGGCCGGTTAATCCTGTGTGGTAAAAGGCCGCAAAATCGGGCCGGGCTGGAAAAAAGGCGCGTATGGTACCATACGCGCCCCCTGAAACTGCCCCCTGCCAAAAATACCGGAGGAAGCCCCCGTGGCACAGCTCGACACCCCCATTTTGAACGCCCTGCATGCCATTATCGGGGAGGAGAGGGTACTTACCGATGAGGACAGTTTGCAGCACTATGGGCAGGACTGGACTCGCTTTTATCAGCCTTCGCCCTGCGCCGTGGTATTGCCTGGAAGCACAGAAGAAGTTCAGTCAATTGTTCGTCTGGCGGCGGCACATCAATTGGCGCTGGTGCCTTCGGGCGGCCGTACCGGCCTCAGTGCTGGCGGTGTCGCCTGTGCAGGTGAACTGGTGCTGGCCCTGGACCGTCTCAATACCATCGAAGATTTCAATCCGGTTGACCGCACTGTGCGCTGCGGTGCTGGAGTCATCACTGAACAACTGCAACACTTCGCCCAAGAGCAGGGACTTTATTACCCTGTGGATTTCGCCTCTGCCGGATCCAGCCAGATCGGCGGCAATATTTCTACTAATGCCGGGGGCATCAAGGTCATCCGTTATGGCATGACCCGTGATTGGGTTGCCGGGTTGAAACTGGTAACTGGCTCGGGTGAGCTGCTGGATCTCAACCGTGGTTTGATCAAGAACAATGCAGGATATGACCTGCGCCACCTGGTTATCGGCGCTGAGGGAACTCTGGGTATTGTGGTCGAGGCGACGATGCAGCTGGACCGAGCCCCCGCCGACCTTGCGGTGCTGGTTCTCGGGGCTCCGGACATGGGTGCAGTCATGCAGGTGCTTGCTGCGTTCCAGGACGAAATCGAGCTGTCGGCCTTCGAATTTTTTTCTGAGCTTGCCCTGCAGAAAGTCGTTGACCACCAGGGTCTGCAACGGCCCTTCGAGACCCCCTGCGAGTACTACGCTCTATTGGAATTTGAGCAGGCAGACGATGCGGCGATGGATAAGGCGATGGCCGTGTTCGAACGCTGTATGGAACAAGGCTGGGTGCTCGATGGCACCGTTAGCCAGAGTGTTGCCCAGGCCAAAAATCTGTGGCGTCTGCGCGAAGATATTTCCGAAACCATCACACCCTGGACCCCTTATAAAAACGACATCTCCACGGTTATCTCCAGGGTACCTGCATTTCTGGATGAAGTTGAAACTGTGGTTAACAACAATTATCCGGATTTCGAGATCGTCTGGTTCGGCCACATAGGCGATGGCAATGTACACCTGAATATTCTCAAGCCAGAGGCTCTTTCAGTCGATGAGTTCCGAGCCCAGTGTGGGGAAGTTTCCAAGTGGGTGTTTGAAATTGTGCAGCGTTATGGCGGCTCGGTTTCGGCGGAACATGGGGTTGGTTTATTGAAGAAGGACTACCTGGGTTACTCCCGCTCAGAGTTGGAGATTGAGATTATGCGGCAGATCAAGCGAGCATTTGATCCTCAAGGAATTATGAATCCGGGGAAAATTTTCGATCTTTGAGCGTGCTCCAATTACCGACCCGCGGACAATCGCCTAGTAGAGCGCAGCGACAAGTCACTGGAATTGCTCGCTGTCCTAGAGCAACCGCAGTGGTTCTTCCTGCAGCGTTGCCAGCTGTTCTCGCAGCTCCAGGATATGCTCTGCCCAATAACGCTCTGTATTGAACCAGGTAAATGATCTTGGAAAAGCCGGATCTTCCCAGCGCCTCGCAACCCAGGCCGCATAATTAACCAGCCTCAGCGTTCTGAGCGGTTCGATCCATCGTAACTGCACAGGGCTGAAATCACAGAACTCGGAATAGCCTTCGATCAACTCAGCCAGCTGTATTTCCCTGTCGTGGCGTTCGCCATTGAGGAACATCCACAGATCCTGGACTGCCGGGGCCATCACGCAATCGTCCAGGTCGACGAAGTGGGCCACGTCATCTCGCCATAGGATATTGCCCACGTGGCAGTCTCCGTGCACCCGGATTTCATCCTCTGCAGTCGGTGTGTACGCGTCCAGTACCGTGGCTAACAAGTCAGCGGTGAGGGTTTCATAGGCTGGTCGCAGTTCCTTGGGTATGAAGTTCTGCAGCAAAAACTCGCGGTTTTCGGCCAACATTCGCTGTACGCAAATGCGCTGACGGTGCTGGAAGCGAGAGGCTTTACCCACGGAGTGAATGCGCCCCAGAGTGCGCCCCAGTACCAGCAGGTTGTCCAGGTTGTCGAGCTCCGGGGGATAACCTCCGCGGCGAACAAACAGGGCGAACAGGAAGCCCTTGTATTCGTGAAGAGTGTTGCCCCCATCATCTACCATCGGGGCGACGACGGAGATGTCGGCGTCTTGTAACTCGAGACTGAAGCTGTGCTCTTCCTCGATTTGAGCCAAGGACCAGCGCTGGGGGCGATAGAATTTGGCGATTAGTGGTTGGCCATCCTCTATGCCGACCTGATAGACCCTGTTTTCGTAGCTATTGAGGGCGAGCAAGCGGGCATCGGAGAGTCGGCCGGTGGACTCCACGGCGTCTATCACTGTATCGGGTGTAAGCGGATCGTAGGGATGGCTGTTCATTGCTGATCCTCCGCCTCACTGAGCAGGGCAACGCTTTTGATCTGGGCGAAGACCTTATCCCCAACGCGCAGCGACAGTCGCTCAGCGGATTTGCGAGTAATTCTCGCCAACAGGTGCTGCTCTCCAAGGGCTAACCGCAGTAACAGGCGAGCCCCGTGGCAGGCTTCAATCTCTTCGACGGTCACCGGCAGTATATTAAGAATGCTGCTGTCTTCAGGGCGCGCCAGGCAGATGCTCACGTCTCGCGCAGGTATGCGCAGGCGCCTGTGGGAGCCAATGGGCTGCTCAAGGTGATTGACGAACAGGGCTTCTCCTTCGACGATTATCTCGGTGAGGGAAAAGTCGCTGTCCTGTGCCTGCACTTCACCCAGCAGGATGGCCGCAGCTTGCTCTTCGTGTGCGAGGCGACTGTCTAGCCGGGTAGACATTTCCAGCATTGAACCCTGATCCAGCAGTTTGCCGTCTTCCAGCAAAAGCAGGTGGTCAGCGAGTTGGCTGACCTCCTCGATATCGTGGCTGACATACAGCATGGGAAGTTCGAGGTTCTGCGCCAGTTGCTGTAGAAGCGCCAGACACTCACCGCTGGCTTGTTGGTCCAGGTTGGCCAGGGGCTCATCCAGCAGCAGTAATAGGGGCGCGCTGAGCAGTGCGCGGCCAATGGCTACCCGCTGCTTTTGGCCTGCTGAAAGTGTTTCTGGTGTTTGCGGCAAGAGGTTTGTCAGCCCCAGCGTTGAGACCAGTTGATCACGGGGCATAGGCCCGGCGCTGACTGCGCGTTTAGCGGCAAAGTCCAGGTTGCCTCGCACCGTCAGATGCGGGAATAACCGGGTGTCCTGGAATACATAGCCAATACGCCGCTCCCAGGGAGGAGTGGGCCTGTCCTGATCGAACCAGCCATTTTCGCCAAAGCTGATTTTGCCGGCATCCGGGTGGCGCAGGCCGGCAATGCAGTCAAGCAGGGTGCTTTTCCCGCTGCCGCTGCGTCCATAGATTGCAGTCACGCCCGTTCCAGGGATCTCACAGTTTAGATCCAAGCAAAAATCACCGGTCCCGGCACAGTTGATGTCGACTTTCAGGCTCACGTTCGTATCCGCCATACCGCAGGGCCATTATTGCGGTATATAAGGAACAGCAGCGCCAGCGAGAATATGACCAGGCCCCCCGCTAATCGATGAGCCTCGTCGAAACGTAGGGTCTCCACCTGGTCGTAGAGGGCGATGGATAGCACCTGGGTTTCGCCCGGAATATTGCCACCAATCATTAATACCACGCCAAACTCACCGACCGTATGGGCGAACCCCAAACTGGCCGCGGCGATAAAGCTGCGGCGCGTGAGTGGCAACACCAGCGAGCGAAACTGATCCCAGGGGTTGGCACCCAGGGTGGCTCCAGCCTGCAGCAGGCCTTTGGGCAGGCTCTGAAACGCCGACTGCAAGGGCTGCACAACAAAGGGCAGGGAATAAATGACAGATCCAATCACCAGTGCGCTGAAGCTGAATGCCAGGCGCGAACCGGTTAGTTGCTGCCACAATTGGCCGACAGGGGAGTTCGGGGCGAGCACCAGCAGGAGATAAAAGCCCAGTACGGTGGGTGGCAGCACCAGTGGTAGGGCAACAATCGCTTCGACCATCGCCGATGTGTTGCTGCGGCGTCGGGCCAGCCACCATGCCAGGGGGGTGCCCAGCACGAGTAAAATCAGCGTTGTTGTGGCTGCCAGGGTAGCGGTCAGTCCGATCACGTCCAGTTCGGCGGGGCTCAGGGGCAAGATAGATAGCCAGCTTCAATAATCATCTGGCGCACGGTATCACTTCCCAGCCATTGGAGGTAGGCAACCGTCTCCGTCGAGCGTTCAAGTATAAGAAGGTGTTGCTGCAAAGGTTGATGCCAACTCGCAGGAATTGCCGTGCCTTCGGGAGCCAGGGAGCTTGCAACTAGTGCGAGATCTACCGCACCCGCCCGCCAAAACTGAAAGGCTTGCAGCACATTTGTGCCTCGGACCAGGCTACCTCGGTCGACAGCACTGAATTCTGGCCGCGACAGAACCTCTATAGCGGCCCTGCCATAGGGCGCGGTTTTCGGGTTGGCAATGGCAATGCTCAGTTCTGGTTTTTGTAGTGCAGCGAGATCGCCCCCTACCAGGGATATTTGTCCCAGGGCATAGCAGGCGCTGCTTATCCCCTTGCCTGCTGCTAACAGCGTGTTCGGTGCGTCCTCGTCCGCCGAAAAAAAGAGCTGGAAGGGTGCTCCATGCATGAGCTGGCTGGCCAGCACGCCTGTGGAGGCGCTCGAAAGCTGAATTTGCTGGCCGGTCCGGGCCGTATAGGGCTCGTTGATTTTCTCCAACACGCCTCGAAAATTGGCTGCTACCGCTACTCGCAGTGGTTCTGCGGCTTCCGTCGGGGCCATCAGCAAAATCAGCAAGAAAGCGAGTGCGCGTGTCATTCGGAACCGTATTTCTCCGGTGGGGGGGTGCGTGCCAGACACCAAATTTCTACCCTGGCGGCGCCAGCTCGTTTGAGAGCCCGGGCTACCTCGTTGGCAGTCGCGCCCGTGGTCATTACATCATCGATCAGGGCCACGCGGAGATTGTCACAGCCACCTTTGACAGTAAAGGCACCGTGCAGGTTGCCTGAGCGTTGCCGTGCGTCCATGCCGGCTTGGGCGCGAGTGGCCCGTCGCCTTCGCAGTAGCCCGGTATTGACCGTGAGCCAAGGGTAGGTGCGCTCCAATTCTCTCGCCAGAAGTTCAGCCTGATTGAAGCCCCTGTGCCACTGCCTGCGCCAGTGCAGGGGTACCGGAATCAGAACATCCGCTGGCGGCAGGGAAGAGGGTAGCCCGCAGTGCCAGAGATCAGCCAACAGCGGTGTGAGTGCCCGCTCCCCATTGAACTTCCAGCGTCCGATGATGTGGGCCAGATATTCGCCGTAAAGCCAAGGTGCGATAACCCTGTCATAGGGCGGTGGCTGGTGTAGGCAATTGCCGCAGAGTGGCGCATCTGTAATCAGCGGCAGTGCGCATTGGCGACAACACTGAGTGTTATCTGCCAGTTCCGCTCGACAAGCGCCACACAGGGGCAGTGCCCCAGCACACTGCCAGTGACATAAGCAGCAGTAATTAGGAAACAGGGCGTTCCCCAAAACCTGACTTAAGTTGTTAACCATAAGTCGCTAGCCAGGTTGACAGTGGGCCGCTCAGGGTTATCATTGCCACTCCCCTATTCTGACGCTTATCAGGTGTGATATGAGCACAGCCAACGCCCGCCCTGCGCCCCGCGCTCAAGACATTCGCCATGACTGGACCGGCGCAGAAGTGGAGGCGCTTTTTGCCCTGCCATTCAACGACCTGCTGTTCGAGGCCCAAAGCCTGCACCGTCACTATTTTGACCCAAATCAGGTTCAGGTAAGCACATTGCTTTCCATCAAAACCGGTGCCTGCCCGGAAGACTGCGCCTACTGCCCCCAGAGCACCCGCTATGACACTGGTCTGGAAGTCGAAAAGTTAATGGAAGTGGAAAAAGTATTGGAGCAGGCACGTGCCGCCAAGAATGCTGGCTCTACCCGCTTTTGCATGGGAGCTGCATGGCGCAGCCCTAAACCCAGAGATATGCCGCATGTTGTAGCCATGGTCAAAGGCGTCCGCGAAATGGGCATGGAAACCTGTATGACCCTGGGAATGCTTAGCGAAGATCAGGCCAGGGAGCTGGCAGATGCCGGCCTTGACTACTACAACCACAATCTCGATACCTCTCCCGAGTATTATGGCGACATCATCACCACTCGCACTTACCAGGATCGCCTGGATACCCTTGACCATGTGCGCGAATCAGGCATGAAAGTATGCAGTGGCGGCATTGTCGGGATGGGAGAGCAACAGACCGATCGTGCGGGCATGCTGCGGCAACTGGCGAACCTGCCCCAGCACCCTGACAGTGTGCCCATCAATATGTTGGTGAGGGTAGAGGGAACGCCCCTTGAAAACCAGGAAGACCTCGACCCTATCGAATTTATCCGCACGATTGCTGTGGCCCGAATCATGATGCCGGCTTCCCATGTGCGCTTGTCTGCCGGGCGTGAGGAAATGAATGAGCAAATGCATGCACTGGCTTATTTTGCTGGCGCCAATTCCATTTTCTACGGCGAGAAGCTGCTGACCACGCCCAACCCACGGGCCAACGAAGACCTTGCGCTGTTTGCTCGCCTTGGCATCAACCCGGAGCAGCGGGAACTGGTTGAGAAGCCAAAAGACCCCAATCCCTATTTTTACGATGCCGCGGCTGCCCAAGGCTGAATCGTGACATGGCCAGTTTTGAACAGCGTCTGCATGCTGTCCTTTCGCAGCGGCAAAAGCAGGGGCTTTATCGCCAACGGCTGACTCTGGATTCTGCCCAGGGCCCGATCGTTCGCCTGGACGGTCGGGAATACACCAACTTCTGCAGTAATGACTACCTGGGACTCGCGGCTCACCCGCGATTGGTGCAGAGCTTTCAGCGCGCTGCTGCCGAATACGGCGTGGGGAGTGGTGCCTCGCACCTCGTTTGTGGCCATAGTCGGCCTCACCACGAGTTGGAGGAAGCACTCGCGGAGCTCACGGGTCGCCCCCGTGCGCTGCTTTTTTCTTCTGGATATGCTGCCAACACGGGCACGCTGGCTACCTTGTTGGAAGCTGGTGATAGTGTGTTTCAGGATCGACTCAATCACGCCTCGCTGCTGGATGGCGGTCTACATAGCGGCGCCCGTTTCCGCCGCTTTGGCCACAATGACGTCGCAGATCTCGAGCGCAAACTGTCAGTTGTCGAGGGGCCCAAGCTAGTGGCGGTGGACGGCGTGTTCAGCATGGATGGGGACAGCGCGCCACTGGCAGAGCTGGCGTCTCTTTGCCACAGGCAGGACGCCTGGCTGATGGTGGATGATGCCCACGGTATCGGGGTCATGGGGGAGACAGGGGCCGGCAGTGTGCAAGCAGCCGGCCTGGGGACACAAGATGCTCCCGTGCTGATGGCGACGCTGGGCAAGGCACTGGGCACCGGCGGTGCCTTTGTCGCCGGCGATGAGGATTTAATTGAGGCGCTGATTCAGCAGGCACGTAACTATATCTATACCACGGCAATACCGCCTGCGGTGGCTGCAGCGACTCTGACTTCGCTGGCGATTCTTCGGGAGGAGGCGTGGCGCAGGGACCATCTTGCGAGTTTGATTCAGCGTTTTCGTGAGGGTGCGACTCAGCTCGGTTTGCCGCTGATGCCTTCAAGCAGCGCTATTCAACCCCTCACTGTGGGCGATGCAATGCGCGCAACATCAATGAGCCAGAAACTGCGTGAGCGCGGGCTGTTGATCGGTGCGATCAGGCCTCCCACTGTTCCCGTTGGTACGTCCAGGCTGCGCATTACCTTGAGTGCGGCCCACAGTGTGCAGCAGGTCGATCATTTACTGGAGGCACTGGCGCATTGTCAGGACCAGTGAAGATAAACAGAGAGTACTTGCCTGCCACAGACTCGCCGCGCTCCGAGTTGGTATTGCTGCATGGCTGGGGTTGTAGTCGCGATGTCTGGCGTCCCCTGCTCGCATCTTTGCGTCCCTGGGCCAATATTACTTTGCTGGATTTGCCCTGTTTGGCGCCTGGTCTTGCGGATGCCCCGGTGGATCTTGAGCTCATGTTGAACGGTATTCTTGCCAACAGCCCTGCGCGTGCGGTCTATATGGGCTGGTCGCTGGGCGGGCAGCTGGCCCTGCAGTTGGCCAGTCTGCAGCCTGACAGGGCCTTAGCGCTGATCACCCTGTGTAGCACGCCCTGTTTCCTTCAGCAGGGCGAGTGGCCCGGAATGCCCGGGGAAACCCTGGAGCGCTTTAGCGAGGCATTTGTTGCAGACTCGTCTGCAGGCCTGCGCCGCTTTGATAGTTTGCAGGTGGCCGGCGCCGTCAGCCCCAGGCCACTATTGCGCAATTTGCAGGCCTGTCGCAGCAGTGACAGAGGCGGCCATCTCGAGGTCGGTTTGGGTTGGTTGGCCTCGCTCGATCAACGTCAGCGTTGTCGTGAGCTGACCCTGCCTCAGCTGCACCTTTTTGGTGACAGCGATGGGCTGCTGGCTGCTACGGTTCCGCAGTCCATGATCGAACTGCTCGACGGTGTTGATAAATCGGCAGTTGGGGTGCTTGCGGACGCAAGCCACCTCGCGCCACTGGAGCAGGGGGAGATTATTTCCGGCAAAGTCCTGGAATTCTTGCAAGTATCGGGGCTGCTGTCCCCTGAACAGACCGATGCGGAGCCCATGGCCAAGTCGGATGTCGCGCAGTCGTTTAGTCGTGCAGCACAGCAGTATGACTCTGTGGCCGGCCTGCAGCGGGACGTTGGCACAGCCCTAATGGCCAGGCTGGGTGTGTTGTCCCGGGCACCGACCACTGTCCTGGACCTGGGTAGTGGCACGGGCTACTTTTGCCCACAGCTTGTCAGTCGGTTTCCTGCCGCGAACTACGTTGGATTGGACCTTGCAGAAGGTATGGCGCGATTTTCCCGGGAGCAGCACCCCGAGGCGGGATCCTGGCTGGTGGCTGACGCTGAAACCCTGCCCCTGGCCAGTGAATCGGTAGACCTGATCTTCAGCAGTCTGGCGCTGCAGTGGTGCCACCGCCCGGCGCTGCTGTTTGCGGAGTTGGCACGGGTGCTGCGCCCGGGTGGTCGTTGCCTGTTTGCGACGCTGGGCCCGGACACGCTTAAGGAACTGCGCTCATCCTGGACTGCGGTCGACCAGCACCAGCACGTGAATACGTTTTTGTCTGCTGAGGTGTTGATGGCAGCCGCGGACAACGAGGGCGATATGAACCTGGCGCTGCAAGAACAGGCTTATTGTATGAAGTACAGCAAGGTAAGCGAGTTGTTGCACGAGTTGAAAACCCTTGGCGCTCATAATGTTAACCGAAATCGCCCCAGCGGCTTGATGGGTCGCCGGGCACTGCAGGGAATGATGCGCGCCTATGAAGAATGGCGTCAGGCGGGGGTTTTGCCCGCGACCTACCAGGTTTATTTTGGCCTTCTGGAGAAATCATGAGCAAAGCGTATTTTGTTACCGGAACAGATACCGAAGTTGGCAAGACGGCTATCAGCTGTGCGTTGCTGCAGGCGGCCGCCAGTCAGGGCCTGAGTACCGCTGCGGTCAAACCAGTGGCGGCGGGCTGCGATGCACAAGGCCACAATGAGGATGCCCTGCAATTATTGGAGAGCATGACCCTCGATCTGGATTACGTTCAGGTGAACCCGGTTGCCTTGGCGCCTGCCATTGCACCTCACATCGCCGCGGCAGAGGCCGGAAAAAATATTCAGGCCTCTCGGCTGGCGGGCCTGTGTCGCGGCGTGATGATGTCCGGTGCTGACTTTGTGCTGATTGAGGGAGCGGGCGGATGGCGTGTTCCTATCTCTCCCAGGGAGACGCTGGCTGACCTGGCCAAAGAGCTTCAGGTGGGCGTGATACTGGTGGTGGCTATGCGCCTGGGCTGCATAAATCACGCCCTGCTCACAGCCGAGGCGGTGCGCCGGGACGGCCTGCCGCTGGCCGGGTGGGTGGCCAACCAGCCCGATGAACGCATGAATTGCTACACTGAAAACCTGGACACTTTGCAGCGCCTGCTCCCAGCCCCGTTACTGGGGGAAGTGCCCAATATTATTCCCTGGGATCCCTGCGTTGCCTCTAAATCTCTATCTATTCAGGGGCTAATATAGAAGTGGGTACTTACTTATCACCCGCGAGATAACAGCCGAAACCAGGACTTATAACCAGAAATCCGTAATCAGGTCACGCCTACCCCCAAAAAGGTATTTGACTTCGGAAGTAAAGTCAGCACAATGTGTGCACTGATTACATACCCCTGAAGGCGACACTGGTCGCAGTCCACGGGCAGTTCTATCGATAGAGGAAAAGACCATGCCAGATTATAAGGCCCCCCTGCGCGATATTAATTTTGTAACCAATGAGGTTCTGCAGGCAGAGAAAGTGTTTCAGGCGCTGCCCGGATACGAAGAAGCAACCACGGACCTGATGAATGCTATTGCAGAAGAAGGTGCAAAATTTGCTGAAGGTGTCCTGGCTCCTCTCTACCAGAGTGGCGACCAGCAGGGTTGCACCTGGAGTGAAGAGGGCGTGACGACCCCCGAAGGATTTAAAGAGGCCTACCAGCAGTATGTCGATAACGGCTGGCCCTCGCTCAGTGCGGACGTTGAGGCAGGCGGTCAAGGCATGCCGAATCTGGTGGGTATTATCAACACTGAAATGGTAGGTACCGCCAACTGGGCCTGGGGCATGTACCCCGGACTGAGCCACGGTGCTATCAAGACGATTGAAGAGCACGGCAGCCCTGAACAGAAAGAGAGATACCTCACCCGATTGGTGTCGGGTGAGTGGACTGGCACCATGTGCCTCACAGAATCTCATTGTGGTTCTGACCTTGGACTGCTGCGCACCAAGGCCGAGCCCCAGGCCGATGGCTCCTACGCCATTACCGGGCAGAAAATATTCATCAGTGCCGGCGAGCACGATATGACAGACAACATTATCCATATCGTTCTGGCTCGCCTCCCGGATGCACCCGAAGGCACCAAGGGAATCTCGCTGTTTATCGTACCCAAGGTCAATGTTGGCGAAGATGGCGCCCTGGGCGACCGTAATGAAGTCAACTGTGCCTCTATTGAGCACAAGATGGGCATTCACGGCAACGCGACCGCTGTGCTCAACTTCGACGGTGCAAAGGGTTACCTGATTGGTGAAGAAAACCGTGGCCTGAACTGTATGTTCACCTTCATGAACACTGCACGAGTTGGCACCGCGGCACAGGGCCTCGCTCACATGGAGCTTTCGTTCCAGGGCGCGCTTGCCTATGCCAAGGATCGTCTGGCGATGCGCAGTCTCACCGGCCCGAAAAACCCCGATGGCCCCGCGGATCCCATTATTGTGCACCCCGACGTGCGTCGCATGTTGCTGACCCAGAAAGCCTTCGCCGAAGGCAGTAGAGCGCTGCTGTACTTCCTGGCGATGCAGGGAGACATCGTAGACAAGGGGACAGAGGAAGAGTCCAAAGCGGCTGATGACCTGATGTCCCTGCTAACGCCAATCGCTAAAGCATTTATGACCGAAACCGGTTACGAAGCGGCTAACCACGGTGTTCAGGTATTTGGTGGCCACGGCTTCATTCAAGAGTGGGGCATGGAACAGATCGTTCGCGATTGCCGCATTGCCATGTTGTACGAGGGCACCACCGGTATCCAGGCGATGGATCTCATTGGCCGCAAGGTGCTGGGCTCTGGCGGTAAGCTGTTGACCAACTTCACTGCGATGATTGAAGAGCTGGTCGCCAGCGGCACCGAAGAGGACAAGCAGTTCCTTGAGCCTTTGAAGGCTCACAGTGATGAGTGGCTGGGGCTGTCCATGAAAATTGGTGAGGCTGCCATGACTAATCCCGACGAAGCGGGCGCTGCCGCAGTCGATTACCTGATGTACTCCGGTTATATCACGCTGGCTTACTTCTGGGCTCAAATGGCGATGGTTGCCCGCCAGAAAATTGCTGAAGGTGGAGAGGACAAATCGTTCTACGAAGCCAAACTGATGACCGCTGAATTCTATTTTCAGCGTTTGCTGCCCCGCACCGAGTCGCTGAAGGCGACCATGCTGGCTGGCGCAGATAATCTCATGCAGATGCCTGAGGAACTGTTCGCAATCTGATTACGTTTGCTGCTGGGAAGTTAGCCCTTCGGGGGTGACATTCCCGACATTCGAGGGGAGAATACGTTTATCGTTTTCTCCCCTTTTTTTGTGCCCTTATGACCGATAAACCTCAAAAAGAAGATCTCAGCTACAAAAATGACCTCTATCCGGAAGATCAGGAAAAGGTGGACGGCTTTCTTGAGCGAGGCGTGAACTCGGTGGAACGTAAGCCGTTCCGCCCCGGCCGCTTGCTGATCATGCTGATTGTGATCGTGATGGGCCTGAGCTTGTTCAGCCAGTGGCTGGCCCGCTGGGCAGGGGTTTACTAATCGTTAGGATTATTTGTCGGTCCCGACCGCTTTGATATAGTCAATGTGGTCATTTTCGGTGTGTAGCGCAGCCTGGTAGCGCACTTCCTTCGGGAGGAAGGGGTCGGAGGTTCAAATCCTCTCACACCGACCACCTGCCCTTGGCGCAGTTCGGCAGCGAAGTGTGCACTTTACTCAATCAGGTTCAGATAGGTTTCGAGATCAAGTAATTGCTGGGAGCCAACGGATAGCTGTCGTCCGCCCCCGTGACTGATTTGATTGCTGGCTTTACCGGTCACATAGTCGCTAAGGTCCTGATCGCTGCGCAATTGCCCTGCCAGCCTCTGAAAGGCCTGGTTATTGATTGTCAGGTAGTCGCTGTTGCTATTGGTCACGACTAACAAGCGAGAACCACTGTTCGAGGCGACACCGCCGGAAGTGTGGCAATTAACACACCGTGCCTGGACAATTTGGGTTGAAATTTTGTCTGTATAAAACGTCAGCGGATTCGGCAAGGGTTCAGCGAAAATGGCTTGTGCCAGCGCCTGAATATTGGCCTGGTTGTCGCCCCCGCGAATCGCCTGGGCTAGCGCAGTAATATTGCTGAACTCCGCAAGCACAGTGTTCTTTGAAACCAGTACCGACCACCCCAGTGCATCCTCATAGTTGGTCGCGCCATCATCATTGAGGTCGGGCAACACCAGCCGGGTCTGCTGGTTGAGACGAGCGCGCAGCTGTTTGTCACCAAGCACGTCGAGTTCATCTTTCACGACCTGGTAGAGAGCTTCAGTGATTGTGGTTACCTTGAAGCCCCCGTCCTTCAGCTGCCGCCCGGTCATCAGGGCACGCCATTCTCCGTTGACCGCAGTGAAGGCTTTATCAACACGACCATCCGATGCGGTATCCATATCTCCGCCACCGGTGGCGGTGACCACGTACCAGCGCTTTGCGCTGTAGAGTGATGGCTCTACCTCGAAATTCCCGAGATTGATCATCTTGTTCAGATCATCAAGGTCGTTCCAGCTGCTCCGTGAATTATCTGCCAGATAGTCCTCGAGTGATCGAGACCTGAGCTCGGCTTCAATTACCTCTCCGGTTCTAAGGTCAGTGACGGTAACACTGGCACCCGCCACGGTACCTCCCAATTGGGTTTTAAAGCACCCTGATAACAGTGCCGGGATCAGGCACACTGCAAGGGTTCTCGACAGAAAAGACATTAATAGGCCTCATTGGCGGCGAGGAATTGCCGCATTGCTTTGTCTTGGTACGAATAAACAGCAATCGAGGATTACTTGGATGGCGTTTAGCCGACGCTTGTGTTCTCCAGCGGGTCGGCGAACAGCCAGGGGCGGTATCCCCGCTAGTGGGGCAATGAGGCTGGTGAGTTGGCGTTAGCGTTAGCCGATTCGATCTCGCAAGCTATAAAACAGCATACCAGCGACCAGTCCGGGCCAGCGCAACAGAGTGCCACCCGGGAATGTTTTAGAGGGCACTTTGGCCATTACGTCAAAGCGCTCAGCGCTGCCAGCAATCACTTCAGCCAGAAGCTTGCCTGCCATGGTCGCCGTTGGAACACCGTGGCCAGAATAACCATGGGCATAAAACACCTGGGAAGAAAGGCGCCCGAAATCAGGCATTCGGTTGAGAGTGATCGCCAGAGTTCCCCCCCAGCCATAGTCGATGCGGGTGTTTGCCAACTCGGGGTAAATTCGCAGCATATATTTACGCACAAAGTTGCCGATATCGGCCGGGAACCTACGGGTGTAGCTTTCTCCGCCGCCAAAGAGCATTCTGTTGTCGGCGGACAGTTTCCAGTAGTCGATAACAAACAGGCTGTCTGACATGGAGGTGTCGTCGCGAATCAGCCTGCGAGCCATCTCATCAGGTAGGGGCTCTGTGGCCAGCATGTAGTTGTTGATCGGCATGATACGTCCCGCAGTGCGCGGTTCCAGCTTCTCCAGATAACCGTTGCAGGCCAGCACCAGGTACTTTGACTTCACAGTGCCACTATCTGTTTTAACGCAGACTTCATGCCCTTCGGTATACGACAGCACTCGGCTGCCTTCATGCAGCACTGCACCCAGGCTGTCTGCAGCCTTGGCCAGGCCCAGGGCGTAATTGAGCGGGTGAAGGTGGCGAGAGCCCTGATCCAGAACGCCACCATGAAAGCCCTGGCCTGAAGTCATATCGGCCAATTCGGCAGAATCCACATAGCGAATCTGTTGGTAGTCGTAAACCTTCTGCAGGTGCTCCGCTTCTTCAATCAGCCAGGGCTGCTCCTTCGCTTTTGAAGCCACGTGCAAATTACCGGTCTTGAGCTCGCAGTCTATATGGAATTCATCGATCAGGCCGCAAACGGTATCGACCGCTTCGAGCCCCAATTGCCAAAGCGCTTTGGCATGATCCATGCCAACGAGCTTTTCCAGAGTTTCCTGGTCTGCGCGCTGTCCTGTGCCTACGTGACCGCCATTACGGCCCGAGGCACCCCAACCAATCTTGTTGGCTTCGAGCAGAGCAACGCTGTAGCCGGCCTTACGCAGGTGAATGGCAGATGAGAGGCCGGTGTAGCCCCCTCCGATAATGCAGACGTCAGCAGAGACTTCACCTTTTAACGGCGGGAAAGAGAGCTGCTGGTTGGCGGAGGCGGCGTACCAGGATTCGACGTGAGCTGAATTTTGCATGGCTGCAATATACCGTTTTGGACTCCCGGAGAGTCATAACACATTAGGGTTAGCTTAGACTCAAAGCCCTTGAACCGCGCGGGTTTCGCCGCGATACTCGGTTTTTTAGGCCGCATGGGCATTTTATGAGTACCGATACGCAAGTCATTAAAGACTGGCTGAAGCAGAACCAGATCTCTGAAGTGGAGTGTTTGGTACCGGATATGACGGGCAATGCCCGCGGTAAGTTTATTCCGGCTCACCAGTTTCTCGACATGGGCGAGCCACGGCTCCCTGAAAGTATCATGGTGCAGAGTGTCACCGGTGAGTATTCCGATGAGCACTGGGACCTGGTTGAGCCGACGGATGCTGACATGATTCTTGTGCCCGACGCGTCCACCATGCGAGTTGTTCCCTGGGCTCGTGAACCTACCGCCCAGATTATCCACGACTGTTACACCATGGACGGCAAGCCCCACCCTCTGGCCACTCGCAACGTGTTGCGCAAGGTGCTCGACCTCTACGACGCTGAAGGCCTCCAGCCTGTGGTGGCACCGGAGGTCGAATTTTTCCTGGTTGCCAGAAATACCGATCCAGACAATGTGCTAACACCACCTTATGGTCGCTCCGGTCGCAAGGAAACTTCGCGCCTGTCTTACAGCATTGACGCGGTTGCGGAGTTTGAAGACTTTGTGGAAGACATGTACGACTATGCGGAAGCGCAGCAGCTGCGTGTAGACACCTTGATCCATGAGAACGGCGCTGCCCAGATGGAAATCAATTTCCTCCATGGCGATGCACTGGAGCTTGCTGACCAGGTGTTCACATTCAAACGTACGGTTCGCGAAGCGGCGCACAAACATGGTGTTTACGCTACTTTTATGGCCAAGCCGATGCAAAATGAGTGTGGCAGCGCCATGCATATTCATCAGAGCCTGGTGCGTAAAGACACAGGCGAGAATATCTTTACCAACGAAAAGGGAGAGCACTCTCCGGCCTTCCTGAGCTACATCGCTGGCTTGCAACACTACACGCCAGAGTTGATCAGCTTCTATGCGCCCAATGTGAACTCGTATCGCCGTTTGGCCCCCGACATCTCTGCGCCTATCAATCTCAACTGGGGGTTGGATAACCGAACGACAGCATTCCGTGTGCCCCAGAGCGGCCCGGCTGCGACCCGAGTGGAGAACCGTTTTCCCGGTGCCGATGTGAACCCCTATTTAGCACTTGCTGCCAGCCTCGCCAGCGGTTATCTCGGCATGAAGCGAGAGCTAAAGGCCAGCGAGCCTCACCAGGGCACAGCCAACGAAAATGAAATCGAAGTCGCCCGCACGCTGGAAGAGGGTCTGCGCAATCTGGATAACTCTCCGGAGGTGCGTGAAGTGTTCGGCGAATTGTTCCTCAAGGCTTACGCGGCGGTTAAGCGCGATGAGTTTGAAGAGTTCAATCGGGTAATTTCTTCCTGGGAGCGGGAACACCTGCTGTTGCAGGTCTGATGATTGGAGTAATAGCAACAGCATGAGCAGCAAGGATAGTGATGGTCTTTTAGGTACCAGCCGGGCGAGTTACCGCCTGTTTGTCTGGGTGAAGTACCTGGTATATGTCCTGCTGAGTTTTAATATTTTCCTGTTTTTGCAGGAAGAACTCGGCGCACTGGAGCATACCTTTGTCGATGGCTTTGAGCTGGGCCAGGTCATTCAGGTTTTTTCCGCAACTATCGACACAACAGCCTGGGTTCTGCTGTTGTTAATGTTTGAACTGGAAACCTCAGTCCTGGACGATGACAAAATACGTGGCCCGGTTAAATGGTCTTTGCACGGCCTGCGATTAGTCTGTTATGCGGCGGTCTTTTATGCCTTCACCGGCTACTACGCTGAGCTCGTTGCGCTTTATCAGGTAACCCTCCTCCCGGCTTTTGATGCCTGTGCCAACCTTGATGCGGGCTGGTCGCTGTTGGTGACTATCGATGAGTATGAGCCACTGAGCGCTGCCAACTGTGGGTCGCTGGCTGGCCCCGCTTACCAACTGGGCAGTTTCGATATCGTTAGCAATGGTGAAACCTTGCAGAGTGTGAGATGGCTGGGTTGGACCGATGTGATCAACTCTGCCTCGTGGTTGTTGGTAGTGATTTTGCTTGAGATTGAGGTCAGGCTGCAGCTCCGAGGCAATCTCTCGGATCAGATCATGCGCTTTACTCTGCTTATCAAGTACGTAGTTTACGGCACCCTGTTCGCCTGTGCGGGTTATTGGGGTGTGGCGGGTGACTTCCTTGATTTCTGGGACGCAGCTTTGTGGCTGTTCGCCTTTATCTTTATCGAATTGAATGTGTTTGAATGGCAGGCTGAAACCAGTCAGGAAAACCCTGCAACCGCCTGAGGAAAACCATGTTCAGCAGCGATGATCTTTCCAGCCTGCGCTGGGATGCGGTGTCTGGTGCCGTCGAAATAATCGACCAGACTTTGCTTCCCCACACCCTACGTTGGGTGCACCTTGATTCACTCGAAGCCTACTGCCATGCGATAAGTGCAATGCAGGTTCGTGGCGCTCCTCTCATTGGAATTACCGCCGCTTTCGGCCTGGCCCACGCGATAGCAGAAGATGCATCCGACGAGAACCTGGCCGCGGCGAGTGCCAGCTTACTAACCACGCGACCCACTGCCGTCAACTTACGCTGGGCGCTCGAGACCATGGAACGGAAATTGTGTTCCCAGCCCATAGATTCACGGGCCACAAGTGCCCGGGAGTTGGCGATTGCAATGCGCCAGGCGGATATCGATAACTGCGCATCGATTGGCGAAAACGGGCTTGGTTTGTTGCGTGATATCCCCCATGGCGAAGTTCTGAATATCATGACGCACTGCAACGCAGGCTGGTTGGCTACCATTCAGTGGGGCACTGCGCTTGCGCCAATTTACAAAGCGCATGCGGCGGGTATTCCCGTGCATGTTTGGGTCTCTGAAACTCGCCCACGTAACCAGGGGATGAACCTTACCGCCTGGGAATTGCAGCGAGCCGGCGTTCCCTGCACCGTGGTGGTGGATAATAGCTGCGGCCAGCTGATGCGTGAGGGCAAGGTCGACTGCATTTTCGTCGGCTCCGACCGCACCGCTGCCAACGGCGATGTCTGCAATAAAATCGGCACCTATTTGAAAGCGCTTGCCGCGCAAGATAACGATATTCCTTTTTACGTTGCGCTGCCTGAATCGACGATTGATTGGCGCTGTGACTCGGGGGGGCAAATACCCATTGAAGAGCGCGATGCGTTGGAAGTGCTCGCCATTGCCGGGGTCGATTCGGCGGAGCAGAGTCTTGAGGTGAACCTGGCCGCCGCGGGAACCCGGGCCGCTAATCCGGCATTCGATGTTACTCCGGCGCGACTGGTGCGCGGTTTAGTGACTGAACACGGGGTTTTTGGGGCGAGCAGGGCGGGGCTGGCTGAGTTACAGGAGCTGCTTTAGGTATTGTGTCCCGGCCGAGCAGTTCGCCGGATCATCGTTAGATTTTTTCGTCCAAGCCCACATAATCAATGCGCGGGTAACTGCGCCACTGGAAGCTCTGCTTGTGGTCGCAGATCAGGCAACTGTGCTCTATTTCTCCCGTTTGCGGGTCCATTTCGCCTGACTTGGTCATCATTCCCTGGTTACAGGAATCGCAAACGTAGTTGACTTCGACGGGCCTGACTTCTCTCTTAACTTCTGCCATGGGTCGCTTGGCTCCTGTATTTGACTGCCTATGCTAGCGCGACAGATTGCAGTTCTAAAGGGATTTATTTTCCAGCTAAATCGAAGTGCTTGGTTCTGGTTGGGGCAAATGTTGAAGGGAATAAGGCTCGTGGCCGCAGGTATAGCCGGCGGCGCAAGCAGCGTCCGAAACAGGCGAACCAGGGGCAGTTGCCCTAGAAGTCGTCCAGTTCCAGGTCGTAGTAGCCCAGTTCGTCCCGCAGACGTTTCTCTTCCAGACGCTGTTCCGCCCGGCGGCGTTTTTCTGCCAGCCGTTGCTTGTCACTGGAAACGGGGGACATATCGCTGAGTTCCTCGTCTGAAAGATCTCCAAGCATAGGCTCGAACATTTCTTCCATAGACTCTACGGAACTCGTTTCCTGGTTGCGCTCTCCCATAAATCACCTCCCGATGACTTACACTAGGTCACATGAGACAGAACCCGATCTGCCTTAGGTCGGAGTTAATCAAATATTTTCGACGGAAGAAACCCTTTTTCTTGGCTTTTATGGACGTAAATAGGGCGGCCCGCTGCCATCCATGGCGCTCCTTGCCCAGTGCGACTTCCTTGTCGTACCGTCCGTGGTTTGCGAGCCGGCGGGCCACCCCTATTGAGTAAAGCAACAAGCGTGCCAGACTTTGAGTCCTGTGAAATGGCGGGTTGTTGGGCGATTGTCCCCGTGCATTTTCCTGTTGCACGCGTGCGCCCGTGACCGGCGAGGTGTGACCGGCGAGGTGTGGCCGGCGAGGTGCGGCCGGCGAGGTGTGGCCGGTCGTTCGTTATCGGGAAGACAGTAACTTCAGTGCGTCGGAGGCCACTTGTTCTGGTGTGTTGCGACCGGTGGTCACAATGTAGTCGGCGTACTGCTCGTAAAGCGGGATGCGTTCGGCATACAGCTGGGCGAAACTCTGGTCGACATCGCTGGCGATACCGCGTGGTGGTGCGGCTGCAATGCGTTCCTCCAGCGTGGCCAGATCTGTCTGTAAGTAGACTACTGGCCCAATTGATTTCAGCCGAGCCATGCTGGCTGGACTATACACCACGCTGCCCCCGGTAGAGATCAGAGCATTATCGAGCGCAATGTTTAGCAACACCTTTTCTTCAGCCTCACGCAAATAGCGGTAGCCATGCTTCTCCAGTATCTCCTGCAGTGTGGCTTCTTCCTGCACTTGAATATCCAGGTCGGTATCAACGAAGCGTAGGCCGGCCAATTTGGCCAGCAACACGCCTACTGTGCTTTTTCCGGCACCGGGCATGCCGACCAGGCTGATGGTGTTGAATGGGCTCACGATAGGTTCTCTTGTTGCGAATGGGGCCATTATCGGTGAGCGCGCCCAATGGCGCCAGCCCCGGGTCTTGCAGGGCTGGGTGGCTGTGGGTAGAGTTGCAGCCCTTGCCTACTACTATATCTGGAATAGCGATGACTCTTTTGACCACTCCGCTGGATGGACTGCACCGAGAACTGGGAGCCAAAATGGTGCCCTTTGCGGGCTACGATATGCCCGTGCAGTACCCGGCCGGTATCATCAAGGAACACCTGCAAACAAGAGAGGCGGCAGGGCTTTTTGATGTCTCTCACATGGGGCAGGTCATTATAGAGGGGGCCGGAGTTGCGGCCATGCTGGAGTCCCTGGTGCCGGTTGATATTGAGGACCTGGGCACCAACCGGCAAACCTATGCATTGTTGACCAATGACCAGGGCGGCGTGCTGGATGACTTGATCATTACACGCTGGGCTGCGGATAAGTTTTTTCTGGTGGTGAACGCGGCCTGTAAGGACCAGGACATAGCGCATTTGCGTGATCATCTTACGGGGCAGTCATTGACTGTGCTGGAAGATCAGGCATTGCTAGCCCTGCAGGGCCCCAGAGCACGCGAAGTTATGAGCGAGCTTTGCCCAGCCGCTGCCGGCCTCGTATTCATGCAAGGCTGCGCGGCGACGATCGACGGCTTAGACGTTTACATTACCTGCTCTGGCTATACGGGAGAAGATGGTTTTGAAATATCGGTGCCCAATGGGGCCGCGGATGCCCTGGCAAGACGGATACTCGACTTCGATCAGGTTGAGCCCATTGGCCTTGGAGCCCGGGACTCTCTTCGCCTGGAAGCCGGGCTCTGTCTTTACGGTCATGAACTGAATACCGAAATCGATCCGGTGCAGGCAGGCCTTCTATGGTCTGTGAGCAAGTCTCGCCGCGCCGATGGAGCCCGTCCAGGCGGGTTCCCCGGAGCTACTGTCATCTTCGACCGGATCGTCAACAAACCGGGGTTGCGCAGGGTTGGCCTGACCGTAGAAGGTAAGCGTCCGGTGCGAGAAGGGCAGACGGTGGTGAACGCCAATGGCGAACCAGTAGGGGAAATTTGTTCTGCTGCCTATGGTGCCAGCCTCGGTGGTCCTATCGCTATGGCCTATATTCAGCGGGACCTGGGTGATCCGGGTACCGAGCTTGCAGTCGATGTGCGCGGAAAGCTGGTGCCTGTTACCGTCACTAAAATGCCGTTCAGTCCCCAGCGCTACTATCGGGGTTGAGCCGCCTGGCAAGCGCTGGTTTACGCAGACCCTGCAATTGAGCCCAGCCGTCCCGCACAGGTTGTAGTGCATAGGGTAGCAGTTGCCAGGGCCGGTACCTTTTTAGCAGCCAAAGTATTAGTGCGATCACTACAATGGCCAGTGCCATAGTTAGCAGCTGAGCTTGGCCCAGCATTGGCTGGCTGGTCTCGTTTTTGGCTCCGGCGGCCCCGGTGACGCGTACTTCAACCGCTGGAATGCTCACTACCTGTAACTCCTCGGAGCGTGTATCCCACCAGAAAAAATCTTCACCCGGTAGCAGGTAACTGCCGGGTTCTTCTGCGACGTAGCTGATGGTTTGAACTCTACTGCCCGTTGCCTGGCCGCGGTTATTGCTGTTCTGAAGTGTTGGAGGGGCAGGGTAGGCGGCGAGCCCATTTTGTTTTTCAACATTGACCTCGGGAAGCATCATCGCCAACACGTCGTCCGCGCGGAATTCTATGCGACGTTCGAATGCGTCACCGGGCTTGAGGTTGTCGGTGTCTTTGTCGAGGTTCTGCTGCACAGAAAAAGTGGGGGCAGCTACCCAGAACCCGGCCTGCTCAAGTGCGCTGGGCAGCTCCACAAGAAACTCCACAGGGGCGCTCAGCGTTTCGCCCTGTAAGTTGCCTTGCTCAGCGGCATTAACCTTTATCGACAGCGAAATAGCGGGAATGGTGAAGTTACCCGCTCGCTGTGGATAAAGGTCCAGTGACCAACGCTGGATGACCCAGGTCTGTCCGCCTCGGGACTCACTGGCGTTGGCCGCGAACTGTTCCGTCTGCAGAATGACCAGCCCCGGTACCTCGGGAATGCGTATACGGGTGCCTCCTGTGAACCAACTATTGGTGGCAATCTCCAGAATAAGTTGTGTTCGCTGTCCGGGAACCAGCAATCCGCTATGGGCAAGGCTGGCGCTAACCGTCAGCTTTCCATCCAGTATTAAGGACTCTATGTCGTCTGCAGCCTGCGCTGGAAAAGCCAGCCAAAAAATCAACAAGCAGCTGGTGACTGTGCGCATCATTGCCCTGGCTCCTTTCGCTGTAGCTGCATATTGAATTTGGTGGCGAGGAAGTTGGAGGGATCTTGCTGCACTCCGCGCAGCCACATGTCTCTTGTCGCTTCGCTCTGCAAAATTTCTTCTGCGGTGTACTGTTTGATTTCTACCTGATCAAAGTTGAGCTTTTCCGCTCCCTCTGCGGGGATAGCGTCGTCGCCGCCCATTTGCTTTTCTTCGCTGCTACCTTCTTCGCCATGCTGCGACTCGCTCATGCGGTTGATCTCATCGATCAGCGTCTGCACTGTTTCTCGATTCTCGGCTGCTCCCGGGTAGTCAGGTGTTCGCGCCAACAGCTGGTCATAGCGTTTCACCGCGCGCAAAAAATCACGTGCATGGGCGCGTGCATTGGCCTCGTTGAATAGTGCATCGTCACTGCCGGAGCGAGAAAAGTACTCTGCCGCCTGCATGAAATCCTCGTTGTAGTAGTAGGCGATTCCTTTCCAGAGGGGGTCCTCAAAGTGACTGGCGGCGTCATGATAGTCGCCGTACTGCAATAGCAACCGGCCTTGCTGGTCCGGTGTTAGCCAGAGTTCGCTGAACCACTGGCCCAGTGAAAAGCCGCTTTGTGCAGGTTCACTGATTTCCTGCGCTCTGTTTTTTTCCTGGGCAATAGTCGGCCCTGGCGTAATGGTTAGCAACAGAGGGAGCACCAGCCAGGCCCAGGTTATCGTCCAGCCTTTGCGGAACCACATCAGCCAAAGTGCCATACAAATGAAAATCAGGGGGTAGCCACTGTCCAGCCAGGGCAGGGCATCATCGTCGATGATCACATAATGACTTTCGATGCGGCGCTCCAACGCCCGCACATCACTGTCATCGATTGTTGAGTCAACGTAATGACCTCCACTGTCACTCGCCAAGGTCTGTAAACGCCTTCTTTCAAGAGGGACTAGTCCATCCTCATCACTGTCACCGCCTATGCCCAACACCAGAAGCTGGTGGGAGTGCTCCTGGAAGTAGTCGGTGAATGCGGCCTCGGTGTTGCTGCCCAGTCCGTCTGTAATGAGCACGACGGTAGCTGCGGCGGCGGTATCGCGAAGGATCTCGTCGACCAGGGGTAGGGCCTGTTCGGCAAACTTGCCGCTGCGGGGCATCATGCTCGGTTTGATGGCAGCAAGGTATTGGCTGAGAATGTCCTGGTCGGCAGTGAGTGTCAGTACCGTGTGAGCAGTGCCGGCGTAAACCACCAGCGCTGATTTTTTATCCGGTCGCAAGGCCAACAGATCAGACGCCTTTTGTTTAGCGCGCTCCAGGCGCGAAGGCTGCACGTCGCTCTGCTCCATAGAAGAGGAAGCATCCAGCACCACGACCATCGCCGATTTATCCTGGCTCAGCGGTGAGGGTTGTTGACGCCAGCTGGGTCCAATAACTACAGCCAGGCACAACACGATGAAAGCGCCGCCAAAGGTGGTGGGATTGATCCAGCGCGAATCCTTGCTGTCCAGGCGCAGATGTTCCAACAAATGGGGCGCGATGATGCCGCCAAACATATCTTTCTGGTTGCGCCTGTTGCGACTGAGTCGAATCAGCAGCAACCAGGGAAGGAGTAGTAGTAGCCACAGCGGTCGCAGAAAATGAAAGTATTCAAGTGAGGCCAGATCAGGAAGCATCATCGACCCTCCCGGCTCGCAGGGACGTAAGGGCAAAGAAACCATGGTAGAACAGATAAAGCGTTGAAATGAGCGCCATGGGCACCCAGTGCAAACTTTGCCGGGGGCGAAAGCTAATTGTTTCGTAGAGCTCAGGCTCCAGTTCGCCAATGGTGATGTAGGCCTGGCGCATCTCGTCCTGGTCCAGGGCCCTGAAGGTTCTGCCGCCCGCAATCTCGCTAACCCGGGTGATGGTGTCCATATCCAGAGCGTCTTCCCCCACCGTGGTGGGGTCGCCAATCGCAATGGTATAGATGCGGACTCCATTGGCGGCGGCGACTTTAGCAGCATCCACGGGCGGTACTGTACTGCCCGTGTCATTGCCATCGGTTAGCATGATTAAAACCCGATTGTCAGAATCACTGTCACTAAACAGCTTGATAGACAGCCCAATGGCGTCACCAAATACAGTGCTGGGTCCAGCCATGCCAATCTCGGTTTCGTCGAGCAACTGCTGCCAGACCTGATGATCGTCGGTGAATGGTGTTTGCAGGTAGGCAGCGGCCCCGAATACGATGAGCCCGAGCCTGTCGGATTCGCGGCGTGAGGCCAGTTCCTTCAATACCTGCTTTACCGCCTCCAACCGGTCCACGGTTATCCCGCTGGGAAGGGTGAAGTCCCTGGCTTCCATAGAACCTGAGAGGTCGACAGCAACCATCAGGTCGCGACCCGATTTTTGTTGCTCGATGGGCGGTCCAATCCACTGGGGCTTGGCCGCAGCCAGTATCAGAAAAAGCCAGGTCAGGTTCACCAGGATTCTTTGCACAGTACTGCGGCGTAAAATACGCGCACCCTGCTCGGGCTTTTGCTCACTCAAGTCCACCAGCTTGTCGAAGAAAGGCACTTTTACCGAGTCACGGCTTTCTTTATAGGCAGGAACCAGGCGCATCAGCAGCGGCAGTGGCAGTAGCAACAGGGCCCAGGGGAACGCAAACTCAATCATCGTATCGATTCTTGTGTTGTTCAATCCAGGACAGACTGGCGGCAATCAATTGCTGGGCAGTGGCCTGCTCCAGGGTCTGTTCCCGGTAAACGCCAAAGGCCAGGATCTGGCACTGATCATTATCGAAGCTGGGTTGCTCACACTGGGCGTTGAGGAACCTGGTCCACTTCTCGCCGGATAAGCTGGCGACCTGTTGGCGTGAAAATGCAGCGAGTGCGGTAAGTTTTAACAGGCGATTCAGCTCTGCCACTAGTGTCGCAGAGTCGCCCAGTTGACGCAGTTTATTGCAGGCCTCTTTGCGATACTGATTGCGATACCAATGTTTTAGCCGTAGCCAAATTTTGCTTGAACCCCAGGCAATAAGCACAGCGCCCACCACATACCAGCCAGCGGTTTGTGGCAACCAGTCGATGCCCGGTGGTGAGACAATTTCATGGAAATCGCCCAGCGCGTAGTTGCCGAAGATATCCGGCAGTGGGGGTAAGCTCATGCCAGAACCCGTTGGCCGCCCAGTTGCTCGCGCAGCTGTTGGTCAGTAGGGGCAGCGGTGTGTACCGGAATAACTGGAATCTGGTGGCGCAACAAATCTTCTCGCACATGAGCGAAAGAGCTTTCGAAGCTGGCTTCGAAACGTTCACCCAAGTCCTTATGGGCCGGGTCAATTTCCAGTTGGAAGTGACCGTCACTCACCACCAGCTTTTCGGCGCTGGATATGTCCCGCTCCAATGGGTCGTAGATCATGCTGCAGACGATGTCATTGTGCTGGCCAATACGCCGAATGCTTTGCAGTGCTGCGTCACTCCAGCCGTAGAAGTCCGATACCAGGATGACCAGGTAATCATGACTGATCTGTCGTTCGGTGGCCTGTAGAGCCTCAGCCAGTGCTTCAGGCCGACTGGGTACGCCAGAATTCACTGACAGCTCGTTATTCATGGTGGCCAGGTCTCCTAACCACCCCATGGCTTTCTTTTCGCTTCTGGCGGGCCGTGCTTCTGCGACCCTTTCATCATTAAAAAGGATTGCGCCTATGCGGTCGCCAACCTCGATGACGCGCCAGGCGGTGATAGCGGCGACTTCGGCTGCGATCACCGATTTCATTTTGTACTGGCTGCCGAAAAACATGGGCAGACGTTGATCAACGATGACCAGAACGGGACGGTCTCTTTCCTCGGTGTAAACCCTGACATGCGGTTTACCGGTTCTGTTGGTTACCCGCCAGTCCATAGTGCGAATATCATCACCAGGTCGGTAGTGGCGAAGCTCGTCAAAATCCAACCCGCGGCCCCGCAGCTTGGAGCGCTTGCGTCCGGCCAATTGCGAACGTACCGGTTGGCGGGGCAGGTAGCTAAAGCCGCCGGCCGTGTAACGCAGCCGCACCAGATCCTGCAGGTTGGTGTAGATTTGCGCATTGGCATCCACCGACATGACTCAGCCCACGGCCACCTGGGTGATGATCTCGTCGATGACATCGTCAGGAGATACCCTGTCGGCGAGGGCGTCGTAACTGAGGATAAGGCGGTGGCGCATAATCGCGTGGAGCACAGAGCGGACGTCTTCAGGGGTGACGTGATCGCGTCCGTCTAGCCAGGCACTGGCGCGGCTGGTGCGATGCAGCGCAATGGTGGCCCTGGGGCTAGACCCAGTGTCCACCCAGGCTGCAAGTTGCTCGCTGTAGTCACCGGCCTGGCGGGTAGCCATGACCAGGTCGACAATGTACTGCTCAACCGGTGCTGCTATTGTCATGTTTCCGATCACGTCACGGCCAGCGAAAATATGATCCTGGGAGATCATCGCCAGCTCTTCTTGCTGCGCAGCCTCTTCAGCCTGCAGCATGCGTACGATAGACAGCTCGGCCGCGTTATCGGGATAGTCCACAGAAATCTTCATAAGGAAGCGATCCATTTGCGCTTCCGGCAGAGGATAAGTGCCTTCCTGTTCTATGGGGTTCTGGGTTGCCAGCACCATGAACAGTGGCGGCAACCTATAAGTTTTACCTGCTACGGTGACCTGGCGTTCTTCCATGGCCTCCAGCAGCGCGGCCTGGACTTTTGCCGGAGCGCGGTTGATTTCATCCGCCAGCACCAGCTCATTGAAGATTGGCCCCTCCTGGAATATAAGCTCGGACACCCCCTGGTTGTCCTGGTAGACCTCGTTGCCGGTGACATCGGACGGCAACAGGTCGGGGGTGAACTGGATACGCCCCAGGCTGGCCTGTAACACTCTCGAAAGAGTCTTTATTGAACGAGTCTTGGCGGTACCGGGGAGTCCCTCCAGCAACACGTTGCCATTGCATAACAAAGCGAGGGTCAGGGTGCGTACGACCTCCTCCTGGCCGATCACGGATCGGGCCATTTGCTCCATCATGGACTTTACTGCATTGAGGTGTTCGCTGGACAAGTGGTTGCTCCTCTGTGGCTGCTTGGGCATATTTAGCGCCCGCTGTTGATTATAGACGCAGGAGCATGGTTTCCGGCATAAATCTGCTGGAGATTGTTTTTGTTATCATCGGGTGTGAAGTAACAGGCGACTGGATTGTTGCGGTGACACCAACTATTCTCATCACAGTTTCCTCCTGCTCTCCTAAGCCAGGTGAGCCCTGAATATTATTACATAGAGGTAGATGACCAATGAAGAGAACCATTATCAGATTAGCGGCTATAGCAGCTCTGCCATTTGCTTTTTCAGCCTCAGCGCAAGACGTAGGCAAATTGATGGAGGCTGTGGATAAAGATAAGGCCATGGAGTCGGTCGATCAGGAGAAAATGACCGAGGCAGTTACCGGTGATGATATTGACTACAAGAAGGCCTACGACTCGGTGGACAAGGAAAAGGCGTCTGAGTCAGTCGATATGGACAAAGTCAAAGAAGCAATGACCTCTGAATAAAAGCTTAGTCTTGTAACCCCGGGAGTCCAGCGATGCCAAAAAAGAAACTCATTGGGGCCAAGACCTTGGGGCTGATTTTGTTTGTTCTATTGCATGGGAACGCCACCGCCAGTGATCAAGGCCACGATTCGCCTGACGCGGGCGGCCACGAATCGCATAGCTTTCATAAAAACACGGCGGGTGTTTTTGCAGGCATCACTCATGCAGGCAGGCGGAAAAATGGGCCGGCGATCGGTTTTGAGTATGCAAGGCGCTTTAATGAGAGCTTTAGCCTGGGTGCCGTAGCTGAATATACCGGTGGTGATGGCGACTTCTGGGTTGCGGTGTTGCCTTTTGGTTGGCATCTGGGGCACTGGAAGTTGTATGCAGCACCTGGGATTGAAGATGGTCATCACGGCACTGAAGAGCTTCTGAGACTGGGCGTCGAGCGAGCTTTTGCCTTGTCTGACGGATGGGAGATAGCTCCTCAGGTAAATGTCGACCTTGTCGACGGTGAGGATGTCTGGGTGTTTGGCGTATTGTTTGCTAAGGGCTTTTAGCAGACGCCGTCTCTGGTAAGCTTCTCTCAGGCAAGAGGGGAAATGTAATGACACGCAAAGATTATAGCGCCCTTGGCATAAGAGCCGCTTTGGTCACCGGCGCGTGGGTGCTTCTGTTGGGATTAATAACGGCCTGTAGCAGTGCAAGCCTGAAGAAAGAGCTGCCTGAGAAGGTGGCTTCCTCCGCCTTGCCTCCGGCAACCAGCGGCATTTTATCTGAGATCTCCGCAACGATTCTCGCGGAACACGGTGAAGCCTACTCAGGCTTTCGTGTATTGGACTCCAGCTTTGATGGCCTTTCGTGGCGTCTTGCACTCATTGATTCCGCCACCACGTCTTTGGATATACAGACTTACCTTTGGTACCCGGACTATAGCGGCTCATTGATTTTAGAGCGGGCGATTCTTGCCTCGAAGCGCGGTGTAAAAGTGCGCCTCATTGTGGACGACCTGATTTTACAGGGCCATGATCAACTGATTGCCAATTTGCATGCAGCTCCCAACATGGAATTTGGGATTTTTAACCCCTGGGAGGATCGCACCTCCATGCTCAATCGCGCTGGCGAAATGTTGGCACGGATGGAGCGACTCAATACTCGCATGCATGACAAGTTGATGATTGTTGATGGACACGCTGTAATTATCGGCGGCCGCAATATAGGAGATCACTATTTTGGGCTTAGTGACACTTATAATTTTCACGATACCGACCTCCTTGGTATTGGCCAGATAGGGCTGGAAGCGAATGCAATGTTTGACCAATTCTGGAACAGTGAATGGGTGGTCACTGCGGATGCACTCAGTACTGAGCCCAGCCGAAGCGCTGCGCGCAAGCAGCGCGAAGCTTTACAGGAAAAAATTGCCAATGCAGCGCAGCTCGAGCATTTCCCGCTGCAACCCAAGGGCTGGGGTCCTGAGTTAAGAGAGTTGCAGGGGAGTCTTCGAATTGGCCGCAGCAAGCTGGTTTATGACGAGGCTGCCAGAGAACAGATCTCCCAGAGTATGGCAGGCAGCATGTTTAATTTCTTCAACCTGGCCGAGGAGGAGCTGCTCATTCAAAACGCTTATGTTATTCCGGGAGATTCTGCACTTAAATTTCTGGAGCAAAAGCGGGCCGCCGGGGTAAAGATCAGGTTACTGACTAATTCATTGGCGTCTCATGACGTGCCTGCAGTCAATAGTCATTACGAGCCATGGCGAGACGACTTCCTCGACGCCGGGGTCGATCTCTGGGAGTTTCAGGCTAACCCGGCGATACAGCAATCAATAGTGGATGTGCCGCCGGTCAGCGCAGGTTTTTCGGGCTTGCATAGTAAATGTGCAGTCGCTGATCGTCGGTATGTGTTTATTGGCTCCATGAATCTGGATCCTCGGTCACGTGCTATCAATACTGAAATGGGTGCCATGGTAGATTCTCCTGAACTGGCTGAGGATTTAGCGAAAATTCTGGAGCGAAACATGAGCGGTGACAACGCCTGGCATGTGCAGATGGATGAAAAGGGCAAAATGTCCTGGCAAAACAGCGAAGAGACCGTCTTCAAACAGCCGGCGCGAGACGGCATGCAGCGGGTGATGAATGTATTGATGAAGTTGGGGCCGCAGGATCAATACTAAGCTGTGTTTTCCAGGGAGCAGGTAAATATGCGAAACAGCCGCTATCGCATTGTCACGGGAATAGACAGGGCGTTCCGCTTCCTCGCGGTATTCCTGCTATCTCTGGTATTGGCGGCGTGTGCCTCCAGGCCTTATCAGGTTTCCGGCTCTGACGCTGCAGCGTTCACCCAGCGTGCTTTAGTTCAGCAAAAGGGAAGCTTTACAGTTTCTGCGTCCGTGCCGACGGCTGAAGAGACAAAGGCGTTAACGGGATTGGACTTGTATTCGCAGGGCATACAGCCGGTCTGGCTGGAAATTGAAAATCGTGCCGACGCGCCTGCTCGTTTGGTCACCTGGAGTATCGATAGAGACTACTATTCGCCAATTGAAGTGGCCTACATGAATCGCAAGCCTTTCAGCAAGGAAGGCTACGAAGATATGCAATCCTGGTTTTATAACAATGGAATTTCTCGCCAAATTCCTGCTTCGGGCAAGATGAGTGGGCTGGTATTTACCCATTTACTGCCGGGCACTAAAGGCTTCAACCTTAATCTGATGCAGCAGGGCGAGGCTTACGATTTCACTTTTTTTGTGCCGCTCCCCGGTTTTCAGGCTGACTACACCCGGGTTGATTTTGCCAATTTGTATTCACCGGATGAGGTTATTGATCTGGACCTTACTGGGCTACGCAAGAAAGTTGAAAATGAACTGGGTTGCTGCGCGACCGACGAAACCAAAACAAAAAAAGGTGCGCCATTTAACGCGATTATGGTGGGTAGTGGCGAGGCTGTACGCAGAGCCATGCTGCGAGGTGGGTGGTTGGAAACCAGTGCGGAAACGGGTGTAAAGGCTCGCAAGCAGCGCTATAAGGATCGCTCTCCTGACGCGGTTTTCTGGAAGTATCGAAAAGACGGCAACGAGCGCATCGCCCTGCATTTCTGGTTAACTCCCTGGAAAGTAGATGGGGATTCAGTATGGGTTACTCAAGTCTACTATTTTTCCGATGATGCTAGTCGGCTATCACTTTTTGCGGAAAAGCTGGAGGAGAATACTGAACTTGGCGCACTCTTCGCCCGCGAGAGTGTGACTGCGGATTTGGATAGCGCTCAAAAATTCCTGTTGCAAAACCTATGGTACAACGGCTCATTGGAATTTGCCGGCTATGTTAAGGGGGTTGGTGCAGTGTCTATTGAAAATCCCCTTACGACATTTGGCGGTGCGACCTACTTTACCGACGGGCACCGGCTCGTTGTGTTTCTCTCGGAGGATATTAAGGCCCTGGACGAGATGCAATTTGTCTATAGTATGCGCAGCCCAGAGCGGTCTGGTGTAGAGCCAATATTTCAGGGTCAGCAGGTAGCCCCGCCCAACAATCGCTTGCATACACAAACCGAAGGTAAGCTCTTGGTGTCTACGGCAGTTCCCAGTAAGGAAGAGACCAAGAAAATTTTTGGCATGGACCTTTATAAAAAGGGAGTACAGCCGGTTTGGGTGCAAGTGGAAAACCGTGGCGAAACTGCGTTGTACTTAACGCCCATGGGCCTGGACCAGGCCTATTTCACACCGCGGGAAGCGGCCAACCGCAGTCGTGTCGAGTTTAGTTTGGGTCATGCCCAACGTTTTGAGAGAAGGTCTCATGTCCGCCTTTCTGTAGCTGCCAATTCGATTCAGTCGGGGTACATATTCAGTCGGGTGGACGAGGGAACCAAGTCATTCAACGTCGACGTGATAGGCGATGGCGAAGTCTATCTGATGACGTTTTTTGTGCCTGTGCCGGGATTGAAGCTGGATCATTACGAGGTAGACATGGCCAATATCTACCCTGGCGATGAGGTGCGCGATGTCAATCTCGCCGAGTTAGTGGCTGAGCTAGAGTCCATGCCCTGCTGCGTTCACGACGCCGCCGGCAAAGACAAGGGTGACCCTTTGAACCTGGTCTTCGTTGGCGAACCACGGGATCTGTATTATGCATTTATGCGAGCAGGGTGGGATGAAACGGAGACCATCTATGGCTCGTCCCTGTTCAAGACGGCCGTTTCTGCTTTAACCGGCGGACGCTATCGTTATTCGCCGGTCAGCGCCTTGTATGTGTTTGATCGTCCGCAGGATGCTGCACTGCAACGGGCCCGAAGCAGTATTAATGAGCGCAACCATCTGCGGGTTTGGATGACTCCATTACGTCACGAGGGTAAGCCGGTGTGGATAGGGCAGATAAGTCGCGATATCGGTGTGCGCTTCACTCGCAAGACAATTACTACCCACAAGATTGATCCAGACGTCGATGAAACCCGAGAGTTTCTGCTAGAGGACCTCGCTTACAGTCAGGCGGTAAAAGCATTCGGTTATATGGGCGGTGTCGGTGCCGCTGAGTATGACCAGCCCAGGGGTAATCTTACTGGCGATCCCTATTTTACCGATGGCAGGCGCTTGCTGCTTTGGCTGTCAGGAGAGCCGGTCGGCCTCGATGAAATTGAGGTATTGGATCTTTCCGCATACTCCACGACAGCCGAAGCCGACTAGTCGCTACGATCTCAGTGTGCCCAGGCACGTTCAGCTTTGAACTGACGTGACAAGTATTCCATTTGGTCGGCGAGAATCCGGTCCTTCGCCAGGAAATGCCATTCGGAAGGGTTGGGCCTGAACGGCACTGCCAGCAGTGGCATGCCAGCTTCTTCGGGTGTCTTATTATCTTTTTGCCAGTTACAGCGGCGGCATGCGGCAACCACGTTTTCCCACTTATCCAGCCCTCCGCGAGAAGTAGGTCTGACATGGTCGCGGGTCAGGTCACAGCGTGTGTACTGCTGTCCGCAATACAGGCAGCGATGGTCATCTCGGCGAAATAGGGTGCGATTACAAAGTGGGGGTGCAAAATTTTGAACAATGCGTCCCTGGATGGCGACGATAGGTTGCAGGTCTATTCTGGAGCGAAGACCAGAGAGCCTCTGTATCCCTCCGAAAACCGGCGGGAGTGAGTCCCCGATGCCGTAAATAACATCGCCTTTGGCGTAGGCAGAGACTGCCTCGTGTGCGGTTATCCAGCCGCGTGGCTGGCCCGCTATGTCCAAACGCAGGATCGCTTGCATGGGCTCCTACTCACTGACTTGCCTACAAGCTACTGGAAAACTGAGCCGACTTCAAACGTGAATATGTTGCGCTAGTATCAATTAATAGGGTGATTACGTAGGGGCTCACTATTGTCGGCGTTGGGGCGACCGATGCCGTAGCTGGCTTCGAAGGTGTTCACTTCAAGTGGGCGATCAAAAACGTAGCCCTGCAGTATGTCGCAGCCAAGGTCCTTCAGTCGTTCAGCGATCTCCATGGTTTCGACACCTTCTGCCACCACGCGCATGGAGAAGTTGTGGGCCAGATCGATCACCGCTTTGACAATGGCGTGGTCTTTTCCACATTCAAGCATACTCATGACAAAGCTGCCGTCGATTTTGATTTCGTCAACGGGGAGGTCGCGAAAGTAAGACAGAGAGGAAAAGCCGGTGCCGAAGTCATCAAGGGATATCTTGACGCCTCGGTTACGCAGTAGGGCCAGTTGGTTCATCATGGTTTGATGGTTGTCCACCATGATGCGTTCTGTCACTTCAATCACCAAGCGCGAAGGACAGATACCGTAGATATCCAGAGCATCACCGACAACAGCGAGTAGCTGGTCATCCAGCAGCAGTTGTGGAGTGACGTTAACAGCAATACTCAATTCTTCAGGCCAGCGGGACAGGCGAGCGACAGCATTTTTGATGGCCCAGAATGTCATGGGCCTGATCACTTCGTGGCGCTCGGCGACTTCAATAAACTGACCAGGGGGTATCACCTGTTTGTCGTGAGTGTGCCAGCGCATAAGAGCCTCGGCGCCTACCAGTGATTGATAGCTGGCGTGAACTTTAGGCTGGTAGTAGAGCTGAAGTTCGCCAAGCTCAACAGCAGACTCAAGCCGTTCGAGTAGCTTGCGTTCTTCATCTGCCCGCACCACTTTTTGTGGTGCATAGACATCAAAGAGCTCGCTTCCTTTTTGTGCCTGGCGCAGCGCCAGGCTGGCTTGATGCAATGCCAGTTCCATATTTTTGTCAGGGTCTTTTGATTCAGTAAAACCTGCTTTAATGGCGAGTGGAACCGGGCGACCAAACTGGTAGTGAGGCTCGGAGAACATTCGCTCAAGTTTCGAGGTCGCCAGCTCCAGTTCGCCGCGCGTACCCATACCCCTCAATACCACGCAGAAACGGTTATCATCCAGTTGCTTCCAGTCATCTCGCGGCCGCACCCAGTCTTGAAGTCGCTGCAGAAACACTTTTTGTATGTCGCCGAAGCTGGATTTCCCGTGGCGATCCAATAATTCTTCCGCGTCGGCCAGTTCCACGAGGCCAACCATGTTGAAATCGGAGGAAATCATAAGTAGTACTCCTCACTGTTCACACCGTGACTACCAGGTACCAGTTCCCTGGTGATCCAACGCTCGATACCGCGGGGATCATCCTGGTTGCACAAATCAATAATTGCCAGTTGATCCTTGCGCTGCTTCTGCTGATCCAGCACAACCACAATTTCCGGCTTTAAACGGCGGGTATCGTTTTGGCGAGTGACGATGGCGACTTCTCCGGTATTGAGCTCGACCAACGTGCCGGTAGGAAACAGTCCGATGGCCTGTATGAACTGCTCCACCAAAGCATCCTGGAATTTACTGCCTTTTGAATCGAGCAATTCCTGTGCCGCCTCATGGGAGGTGCGGGCTGGGGCCCAGGGCCGCGGAGTAATCATTGCATCATAGGCATCTACCAGGCCTGCAATTCTCGCCAGCAGGGGAATGGCAGCTCCTTCGAGTCCTCGAGGATAGCCCGAGCCGTCGAGACGCTCATGATGATTCTCGATAATGCCCAGTACTTCAAAATTTACGTTGTGAGATTCGTTGACCAGTTCGGCGCCCATTGTGGGGTGAGCGCGAATAATCCGCTGCTGACCTTCAGTTAACTGGTGAGACTGACCCAGCATCTGGGCCGGTAGTTGTGTCATGCCGACATCGCACATGGCGCAGCCGACCGCAAGAGTCTCCAGTTCATCGCGATGAAGGCCAATCTGGCGACCCAGGATAGAGGCCCAGGCTGCCATAGAAACACCATGTTCAAAGCGATAGTCGCCACTTTCTTTTAGCCTTAAAAGTGCGCCCACTGCTTCCTGGTTTTTGAACACGGATTCGATGAGTGGACTAATACATTCCTGCACTGCTGCGAACTCAGTACTGCGTCCGGCTTTTAATGATTCGAAGACTTTGTCGAGAGTGTCAGTGGCGTTATCGAAACAAACGCGGGCCTCGCGCATGTCGGCTTTCATTTCCAGGCGCTCACGTGGAACCGTGTGCGTGGGTGCTGTATCCAGTTTTAAAAATTCGCGCTGGGCTTTGTACTCAGCGTCGACGAAAACATGGTCAACAAATTTAGAAACGTAGATAGCTTCAGCAGGGTCTCTAACCACGAAACCCTGAAGAGTAAAGGGGGTTTCCAGCCACGGACGATCCAGCTCGGCAACAAACATGCCGGGCTGAAGACTCGTGGCTGAAACCTTTACTAAGCGCATCCCATCCTCCGGGGCGTAAATACTGATAATTTCAGGCTATTTTTACTGGGGTAATATGTCGATCACTGATTGCAAAAAAGTTGAATTGGTTCCCTTTTTGGGCGCGAAAATGTGAACTTCTTCGCAATTTTGACTATTTCGCCAGCCAGTAATGGCTTGCAATACGCTTTCCTCGCTGCGTGATACTGCCTTCGAAACGCTCCCCCGCCCTGACTTCGCCGACGCCTGCCGGAGTGCCCGTCATTACAATATCGCCGTCCTCGAGGGTGGTGAACTGCTGTAATTGTTCAACAATGACTTGCGGGGAATACATCATCAATTCGACACCACCGGACTGGCGGAGGCTATCGTCAACTCGCAGCTGCAGGGAAATGTCTTCGGTGCTTTTAACGCTTGTGAAAGTTGAGAATAAGGCCGCGCCATCGAATGCCTTGGCCCTCTCCCAGGGTAGGCCCTTTTGTTTGAGCCTGTTCTGTAAGTTGCGCTTGGTCAAGTCAAGTCCAAAGCCCGCGGCAGCGGGTACACCGTCTTTCATTAGCAAGGCGATTTCTGCTTCGTAGTGGATGGGCTCGCCACCCAATTCGGCATAAAGCGTAGTCCCAATCGCTGAGTTGGGCTTGCCGAACACCACCATTTGTTCAGGCAACTCGTTGCCCAATTCTGCTATGTGGGCAACGTAGTTACGACCGATACAAACGATCTTGGAGGGCACGACTTGATTGCCGTCTAGAATAATGTGATTCATAGGCTGCTTATCTAGAAATTCCAGGTAGATATTATAGCCCGGCGGCCGCTTATTGCTTTGCTGCAGAACTTCGTTCGGGATACTGCCGGTGTGCTAATCTTGAGCAAAACAATAAGCGAATAAGTGGTGTGTGATTATGGAAGTAGACCTGCATTTAAACTTGACCGCGGCCCTGACAGCGGCCTTAGCCGCTTTCGTACTGGGTGGTATCTGGTACGGCCCGCTCTTCGGCAAGCCCTGGCAGCGCTTCATGGGATTGTCTGATGAGGATCTCACCAGTAAAGGTCACCCTGCGGTTATCATGGGCTTGGCGTTTGTTTTAACCTTGATGCAGGCTATTTTGCTGTCAGCTGTTGTGCCGTCAGGGAGCGATGTGAAGGTCGCTGTCGTCTACGCCCTGGTGATTGGCGTTGGCTTTGTCGCTACCTCATTCGGTGTCAATTATCTGTTCTCTCGACATCCGAAGGCGTTGTTTGGCATAGATGCAGGTTTCAACGTGCTTCAATTTGCGCTTATGGGTGCCATCATTGGCGCCTTCGGTTGATTCATTGCGACGCGCCGTGTCCAGCGCAGTTTATTTCTCCGGCCTCTGTGCCTCTAGAGAGTAAATACCTTTTCGCGGTTCTACGAACAATGCCTCGCAGCTTGCTGTCATGGTTTCGCCAGCAAACATCTGTGCTGAGATGACCGTTTTGCGTCCCTCTACTTTGACCAGCTGAGCTTCCATATTCAGCGTGGCATTAAGCGGTGTGCGGTTGTGGTAGTTCACATGCAGGTAGCCGGTCATGCCAGGCTGCCCGCCAAGTTTCTGGGCCATGCCCATGAACTGATCAAAAATAGCTGCGACAAAGCCACCGTGAACGCTCCCAGGTGGACCTTCATAAGCCCAGCCACAGAAACACCGGCCCAGTGCCTTGTCGCCTTCCAACCAGGTGTTGACCGGTGGCGCGATGGGGTTGCTGTAACCTGCCAGAGGATTCAGCTCGTGGCTGATTTGGCCGAACGAACCGTGCTCTTCACTAAGGGCCCATTCAAGCCGCCCCTGTACGCGCGGCGAGCGGGAAAAGTCAGACGCGGTCTCTTCCAGTTGCGCGGCAATAGCGTGCATCTTCCCAGTGTCTGGCGAGCTGGTGACCAAAACCTCGGTCAAGTCGCGAATGGCTGCAGCTACCCTGCGTTTCGCTTCCCACTCGTCGCTAAAGGGTGGAGTGATCTCTTCGCTGGCAAAGGGGTTGTCGAAGTCGCTCATGGCCTTACCTGTGTGTTTTCTAGCGGCACAGTTTACTCCACAGCGAGGATATTGGCAGTTTAGCTTGTCAGGCTCGGTCGATTTTGAGCTCGCAACAGGTGGCGATAATTGGGCCGCATGGTTCAGATTGCACGTAGCCACCTTTGGGTTACTCTTTAACCAGGCCATTATTTCGCAAAGCAGGAACTGTTTTATGTGAATTACAGCATCTCCTGTGTAAAAACGTCCATAATTGCGGCATGACTTTTGAACTGCTCACAGGACTGGCGCTGTTTTCGTTTGTCAGCTCGATTACGCCCGGGCCTAACAATCTGATGCTCATGGCTTCGGGGGCAAACTTCGGCTTTCGTCGTACGCTTCCACATATGCTGGGAGTTGGCCTTGGTTTTACCGCCATGGTGACCCTCGTGGGCCTTGGGCTGGTAGGACTGTTTGAGGCCTATCCACTGAGTTATGAAGTACTTAAGGTTGTGAGTGTTGTTTACCTGGTCTACCTGGCATGGAAGATCGCAACGTCTGCCGCCCCTGCGGGTACGGAAGCCTCGGTAGAAACCCAAGGCAAGCCGATTACGTTTATTCAGGCAGTGCTGTTCCAGTGGGTGAACCCAAAGGCATGGACGATGGCGCTGACGGCGCTAACGGTTTATGCACCATCGCAAAACCTATCGGCTGTAATTTTAGTGGCGGTTGTATTCGGGGCGATTAATTTACCCTGTGTCAGCTGCTGGACACTGCTGGGTCAACAACTACAGCGACTGTTGACTAGCCGGCGGCGCCTGGTCATTTTTAACGTAAGTATGGCAGTGCTGTTAGTGGCTTCGCTCTATCCGGTGTTACTCATCTGAAGGTTAGCTGTTTAGAGCTTCCTCAATGAAATCCAGTCGGTCCTGGCCGAAATACATAGCGTCATCCATGAACATGGTAGGAGTGCCGAACACGCCTCTGGCCACAGCAGCCTCGGTATTGCTGATGAGTTCAGCCTTTACCTGCGGAGTTTGGGAGCGGTTGATAATACCTTCCGCGTCTAATGATGCTTCTTTGAGAACCGCAGCAACGATATCGCTTTCGCCCATATTTTTGCCATCCACCCACATCGCTGTGAAGACCGCTTGCAGATAGTCATCCAGGCAGTTCAATTCTGCGGCCGCGATGGCTCCACGCATCAGGTTCAGGGTGTTGACGGGAAAGTGCGGGTTGACCTTGAGTGGCACATCGTAGCGTCGGGCAAAGCGGGGCAGGTCCTGCTCCAGCATATATTTCCCTTTGGCGGGCACGGTGACAGGGGAGGTGTTGGCGGCGGCCTTGAACACGCCGCCTAGCAACATTGGCTTGTAGTGAATCGCCAGGTCGTACTGGTTTGCCAGTTGCCCAAGCCTGCAGTAGGCCAGGTAGGCAGTGGGGCTGCCAAAGTCAAAGTAGAACTCGAGTGTCTTGCTCATGGTGTCTCCTTACCAGCGCTCCATCCAGGGGCGCACATCCAATTCAAAGGTCCAGCTGTTGGCCGGTTGTTCATGCAGCATCACGTAATTGTCTGCCAGGTCGTCCGGGTTAACGATGCCGTTTTTTTCCTTGAGTGCAGCTGCGTCGGGAAAGTTTTCGTTGATCCAGGCGGTGTCCACTGCGGCGTCAATGACGATATGAGCCACGTGAATGTTTTGCGGCCCCAGTTCCCGCGCCATGCTCTGGGCCAGTGCACGTAAGCCGTGTTTGGCACTGGCGAAGGCGGCAAAGCCGGCAGCCCCGCGTACGCTGGCCGTGGCCCCGGTAAACAGGATGGTGCCACGCTTACGAGTGCTCATGTAGCGAGCCGCCTCTCGCCCGCAGAGGAAACCGGCGAAGCAGGCCATTTCCCAAATTTTAGAAAACTTGCGGCTGTCGGTTTCAAGAATACCCATAGGTACGTTAGCGCCTACATTGAACACGACAACTTCCAGTTCACCCACCTCTTCCTCAATGCGACGATAGAGGTCCACAACCTGTTCTTCGTTACGTGCATCCAACTGGTAGGCGTAAGCCGTAGCGCCCTTCTCGCGCAGCTCATCCATAAGCGGTTTGAGCTTTTCGGGATTACGTCGGGCCGCGCACACCGTCAGCCCGCGAGCGGCAAATTTCCTCACGATTGCGCTGCCGATGGCATCACCGGCGCCAATGATCAATGCCACACCTTTGGACATGCACGGCCTCTAATAGTATCAATTTGGAACTCAGTATAGGCAGGGGTCGATAAAAGTCAATTGAGCCTATTTTGATTGGGTTGAGGAAGTCAGGATGTGGCTGCCCTGGTGGGAATCCTTGCGGCTGGGCAATAATTTACGATCGAGAAACTCGAAGATATCTCGGGTCAGGACATTGCGCCCTACCGGCGTCATTGATAGGAAGGGCTGCCAATGGTTATAGGGATAGACGACTCGTTCGGGCTGGCCTGTGGCGTAAAACAGTGCTTTACGAGACCCCTCTGGGATACAGTCATCTTTGCCGCTCTCGATGATCAGGGTGTTTTCGGGCCGGTAGTGACCACGCCAGCGCGCTGGATCGCCTAGCGTCAGGTGTTTGCGGAAAAATTCGCGGTACTGCTCCTGGTCCCAACCCAGATCTTCGCTGACTTGTTCGCGCATGTACTGCACCACCAGGTTGCATTCGGCCATCATGTTCCAGGGCTTGGCGCCTCCCAGTACATAGACGGCGGTGTTAATACGCGGGTCGTTGCCGGCGACATTGGCACCGACCAGCGCGCTCATGGAAAAACCGATAATGGCGATTTGCGAGCTGTCGATCTCCGGGCGGGTCTCTGCCCAGTCGATCAGGCGACGAGTGTCGATGGAAACCGCGCGAAACCGTGCTGATGCTGCTTCCACCTCTCGCGTGAACTCTTCTTCGTTATCAATTTTTGCAAGCTCGAACCAATCGAACAGGGGCCCATCACCCTGCAGCCAGAGAACGTTAACCTGCCCCTGAGTGTGCTGGACATAGCCGTTGGATATGACCGTGGACGGAAAGGTGTGTGTCGCCCATATGGGTAACACGATCAGCAGTGGCTTGGGACCGCTTTTGTGGCTGCGGAAATAACGCGCATCGACCAGGTTGCCGGGCTGGCCATTTTGCTCGCTGGATGGAAAGCGAATACCGGATAGGTGGTAGCCAGGCACTTGTTGGAACGGGAGTTGGTAGGTCTCCGGCGCTGGGCGAGGTGCGCTGTAGTCATAATATCCAGCCGGATATGCCACAGGCATCGTATAGGGTTGGCCGCCAGCGTTGTAAGCCTGGTGTTCGTGGTTGGTGCAGGCGCACAGCCAAAGTGCCATGGCCACAATGGAGAGAACACGACAGTGATCGGCAAGAGAGGTTAAGCTCAAACTAAATTCCGCAGTATCAACGATCTGGAGGCCAATGTAGTCAATTGTCCCAGCGCTGGCAATTGAAAGGCATTCAGTCGTTCAGGTTCTGATCCCCGTCATCCATCTTTTGTGGACGCTTCCAGCGGCTGAATTGAGGAGTTCACTCGGCTGCTTTACCGTTCGCAGAGTTAGCAAATCGCCCGCCATCGGGTACACTGACTGCTATAAAAATACCGCAGGGGTCAGCAGCATGTACGACATCGCCACCACCGTCTCCCGGGTCGCCAACGAGACCTATAGTCATACCCGGCGTATTATGCCGCCACAGCCCTGGTGGGAGCACCTGGAGAGCAGCTTCCATAAATTCCCTGACGATTTCGAGCTGGATTTGCGAACCGAAATGACGGTTGACGCGACAGCGTTAGGTGACCTGCTGTTGCGCACAACCGGGGCCAGTATGTTAAACACGCTGGCGTTGCCTTCCAGCCTTAAACCGATGCAGTTAAAGCGCGATGCGGGGAATCGCGCTTTCTATCAGCGCAAGGCAAACAAAGCCGACCCGGATGTATTTTTCAAGCGCCCCAACTCCTCACGTGTACAGATGAAATCATCTAACGCTGGTTTGCTCCGTTTTCGACCCAATGACGGTAGTTGTCGCCTGCTCAGTTTTGACAGCCCCTTTAAAACGGTAAACCCGAAGTTGCGCGACGAATACCCCAAATTGAAGCGCAATATGCGCGCGGTCGCCCAACACTGGCGTCACAATGACGGGCCAAGGCCTACCATTGCGGTGATACACGGTTTTATGGCCGATCCTTATTGGATGAACCGCATGTTCTTTGCGCTGCCATGGTTTTATGAGCAGGGCTACGATATTTTGCTTTATACGCTCCCTCATCATGGCAAACGTGCAGCACGCTCATCGCCCTTTAGTGGCCACGGCTTCTTTGCTAACGGCACCGCTCATATCAACGAATCCTTCGCTCACGCGGTGCACGACTTCCGCATTTTTATGGACTACCTTGAGTCAGAGGGAGTGAGCAAAGTGGGGGTAACGGGGATCAGCCTGGGAGGCTACACTTCCGCGTTATTGGCATCAGTGGAAGATCGGCTGGAGTTTGCGATTCCCAATGTACCGGTGGTGAGCCTTGCCGACCTGGTGCTGGAATGGTTTCCGCTGAACCTGTCCATCAAGGCCATGTTGAAGGCCACGGGTACCAGTGTCAGGGATATCCGGCATGAGTTAGCGGTGCACTCCGCACTGACGTATCAACCGAAGCTGCCCAAAGAGCGCTTGATGGTGATTGCGGGAGCGGGCGATCGACTGGCTCCGCCCAAGCACGCCAGGCTCCTGTGGGACCACTGGGACAGGCCCCAAATTCACTGGTTCCCGGGTAACCATCTGGTGCACCTTGATAAGGGCAAGTACCTCAAGGAAATGGCGGGCTTCATGCGGAAAATCGAGTTCGACCGAATGTAGCACCCGCTTCCCCGGGGTTTACTATCCTCGGGGCATGAGTGCCAGTTGCCGCGACAGGGCCACCAGGCGACCACTGCTGTCCCATATTTCCCCGTCCTCTTCCAACACGCCGCCGGTGATAAAACGGGTGCTGAATTTACAACGCAGCCACCCTTCAGCGGGAATGCCGCGAATCTGGGTTGTCATTTCTACCGTAGGGACCCAGGCCACAGGTAAGCGCGCGTTGAACACAGTGGGTGGAAAAGCATCGGCGATTAGCATCAGGGCAAAGGGGTCCATTGGCTCTCCGTCGGGAAGCCTTACCCAGCCTCTCACTAGCGGCTGCCCGCTGGGCTGACCTTTAAATAGTGCCGCATCTTCCGGGTGCAAACGAATTTCCAAGCGGTCCATCATTGGCGGTGGAAAGCCTCGTTCGTTACTAACGATGCGAATGCATCGTTCGGGCGTGGGTAAGTCGGGCGGTTCGGCATCTACTAAAATAGCGCCGTCGACATTTTCCAGCTCACCAAAACTACCCAGCAATTCGATAAGCGTCTTTTCTGGCCCGCGCACGCTGGCGCGCATGGTATTGAATGTTCGTCCGGCCTTCAGGGTTTCCGGGTGAATGCTAATGGGTCCGACCCTGCCGGGTGACAGAAAGTGTGCGGTCACAGTCACCGGGTGAGGCCTGCTGGCCGCGGCCATGGCACGTGCGCCCAGGGCCATCAGGTAACCGCCATTGGCATTACCTTGAATATCCCAACCGTCGACAATATTGGCTTCAAAGTGACTGCCGACGGGTTTGACCATAGAAGCCGTTTCAAAACTCATACGAGAACCCTTAGAGATAAGTTAAAAATGAACCGTTGCTGAGAAAACTACTCGGCTGTATTAACTCGCCAGCGAGCGGCGGCGGTAGCGATAAACTGCCAGCGCCGCGCTGGAGCCAAATACCAGAGTGCAACCCAGCACTTTGACAGGCGTTATTGGCTCCCCCAGAAACAGCGCGCTGCCAATCAGTGCACCGGGTAGATACAGGAAGTAAATCATGCTGGCATAGAGCGCTGGTAGCTCGGTGCTTGCCTTGACCCACAGGCCATGGGAAAACACAGTGCAAACCACGCCCAGAACCAGAAGCTGATAGACGTCTGTCTGGCTCAGGTCCCAGTCTGCCCGGCCCCACAGAGGTAGAAACACCAGTAGGGCAAAGAAAAATTGTCCCCAGGTTCGCTCCAGGGTGCCAATATCGCTGGCTCGCTGGTGCAGCAGCGGCATGGCGGCGTAAAAAAGCGCGCTGAGCAGGCCTACTGCAATGCCCAGTGAAACATCGTTACTCAGTGAAAAGTCTGGAGCGACGACAATGCAGCCGGCAAAGCACACGCCGATGGCGAGCCACTCGATAGGGGTAACTTTCTCGCCATTGAAGAGGTAGGCCAGTACCAGGTATTGCACGCTGTAAGTGAGAATAGTTAATGCCGCGATGGCTGCTGTGGCGAGCTTGATACTCATAAAGTACGTCAGCCAGTGGAAGCCGAACATGACACCAAGGATTATTAACTGTAGCCATTGACGTCCGCTTAACTTCAATAAGTGTCCGCGCAAGGCAACCAATGGAATGAAAGCGAGAACGGCTATGCCCAGTCGAGCAATGCCGATTGCATATTCGTTGGCTGCAGTGGACTTTACCAGTACTGGGACAGCAGACATTGTGAGAACGGCAATCACGCCGACAAGAATAAGGTTTGATCTTGTCATACCGGGGTCAGGTGTAAGCCTCTATAAGCGAGCGGTGCTGCGGGAAAACTGCGATGAGTTCTCTCCGCTTCGCGATACTCATGTCTTCGTAATCGAAGCCGGGTGCGACCGCTTCGCTAATGAGTCCGTAATCTCCCGTGGCCAGATGCGACGCCTTCCAGGTGCCTCCGCGCACGGTGAGCTGAAGTTGTTGGCCGGCCGCCAGGTCAGGGCCAAGGGTGGCAGTAGTTAAATTACCGTCGGCATGAATCAGGTAATAGTCGATGGGACTACCCAGATGAAAGTAGTGGATGATGTCAGATTGATTGAGGTGCCAGTGACCGACCGGGGACTCTGCGCTCAACAGATAATAGATGGAAGTCAGGGTGTAACGCGGGCCATTGTCCGTGGCTATCTTTTCACGATGATCCGCCTGGAAACTCCGTTTGAAGTGACCGCCTTCAAGGTGAGCCTCCAGTTGCAACTGCTCGATGACGGTTTCCCTGCTCGGGTAATTCACCTGTGCTTCCTCTGTCGTAAAGCGGTAGCGCTTTTGTTGGCGCCTTAAAACGTGGCAGTATAGAACAGAATACGTTTTTTCTGATAACACTGCTCAATAGAGATTGACCAGGGTTTGTGGCCAGTCTGTTAATAGGGATCGGTTTATGAGTATTGAAGTTAACGCCAGCGGTCAGTCTTGCGGCGCCCAGGTCTTCGGAGTTGATCTCTCTCAGGACTTAACACCACAATTGGTTGCTGATATCCGTGAAGCATGGCAACAGCACCAGGTACTCAGTTTCCCTGATCAGTCTCTGGGTGACGATGATCTTGAACGATTTACGCTGTATTTTGGTCCGTTCGGAGACGATCCCTTCATCGCACCTATTGCGGATAGTAAGCACATTATTGCGGTCAAACGTGACGCGGATGAAACCACCTCGCTGTTTGCAGAGCAGTGGCACAGCGACTGGAGTTTCCAGGCAACTCCGCCACAGGGAACGTGTTTATACGGTGTGACCATTCCGCCGGTGGGTGGCGATACGCTGTTTGCTGATCAGGTAGCTGCTGTAGCCGCTATGCCAGCTGAATTGAGGGCGCGTTTAGAGGGAAAGCGGGCAGTGCACTCAGCGATTATGGGCTACTCGCCGGCCGGTGTTCTCGGTGATGCAGACAAGGCGGCTGGTCGCAGCATGGACATTCGACCATCGGATGACGCAGCAGCGACCCAGTCCCACCCAATCATATTCAATCATCCGCAGACGGGTAGAGAAACCATCCTGGGTACTGTCGGTTACATTATCGGCATCGAAGGACTTGAAGGTGAGGAAGAGCGAGAGCTGCTGACCGATCTTTACGAATGGCAAACTCGTGAAGAGTTCCGCTATCGTCACCATTGGCAGCAGGGAACACTGTTGATGTGGGATAACCGCGCGGTATTGCATTGTGCCACCGGTGGCTACGAGGGATATGATCGACTTTTGCATCGAACCACGATAGGTGCCTGACGTTATCAAGCGCCAAGCCTTCTCTTCTTTTGCAAGGGGTACTCAATGCAAGTTTTCGGTGTGACCGGCTGGAAGAACAGCGGCAAGACCACGTTGGTGGCACGCTTGGTTGAAAACATCAGTGCCCGTGGTTTCCAGGTTTCTACTATTAAGCATGCCCACTGTGATTTTGATATCGACAGGCCTGGGAGCGATAGCTACACCCACCGACAGGCGGGAGCTTCTCAAGTGCTGCTTTCCTCTAATCGCCGCTGGGCGTTGATGAGCGAAGTGGGTGACGACAAGGAACCAGAGCTCGATCAGCTTCTCCAGCAATTGCATCCCGTAGACCTGGTAATTGTTGAGGGCTTCAAGATGGGGCAACAACCCAAGATCCAGGTGGTCAGGCCTTCTAACAATACTGAAGTGTTGCCCGCGGAAGCGCAGCCGATTGTTGCTATTGCCAGTGATGAGACGATAAGTCCTTCTGATTACCAATGCGCGGGTCCTCTGCTTGCGCTGGATGATATTGCATCAATTGCCGATTTTGTCCTGGATTATTGTGGTCTGAACCAGGGCAGTTGAGTTGACGTTCAATGACTTGGGTCATTGTCTTGTTTCCCCCTGTTTGGCACAGTTTCCAGCATGCAAAAGACCAGCGAGCTGGTATGGCAGGATGCCCAACACCAGGTGCTATTTGAAATTCTGGATGATATTGCGAAGCCCGATTCAGGAGCGGAAGTGATACAGCGACTGTGGGACTACACGCAGACTCACTTTACTCTTGAAGAGCGCTATATGGAGCTTCTGGATTTTCCCGGACGCGATGCGCATGTTCAGGCGCACGATCTTTTCCGCGACGAAATACAAAAGTTGCTTGCACCGAACCAGGAGCATGATGCGGTATTTATGGCGATTATTTCGACGTATCTAACGGAGTGGCTGAAGCGCCATGTGTTGGGTATCGATAAGGATCTCGAAGCCTTTATTCTGGCCTCTTCGATCAAGTAAAAGCCTCTATCACTGTGTTGATCCGCATCAATAGCCAGCTTTCAGGGGCGTGTTAAGTTCTCATACAGGGCCGTTATCAGGTTAGCTCGTGTTTGATCGTTTTAATGTGGAGAAGGCAGTCATGAATAGTTTATTCAAAGCTTCGGTATTTGGTATTGCGCTGGTTGGAATTACAGCTTGTAGTCCGAATCCTAAAGGGGCCGCTGGCTTTACGTTGCCCGAGGGAGATGCCGAGCAGGGCAAGGCAAACTATGTAGCCTTTTCCTGTAACGCTTGCCACCAGCATAGCGAAGTACCGCAGCTGGATTTAGCTGATGTGATAGGCGTGTCTATACCGCTGGGAGGGAATTCGGCCAGGGTTCGCACCTATGGTGAACTGGTCACATCGGTAATTAATCCATCGCATCGAGTGGCAAGGCGCGGCTCGGGAGAAATGGCCGATGAGACTGGAACTTCAAAGATGGTGACATTTAACGACAGCATGACGATAACGCAGCTGATTGACCTGGTCGCGTTTTTGCAAGCTAGCTACACGCTGACGCCGCACCATAACACTGCTTACCCGGTTTACTGGCACCCTGAAAGCAAGACCTCTAATTAAAGGTCATTTGTTGTTTTAGGCAGGCAACAGATATCGTCGTCGTTTCAGCTGGCCCAGAGCAGGATTAGCACGGCGACGAGCATTGATAGCCAGAAGAACGAAAGTGCTTTCCAGAAAAATACCGTATCGCCCACACCGCTCGGAGGCTGAGCTTCCTTGACGAAATCAGGATTGGGGTGTTGTAGGTCGTAGATAAACGATTCCAATGTATCGTACCGTTGCTGAGGGTCGTTATTGCAGCCCTTGCGTAATGCCTGATCAAACCAAAGTGGTATGATTTCGCGATGCTCGTAACTGGGTGTGTACTCCAGGTCCCGAAATTCCTGCAAGGTTTTGCAGCGCTCCATTTTGTTGCCGTAGGGTAGTTTTCCTCCGGTGAACATTTCATAGGTAATCACCGCGAGGGAGTAGATGTCACCCTTGATATAGGTGTTTATCCCGAAGCGATAGGAGGGGTCAGCGTAGTCTAGTGTCCCCAGTGCTATTTCCCGTTCAAAGGGATTGAATATTTCCTGTAGGCCTGGGGCATACACTGCGCCAAAGTCGACAATCTTAATTTTTCCATCAGGCATAATCATCACATTGCCGGGCTTCAGGTCCTGGTGAACCACTTGCTCTGCATGCATCGCCGTGAGTCCGGCGGCGATCTCGACAATAATTTTGGCCACCACACTGGGGCGGGGCTCAGGGTTCTCTTTGATCCATTGCTGCAATGTGGTTCCAGGCACCTTTTCCATCAGGTAGTAAAGAAACTTCTTCCCACCCTTGCGTGGCGCAATAATGCGGACCACCCTTGGATCGTGAATACGACTGCCAATCCATTCCTCGGCGACAAAGCGTTCTATATACGCGGGGTCATCAACGTAGGAAGGAGAGGGTGTTTTCATGACCAGTTCTTTACCGTTTGCTTCGTCCCGGACGATATACAGCTGTGAGCGTTCGCTTGCCCACAACTCTTCCAGTACTTCATACCCATCCAGCTTTAATCCCGGATAGAGGTCTGGTGGAAATGGCAACTTGGTCAGTCTTTCGCTGAAATCCGCTTTTTCCTCGACACCGAGCTTGTCGATGCGCATCACGCACGCACTGAGGTTGTCATCGCTACCGGCGGCCAGGGCCGCATTGACAAGTTCCTTGCAAGCTTTTTCAGGATCGTCCGGATACAGCTCAATGATTGATCTGATCTCATCGTCGTCGAGGAAATCATGAATTCCATCGGAATCCAGATAAAGCACATCGCCTTCGTAGACCTCCAGCGTACTGGCGTCGATGTTTAGCGTGGTATCCATACCCATGGCGCGAATCAGGTACTGCTTCTCGTCTGAGATACTGGCCACATGGTCGTGAGTGAGTTGTTGAAAGGCCCGGTCTTTTGATGACAGTCGATAAATTCGACTGTCACCGGCGTGAAACAGGTAGGCCATGTGAGACTTGATGACGATCATGCTGAGCGTGCAGATGTAACCGCGCGCTTCGTCGGGCATTTCACGTCCCAGGTCGTAAAGTTCACTATTCAGTGAGGATAAGGTTTTTTGTACAGCGTGTTTTACGCTCCACAGCTCCGGTGTCTGGAAGTACTCCTTCAGTACTGTGGTCACCGAGCGTCTGGCGGCCTCACGGCCCGCTTCTGCTGAGCTCACCCCGTCTGCCACCACGGCAACCGCGCCCTTGGTGGAAAGCAAGGCCTGCTCGGGGATATGAAAACCAACGGCGTCTTCGTTCAGTGGCTTTTTACACCCCTTATCGGTGTATGTGGCAACCGTCGCACGGAATTGGTTGGTTTCGTCCATAAAGGAATCTCGGGCATCAGACCCGCCGACTGGCGGGTCATTGCAAAAGAGGCTCAGGTAACGTCGATAAGCTGGACTGTACCATCGGGCAAGACTTCGGTCATTTTACCCTCGGGTTCGTCGAGGAACATCACCAGCAGGAATACGAATCCTGCAGAAGCCGCTATCACCAGGAAGAAGGTGCTGTAGTCTACAAATGAAAGCACGGTTAAGTAGGTTACTGCCCCCACATTTCCGTATGCGCCTACCATGCCGGCGATCTGGCCGGTCATTCGGCGCTGCACCAGTGGCACCATGGCGAACACTGCGCCTTCGCCCGCTTGCACGAAGAAAGAGCAGGTCATGGTGGCCATTACCGCAAGCGGTATCCACCAGCTGCCGTTGATCTGACTTAGCATGAAATAGCCAGCCGCCAGGCCGCATATCAACACAATCATTGTTTTGCGTCGGCCGAAGTTATCACTCATCCAGCCACCGCTGGGCCTTGCAACCAGATTCATGAAGGCGAAACCGGATGCGAGGAGACCGGCCTTTACTGGATCCAGTCCTTCGAAAGTTTCGAGAAAGAATAGTGGCAGCATGGAGACAACCGCCAGTTCCGAGCCAAAGGTAGCGAAGTATGACCAGTCGAGTATCGCAACCTGCTTGAATTTGTAGCGCTGCATCTCGGGCACGCCTTCTTTCAGGCGTTCGTAGTTTACCTTCCAGATTTGGCTGCTTTGAAACAAGTAAAGTGCAAAAAGGCCCGCGTAAATTCCGTAGCAGGCGCCGTCAGTCAGTAAACCGAGGTTAGCTGGGGAAAGCTTCCAGGTAAGTACCGCAAGCGCGATGTACATTGGAATGTTCATTGCCAACAGGAACCAGAAGTCTCCCCAATGCGTGACTTCCAGCCCGCCTGACTTTTTAGGCTTAAAGTAGGTAGAGCCCTTGGGTGTGTTGCGGACGTTGATGAAGTAGATAACGCCGTAAACTGCTGCCATTACACCGGTGAGTGCAATCGCGTAACGCCAGCCGTTCTCACCCCCGAACATCAGGGCGATGGTGGGTAATGTCATGGCTCCGGCAGCGGAACCAAAGTTGCCCCAGCCGCCGTAGATTCCTTCGGCCAGGCCAACCTGCTTGGCGGGAAACCACTCGCCGACCATGCGGATACCAATCACGAAACCAGCACCGACAAAGCCCAACAAGAAACGAAATATGGCCAACTGTTCATAGCTGTTGGCAGTGGCGAAAAGCAGACACATGAAACCAGAAATAACCAGGAGTCCACTGTAAACATGCCTGGGACCAAACTTGTCGACCAGAATACCAATGACTATTCGCGCGGGAATGGTCATGGCCACATTGAGAATCATCAGCGCTTTGACCTGCTGTCCGCTGAGATCAAATGCTTCCTGAATAAACGCCAACATAGGTGCGTGGCTAAACCACACGACAAAGGTCAGGAAAAAAGCAAACCAGGTAAAGTGCAGTGTCTTGATGCTTGGATCTTGCAGATCCGTAAGATGTATTCGGCCTTCCGACATCTCAATGTCCCCCAGTAAAAATTCTGCTGGCAATATATTTTTTTGCCGGGGCGAGGGCGTTGATGTAGATCATGCGTCATTTCTACACCAGCAAGATCTAACAGAAGAACTACTCCCAAAGGAGTATCTGCGCTTTCCAATAAAGTTGTTTATCTACAGGACGTTAGCCCCAGGCATGTGCAATTATCAGGTCGATGTTGGAACAGGGGTTTCTTTGGTGGTAGAAAGCTCAAAAAAGCGTGGCTAAACGACTACTTCTGCTGTTCCACCATCCACACTGCGGCCTCCACACGGGAACGGAAGCCTAGTTTTTTGAGTAGATGCTTTACATGAACCTTAACCGTCGATTCCGCGATGTCCAATTTGCGAGCGATCAGCTTATTACTAAGCCCCTCGGCAATGTATTTCAGTATTTGTAGTTCGCGGCGAGTGAGAGCTCCTAAATCCTTTGTGTTTTCATTGTCTCGAAAGGATGAGGCGAGTATTTCGGTGAGTTGGTCACTGAGTACCATTTTGCCGGAGCATGCTTGTTGGATACTTGCCACAAGATAGTCTGGCTCTACATCCTTTAGCAGATAGCCGTCTGCGCCGGCCTTAAGCGCGGCGATTACATCTGCCCGGTCATCCGAGACAGTAAAGACAACAATGTGCGCGCTGATGTCAGCGTCGCGCATGGCCGCAAGCGTCTCGATCCCGTCCATTCCGCGCATGCTCAGGTCGAGCAGAATCAGGTCTGGGTCCAGCTCTGTCGCCATGGAAACCGCGTCTGCGCCATTGGATGCCTCACCTATTACCTTGAGGTCATCCTCCAAATCCAGCAGCTGGCTGACGCCTTTGCGCAGAAGAGGGTGGTCATCCACAAGCAGGATTGTGTTTACAGCCTCGACCATGATGTACTCCCTATCACTAAGATGCGCCTCAGGACCGCAGCAGGTTTGCGGTGCCAGGGACGAGTAATTGTACACGCGTGCCACCCGAGTCGCGTGATGTGTAGTGTAATTTGCCTTGTAAGCGCTCGGCGCGTTCGCGCATGGTATACAAACCGTAGTGATGCTCTTTTTCCGGCTCAGCTGAAATGCCGATGCCGTCGTCTTCTACAATGAAAAGAAAGTCTCCCTCTTCGGTGCGCTCGCAGCGTAGCAGCACCTCACTGGCTTTTGCGTGCTTGATTGCGTTGTTCAGTGCCTCGCGAACGATATGAAGCACGTGAATATCTCCGTTGGGCCCCAGGCTGCTGCCTTCCATCCCATAACTGAGCCTGACTGTCGTGCTGCTCTGCTGGTCAAATTCCTTTACCGCGTGCTCCAGGGCGGTGTGTAAGTCAGGGGCGTCCAGCTTTACCCGGAAAGTGACCAGTAGTTCTCGAAGATGCTTATAGGCTGCATTGATCCCTTCCTGAAGATCGCCAATAGCATCTTCAAGCGTCGCAGTTTCAGAATTTTTTTCCATCAGTTTCTTAAGTCTAGCGGTCTCCATTTTCATATAAGACAGGGACTGCGCGAGCGAGTCGTGGAGCTCTCTGGCGATAGTGCTGCGTTCCTCCAGCAGTATCACGCGGTGTTCCTGACCTAAGGTGCGATGAAAAGCGAAAGCGGTGGACAGTGTCTCAGCGACCGTATTAAGCAATTGATTCTGCCAGGGAGCCAGTTTCTCATTATGTCGTGGGCGGATATAAAGAAAGCCGAAGTTGTCAGTTCGGCTGACAATGGGCAGGGAAATCCCGGGGGCGTGATTGCTTTCAAGGTGTTCTGGCGAAAGCGTACACTGCTTACAATTGCCATCACAATCCTGCTCTTGATTGTCTTCCGTACTAAGATAATCATAACCCCGGTAGTTCGGCTGAGCGCTAACACATAGGTTAATAGCTTCTACGTCGGCCACTTTTTTTAGCTCCGCCAAGAACCCTTTTAGCAGGCGTTGATTGTACGGACTAGATGCTACCTCTCGCGAAGTTTTGTACAGAAAATAGAGCGCCTGGTTTGAACGGTGCAGTTCATTAGTTCGCTCGGACACCTGGTCTTCCAGAGTGCGGTATTGTGCTTCCAGGCTTGCCGTCATGTTGTTAAACGTCATCGCAAGCGCGCCAAGCTCGTTGTCCGGATACTCATCCACCCTGTGACCGAGGTTGCCGCGCTCGACATCCTGTGCGGCGCGCAGAAGCCTGCGCAGGGGTATCACAAAATTGCTGTCTGCTTTCATGATGAGGTAGAGAACGATAAACATAATCAAGAATATGCTGACGCCTTCCGTCATCCCCAGAAGCTCGATCTTGCCTTCATTTTCCCGCTGCAGATGGGACACCATGTCGTCGATGTCTGAGACGTAATCGCTTAATAGAAAGTTGTAGGCTTTGTAGCCATCTTCTAAAGAGAGGTCGCCGTCGCGCGTAGCGATAAGCACCGGTAGTACATTCGACTCCCAATTTTCGAGTACCTTGTCGTAACTACGCTGGAGAGGTACGTTGCCGGCTTGACTGATAAGTTCAGGAATAATTGAAGCTCTGAGCTTGTCGTCGAATTCCAGTACCTCTTCACCCAGAACTACCGGCAGGCTTTCAGCACCAACAGTCACCGCCTGCGCCAGGACATTGCTGATTTTATAAGACTGCATTCGTAGTGAGCCCGCAAGATTAATGGCCTCTGCATCGTTCTGCGCGTTCATCGTGACATAGACCGAAAGACTCATGCTCGACAGAGCCATACCGGCAATCACCGCCATCGCCAGGAATACCTGAAAGATAACCGAGCGGTAAATGGGTTCGCCTGACATGGGCATTTGGGGTTCCTCGGTGGTGTTCTACCACCAATTACTCAGTCGGCACTCGCCACTTGAGAGCAGACTGACTTTGATCTCGTATCTTGCTGTATTTAAAGGGTTAACCAGGAAATAAGCTACTACTCCCTTGGGAGTAGTTTTGACTTTATACAGCAATAGCCGACCGCTGAGGGTTGATCCAGATCAACTCTGGAATTGAGATAGGTATTAGTTTAGTCGCCAACAGATTGAGTAACCATGACGACTATACGCCAACAACGCCAGCTTTCCCTCAGTTCGAGCACTGTCGCATTCGCTGCGTCTTTTGCAGCCTGGACGCTGTTTTCCATACTTGGTGTGGAGATTCGCGAACAACTGCAACTCAACTACACCCAGTTTGCCCTGTTACTGGTGGCACCGATTCTCAGTGGCGCACTGGCACGCCTACCTTCCGGTCTTTTGGCGGATGTTTATGGCGGGCGCAGGGTGATGTTGCTGGAAATGTTAATCGTTGGAGTCACCCTGCTTTTCTATCCGCTGGCCAGCGCCTATTGGCACTACTTGCTGTTCGGTGTGGTTATCGGTCTTGCAGGCGCAACATTCAGTGCTGGTATTACTTTTGTTTCCAGCTGGCATGATCGCCAGTCACAGGGTACAGCGATGGGCATTTTTGGCGCTGGAGATGCGGGTGCCGCCATCACCAACCTGGTCGCCCCGCTGGCCATCCTTCAGTTTGGTGGAGACAACGTTCCGGTTATCTACGGTGCTGTGCTGATCTTCGTTGCAATGCTATTCATGTTCGCCAGCACCGAAGATCCCCTGCACCAGAAGACGGGAAAAATTAAACGTCCTATCAAAGAAGAGCTGGCACCTTTGGCTCGCCTGAGAGTTTGGCGTTTTGGGCTGTACTACTTTTTCGTTTTCGGCGGGTTTCTGGCGCTGACGCTCTGGCTGCCCCAGTTTTACGTTGAACAATATGGACTGGACCTGAAAGCGGCGTCCTTTGCCACTTTGTTGTTCACCGTCCCTGCCGCGCTCGTTCGTGCCCTGGGCGGTTGGTTTGCCGACCATTTCGGGGCCCGCACAATCAACTGGATGGTGTTCTGGGTATGCCTGGTTTGCCTGTTCTTTCTGTCATATCCCGCAACCACCATGACCATTCACGGTATTGAGCGCGACCTGACCGTGGGTATTCATACGCCCATGTGGCTGTTTACCGCTTTGTTGTTCGTGATGGGTGTTGCCATGGGGTTTGGCAAGGCCAGTATTTATCGAATCGTTTATGACTATTTCCCCAACCATATGGGAGCTGTAGGCGGCGCCGTTGGGATGATTGGTGCCCTGGGTGGGTTTGTCTTGCTAATACTGTTTGGCCTGGCCAATGACTTAACCGGCATACGCACTTCCTGCTTCATGTTGCTATACGGCGGCCTGGCCGGCTGCATGATTTTGATGCACTACGCGATCAAACGCGATGAGTTTCGCCAGCGCTTTGCACAAGCGCAGGCCGATGAATTTTTGTCCTTGTAGGGACTAGAGGAAAAGAGGAAAAGAGGAAAGACTATGTCTGATATTAAAGAGTGGAACGTCGAAGACGACCAGTTCTGGGAGAGCCAGGGCAAAAAGGTCGCAAATCGAAACCTGTGGATTTCAATCCCCAGCTTGTTGTGTGGCTTTGCGGTTTGGCTGTACTGGGGCGTCATCACAGTACAAATGTTGAACATAGGGTTTCCCTTCCCGAAATCAGAACTGTTTACATTGATGGCCATTGCCGGTCTGACGGGCGCAACCCTGAGAATCCCCAGTAGCTTCTTTATCCGCTTGTTTGGCGGTCGCAACACGATTGTATTTACCACAGCGCTGTTGATGATTCCTGCGCTTGGGGCAGGCATTGCGCTGCGCGACACCAGCACACCGCTTTGGGTGTTCCAGTTACTGGCACTGCTGTCTGGACTGGGTGGCGGTAACTTTGCGTCGTCCATGTCCAACATCAATTTCTTTTTCCCCAAGCGTCAGCAGGGCCTTGCCCTGGGCTTGAACGCGGGACTGGGAAACTTTGGTGTGACCACTATGCAAATCCTGGTACCACTGGCCATGACCTTCGGTCTGTTTGGTGCTTTGGGCGGCGATTCCATGACGCTGCAACAAACGTCTGGAACCTTGATAGGCAAAATCCCTGAGGGCACAGAGACCTGGATTCAAAACGCTGGCCTGGTGTGGCTTTTCTTCCTGGTACCGTTGCTGTTTGTTGGCCTGTGGGGCATGAACAACATTCGCACCGAGGAAGTGTCTCCTGAGATCCCCAACTTCTTTGGCAGCGCCGCAATGATTTCCGGCATGCTGGGTATAGGCTTTCTTACCGCCGCATGTGGCCTGTGGTTAATGCTGCCTGAGGCTGCCAATGGTTCTGGTTTCGGCATTCCCAAGGAAATTGTCCTGGTGCTGGTCGTAGCTTCAACCGTGTTTGCCCTGAAGCTATTGCCTGGTCAGATCAAAGGCAACTTGCAGCGTCAGTATCAAATTTTCAACAACAAGCACACCTGGGTGATGAGTGTTATCTACACTATGACCTTTGGTTCGTTCATTGGTTTTAGTGCCGCTTTTCCCTTGTCGATCAAGGTGATCTTTGGCTATCAGCATATTCTGGTTGATGGCGTGATGACTCACGACACCGTCAATGTGAACGGGCCAAGCGCTCTCATGTTCGCCTGGATGGGACCTTTCATTGGCGCGCTTATTCGCCCGGTTGGAGGATGGATATCCGATAAGGTGGGCGGCGCGTTGGTCACCCAGATATGTTCCGTAGTAATGGTAGGCAGTGCGCTAGGCGTCGCTTACTACATGAAGGCGGCCTATAACTCAGCCACCCCGGAAGAGTTCTTCGTGCCTTTCTTTGTACTGTTCCTGTTGTTGTTTGCCGCTACCGGAATTGGTAACGGCTCCACATTCCGCACTATTGCCATGGTGTTTCCAAAAGAACAGGCGGGTCCTGTTTTGGGCTGGACATCAGCCGTGGCTGCATACGGTGCCTTCTACATCCCCAAGGTTATTGGTGAGCAAATCAAGGCGACTACCCCCGAGGTAGCGCTGGTGGGCTTCGCAATTTTCTACGCGGTGTGTGTGTTTGTGAACTGGTGGTTCTACCTCAGAAAGAGTGGCGAGTTCTATAACCCCTAAGCGAAGCAAGACTAATGCCGGCGGTGACTAAGCCGCCGGCCATAACACAAGAGAGAGTAAAGTCATGAGTCATTTTCTTGATCGCCTGCAGTTCTTCAAGAAGACCAAATCCGGCGAATTCGCTGATGGGCATGGTGAGACCCGCAGTGAAAACCGGGAGTGGGAAAACAGTTATCGGCAGCGCTGGCAGCACGACAAAATTGTGCGTTCCACCCATGGGGTGAACTGCACGGGATCCTGCAGTTGGAAGGTCTATGTTAAGAACGGCCTGATCACCTGGGAAACTCAACAAACCGACTATCCGCGCACGCGACCTGACCTGCCCAATCACGAACCGCGCGGCTGTCCGCGTGGAGCCAGCTACTCATGGTATGTCTATAGCGCCAATCGGGTGAAGTATCCCAAGGTGCGTAAGCCGTTGCTCAAGCTCTGGCGCGAAGCACGCGCCCAGTACAGCAACCCCGTGGAAGCCTGGGGCTCGATCGTTGAGGATGAAGAAAAAGCCCGCTCCTATAAAAGTGCGCGCGGCCTTGGTGGCTTTGTTCGGTCTTCGTGGGATGAGGTCAACGAGATCATCGCCTCGGCAAACGTGTATACGACGAAGACTCACGGCCCCGACCGCGTTATTGGCTTTTCACCAATCCCAGCAATGTCTATGGTGTCTTACGCTGCCGGTTCACGTTACCTGTCGTTAATGGGCGGTGTTTGCATGAGCTTCTACGACTGGTATTGCGATTTGCCGCCAGCCTCGCCTATGACCTGGGGTGAGCAGACTGATGTGCCGGAATCCGCCGACTGGTACAACTCAAACTACATCATTGCCTGGGGATCGAACGTGCCCCAGACCCGCACTCCTGATGCTCATTTCTTTACTGAAGTGCGCTATAAGGGCGCGAAGACGGTTTCAATTACACCGGACTATTCGGAAGTCGCCAAGCTGACCGATATGTGGCTCAACCCCAAACAGGGTACTGATGCGGCACTCGGTATGGCCTTTGGCCATGTCATTCTCAAGGAATTCCACCTCGAGAAGCCCAGTGATTACTTTATCGATTACGTACGTCGTTACACCGACAGCCCAATGCTGGTTCTGCTCGAGGACTTCGATAAAGGCTGCAAGCCTACGCGCTTCCTGCGAGCCTCTGACCTCGGCGGTGAACTCGGCGGTGACAATAACCCCGAGTGGAAAACCATTGGCCGCGATGAAATTACCGGCGAGCTGGTGTCACCCACAGGCGCTATCGGCTATCGCTGGGGTCAGGAGGGCAAGTGGAATATCGAGCAGAAAAACGGTGACAGTGGAGATGAACTCAAGCTCCAGCTTTCGCAAATTGATGCCAACGATGGTGTCGCTTCGGTTGCTTTTCCTCATTTTGCCGCAGATCAATCTAACGAGTTTTGGAACCACTGCGATCAGGAAGAGGTGCTCTATCGCAACGTACCCGCCAAGCAGATAACACTGGCCGACGGCAGTACTGCCAAGGTGGCAACGGTTTACGACCTGATGATGGCTAACTACGGTATTGATCGTGGTCTGGGCGGTGAAAATGTTGCTAACGACTTTGATCAGGACATTGCCTATACCCCAGCATGGCAGGAAAAGATAACGGGTGTTTCTCGCGAGAAGGTCATCCAGGTGGCGCGTGAGTTTGCTGACAATGCCCATCGAACTAAAGGTCGCTCCATGGTCATTGTCGGTGCGGCGATGAACCACTGGTATCACATGGACATGAACTACCGCGGACTCATCAACATGTTGATGATGTGCGGCTGTGTCGGCCAGACCGGTGGCGGCTGGGCCCATTACGTGGGTCAGGAAAAGCTGCGACCCCAGACAGGCTGGTTACCGCTGGCCTTTGGTTTGGACTGGAACCGTCCTCCCAGGCAAATGAACTCCACATCATTCTTCTATAACCACTCCTCCCAGTGGCGTCACGAGAAGGTAAACATTCACGATGTGCTTTCTCCCGTCGCAGATAAAACAGACATGCCCGAACATATGCTGGACTACAACGTTCGTTCAGAGCGCATGGGTTGGTTGCCTAGCGCGCCACAACTGAACTGCAATCCACTGCAGGTGACGCGTGATGCAGAAGCTGCGGGTATGGAGCCCAAGGATTACCTGGTTGAAAAGCTGAAGGATGGCGGAATTCGCTTTGCGGCAGAACAGCCAGACAACCCCGATAATTTCCCTCGGAACATGTTTATCTGGCGCTCCAACCTGTTGGGCTCCTCCGGCAAGGGGCATGAATACATGCTCAAGTATTTGCTGGGCACAAATAACGGTGTCATGAACGAAGACAATGGCATTACTGGTGGTCTGATTCCTCAAGAAATTGATTTTGAATCTAAAGCACCCGTGGGCAAGCTGGATTTGGTTACCACGCTGGACTTCCGGATGTCCTCCACCTGCGTCTACTCAGATATCGTTCTGCCAACGGCTACCTGGTACGAGAAAGATGACCTGAACACATCTGACATGCACCCCTTTATCCATCCGCTGTCCAAGGCGACGGACCCGGCCTGGGAAGCTCGCTCTGACTGGGATATCTATAAGGGCCTGGCGAAGAAGTTCTCTGAAATCTCTGCGATTGAAGGCAACCTGGGTGTCGAGAAAGACCTCGTGACCGTGCCCATGCTGCACGATACTCCCGGAGAGCTTGCCCAGCCATTCGACGTCAAAGACTGGAAGAAGGGCGAGTGCGAACTGATTCCCGGTGAGACTGCGCCGAATATGGTGGTGGTAGAACGGGACTATCCGAATCTCTACAAAAAATTCACATCGGTAGGACCGCTGTTAGAGAAACTGGGTAACGGCGGCAAGGGTATTAGCTGGAACACCGACGAGGAATTGGAGCTACTGCGTCAGCTCAACTACACGGTTGAGGAAGAGGGCGTCAGCAAAGGAATGCCCGCGATCAATACCGCTATTGACGCGGCTGAGGTGGTCCTGGCCCTGGCACCAGAAACCAACGGAAACGTGTCGGTGAAGGCATGGAAGGCGCTGGAGAAATTTACCGGCAGAAACCATACCCACCTGGCAGAGCCCAAACACGATGAAAAGATCCGATTCCGCGATATTCAGGTGCAACCACGGAAGATAATCTCGTCGCCAACCTGGTCTGGTCTGGAAGACGAGCACGTTAGCTACAACGCCGGTTACACCAACGTGCATGAGTTTATCCCCTGGAGAACGATTACCGGAAGGCAGCAGTTCTATCAGGATCACAAGTGGATGCAGGCGTTCGGTGAACAATTTGTTTCCTACCGCCCGCCTATTAATACCAACACAATTGAGGGTGTTAAAGGCAAGCGCAGCAATGGTGAGAAGGAGATTGTGCTGAACTGGATTACGCCACACCAGAAGTGGGGAATTCACAGCACCTATTCCGACAACCTGTTGATGCTCACCCTGTCGCGCGGTGGACCGATTATCTGGCTCAGTGAACTCGACGCAGCCGATGCCAATATCGAAGACAACGACTGGGTAGAAGTATTCAACGCCAACGGCGCTATTACCTGTCGTGCGGTTGTCAGCCAACGTGTCAAGCAAGGCATGGTAATGATGTATCACGCCCAGGAGCGAATTGTGAATGTTCCTGGCTCCGAGACCACAGGTACACGGGGCGGACATCACAACTCTGTTACCCGGGCGGTCATGAAGCCTACCCATATGATCGGTGGCTATGCGCAACAAAGTTACGGATTCAACTACTACGGGACGGTCGGCTGTAACCGGGATGAGTTCGTAGTTGTACGCAAAATGAGCAAGGTGGACTGGTTGGATGGTTCCGATACCGACGACCTGCCCCAGCCTTTACCCCAGGATATTTAAGGAGTTGCCGAAATGAAAATTCGTTCACAAGTCGGCATGGTGTTAAACCTCGACAAATGTATTGGCTGCCATACCTGTTCCATCACCTGTAAAAATGTGTGGACCTCGAGAGAGGGTGTGGAGTACGCCTGGTTTAACAACGTGGAAACGAAGCCCGGAGTCGGATTCCCCAACGAGTGGGAAAACCAGGACAAGTGGAATGGAGGTTGGAAACGCAAGGAGAATGGTGAAATAGAACCGCGGATCGGAAGCAAGTTAAAAGTGCTTGCAAAGATTTTTAATAATCCAGATATGCCGGGTATCGAGGATTACTACGAGCCCTTTGATTTTGACTATCAGCATCTTCACACTGCACCTCAGGGCAAGCACCAGCCCACCGCCAGGCCGCGATCGCTGATTAGCGGTGAGCGCATGCAAAAAATTGAATCTGGCCCTAACTGGGAAGAAATTCTGGGCAGCGAGTTCTCAAAGCGCTCGGCTGACAAGAACTTTGATCAGATTCAGAAGGACATCTACGGTGAGTACGAAAACACCTTTATGATGTACCTGCCCCGTCTTTGTGAGCATTGCCTCAATCCCACCTGTGCTGCCAGCTGCCCTTCGGGCGCGATCTATAAGCGTGAAGAAGACGGTATCGTACTGATCGACCAGGACAAGTGCCGTGGCTGGCGCATGTGCGTCTCGGGTTGCCCTTACAAGAAAATTTACTACAACCACAAATCCGGGAAATCTGAAAAGTGTATTTTCTGCTACCCGAGAATTGAGTCGGGACAACCTACGATCTGTTCAGAGACATGCGTCGGCCGCATTCGCTATCTGGGTGTGCTGCTTTACGATGCAGATAAGATTAAGGAAGTGGCTTCCAGTGAGTCGGAACAGGATCTTTATCAGAAGCAGCTCGAAATTTTCCTGGATCCGAACGATCCAGAAGTGATCGCCCAGGCAAGAAAGGACGGCATTGACGACTCTGTTATTGAAGCGGCACAACAGTCACCGGTTTATAAGTTGGCAGTGGACTGGCAGCTGGCGCTGCCACTGCATCCGGAATATCGCACTTTGCCGATGGTCTGGTATGTACCGTCACTGTCACCCATACAGCAGGCGGCTGACGCTGGTCACATCGGTCACGATGGCGTGATTCCCGACGTGGATAGTCTGCGTATACCGCTCAAATACCTGGCCAACCTGTTTACCGCAGGCGATGAAGAGCCAGTGAAGCTGGCATTGAAACGACTGCTCGCGATGCGCGCATACAAACGTGCAGAGACAGTCGATGGCGTCACTGACCTGAAGGTGCTGGAGGATGTTGGCCTGAGCGAGTCGCAGGTCAAAGAAATGTATCGTTACCTTGCCATCGCTAATTATGAGGACCGCTACGTCATTCCGTCGGCGCACCGTGAGGAAGCGATGTCGGACGCATTTGCCGAACGTGGTGGCTGTGGCTTCAGCTTTGGCAACGGTTGTTCGGATGGTGAAAGCGAGGTCAATATGTTTGGCGCTAAACGCACCAATCGACGCGATATTATCGATACTGTGCAAGTAGAGGAGTGGAAGCCATGAAAGAATTGAAAGTGATTGCGCGCTTAATGGACTACCCGTCTGCTGATGTGCATGAGCACGTATCAGAGATGAAGGATATCCTGCTTGAGTGCCCTGTCGTTGGTTTTGCTCTCAAGTCAAAAATTTGTGTTTGGCTCACGGAGTTTGAAACAACCGAGATCATGGATCTACAGGAAACCTATGGCGGTCTGTTCGATAGAGGCCGAGCAACTTCCTTGCTTCTTTTTGAACATGTTCACGGTGAATCGCGTGATCGAGGTCAGGCTATGGTTGACCTGATGGATTTGTATCGCAGTCACGGTTTTGAATTGAATGCCCGCGAACTCCCTGACTATATTCCTATGTACCTGGAGTACCTGTCATATCGCCCGGCAGAAGAGGCTGAAAATGGTCTGCTGGATGTGGCACACATTCTTGCCCTCATAGGTGCTCGACTTGAGGACCGCGATAGTGGTTACGGCCTGTTGTTTCGCACACTGCTGGAGATCTGCCAGGCAGACATCACAGTCGATGAGTTTCTCAAACAGGCAGCTAAAGAAGAGCGCGATGACAGCCTGGAAGCCCTGGATAAAATCTGGGAAGAGGAAGCGGTTACTTTCGGCCTTGACGATGATGCTGCCACACCGCCTAACGGCAAGCCGATGCCGAGTATGAACGAAAATCAACAGACAACCCCCGTGCATTTTGTTGAAAGCAATGCATCCGGGGTGTCTATCAACCCATGAGGAATCGCCCATGAATACCTTAAACTACCTGCTGTTTGGCGTTTATCCTTTTATTGCTGTCACGGTAATGATCGTTGGCTCCTGGGCCCGGTATGACCGCGAACAGTACACCTGGAAAACGGGCTCCAGTCAGATGCTCAACAACAAGGGTATGAGATTAGGTAGCAACCTGTTTCATATCGGTGTCCTTTTTATCATCTTCGGACACTTTGTCGGCTTGCTGATGCCAGAGTCAATTTACCACTATGTCATCTCGACACCCGCCAAGCAGATGCTGGCCATGGTGTCCGGTGGATTCTTTGGGCTGCTCGCATTTATCGGCCTTACTATACTGCTAAAACGGCGCTTTACTGATCCGCGTATTCGCAAGAACAGTAATCCCTCGGACTTGTTAGTGCTTGTTCTGCTTTATGCTCAGTTAATTCTTGGCTTATTGTCTATTGGCGTATCGGCCCAGCACATGGACGGATCGGTGATGGTGCAGTTGGCAAACTGGGCGCAGAGTATTGTGACACTGCAACCCGCGGCGGCGGCGGCCTACATTTCTGACGTCAACATTATTTATAAGTTACATGTGTTTTTGGGACTGAGCCTGTTTGTGGTCTTCCCGTTTACCCGCCTGGTACACATCGCCAGTGGCTTTGCGGCACCGGTGAAATACCTGACCCGCAGCTACCAGATTGTGCGCAGTAAGTAGGCAGGATTTACAGGGGATGACGACATTCGCTGTGGTATATTTTTATCAGAATAATGATGAGATCAGGGAGGGGGCGATGATAAGTGGTTTCGCCCCAATCATTACTTATTACAGGGGTGGATAACACCATGAGCTACAAGAAAAGTTATTTGATGATCGTCTCAGGCCTGCTGGCCGCCGGACTTGCATCGGGGGCACAGGCACAGGACGGTTTTTCCGAAAGCTTGAGCAAAGCAGTTAGCGAGGGTACAGCGAAAGTCGATTTCAGGTATCGCTTTGAGAATGTTGACGATGATGCTTTTGATAAAGATGCTAATGCGTCTACCTTACGCTCTCGCCTGACCCTTCAGAGTGGTACTGTGGGCGGTTTTACCGGCTTGCTGGAATTTGACAACGTCACCTATGTAGGTAGCGATGACTTTAACTCCACCGAGAATGGCGAAGTGGATCGCCCTGTAGTGGCAGACCCGAAGGGTACCGAGGTCAATCAAGCGTGGTTGAAGTACGGCACTGAAAACCTGTCAGGCATTTACGGCCGACAGCGTATTCTGCATGGCAGCCAGCGCTTTGTGGGCGGTGTTGCCTGGCGCCAGAACGAACAGACTTACGATGGATTTAGGGCACAGTGGGGCGAGGGCAGTAACCTTCATCTGGACTACGCCTACGTATACAACGTTAATCGAATTTTCGGCCCTGACGACAGCGTGGCACAACCTGCAAACTGGAAGGGTGACAATCACCTGGCCAGACTTGACTGGAAGCTGGGAGACAACCACACACTGACCGGTTTCATCTACGCTCTGGAGATTGATGAACGCGGCCGCTGGTCACCCAATAAGTCGGTGAACAATTCCAGTGATACTTACGGCTTTGAGTACAGTGGCAAACTGGGGCCTTTAGGTGCCAAGGCTGCATACGCCACACAATCTGATGCGGGTGATAGCTATCTTGATTATGACGCGGACTACTACATGCTTGAAGGCGCCATGACCTTTGGCGGAATAACCGGCAAGCTCGGTTATGAAGTGTTGGGAGCGGATAATGGTGTGGGTTTCAAAACTCCATTGGCTACCGCGCACAAATTCCAGGGTTGGGCCGACAAGTTCCTGACCACGCCTGGCGATGGTATTGAAGATCTGTACCTGGGAGCCACTGGTAAACTGGGCCCGGTGAAACTGGGTGCTTTCTACCATGACTTTTCCGCCGAGGACTCCAGCGAGGACTTCGGTACGGAATGGGATCTGGTGGGAAGCTGGCCGATCAACAAGCAGTTCTCTACCCAGCTGAAGTATGCCAACTTCTCAAGCGATAGTGATCGTTACAGCGATACCCAGAAAGTTTGGGTTACACTGCAATTGAAGCTGTAATTCTCGAGGCGGCAATGAGCCACTCGGGTGCAGGTCCGGGTGGCTTTTTTATGTTCGGGCGAAAATAAAGGTGAGCGATGGCTGTGTTAATGAGTGACGGGGAAATCGTCGAGCGTCCGGTGGCAACAGGGCCCTCCCTGTTTCGACTGGCCTTCAGGCCTTTCTTTCTGTTGGGCGCATTATTCAGCGTAATCAGTATTCTGATGTGGGCAGGGATGTTCACTGGGAAGATTACGGTTTTGCCCTTCGGGGGATCGCTGTGGTGGCACGCCCATGAAATGCTGTTTGGCTTTGTCGCTGCGATCATCGTGGGCTTTCTTCTGACCGCAGTCCAGACCTGGACGGGCATTGCCGGTGTTCGCGGCTGGTATCTATTGGGGCTTGTGCTCCTCTGGTTGAGCGCCAGGATTGTTTTACTGTATCCATCAGCTTTACCCGATGGGTTGGTTACTATGCTGGACCTCTCATTCCTGCCAGTAGCAGCGGCAGTTCTGGCAACCCCCATCCTACGCATCCGCCAATGGCGGAACGTTATTTTTGTCCCAATTTTACTGGCGATGACGCTTGCCAATGGCATGTTCCATGCCGCTGTTTATCTCAGTGATCCTGGCCTGCAGGCGATGGCAGCCAATTTTATGTTGATGTTGGTGGTTTTGCTGATGACGGTGGTAGCGGGTCGAGTGGTGCCAATGTTCACTGCTAACGGCACTGGAACTGATCGAGTGCAGCCATTGCCCTGGCTGGAGCGCCTTAGTCCGCTCTGTATGCTGCTGGCAATACCTGCCGGGATGGGGCTGTTGCCCGCAAAAATGTCTGCGGGACTATTTTTTCTAGCCGGCGGTTGCCAGTTTTATAGAGTGGTGCGCTGGCGTACCTGGGTGACACTGTCGACACCCCTGGTTTGGTCCCTACATCTCAGCTATTGGTTCATTGTCATCGGCCTTATGATGCTTGGAATTTCGAAGCTCAGTAGCTCAATCAGCCACAGTCAGGCATTACACGCGCTCACGGTGGGGGCCGTGGGTATGATGATTTTGGCCATGATATCGCGGGTATCGCTGGGCCATACGGGCCGACCACTAGCAGCCGGTCCTGTAATATTTGTCGCTTTTGTAGCCATGGTACTTGCCGCGCTGCTAAGGGTAGGCGGGCCCATATGGTTATCTGACTATAGTGTCGTTATCACAGGCTCCGCCCTACTGTGGGCAACAGCCTATGGTTTGTTTGTGATCCGCTATCTGCCAGTTCTAGGTCGTTCCCGGCCTGACGGGCGGCCCGGCTAGTCAGTATCTTGCTGCGCTATGTGAACTTCAGGTGCCGGCACATTAAGAGCGGCGACTGTCTGGTTGAACATCTGGGGTTGCAGGTCTCCCATCACATTCACGAAAACAGCCTCCTGCCCGTCAGTGGTCATTACCGTTAAGCCCCGGATCTGCTCTCCATCCATCTTCACCAGCATGTGGGTGCTTTCACCTTCTTCTCGCACCAATATAATAGGCTCCCAACTCTGTGATACCAGTCGCTGACTCATATTACCGAGGTCAAGATTGACAGCTTCAGCCTTTCCGGGCTCAACGTCATAGACCTTAATTCTTACGCCTTCCAGGCTGCGAAGCAGCGCTTGCGTTTGCGGGTCATCCTCAATGACAGAAGCTGCCAGTGACAATAGGGTGGGGCCCAGTGACAGGCTGAAGTTGTGATCCACCTCCCACCAATCAAAAGAATCCACGTCAGCGAAGCCCGCATCTCGATGGGGAGCGGTAATACCACAGGCACCAAGGCCCAGACATAGTGCCAATAGAAGAGCCATCCTTTTCATCCTCTCACTCCGTATCCATGTCAACGTCGACGTCCAGTGTATTCATTACTTTACCTATTTGCGCAGGATCGATTACACCCAGAATGTTAATAAACACGGCTTCCTCGGCATCAACCGCCATGACGGTCAGGCCTTCTACATTCTCATCGTTGGCTTTCATGAAAATCTGCACTTGCTCGTTGGCTTTATTAACTTGAACAACAGGCTCCCATTGCGCAGATTGTAAAGAAATTTTGGCTTTTTCAACCTGATCTAACGCAGGCTCCAGGTTGCCATCAGTTGGATAGACCTTGATACGCACGCCGTCCAGGTTACGAATCATGGCCGAGGTTTCAGGGTCTTCGGCAGCGCTGGCGGCAGACATCAACTTTAGTAATGTGCCGCCAATGTTGATCATTACCCTGGGCTCACCGTAAATGGCGTCGAGATCGGCAAAGTCTACATATCCCGGGAGGGATTCAAGTTGGGCTGTTTGTGCAGTGACTGGCAGGCTAAAAAGCGCGACCAGTATAATGCTAAAAAAAGTTTTCATAGTTCGAACTCCTTTCTGGGCTGTAACTCATTTTGTAATGTTTCCGTGGTCACTCGAGCAACCGGTTTGGCGGTGACCTCGTTAACCGTCATCTGTATCTGCGCATTGGTATTGCGATTCACCTTGTCGAGATAGCTGAGCACCAGCGCCAGGTCGTGTTTTGCCTGAGCCAGTTCTACCTGCTGTGCCAATTGTTGTTGATGTTGCTGGTAGAGCTCTCTACCGCCTATCAACGTCAAGACAAGGAGTGCTGCGAAGGCCGTCCGTGGACCCAATAGCCAGTTCATGTCCCATGGCGATGCTTTGCGTGGAATTTTACGTAACTTGCCTGCAAGGCTGGCGGGCGCTTTCTCTATCGGCAGCGCAGACAAAGCCTGCTGTAGCTCCATCGCAGCGCTTAATTTTGCTCCCAGCAACGGGTTTTTAGCAGCGCAAGCCAATAACGCTTGTCGCTGGGCCTGGTCCAACTCACCGTCTATAAAAGCGTCCAGCGATAGTTCGAATTCGTCCTGCTCCTGTTCACTCATGTTCCTGCTCCGACCATTGCTGGCGTAATAATTTGCGTGCCCTGTGTAAATAGGTTTTAACCTGCGGTTGGCTTAGTCCGGTAATTTCGGCTACCTCCTGATAGCTGTGCTGTTGCATATCTCGCAGTACCACCAATGAGCGGTAGGGTTCCTTCATTGCCGCTACCAGCCCCCGAAGCCGATGGGCGTGGCCTTTTTGCCGCTGTGCCATCTCGGGGGTCTTGTCATCAACGAGATCGCTCTCTAGGGGCTCCCGGTCAACCCGGGGCTTGCGTAACTTGTCCAGGCAAAGGTTGCGAGTGACACGCAGCAACCAGGGGCCCACTCGCTCTTCGTGCATTTCATCCCGGCGTTGCCACAGACGGAGAAAGGCTTCCTGGGAAATATCCTCTGCCTCCGCACGATCCTGAAGCAGGTATAGGGCGAGAGACCATACCCGATCCTGGTGTGCGCTTATCCATTGGCGATACGTTTTGTCCATGCTTACAGACTACACGTGGGAGTTTGCTAAAAGTTACAAATATAGTGAGAAAATGATCGGGTGGGCGGGTAGGACGGGAATTTGAAGTTATGAGGCGAAGTTCGCCTGCACGCTCTCGGGAGTTTTTCTGTAGAAAATACCCCGGGAGGAGCTCAAGCCTCAGCCCTTTGAGCAGCTATTCTTGTTCGCTTTTTGCAGGGACGGGTTGCGGACCCACAGCGTTCCATCGGCCTGATGTAAAAATCCTACGCGCACTGACTCTACGTTCTTTGGCAGCTCCACCTTTACTGCCACGGGTTGCCAGTCTGTATTGCCGATGCGAGGTTCGTGCTCAAGCACTGATCTTACAATGGGTTTGCCGTTGGCCATGGCGGTCACAGTCAGGCCGCCACCCATCTCGAAGCTGTGTTCGATGGCGGCTGGCTCCATAGCAAGCTTGATTTCAGCGCTGAAGACCGCGAACTTGCCTGGGATATCCTTTCGGGGCACTGTTTGCGCCATGATAAACCAGGGCTCTATGCCTGTTTTGCGGATCTCTAGCTCTCCTTGCTTGACCTCGTACTCAAAAGATTGGCCTGCGGCGTGCTCTGAAGCAAACCAGCGACGCTGGGGCCGGGGGGCAGTCACTGTGGAAAAAGAGGGGTCATTAAGCAGGTTCTTACCTCGGCCCTGGCATTGCTCTTCTGGAGTCTCGGAGCAGGCTGAGAGCAATCCGGTGATGGCGATGACGAAGATAGGAAATCTTAGGCGCATAGGGTGCTCGTTTGGTTTGCTGAATCAATAGGGCGAAGCGTAGAAGGATAACACGCGAATCAGAGTATAGGCCTTGAGTAAGCTTGTTGGCCTGGCAACCGCGCGTAAAGCGCGCTTAACCCGGCTCCGAAGGTTAACAGTGAGCTGATCCTCGCAGCAATTCTAGGCGTAGCCATTTGCCCTGAACCATTCAACGGAATCTCGAATAGCGGTTTCAATTGGTGTTTGCGGTAGCCCCAGTTCAGTCACCGCCTTGCTCGCATCTACATAAAAGTGTTCCATTGCGTAGGAGCTGTTTTTTACCGTAGTGATTGGCGCCTTTCCGGTGATTTTGCTGAAAAACTCTGCCATTCCTGCTACCCGCAGCATCATCGCCCTGGAAATCTCTTTGGTAGCGACATTGTCGACGCCTGCTATTCTTCCCACGAGTTGCAGGAATTCTTTATTAGGCATGTTGTTCTGCGAGTTACCCAGAATGTAAGACTCTCCTATGCGCCCTGTTTCCATGGCCAATACATGGCCTGCGGCCACATCTCTCACATCCACCGGGCAAACCCCCCCGTCCCAATAGTTTTTCATTTTTCCCTGCAAGGCCCCGATGATCATGGTGCCGGTGGGAGTAGGCATGCGGTCGCCTGGTCCAAAGGGTAGGGCGGGCATGACCATGGTGACAGGTAGGCCATCTTTTACCCTGCTTTTCACTTCCAGATGACTAATGTATTTGGACATGATGTACTCACTGGCAAAGTGCCAACTGGTAAACGGGGTGTCTTCAGTGGAGGGAGTGCCCTTACCATCGGTGCCGATGGCGGCAATGCTGCTGGTGTAGACGATCTTCTCTACTCCAGCCGCTTGCGCTGCGTTCATCATGTGCCGGGTGCCTTCCACGTTGATCTTATAGTGCAGGTCCGGATCTTTGGTCCAAACCGCAAATAGCGCCGCCAGATGGTAGAGTTTGTCCGCTCCGCGCACCGCCCGCGACAATGAGTCAGCGTCAAGCAGATTACCTTCAACGAATTCCACATCCATGCCGGCCAGAGGTGACCGGTCCTCGCCCTTCATAACCATGACTCGAACATCATCGCCTTGCTCCAGGCAAAGGCGAGTGACATGGTTGCCGATGAAGCCGGAGGCTCCGGTGATCAGTACTTTACTCATGACATGCTCTCTCCTGTTAACCAAACTGTTGTTTTAATGCACCGAAAGCAACCTCAATCAGTCGAGTTTATTGCCGCTTCCCAGGTCTTTGTGTTTCTCCTGCTGGCCGTAGCTGACGAAGGCATTTAATACTTCATCCATTTGCTCACTTTCCAACAAGACCGGGCCTCCGATGGCCAGGGTGCCCCAATAGCAGTGGGCCTGTTCCTCCACAAGCTCTGCTAACTTCAATGCTCTTCCAAGGTCGAAGCCCACGGCTAACTGTCCATGGTTTGCCAGTAAACAAGCCATCGAGGTTGATAGGGCCTCAAGGTTTGCGGCTGAAAGGGCCTTACTACCAAAGGTGGCATAAGCAGCCAGTGGTATACCGTAACTACCGGCAGCCGCAACCATATAGTGCATTGCTGGAATGGGCTTGCGAGAACAGGCGAGAATGGTTGCATAGGGTGAGTGACAGTGGACGACCGCTTTGATTCCTGGCTTGCCGCCGTAGATATCCGCATGCATTTGCCATTCGCTGGAAGGGGTAAGCTGTCCCTCATCTATCTCACCGTTCAGAGACATATGCACTATGTGCTCGGCTCGCAGAACCTCGGGGGAAACTCCGGTTGGGGTTATCAGCATGCCTTCGCCAGTATAGGCTGATACGTTGCCCGATGTGCCTTTATTGAGGTTCTTGTCACCAAGAGCGACCAAAGTGTCTACTATTGCCTGGCGACTTTCCGGATCATTGCGGTATTGCTTCATGGGTTTGGCTCCCTGGGCATTCTGCCTGCTTCCATGATATTCAGTGTACTCGCATAAAGGGAGTGCGAAATAGCAAAAAGAGTTGTGCAGAGCAAAGCGGACTACCCAGGCTATGCTCGAATTCTTTCGAACGGATAATCAGGCGAAGCTGGGCTACACTAGTGAAAGCCAGTTGAGAAAGATGACTATGTCCAGATTTATTTTTTTGCTGCTGTTAATACATTCCGTAGCCGCTTATGGCGAAGATTCTACCGACTTGTTCTCCAGCGACGAACTGTTCAAGGCCGTGTTGACCGCGCCGATTCTGCAGGCCTATGGGCAGAGAAAACAGGAAGATCGCCTTTATCTTGAAGGGCACTGGAGCCAGAAGAAAGGAGAGGAAACCGAGCGTGTTAGCGTTAAAATTCGTACCCGTGGTAATTTCCGGCGTCGCAACTGTGATTTGCCACCGCTTATGTTGAACTTCAAAAAGAAGGAGTTGGAGGGAACTTCGTTGGCTGGCCAGGACAAGCTCAAGCTGGTTAGTCCCTGCGATCAAGGGGATAAGTATCAGCAACTGATCTACCTGGAGTACCATGTCTACCAGCTCTTTGCGCTTTACAGCGATTATCACTTTCGTACCCGATTGGTAGAAGTGGCCTACGCCGATACAGGAGGCAAGAACAAACGCTGGCAGAGTACCAATTTTGTTATCGAAGATGACAAGGCAATGGCCGCTCGCTATCAGCTGGAATTAAAGAAAATTCCGTACACACTGCGCGCTCAGATGGAGCTGGCTCAGACTGCCCTGGTTGAAGTCTTTCAATTCATGATTGGCAATGTGGATTATTCTACATTGAAGTCTCCGGAAGGCGAAAATTGTTGCCATAACATAAAGCTGCTTGCGTCTGAAGGTACAGACAAACCGATCCTGCCGGTGGCCTATGATTTTGATTCTTCGGGCATTATCAACGCACCCTATGCCTCCTTGCCGGCAAGCGTGCCTATTAAACGAATCACCACCCGTTACTTCAATGGATGGTGCAAAGAAGAGAAGCGTTTCAGGGAAGCCATCGCTGTTATTAAATCCCACAAAGACGCTGCAATAGCTTTGTTCGAAGAGTCGACGTTACTCAGCAACACCTATCGAAAACGCGCTGTGAGCTATCTCAGAAAATCTTATGAAAAAATTGACGATGAAAAGTCGTTGAAGCGTGAAATTCTAGAGCATTGCCGCGGAGATGTTATCAAGGGCTAGTGGGGTCCTGCCCCTGGGCCTCCAGTCTTTCCGCCTCCTTGCGGGCACGTCGCGCTCTCTTCCTTCGCGCCTCATGATGTGATTCCAGTCCATCACCGTAGAGGCATACCAGTAGCGTTGCGAAATTGAAGAACATGGTTAACACAAGCGCTATATCGAGTGCCTTGATTCCTGCAGCTATACCGACCGCAATAGCGACGAAGATAAAGAGAGTGTCGAAAGTATCACTTAGTGCGCGACGAAACTGCACTCCCGCAACGATGCCCGCCAAACTGAAAGCCAACGCGAGGCTGTGTTGTACGACCATGACGATGCCAGCCACGACAGCAGGTAGTATCAGCGTCGTTTCATCCAGAGATTGATCATGCTCACCATCTCGGTGGATACCTTTGTAAATCCAGGAGACCGGTAACATTAAAAGGAAGGCGCCGAGCATTGAGAAAAACAGGCTTCGGGCATCGCCGAAGCGAAACCTGGAAGTAATCCCCTCTTCCTTGACGGGCGCGGGTTTCACCTCATCGATATCATCGTTGAGAAATGCGTCTTCAAACTCGCGCAATGACGGATCGTAATTTCCTGACAACTCGCTGACCCCGCCTACCGGAGCCATGTCCTGTAGAGATGGAAAGACGGTAAACAGGCCGGCTAACAGCGCGCCCAGTGCCAGATAGTAGAACACCAGCTTGAGCAGGAGCTTTAACAGGAAGGGTTTGCTCGGGATCTGGGTAGGTAGTTCCTCGTTCACGGTTGAGCCCTCAGATATTTGGTTGACGCCCGCCAAAAAGCATTATTGTTATTCAATGGCTTGTTTCCTTACTCTCATTATCATGAGTTTAGCCCGCTATTTGGATTTCGGCCACGAACCGTTCAACGCAAATGTAGGGCTATTGGTCCTATTGGGCTCCCGTTCTGGGGCATCGCATGACACAATCCAATTTCTCTATTGTATGAGTCAGCGCTCTCGTGAAGCCTATTATTCCCCGCACTGTTGCCTTGGTCGCATTATTCTCAATTGGCTTTATGCCGATACTAGTATCAAGCGCTCAACCCATGTTGCAGGATAAGCAGTGGAATCATGGCGCTGCGGATTGTTCCAAAGACACAGATCCGGCCATTGAGGTCTACGCCCATTCGGCAACAAGTTTTATTCTGCGCCAGAATATGTGTCTGAGTTTTGAAGCGCCGTTCATGTATCTCCTGCTTGGCGAAGATTCTGCCCTGCTTGTTGATACGGGCGCTACTGAGAGCCCAGAAATTTTTCCGCTGTATCAAACCGTGAAGTCTCTAGCAGGAGAAAAAAAGCTTCTGGTTATGCATTCACATGGGCATAGCGATCACCGCGGTGCGGATACCCAGTTTGAAAAAATTGAGGGTATCACTGTTGTGAGTTCAGACCGGCAGGAATTGATTAATGCCCTGTCGATAAGCGATTGGCCAGAGGGGGAGGGAGTTATCAGGCTTGGCGGTCGTCAGTTGAGAGTGATTCCCGTTCCGGGTCACCAGGAAGAGTCACTGGCGATCTACGACCCCCAAACCAAGTGGCTGCTAACTGGCGATACCGTATATCCGGGTCTTATCTACGTAAAGAACTGGCAGGCTTATAGGGACAGCATTGCGCGTCTGACACGATTTGTAGAGTTGCAGGAAGTGAGCATGGTGCTGGGCTCTCATATCGAGGCCACTCACCGACAGGGTGAGTATTACCCGATTGGCGCTACCTTCCAGCCGGAAGAGGCTCCACTCCCCATTGGCCCTGAGCTTTTATCGGTTATCAACACCGAATTGCAGCAATTGCCAAAGGCAAGTGAAGTCGAGCTTGCCAGGCTCAGAATTGTTCCCATGAACCTGATGCAGCGGTCGCTTAGCGACGTCGCCCGCTGGCTGACCCAGTAGTGAGTGGCATTATTCCCTTAATTCTGAGCCATGGCTTTCAGCAGCTCGTTGTAGCTTTCAATGCCGGTGACGGATCCAATTTCCTCGTCCCAACGAGCCTGCATGTCATCTCTCAGCGTTTGGCTTGGCTCGGGCCTTGATGACCTAGACTCGGCAGACGAAACCTTGGATGAGGTGCTGTTAGATGCCAGCCCCATGACAGGGTCCCGTTGCCGACGTAAAAAATGATCATCAAAGTGCGAGCCGTTGTCCTGCATAAAAGCCAGCGACGACTGTTTACAGACCAGCTCGGCTAGTTCTTCCTCCAGCTCAATTCCCATAAATTCAGCAATGCGCTCAACGGCAGGCATCAATGAATCCTGCAGATGCTCATAGCATAGTAGTAACACCTGGTCGTTTTCTTTCTGGTTATGCCAGCTAAGCAGATGATGCCAATAGCTGCGGGGTGCCTGACGGGCCAGAAAATGATCGTAGGCGAAAGTTTCGAAGCTGATTGTTCCCGGTTCTATTAACCAGCCCTCGAAAAATTTGTACATGGAGACCAGCGCATTCATGGGATCCCTGAAGACACAGATGTACTTCCCACCCTTGGGCATGCTGTCCCAGGGCAGATGCGACTTAAAGGCACGCGGTTGCGCTACCTGCTCCGACTCCAGATCCAGTCCAAGGTCGGCGGCTGCTTCCAGCCATGGCGTCACTTCGGTAATTTCTCCAAAATCCATCGAACCTCGGGTGCGCAGCCCATGTACGGTTTGCTGGATCCAGGTAGTGCCACACTTGGCAAAAGGGGAAATGATGATATCGGTGGGGCGTGGTTGAAAGGCCAGGCCAGCTTCTACCCCCTCGGCAGTGAACAGGTGTTGCAATATTGTGTTTAACTGCCCAATAGTTTCGGCTCGCATGGATGTTCTTCCTCAAGAGTAATCGCGGTTTACCGCCCACCGAATGTTGCAGCGAATCGCTATTAATTCCAACTATCAATTTGCACGGGTCATTGACTACTGGCATATTTGGGGCATGAAGGTTGTCCAGGAAACTAAAAGCTTGGATCGCAGCTCCATGATTCCTGTTCGGCAGGTATGTTGCGCGCTGCTTGCGGCTACGCTGGTATCGGCCAGTGGGCACTCGTGGTCCTCGGAAATCGCCGAGGTTGATCAGCAGCCCGTAGAGGCTCCTGTGGAAGAGCCTGGAACGCGCAGTTTAGGCCCTATAGAAATCAATGAACCGAGCCTGACCACAGAGGAGATCGAAGAGTCGCTCGGACGTGAGCTGGATGAAGAAGGCAACTGGGTGGATGAGAGCCACGAGTACATTGGCAGTAGAGCGGATGATCTCGCCATCTATCTGGATCGGTTTTTCGGCGCGCCGCTGGAAGATCTTGAATCAGCCGACTCGACGGTTCGTTTTGTCACCCGCTTGCAGTGGGATGAAGACCGCGGGGATGATGTCAAATTTCGCCTGCGCGGCAAGGTGGATTTGCCCCGAATTAATGAGCGGCTTTCACTGGTGTTTAACGTAGATGATGAACGCGCTGGCTACAGTGCCTCAAATACAGAAAACACGGCGGGTGTGCAGTTTAAGGCAGCTGAGAAAGGACGCTCACGTTTTGACCTTACCCTGGGCATAGACTCCGGCCTGAATTTGAAGCCCGGGGTGCGCTATCGATTCAAGGATGACCTTTCTGACTGGGGACGATTTCGTTACACGGGTCGTCTGCGATACACCGATGATGACCTATTCAGCATGCGCCATCTCGCGGATTTTGATGTCCTGACCGGTGAACGCTCGCTCGTTAGATGGAGCAACAAGGTTGAGCATGGTGAGCGCTCTGAGGGTACCGAATGGCGCACTTCACTGTCTTGGCGCTACGGTTACAGTCTGGATTCAGCCTTTGCCGTGATTCTGGGTATGGATGGCGAAACTGATCCGGAGGCCCCCGATGAAGTGGGTGACGGCACGGAATGGCCCGATGCGCCTGTAAGCAGCGGTTCGCTGGTGAATAACTACGCGCTCATTTTCAAGCTGCGTAACCGGCTGTATAAAGACTGGCTATATATTGAAATCGAGCCGGGTTATACGCAGCGTAAGCGTAATCATTATGACGAGCGCCACGGGGTATTTTTCGGTCGAATTAACTTCGAGATTACTTTCAATCGAGGCCGTGAAAGCGAAGTTGACGCCAGCACCGACACCAGCCTGGCGTTAATGCCCTAGTTTAACGGCCGCGAACCGATTTTCCAGGTAGGCGATAATGTCACCGGACTCGTACATCCATTGATAACCGTCCTCGCCCAGGTCGATGCGCAAGCAGGGCACCTTGAGGTCACCACCCCCGGCCAGCAACTCTTGCTTTGCGCTCTCGGAGCGCTTCACGTCCCGGGTGGCAATACTCACAGCCTGGCGTTTCATTGACCGCCTTACTTTCACACAAAATGGGCAGGCCTCGTATTGGTATAGCCTCAGCGAGGCCGCTTGCTTGTCCACTTCGGCCTGCAGTGCCGGATCCCGTTTCAGGCTTCTGGGGGTGAATACCCAGTTGAAGAGGAGAATAAGCTTGCCGAGGATCAGGCGAATAATTTGCATAGTGTGTATTCCATAGTCGTTGGAAGCTGTTGCTTTGTGATTGATACAAGGCAGGCTCGCAGGTCGAGGCGGCGCATTGTACCTGAACCTTGAAAGCTTGGGGCTATTGATACACTCTGCATTCTTCACGGCAATAGTGGTCTATAGAATGTTCAGTTTGAAAGGACGTACAGCGATGATTACTGGCGCAGGGCAGGGCATGGGCTTTGGTATTGCGCGGACCCTGGGCCTGCAGGGTGCCAGCGTCATTATTAACGATCTGTTTCCCGATCGTGCAAACGAAGCAAGTCAGCGATTGAGCGATGAGGGTTTGGATGCGCGACCCCTGGCTTTTGATGTGACAGATTACAGTGCGGTGACCGAGGCTATTGCCGCTAACGGCGATATTGATATTCTCGTTAATAATGCTGGCATCCCCGGTCATGAAGGCATGGCGCTAAAACCGTTTGTAGAGATGACTCCGCAAGACTGGAAGCCTCAAGTGGATCTTAATTTATACGGCACACTGCATTGCACTCATGCCGTTTTGGCTGGAATGCGTGAGCGCAACTGGGGTCGCATAGTCATGGTCAGCTCGGACGCGGGACGTGTAGGCACCGCCACAGGGGTGACACTTTACGGAGCCTGCAAAGCAGCAGCGGTGCAACTGGCGCGGAATCTCTCCCAGGAGGTCGCGCCGTTTGGCATTACAGTGAATGCAATTGCACTGGGACCGATGAATAACTTGCCCGAAGAAATTATCGATTTCGTGGCCAAAGGAATTCCCGTTAAGCGGTTGGGAGCGCCTGAGGATGCTGGCGCGGCGATCGTTTATCTGGCCAGCGAAGAAGCGAGTTGGGTAACGGGACAGTTATTGCCGGTCAATGGTGGCTTATCCCCATCCTAATCTGGTTTGGCTCTGATCAGAGTAGCGATAGCCAGGATGGCCCACGATAACTTGGGCCTGATCTTATGTGCTGACCTGAACGTTTAACGGTCAATTACAGTTTGGGTTTTTTCTTGGCAAGCGCCTCATGACTTCGAATCACAGCGTGAGCATCAATGCCGGGTAATCGCGAACTGGCAATGAGATGCGTCATCTTAAGTACTTCGCAATACTCGGCGATTTTATCTTGGACATAATACTGGTCCCCGATGATCGTCCAGTCGCCAATGTCTGCATGTGCATTGCGTCGAAACTTGCCAGCCTGCTGGTTAAGGGTACTGGCCACCTGGGCGCACAATCGAGGGTTATCGTTAATAAACAGGGTCCGCATTATTGGTACGGTCGCAACCGCTGGCTTTTCACTATCAATCAGCAAGTCGTTAAAACGAGCGTAATTGGCCGCGAGTTCCTGCAGGGTTTCCATGGGCGAAGCCAGGTAGGGTAATCCCAGTTGTGCCACCTGTTTAAGCGCCAGGGGACCAAACGCGGCGATCCAAAGAGGCGGTCCGCCTGGCTGTACAGGAAGAGGGGACAGTTGTATTTCGTCCAGTGAACCTTCGGTTCTGATCGCATGCCCCGCCCATGCGTCTCGCATCACGGCCAGATTACTGGAAAAGTGATTTCGCTTTTCTTTGCTGTCTATTCCATAGGCGTTGAAAACCGTTTCCTGAATCCCGCGACCCAGCCCGAGGATTAATCGACCATTGCAGAGTTGATCGACCACGGCGACTTCCTCGGCCGCCTGTATTGGATGCCGAATCGGTAACAGGTAGGAAGCAGTTCCCAGTTTGATAGTTGAGGTGCATCCGGATACTGCTGCCAGCTGAGTGAGAGGCGACGGCATGGCATTTTCACCGAAGTGGTTTTCCGGCAGCCAGTAGGAATCGAGTCCCAGTTGTTCAGCACGGCTGGCCTGGTCACAGAGTGTATTGGCATCCCAGCTTGATTCTGACTTCCAGCAAGTGACACCCACATGCAGCTTTTCCATTAGCGAGTCACTCGTCCAGTGAGCGGATGAAAGCGTCAATTGCCAGCAGCATTCGACGGCGAGGAGTTTCTAATAGTGCGGCGTGGTCGCCGCCTGACAGCTCTACAAACCATTTGTCGGCGGTGCCGAGCTGGGCGAAAAACTCAGCTTGCTGGCGCATGGGCGCCAAAGGGTCAAACTGTCCTCTGATCAGTAAGGTTGGAGTCGTCACTTTGGAGGCATCGAGTTCCAGCCATTGATGCAAGTCGCGGAAGTCAACGCGAACCGGGTCTGCTTTTAGAGACGCTTCCACATAGGCTTTGATGGCCGCTTCACTAATGTTGCCAGGGGTGATGAAATCACTGGCAGCGGACTCAGCGGTATTGATTTCCATTGGCGGCTCGTCTGGATAGACATTGGGGGCAGCGTAGGCACCGGGGCGCCAGGGATAACCAAAAAGGATGAGCGATTTGGCCGCATCTGGTCGCTGCTGCAACGCTAACTGGCCCACCATAGAGCCGTATGACCAGCCGTAAACGTGCAGCGGCATCGGATGCCGCGCCCGAATCCAACTCATGGTGTTCAACGCATCTTTCGCCGCCTTTGCGGGTGTAAGCCAACCGCTATCGTCACGTGGCGTTCCCCCATAGCCCCTGGCATCCAATGCATACACCCGATAACCCAGTGCCACCAGCCCATCCATAAACGATAGCTCCTCGCCTTCGACTTGCAGGTCAAAGTCTGGAATAGAGCTCCAGGTGCGCCCGTGCAGTAACAAAATCTGTGCCCCTGGTTTGGCAGGGCTTTTTTCCCAAAGCGTCAGAGAGTGACCGTCGGAGTCGATTTTATGGGCCATGGCGTCTTCGCCGAGTGCGTTCCACGGGCAAAGAAGCAAAACCATCATCAGAAGAGCATGGGGCATGACAGACTCCATATAGGTTGGGGTGAAACCATACCGCGTGAACGAGACGGGTACCATAGACGAGGCTTATACATCCCCCATCGGGGTACTGGTTCTCTCGCCGGCCTATGCTTTATGCTTTCGGTCCCTATCGGGATGCAAGACAGTTCCGCGAGGGCGAACTATGTTGTTAAAAGTCCCGGTGCATCCAAACCCGGGTCGAACAGGGATTTCGAGATAAGTAGAGGCAAAAAATGACCGATAAAACACTCGCCGATTGGCAGCAAGCTGCAGAGAAAATTCAAATAGATGGCCGGGCCTTTGTGAATGGGCGACGAGTAGATGCGCTCTCTGGCGATACCCGAACCACTATCAATCCTGCCAATAGCCAAACTCTGGCGGAGGTGGCCAACTGCGGTGTTGCAGATGCAGATGAAGCAGTAAAGATTTCCAGAGCCAGTTTTGAAAAGGGTGTTTGGTCGACAATGGCTGCGGCAGATCGGAAAATGATCCTGGTCCGCTGGGCCGAATTGATAGAGCAGCACGCGGACGAATTGGCGTTGCTGGAGACTCTGGATGTTGGCAAGCCCATTGCCGATACGGTAAATGTTGATGTGCCTTCATCGGTACGCACGATTCGTTGGACCGGCGAGGCTATCGACAAGGTGTACGACCAGATTTCTCCTACCCGTGACAACTGCCTGGGGCTGGTGACGCGTTTACCACTGGGTGTCGTTGCCGCGATCGTGCCCTGGAACTTTCCGCTCTCAACAACCGCCTGGAAACTCGCCCCGGCGCTGGCTACTGGTAACTCTGTGATTCTCAAGCCGGCTTCCAATACGCCCTTGTCTGCATTGCGCATAGCCGACCTCGCCGCTGAAGCGGGATTACCCGACGGCGTGCTTCACGTGTTGCCGGGACCCGGGGGAAGCCTGGGTCAGCATCTCGCTACGCATATGGATATCGATGGCTTAACCTTTACAGGCTCGACCCCGGTGGGCAAGCAGTTGATGGAGTACTCCGGGCAGTCCAATCTCAAGCGTGTGTTTCTGGAACTGGGTGGTAAAAGCCCGAACATCGTGTTCCCCGATGCAGATATCGATAAGGCCGCGAGCGCCGCCGCACTGGCTGTCTATTACAACGGCGGCCAAACCTGTACCGCGGGGACGCGTCTTATTGTGCAGGACTCGATTCACGACGCATTTGTTGAGAAAGTGATCGCTGCGGCTGAAGGCTGGGCGCCGGGCAATCCACTGGATCCGAACACTGCCATGGGGCCTATGGTGGATGCAGGGCAGTGCAAGACCGTGTGTGACTACGTCGAGATTGGCAACGCAGAGGGCGCCACTCTTGCAGCCGGTGGTAACACAGTGATGGAAGAGACTGGAGGCTATTACCATCAGCCCACCATTTTTACCGGGGTAAACAACCAGATGCGAATTGCCCAGGAGGAGGTATTTGGGCCGGTGTTATCGGTCATCCCGTTCAAAGACGCCGAGCAGGCAGTACAGATAGCGAATGACTCTATTTATGGCCTCGCTGGCGCAGTGTGGAGCCGGGACATCAGCACAGCTCATAAGGTGGCTGATGCTGTTCGGGTCGGTACCATGGGTATTAACAATTATTTTGGCGGCGATATTACGGTGCCCTTTGGTGGCTTCAAGCAAAGTGGCAATGGGCGGGACAAGTCAATGCATGCCTTCGATGACTACACCGAGCTGAAGACCACCTGGATTGAGTTTGATTAAATTAAGCACATAGCATTCTGGATAGGGGACTGTTTGGCAATATTCTCGGACTTACACATCACCAGTCTGGTAATCGTCCTGATCAGGCCTTAGAACCGTCCATGGTCAACCAGCGCTCGGGTCGCATAACATAGCGCTTCCACTCAGAAGGAGGCAGGCCGCTGATGTACTCTGGCCCGTTCTCCTTCCCCAGGTAGCGAATGGCCATGGGAATTTCATGCAGGTCCCGGTGGTCTTCTGCAATTTCTACTATCGGCCCCTCCACGCTCACGTAGCTGTAGGGGGGCTTCTCATCCTGAACGCACAAACTGATCCGGGTGCCCACCTGCATAAGTTGGCCTTTGCGCGACTCCGGCTGGGTTTCGAACCAGAGATCTCCGCCAGTCTCATACCAGTACCAAACCGGAGTTGTCAGTGGTCCCAGGTTATCCCTGGGAATCGCGACAACCGCCACATGCACATCGGCGAGAAAGGACTCTCTTTCCTGTTGGGTCATTGTGGTCATAGGACGGCTTCCAGGATGGCGTGAGTTTTTGCTTGGGCGCTGAAACGCCTTGCTGAGCCTGACTTTAGCAGTGAATGTTAATTGAAATAAACACTCAATTTTCCTTTACTCATTGTAGGGTTATCCCTTATTTTCGATGAGAATAAAGCTTGCGGGGGGACGTATGCTCGAGGAATCAGGTGTTACTGAAAAACTGGCCGCTAATAATGGCGCGGCCAACGCTCGTGTTGGGGTGATCATTGACGTCACCGGAGATCAGTTCACTGCCCGGCTGGATCCTCCTAAAGAGCTCGTATCACCTGCCGACGCTGACCACTCGATCGGTCAAGTCGGTTCCTATTTCCAGGTGAGCCAGCCCGGTTGGGATACCCTGGTGATGGTCGATCGCAGTTATCGGGTTTCTGATAAGCAGGGTAGGGCCGCGCACATGGTGCACCTTACACCCCTGGGGCAAATTAACCGGAGTGGTGAGTTCACCCGAGGTATCTCCCAATACCCGATCAGTGGTGCTGAGTTACATTGCCTGGAAGATGGCAGTTTGGCTCGGATATTCTCCAATTACGGTGACGACGACTTCAAGGTTGGTCATTTAACGTCTTTTGATGACATTGGCGTGCATCTTGACGCGGCAGCTTTTTTTGGTCGTCACGCCGCAATCCTCGGACAATCAGGCTCTGGCAAGTCCTGGACGGTGACCAGTCTTATTCAGTCTGCGGTCAAGAGTATGCCCAATGCGCATATTATTCTGCTGGATATGCACGGAGAATATGGCGATAAGGAGGTTGATGGTCATGTGGCCAAGTCGCCTTTCCCGGCAGAGAAAGTTCGCTGTTTCCGCGCCGACGATCTTGAGTTTCCTTACTGGCTGTTAGCCTTTTCCGAGCTCACAGAATTGGTGGTCAACGCTGACGACGAGAACGCCTCCATTCAAATATCTTTTCTCAGGTCTTGCATGACCCGGCTTCGTCAGGAAGCCAACGAGCATCTGAACATTGGTCATATTACGGTGGATTCGCCCCTCTACTATTCCATGGAGGACCTGATACGCGCGGTAAAAGCGGCCAACAGGGAAACCAGTGATTTCGGCAAGAAAAAGTCCGCACTCTATGGCAAGTTCGATGAGGTGTTAGTGCGCCTCAACAGCCTGTTAAACGACAACCGCTATGATTTCCTGATGCGGCCCAAAACTCGCACGTCCACCGAGTCCCTCCCTGGTCTGATGAAGGACCTGGTTGGTATAGGGGACAAAAAAGCCAGCATTACGGTATTGGACCTGAGTGCTGTGCCCTTCGATGTGGTTCCATTGGTAGCCGCTCAGATCGGCCGCCTCTGCTATGAGTTCAACTTCTGGAACCCTCACTGCAGGGACTTCCCGCTGTTCCTGATTTGTGAAGAGGCCCACGAGTATATTCCTAGAGAGGACATTCCCCGGTTCAGGGAAGCGCGCAGGTCCATGGAAAGAATTTCCAAGAACGGACGAAAGTACGGTGTTGGTTTGTGTGTAGTCAGTCAGCGGCCACATGATGTATCCGAAACGGTGCTTGCCCAGTGCAGTTCGTTCATTTGTTTGCGTATCTCCAATCCGGATGACCAGGAATATGTTCGGGCGATGGTGCCGGATGCTGCACGCGGTACTTTTGCCGCACTCACCTCCTTGTCAAAGGGAGAGGCCGTTGCGCTCGGAGAAGCCGTGCCAATGCCTGTACGATTCAAAATCGATCTTCCGGATCCGCCGCCTAACTCGACGGACATAGATTATGCAGACAAGTGGCGTGACGGTGGCAGTGACGTGGATGTTGAGCAGCTGGTTAACAACTGGCACAAGCAGGAACGCTGATCCCTGCGGCAGTTGCCGCCTGGCAATATTTTTCCTGCAGAACCCATCTCGTGAAACCGGCAGACAGCCTAAAAAAGACGGGCGCTACCCCCGGGATAGCCTGTTTGCCAATGCCATGCCGGTAATCATGGCGGCAACAAACAACACCGTTTTGCCGTCCAGATAAATCAGGGCTGAGATGGCGGGCCCTGGGCAGTAACCGTAAATACCCCAGCCGATACCGAATATTGCAGCACCGCCGAGTAAACGCTGGTCTATATTTTTGCTGCCAGGGAGGCTGAAGCTCTCGGCAAGGACTGGACTGCTGCGCCGCAGAATGACGCGAAAACTGATCAGTGTGACACAGACAGCTGCGCCCATAACAAAAGCCAGGTCGGGCACCCATTGACCAAAAAGATCGAGGAAGCCCAGCACCTTCGCGGTATCGGTCATGCCGGAAACGGCAAGTCCGATGCCAAATACAAGACCGCAGAACAGAGCCGCTAAAGGTCGCATTCAAAGCCCTCCCAATAGGTGACGAATGCAATAAACCGTCGCAATACCGCTCACCATGAAAGTGGCGGTGGCAGCCAGAGAGCGCTTGGACAGTCGACCAAGTCCGCATACTCCGTGACCACTGGTGCAGCCAGAGCCAAGCTTGGTGCCAACACCAACCAGCAATCCTCCAGCGACGGCCTGCCACCAGGGCAGATCGCTGGGGATAGGCGCAGGCGCACCAGACAGGGTGTGGTAGAGGAGCGGGCCAAGCAGTAAGCCGGCAATGAATAGCCAACGCCAGCTATTGTCAGCTTGAGCCGAGACCGCGCCCCAGACAATGCCGCTGATACCGGCGATTCGCCCAATCAGATAGAGCATGAGGCTGGCGGCAATACCAATCAGAATTCCGCCTACCAGCGGGCTTATAAAAGCGGACATATCAATTCACCTTTAATGCAGGTTGCCGGCGCACTAGTGACGCAGCATGGCGTCTAGCTGATCGACTATTTCAGACCAATCAGAGTCCAGATCCAGAGACTCGCGAATAAACTGGGCCTGCCCCGCATCCCAGCAGGCCGCATGATCCAGCGGGATGTCTTTGGGCAGGTGATTATTCTGTATAAAGTTTTCGATTGCGGCATCGCTGCTGGCGAGGCCCAGTTGCTTGAAAAGGCATTGGATGGTGTGTCGTGACGTGTCCACTCCGATCTACTCCTGTCTGGGTGACTGTGAATTATAGGACGTTTAATCGCCAACCACCGGATTTATACGCAGAAGCAATGAAATCGTTGGCTTGCACAGACCCTTGTGTTTGGACGTCTCCGTCATCTATCTCGCCGATCATTGTGCTAAAATTGGGAGTCCTGAAAATATCGACATCCTACAAATTATGAATCTATCCGGTAGATTAGTCACTCTGCTCATTGCCTGCATGACCTTGACTGCGTGTTTCCACACTCAACTGAATGGCTCTGTTGGCGGTGCGGAGGTCACGATTGCACCCCTACGTAGCCCTGATAACGTGCTTGCAACTACTAGCTCTATGCTGCCATCAGACTGGATAGAGCAGAGCGGCCAACAGCAATGGGATGACTGGTCTTCCCTGGCTCGTATGCTCATAGTCGGCGTGACCCAGTTCAATAATTCGTTGCCCGACCTGGATCCGGATGCTTTGTATGTAGTGAGCGCCAGCGGTGGGGAAGATTATGATCCCGATAACAAGAGCGCGTTGAGCGAAAACCCAGCGAGCGTGCAGGGTCGTTGGCATGTGATTGCTACTGGCCAAAGAATCATCGATGGCAACCTGAAGATTTCAATCCTTACAGAGGCTTTGTATCAACAACAGGCCCTCGTTTCCCAGAGCCTCTCCGATACCCGGATTCTTGATCGCCTGAATGCTGCCTCCCAACTTCTGGTCGGCGATGTTGACCAGAATGGACAGGTTGATTACGACGATGTGCTGCGTTGGAATAGAACGGTCGATGGCACCTTTTATCTTGGCTCCCCAGCGAGTCTCTCGGCGTTGGCAGATGCGGTTACTTCGGGCCAGCCTGCGGACACTCTGGCCCAGCGTTCAAGAGCTGTACTTGGCAGCCAGCGAGTCGAGATGATTTTTGACGAGGGCACCGTGCTGGTTGAAACCTATAACTGGGAGTCCCCGGTGACGGTCGCCAATTTCCTGAACTATGTTGCTGATGGATTTTACGATCAGATGCTGGTGCATCGAGCCATTAACCGCTTCATGATCCAGATGGGGTTGGTGTCATTCGATGGTTATAATGATGAGGATAGAATCACCTGGTCACTCAAGACACCGGGTTCCAGCATCATCAATGAGGCCAATAATGGTTTATCCAATATCCGGGGCTCGCTGTCGATGGCGCGTACCAATGACCCCAATAGCGCAACGGCTCAATTTTTTATAAACCAGGTGGATAACAGCTTTCTGGACTTTGGCTCCAGCAACAGTCCGGATGGGTATGCCGTGTTTGCTCGAGCGTATTCCGGCATGTCTGTGGTGGATGCGATAGCTGCGGAGCGCACTGCATCCGTGTCTGGAATAGGCAGCGACGTTCCCGCTCGTGGCGTGATATTGCAGTCGGTGCGTTTGCTCTAATCTGTGGCTGTACCGGTTGCTGATACCAGGCTTTTACTCAGCAATCCGGTGGCGTCTCCCTCTCCTTATTGGACTTTTTCGCCTCTACCCTCTTTACTTGGAGTACTTTAGGGGCTGAACGCCGGGAGGAATGTTCATGACAGGCAAAGTTTCCACCGGGAATCATGTCCCGGACAAGCCCGGTCCCGTTTTTCTTGTTGTCGACGACGATCCCATGGTGCGCAAAATTGTTGCGCGGGGCCTGGGGCAGCTGAATCCGTCGGAAATTATTGAAGTAGAGGATGGCCTGGAAGCCCAGGCTGTTCTGCAAAAAAGAGATGTCGACGTTGTTGTGACAGACGTCGTTATGCCAAATATGGATGGCCTGGAGTTGATCAAGTGGGCCCAGGAGCACTGCCCAAAGCCTCTCTGGATTATTCTCTCAGGCCTTGAAACATTTGATGCAGCCGTGGAAGCACTGCAAAGTGGCGCGTTTGATTACCTCGCCAAGCCCCCAGAAGTGCCAAGGGTGCGCGTGGCTGTTCGCAATGCACTGGAACAAATTGAGCTGGAGCGTGAGCGTAAACGCCTTTACGCAGAATTGGAGGACAGTAATGCGCAGCTGGCGGAGAAAGTGGACCAGTTACAGCAGGTCTGCCATGTGCTCGAAAACCAGGCGGCGGTAATTCAGGCCGACCTGGACAGGGCTGAAATAATTCAGCGAGCGCTGCTGCCCCAGGAGCCCCCTGCAATTCCCGGCTGGTGCATGGAGACCTTGTACCGCCCGGGAAGTAGTGTTGGCGGTGATTTTTATGACGCCGTCATGTTAGACGAGCGGCACCTCGGCCTGGTCATTGCTGATGCCGCTGGGCACGGTGTGGCTGCAGCGATGCTTTCAGTTTTATTCAAACTGCGCCTGAAACAATTGGACGGAGAAGGTGCGGTTTTAATGCCGAATCAGGTGCTTGAGCGTCTGAATAGTCGGCTCTACGATATGTTGTCCGCACCAGGGGCTTTTATCACCGCCGTCTATGTTCTTCTTGATTTGGGATCTGGTCGAGGCTGGCTTGCGTCCGCGGGCCACACGCCTTGCATCATGAGTGTCGGGGATGGTTCCTCTGTGCTGCTTAAGCGCACCGGCCCTGCGCTGGGGCTTGAGCCGGAGGTAAGCTATAAAGAGCATGAATTCCGGTTGGGGGTTGGCGATCGCATGATGCTCTACACGGACGGTGTTCTGGACGGTGGCCCGGATTCGCCCGGCACAGAGGAGCTGGCAGAGGCAGTAAGCTCTGGTGCGAACAGGGCGGATACCCTCAGTAAGTTCTATGAGGACGCAGTTCGTGACGTGTGCAGTGACCGCGATGACATCACCATGTTTTTGCTTGAGCGCGCTGAGGGAAAAAGTCACTTTGATGATGCGGCCCCCAAGCATAGTCGTCATCAGGTCGACGCCCCCGCCAAGCAGCCAGAACTTCAACAGGGCTCCTACAATGGCCATGGTTTTATTAGTATTTCTGGCTCCGTCACCTGGTTGTGTGGCCAGACACTGCTCGACTGCTCTAATGCCCTGTTAGCTGAATGCGGCGAGCTAACGCTGGATCTTGGCCGCTGTGAACATATGGACAGTACCTGTCTGGGCACCCTGCATGAGATCGTCACATTGCATCCTGAGTCCGTTAACCTGCAGGGGGTCTCGACGGATGTACGCAAGCTTTTCGACGAACTCAGTATGACTTCCGTGCTGGACCACATCAGCACAGATGCGCTGCGTCTTCCTTCGGGCATGGAGGCAATCAATGCCGCTATTCTCAGTCCAGAACAGCAGGGCGCCAGGATTCTCAATGCCCATGAAACCCTGTCTTCACTCAGTACCGACAATCAGGAGCAGTTTCGGGCTGTGGTCGATTCCCTGAGAGCGGACTTACACAAGGAAGTTTAGGGCAGCTCAGTTTTAAGTTTGCCTAGCTCAGTCAGGAGCGCAACCTTCAGCTCTGCCAAGTGACCTTGCAGGCTGTGAACAAGAGCAGTGGCCTCGGCAAAGTTGTCACCACTTCCAGCATTTTCCAGTGAAAGCGCCACTGCCGCAGTCGCCTGTCCGCCAATGACCAGCGCGGAGCCTTTTAGCGAGTGAGCTGCTTTTCTCAGCTCACCTCCATCCTCATTGGAAGCGGCCGTTGTAACGGCTTCCATCAGAGCAGGGTATTGGGATAGAAACATCTCTGAAAGCTCTAGCAGAAAATCCTCATCACCTTCGAGATTTCTGAGTGCCCCCTGCCAGTCTAGGCAAGGCTCAGTGCCTGGGTCTGGCGCCTTGATAACGGTGGCCGCCTGACTGATCTGTTCCTGGGATCCTGAAGCTGTACCTTCTACCGCTTGAAACAATTCCTCCGAGCGAAAGGGCTTACTGACAAAATTGTTCATGCCGGCAGCAATACTGTTTTCCCGGTCTTCGACGGTAGCGCCTGCGGTGAGTGCGACGATGGGTACATGCTTACCCTCGGCGCGCTCTCTCTCGCGAATAATACGGGTAGCGGACAGTCCGTCCATAACTGGCATATGCACATCCATCAGCACAACATCAAATGCTTGTTGTGCTGTGGCGCTAACTGCTTCAGCACCGTTACGTGCAACTTCTATGCTATGTCCGCGCTTGCGTAGCAGTTCCATGGCTACCTTCAGGTTCACCGGATTATCTTCCACCAATAGAACTTTACGGGCTTCTTCCGCTGAAACCGATCTGTCTGTCCTGCTCGATTGATTGTCGGCGGTAGTCACTCCCAGTGAATCAGTAATAGCTCTCTGTAAGTCCGATTGTTTGACTGGCTTTAGTAGTACCCTGGAAATATCGAGTCGTTGACTGATTTTTTCTGTGTTTGAACGTCCTGCTGATGTCAGCATTAATATTCGGGTTTCAAGCTGGTCAGGACGTTGGCGAATCCTCGCGGCCAACTCAAAGCCGTCCATGTTGGGCATCATCACATCCAGCAGTGCGAGAGAGAATGAGTTTCCATTCTGTCGAGCCTCATCTATCGCTATCAGCGCCTTCTCGCCGCCGTCCACGACACAGACAGACATTCCCCAGTTGAGCAGAAGCTCCTCAAGTATCATTCGATTCGTGCTGTTGTCATCAACCACCAGGGCACGAAGGCCTTTTAGCTCTTCCGGTTCCAGCGAAACTGGCTCGGGCTCGTCCGGTAAACTAAAATTGGCAGTGAAAGAAAAGGTGCTGCCCTCCCCAATTTTGCTCTCTACGGCCATGCTGCCGCCCATCATTTCAGTGAGCTGGCGCGCGATTGCCAGGCCAAGGCCGGTGCCTCCAAATTGTCGGGTCGTTGAGGTGTCAGCTTGATCGAAGGCTTTGAAAATTTTGCTTTGCTGCGACTCGGTAATGCCTATGCCGGTATCACGCACCTCAAAGATAAGCGCGGTTCTATCGTCTGATGAGGATTTCAGACCCAGGTCGACAGCGACCTCGCCAGACTCTGTGAACTTGATAGCATTGCCAATAAGGTTAACTAATATTTGCCTCAGGCGAAGGGGGTCACCTATCAGTCTGTCCGGGATATCCGGTGGAATATGGAAGGTGAGCTCGATTTTCTTTTCGTTGGCGCGCAGTGCAAGGGTCTGCAGAGTGTCGCCAAGAATATCGCGCAGATTGAAAGGAATGCTTTCGAGATCCAATCTCCCGGCTTCAATTTTGGAAAAATCGAGTATGTCGTTAATGAGGCCCAACAGGGTGTCCGCAGATTTGATAATCAGTGCAACATACTCCCCCTGCTGACTCGAGAGGTCTGTACCCTCCAGCAACTCAGCCATTCCAATCACGCCATTCATTGGGGTTCGGATCTCATGGCTCATAGCCGAAAGAAATCGACTTTTAGCCTCTGTCACCTGTACCAGCTTTTCATTGGCAACACCTAGCTCCAGGCTCTTGCCTTCCAGCTGCAGGGCGAGGCGATGCTTGCTTCGATACCCGCGGAAGATAACGATAATCAGGGACACTACCAGTAACAGGATGACGGCCGCCGCTAGCAGAATGAACCGTTGATTCTCAATGGTACTGACTTGCTTCATCAGAACCTTGTCCTGCTCGGATATCTGCTGCTCATGTTCTGCGATTGCTCGCTGCTGATTCTCAAGGCGCTGCAGGTTACGCTCGATTTTTTGGGAATAGCTTTCGATATAGGCTTCTTTTTCCGCCAGTATGTCTTCTTTCTCTATCAGCGCAGCGCTGTTTTTTGCCAGTCTACTCTCGCTCTCTTCAAGAGTGGTCTGAATGCCGGCCAGTTGCTGTTCCAGTATTGACAGTTCCTGCCGGTTACTTGCAACTTCATTTTGTTGACTCTCTATAGTGCTTCTCTGGTCTTCAAGTAGCCGTTGTTGCTCGTTTGCCACTGCGTTGGCCCGCTCCAACTTCGCTTCGGTTTCTTCGTAGATTGCGGCTACATCAAATTTACTGCCGCCGAATAGCAGCATGTCTTTGGAAAGGGTTAATCCAGCTTCGATAATATTGCTGCGATTGAGTTCGAAGGACAAACGGGTTTTGTCCGGGTAGGTGAAGTTAACCATGATGAGATCCAGGTCGTTCGCTGCATCGCTGACGACCAGGGTTTGACTCTCTTCTAGCGCCTTAATGATACCTCCCAGCCTGGAACTTTCAGAGGGTTTCAGTACCAATACATGGGCTACTCTTGCTCGTTTCAGAGAGTCGTAGGTAAGGACTTTTACCGGCTTTCCCCTTACCTGGAAGTCTTCCAGTTCTTGCCGGAGCGCACGAGTTAGTTGTCTGTCTTTGCCGTAAAGACCGAGAATAAAATATTCAATTTCGCTCTCTTTTGGCCAGGTGGTATTGACCAGAATCGATTGCAAAAGGGTGACCTTTCCATCGGTAACGCTGACAACATCGGCGGCACTGGGGCCAGCTAGAACCGAAGTCAAAACGACCATGGATAGCAAGCGGAAAAGGTATTTCGAAGACGCCGACGGGCGCAATTTCTGATTCCTTGAGTTCAGCGTGTCTATGAAATATAGCATCGCCCTGAAACCTGACAAGTTTTGCCCGCCGCAGCCACTGGCACAGGATAACCAGCTTCAGTGTTTATCTTCTGCTTCCAGTTTTTGCCAAATGGATTCGACCCAGCCTCGAATGGTGAGTGCCTCTTCAAAGCGATCTGACAGTTCTTCGTTATTGGCGTCTGTGAAGGCGTACTCAGGGGGGCCGAGTTCACACAGGAATATCAGCGTTTCGTCCTTCATCGCCCGGGCGCGCCAGGATCGAAACCCCCGCTCCCACCAGTCTTTGAATACCGTGATCCACTTCTGGCTCTGTGGGAAGTGCAGTGGCAGCTGAATCTGTTCGTGGCTGGAAACCCGACCCTGGAAACTGTCGGACCGGTCAAGAAGTCGCTGAATCCATGCCTGGTTTTGTGCTGAGATTGGCGCGCTCATTTCACGGTTCAGGCAGTAATGGGATAGGTCGGCCGTAAGCCGCAGCTCCGGGATTGCGTCCAGCAGTTGCAGGGTCATAAACATGTCGTTGGTGATGCAATCTCGATGCGTCTCAAACTTGATTGGTATGCCAATATCTTCAGCCATTTGTAACCATGTTCTGATGACAGGGATGGCGCCTTCAACGGTCATTGGAAATACAGGTGCTATTACGTTGGCGTAGGGGGCTTCCATCTCCTTGCTAAATTCCAGCAGCGGTCGCATCTCCGCAACGGTGTTTGGAAATACGTTTACCAGGCAACCCATCCCATGCTGTTGGTACAAGGGCTTCAGGGCCAGGTATTCGTCTATTTGGCTGACTCCCGGGTCCAGGCATAGACCTGTAAACCGCGCCTCTGCAGCCTGTGCGAAAACCTCCTCGTGGGGGCGGGTCGACACTCCGGTGTTACACGTCTGCATACCCCAGAGCGACTGGTAGATGGCGAGTTTTTGCATGACCAGAACTCCTAGTAGCTACTGAGCTGTTTGCCGTTGTATTGTGAGGTGCCTTCACTTCGCAGCTTTTTCAGCATATGCCACTGGTAGCTTAGGTAGCTGATTGTCTCTGGTTCTCTGCCCATTGCGGCTACCATTTCCGCGTGCAGCTTGGGAAGCTTGTAGAACGGCACGGCCGGGTAGGTGTGATGGGCGGTGTGGTAGGGCATGTTCCAGGCGAGCCAGTCGAGCAGTGCATTACTCTTGATGGTGCGGGTATTGATCAATATGTCGGGCTCATTGGGCATGCCAGTATGTTCTGCCAAATTCTGGCAATTATGGATAAATTTGGTAGCGAACATGGGTGCTATCCAGTAACTGATCGCGAACCAGCTTTGGTAATACCAGGAGAGCATGACAATGATGGCGTAGCCAAGCAGGTAAATGCGTGCCTCCAGGTTGGATAGCTGGCGTTGCCGTGCGGTGAAAAATTCAGGGAACCTGAATTTGAACGCAGTGCCGAAAGTGCGCCAAATAATTCCCGTCCAATAGCCTATGCCGGAGGCATACCATAGATAACCGCCGGTGCTGAAATACGGGCTGCCCTGTAACTCGCCATCCAGCTCCGGGTCCTGGGTATGCCGATGATGCTGGTAGTGCTCCATGCGGTCGTGCTCCCTGGGCATCAATACGATGAATCCAAAAAGGTGACCAAACAGATTATTCAGCCAGCGAGTTTTGTATACCGTCCAATGTGACAGTTCGTGTTGTCCCGCGTAAAGGAAGTTCAGTAGCGTGCCCAGCACTACAAACCACAGCGCCGCCCAAACACTGCCCCAGGCACTGTGGAGTGCATAACCAGCAAGCACGATAGCGGCAAGGTGGCTCCCTGTTTGCAGGCCTCCGCGAAGATTGGTGCGTTGGTTAAAACTGCGTAGCGTTTCGCCCTTGATGAGCTTCTCATTACCGATAAAACCTTCCACTTCTTTTTGCCTGCGCCAGAGATTTTAAGCATGAAGGGTATCAATATACGGGCTGTGAAAGCGACCAAAATTCGATGTCTAAAATCGCGGCGTGAAACTTTTGTACAGGATAGTCAATGCAGTGGAGGCCACCAGAAATTGATGATGGATGGCACACGAGCGAACATCTTTAGGCGTGCTAAGCTCAGTAGCACATCAGCAAGAAGGGAAAGGCAATGAAGTCATACCGGAAAGTGAGCAAAAACGCGGTTATTTGTGCCCTTGGACTCTTTGCAATGAATGCTCCGATGCAGGCGGGAGAGATCGCCAGGGAGGACTTCGATGATGTTATGGCCGAGTGCCAGGAGCAAAGACAGCGCAATATCGAGCCACTCAGGCAGGAGGAAATCGAGCGCTGTATTGACGCCGGGCGGGGTGATCGAGAATATTGCGAGCGATTTAATCGAGACTTTGGTGAAGTGATGCAAACCGCCAATGGCACCAAGCCAGGCCTGTTTTGGGATCTGCCCATTTGTGAAAGGGCCTGGGCGGCAGATCGTTACTTCAGAATGAATCCACGGGCAAAAGTTTATACGGACTAACGCAGTTATTAGCTGCAGTGGTAAGCTGAGGCCAATGACCTCAAGAGATATAACTCTGGGGAGCTAACCCAGGTGAGATCAGTAGTGTGCCCAACGCCGATACTGTAGTAGTTCTTGATTTTGAAACCACCGGTTTGTCACCGGGAGCGGGCGATCGCGCCATTGAAATTGGGGCGGTACGAATTGAGGGCGGAACGGTAACGGCGCGCTTTCAGGAATTGATGAATCCAGGTCGGCGTGTCGACAGTTTCATTGAATCCTACACGGGCATTACCAATGCGATGCTTTCTGATGCCCGGCCATGTAGTGACGTTATGCGGGACTTTGCTGGGTTTATTGGCGCGGATAACCTTGTTGCACATAATGCGTCATTCGATAAACGATTCCTCGATGCTGAACTCGACCGTGTCTCTATGAGCTACTCAGGACAGTTTTCTTGCTCCATGCTTGCCGCTCGCCGAATTTTTCAACAAGCGCCTGATCACAAGCTGGGTACTCTGGTTGAGTTCATGAATATCCCCGTAGAGGGTGCTTTCCACCGGGCATTGTATGACTCCGAAATGACAGCGAAACTCTGGCTGGCGATGTTGGATGAGGTTCGGCAGCGTTACACCTTATCGGCAGTAGATTTCAAACAAATGCAGACGATTGCAAAAACTCCAAAAAACGCAGTAGACAAGTTTTGGAAAAGCACCTGTCAAGTTTGACCCGCAATAGCCGTATCGTTTTTGCGTCGTATGCCCAGTTTCCGGCCAAACTCCTCCGCTAGCGGAACTTGCTTCCCCCGTTCAAACTCCTGCTGAAATCGTGCCATTTGCTCATTGCTGAAGCTCGCGCTGCGCCGTGTTTCAAGGTTGATGTACATACCCAGGCACTCATTGGAGGCCGCCAGGTAGCCCTCGTCGGCATGATACATGCGGTGAATATAGTGCAGACGTTTATGATCATAGTCCGCCAACTGGCTGGTTATTCTAAGCTTGTCGCCGGCGAGCACCTCGCGGATAAAATCGATATTCGCCCCGAGAGTAAACGTGGTCATGCCAAGCGCCTGCTTGTGCGCTAGACCAATGTTCATGAAGTCATAGAACTGGTCGGTAGCGATATGATCAAAAGCCACCAGGTAATAACCCATATTCATGTGGCCGTTAAAATCTATCCACTCGGGCTTTACTTCAGTGAAAGAGGTAAACAGTTCTGTATCGGACATCTATATTTCTCGACTTCTGGGGCAGGAGCGGTTGGCTGTAAGTCTGGTAGCTCACCGCGCCGGCGGTGAGCCCTTGTCTGCTTTAATGGACGCTGTATGCTCTTCCACGACGCGCCACAAGGGCGTGTCTACCCAGGTGTCGTCGAGATAAAACTTTTCGGGCTCTTCCTCTTTTGGATCAACGATCAAATTGTAAATTGATGGGTAGGCCATGGTTTGAATGGCATAGCTATCCTCGTCAATTTCCTTGAGAAGCATTTTCCAGTTGCGCCATTTCACGCCAAAAAGTTCGTTGCCGATATAGATAATCACCGATTCGCGCGCCGATTTAGATGATTTACCGGTCAAAAATTCAGTTTGGTCTACGCCATCCAGCACCCTGTCTTTTGGTATCTCGCCACCGGAAAGATTGGCCAGAGTGGGAAATATATCAATCAGGTGAACGATCTCATTCGATACTTGCCTTGCGGGTATTTTTCCCGGATAGCGGATTAAAAAAGGTACGCGCAGTGAGCCTTCATAGGGAGAAAACATTGTTCCTCGCCATAGCCCGGTAAAGCCAAAAGACCGCTTGATACCTTCGCGCCCATTATCTGCAGTGAAAATAAAGATGGTGTTGTCTTTAAAGCCCAGCTCATTGACTGTATCTAGCAACTCACCCACATAGGAGTCAGTCTGGGCGAGAACGTCTGCGAAGCTTCCGTTTCCGGTGCTGCCCTTGAAGTCGGGGTGAGCATCCACCGGCTCATGGGTTTGTGTATAGGGTAGATAGGCGAAAAAAGGCTTACCGGCTTTGGCCTGGCGTTGCATGAAGTCGATAGCGTAGTCAGTGATTTCCCGATCAATGGTCTTGCGTTTTTCGCGACCGTAAACGTCCTTTTTCCTGGGTTTCTGTCCACGCTTTGCTGTCATCACGTGGGTAAATTCAACCCCGGCATCTTTCTGGAAGCTATCGCTATCTGGCCAAAATGCCTGGTCTGAGGAGTTTGGAATACCGTACCACTCATCGAAGCCCTGGTCTGTGGGGTAGCGTCCCTCTTCGTCGCCAAGGTGCCACTTGCCGAACATCCCTGTTGCATAGCCGGCGTCAGATAGCATCTCTGCCAGGGTGATCTCCCAGGGAGTAATGCCATACCAGATGCCCCGGGGTTCATCGCCCGGCCGTTGCCGGGTGCGTATGCCATAGCGACCTGTCATCAGTGACGAACGAGAGGGTGTGCACTCCGCTTCAACATTGAAGTTGGTGAGCTGAAAGCCCTGGGCTGCAATGCTGTCAATATTGGGTGTGGGGGCGCCGCGTAAAACACCACCGCCGTAGACTCCAACTTCCCCGTAGCCAAAGTTGTCCATGACCACCATTACAATATTCGGTTTGCCGGCCGCGTTGGCTGCTGCGATCGGCAATGGCGCCAATAATATAAGTGCAAAGGAACATACAGTGACTTTTATGTGGCGCGTAAACCTTGGCATTGAGGTATACCTCGAATTTTTTTTACAGGTATTATGAAACCGCTGACATGATGGTAGACACTTGCCGGGGACCTGTCGACAGATACCGTGGTGCGATATTTCTTCCATAGCGCTTTTCGACTTCACACGCACGATGACTCACAGCGCTTTTGTCACTAAACTGACCAAAACTTTAAGGAACCGACAATGCGTAAGTTCTTCGTCCCGCTGCTGGCTAGCCTTTTGCTTCCACTACTCGCCGTTGCTGAAACAGGGTCTGGCGATCATTCACAAAAGACACTGGAAATATATCGCCATATTATTGGTATTGAATCGGTCAAAAACTCCGGAAACGTAAAAATTGTCGCTGATTATTTAGCGGATCAGTTACTGGCGGCGGGTTTTCCTGCAAGCGATGTTGAGGTGCTTCCCGTTGGCGACGCCGCCGCGCTGGTAGCAACTTATCGGGGTGATGGATCATCCGGGGAAGCACCTATTTTGCTTTTGGGTCACATGGATGTCGTGGAGGCGCTGCCCAGTGACTGGCAACGTCCGCCATTTGAGTTGACCGAAGATGAGACTTTTTTCTATGGGCGAGGAACCGATGACAATAAGTTCGGTATTGCCCAACTCACTTCTACCTTCATTCGCTTACGTAAGGAGGGTTTTGTTCCCCACCGTGACCTGATCATCGCATTGTCAGGCGACGAAGAAAGTACGATGGCATCAACGATAATGTTGGCAAATGAGCGACCAGATATCGGCAAGGCGGAGTTCGCCCTCAATTCGGACGCCGGAGGCGGAGGTTTAGACAGCGCGGGTAAAGCACTTTCTTACAATGTGCAGGCGGCTGAGAAAACGTATGTGACCTGGGAACTGACTACGCGTAACCCGGGTGGGCACAGCTCCAGGCCCACCGTGGATAACGCGATTTACGATCTTGCTGATGCGATCACCCGCATCGGAAACCACCGTTTTCCGGTTCGTTGGAGCGATATGACTTTGGGCTACTTTGAGCAAGTAGGCAAGCAGAAGGGCGGAGAATTGGGCGACGCAATGGTTCGGTTTGCATCAAACCCCCAAGACATCAGCGCTTCTGACCGAATTGCTTTGGAGTCTTCTTATGTCGGGGCAACGCGAACCACCTGTGTCGCGACAATGCTTCGGGGGGGGCATGCTGAAAATGCGCTACCGCAGTCAGCGACGGTGACCATAAACTGTCGCGTTTATCCTGGAGTACCTGTTGCTGAGGTAAAGGCGCAACTGCAAAAGGTGGTTGCCAACGACGCAATTGAATTTATTGAGTTGGGGGAGGCGACTGAAAGTCCAATGTCCGAGCTGCGCCCGGATGTGATGGCTGCCGTTTCAAAGGCAGTGCACGCGCGTTATCCGGACCTGGCAATCATCGGCTACATGGCCTCTGGTGCGACCGACGGTATGCACTTTCGCAATGCAGGCATTCCTACTTTGGCGATTTCTGGCCTCTTTATGCGGCCGGAAGATAACTTTTCCCACGGACTTAACGAGCGGGTGCCCAAAAAAGCGTTCTATGACGCCCTGGACCACTGGACCATCATTCTTAAAGAGCTTGCGGGCAACGATTCACACTGATACTGAAGGGCTTACGCTGCGCTGCCCATTAGCGCAGCTTTAACAATCCGGCGAGTCCATTAAGCCTGGGCGGCAAGGGGCGTAACATTCGAAGCCTCTTCTGCGCTATCGCTGCCAATTTTCAACAGCAGCTCGGGCTTGCCTTTGCATGCTGCTATCAAGACATCCTTATTTCTGGATAGCAAAAGACCAATGTTTTCTGCGTCCTGCTCGCTGATGCCATCCACTTGCTTCTCGAGGAAAAGGCTGAAGTTTTCCGCCAGTTCGAGAACTTTGTCGTGGGCATCGGCGGCTTTCTTACTGTCAAACATCGCGTCGTCCCGGTCACATTTCCACATTGCTACTACGGCCACAGGTCACCTCGTATGTGATTTGTTGGTACACGAAGTAACTGTATATACATACAGTATTTGTGGCAAGGTTTTTTTGCTGGCAGGGATATCGCATCCCTGCAACCGAATTGAAGGGAACAGCCTCAGCTAACTGCTCTCATTACATGAGTGGATTTAATTGCGATTGTTTGGCGCGCCCGGAGAGATTCGAACTCCCGACCAACTGGTTCGAAGCCAGTTACTCTATCCAGCTGAGCTACGGGCGCGTGGAGCACAGAGTATACAGGCTATTTCCATCAGCGGACAAAGTCGTCGAATAAATGTTTGGCCCGGCATCGGCCCAATGCCACACCAAAACCCTTTTCGAAACAATATTGGACCGCCGTATTCCATGATCCGCGCTAAGCCGCGACACGTATAAAAATCCGTTTATCCTGTTTTATTAATCACCCGGAATACACTAGGATGTTGGCTCGTGCTGCGGCTGAGTTTACGTCGGGCCCACAGACTATCGTTGCGAACACTGTTCCTTGAGGAGAAAGCCATGAATGCACCCCAGCAAACTGCTATTGACAGGGATTCTGTCGCTGAAAACATGACCGCCGTGCTTGAAGCCCAGCGGGCCGACTATACCGCCGAAGGGCATGTCAGCGCGGAGACCCGTATCGACCGGATGCGCCGCGGCATGACGTCGATACATAAGCATCAGGAACATTTGGTAGAAGCGCTGAACACTGACTTTGGCTGTCGCCCTCGAGAGTTGTCTATGATGACGGATGTATCGGCCAGTATCATGCCGTTCAAGGGCGCCATGAAGCACGTTAAGCAGTGGATGAAACCAGAGAAGCGCAAAACCATGTTTCCCCTCAATGTGTTGGGTGGACGCTCCTGGATCGAATACCAGCCACTGGGTGTGGTCGGTGTGATTAGTCCGTGGAACTTTCCCGCCAACTTGACCTTTGGCCCACTCGCCGACGTTCTGGCTGCGGGCAACCGGGCGATGATCAAACCCTCTGAATTCACGCCTGCCGTTTCCGAAGTGATGGCGGACATTGTCAAAGACGCCTGGGATGAGAAAGAGGTCGCTATATTCACAGGGGGTCCCGAAACCGGGGCTGCTTTCAGCGCATTACCCTTCGATCACCTGCTCTTCACCGGCGCAACCGGCATTGCTCGGCACATTATGGCCGCGGCGGCCAAGAACCTGGTGCCGGTCACGCTGGAACTTGGTGGTAAGTCTCCCGTCATTCTCAGTCGTAGTGCCGACATCAAGCAGGCCATCGGCAGGGTGATGATAGGCAAGACCATGAATGCTGGACAAATTTGCCTGGCGCCCGATTACCTCATGGTACCTGAGGAAAGTGTTGACGAAGTGATTAGTGAGATTCAATCAGCGGTGGCGAAAATGTATCCCAAGCTGCTGGATAACCCGCAGTACACCTCGATTATCAATGAGAGGCATTTTCAGCGCATGCAGGAGAACCTCGAAGACGCTCAGGCAAAAGGTGCCGAAGTTATCGAGTGTAATCCTGCGTCCGAGGATTTTTCTGCGCAGCAGGGCACCCATAAAATGCCACCGACCATTGTCAAGAACCCAACGGAAGAGATGCGCATTCTGGACGAGGAAATTTTCGGCCCTCTACTGCCAATCAAGACCTATAAGGATTTCAGCGAAACCATCGACTATGTTAACTCGCGACCCCGACCGCTTGCCGCTTACTATTTCGGCTATGACAAGGGCGAAGAGCGAGATGTGCTCGATCGCACTACCTCAGGTGGCGTCTGCATTAACGACGTCATTATGCATATTATGCAGGAAGATTTGCCTTTCGGTGGTGTGGGCCCCGCCGGCACCGGTGCCTACCATGGCGAGCATGGCTTTAAGACTTTCAGTCACGCCAAGTCAGTTTACCGTCAGCCCAAATTTGACGTAGCAGGCCTGGCCGGCTTGCGTCCGCCCTACGGCAAGAGCACTGAAAACGCGATCAAGATGCAAACTAAAATCTGATTCTTTTGGCAGGATCGGTGGGCGCCATCTGCTTCAATAGGGTCGCGCCGGCGCCCGCCCTACAACAATAATTTCTGGAGACTAGCCTTATGGCCAACTTGCTGATTTTCGTTATTGTGGTGCTGGCGCTGTTGCTGGCGCGCAAGGCGCTTTTGCCCCGGCTAGTGACAGGCTGGGTACGAAAACTCCGAGCCGATCCCTCAATTGATGCTTATAACAAGGACAGCGCGTACGGCCTGCCTGGTTTTGACCCGGTGCATACAGAACTGGACCGGGTGGAGTTGCCGGTAAATGGAGCGCTTCCCGATGACCTGCAAGGTGTCTATTTGCGCAACGGCACCAATCGGCAGTTCTCGGAAACGCGGTCTCGCCTGCACATGTTCAACGGCGCCGGTATGCTGCACCAGGTTCAAATTAAAGAGGGTCGCGCCTGGTACTCCAACCACTATGTTCGCACTCCGCGCTTTGAGCATGAGAATGCGGCGGGAAGGGAGCTGTATCCGGAGTTCGGCGATATAGCCGGCAATGGCAAGAAAGGTTTTGCGCGCATTATCAGCAACGTCATGGAGCAGCGCTTCGGCCTGGTGCCGAAAATGGAGAGCGTCGAAAATGCTTCTGCGACAACGGCTATACAGTGCCACCACGGTAAGCTTTACGCCTTGCAGGAAACGGCCTACCCGTTCGCTTTGCAGACCCGCTTTGAAGACGGCCTGCTGGTATTGAGCGGGGAGGGCGAATTCGATGCACTGGGAGGCGTGCTGGATGGGCCCTTTACTGCCCACCCCAAGATTGACCCGCAAACCGGGGATTGGCACTCGTTCAGCACCGAATTGCGCAGTGGATCCATTTCATACTCAGTGCTTTCAAAGGGAGAGCTATCCTTCTACCAAAAAATAGAGCAAGCCAAGCCAGCGCTCGCATTTGTGCACGATGGTTTCCTGACTGCCAACGTCGCCGTATTTCCAGATCTTTCCCTGCGCTTTGATCCCGGGCAGCTTTTCAAAGAGCACGCCAGTGCTTTTTACTACGACCCCGATTATATGATGCGCTTTGGCGTGCTGCGGCGCGATGAAGGCAGCGAGGCTGAGGTGCGCTGGTTTGATGCCGGCATGCATGGCCACATCTGGCACACGGTCAATGGCTGGGAGGAAAATGGAGCTGATGGAGCAGCCGAGCTAGTATTGGTGGCGCCGGTGTTCACCAGCTACCCAAGTAACGTGCCCATCCATTCGCCTGAAGAGCCACATGCCCACCTGTATAAGTTTCGTTTTAACCTGGACAGCGGTGCTCTCGTTGACAAGCGCTGCCTGCTGGAGCACTTTTATGAGCGGCCCAGTATTAACACGGCGTGGCTTGGTAAGCAGACGCGTTATGCCTACCTTCTTGATGAAGAGGGGTCCGGTGGCGTGATGGGTAGCGGTGTGCTCAAGTATGATTTACTGGATGAGCAGGCGGTAGCAAGTTTTGACTATGGCGAATACCGCGGGGGTGAAGCCCTCTTCGTTCCTCGCGACAATGCCGTGGAAGAGGACGATGGATACTTGCTGGAAATACTGATGAGTGACCAGGACTCCGCTTTGCTTGTGCTCGATGCCAGGACGATGGAGGAAATTGCGCGCCTGCCGCTGCCCCAGAGAGTCCCCTATGGTGTTCATGGCTGCTGGCTGGGTAGTGAGCAGCTGCAGTCGCTGCAGGCCTAAGCAATAACCAGGGGCTTGTTTTGCCTGGCCCGGGTTCAGTAGGAATCCACTGCTGCGGTGGAGCGTTCCCCGGTAGACCTGCACATAGCGCGGCACATCCAGGTCTGGATGTATTTGCCCTGGGGATTGACCGCGCTTGAGTCGCTCCCCATCGGCTCGCAACGTGCCGCGTGCGACTCAAAATTTTGGCTATGCCTAAATAAATTCGGCAATAAGAGTAGAGAGGTAAGCATGAGTAAAAAAATCCCCCGCAGCCGGGAAAACGACTACACAACCGAGATTATCGCCGAGCGCCAGCAGTTCCTGGAAGAAACCTCCGGAACGAGTTTAAACCACACCAAGCAGTTTAGCTTTGACCCGGAAACCATGGAGGGTAATTGTGAACAGCTGTTCGGCGTGGCGCAGGTGCCCATTGGTGTCGCCGGGCCATTGCTGGTCAACGGCGAACATGCCCAGGGCGAATTTTATGTGCCGATGGCGACTATCGAGGGGACTCTTATTGCGAGCTATAACCGCGGCATGCGGGTTATCCGTGAGAGCGGTGGTGTCACCACGACTGTCATGAGTGAGGCGATGCAGCGAGCTCCGGTATTCTTTTTTAAAGACGCACGTGATGCTCGTGAATTTGGATTGTGGCTTGTCGACAACTTTGAGTTAATCAAAGCGCAAGCTGAGTCGACGACGTCGGTGGGCAAGCTGCTCGAGATTGAGCAGTACTCGGTGCACAACATGGTTTACACCCGCTTTGACTACAGCACTGGCGATGCGGCAGGGCAGAATATGACCGGCGGCGCGACTTTCGTCGCCTGTGAATGGATACGGGCCAACTACCCCAAGTTACGCACCTATGGTCTCTCGGGCGGCATGGACACCGAAAAGAAGACCTCATTTGTGAACTCGTTGAAAGGTCGCGGCCGCAAGGTGACGGCGGAAATCACCATTCCTCGGCAAGTGCTTGCTGATGTGCTGCGTACCACACCTGAAAATCTTCGTAACAGCACGGGCATTAACACATTGGCGGCTTTTCTGACCGGTGCTTCCAATAATGCGGCTCACCCGGCTAACGGCCTGGCGGCACTGTACATGGCCACCGGTCAGGACATGGCCAATATTGGCGAGGCTAACCAGTGCAGCGTATACAGTTATGTGACCAAGAGTGGAGATCTGTACTATTCGATCACCCTACCGGCGTTGATTATGGCGACCTATGGCGGCGGCACCAGCCTCGCTACACAGCGGGAGTGCCTGGAACTGATGGACTGTTACGGTCAGGACAAAGCCTACAAGTTGATTGAGATTGCCGCAGGGCTGGTGGTGGCAGGTGAGCTGTCGCTGGTATCGGCTGCGCGCACGGATAAGACCACTGGCACTAATGAATGGGTAGACGCTCATGAAAAACTGGGTCGGAATCGTTAATAACCCATTCGAAAATAGAGTAAAGGCTCGAATATTATGACCACTAGTCACCCGAACCGACTGTTCGACCTAACCCGGACGGACGACCAGCGCATGAGTCATGAAACCATGCAGCGCTTCGCCGATGTTGAAATTCGCAGCATCGCCAGATCGAGCGATGAAGCCGGTGCAGCACCCGAAGGTTTTTATGACAAAAGCGCTGAGCTGGGTCTCGCTCTTTTATCAATTCCAGAGGCATTGGGAGGGGCTGGAATGGAGCGGTCTCCGGTATCCAGTGTGCTCAACATTGAAGACCTGGCCACAGGGGATCTTGGGCTTACGCTGGGAGCGATCAGTCCTCAGGCATTCGTAAATACCCTGATTGACCAGGGTAGCGATGCTCAGCGAGAGCGATACCTGCCACTTTTTTGTGACGGTACTTTTGTTGCAGCCACTACAGCGTTAATGGAACCGCGCGCGATGTTCGATCCGGTGGAGCTCCATTGCACGGCCACAGAGACAGCGCAGGGCTATACCCTCAATGGCAACAAGTGCCTGGTTCCACTGGGTGTTGATGCACAGCTGGTGCTGGTTATCGCGGCGCTGCAAGGGCAGGGCACTGCCGCATTTATCGTAGAAGGCAGCCCTGAGGGAATGACTCGCACTGCAGAATCGAATATGGGACTGCGAACGCTGCAGTTGGCGACACTGGATTTCGACAATGTCCAGTTGCCTTTGGATTCTCGCCTCGGCAACGACGAATTTGATCTTCAGCGCTTTATAGACCTTTCCCGGCTTGGCATTGGAGCGCTGGCCGTAGGGACTTGCCAGGCTGTTCTGGATTACGTCAAAGAATACGTCAACGAACGAATCGCCTTTGGAGAGCCGATCAGTAATCGCCAGTCGGTTGCATTTATGGTCGCCGACATGGCCACCGAGCTGGAAGCCATGCGCCTGATGGTCTGGCGAGCGGCTTCGCTGGCTGAGCAGGGACTGGAGTTTCACCAGCAGGCTTACCTGGCCCATGTAGCCTGTGGCGAGTATGCGATGAAAATTGGCACGGATGGCGTGCAGCTACTCGGCGGTCATGGTTTTTGTAGAGAGCACCCGGTTGAAATGTGGTACCGAAACTTGCGAGCTATTGCCATTTTGGACGGCGTTGCCAGCGCTTAAAGGATCAAGAACATGATACAACTCGAAATATCTGACAAGCACCAGGAAACCTTTAACAACGCGATGCTGCTTGCAGAGCACATGATGCGCCCTTATTCGCGAAAGTACGATAAACAAGAACATACTTATCCGAAAGAGATGGATGAAGTTGTCAAACTACTGGCGGGCGGTCGATCAGGTGGTAGTGAACCCAAATCTGCTGATGGTAGCGAAGTCGTAAACGGCGGCAACATGGCTGCGGTTATTGGCCTGCAGGCATTGGCCTGGGGCGACCTGGGTTTGTTTCTCGGGATGCCCGCGAATGGCCTGGGCAATGCAGCCATTAATGCCGTGGGTACGCTGGCCCAGCGTGAAAAGTATGGCGCCAGTTACGCCGCTATGTGTATCACCGAGCCGGGCACTGGATCTGACTCCGCTAATATTGCCACGACGGCGGTAAGCGACGGTGATGAGTGGGTGCTCAACGGGGAGAAGATTTATGTAACCTCCGGCCAGTGGGCAGATACGCTGGTGGTATGGGCAACTTTGGATAAATCCATGGGTAAGGCTGCGATCAAGTCCTTCATTGTGGAGAAGGGTACGCCCGGCTGTGAAGTTACGCGACTGGAACACAAGATGGGAATTCGAGCCTCGGACACGGCCGCCATTACGTTCAGTGATTGCCGTATTCCGCTGGACAATATTCTTGGCAGCGCTGAGCTTGCCTCTGATGCTGAAGGTCGGAAAAAAGCCTTTGGCGGAGTAATGCAAACCTTCGACAATACCCGTCCACCGGTCGCGGCCATGGCTCTGGGCGTGGGTAGGGCCGCACTCGACCTGGCGCGGGAGGTGCTGGCCGAGGAGGGTGTGTCTCCTGATTTTGTTCGCAAGCCATGCAATGTCAGCGCCATTGAAGCAGAACTATATCGCCTGGAGGCAGAGTGGGAGGGCGCTCGCCTGCTCACGCTCAAGGCGGCATGGATGGCGGACAACAAGCAGCCAAATTCGAAAGAGGCATCGATGTGCAAAGCCAAGGCAGGGCGCATGGGAAATCGGGTCACATTGCGTTGTGTAGAACTCTGCCAGAGCCTTGGGTACAGCGAATCTCGCCTGTTGGAAAAGTTTGCCCGAGATTCCAAAATAATTGACATTTTCGAAGGTACCCAACAGATTCAGCAACTGATTGTAGCGCGGCGGATCCTGGGTAAATCGTCCAGTGAGCTAAAGTAATAAAATAGCATCATAAAAACCCTGATAAGAGTCAGCTATGATAAAAAATCCAGTGATACCTGCACTCAGCGCATTGCTGCTGGTCAGCTCATCGGCCCTGGCAGAAACCCAATTGCTGTGGGGCGATACACACCTGCATACCGCCAATTCTCCCGACGCCTTTATGGCTGGCAACCGCACTGCTGGCCCTGATGTGGCTTACCGCTATGCAAAGGGGGAGCCGGTGATTCACCCTTATGCCGGTAACAGGGTGCAAATTAATGAGCCTCTGGATTTCCTCGCGGTAGCCGATCATGCTGAATACCTGGGTATTTTTCCGGAGGTCATGAGCGGCCGCGCAGAACAGCCGGAAGCTGACCTGTTTGAAAAAATAAAGTCGTTCTTTTACGTAGAGCTCATCCGCTACTTCATTGCCGACCCTAGAAAAGGCACCGAGACTTTTAGAGGAATGATGGCCACCACTGACATCCAGCCTGGGGATACTCGTGATCCAATCGCCACTGCGAATGAAGCAGGCAATGGTATCGGTCTATCGGATATAGGTTTGATAAATGACGAGGCTGCGGCGCGAATTAGCGCGTCCCAGTGGACCCGCTCCATGGAGGTCGCCGACCACTATTACCAGCCAGGAAAATTCACTACCCTGGTTGGCTGGGAGTGGTCACAGACTGCCAGCGGAGCCAACTTACATCGCGTAGTGCTCTCGGATACCGATGGCAAAACCGCCAGCACCTTTTCTCCCATCGGCGCTGATGACGCCCCATATCCAGAGCAGCTATGGGATCAATTGGCGACGCTATCGGCCAGTGTCGACGCCAACTTTATTTCCATTCCCCATAACTCCAATATCTCCAAGGGCTATATGTTTGCCAAGACCACCGTAGCCGGAGAGCCGATTACTGCTGACTATGCGAGCAAGAGATCTCGCTGGGAGCCGCTAGTGGAGGCTACCCAGATAAAAGGTGATAGTGAAACTCACCCAGACCTTGCCCCGGATGATGAATTTGCTGACTTTGAGCGCTACAGCTTTTACATTCAAGGCATAAGCGAGGGGCAGGTCTATAAAGTACAAAAGGGAGATACGGTGCGTTCAGCCCTGAAAAATGGGATTGAGTTAGAGAAGGACACGGGCGTTAACCCGTTCAAGCTTGGCATGATTGGCTCAACCGATGCCCATACCAGTCTGGCCTCGGCGGAGGAGCCCAACTTTTGGGGCAAGATGTCTACCGATTCCATCCCTCGCAACAAGCGTGGTGACGACCCTGACGGTTATGCCAACGGCAAAACCAGCACTAACGGTTGGACGATGTCCGCATCGGGCCTGGCCGCTGTCTGGAGTGACGATAACAGCCGCGAGGCTATCATTGCCGCGATGAAGCGTCGGGAGACCTACGCTACCACCGGGCCGCGCATAGGCGTGCGGTTTTTTGGCGGCTGGGACTATAAAGAAGAGGACGCCCAGGCCGCAGATATGGCAGCGGTGGGTTACGCGGGCGGTGTGCCGATGGGTGGAGAGTTGGCCAGGGCACCGGCTGGTGCAGCGCCGCGCTTTTTAATGGCGGCTAGCAAGGGTGCGCTGGACCACAATCTCGACAGAATTCAGGTGGTCAAACTTTGGCTCAATAGCGATGGGCAAGCAGAAGAGAAAATCTTCAATGTGGCCTGGTCGGGAAGTACGTCAGGTGAGCGAGCCCTGCAAGCGGATGGCAAACTCCCCGCGGTGGGTAACAGTGCAGACACCACAACCGGCAAAACCGAGAACAGCATAGGCGCCCCACAACTGAGCGCATTGTGGATTGATCCTGAGTTTGATGCTGAGCAGACGGCGCTTTACTATCTTCGAGTGTTACAGATACCGACAGTGCGCCATTCGCAACTGGATGCGATTGCACTGGGGATAGAAACCCCTTTCGAAGGGCCAGCGACTATTCAGGAACGGGCCTATACTTCTCCAATTTGGTACTCCCCTGAGCCTGAATAAGTGAAATAGGGCCGCGAAAAAGTATGTGGCTATTGGGTTCGAGAGACAAAAAAAAGCCGCCGGCAAATACCGGCGGCTTTTAGAGGAGGCTAACCTCAGAAGAGGTAAGAGAAATCTATCCCGTAAGATCGCTGGGCCGATTGGTGATTGAAACTGCCACCAAACTCCGGCGCTGGAATGACCTCTTCCAGATACTCTTCATCGGTAATGTTGCGTCCCCAGGCAGTTACGCGCCAGTTATCGGCTTCCAAGCCAATACGCAGGTCGAGCGTGTCATAGGCATCACGGGACGACTTGGAGAAGTCCTGGTTGTTTCCTGGGCCAAAGAAGGCATTCCAGATTGTCGGAGTCTGTTCACCTTGCAGGGTATGGAACCATGTCTCCCCCACGTAACTCCAATCCAGTCGACTGACCAGATTGATATTGGTGGACAGGGCGAGTACCCATTCCGCCCCCAGGTTGCCGGTCGTTTCTGGCGCCTGCGGAACGTCATTACCCTCTGTCAGGGGGCGATTCTTGTTTTCCTCTATCTCTGAGTCCAGTAGACCGATGCCGCCGTAGAAGGTGAGGCCTTCAGTGGCGATAAAAGTCAGGTCAGCTTCGAAGCCCTGAATGTACATTTCATCGATAGTAGTGACCGAACGCAACAGTCCGAAGGGGCCGGCAAAGAATTCGAAGAACTGGTTGTCTTCTACGTCAGTGCGAAATACTGCAGCGTTCAAGCGTAGTCTTCTGTCCATGAATTCAGACTTCAGGCCAATCTCAAAAGCTTCAGATACTTCCTTGTCGTAGTCATCAGTGACGATGATTTGCGCATCAACGGCTTCTCCCGGTCCGCCGTAGCCGGCATTAAACCAGAAATTCAGCAGGTCTTCGGTTCCTACAGAGTTGAAACCGCCACTGCGAAAGCCAACGCCGTAGCTACCGTAAATATTCATGTCATCGGTCGCTGCCCAGTTCAGGGTCAGTTTCGGCTGGAACTGACTGTAGGTGTCGTCTCGCTTGGGTATGCCATCAGGATTCGATTGCAGCGCCGGATTGATAGGCAAGGGCGCGAAGGTCTCCTGGTCTACCAGGTTGATATTCAGGCCTGAGTTATTGACGTTGGGAACCTGATTATCTACCTCACGTTCTTCTCTGTCATAACGGGCAGCGAGCGCAATTTCAATCGTTTCGGTCAGGTCAAATTCGATCTGGCCGTAGGCTGCGTAAACCGTGGTATCGAAGTTATCCCAAAACAACAGGTCAGTCGGGTTGGGACCGTCGGCCGGCACGTAGGGAGCCCTGACAAATCCGTTGCCAGTATCTGCGCCATAGCCAACGACGACTTCTCGCTCAATTTCTGCAAGGTAGACACCCGCGATCCAGCGCAATGCGTCGTTGCCGGGTGATACCAGTCGCGCATCAAGACTGATGTCTTCCTGGTTTCGCTCCTGGTACTGATAACCATCACAGGCGGTAGCTGTGTAGGGTCCGTAAACCCCCTGGAAGTCAGTTTCTTCCCCGGGTGGTAAGACACCATAGGGATTGAAAAACTCTCCAAACAAATCGGGTCTACTAAAACTATTGAGGGTCTGGCGGTCAGTCTGGCATGCGTCGGTTAGCTCATAGCCATAGAAAGTCGCGCTGGTTCCGTCTGACAGCAGATATTCTTCCAGATCGTTGTAAGCCACGTTTGCCACAAGGTCGGCAAAGCCCAGGTCCCAATCCATTTTTACAGCCAGGTCCAGTGTTTCCTGCTCGTTCTCGCCAGGAACATTGAAGGTGTAACGGAAGTCCAGGTCATTCACGTCCTGGAAAAAGCCCGGTGCTTGAAAATTTTGCTCGAAGGCGGGAATGGCAAAGGCCGCATTAAAGTTAATGGCTCCGCCTTTCACCTCTGAGTAACCTGCACGGAAATCAAGAGACATGTCTTCGCTAACATTCCAGATCAGGCGGCCGCGGGCACTGGTGTCTTCAAGGTAATCGACCGCGTCGTCTTCACCGGTGAAGATGTTTTTGAAGAAGCCATCCGTTTCCCGGGTGCTAATAGAAAAGCGTCCTAGCAGCGTGTCTTCGATGATCGGCCCACTCACCATAGCGTTCACTTTGTAGGCGTCATTGTTAGCGATACCGCCGCCGACCTTAGCCTCAAATTCGTTGGTGGGCGCCTTGGTGGTCACCAGTATCGCTCCGGCTACAGCGTTACGACCGTATAGGGCTCCCTGCGGACCTTTAAGTACTTCAATCTGCTGCACGTCAAACAGCTCTTCATTAAAACTGTTGGGGTTGGTACTCAACACGCCGTCAACAACGTAGGCAAAGGTAGACTCGGCATCACGGGTCGACACCACGCCTCGAATACTGACCTGGGTATCACCGACATTGGCGGCATCAACAAGGGTAACATTGGGTATTAAGCCAATGTAGTCCGAGGCCCTTTCAATACCGGCTCTCTCAATAGTCGTTTCGCCAATGGCGCTGATCGCGATAGGAACATCCTGCAGGTTCTCCGTCCGTTTTCGCGCGGTGACCACAACCTCTTCTATCGCCAGACTTTCGGACTGCGCGAAAGCCTGGGGGGTGACTGTAAACCCGGCGACAGTTGCCGCCAGCCCGATGACTAATGGTTTTCTACTGAAGTGCATGGCATTTCTCCTGGTTATAGATTTACCGCTTTAAAATCGTTGTCTCGTTGAGCTGTTTGATTGCTATGGATCATATTCAGGCAGCGCCGCTGCCGATGAAACTGGGGGATACTGGCGGAGGAAGATGAGTCTCTTCCAGGCATCGAGCCTTTAGCTCTTCAATGGTGCCTCCGCGATTGAATACCTCTATCTCGGGCCTGGAGTTGCGCAGATCAGTCCTTAGCGCATCGGTTGCTGCGACATTCACCGAGCCATCATCATCGATAACCACGCCATAACGTTTGGCGCCCTCGCGAGTGACCAGACGCCTTTTAACATCCTGAAGCACCAGGGCAGGGTCGCGGTCAAAGGGATCACCCCAGCCGCCGCCTCCCCAGGTGTTGAAGTAGAGAATGTCGCCTTCTTTAACCTTTACGCCCTCAACTTTTGCGGGTAGCCATTCTTCACTGCCGTCCGCGCGTGCCAGGCGTTTGGTGGAGCGCAAGCCTGTTTCGCCACCCAGTACACCCCAGGGATAGGTTAACCAACGTTCGTCATGAATGCCGATCTCACCATCGGCGAGGAAGCGATAGGCCACGCTCAGACCGTTACCACCGCGATGCAGGCCTGCGCCGCCCGAATCCGGAATTGTCGCGTACTGCTCTATGCGCAAAGGGAAGTAGGACTCGATAAATTCGTTAGGGACGTTGGTAAAGCCTGGCCACAGTGAATGTCCGTCAGGTCCATCGCCAACGGGGCGACCAGGGATGCCACCAAAACCAATTTGGAACAGTTGAAACCATTCACCCTGCTTGTCGTAACCGGAGTAGAACAGGTGTGGTGAATCAGAGAAGCCCGCTGCATTGAGCATCTGGTCCGGCGCACCCATTCCGAGCAGCGCTCCCAACAAGTCAAAGATGCGTCCAAGCGCATGCGTTCGGCCAGACAGGGCAGCGGGGAAGTTGGGCTTTAACAGTGTGCCCTGCGGAATCCGCACATCGACGAGGTCATAAAAGCCATCGTTGAAAACGATTTGCGGATCTACCACGTTAATAGTGAATGACCCAAAAAACATTTTGAACATGTCTTCGTTAAGGAAAAAGTTTACTGAGCTTTGCGCCTGCGGGTCAGTGCCTTCAAAATCAAAGATGGCGGTCGACCCCTCGCGCCACATGCGACATTTGATCCGATACGGGCCCATGCCCATGCCGTCGTCACAGAGATAGTCCTCAAATTCGCGGGGCTCCTCGGGGATAAACATTTCGATGATATGTTTCATTGCCGCGTGGTTACGCTGCAACATAATGTCCATCGTTGAGATGAGCACCTCATCGCCGAAGCGTTCAGCCAATTCTACGCAGCGCCTGGCCGCGGTGTTACAGGCGGCTACCAGAGCGTTGAGGTCAAATCGGTTCCACTGCGGTGTGCGCACGTTATGCAAAATGAGTTCGAGCAGATCTTTTTGCAATACACCTTTCTTGTAGAGCTTCGTTGGCGGAATGCGAATCCCTTCCTGATAAATGCTTGTGGCTTCAATAGGAATGGATCCGGGAACCATGCCGCCATTGTCGGACATGTGGCCGAACATGGCAGACCATGCGATGTGTCGGCCTTCCTTGAATACAGGCACCAGCACGACCCAATCAGGCAAGTGCGAAACGGCTGCATTGCACATATAGGGATCGTTGGTGAGAATGATGTCGCCTTCTTCGATTTCCTCGTCGTAGGCTTCCAGAAAAGGTCCAATAAAGGAGCCGAATTGACCCACCACCATTTTCCCGTCTCTGTTGGCAATCATTGGAAAGCAGTCGCCTTGCTCTCGTATGCCCGGAGACATTGCCGTGCGAAATAGCACCGCATCCATCTCCTCGCGCGCATTGCGCAGTGCATTTTCGATGATGTCGACGGTGACGCCATCGACGTCAACGGGGTTCATGGGTGTGGTGCTTGTCTCAATTAGCCTGGCAGTCATTTGAATCCCCTCTTTATACGATCGGATTGATCAGCAGGTTGCCGACACTGTCGACTCGTGCGCTGTAGCCGGGCAGCACTACCGTCGTGGAGTCCATTTCGCTGACAATCGCGGGACCGGTAACCTCTAGCCCCTCGTGCAGTTTGTCCCTGTCGTAGATAAGCGCTTCGTGCCAATCCCCTTCGTAGAAATATTTACTTTGGTGCAAGACGCATTCTTCCAGCGTGGTACCCGCCTGCCCCCGGCGCAGTTCAGCGATAGCTTGCGTGCGCGCCTTGGCTACGGCGCGGATCATCAGGATCTCGTGACCATCGCCGAGTTTGAAAGTGAACAATTGCTCGTGCTCGGCGTCGAACTGATCGGTGAGAAGAGCGGCGCCTTTTTCCCTCAACTCCTCTTCTGTGAAATCAACGGTGATCTGGAAGGCCTGCCCTGCATAACGCAGGTCTGCCTGATAGGTAATTTCATGGTCTTCAATTGGAATGCCATCCTGTACCAGCGATTCGCCGGCACGCAGTTGTAGTACCTGCAGATCAGCCTTGAGTTGTTCGTCGCTGAGGTCGTCTCCCATCACCAGGTATGTTCGAGCAGCCTCATCCTGAACTTGAGTAGTAGCGTCTCCGTAAGCGCAAAGTACGCCCGGGCCGGGAGGCACAATGACCGGCCAGGCATCTGTCAGGATACCCAGGGCGTTAGCGTGCAAGGGGCCGGCACCACCAAATCCGACAAGGGCGAAATCCCTCGGATCGTACCCCTGTTCAACCGAGACCAAGCGTAGGGCTCCAAACATCGACTCGTTGACGATCTTGACAATACCCTCGGCAGCTTCCATCAGGTCGATACCCATTCCGTCAGCGACCTGCTGTACGGCAGCCATTGAAGCATCCCGGTTGATTTCCATCTTACCGCCTAGCTGCACATCGGAAGGCAGGTACCCAAGCACCACATTGGCGTCACAGACGGTGGGTAACTCACCGCCTTTCATATAACAGGCCGGGCCTGGCACTGCGCCCGCCGACTCTGGGCCTACTCGCAATGCTTTGGTTAACTCGGGTACAAATGCGATGGAACCTCCACCCGCGCCGACAGTGCGCACGTCGACAGAGGGCGCTCTTACTCGCACATCGCCCACGATTGTTTCCCTGCGAACCCGCGCCCGGGAATTCTGAATAAGGGCAACGTCAGTGGATGTGCCGCCCATATCGAAAGTCAGGATGTCCTTGAACCCTGCGCGACTGCAAAAGTAGATAGCGCCTGCTACACCTCCAGCGGGGCCGGACATCAGCAAGTTAACCGGTGACTCTGCCGAAGCACGCGCCGAAGCCAGACCGCCGTCGGAGCGCAGTATAGAAAGCTGCGTGTCCTCACCCATGCGGGTCGCGAGTGCCGCTTGCAAATTATTAACGTAACTTTCCACTTCTGGTCGAACATAGGAATTAACAACGGTGGTCTCGGTGCGCTCGTACTCTTGCATCTCCGGCACTACCTCACTGGAGATTGAAATAGGCGTATCAACGAATATCTCTCGAGCAATTTCCCGCGCTCGCGCTTCATGCTCGTTGTTGATGTGCGCATTGATAAAGCAAATGGTTAGCGCCTGGATCGAGTTTTTGTCTCGCAGTTCGGTGAGGTCGCGCCGTAGGCCGGCTTCATCTAATTCGCGCACGACAGCGCCATCTGCGCCAATGCGTCCGCCAGCGCCTATGGTTAGCTCTAGCGGCGCCAGTAGCGGTTTCTTGATGTAGCTGACCCAGCCGCCCAGGCCACCGGGGCAGAAAGAGCGCGCAACCTGGAGAGTGTCTTCATAACCTGCTGTCGTCACCAGGCCAACCACGGCGCCTTTGCCCGTAAGTACAGCGTTGGTTGCTACGGTGGTGCCGTGCATCACCAGCTTGATCTGGTTGGGGTCGATGCCGGACTCATCACAAATGCGCGCCACCCCGTTCAGTACGCCTATCGATGAATCTTCGGGTGTTGAAGGCACCTTGGCGGTATGTGTCTGGCCAGTGTCCTCATCCATCAACAGGAAATCGGTAAAGGTGCCGCCGACGTCAACGCCGAGTCGGTATGCCATTATATTATTCTCCTAATACTTGCGGCTTAAACGCAGGTTCAAGCCGCATTGTTACTTAACCAATAGTGAGCTCTGCCACCTTGAGTGTAGCCGGTCAGTTCGCTGGCTAACTTCACGGCTGCCAAAAGTGAGGACATTTGCACGCCGGTATCAAAACCCATTTGCTCGCACATCATCACCACATCTTCGGTCGCCACGTTGCCTTTGGCTCCCGGAGCGAAAGGGCAACCGCCCAGTCCGCCCAATGAACTGTCAAAACGGCGGACACCGCTCTCTATTGCAGCGAAAGTGTTAGCCAAGCCCATAGCTCGGGTATCGTGAAAGTGACAGGCAAGTTTTTCGCTGCCGTGCTCGCTTACCAGGGCATCCATCAAGCGTCGCACGGAGGCAGGGTCGGCGGCTCCGATGGTGTCGGCGATGACAATTTCATCAGCACCCCAGGCGGCAAGATCGCTTGCCTGGGAAAGAATGGTCTGTTCAGCCACTTTTCCTTCAAAGGGGCACTCAAAGGCAACTGAAAGATAAGCCTGCACGCGGGCCCCTTCGGCGCGCCCCCTGCAAATAATTTGACCGGCCGTATCCAGGGTTTCCTCGAGGCTCATGTTGATGTTTTTCTGGTTCATCGTCTCGGTGGCCGATACCACCACAGCTACCGTATTGGCGCCAGCCGAACGAGCCAGTTCGTAGCCTTTCATATTGGGAACGAGGGCACTTAGATAATGCGCATAGTCAGAACCGAGCAGGTTAAAAAGCTTGTCGGTACCCGCCATCTGGGGAACGGCTCGGGGGGAAACGAAACTGCCCGCTTCTATATGCTGCAACCCTGCATCGATCAAGGCCATGATGAGTGACGCCCGTTCCTCGACGGTCAAATGCCGATCCTGGCTTTGAAGTCCATCCCTGGGGCCTACCTCGTTGATCACAATGCGCTCAGTCATTAAGCGATTACTCCTTTGTCGCGCAGGTCACGGATGTCAGCTTTACTGTAGCCCAAAAGATTGCTGAACACGTCATCCGTATCTTGACCCAGCAACGGGGCCGGTGAAAAGTGCTCTTGGTTGGTTCTGGATAATTTGATGGGATTGCCCGGGCCATGGGTTTTGGCGCCACTGGGGTGGCCTAACTCCACGACCATGTTGCGGTGACGTACCTGCGGGTCTGACAGTGCCTGGCTAAAGTTATTAACGGGTGCACAGGGAATGCGTTGCTGCTCCAAGAGATTGAGCCAATGGGAGCAGCTATGGGTCGCGAGTATTTCATCGAGCCGCGAGTTGATCATCTCCCTGGCCGCCCAGCGCCCCGGTTGACCATCCAGCTCCGGGTCATCAAAGTCAGGGCAGTGGACTACCTGCTTCAGGTTTTGCCAGAAGTTATCGGTGATGACAGCGATAACAATGAAACCATCCTGACAGCGATAGGTGTTGTAGGGCACGTGAACAAAATGGGAATTGCCAATAGGGTAGGGGTTCTCGCCTGACAAAAAGTGCATGGTGGCCATGTAGTTGAGCAGCGACACCTGGCAATCTAACATGGAAATGTCGACGTGCTGACCGAGTCCGCTTTTTTCACGTTCGTACAATGCAGCCAAAATGCCCATCACACCAAACATACCGCCCCCCAGGTCGCCAATGGGGATACCAGCTCGCACAGGGTGCTCAGGGTCGCTGCCAGTAATAGACATCCCGCCACCAGTGGCCTGGGCGACCTGATCAAAAGCGGGGCGTTTGCAGTTGGGTCCGTCTGAGCCGAAGCCGGTAATGGCGCAAGTGATAATGCCAGGGTTGATAGCGCTGAGTGCCTCGAAGTCAATGCCGAGCCGCTCAGGAACGCCAGCACCGAAATTACTGATCACGATGTCGGATTTCTCTACAAGTCGATAGAACTGTTGCCGCCCGGCTTCACTTTTGAGGTCAATGGCCACGCTCTGTTTGTTTCGATTTAGGGTCAGGAAATAGGCGCCCATGCCCTCCAGCGAATTGGCCGGATCGGTGGCGAGCAGCTTGCGTGTGCCCTCGCCGTGCAGCGGCTCGACTTTGATGGTGTCGGCGCCCAGGTCCGCGAGAATCATTGCGCCATAGGGTCCCGATAACATATGGGTCAGGTCCAGAACGCGCAGTCCGTCTAGCGGCTTGGTCATTGTCGGAGGTCTCCGAAGAGTGCTGTTTTCCCAGGCTGCCACAGACAACGCGGGTTTATCTACTCATCCAACAAGTGGTTTCACGCTTTGATTCGAAGTTAATGCATATAAATTAATGAGTTGTGAGTCTTTTTGGACGTGGTAGAAACTTGAGTTATATTCAAAATACGCAAGAAATTCTAAGGCGGATCAACGTTTTCAGCCTTAAAGCGGTTTGAGTGTCAGTCCTCGGTCAGTTGCAGCATAGCGCCTGCGAACATGCCCGGGTCCAAATCCAGAACTTTCCAGTCATCAAGCCCGCGCCGCTCAGGTGGATCGCTAAATCCACCGACAGTGGTCGAGATATGCGCGCGGGATTCGTTCAGGGATTCCACCCCCAGAGAGAGCAAAAACAGGCCTTCACCGTGCTCTGCCAGATATCTGCCGGGGGCCCCTTCAGCATCGGTTGGCTCAACCAGTACGATCCAGCTTTCACCGGCGCGGAATCGCGCCGTTTTCACTCCCCTTTCGGGTAAGTCGCCGTATTCAAATTGCTCGATAGCAAAGGCGGTTTGATAGCGAGCAACCGCTGACTGCAGGTCCCTGACCAGAAGGTTGATGTGGTGTACCTTCGTTAGCATTAGGTCGCTCCAGATGAAAAATGAGAGGCCAGCGAGTGCGCTGCAGCTCAGTTGGATCTGAAGAAGCTTAGCTCATGCGGTGGTGATCGCTAGTCCCAGCGGTAATTCAGGGCAACGAGCAGGCTTTCAACCGTACCAACCCCGAGTTCGGCCACCACGTGAAAGCTGTCGTTGATCTTCCACTGACCACCGAGTGCATAGGTATGATAGGGGGCAACCTGGAATTGTAGATAGACAGATTCTGTGCCTGGCGGCACGGAGCCGGGGTCCACATCTTTGCCCACTTGTTGCAACAGGTCGAAAGTGCCCTTAAAGGTTGTATCAATGTAGCTAGCCCAGGCCATCTCTGGCAGCCAGCGCCCGCTGAACTTCCAGCCGAGGCGGGCTGTCATGGTTTCCATGGGAATCTTTTTCTCGTAGGCGCTGGTATCCATTTTCATGTAGTTGTAATCGAGCAGCAGAAAGGCCTGCTTGTAGGGTATAACGATGTTGGCACCAAGCCCGTAGCTGGTGCCGGTGAAATCGATTGGAATCGGCTGTGAGCTTCCCGGGACATTCACCGCGGTATCCATTTCTCCATCAAGATAACCCACTGTTCCATAGATGCTCAGGAAAGGCAGCAACCAGTAGTCCAGTAAAACGCCGCTATTGATGATGTCACTTTCAAGGTCGTCCATGGTCACAATGGGGTTGGAACTCAGTGGATCGTCTTCGCTGAAGGAAAATTTTAGTCCGTCCACTTCGAGCTCCGATTGGGACGCCAGGATAAAGGGAGCGATACCGAACCTGCCGGGTAATTCGTAGCCGTTATCCAGTAGATACTGGCGGTCCAGGAAGCGCCAAATGCTATTGTTATCGGCGTCGGCCGCAGGCTCGTCGTGGTCGGCTTCCGCTGATGCCAATGGAATCGTGCAGGCGATGCACAGGCTGAAGACAAAATGGGCGATGAGTGACTTTGACTGGTCAATCAGGTGATTCACGCGTTTTCCTTTTTCGATATTCATTATTATCAATCCGGGTTCTTTTTGTTGCTGCGGTTATCAGCGGGCGTTACGTTAGACCACGGCAATGTCAGCAATAAGCGCGGACTGTTGCGAAAAATGACCGCGGCGGGTTGCGTGCTGATGAATGAGTTCCACGGAGTCTCCATGCTGGTAATGTCTGTTGCTGAAGCATCGACTTCCATCAGCGTTGCCATCAGTGTGTCGCCGTCATAAAAATACCTGTCGCAGAATCCGGCGAGAGCGCATTGCTCATCGCCAGCTGCAACCAGGCTGGGATCGGTGGTGTTGTTGGATGCAAATGCTGGATCAGCACTGGCCGAGAAGCGGGTGTTTAAACTGTTAACAGAGAGGTAGCTGCGGCCTGATTCTAGCGTGTGTTTGACCTGCGACGGCAGACGAAACAGGGTTTCAACGTCGATGCATGCCTGGCTTGAGGCCCGCTCCAGTTGCAGTGATTCTGCCAAGCCCGTATCCGGGTTTTCTCGATAGGTTAGCCAGTCTGCCCTTAAGCCGCATGAGTCAGCTTCGTAAGCATAGAGTTGCAAGGTCAGGTAATGCTCTGGTGTTCCACCGGCGACCAGGGCAACTTTCGCAAGTTGTTGCACGTCCGCCCCGGCGAGCGCCGCGATCATGCCTTCTGCATCAGTGATTGGAAAGTGGAAATAAACGCTTGGGAGTTCAGTGGCTTCATGGCGGGGCCGGGTGACGTCCCCAATACCGCTGAAACCAGCCAGGGCCTGGGTTGCTGCAGTCATCGGATAAAAGCCGTTGCTGAAATTGATCAGGTTTTGTAGGTGGGCATCGGTGACATCCAGGTAGTCTGCATCCAAATTGGCCCAGGGGGATATGACTAGCTCCAGTGGGTTTGTGTAGCTCAATACATGCTGTGGGGTTGGGGACAGGTACTGCGCCCACTTGCTGTTGTTTTCTTGTTGGAAGCTGTCCAGATCGATCACCGCCATGTCGCGATTATAGACACTGCCGTTGTACACGCCGCGGTCGGCAACAGCGTTGCCCCAGTAAATAGCATCGTTTGCCACTGCAAATTCCAAGGCGAGCTTTTGGGTCCTTGTTACGGATTGCGGCCATTCAAACGCAGATCGAAAGTAAGTGAACTCGCTACCGCTTGCGTTGATCCGGCCGACGTAGCTGTGGACGCTTGCATCCTTTTGCAGGTGCTCTACAGGCTCCGGAAAAGTAAGGAGGTTTACCGGGTCCGCTGCAAGGCTAGCCGCTACCGCTTCGACAACCAGAAACCGCGGTTTGCCGGACTGTGGGTCCTCTACGAAGACCGACCATTCCGCCCTGGCACCTTCGACGAGCCCGCCGCTGGAGCCATAGATGTTGAGCACAAGATAGTACTGCGGCTCCTCACCCGCCAATATTCGCAATGGCGCAAGCTTAAAGCCTCGGGGAAGCACGTCTCTTTCGAAGGCAAGCCGCTGCTCTCTGCTGATAAATGTGTAATTGATGAATATTGATCCGGGGTTGTCTTGCACGCTGAAGGTGAGCCAGGGAAGGTTCTTACCGACACCTGTGTGCTCCGCATAATCAATGCCATCCATGCCAAAACTGAGCTGTTTGAGAAGAAACCGGTTGAAAAGGTCGTCTACCCGCACAGAGACATCGACTTCCAGTATGTCCGGCTCAGGGGCGGCGATTTCGCCGTTATAGCTGTCGTTGGTGATGAGGTTGAAGCGCTCGGAAAAAATATCGGCGCCCTGCATCACGAAGCGGGCGCTGCCGATGAGCTCTCCGTCGCTCAGGTTGAGGGCACCGGATAGCAACTCGGCAGTGTCCAGCGATGGAATTTCTCCGGATTGTAGTTCGGATATCCGTCCCTTCCCCAGTTGCAGGGCGAAAGCGATTGGCTCCTTCTCGATCTCTGCTGCCAGGGCTTGGGCGAGAGCAGATTCGTCCCGGTCTTCGGTATCGTGGTATTGATCTATTGCGGCAATGACTGCGGAGGAGGTGCCCCCTATGCATAGCAGTGCTCCGGGGAGCATGGCGACGACATTATTACTGCTACTGTGTCTGTAAAGGCTAACGCCTCGGTGCTGCTGCAGATAAGCCAGTGAGCCATTTGTGAATAGCGCCTGCAGCCTATTTTGGTAACTGTCAGCAAGTAGCAGCAGAGACGGTTCTGGTGTTAGCAGGTAATTCAGGGTGAAATTACTGAAGTCCTTTGTGGGATCAAGGCCCGAGGTCGCCTTTTTCAACAGAGAGGCCAGGGCAGTGAATAGGGGGTCCTTATCTGCCTGATCAGCGAGGATCTCACCTATGCTGCTTTTTAGTTGATCGTTATCTGAGGCTTGTAAATCGACGGCTAGCGCCCAATTGGTATGGTTGGGCGCTATGGCCAGCATATCCAAATTGTTCCAGGGCAGGGAGGGAGCATCATCACTGCTATCACTGCAAGCAACGGCGAACAGAATAAGGCAGCAGCACAACACAGGTAATGTGGTGGATGCTGCAGTCGCGAGGGCGCGAGATGACAGTGCGTTCCATTTCTTTGCTGCAACCTGGAACACATTATTTTTAGAGTGCATGACAGCGAACCGAAAAGTCTGGTCGACAGTCTACATCGAGTTCGATAATGCGCTACTTGCCTTAGATCAATTAGTGCACAATTACAGAGTTCTCAAGGAACGTTTAGCGTGATACTTGTGAGCGTGGACTCGTTTATGGGTGGGAGCCTACTCTGATGGGCACGGGATACGTATCTCATGCCAGTAGCAGCATAGAGTCAGCAAAACTAATATGACACTTTTCGTCGGTAGCGATCTCTCTGCTGGCGAGGCGTCGTTTGGCCAGGCTCCTGAGGTTTATAGGCGGCATGCCCATGAAGAGCTCCGCGAAGACAGAAGGACTTTCGGCTTGTCCAAGACCCAGCTCGCGCAGTTCGCCGTCTAACCATTGATGCTCTTTCGGCACTTGCCGGTAGCGGCGAAGACCCAGACTCTCGGCATAGCCTGCTACCAGCGGCCCGTGATGCTCGGTGTAATGGGTGATAAATTCCTGCTCGGTAAGCTCTGTCAGCCCGCGGCCGAACCAAAGCAAACGCTGCCCAGTGGCGGGACCTTCCAGTTGCAGTCGGGGTTGTCCTATCAGCAGGAAAGAGCGCTGTGGATCAAGACCGTAGGGAGTGCAAGCCAGGCTGTTCTTCCATAGCGCCCTGCCTGATTTATCCGCGAGCGAAGCGCGCACGGCGGATTCATTGAGCCCGATTATCTCCACGGCGGCGACGGGTGGAGCGGTTCCCCTGGCAAGCCTCAGGGCAAGATTTGCCAGCTTCTTGTTTTGCCCGTCGATCCATTCGTAGTCGCAGATGCCGATGGCCTCTTTCAACTCGGCGATCGCATCGCAGCGCGCTTTGCTCGCTGGCACACTGCTGTTGTCGGCGCAGTACAAACCATGCACAAGGGTCAGGTCCGCTCGCATGGATGACCCTAAAGGTTGAACCAGGGTGACAACATCAGGTCCAACTCTCCATCGTACTGCAATACATTTCTAGGCGTGGGCTTCACGAACCTGGACCAATGCGTGTCGTCCTGAATAGAGACATCCTCCGCTGGAATATTGTAGACGTTGGCATCGAACAGGCTGGCGTCATACCAGCTGTGATCGCATACACCATTGCGCCAATAAATATAATCATTGGCGGCAATCCATTCGGCTGCTGGCGTCGCCACGGGGTGGTTTTTGTCCAAGCGCAAAGTAGACTGGAACAGATGTCCATCGTTAGAGGCGACAGTGGATTGGACAGAATCATTGTTCATCGCGTGTTCGACTCGATCTGCCCTGGTGAAGAAATTGACAGGATCCAGTGACCCTTGGGCGGCGCGCGCTTCCAGCACCATGTATCGCGGCACCCCGTCTTGGTCAGCCACATAAGTCGACCATTCGGCGCGTGTACCCTTAACGATGCCGCTGACTTCATAAATATTCAGGGTCAAGGTAAGAACCGGCTTTTCGCCAGCCAGGCAGCGTATTGGCACCGGGACCAAGCCGTCCGCCAAATTAATATAGCGGCTGAATTCTGATGCCATAGCCGGCTTTATCGTGAAGTTGATGTAGATTGAGCAGGGCTCCGCCAGCACTTTGAATGAAAGATTGGGTCGTTGCTTGCCAAGCAAAATCAGCACAGCGTCGCGCATAGCCATCTGGGAATACATGACTCGTTTGAGAAAGCGCAGTCCTCTACGCGACGGACTCGTCTTTTCCAGCATTTGCAGGTCCTGTTGCTTTGACAATCATCGTAGATTACATGCCGTGGCGCCTGCAAATACATTGATCAGTATCATGCGTAGCTGTGTTAGCGTCTCGCGGCCATCCCGGTATTGGAAATAAGCTCGCTTATTGGCAGGGCTGGTGTAGAGTTATCGCCATTAAAAGAGTCGATTACTGCAGTGAAATGACGTCTGTGTCAGGGAGAAGTAGCCATGCCAGTACACCACGAGTTCGAGCACGATGCTGACAGTGTCTTTAGTTTGCTCACTGACCCTGATTTCCTGGTAGATCGTTGCCTGGGTCTGGGCGAGTTAGAGGCTAGCTGCGAGGTAGACCAGAAAGCCGGCGTAACAGAGGTCACCCTCACGCGAAAACTGGAACGCGAGCTGCCGGGGTTCATCGCCAAGATAATGAGCCCTGTTCAAACCATGCATATGACAGAGCACTGGCGATCAGAAGGCGATGGAAGCTGGAGCGGCGATCTCACGTTTGAAATGGAAGGGCAGCCTATTCGTATCAGTGGCGAATTTGAGCTCTATCCCACCGATGCGGGTTGCTGTTACTCGATTGAGCACACCGTAAAAGCGAACATACCGCTGATCGGCCGAAAGCTGGAAAAGTACGTCCTCGGCCAGGCGCAGGAAGGCTGCGTTGACGAACTGGCCTATCTCCAGGAACACCTGGATTAACCCGCCCTTTGTCAGAATAAAAAATGAACGGATTCCAGGCCCTTGCACTAGGCCTGCAGTTGCTCCATCGGTAACCACAATCCGTGGAAACCCTGAGGCACACGCGCGGCTAGCTCTACTTTTGCCAAAACTTGGCTAATGTTATGAGCATCCATTATCCATAAGCTGGTCGAGTGGTTATGTGGCGAGTAAACATAGCTTAAAAGGTAGCCATCGTCTTCGTTTCCACCGCCACTGGCAGGTACGAAAAATGGTTCTCCGGGTATGGCACCATCTCCGACATCAAAGGTCTGGACATCTCCCGATATTAAGTCGTGTTTCAGAATACTGCCGATGGTTTCGTGACGATTGTCACCGCTGCCGACGACAATCACCCCCAGGCTATAGCCGTAGCGATAGTTACGTCCGGAAAAGTTGCGGTTAATTTGTGGAAACTCCATTCTGTTTGAGGCGACTTGTTCCATGCTTGATCGCCCAGAGTTCATTCCCAGCGTATAGCGACTTAGCGTCGCAGGGTAGTCAAAATCACTCGAACCATTGACCCAGAGCTGGTCATAGCGAGCGACATCAAGAATGCAGTTGTCGTCCTGCTCATACGCATTCATGACATGAAATACGAACGCCGGGTCGACATCAAACCACTTGAGATCTTGACTGCTCCCGGTTTTGGGCATTACGCCAATGCGACTGGGTGCTTTTTTGTTCCAGGAGAACGGCAGGGCCTCTCCTTTAAGCATCGCGAACCAGGAGAACACGATCGGCAATTCCATGAAAATCACGTAATTCTCAGTCATTGCAAAGTCATGCATTAGCGCGGGTCCGCTGGTTTCCAGCACCTCTTTCTGCACCAACTCTCCCTCTGCGTTAACCCGATAATAGGTTAGGTAGGGTCTGACCGCGTTATAGCCAAAGAAAAAGAGCTCGCCGCTGTCGGGGTCAATCTTGGGATGTGCGGTCATCGCTCCGGCGAGTTTCCCATCAAAACTATAGGGTGCTCGGGTCGAAAGGTCTTCAGGGTTCATTTCATAGGGTAAGCCAGCTTCGCCTAGCGAGAGTAGCTTGCCACCGTGATAAATCAGCGAGACGTTACTCTGGTTCGCTGCAGGGTCCATGGCTGTTTTGAAGTTACTTGATTCACCGTAGAGAAACGGTGTCTCCACATAGCGGTTGCGGTACCACTTGGCCTGGCCATTCTCGAGTTTTACACCGTGGATCATACCGTCACCGAAGAAGAAATGCCGGCTGGGGCCCTTCCAGCTATTAGGCCCATTGCGGTAGTAGTAACCATTGAGATCGCTGGGGATGCTGCCTTCAACAATAAGGTCGGTTTCGACGACTTCCTCACTGACAGGAGGGAAATTCCCCTGTCGCCAGAACGCATTGTTGTCATCAGCGTTTTCTTCAGTACATCCGGATATCATGGCGGTGGAAGATAAAGTGGCTACGCTGGCGCCGCCATACTTTAAAAAATCTCTGCGTTTCATGAGCTATTCCTGCTTCTGGTGATGGGCAGTTAGTTCGCTAGGCGTCAGGCCGATTGGCCAATCGCATCAACTTGAGTGTGCCAATGGGTACTACCCGTTTCATGAAGTCCAGTACTCGGGAGTCGACACAAAATACAAGTTTGAATCGTTTCTTTTCGATGGCTTTGACAATAAGACGCGCTGCCTTCTCTGCCGGCATGGCCAGGTGAAATGTTTTTAGCATTTTCTCTTTATGTTGTGGATCCATGCGAGCGGCATCGAGTATGTTGGTCGCCACTGCGCCTGGATGAACGCAGGTAATTCCAACGGAAGTATTTGCCAACTCGACATAAAGCGACTCGCTCAGCCCCCTAACAGCAAACTTGGTTGCGGCGTAGGAGCTTTGTCCTTTCATGCCCGTGAGGCCTGCCGAGCTGGACATGTTCACAATATGGGCTTCATCCGCTTTTCGCAGAAAAGGGAGGAAGTATTTGCACCCATACATCACTCCCCAGTAATTGATGCCCGAGATCCATTCGAGGTCACTAACCTCCTGTTGCTCAAAGGGAAGATTGACCGAGACACCTGCATTGTTGACCAGTATGTGCACGCCACCGTGCGCGGCAATGACCTGCTCCGGTAAGGCAGCCATCTGCTGCTGTTTGGATACGTCCACCTGGTGCAGGCTTGTCACCCGGCCCATCGCCTCAATCTCGGCTTGTACCTTCAATAGCGCGGCTTCATCAACATCGACCAGGGCAATGTCTGCGCCACGACGTGCGAGTTCCAGGCTTACTGCCTGGCCTATACCACTGGCAGCGCCGGTTACTACCGCGATCCGGCCTTGTATTTTTTTCATGTCTTGGCTTCCTTTGGCGCACCATCGCGCAGCACACGGTGGGCAACCTGCTTGAGAATAAAGCTGGTTAAGCGTGGCGAAAGCCGATTTGAGTAATAAGTCATCCAGGACTCGGGTGCGACCGGGCGCAGGGGCGTATTAAACTTCACTGCGCTGAACACTGCCTTGGCGACCTTTTCGGGACCAAAACTGCTCTTTTCATGCTCCTGGTGAATGCGATCGGCGATGCCCGCTTCGTAATCACCCCTGGCTCGCATGTTGGCAGTCAGCGAGGTACGAACAACACCGGGGCAGACCACACTAACGCCAATTTTGTGATGGCTGAGCTCCTGGCGCAGCGAATCGGAATAACCAACAACCGCGAATTTTGTCGTCGAGTAGGCACCGAATCCTTCCAGCGCTGCAAACCCCTCCATGGAGGCGATATTAACGACATGCGCAGCGCTCTTATGCTCAATCATCGCCGGGCAAAAGGCATCACAGAAGTGGATGACGCCCATCAGGTTAACCCCGATAATGAACTCCCAGTCCTCTGCTGATGTATCCAGAATATCCGCTGCGAGGGCAACGCCAGCATTGTTGACCAGAATATCGACGGCGGCTGTTCGCTGATGTACCTGGTCTGCAAATGATTCAACCTGGTTTCGCTCACTGACATCGACGATGGATGACAGCACTTCAACGTCATAGTCTTGCAGTAAAGCAACGGTTTCTTTTAGAGGTTCTTCGTTGATATCACAAATGGCTACATTGGCACCGCGCTTGGCCGCGTCCAGTGCAATGGCCTGGCCAATGCCAGCCCCGGCACCGGTTACAAGAACCCAGCTTCCATTCAGCTTTTTGACGTTCATGGCTTTCTCCTTGCACCTATTAGGGTTGGGCTTGCCGACGATGATGCCTCGGAACCTATTTCCGCCTGGCCTGCGTTTTTTTGGCGGCTGGTTTGCGTTTGGTTTTCGCAGCGGGTTTCTTGCGGGTTCTCTTTTTGGGTTGGGACAGCGCAAGGTACTGAGCCAAAGCGTCTTTCAGGCCTGAAGCGATGGAGTCGTGATTCGGCACCAGGTCGGGGTCGACGATAATGCCAAAGTCCATGCTGCCGTGGTAACTGACGCAGGTGAAGTTCACTCCCATGCCGGCAGTCAAAATCGACACAGGGAACATACTTTCCATCCTGGCTCCAGCGATATACATGGTGTCGGCACTACCGCGAACATTGGAGACGATCAGGTTTGCCCCCAGCATTTGCGGTGCCTGATCCTCGCGTAGCGATTCCATGAGTGTGCTTACCAGAATGGGAGGCATCATTTGAAACAACTCAACTAAACCCGGCGCGCCACTATGGGCGTGCGCTTTTGCCTGCGCCGATTCCTCACTGATAGCCTGTAGTCGTGCCAGAGGGTCTTCCAGGTCTGTCGCCAGGGTTACGGTTGTAGTCGTTACCTTGTTACTTAAATTATCATCGGAGGCCGACCTGAGAGAAACCGGAATATTTGTTCGCAGGGGGTCGTCTGGGAGTTCGGCACGTTCAAGCAAGTAAGCTCGCACCGCGCCACTGACCACGGCCAGGACCACATCATTCAATGAAACACCAAAATGGCTCTTGACGGCCTTCAGGTCATTCAGCGGCAACGAGCAGAGTGCTAGTGCTCGGTCGCTACCGATAACGCCATTAAAGCTTGCGGTAGGCACATTCGGATGCTCCTTGCGTGTGCCTTTAGGCCAAACCAGCTGTTCCATTAATTTGGGGCGAAGAATATCGTAAACGCCCCTGGCAGCGTCGCCGGGAAGCCGGGCGAGGTGTCGCCAAGCCTTTGTTGACTGTTCCGGATAGCTTGGAATTGAGCCTGCTTTAGCACCGGTGATCGATTGATCAATAACCTTTTTGCCAGAGGGTTCGGCCTGGAAGTCGCCAATGACCTCGACCATTTTAAAAGCGCCTTCGCCATCCATCATGCAGTGATGAAACTTCAACATGTAGGCGTAACGATCACCTTCAAGGCCTTCAATCAACCAAATTTCCCAGAGCGGCTTGTTGCGGTCCAGGTGTTTGCTGTAAAGATGAGCAGAGACTTCAGTCAGGTCAGTACGATCGCCTGGTTTTGGTAGTGCGATGTGATGTATATGGTGGTCGAAGTTGAATTTTTTGTCTTCGACCCAGTAGGGGCGATCCAGGCCAAGCGGCACCGAATGCAGCCGCCAGCGGAATTGGGGTATGAGGGAGATTCGCTCGATGCAATGCTCTCGAAAGAGCTCGTAGCTGAATTCAGGCCGTTCACTGCAATCGAGTACCACCAGAAGAGCCACATGCTGATAAATGCTGTTTGTTTCGCCAGCGACAAACATCACATCCTCTCTGCTGAGCTGAGTGATTTGCGACATGCTCTACGTTCCCCGCAATTATTTTTGGTCAGGCTCGCTCAATAACCCACTGCTCTTTCGGTCAGCTAGTTGCATCTCAACAATGAGAATGGCGCGAAACTACATCCTAGCAAGTTTCAGGGCGAATAAAATCAGGATGGACTGTTTTCATGATCCAGATCATGCGGCGTGAGCGATTGGTGATATGGGGAAAGGCTAGAGGGCTGCGGCACTGGGCCGTCTATCAGGATCAGCTGAGGTGACGCCGACGGGTGATTGCGGCCGTCAGCGCTTGCTTTTTTCTTCGCGCCTGGCTCTTCGAGTCAGGGGTATTCCATCTTCATCGACAACGGGCTTGGGTCGCTCTCCCTTTGCTGTTTTGGATGCACGACTGATTTCGATGAGTCTTAGCGTTTCACTATCCCTCAATTTGGTCGCGTTTTTTTCCAGGGTAATCAGCTCCTCGAAGCTGTACAAATCCCTTTTTAACTTCTCGATTCTATCCATAATTTGCTGGCCTTGTTTGCCTGTGCGTCTCTGGTGAGAGGGTGGTAGTCTGGACCACGATCCACGGTTTCCTGACCCTGATTAGTGGCCCTTCAAGGTTTTGGACATTAGATAGTCCGTCCAGGCGATGCCCATGGCCGAAAGAATGAACACCACATGAATAATCGTTTGCCACATCACCCCGGCTTCGGTGTAGCCAGACTCTTCCGTTCCCAGCATGTTGATGGCAATGAAGGTCTTGAGCAAGTGTATTGAGCTTATTCCGATAATGGCCATTGCGAGCTTAACCTTGAGAACCGTCGCGTTGACGTGACTCAGCCACTCTGGTTGATCCGGGTGCTCCTGCAGCCCCAGCCTGGAAACGAAGGTTTCGTAACCGCCCACAATCACCATCACCAGCAGATTGGAAATCATCACCACATCGATCAGCCCCAGCACTGCCAGCATGATCAACTGTTCACTGAGCGAGGTTGCGCCACCAATCAGGTGAATCAGTTCTTTCATGAACAGGATCACATAGACGCCTTGCGCAACGATTAAACCCAGATAGAGCGGCAGCTGCATCCAGCGGGAACTGAAGATGAGGGTGGAGAGCGGTGTCATCCTGCTTTGTGTGTCTTTGTTCATGATCGTTAAGGGATTTCCTGATGTTGGTTTGGCTGTGCTCCAGCCGCGTAGTATGGCTATGGGCGCGGGAGCCTGGGCAGACCAGACCCTGTATGAGTGTCGCAAATGCCTAGCGGTTGTCGACGGCTCACTAAAGGTCGCTGAAAGGCGGTCTGGAGAAGGGCGGCATTGTAACCGAAACCGGCACTAAAACCACTGGTGCAATTGAGCATGATTGCACTGGAGCAAGCCGGCAGTGATGCTGTTTTTTTAGCGTGCTATCAGGGTGACAGTGCCGTTGTTGCCATCGAGCAACACTCGATTACCGGTCTTCAGGAAGTGTGTGCCTTGACGGGTATTGACCACACAGGGCAAGCCGTATTCCCTGGCAATGACCGCCCCGTGAGATACCGAGCTTCCCAGATCGGTTATCAGCCCGCCAATCAGGCTGAAATAAGGCGTCCAACCGATGTCTGTGATCGGCGTAACCAGAATTTCCCCAGGCTCCAGTTCTGCGGCTTCTTCCAGCGTGGTGGCAACCCGAACGATGCCTTCGACGACGCCGCGTGAAGCGGGCCTGCCCTGTAGCACGCCGTCTGCTATATCGATCTCCTGCAGTTCCAGTGGCAGCGGCAGGCCCACGGAAATTTCAGGAAACTCAAATTGTTGCTGGTACTCCAGCGCGTCGCGTCGCCTGAGCGCGTGCTCTACTGCAGACCCATTGGGCTCAGCGATAAATCCGGTCAACTCTGCAGTGCTGAAAAAAAACACCAGGTCTGCGTCGGGTATCAGCCCTTCGGTGGCCATTAGCTTGCCCAGGTGTCGAAAAGACAGCTTGAAACGATGCGCCAACTGCACCAGCTGGGACTTGGTGTGCTCACGGCGACGTATCGCATTATGCGCTTTGGGCAGAACCCAGCGCAGGCCCCGGTTCAGAGAGGACCAATCGATGGCTTCCGTATGCATTTCCCGGTGCCCCCCGGTAAGCAGCCTGGCATGCACGGCCGCTTGCATGCTCTGGATGAGGGGGGTCAGGTCGTCACTCCAGGAAGCGTCGCGCATGCATAACTCGCGATAACCCCGATGACCGTGGTGACGGATAAACTGGTCGAATGTCTCGGCGAGTCCGGGCGCGGCGCGCAGCCAACGTGTTGCGTCCTCTATGCTGGCACTTTGAAACTCCTGCTCTGCATCAGGGTGCTCTGCTACCCGGTCAAGCAGTTCATCCAGTTGCTCCAACATGACAGCGCTTTCCACATCGCTGGCGCCAGCCAACAGGCGGACTGCCTCGGCCTGTTCCTCTACGGTGCTGTTATTGGACTTACCCGACACCATGTTCTCTACGATGGCGCACAGAAAGCCAGAGAGGGCAGAAGACTGAATGTGAACAGCCATGCAGTGATCGAAAAACCAGGATTTATTGGAAATTTCTCTCCACATGGCTGCACTGTCTTCCAGTTCAGCGATTTTAAACTGGTCCAGTTCCTCCGCAAAACGTTCCACGACGCCCGGAGCGGTCAGACAGTAGTGCAGTAATTTCCCCGAATTAATGACTCGCCGCCACAAGGGCAGCGGAGGAAGCTCCTTCAGTTCCGGGACGATTCTTCCGCAGAGGGTTTGCGCCGCTTGTTCCGCGCTGGAACCGAGTACGCCCGCCGACATGACTAGATTACCTGTCATGTTCAGGAAGAGATGACCGTAGGCTGAGGCGGTGACCTGCCAGTCAGGATCGATTTTATCTCGTGCACCAACCGTAAGCTGCATATGTTGCAAGCCATAATCGATACCCCAGCCCGTAAACGACATGGTGAGAGGGCACACGGCGCCGGGCATCATCTCACTGACGTTACTAATGGTGAGCACATCGTCGGGCCTCGGCAGAGTCGAATCAAATTCGTTCAGGTCAGCGGGCAGTGTTGTGATGGGTCTTGCCTGTAGCCAGAATAAATCACCTGCCTGGTCGATGGCCCACTCCAGGTCCAGGGGTTGGCCTTCATGCCTGGATGCGGCCCTAGCCTGTTGGCTGATTTTCTGAATCTGTGAATCGCTCAATATCGCCGCGTCGTCGACCGTTTGACGGCGAATAATATCGCCCGAAAGAGCAACCCCGTAATGATCTGGCGTCGCTTCCCCGCTCACTAATGCCTCGCCCAATCCAGCAACAGCGTCGATGATCAGCAGGTCGCGCCGCGCACTGAGGGGGTCCGCGGTAAAAACAACGCCGGCTGCCTGGGCGTCGACCATGCGCTGAACAACAATGTTCATGGTTGCCCCAGCGCCGTTCAGTTTGTCTTCCTGGTACTGCCTGGCGCGGTCGGTAGTCGCCGAGGCCACGCAATGATCGATCGCTTGTCTCAGCTGAGCGGCATCACCCACATTGAGTACCGAATCGTACTGGCCGGCGAATGAAGCCTCGGCACCATCTTCTCCTTGTGCTGATGAGCGCACTGCAACCTTGTCAGCATCCAAACTCTGGTAGTGCTGATCGAGGTCTGCGGGATAGACGCCCGACTGAGCGCCGCCTATCACGAATGCCGGCGGCACTGGCAGGCCCATGGCTCGCAATCGAGATAAGCCATAGGCTTTGCCGCCAAGAGAGGCGTCGCTAATTTGCTCTAGACTGAAGATGCCTTCACTCAATTGTGCTGCTCCTGCTCTGTATGCCTTTGCGCTATCGCTCCTGCATCTAAACCCAGCGGGTTCATTTGCCGATAGATGTATTACGCCAGTCGTTGTAATCTCAGTGAACGCGAAGGCTGACTGTACCTGCAATTCTTGAGAATACTATGAGTATCGACGACTTTTTTTTGATCTGCAATTACGCCGTTTTACCTGCCTGGCTTCTGCTGTTTATTTTGCCTCATCACCGGGTAACACAACTGCTGGTTCACGCAATATGGGTGCCACTGCTACTGGGGCCATTTTATATCTGGGCGCTGTTCTTCGGGCAACCTGCACCAGAGGGGGCAGGCTTCGGTTCACTGGAGGGGGTAATGCTACTGTTCCAAAGCCCCACTGCCGTGTTGGGCGGATGGATTCATTACCTGGTTTTTGATTTATTTATTGGTGCCTGGATAGTCAGGGATGCGAACCGACAGGGCATCAATCACTGGATAACCACGCCTTTCCTGTTTGTCACTTTGATGGCTGGGCCTGCGGGATTGATGCTTTACCTGCTGCTAAGGCTGGCCCTTAAGCGCACCCTCACGCTGGAAGAAGTTGCCGGTTAAGGGCTTCTCACTCAGAGGCCTTTTGTTCTGTTTTTTTGTCCTTGCTCTGGTCCCTGAGACGATCGCGATAGACACTTCGAGCTAATAATTGCATGTCTTCGACCTTATCGCTTTCGTCCATTATTTCCCTGCCCAGCAGGGTTTCCACCGCATCTTCAAGAGTGACGATTCCTGCGGTCTGGCCATATTCATCTTCTACCAGGAACAGATGCTCCTTGCGTTTCAGAAACAGATCCAATAGCTGCAGCACTGGCAGTTCCTCAGACACCCTGTATTCTGGCGCGGCAATATCAACCAGTTTCAGTTCCCCCTGACCGAGCCTGACCGCTTCCAGCATGGTGGGTCGATAAACCACGCCACTGATGGCATCGACATTGCTGCGGTACACCGGAATACGGTTAAAGGGTCGGTCGCCCAGTAGGTCGAGCCCCTCCAGAATAGTAATGCTCTCCGGTAACGCTGTAACCACTGTGCGGGGGGTGAGAATGTCTTCAGTGCGTGTGCCCCGCAGGTTAAGGATATTTTCCAGTAGCTCACTTTCCTGATTGCGTAGCGAGCCGTGGCGCGCCCCAAGTCGGGCCATTGCAGTGAGCTCCTCTCTGCTGATTGCATCGTGGTCTCCCTTGGAAAACAGGCGCGTTACCAGCGCCGATAGCCACACGAAAGGGTAGAGAATTTTTATCAGCAACCGAATGATCATGGCTGAAGGCAGGGCGAGTTGCTTCCAGAACGTTGCCCCCAGCGTTTTAGGGATAATCTCTGACAGGTAGAGAATGGCCAGGGTGAGCAGAAAGGCAATCAGGCCTTCCCATTTTTCACCAAACAGTTTTACGGCCTGTGCGCCGACACCGGCAGCACCCATCGTATGGGCGAAGGTGTTGAGTATCAGAATACTGGAGAGTGAGCGATCGAGGTTTTCCTTGACGTCATGCAGCACCTTGCCGCGGCGAGGGTATTTTTCTGCCTCGGTCGCGACAAACCCCGGAGTCACCGAGAGCAGCACAGCCTCTAGCACCGAGCACAGAAAAGAGACGCCAATGGCAAGGGAAAGGTAGATAAACAACAGCGTCATGTGGCGGAAATGTCCTCAAGGGAAACTTGTCAGGACCGCCGAGTGTACACCCGGCAGTGCCTGCGACAAACCCAAAGCGCCTCATGAACGCATTTGGACGGGGTGGCGAGTTTGCTCCCTGCCCGAAAAAGCAATAAAGAAGCTAGCCTTTCTTCTTGAACCAACCTTTGACGTTGTCGACTCCGTCCTGAACGGCATCTGCGCCCACTTCTATTACGTCGCCAGCGGCATCGCGAGAATCATCCATTACATCGTCCACCTTGGAGTCTTCTTCGTCTTCCCACTGAATCAGGATGCCATCAACACCGCCGGCCAGGGCCAGTCCGCGCATCTCAGACTTTAGCTCTATCACAACGCCGTCGGGGTTACGCAGCCAGAGCTTGCCGCTACCTGAGTCGCCGCCGGTCATGCCAAGGCGAGCGTTACCATAGGTGCCGGGGAAGGCCTCGAGGTTGGGCAGGTTATAGACCGTGCCCGAGGCATCGACAGATGATGCGCCGTAGCCACCGATTCCGAGCCCAGCAAGACGGAACGGATATTCTTTGCCGTCAATGGTGAGGGTGCCCCCGCCCATGGTACCGCTGCCAACCCAGGCCACCGTGTATTGCTTTAGCTCAATCTCCCCGGCAGGCTCTAATTCATCCTCGTCGATGGTTTGTACATCGTCTTCGTTAGCGTCATTGGATGTGTCTGCAGCAGGGGGTTCTGACTCGCTTTTTGTCGCGTTGCTATTGGTGACTTCCTCTGCAGAGGAAGGCGCGGCTTGGGAAATGGTTTCTGAGTCAGTGCTGGGTTCTTTTGATCCGCCACAGCCGCCAAGGAATGCGAGACTTAACAGGGTGAGTCCGAGCGGCACCACTTTAGTGAGGAATGGCATGTTGTAGCTCCGATAGGCCGTAGAGTTGATATCGCCATTGTGGCCTCGAGTCGCAGAGTACGCAACCAGAATGCGCGAGACCATCGTATGCTTCACAAAAAGATTTCAATAATAAACCGCAGCGCTCTGCGCGTATTATGTCGAGTGCGCTCTCTCGGCAGAGGGATCAGTTGCTAATTGCCGGCGACTGGATATCTCTCGCGTGGAAGAGTTAACATCTTGCTGAACTATCCGAAGAGACTTCATGGGTTCATATTCTCATGCTGCTTTTTAATTCTTACCAGGGCCGGTGATATGAGCTCTTCTCCCCGAGTGGGCCGTAACAAACCATGCAACTGCGGCAGTGGGAAGCGGTTTAAACATTGCTGTGGTGCCCTGTCACCAGCCGACGTATCAGACCGTGGGCCCGGACGTGGCGCTGCGGCAGGCATGAGGCGGCGATCGGCATCGGGTGATGCCTCTTCCAAGGCGCAGCTTGGCCTGGCCTACCTAACCGCCAGTGGTGTTCCCGGTAACCCGGATCTAGGCATTAAATTGGTGGACGAGGCGGCGGCTGCGGGAGACCCGCAGGGTGCGGCTTTGGCTGCCACGATTAGAGCCACCTCTTTGTGGCGCGAGCGTGACTGGCCTTCGGCGCTTGACTATCTCGCAAAGGCGGCGGAAGCGGGGCACCGTCCAAGCCAGAGTGCTTTGCAAATTGTCGCAGCCGGACCCGAGGCCATTCCAGCAAAGAGCGAGGCGTGGCAGTTGCTGCGCGCCGGTATCGATTTGCAAGAGTGGTTGGCACCAGCGCCCTTCGAGTTGCTGTGCGAGTCACCTCCAATACGCAGCATCGACAAGTTCATTTCCGTGGCTGCGTGTAATTGGTTGGTAGATCAGGTGCGAGGCCGATTGCAGCGTTCTACGATTTACGATAAACGTACAGGCGGCTCCGTGGTTGATGAGCGACGCATCAACTCTCAGAGCGACCTGGGTCTGGAGAATATGGGTTTGCTGACGTTCCTCATTCGAGCACGTATTGCAGTTCTTCTAAACCGCTCGGATGAAGCAATGGAAATTCCCAAGGTACTACATTATGCAAGTGGAGAGACCTTTGCCCCCCATTATGATTACCTCACGCCAGATGAGCCTGCATACGCCCAGGAACTGGCCCAGCGTGGCCAGCGTGCAGAAACCTTCCTTATTTATTTGAACGACGACTACGATGGTGGCGAGACAAGCTTCACTGACCTGGGTTGGATGCACCGTGGCGCAAAAGGAGGCGCGCTTTGGTTTGATAACCTGGATGTTGCAGGAGAGCCTGACCCAAATACGAGACACGCGGGCTTGCCGCCAAGCAACGGAGAGAAGTGGCTTTTTTCTCAATGGGTTCGCGATCGATAACGGTATGAGTTGGATAATTATCGGGGTTGAGTTAAATGCAAAAGTCGTGCGGCAGTAGCGCTTAGTCGCTTGCAGCACCTGGCAATCGTCACTGCGACCACCTTGCGGCCATGACTCCTTTTGATCAGCGAATCCTGCCGCCAACAGAGATGCTCGTATGAACCCGGGTGTTATAGCCCCCGCTATAACCACGATTATAACCACCATAGGACCCGTAGCCGCTACTAACGCCAACGCTGCCATAGACCTGTGGGTCGTCGCAGCCAGATAAAAGGGATACTGCGGCTATCAGGCCAGCTAATCGCAAGGTCTTTACAAGAAGTTTCATGGATTCTTCTCCGTTAATTGTGCGGCAAGTGCCTCATCCGGCCAGGTCTGCAAAGCGATGCCGGCACCGGAAGGGCCAGCTATTACCGCCACAGTTCCGCCACCGGGCCTCACCACAGCCGGCACCAATATTTCGCCACCCAGTGTCTCTACCCTGGCCAGTATGCTTTCAAGTTCTGCATGATCGGCTAGACGCAGGTAGTTTACCCAGATAGATGGCAAGCCCTCAAAGGGGTTCTCCCGGATGGCACCACGCTTCTGTTCCTGTGCATTCATGACGACGTAATCGATGGGATCTTCCTCAGTGCCCATTAGCACAGGCTCCATTTGATAGGGCGCGAACTGACTGTAAAAATTCACAGCACTATCGATTTCCTGGGTCCACAGTTCGTGCCAGAAAAAATTCCCGTAAGAGGGCAGCTCTTGTTTGTCTGCCGGGTCGCCTTCATTAGTCTGTAAAAACGCAAATAAGGCCCCCTGCGGGTCTGCCACTACTGCTATTTGTCCGCGACTGCCCAGGGAGGTGGGCGGGGTAAAGACTGTCCCACCTGAGTTGGCTAGTTGCTCAGTTGCATTGTCGATATCAGCAACGGCGAGAAGGGCCACCCATTGAGAAATATCCGCCTGATTAGGCAGTTGATTCTGGTCTATCATTCCGCCAATTGCTTCGCCATTGTGACGAATCAGGGAGTAGTTGATCCGCTTGTCTGCGAGCGATTCGAACTCCCAACCGAAAAGCTCGTTGTAAAACCGTTTTGTTTTTTCAGGTGTATCGGTAATCAACTCATGCCATATAAATTTACCGGGCAGACGATTGCCATCAGCGGCGCCATCCAAAGCAGGCATATTGATACTGCTTGTGCTGCAAGCGGTTAAAACGGCTGCGGCAAGTAGCAGCGCAAGACAAAGTTTTTGCACTAGCGTTGATCTCCGTGGGATACAGGAAGTGCCAGGGTGGCTATGCTCTATCCCCATCAATATAAGCTATCGCTGGATTTAGCGCCAACCTGCCACTCATCAAACGTTTCTTTGACAGCCTGGGAAGGAGCAAAGCATTTCGAATATCAGGTTGGCGGCAAGTAACGATGTATTGCCCGACGTGTCATAGGGCGGTGATACTTCGACAAGGTCGGAACCAATTATGTTCAGCCCCCAGCATCCACGGATGATTTCGATGCCCTGTATTGTCGTGAGCCCACCGGGTTCCGGCGTTCCTGTGCCTGGCGCGACAGACGGATCCAGGCCATCAATATCAAACGACAGATAAACGGGCGTTTCGGGGCCGATAACATCGCGAATCTCTTTCATCAGCGGGCCCAGCGATTTGTGCCAGCACTCTTCAGCCGGCACGACTCGTGCGCCCTGGTTGCGAGCCCAGTCAAAATCCTCGGCCGAGTAACCTGTGGTGCGCAGGCCTATCTGGAACATCTTGTCTGCCTGCACAAGGTTCTCCTCAATGGCTCGGCGAAATATCGTTCCGTGGGTAATACGCTCGCCAAACATACTGTCGTTGGTGTCTGAGTGGGCATCCACATGAATCAAGGCAACGGGTCCGTGCTTCTTTGCCGTGGCGCGAAGAATGGGTAACGCGATTGTGTGGTCGCCACCCATGCTGACGGTTTTTGCACTATGGCTCAAAACATCGTCAAAGTAGTTTTCAATGATATCGATCGATTTGAGCAGATTGAAAGTGTTGAGTGGCACATCGCCAATGTCGGCAATCTGGAAAGAATCAAAGGGTGCTGCCTGGGTATACATGCCGTAGGGGCGTACCATTACGGATTCACAACGGATTTCCCGTGGACCGAAGCGGCTACCACCGCGATTGCTGGTACCAATGTCCAGCGGCACTCCCACCAGCGCTATATCGAGCCCCTCGGCATTGGCCTGTGTCGGCAGCCGGAACATAGAGGCGTGACCGGCAAAGCGTGGCATCTCGTTGCCGCCCTGAGGCTGATTGAATCGGGTGGTCATAGTCTAGATCCTTCAATACTTAGAGTTAGCACTCTATCGCCGTAGAAATAATTTATGAGCGTCTTATGTGGGCTTGCTTGGCTGAGATTAGCAGTAGTGGGGCCATTGTCATAATCTCGCGGCAATCGCGGCAAGCGGATCGCTAATCCCAAGAGTCGTTATTGACTCAGCGTGGATCCACTGACAGCAATGCGTTTTTGCGTAGCAGTGTGGGTATAAATCAGCGTTCCCAGGGCAATAATGAGTAGTGGCATAAAGGGCTCCAGGGGCCAGAACGGCAGCCACAGTTCAAGCTCGGCAGACCAGGGGGCTGATGTCATAAATTCGGTAACGGGTTTTTGCCACATCAGCCCGGTCGCTGATGCCGCCAGGCCGAAACCGACGAGAGCAGTCCCTAAAGCCCTTAATATAATGGGTGTGCTGCTATTACGGTTGCTGCGGTGACGTTTTTTGCCCCAGGCTGCAATGCGCAGTGCGAACGCAGTGAAGCCCATCCAATAAAAAACATAGTCGATGGTTTCAGGCTCGGGGTAATAGTAGAGGTTCCACCAATATACGCTAAACGCGTAGGCCCATAAGAAATAAACGCCTCCTTTTTGAATGTACTTCCACTGCTGGGTACTCAGCCGCTTGCGGGAGAACGCGAAGGATGTGATCACCATGCCGACTAAAAAAACATAGCCGACGCTGCCTTCCAGTTCATCCCTGAAGTAATATACGTCTTCAAAATAAAAGCTGCGAAAAAACGTTGTCATGGCGAAAATGAATACCGCCTGCCAAAACATGGCGGTGGCAAAGCAAAGGCCCAGGTATCGCCTGTTGCGGGCCAACCATGCGGTGATCGGATTGGGAAACACGACATAAGCTGAAGAAGCGCCAATGGCGAGAAAGATAAAGGGAATAGCAAATCTCACCGAGTAGCCAATCATCGATGATATGCCCTCACCCAGCGATAAATCAGTGCTGAGCATCTCGACAATAACCGCCGCAGAAATAGGTAAGGAAATGAGACAAAACAGAGGCCAGCCATTGATTGCCTTGTGCCGTAGCGCTGTTTCCAGATCAATACGCATTGCTGTTCACTTGTTGAAGGGCTTCGCCGTAGGCAGTTTGTCACTAGCAATATTAACCGGCTTCCGTGCGGATAGGGAAAGAATGACCTGATGGGCTTTCATGCTACGGTCTTTGAACATGCGAACACCATGCGAAACGGGTATGAATAATAGAATTCTTACAACTATAGTAGCCTTTAGTCCGTGGGTGCTGGCCATGTACCTGCTGTTTCGGCTGGATGCCGACGGACTATGGACAAACGAGACGTCAGGACGCGATGTAATGACCATCGGCATCCTGGTTGCAGGGATGGCACTGACATTTTTATTGCTCACCTTTTTCTCGAAGAAAAAGTAGGGGCTTCCAGACCGAGGTAGGCAGACATGAAACTCAAGGTGAATGGTAAAGTCTGGGACGTTGAGGCTGAGTTAGATACTCCGTTATTGTGGGTGCTGCGCGACGGCTTGCAACTTCGAGGCACCAAGTTTGGTTGTGGTAAAGGGCTGTGTGGGGCCTGCACGGTTCACCTCAATGGCAGAGCTGTGCGCTCCTGCCAGATGACACTGTCAGCGGTTAAGGACGCCGAGGTCAGAACCATCGAAGGCCTGTCGGTCGACGGGTCTCACCCGGTTCAGGTGGCCTGGCGGGATCACAATGTTCCCCAGTGTGGCTATTGTCAGCCTGGCCAGATTATGACGGCGGCCGCGTTTCTGGCAGAGAATGCCAGCCCATCAGATGAACAAATCGATAGCGCCATGTCGGGCAATCTATGCCGCTGTGGTACTTACCCGCGGATTCGCGCAGCAGTGCAACAAGCTGCCGGGGAGGGCGAGTCATGAGTATCCAAAAACTTTCCCGCCGACGCTTCCTGCAGATGACCGGCGTGTCTGGTACCGGACTGCTGCTTACCGGGGTTCTCAACGCTGATCACGCGTTGGCTGATGTGCTCGATGCGCCAACCGGAGCGAGACTCAATGTGTTTGTCAGTGTTGACCCGGACGGCAGCGTTGAAATTATTGCCCACCGTTCGGAAATGGGTACGGGGATACGCACCAGCCTGCCACAGGTTGTTGCCGATGAGATGGAGGCTGACTGGCAGCGGGTAAAAGTCATACAAGGACAGGCCAACGCTGACTACGGTAGCCAGAACACCGATGGCTCACGCTCAATTCGTAATTTTTATCAGATCATGCGCCAAATGGGAGCTGCGGCCCGAACCATGCTGGAGCAGGCTGCCGCTGATTCCTGGGGCGTGCCGGTGATTGAATGTCGGGCGCAGGACCATGCCGTGCACCATAGCGATGGACGATCACTGGGTTTTGGTGAACTTGCCCAGCGCGCATCACTGCAAGCGGTACCTGATCACGCCTCCCTCACCTTTAAGAGCCCCGACGATTTTCGCTACATCGGGCAGGGACTGCCTATCGTTGATTTGCATGATATGACGACTGGCACGGCAACCTACGGTGTTGATGTTCATTTGGAAGGCATGCTGTATGCATCGATTGAGCGTCGCCCGGTGTTGGGCGCAACCGTTGAAAAATATGATGAGGCATCGGCTTTGGCCCAGTCCGGTGTAAAGGCGGTGGTTAAAATCAGCGGCCAGACACCCACAGCATTCAATCCGATAGAAGGCGTTGCGGTGGTCGCGACCGGTACCTATGCCGCGATGCGAGCTCGCAAAGCGCTGAATGTTAGTTGGTCTGACAGTGGACATTCAGATCACAACGCCGACACCTACCTCGATGAGTTGACCAAACGTGTCAGTCAAAGCCCAGGAGAGACTGTGCGTGAGCGTGGTGATCTCGACACGGCGCTGGCGACCGCGGCAACGCGGGTATCCGCTACCTATCGCACACCCTACCTCGCGCATGCCTCGATGGAGCCGCCGATGGCGACAGCGCGGGTGGAGGCCGAGTCCTGCGAGATTTGGGCCTGCACGCAAACACCCCAGACCCTGCAACGAGAGGTAGCCAAAGCCCTTGGGCTGAGTGCGGAACAGGTGACAGTGCATGTCACTCTGCTGGGCGGCGGCTTCGGCCGAAAATCAAAACCAGACTACGCTGTGGAAGCGGCATTGTTGGCGCGCGAGGTCGGTCGTCCCGTGCAAGTTGTTTGGACCCGGGAGGACGATATTCGCCACGACTATTTTCACTCGTGCAGTGCCCAATATTATGAAGCGAGTCTAGACAAGGACGGTAACGTCAGCGGTTGGCTGGCAAGACAGGCAACGCCCCCAATTTCCTCTATCTTTGATCCCTCTGTTGATCAGTTAGGCGATGGCGACATGAGTATGACTTTTGGCAGCGTGCCCTTCGCAGTGCCGAACTTGCGATTGGAGCGTCACCCTGCACCGGCCCATACCAGAATCGGGTGGCTAAGGTCGGTTTATAATGTCCCCTTTGCTTTTGGTATGGGTAGCTTTGTGGATGAGTTGGCCCATGCCGCCGGTCGCGACCCGCGAGATTTCTGGCTGGCACTCATCGGGGATGATCGTTCTCTGGATTTTGCTCCGGAGGGCTTTGACTTTGGTAACCATGGCAAGTCGCTTGAAGAGTATCCCTATGACACGGGCCGCCTCAAAAATGTCATTCGGGAACTGACCGCCAGTATTCCCTGGGGAGAGAATTTACCTGAGAACCAGGGCTGGGGCCTGGCTGCAGCGCGCAGTTTTCTTAGCTATGTGGCTGTTGCCTGTAAAGTTGAAGTGCAAGACGGGCGGCTGACCGTACTGGAAATGCACAGCGCGATTGATGCTGGCCTGATTGTTAATCCGGATCGGGTGCATGCGCAAATGGAGGGCGCGATGGTATTCGGTCTTAGCCTGGTTCTCATGGGAGAGATCAGCTTCGATGCCGGCGAGACACAGCAATCCAATTTTCACGACTACCCGATCGCTAGAATCAATCAGGTGCCCCGCGTGATTCGTACCCATATTATTGAGTCAAACGAACTGCCCACGGGAGTAGGGGAGCCAGGTGTGCCCCCGGTTGCTCCCAGCATAACCAACGCGATTTTTGCTGCCACCAACACGCGTTATCGCACGTTGCCGCTCAATAAGGTGTTTCGGGTTTAGGGAATTAATATCAGGCCTTCTTGCTGATTGAGGTTCACACACGGTTCATCGGGTTTGAGAAAATAAACTGGGCGAAACCGTGGGTATGCAGAACAGCACAAGACTTCCCACTTATGATAAAAGGCTGGTGATTCAGGACATCTGGGTCTCCTTGGATGTCGTTCAATTAAAAGTTGAAGGGAAAGACTGTGAAAATAATATCCCAGGTATGCGTGTTGCTAACTTGTTGCCTATTGATGGTCGCTTGTAGCGATGATAGCGGCAGCGATAGAGAAGAAAACATCCCGCCGCCGCCAGAACCGGTTCCCGAGTATGATTTCACCAGGGTGGACGATCGCTTCCAGCGTTTTCTGGATGAAAACGAAGTGTTCGATGGTATCTCCTACACGCTGGTGGATGCGCAGCAGGGAGTCGTGCATGAATCAGCGCTGGGTGACCATACATTAGACATCGTGGTGATGTTGGCCTCCACCAGTAAGGTGCCGGCTGTGACATTAATGATGGCAGTGAATGACGATGAGTCTCTGGACTATGATGTTGAAGCCTCCATTGATAATTACCTCCCCTGGGAAGGCGTATACGGCGACCGAACAACAGTCCAACTGGTGAGTAATACCTCCGGTATACCAGGGCTCGGCTCGATAGGTGAGTACGGGTCGCATATTTGCCAATACATTGCTGTCGGCACACTGGAGGCCTGTGGCGAGACGATCTATAGCACGCCACTACCTTCTACCAGGGGGCCGGATGAGGCCTTTGATTACGGTGGCTCACAATGGCAATTGGCCGGTTCGGTGGTAGAGCAGGTCGGCAACCAAACCTGGCGGCAGGCGTTTTCAGAATACATCGCCGAGCCCTGCGAGCTGGAAGTGTTTCAGTTTGGGAATATGTGGTCTGACCAGGAGGCATGGACCGGCAATCCCGATAGCCTCCAGGGACTGGATAATCCCAATATCGAAGGAGGCGCCATCAGTAACATGCAGGACTACGCCAAGTTGTTGCTGCTGCATTTACGGGGCGGCAAGTGCGGCGATAAGCAGGTGTTGTCAGCATCTTCGGTGGACTTTATGCAGATCGACAGGGCGGGCAAATTTGGCACGCCCTATGGCATGGGTTGGTGGATCATAGCGAACGAAGATGGCAGCGCGCCCACCGTATTCCATGACCCAGGTGCCTACGGTGCGATTTCATGGATTGATATTGAGCGTGGTATCGGCGGCTACGTTGCTGTCGACGATTATACCCGCGTGGCTTCTGGTGACTCGATTGGCCTGGTTTTAAATGAAATTATTGGCCTTGTGGCGACAGCGGTTGACGAGGGTAGAGCTGCTATTGCGGACTGAGGTAAGCAATAGATCAGGGCTGAGTATTCCCAGGCGTCTCAGAGCAGCCATGCTCATGGGGTTCGAAACTATGTGGTACGCGGGTGCCTCTTAAGAGGGCACCCACTGCCTGGCCTAAGCGCCGACGACCTGTAAGCCAACGATGACTGTGCCATAAAGCCCAACAAAATAGAAAAGCGGGCGAATCATGGGCCAGCCAAATGCATAGACAATCGCATGGGCAACACGAGCATAGAAAAAGAGGCTTGCCCCCATCACGGTCGTTTCGTTTGAGACCCCAGCAGCGCTGGCGGCGAGTACCGCGATAGCAAACAGCACCAGGTTTTCTTGCATGTTTGCCGTCAATCGCTGCATGCGTTGCCGCAAAACTGTCGGCTCTGGCAAATTGTCCCGGCTTCCTGCCTGGGTCAGCAGGCCGTTCTGGGCTATCGCCAATCCAGCTTGTGCCAGAATGATCACCAGGAACAAAGCACCGCTGTAAACCAGCATTGATAATTCTACAGACATTTTTATTCTCCTTATTTAGCTTGCAGGGTGTGCTCGCAAAGTATGGCACGGCCTGGTTCGAATTGCCTAACGGCTGGGCATACCGTCCAATGCAGTGCCGACGTAGCTTTAATCCTGCTCACGGGTAGTTTCTAGGTCAGTGTTTCGTACTCACCAGCCTCATAAGCCTCCCTGAGCTTAAATTTCTGGATTTTGCCCGAGCCGGTAAGCGGCCAATCGTCGATTCTGACCCAGTGCGCAGGAGACTTTTGCGGTGACAGGCGCTCCCGGACAAATGCCTTCAGTCCTTCAGCCGTTAAGGCTTGCCCAGCGGTACTTCTTATAAAGCACACGACTTGCTCGCCCCACTTTTCATCAGCAACGCCGACCACAGCCACTTCATCGACGGCTTCATGTTCCAGCATCGTGTTTTCGATTTCGACGGGAAACAAATTCTCTCCCCCGCGAATGATCATCTCCTTCACGCGGCCGGTTATTTTGACGTAACCCCTTGAGTCTATTTTTCCAAGGTCTCCCGTGTGCAGCCAGCCCTCGCTATCGATGGCCGCGGCTGTTGCTTCAGGGTTGTCGTTGTAGCCAAGCATCACGCTGTATCCCCTGGCGCAAATTTCACCCTGCTCGCCAACGGGTAGAACGCTATTGTGCTGGGCATCGCGGATTGAGATTTCGGTATGGGCGGCGGGTTGTCCGATCGTTTCAGTCAAGTCTTCGAGTGAATCGTCATACCAGGCTTGCGTCAGTACGGGCGATGTTTCGGTCTGGCCGTAGACAATCTGAACCGGTGCTCCAAAGACTTCCTTTGCATCTCGGCAGAGTTGCGGAGCCACCATTGCACCCCCCGACATAATTCTTTGAATTGACGAGACATCTCTGCCGGTTTGCCGTACTTCGTCAATCAAGGCAAAAAGCATGGTGGGTACACCGAGAATAAATTTCGTGCGCTCGCGTTCGATAACCTGGGCGATGACCGAGGGATCAAACATAGGAGCAAGCAACATAGTGCACCCCGCTCCAATTCCGCCCAATACCAAAATGGCGCAGCCCGTGGTGTGAAACAGCGGCATGTTGTGGACGAAAGTGTCGCCAGACTGCAGTCCTGCGCGAACCATGGTGTCCAGCCCGTTGCGCACTAATCCATTGTGATGAAGCAGAGCACCCTTGGGGAAACCCGTGGTTCCAGAGGTATATTGAATCTGCACTGCATCAGACGGCTTGGGATCTCGCAGCTCACCTGTGTCTTCTCCGGCATAGAGGGAGTCATGATCGGTGAGCAGGATGCGATGGGTGATGGTGGGAACCTCGTCGCATACGGCGTCGGCTATCTCCTGCATCGGGTTGCCGCGAAAGTCTGCGACATAGTAAATAGCTTCTGAACGCGATTGTTCCAGTACGTACTTGAGTTCGTTTTGTTGATACGCAGGATTAACCGTCACCAGTATCACGCCAGCGAGACCGCAGGCGAGTTCCAGCAAAACCCATTCCGGTACATTGTTCGCATAGACTGCGACCCTTGCCCCTTCGTTGTGCCGACTTGCAAGCGCCCTTGCGAGTCGCTCGCAATCAGCTAAAAGCTCAGCGTAGCTCCACGAACGACAGATCTCGCCTTCGTAATTGAGCTCTTTGAGTGCAGGCTGGTCTGGCACGCGTGCAGCAGATTGTCGCAACATATCGCCGATAGTAGAGGGAGACGGCTCTGGCCCAGCCTGCGCAGGAAAATAAGACTCTGTTAGTTCGACTTTATACATGATGGTTCCTCCCAATTGGGCTCACGGTATCAGCTCTATTAATGCCTGTCTTGCAAGTCACCTGTTTATGCGGTTTATTAGTTGCTACACAAAGATAAACCCATGTAATTCGAGGCCGGCATTGTACTCAACTGCTTTACGACTGCTAATAATAGCTGCTGCAACAGCGACTTTCCCATTAACTCTGCAGGCCAAGCCGTCTATGCAAGTGAAGGCATCAGTGGAGCGCGCAGAAAACGCTAATCCTCGCGGTCAAACGCTCGTCTTGCCTTATGCGTTCGACGCCGAATCGACAGGCCTGGTGCTTGGACTCGGAGGGATGCGAAAGGGCTTTTATCAAGACCAGATGACGGTAGGCGGCGCCGCCTTTGCTGGCGAGGACAGCCATGGGCTCTTCGGTGGGGTTTGGGACTATCGCCTGCCATTTAGTCGGCGAACCTTTGTTTCAGCGTCCGGTATGTACGGCTACTATCCGCAGCACAGGGCCTATGCGTTGCCGCGTAGCTTGTTTTTGCCGCCTGGGTTTGAACGACCTGGGTCCAATGACTCCGATGAGGATGCATTTCTTGAGTCCAGTGGTTACAGCAATTGGTTGGATATCAAAGTCGAGTACTCGCTTCCCATAGGCGCAACGGCCGACAGTAACAGAGTGCACTACAAGTTGAATAACGGCTTGCTGGTGTCCGAACCCTCAGGGGGTGATACCTGGAACCCGATGAAGAGCGGCTCCACGGTCGTTGGTGTTAAACAGTACAACCGCTATCAGAGTTATGAGAGAGAAGACAACGCAGATCTGGACGGCGACATTAACGCCTTTGAATTTGGCTTGCTGTATGACAACACTGATTTTTCCATAAACCCATCGCGAGGCAGCTCTCAGTATTTTGCGGTGCATCACGATCCGGGTTGGGGAGATGACGATGAGAAATGGACTTTTCTCGAGATAGAGGCCAGCAAATACTTTTCCCTGGGAGCCAGCGATTGGGCGCGCCAGCGGATCATTGCGCTGAATGCATGGACCGGATACTCGCCCAGTTGGGATATTGAGAAGAACGAGCAGGGTGGTAGCCGAGTGACTGAAGGGCCGCCCTTCATGGAGGGGGCATCTTTGGGTGGTTACTACCGTATGCGAGGCTTTCGCGACAGTCGCTTTCACGACAAGGCTTCGATTTACGGCGCTGCTGAGTACCGCTACACGTTGGACTACAATCCCATTCGCGATGTGAGTTGGTTGCGATTTTTGCACCTGGACTGGTGGCAGCTGGTGGCGTTTGCTGAAGTTGGGCGAGTCGCTCCAGAGTACAAGGTTGATACGCTATTTGAGGACATGAAAACGGATGTTGGTGTCGGACTGCGAGCACTGACGGCGGGCGTTGTGGTCCGCGCGGACTTTGCTTACTCAGAAGAGGGCGGCAACCTGTGGTTTATGGTCAGCCATCCGTTCTGACCGAAAGAGTCAACATCGGCTAGGTGTGAGCAATATCAGGCTGCCGTAGGGCTTGGCCGAGCCCTCGCGACGAGAGCTGGCCATGGGATCAAGGTTATTTCACCCGGTGTAGTGCACAGATTTTATTGCCTGACGGATCGCGAAGATAAGCGAGATACAAAGCACCGGCCGCGCCTTCACGAACCCCCGGGGGATCTTCACAAGTGGTGCCGCCATTGGCCAGTCCAGCTTCGTGCCAGGCATTGGCCTCTTCCGGGTTCTTAGCAGCAAAGCCCACAGTACTGCCATTACCATGGCTGGCAGGCTCTCCATCAATAGGCTTACTGATCGAGAAAATGCCGGTCGGGGTAAAGTAGAAACAGCGGCCTTTATCGTCGATCACGCCGGGCTCGTGTCCCAGTGCCCCTAACACCGCATCGTAAAATGTCTTTGAAGCCTGTATATCGTTAGCGCCGACCATCATATGGCTGAACATCACTGCTTTCCTTTCATTCGTTGGAGGGTGCGTAGTTTAGGTGATGAAAATTCTTAAGGCTACTCTTTCGGTTGGTGGACGATCAGGCTACATCGAGGCATTTTTCGCATTATTCAACACGTCTTGGTAGGCTTCGATCAATCCCGCTTCCAAGGCTATGATCATCTGAAAATAAGCCATAAACTGTGACTGGAACCGGCTTTGTTCGATATCGTTACCTGACACCGTGGCCATGGCCGCCATGTTCATGGCGGTATCCATCAATGTGATGCCTAGCTGCCGATATACGGCTTGATTGGCGTAGACATTAGAGAGTTCTAGTATCAATTCATACTCTAGGTAGTTGGACATGCCGGTAGCGTTGAGCGCATTCCAGGCCGTATCCCGTACCTGAACGGCGGGAGAGAATTGCGCATTCACCGGATCTTCGCTGGTTTCTTCGGCTGCCATAGCCGCCTCAACCGTTGCCTTATTCTGGGTATGGCGATCGATGAGGGTCGCCAGGTTAGATTCCAGCTCGGCAATCACGGCTTTCAATCCAAGACTGGAACGTTCCTTGTTCTGCCTGTCTTCCTGCCACTCACTTACCGCTAGCGCCAGCAGCACAGCCAGCACAATAGAAATGACCTCTACTGCGACAGTTGATATCGAATAGCTTTTACTCATGGCCGCTCCAGAAAGTGGGTTTAGGACATTTTGCTTCTTTACCCGTAGCCATGCTCATGAAAGAAGAAGTTCCTTCTATGCTTCCAAAAAATCGAGCGTCGACGGTTCGAACAATTCCTCGATGGTGAGCTGACGGCTGGCTAAACCCTGCTCATAAGAATACCGAAACAGAGTGTTCAGAGTTTTGCGGTTGGGTTCTATACCGTAGGGGAAGAAGTTTTCACCCATCAATGCCCTGGTTTGCTCAAGTTCCTGGGCATACCAAGGCATGGTTTCATAGAACCACTCTTTTTGCATGGTGGTATACGCCATGGTTTTGGCTTGTGAGTAGGCATTGAAAACGGCTTTCGGCAACCCGGGATGCTCTTTCACGAGATCATTGCGTATGGCCACAGAATGCATGATCGGAAAAACACCCGTTCGTTCAAAGTAGTCCTGCTCGGTAGCTCGAACATCTTTGAACAGTCGCCTAACCGCTGGGTTACCTTCTGCAAAAGCACGCGGCTCGACCGCGTGGAAGAGCGCGTCAACGTCGCCATCGAGCAATAGCTCAGACTCGTCTTTGCCCGCAGGGCCGGTAGAGACATTCAGGCCCTTGGGAAACACATTCTCATTCTTTGACGGATTGCCCGTGGTACCTGCTGCTGAGTCCTTGGCGGAAACTACCCACTCCACATCCTCAGCTGTTAGATCATATTCGTCCTGCAAGAATCCGCGGATCCACTGTAGTGAGGTTTGCGAGTAACCTGGAGTGCCCACGCGCTTGCCGCGTAATTGCGATGGATGTTCTATGCCGGAGTCAGATCGTACGAATATACTTTTGTGTCTAAATGTCCGCAGAGGAAACACAGGAATCAGCGAATAGTCCCTGAATTTGTCATTGGCGTAGGCCAGCATGAAGGGTGCCAAACCAACCTCAGTGACCCCCCGGGTTTGAGGCCCAGAGAATATATGGTTGTTCAGGTTGCCTATCTTGTCGACCGTGAAATCGGTTTCACAGCCTTGAATCTTCACCCTGCCATCCATAAGCGGTTTGACATGGTTGTAGGGATAACCAGCCATGGACAGACTAATGGGGGTGCCTCTAGTCGCTGAGAAAACCGCATTAGATGATGCCAGGGCGAGCGAGCTGGCTGTTAGTGCCGCGCCTTTAAGAATTTCTCGACGATTAAAGCTCATATTGGTTCCCTGCGAAGTTATGTGACTCTCAAGGTGCACTATACTTTTCATTTATAGTGAAGCACAAACAGGAATGCGGTTAGAGAATGCTAAGCCTTTGTTAAATTGCTCGTTCTGATGGCTACGAGATTTCCCAGGGTACATTTGCTATCGTGATCTGGTATTTGGATTAACTTAAGGTTGATTGGAATGATGTCAGCAGCCGTATCGCAGTGTTTAGAGTCGCTGCAACCGGAAATATCTCAGGAGCTCGGTGCTATCTCTACTTTGGCCCGTAGTGCAGTTCCAGCAAAACTGCTCGAACTTTGTACTGGCTATATCGATTCAGCGTTGGTCTGTCAGGATTGGGTTGCTCCTGAATCTGGTATGACGGATCAGGAGCGTGCCTGTATTGAATTTACAGAGCAATTCGTCACGTCCGTCAGCAATGTCACTGAAAATCAAATAAATCGACTATTGGAGTATGCCTGTGCTGATGAAGTCTATGCCTTCGTGCATGCACTCTATGTGATCGATATGACTAGAAGATTGGATATGGTCGGCAGGGAGGTTCTGTTATGAGCGAACTCAGACCGCGTTTGCCGGGTGATGACCTCACCCCGGGTGTTTCTGGTGATGGCCCGTTCGACAAGGCTATCGCTAAATTTGCCGCCTCGGTAGTGAGGGCACGGGGAGTAGACCCGGTAACGACTGAGTTGGTCAGACTGCGTTGTGCGCAAATCCATGATTGCCGCCTATGCGGTTCAGTTCGAAACCAGGACGCATTGGCTGAGGGCTTCAATGAAGTACTACAGGAAAAAATAGCACGCTATGAACGCAGTGACCTGGAGCCCAAACAAAAAGCCGCTCTGCGCCTCTGTGACGCCATTATTCTGACGCCCTCAATGGCAGACGCTGCTCTAAAGGATGAACTTCAAGCCCACTTTTCTAAAGCGCAGATTGCAGAGTTGATGCTTGACGTGATGAAGTGGAGCCAACAAAAGGCGTTGGTGGCTTTGCGCCTTGAAGCTCCACCGTGGGACGAAACCATTGAACTTATTTTCGACGAAAATGGCGAACCCGGGTTTGGTGAGGCTGCCTATTAGGGCAGGCACAACAGGTATGTGTTTAGCGGCAAAGTGTCGATGCATCAGCTTTCTTTGTATTCTGTTGCTGGCAGCCTGCTCCGGATACACGACAACTCCCGGCGCGGGCAATACTGATTCGACCGTTAAATCCTGGCGGGTGCATTGTGAGTCCTCTCTCAAACCGTTACTCGAGAAAGGGCAGCCCTCGAAAACGGCGCATTCAAAAGGGTGGATAGCAGCCAGAACGCCTGCGGGTTATAAGATTGAGTTAAAGGGGCGGCTCGAAGCAGGCTTTGTTCAAGTAACTGATGTTGCCACCAAAGATCCCAACTGGTCCCTGGACTCGAAGCAGCCTTACACGCATTTGCGCAAAGTTTGCCGGCAGACCATGGCAAAACGTAAGAACGGTGGGCAATTTCGGCCCGGGCTGGTAAGAACCTCCCGATCCCAGACAGGGGTTTACACGTCTTTCGTCTTCGATAATTGGTCTGAACAAGAGCCCGCGACTCGGTTGGTTGTGTTTGGGGACAGCTTGAGTGATACGGGCAAGCTTCGGCGTAGGCTGCAGTTAGCACCCCGACAGCCCTATTGGTTAGGGCGTTTTGCCAACGGTCCAGTGTGGGTAGATTATCTGGAAGTGTCTTCCGGTCTGGCGGTGCAGAACCATGCATTGGGCGGCGCAATGGCGGCGCATAGGGTCCGAATGAGTAACGAGGAGCTCGCTCAACGTGTCATGACCAGTGGCCAGTTTTTGGTGACGGGAAGCATCACCCACCAAATCGACGACTATGCGCAGAACTACCTCAAAGAGCAACAGGGCCAGCAGCTAGACTCGACCATTGGAATACTTTGGGCAGGCGCCAACGATTATATTTCCAAAGAAGCCTTTTCTGCTTCAATTAGTGCGCTACTGAGCAAGCCGGGTTCGGAAGAAGGCTACGGTCTTGTGGTTTCTCGAGTCATCGATGCTCTCGAAGAGCATTTACTGCGTTTGCGTGATCTGGGTTTGCAGCGACTTTTGGTGATCAATCTGCCTGATCTGGGAAAGACGCCAATGGTCTTACATAACTTAAGTTTTGAAACGGATGCTGACGACATCAGCGAGCAGGAAAGACTGCTGTTGTTTTCTGCGCGCCTGAGTGAGCTGACTCGCACGCACAATGCTGCACTCGACGACATGGTCGATCGTATTCGGCAGGTGTCCCCGGGGCTGGAAATTGCTGTCGCCGACTCGGGAATTATATTAGACGGCGCATTAAGCCCTGATTTGAATAAGCCGGGCATGGGCTTTGATCTTACATCCAATCGAGTGACTTTGTCGGGTAAGACGGCTGAGCAGTCCTATCAGGACCGTTGTTATTCAGGCATGACCCTGGGCGTACTCGCCCCAACAGCATCTGTCTGTTCCAACCCACCGCGCGCTGTTTTCTGGGATTTAGTGCATCCGTCTACGTATTTTCACTGCTGGATGGCTTACGCTTTTGGTAACTTTCTCCATGATCAGGGATGGATGGATGCGATGCCAGAGGCGTCGGAATATCGTGCATGGTGTGAGCTGGCTGCGGATGCGTATTGATGGTCAAAAACATACAAGCAAGCGCGCGGGCATTTAGCACTGCTACTTGCCGGTCGTCGAATTCTGCTTTTACACCCAGGGCCGCGTCTGCGCCAGCCTCAGAAGCGACGTAAACCGGTCGTTCGCAGATAGCGACGTGTGGCTGTGATTGTTGTTGTGTTCATCAAGACGCTGCCTGGCGGATGGTGCGACGGCCAACGGTAATGATACCGCGGCGTACCCCCGTTGTCGGTGCCAACATGAACAGATCGCCATTGCTTCCCAGCAGCTGCTTTGACACGCCACAGTCGGCGGCCAGTTCCGCATGAGCCGCAAGATGGTGGGGTTCGCCATGCACAGGAACAGCGGTTTGAGGTTTAACCCAGTCGTACATGTCTTTCAGGTCGTCCCTGCCGGGGTGGCCGGAAGTGTGAATCAATGGCCCATCCGCTTCCTGCTCAACGATGTGCACATTTCGCGCGGCAAGTCCCAGCCTGACGCGTTCAATCGCCACTTCATTGCCTGGAATGTCACGAGAGCTGAAAATAACTGTGTCGCCGGCCTCCAGTTCCATATGGGGGTGAGTCCCCGCAGCCAGCCGGGTCAGGGCCGCTCGGGAATCCCCCTGGCTGCCGGTCGCAATAATCATGACTTCCTCTGGCGGCAGGTAGCCCGCGTGGATTGGGTCGATGAAAGTCAGCGCTGGATCCCAGAAGCCGGTCTCAAGGGCCGCCCTATAGTTATTGACCAGCGACCTGCCGAATAAAGCAAGATAGCGCCCGTTGTCGGCGGCCGCCCTGGCCAGGGTTTGCATCCGGGCGATATTGCTGCCGAAGCAGGTTGCCACCACTCGGCCGCTAGCCTCGCGAACGACCTGGTTAATTCCGGTTAACAACTCGCCTTCGCTCGGCGAGCGACCTTCAACCGTGGCGCAGGTCGAATCACCAATCAGCGCCTCGATATTCAGTGCTGCCAATGCCCGAAACCCGGCCTCATCGTAGCTCGGTCCTACCTGGGGGTTGGCGTCCCATTTCCAATCACCGGTATGAAGGACGCGACCTGCCGGAGTCTCTAGCAACAGACACTGGGCCTCAGGTGTCGAGTGAGTGACACCCATCCAGCGTAAATCAAAGTGGCCAAGCCGGTGAGATGCACCTGTAGGCAGCACATGCAAAGGTACTTTTTCTAGTAGGCCGGCCTCAGTCAGCTTGCGCCGTAAAATGACCGCAGTAAAAGGTGTGCAGTAAACCGGGCATTCCAGTTCTGCCCATAGGTAGGGTACAGCGCCTACATGGTCTTCATGCGCATGAGTAATAACCATGCCCACTAATGCGCTGCGACGAGCACTGATAAAATCAGGATCGGGAGCAATGACGGCCTCAGCACCGGGGGCCCTGTCAAATCCAATACCGCAGTCAACGATTAACCACTGGCCGTTATGTCCATAAACGTTCAGGTTTAAGCCAATCTCACCACAGCCTCCCAGAGGCACAAACCACAGGTCGCTAGTACCGGGTGTCAGGTGATCACTCATTATCGCTGGATTGGTTTGGGTATCGGCCATGACTCGATAGTACGTGGCTAGCGCCTTGAAGGCGACAGTTGCAGCCTGGACAAACCTTGGTCCGGCTAAACCCGGCGGAGCCTGGCGAACGTATACCTAAAGTTAGCACATTCAAAGAGACAAACTGATGGCGCAAGCCGATCTCCCACGCCTCACCCAAGCGGGTTGCATCATCACCGACTTGCCAAAATGTCCGGGCGTCTATCGATTCCTTGATGACCAGGGTAGTGCCCTTTATATCGGCAAGAGCATCAATGTCCGCACCCGAGTCAAAACACACTTGGCTAACGCCCGATCGTCATCGCGCCAGCACAGAATGGTCACCGGGACCGATAGCATTGATGTACGCCCCACCGCTGGGGAAGTGGGGGCGTTGTTACTCGAAAATGAGGCGATCAAGCAACAGACCCCCGTGTTCAATCGCAGGCAGCGCAGCGTTCGAAGAATGTGGTCGTTTACCTTGATTGATGACGGCAAAGGCTTTGCGATACCTCAGTTGCAGTCGTATTCAGTGAACAAGCCAGACATCCTGGCGACCTATGGCGCTTATTCCAGCCGATGGAGCGCTAAAAAAGCACTGGAGCGAACGGCTCGCGAATCGGAGCTTTGCCCTCAGGTTCTGCGTCTTGAAGCCGGCAGTGGGCCGTGCTTCAACTCTCAAATTGGACGTTGCAGGGGTGCCTGCAGCGGGCTTGAAAGTCCCCAGTCTCACAATGGGCGACTGCAAGCGGCCCTTTGCCGGAACGGGTTCAGTGCCTGGCCGATCACCGAACCAGTTTTGCTGCATGAAGTGGCTGATGACCCGGCGGTTCAGCCAGCGGAGGAATGGCATTTGCTGCACAACTGGGCCTATCTGGGAACCTTCGACAGTCCCGAGCTCGCGCGGTCCGCAAAGCAGCTTCCCGGATTTATGTTTGATAAGGATACTTACCAAATCTTGCGGAGAACCTTGAACCAGCACCAACTACCTCTGCTGCACGCCGTTACACTCGAGCCGGTTGAATGGCTTGATCAAGCAGCTTCGAAATGAGTGTATCTGTTGTTTGGTTAAAGCGGGACCTTCGGCTGAATGATCATCAGCCGCTCTGTCGGGCATTAAGCAGTGGACGCCCGGTGCTTATTTTCTATTGCTTTGAACCCATGCTGTTGAACGATTCACGCTACTCGGAACGCCACTGGCGCTTCGTCAGCGAGTCTCTTCGGGATATGAATCGGCAACTTCGAAAAAAGGGGTTTCGCGTTTTGGTCTTCCAAAGCGAACTACTGCCGCTACTTGAAATTATGCACGCAGAAAACCCTATCTCAGCTATCTATAGTCACGAGGAGACCGGTGTAGATCTTACCTTCCAGAGAGACCTCAATACTGCAAAATGGTTAGAGAGCAAAGGCATCGCCTGGCATGAATCACCGACTAACGGCGTGCAACGGGGTCGCACCGACCGCCGCGGATGGAATCTCCGTTGGACCGAGATCATGAGCGCACCGAAGGAACAGCCGGTTTGGCAAGCCCGGGCAGTCCCGCCGCCAGCAACCGGCGGCGCGTTGTCGACCAGGCTACTACGTACGCCTCCCGAGTCCTGGTTACAGCCAATGCCGAATTTTCAGCAAGGCGGAGAAACAGAGGCCAGCCAGTGCCTTGACAGCTTTGTTGAGGAACGTGGCTTTTACTATGAGCGTGACATATCCAAGCCCGCCGCAAGCCGCCAACATTGTTCGCGCCTGTCGCCGCACTTGGCCTGGGGAAATCTTTCCATAAGACAAGTTTATCAGTCACTTGAAGCGCGCAGACACCACTCTGGCTGGGAGCGCCCGATGGACGCATTCGAGTCTCGCCTTCACTGGCACTGCCATTTTATTCAAAAGTTTGAAATGGAGTGTGCGATGGAGTGGAGAGATATCAATAGCGGGTACCATGAGGTAGAGCGTGTTGTTGATTTGGAAGCACAGTTGGCTTGGCGCGAGGGTCGCACTGGTTACCCTTTGGTCGATGCGGCAATGCGTTGCTTGCAGGCAACCGGCTACGTGAATTTTCGATGTCGTGCAATGTTGGTGAGTTTTTTTTGCCATCTGCTGTGGCAACCCTGGCATGACGCATCGGCGCACCTGGCAAGTCTGTTCCTGGACTTCGAGCCAGGTATTCACTACCCGCAGTTACAAATGCAAGCGGGAGTCACCGGAATTAATACGGTTCGAATCTACAATCCGGTGAAACAGTCTGTGGACCATGATCCCAAAGGCCAGTTTATTCGAGAGTGGGTGCCTGAGCTGCGTGATTTACCAGAGCACCTGATTCATCAGCCATGGACTGCCAATCCTATGGAGCGAATACTCCAATCCACTGATTATCCGGAGCCTGTCGTGGACTGCACGACCAATTATCGAGTTGCCAGGGATAAGCTGTGGAACCTGCAGCATCGCGAGAGCGTCGAGCAAGAAGCAGAGCGAATCCTGGCTCGCCACGTTGAGCGTCGTTCTTCCAGGACAGGCAGGAGCGGCCAATGGCGGAGTCGCTAATGACACCAGGGCATCGCCTTAACGTCCAATGACTGTGGCTAGAAAATTTGACCGCTCAGTAACAGGAAAGCCATGGTCGCGTCGACCACCATACCCGGCGCGGACTGCTGGACATTCGTTTTGTCTGCAACCATAGAGTACAGGCGGGCCAATAGTCCAAAGCTCCAGGCGACACCCAGCGTCATGTAGATCAGCGGCTCATTGAGCGTAAGCGCCATAATACCGCTGCCAAGATGCAGACCCCCGAATACGACCCGGGCTTCGGAGAGAGCCATAGGGCTTCCCAGTGTGATTTGCTGGCCGTCCGTAATTAACTGAGGTTTGAAAAATCCAACCAACCCAAGCGTGATCGTCAACATTGCGCCGACCCGCGGTAACCACTCTGCAAAAATTTCCATTGGGATCGTTTCCCGGTTATTTAGAACGCATAGCCTAGCAATATTAGCGATGAAAATCAGCGCTGGCAGGAGTGAGCCAAATAGGCTGTTTATTGATCCCAATCGGACTTGGTCAGAATGCGTGCCCGGGTATCAAAGTTCAGGCCCCTTGACCTATACTCTAGTGGGAGTGCAGACCAATAAAAATAACGGAGCCCAAGAATGGAACACAACGGATCACCTGGCCATGAAGCAGACGATATCTATGCCTCACCTGAGCTGCTTGCTGAGGCCCCGCTGGGGGAGTTTCCGAAGGGTGAGATGCACCCACGTAATGCCTTTTCTTTAGTGCGCGACGAGCTGATGCTGGATGGCAATTCCCGCCAGAATCTAGCCACGTTTTGCCAGACCTGGGAAGAGCCTGAGCTGCATCAGCTGATGGAGCATTGCCTTGATAAAAACATGGTCGACAAGGACGAGTATCCGCAAACGGCGGAAATAGAATCCCGGTGTATTGAAATGTTGCAGTCTCTTTGGAATGCGCCTCGGCCGGAAGATCGAGTAGGTACCTCAACCGTTGGGTCCAGTGAAGCTGCCATGCTGGGCGGCCTCGCTATGAAACGGCGCTGGGAGGCGCGTCAGGCCGCTACCGGAAAGCCTGCGGACAAACCGAATCTAATTACCGGCCCCGTACAAATTTGTTGGCATAAGTTTACTCGCTACTGGGATATTGAACATCGCGAAGTACCGATGGCACATGGCAGATTACTGCTCACGCCCGAGGAGGTGCTGTCCCGTTGTGATGAGAATACGATTGGAGTAGTACCTACTTTAGGCGTTACGTTTACTGGCGGCTATGAGCCTGTGGCGGAGATTGCCGCTGCACTGGATACTCTAGAGGCTGACTCAGGCTTAGATATTCCCATCCACGTTGATGCTGCCAGCGGTGGATTCCTGGCTCCCTTTTGCGCTCCCGATCTTGTTTGGGATTTCAGGCTGCCGCGCGTGCGCTCAATAAACGCTTCGGGGCATAAATTTGGACTCGCTCCACTGGGCGTTGGATGGATTGGCTGGCGTGAAGCCAAAGACCTGCCCGATGATATGGTTTTTTGGGTCAACTACCTCGGCGGCAACATGCGCGATATAGCGCTAAATTTCTCGCGCCCTGGTGGTCAGGTAATCAGCCAGTACTACAACTTTATCCGACTTGGCAGAGACGGCTATGAAAAAGTTCACAGCGCCTGCTACGAAACGGCACAATTTATGGCTGACCGACTAAAGACCTTAGGTCCATTTGACGTTTTGTTCGATGGCAATCCCGCAAACGGTATTCCCGCAGTCTGCTGGCGCCTTCGCGATGACGCTGATGTCAGCTATACCTTATTCGATCTTGCAGATCGTTTGCGCGCCACGGGCTGGCAAGTTCCTGCATACACCCTTCCTGCTGACTGTGAGGAGCTTGTTATTCAACGCGCCCTCATTCGCCATGGGGTGAGTCGAGATCTCATCTCACTACTGCTTAAACACATCAGTGAGGCATTGACATACTTTGACGGGCATCCAGTTACAACACCTTTGTCGGCAGCGGAAGCCACAGGGTTCAATCATGGGAGTAATGCCAAATGACGACAAAAGCAAAAAGCCTGACCGCGTTAGCAGTGCTTCTCATTCTTGGGGGCGTACTAGGTTTTGACCAATTTAAGCAGAGAATAATTGCTAAAAAATTGGCTGCCTATACGCCACCTTCAGTGGCTGTGACTACTCAAGTCGCAACCAGTGAAAACTGGACAAAGCGTTTGACCGCCGTTGGGGAGATTACTGCGCGGTCGGCAGTCGATGTGACAACCCAGATATCAGGTCAGGTTCTGTCGATTCACTTTAACTCCGGCGATGTCGTTGAGGCCGGTCAATTATTGGTTCAACTGGACGATCAGCTGCTAAGAGACCAGCTGATTAAAGACGAGGCCGAAGCCCAGTTGTCACAGTTGGATGTAGATCGTTACACCAAGCTTGTTGCTGAGAGGAGCGCGTCACAGGCCAACCTCGATCGTGCTACCGCTAATCTTGCACGCGATAGGGCAGCGAGCGACTCGACACGTGCAAAAATCGATTATATGGCGATAAAAGCCCCCTTTGCAGGCCAGGTCGGTATTCGCCAGGTAAACGTAGGCGACTTCTTGTCTCCAGGTTCGTCGATAGTCAATTTGCAGAATCGACGAGAACTTTATGTCGACTTCTCCCTCCCAGAAAATTACCTGCCGCTGTTACAGCTGGATTTGCAGGTGGAAGTAAGCACAGACGCTTTTCCAGGGAAAACGTTTTCGGCGCAAGTCACTGGGATAGCGCCTCAAGTTGACCCTAACTCACGCAATATCGATGTGAGGGCTCAGTTTCCTGCGGCGACTCCAGATCTTGTCCCTGGGCTATTTGTTACTGCCGAGTTGATTACTTTGGACAGTCGGGCATTGATCAGTTTGCCAGCCGTAGCTATCAGCTACTCGTTGTACGGAGATACCGTTTTTGTCGTGGGCGAAAAATCAGCTGACGGCTACGCCATTGAGCGCCGCAATATCACTGTTGCGATGCAACGGCAGTCGCAAGTCGCCTTGAGTGATGGTGTGAAAGAGGGCGATCAGGTGATCACTTCGAACCAGCAGCAACTCGATAACGCCTCCATCGTTATCATCAATAATGATGACGTAAGCCTTGACCCTGCTAAAGCTAGCGGAGAATAGGCATGAACTTTACCGATGTGTTCATCAAAAGGCCGGTGCTGTCGACCGTCCTGAGCCTCGTCATATTTGTTCTGGGTGTTAATTCTTTTGCGCAGCTTCAGGTTCGCCAGTATCCGGAGATGGAAACGGGTGTTATCTCGATTCACACGGTCTATCCGGGGGCCAGTCCCAACAACGTATTGGGGTATGTGACTCAGCCAATTCAGCAGCAGGTGGCGCAGGCAGAAGGCATTGATTACATGTATGCCGAAAACTCGATGGGCCTGTCTAAAATCACCATCTATCTGCAACTGGACTATCCTACGGACCAGGCGCTGGCTGAAGTTCTGGCCCTGGTTCAGCAGGTCAAGTATCGACTTCCAGCCGGTGTCCAGGACCCGAGCATTGTCAAATCGTCATCACAGCCCCCCATCGCGTACATCGCTTTTAGCTCCGATGAATTGGCAACACAGCAAACCTCGGATTTTGTAAGCCGTGTTGCGGTACCGATTTTTTCAACCGTAAGTGGCGTCAATTCGGTGGCCATTTTAGGCGAGAAAGACTTCGCGATGCGGTTGTGGTTAGACCCAGTCCGCATGGCAGCTTTTAATGTGGATGCCGGTGATATTCAGCGCGCAGTTCAAGTAAACAACGCTGTCAGCGCGGCAGGGAAATTCAAGGGGAATTTTATTGAGGTTGATATTAACGCCCTGACTGACTTGAACACGGTGGAAGAATTCGAGTCTATCGTGATCAGCCACCAGCAAGATCGACTGGTCAGACTACGTGATGTAGCCACTGTTGAACTGGGCGCAGATAGCTATGACAGTTCCGTGGTGTCTGGTGGTTCGGAAACCGTGATGGTTTCAATTTCCAACACTGCAGACTCCAATCCGCTGGACGTTGTCAGCGGCGTTTACGAGATGTTGGAGCAGGTCAAAAGCGCCGCTCCCGACACGATTGATGTGAGAATGGTTTACGATTCCACGATATACATCAGCACCTCGATAGAAGAAGTGATCACGACGCTGGGTGAAGCGATATTGATTGTGATTCTGGTCGTATTTTTGTTTCTGGGTAACTTCCGCTCCGTCTTGATACCGATAGTAACGATTCCTCTTTCCATGGTTGGCATACTTTTTGTGTTATCGGCTATGGGCTTCTCTATTAACTTGCTCACGTTGCTTGCCATGGTGCTGGCTATTTCGCTGGTAGTAGATGACGCGATTGTCGTAGTAGAAAACACATTTCGACATTTGCAGGAAGGGCTGTCCCCAAAAGACGCAGCATTGCAGGGCGCCAGGGAGATCGCTAGCCCCGTGATATCCATGACGATCACTCTTGCAGCAGTTTACGCACCCATCGGCTTCATGGGTGGCCTAACGGGTAACCTCTTTACTGAGTTTGCATTTACCCTCGCGGGGGCGGTATTGCTCTCGGGGTTCATCGCGCTCACGCTGAGCCCAATGATGTGTGCACACACGCTCTCCGCTGACATTGGTGACTCTCCGCTGGTCCAGCGTATTAATGCGATCTTGGAAAAAGCCAAAAACGTTTACCGTGGAATTTTAGAAGGCCTGTTGGATAATCGTCACTTTGTTTGGCCGCTAGCGTTCGCTGTTATCGTTGCACTGGTCTATATGCTGACGCACACGGCTCAGGAACTGGCACCGGAAGAAGATCAGGGCGTCGTGATGTTGATGGGTTCAGGCCCTATTTACACCAATACTGATTATTTGAAGGCAACGGGCGAACCGCTTAACAAACTCATGGAGTCGCAGCCTGAAACTGAAGCATCGTTTACGGTCTATGGCTATCAGAATAACTCAACGCTCTTTGGCCTTGATGTGCTCTCGCCCTGGGATCAGCGTGATCGCACGGCTATGGACTTGCGCAACGATTTTCAGCAAGAGGTTGTCCGCTACCCCGGTCTTCAAACCTACAGTTTGTCTCCACCCGTACTACCAGGCACTCCGCAAGGCCTGCCTTATCAGTTGGTGATTAAGTCTCCGATCGATTCGTTCGAAGAAATTTACCCGCACGCACAGGCACTAGCCGACGCTGCCAAAGCGTCTGGGAAATTTATCTTTGTCCGCAATGATTTGACACTCGATAAGCCGCAGTATGAATTGACGATTGACCGCGATAAAGCTGCGTCATTGGGCATACTTCCCAGTGATATCGGCCGCGTCTTACAGATTTATCTTAGCGAGGGCTTCATCAACTATTTCTCCATGCAGGGGCGCAGCTATAAGGTGATTTCCGAGGTTCCACGGTCCTACCGTTTGGACAGGGCCGCCTTGGCAGGATATTACTTGCGCGCTGGTAATGGCGACATGGTTCCGCTATCTGCTGTAGTGACTGTCTCCGAGACCGTAGAAGCTTCGCGCATTAACCAGTTCCAGCAGTTGAACAGCGCGACGATCGAAGCGCAAATGATGCCAGGTGTGAGCCTTGCAGAAGCCCATGCCTATATGCTCGAGCAGGCAAAGCAAATCCTACCCCGCGGGTATAGCCTGGATTCTTCTGGTGAACTGCGTCAATTTCTTCAGGAGGGTAGCGGTCTACTCACCACCTTTGCCCTGGCTATCGTTATCATCTATCTGGTGCTGGCAGCGCAGTTTGAGAGCTTCCGCGATCCGCTGGTTATTTTAACGACGGTGCCGCTCTCAATTTTCGGCGCTATGCTTCCGCTTTACTTTGGCGCAGCCACTTTAAATATTTATACCGAGGTGGGGCTGGTGACTCTCATTGGATTGATCAGTAAACATGGCATTCTGATCGTTGAATTTGCTAATGAACTACAGACAGAAAAAGGCCTTAATCGCAGGGACGCTGTATTGGAAGCTGCCGCTGTGCGTATGCGTCCGGTATTAATGACAACTGCGGCAATGGTTTGCGGTGTGCTTCCATTGGTGTTTGCTTCAGGTGCTGGCGCTGAAAGTCGGTTCTCCATGGGCTTGGTAATCAGCGTCGGTATGTCGATAGGTACGTTGTTTACATTGTTTGTATTGCCGAGCCTTTATACGTTCCTTGCGCTAGACCGCAGCAAGCTTTACGAAGAAAAAAATGATGTCGTAGCCGGAACTAATAGTGTCTGAGGCGACGATGAAAATCGTCGAACGTAAAAATCATACTGTTCAAGTTGGGCCGCTAGCTTTCCTGACCGCCTGGAGCGGCTGCGATGAGTCCGGTGACCATGTGTCGCAAACTGCTCGCCGTCACCGTAAAGTCACCACCTTGCCATTAACGCATGGAGAAGACGTGCGCCCGGCAGAAGCAATCGCCGATGTGGGGCATCATTGGCACTCATTGATAAACATCAGACACTTGAGCTGGTGGGTTGCCATCGCGTTTATGCTTGGCGCCAGCGGCTTTATTCTGGGCTGCCTCGCGGTGCAGTGGCCTATGCTCTTGCCAGATCAGCTGACTCGCCCTCGCGGGGTGACATGGATATTTATTGCAGGAGCCGTGTTTTTCACCTTGGCAGCACTGCTGCAATGGATACAGTCCATGCAACATGGGCTCGAGTCCGATGCTTCGGCCCCACTATCATTTCGCCTCCTGCGTTCAACTGACCTTGGCTACTGGGCTTGCCTTATTCAATTTGCAGGCACATTGTTTTTCAATGTGAACACTGTTGATGCGCTGTTCGTTGGATTGTCGCCTAACGAACAGGATGTATTTATTTGGACGCCTAATCTGGCAGGGAGTATCTGTTTTTTACTGGCAAGTCAGCTTGCCGTAATGGAATATGCGCATGGATGGTTTCGTTGGGCGCCAAGAGAAGTCAGCTGGTGGATTGTCTACATAAATTTGCTGGGGTCAGTCCTCTTCGGGGTGTCTGTGGGCGGTAGCTTTGTCATGGCCGATGGTGATCTTCTGGCTGCCAATATTGCGAACCTGAGCACGCTCGCAGGTGCTGTGTGCTTTTTTTTCGCCGCGTACCTGTTAGTTCCTGAAGCTCAAGAGAAGGCGCGCGAGGAATGCAAGTGATGCGGCAAGCAGTATTCAATGACGAGCGCACGCTCGGCTAATTCCGCGTACAATCTTTGTATGTCGCTAATATTTTTTGCCGTCTTTTTTCTGCTCACTCCTGCAGGCATTCTCTGGCTGACTCATCATCAGGGTTGGGCCAGAAAAGTGGGGGTTATCGTGCTGTGTTACCTCGCAGGGCTTCTGGTGGGAAATGTCGGCCTGGTCCCGGCTAAGGCAGCGCTTGCGCAGCAGAACATTACCGACCTTTCGATCGCCCTGGCATTGCCATTACTGTTGTTTACCCTGGATATTCGGCAGTGGCGTCGTGTCGCCGGCAAGGCGATGCTTTCGATGCTGCTAGCGACCACCTCCGTGGTGGCCCTCGCCACCAGTTTGTTTTTTGTCTTCAAAGGTCAGGGCGTAGAGTCTGCCAGTCACTTTGCCGCCATGTCAGTGGGTGTCTATACCGGTGGAACGCCGAATCTTGCCGCCATTAAAGCGGGTCTGGATATTCCTCACAGCGAGTACATTGTATTCCACAGTCTGGATACTTTTGTAGGAGCGACCTATCTATTACTGATGCTGACGTTAGGAATACCTTTTTTCCGCAGGGTTTTGCCTGCTTTCCCTGAACTGCAAAAGAATTCGGTGGAGGATAGTCACCATTTTGATAGCGACGACTATTCACCGTTACTAAAAAAGCAAAACTTTTCGGAAATGACTAAGGCGATGTCACTGGCAGTGCTGGTTGTATTCGCTGCGCTGGGAGTATCTGAGCTCTGCGCCTTTGTTTTCTCGGCCTCCGCCAGTTCGGCGGTGATGATAGTTGCCCTTACCACGCTGGGTATCTTGCTGTCTCTTGTTGCGCAGGTAAGGGCTATGCACCTGTCTTACAAGTTGGGGATGTATCTTATCTACGTGTTCTGCTTCGTTGTCGCCTCTATGGCCAGCCTGGACCAACTCGCTGCGGTAGACGCCAGTGTTGCGATATTCCTGTTTGGCACGGTTGCAGGCAGCCTGTTGCTGCATGGACTGTTTTGCCGCATTGCGCGAATAGACAGTGATACGTTTATGGTCACTTCTGTGGCCGCCGTTTGTAGCCCCCCATTTGTACCAATGATGGCCAGAGCGCTGGGTAACCCAGCGACAATCCTTTCAGGTATGACCACCGGCATCATCGGCTATGCACTGGGTAATTACCTGGGCATCAGCCTGGCCTTGTTGTTACAGCGTTTTTAAACTGAAGTTTGGGAGACACACCGATGCAAGACACCATCGATAAATCGACTCATCAGTCCGTTCATCAACCGATGCCGGAGCAGGGTCGGGATCGCGATGAAATTTTCGCTCGGCTGGAAAACTTCAAGGATAAAGACCCGCAGTACAAGGATGGGCGCGTGTGGAGCCTGGTGTACTACCTGGACGAGGATCATTCTTCCTTCCTGAAAGAGTCCTATCATCAGTTCGCTTGCGAAAATGGACTCAACCCGGGCGCATTTAAAAGCCTCAAGAAAATGGAAACCGAGGTGATCAGTGCCACCGCCGATATTCTCAATGGCACGGAAGAGGTGTGTGGCGTGGTGACCTCAGGTGGGACCGAGAGCTGCCTGATGGCGGTAAAAACCTATCGCGACATGGCCAGAGACCAGCGCCGTGTGAAAAAGCCGGAGATGATTATGCCGACAACGGCCCACGTGGCCTGGTTTAAGGCGTCAGAATACTTTGGGGTAAAAATTCGTTTGGTGCCTCTCAAGAGTGACTTTACCCCGGACCTGAAGAAGCTCAAGAGAATGATCAACCGTAACACGGTGATGATCCTGGGCAGTGCTCCGGAGTATCCCCATGGAACCATTGATCCGATTGCCGAGATGGGCGCCATCGCCCAGAGGAAAAAGATTCCCCTGCATGTGGATGCCTGCGTCGGTGGTTTTATTCTTCCATTTATGGAAATGAACGGGGAGTCTATGCCCCTCTGGGATTACCGGGTGCCTGGCGTCACGTCGATTTCTGCGGATATTCACAAATATGGCTATGCAGCTAAAGGCGCGTCTACGATCACTTACCGTAATCTCGACTACCTGCGCTACCAGATGTTTGCCTACCAGAACTGGCCGGGTGGCGTATTCGCATCGTCTGCATTGCTGGGAACTCGTCCAGGAGGTGCTTATGCCGCTGCCTGGGGCGTTACCCAGTATTTTGGCAAAGAGGGCTATCGCAACTTGGCCAAAGACACGCTTGAGGCAGTGAAACAGTTAAAGCGTGGGATAGCGCAGATACCGGAACTGGAGGTCATGGGGTCTCCCCAGGGGCCGCTGTTTTCTTTCCGGTCCAAAGACCCGGACGTGAATATCTATGCCGTTGGCGACCAGATGGACGCGCAGGGCTGGCAGGTGAATCGCAACCAGTTGCCCGCTGGACTTCATGCCATGGTGACAGCACAGCACCTGCAGGTCGTAGATTCCTACCTTAAAGACCTGCGAGCGGCGGTAGAAACGGTCAAGAAAAATCCCCAGCTGGCCCAGCAGGGCGGCGCGGCCACCTACGGCATGATGGCGCATGTCCCATTGCGCGGCATGGTCAAAAAGAAAGTCCTGGAAATGTATTCAGAGCAATACCGGGCCGGTGGTGGTGAGTTGGATCTGGCCGCGGGTGCTGAATCTGGTATTGCTGGTGGCGATAAAAAAGGTCTGCTCGACAAACTGGTTGGTCGTTACGTGGAGTACCAATCGCGCAAGGCATCCAGCGGGCGTTAGCGGGCACGGTTGCCTGCCGACAGTCCGCGAGAGCAGGTGGTGCGTGAATGACTCAGGTCATTTAACGTTCATTAGGTTCACGCTATGCTGCAGTCATGTACCACGGAGACAACATGATGAAAATCAGGGTTCCCTCACTGTTTGCTTTTGGCTTTGCTTGCACATTTGCAACTTTCTCATTCGCCGGGGAAAGCCTTGAAACAGAGGCCAGGACGTTAGCTGCAGAGTTCATAGGTCAACTGAAACCCCTGCTTAAGTCAGCCTTGCAAGAGGGAGGTCCGGTCAATGCCATTGAGGTTTGCTCGCATGAAGCGCCTAAATTAGCTGACTCACTCGCGGCGGAGTCAGGTTGGCTGGTCAGGCGGGTGAGCCTTAAGTCTCGCAATGCGAGCCGCGCCATCCCTGATCCCTGGGAGACAGACGTACTCAATGAATTCAACCGCCGTCAACAGGCGGGTGAGATTCCGGCACAAATCAACTATAGCGAAACCACCCCCTCTCACTTCCGTTATATGCAGGCGCAAGGCGTTGATGGCGTCTGCCTGACCTGTCACGGGCAGCATTTGTCCCAGGAAGTGACGGACGTACTGCAAAAGTACTATCCCGATGATATCGCCACGGGCTACTCTGTAGGCCAGATTCGTGGCGCCATTAGTCTGACCCGACCGCTGTAAATCCTTTCAGGAATCTTTGATGGCCCTTGCAATCGAACTCAGGGAATACACACAGCCCAGCGCTTATATTGATAGCGACCATCCGCATATCCAGGCGCTGGCTGCGAAGTTGAGTAATGCTTCAGCCAGTGCAAGGGAAAATGCCGTTAGCCTTTACTACTGGGCCCGCGATGAGATTCGCTATAACCCCTATTCCTTAAGTACCGAGAGGCACCACTACCGGGCATCGCAGGTGCTTGCGCAGGGCGAAGCCTGGTGCGTGCCCAAGGCAATACTGCTGGCGGCTCTGTGCCGAGCAGTGGAAATACCGGCGCGACTGGGCTTTGCCGATGTGCGAAATCACCTGTCAACGCCGCAAATGCGTGAGCTGATGGAGACCGACGTTTTCCTGTTTCACGGTTACACAGCGATATATTTAGAGGGGCAGTGGGTTAAAGCCACTCCGGCTTTCAACGTAGAGCTGTGTGAGCGATTTGGGTTGCTCCCTCTGGAGTTTGATGGCCTCCAGGACAGCATCTACCACCCCTGCGACCTTGCCGGCAACCGCCATATGGAATATCTCAACGATCGCGGTGAGCACCTTGACCTTCCCTTTGATGAAATGATGTCAGTGCTTCGCCAGCATTACCCGAAGATGTTTGCTGCGCTGGGCCAGCTGAGCACCGAAGAGCAGCAGCATGATCGCTGGGAGAGCGAGGTTAGTTCGTGACCGGCTGTCAGCCCAATGGCGCTTTGGACAGCCCGAAAAGGCTAAGCTGCCACTATTAAAACTGCCCATAAATACCATCAGGTTTGACTAACAATGGAGATGCGACCGTGTTCGATACATTGAAAACCGACACCGACGGAGCCGTTGGCACCATTACTTTGAACAGGCCAGAGCGCCTGAACGCGCTTTCACTTCAGCTGGCAGAAGACCTGATCTTGGCTGCAGACTGGTTCGATCAACAAGCGGCTATTCGTGTGGTTGTGATTTCGGGCAGCGGGCGCGCCTTTTGTGCCGGTGCCGACCTGCAAGGTTTTCCACGGCCTGGCGAAGACGGGTTGAGAGAGGCTGCAGATACCGGCAGACGCATGGCAGATGCCATCGAGAATATGCGCGCGATCACCATTGCCCAGATCCATGGCTGGTGTGTGGGAGGCGGTCTTGTGCTGGCCGCGAATTGCGATCTGCGTGTTGCAGCGGACTCCACCCGTTTCTCCATTCCCGAAATTGATCTTGGCATACCGCTGGCCTGGGGTGGCATACCCCGACTGGTGCGGGAAATCGGTCCCGCACTGACCAAGGAGTTAGTCATGACCTGCCGTGAGTTCGGCGCAGACGAGGCCCTGGCGGCTGGTTTTCTCAATCGTTCAGTGAGCGAAAAGGAGCTGGCATCAAGCGTTGCAGAACTGGCAAGTTGCGTGGCCTCAAAGCCTGCCACCCCCATTTTCGCCACTAAACGCCATACAAACGCGGTCACGGGCCAGATGGTAGGTATTGATCGGGCATGGTCTGATGCCGATAGCCTGGTAGCCGCGCTCTATGACCCGGATTGCGCCGCAGCGCGTGAGGCGTATCTGTCATCTAAGCTGAGTTAGTGGCTTATTTTTTTATTGAGTCACGCTGTTAATTGATTGCCGCTTTACGGCGTGACACGCGCTCCAGCACGATCACCGTAAGTGCCGGCAGCATGGTCATGGTGACCAGCATTGCTCCCAAAATTCCGAACATGACAATGGCACCCACACCGCGGTAGAGCTCGGTACCGGCACCGGGGATTAGCACCAGAGGCGCGAGGCCGCACAAGGTAGTGATTGTCGACATGGCAATGGGGCGCAGGCGTGTGTGCACCGCTTCGGTGACCGCCGCCAATGGCTCAGCTCCGCCGTTAAAGTTCTCCACCGCGCGGTGCACAACCAGAATGGGATTGTTCACCACGGTGCCCATTAAGATCAAAAAGCCGAGCATTGAAATCATGTCAAATGGCTGTGAGATAGCCGATAGTCCCAGCAGGGGCAACAGCCCGCCGACGCCGTTAAGTAACGACAGGCCTACCAAGCCGCCAGCGATACCCAGAGGAATGGATGTCAGAATCAGCAGCGGGTAACCCCAGTGATTGAATATTGCGACCATCAGCAGGTAGACGATCAATAGTGCGACCAGGTAATTGCCGACCAGCGCTTCACGGGTTGCTTGCAATTGATCTGCTGCACCGGAGATCACAATATTGACCTGTGCCGGAATGTCGCCCCGCTCTCGCAGGTAGCCGACCACTTCTTCCTGAACCCTATCTACGCCGTTCTCGAGTGCAACATCGCGGGGCGGAATAATATTCAGAGTCACGGTGCGTCTTCCGCCTACACGGCGGATGGAGCTGGTATCAACCGTCTCGGTGAAGTCTGCTACCGCAGCCAGGGGAACGATCTTACCTTGAGACGTATAAAGCGGAACCTGACCCAGAGCGTCCAGGTCCATGTCCAGCCCGGCGTCGCTGTAGAGATACATGTCGATCTTGTCGTCACCCATGAAAAATTCATCGACATAAGTGCCGTCGGTAATGGCCGAGACGGTGTAACCGAGATTATCAATGTTCAGGCCCAGTTCGGCGGCGCGATCCCAACGGGGATGAATCTGCATGAGCGGCTGTGCCAGGCTCAGTGCGCCGGGTTGGCTCTGGATACGCGGGTTGTCAAAGACTTCTCTGGCCCTCGCGTCCGCAAGTTGTGCGACGCCATAAATGGTGTACAGGTCTGGCCCGGATATTTCCAGATTAATGGAGCGGGTGCCGCCGTCGTTACTGGTGATGATAGAACCCCGCGCGGCGAAGGCGCGCATGCCGGGATACTCGCGGAATTTGGCGGTCAACGCATCCATCAGGCTCTCGATATCCCGGCTGGCAATCGGTTCCGAGATAACGCGCACGCGAGTAGGGCTGGCGCTGAGGTTCAGGTACTTCATGGCCGGCACTTCCGATTCGCCACGCTGGAAGAGGGCGGGGTCGGCCTCTACCGCTGGTAGCAGGTATTCTTCAATTTCCTCAGCGATCGCATCCATGGTTGCCATGTTGTAACCAGGTGGTGCGCTCATGGCGGCAAAGACTTTCGGCTCTTCACCTTCAGGCAGATACTCCGCTGGAGGCGTCAGAAAAAGTATGATGGCAATGCTTATTGCGGTCGTTGTGAGCACCGTGGTCCAGCGACTTCGAGAACTCTCAAGGCATTTGTCTACCAAGGCCAGCGTGCGCGTCCTGAGTTTGTCTCCACTGCTTTGATTATCTCTTTGGCGCTTTTTCTCGTTTACAAATTCCAGTCTCGCCGATGCAGTGGGCAGCACTGTCACTGCCACTAGCATTGACGCGAGTATCGCTGCTGAGATTGCGACAGCAACATCCGAGTAGAGTTGTCCGGCCTCCTGTTCGATGAAGGCGACGGGCAAAAACACCAGCACCGTCGTCATGGTAGAGGCGAACACGGCGGGCCAGACTTTGCGCACGCCCTGCAGCGCGGCTTCGAATCGGCCAGCACCCTGACGCCGCTCCAGTTCAATGCTTTCCAATACAACAATGCTGTTGTCCAGAGTCATGCCAAGGGCAAAGGCGATGCCTGCCAGCGAAATGACATTGATGGTTCTGCCCGCTATAAGCAGCCCCAGAAAGGCCACGATGATGCAAAGCGGCACACCGATCACGCCCACCAGCGTCGCCCTTCCGGAGCGCAGGAACAGGTACATCACTCCGGTCGCAAACAGGGCGCCGAGAATAAGGTTCTGCCAAACCGTGCGAATGGAATCCTTAACATAGACCACATCATCGGACATCAGCCGGATCTGCAGACCGGCGGGCTCCAGTACCTGGGGTCTTAGCTCGGCGACTTCTTTCAGCATTTGAGTCTTGATGTCGATAACGTTGGAGCCGGACTCCCGACGCACCGCCATCATGATGCCGTCGGCGCCATTGAAGCGGGCGATCATGCGCTTTTCAAAGTGATCCATCTTCACCGTGGCGACATCCCGTAGTCGGACGATATTGTCGCCACGCTGGGCCAGTATCAGGTTTTCCAGTGCTTCCAGATCCTCGAAGCGACCGATGGTTCGCAGCAGGTATTGACGTTTGCCCGCTTCCAGATCGCCGCCGGAGCGATCCCGGTTGCGGGCACGAATGGAGGCACGCACATCCAGCAGGGTGAGCTCACGCTGCGCGAGACGAGCCGGATCTACCAGGATCTGTATTTGTCGAACCGATCCGCCCCAGATGCTGATCTCAGAGACACCGGCAACGCTTGCCATGCGCGGTCGAACGTTATCGATCAAAAAGTCCCGGGTGAGGTCCATGTCCAGCTGCCGTGGGTTTCCGGGCAGAGGTGTCACATTGAAAAACATAAATGAGTTGCTTGAAAACGAGCTGGCATACACCTGTGGCTCGTCAACGTTTTCCGGATAAGAAGGCACCTGACTGAGCGAGTTGTTTACCCGGATCATCATGTCGGTCATGTCCGTGCCTAAGGGAAACTCAAGCTGGATAGACGCTGAGCCTGTCTGCGCGGTTGCAGTCAGTCGGTTCAGGTTGGGTAGATTGCGTAGGTAGTCCTCCTGCTCAATCAGGATTTCCTTTTCCACGTCCTGGGGGGTAGCGCCTGGCCACATGGTGCGCACACTGATGGTGCGAACGTCCAGGTCGGGGATCATCTGTACGGGGATCCGATTAGCCGCCAGGATTCCCAGCACCGACACGATCAATACGCATACGGTCACCAGGGTTCCGTTGTGAATGATCTTGCTGAACACGAGCAGCCCCTACTGGCTAGTGATGGAGAGAGCGAGGCCGTTTCGCAGTGCCTCATTCCCTTTGATAACCACGGTATCGCCTTCGGCAATTCCGCTGCGGATCTCTACTTCGCCATCGAAGACAAGCCCGGTCTGCACCAGCCGTTCTGCGGCCACAGGAAGGTTATTCTCTTGCTGGACAACCCAAACGATTTGACGGCCATCGGCATAGCGCAATAAGGCATCCCGGGGGACAGTGATTCCCTGCTCACCGGTGGGCAGTCGAATCTCTGCCTTGGCGGACATGCCCGGGAGCATCCCATCGACCGGCTGTGTGGTGATGGCGCGTACCAGGAACGTTCGGGATTGGCTGTCGCTGATAGGCACCGTAGCTGAGACGATGGCCTGGTGCTGTCCGGTTCGTCCGCTACCAAGCTTAAACGTGAGCGACTGACCCTTTTCCAACTTGCCCTGATAATCCTCAGGCGCCTGGAAATCCAGTCTCATCTCGTCGGTGGAAACAAGGGTGAATGCGGTTTGTCCGGGTACCGCCCATTCGCCCAGTTCAATTTCTCTGGAGGTGATTACGCCGGTAAACGGCGCTTGCAGTTGGTGCCGCTGCATTAGCCCGTCTCTATAGCCTGCCTCAGCCTGGGCTCGGTCGAGCATGGCTTCGTCCTGAGCCACTTCCGCTTCGAGGTCTTTGACGACGGTTTTCGCGATACTTTGTTTGGGTGCCAGTTCTTTTGCTTCAGCCAAACGTCTCTGGGCATCGTTAAGGGCGCGGCTGGCTTCGTTCTGAACGGCGCGAGCGGCCTGGTATTGTTGTCTTGCCAGCTCATCATCCATTCGCAATAGAATATCGCCTGCTTCTACAGTGGCGCCTGCATCCAGATCCAGTTCCGTCACAAGACCGGCTGTGGCCACCGACAGCCTTGCATTTCTACGCGCGCTGACGCTGCCGTTTAGCTTTATAACCTCCAGAATGTCCCGGACTTTGGCATTGGCTACCGCTACGGGCGCACCCGAGTCCTGGGCCAGTGCGGCAGGTGAGCTGTTCAGCGTGAACAGGAAAAAAGAAGCCAACAGGCCTCGTCGAATTTGCATGGCGTTCATCACCTTGTTAGAAGACGACAATGATGACGGTTTTTGCATATCTGCGCCATATTTACAGGAAGTAACGGCATTTGGATGGTTAGCGCACAAATGAGCGCTACTATGACCGAACCTATCGCACCGGCGTATGGCATTGCCACCGATCACGCGGTGCGAGAAAGGCTACATTTGTATATTCCTGGGCGGAAAGTCGTGCAGGTTCCAATCAACTCAATTGCAATTGGCGGAGGTGGTATTCACTGTATTACAGAGCAGCAACCTGCATAGGAATGAGGCTGAGACTTTGACAGCCTCTGACGTCTACCAATTGATTTCGATTTCCAGGCTGGACTCGTCGCTTTCGACTTCAAGCTCGACCTCAACTTCTACCTGGTCGGCTACATTAACGTGCAACTTTATTCCATTCCGCTCAAATTCAAGCTCGTTGTGGCGCTCGAGTGAGTCGGCGATATCGTGCAATAGCTTGGCCGCAGCTTCACGGGACATTTTGCGCTTTTCTGAAATCTCTATCAGGTCCATGTCTTCTACTCATCAGTTCCAGGTGATGGCTTTTATGATACTCCCGCCCTCAGCGTGAAATCCATCACGAGTTTACGGAAGTTGAATTACTGGCTCCACAACCCGCTTAACATCATCTCTGGAATGGCCCGCAGACCAGCGCTCTGGCTACTCCCGGCGTCAAATTCTCCAAACCATCCAGCAGTCGTTCCGGCCCCAGTAACACGTCCTTGATCTGACCAGAATAGCGTATCGCGGTCTCCCGCATCATGCCCATCATGGGCCAACCCCAGAGGGCAGAGACAGTCACCCCGTCCTGAACAAAGTGCGGATCAGTCAGGAAGCTGCAGTTGATCACCGGCTCCACCGGGCTGCGATTGCTTTCACTGCCACCGACCAGGTCGATCACCACTGAGCCTTCGGGAATGAGGTCGCGCAGGTGCTCATTACTGACCAGAAAGTTGATGCCGCGCAGTGCCGGGCTTTGCTCGGCACCGTTGACCACAAGGTCCACATCTTTAAGCCAGTAGTCAATGCGCCCCTTGACGGTGTGGGTGCGCCCCAGCACGTGAACACAGCCGACTCCCTGGTTGTGGGCTTCGTGAATGGCGCCCTGACCCACGTTGCCGTAGCCGAGCACAGCTACTCTGGCATGACGCAAATCCAGGTCAGGTTTGTTTTTGCGCAACAGCTCCAGGCCATAACGTGCACCCGCACGGCCGGTCTCGTGTAAACACTGGATGCGGCGCAATCCCAGTTCCAGAGGTGGGTGTGCCGCGCGATAGCGGGCAATGGCTTCATCACCCTCATTTTTTTCGAATTCGTGCATATCGAAAAGATGGCAGCCTGAGTCCTGCAGGCGTGAGAGTATGTCGTTGTCATCCTCGAAGCTGGCGCTGTCATAGAAGTACAGTGCTTCACTACCCAGTGCGTTGAGTTCTTCGTGCTTGGCGTTGCCCTGCAGCACGTCGAGAGAGCGGGGGTCGCGGTTGCCCGCTCGACGAATAGCGCCATCCAGCCTTGGGGTCCAATCCAGCACCCGCACCCGGGTGCCCCCGATTGTGTTGTTCTCGATAAACGGCGTTAACGCTTTGTTCATTGCCATGCGTCCGAGTATCCGAGTGTCGGTTTGCACCCTCGGTGACTCCAACACTTCCTCCATGGCAATGACGTTGATTTCTCGCTCCTCTAATAAGGCGGCGCGCTGAGGGTATGAGTGAAAGTGGGCCATACAAAATAGCGTAGTGCCGGCTCGCATCTGTTCGATGGATGCCATGGAGGGACCTTTGAACTTGATCAGTAGGTCCTTGTCACGGTAGATGCTGTCTTCTGGCTGAAGCACTGCCCCGGCGGCCAGGTATTCCTCATCACTAAAACCGACTCCTTCGCCGGCTTTGTGCTCTACGGCAACCTCTGCACCTGCGGCAACCAGGGCTCGGACATCTTCCGGTGTGAGGGCTACCCGTTTTTCCAGAGCGCCGGGGTTTTCGGGGGATTCACATTCGCGGGCGAGACCGATCGATTTGAATGATTCTGCCATGGGTGAGAGATATCCAGTTTAATGGTGTGGTAGTGCAGCTGTATGGGGTGGCGCAACATCATACTGTAGCCTATCGGAGACGAGACACAAAGGTTGTGTGAGGGTGCCAAAAAATTAAGCCCTCTGTGAAAGAGAAAGCACCGAGGCTATGGAGATAACTTTCATTTTGATGAAGACCTGATGTAGATCTAAGGTAAACGCAATGGTTTTTGGAGGATTCTTAATCCTGCGATCTAGAGGTGGCTGCGCTTAAACAACGAACTAGGGCATTAGACTGGAATTGCGAGTTCAATTACTCAGAGGTCGGTAGTTCGATTTTTCGAGGCTGCAGTTTACTCCGATCTACTTCGTTGCGGCCTGCATGGCAGCATAAGACAATTCTTTAGAGCTAATATCGGCCTGTGCATAAATCTGATTTGCCATTGCCAATTTCCGGAGGTTAATGTGTATCCTTAGAGCTGGCTCATTTTGGGAGCAAAGGGGAGTAGCCTGAGTTTGCCGCATTTTTTTCGTCAGTTAGGATCGGAGATCAGGCGCCGCAAGGTATTTCCTGTTTTAGTTTCCTATGCTGTGGCGGCGTGGTTAGTTCTCCAGATTGCCGAGGTGACGTTCGAGCCTCTCGGTTTTCCCGAGTCGGCAATGCGATTGCTAATAGTAGTAGCCTTCGCTGGTATCCCAGCAGTTGTATTTCTTGCCTGGCTGATCGACTTTCGTAAGCAGGGCCTCATTTTCGATCTTCCCCTTTGGTGGGGAGCGGTGGAGCCGACGCGACAACCCCGAGCGAGGGACCTCCTGCTAGCAGTCGGTCTCGCGATTTTTGTCTGTCTGCTTTCGTATGTTTGGGTGGTCTTCCTAATCGATCGGTTTCCCGCTGCCCAGATTGAGTCTGCAGAGCCACCAACGGTGGAGCTGCCGCCCAACTCCATTGCCGTACTGGCCTTTGACAACTTTGATGGAAACAAAGAGTCGGATTACTTCGCGTCAGGTTTGGCTGAGGAGATCCTTGATCTTCTGGCAGGTATCGATGGATTAAATGTCGCCGCAAGAACGTCTTCTTTTCGCTTTCGTGGCGAAAACGTTGATATCAGGGAGATCGCTGAACTACTCAGCGTGCGCCACGTGCTGGAGGGCAGTGTACGACGCGATGGTGATCGTATTCGGATCACGGCGCAGTTGATAGATGGACAGCATGGGTACCATGACTGGAGTAAGACCTACGATAGAAATCTGAGTGATATCTTTGCCATTCAACAGGAAATCGCTGCCGCTGTAGTCAATGAACTCAAAATCGCTATGTCCATCGACTTTGATGTTCAGGTGCCTGCTCCGCTGACAGAGAATATTGATGCCTATATCTTCTATCTCCAGGGTCGCCAGAGGCTGCATCGCTCCAGGGACCCCGACGTCATTCGCACCGCAAGGCAGTTATTCACGCAGGCGATTGGTATAGACCCGAATTTTGCCCGCGCCTACGCAGGTATTTGTGACGCTGATTTGCAAACATACGAAATCAGCAATGATACCGGGGACTTCCAGCAGGCAATGGAGGCGTGTAATAGCGCCGAGCAGCTTAGCGCGGGTGCTAGTGCTGAAGTCTCTCTATCCCTGGCGATGCTCGACCGCTACCAAGGGGCTTATGCGCAGGCCAAGGAGCGGCTGGATGCTTTAATCAGCAATTCGCCGACCAACCCTGACGCCTACATAGAGCTTGGTGAGGTCCTCTTTGACCAGAATGAGCTGAAGGCAGCCGAGTCAGCTTTTAAGCGCGCGGCAGATCTCAAGCGGAACTATTGGAAAGCGCATGAGGCCCTGGCCAGCTTTTATTACCGAACCGAACGCTATGCAGAGGCTGCCCGGGCCTACGAAATCGTTACCAGTCTCACGCCGGATATCGCTACTAACTTCGCCGGGAAGGGCGCTGCCTACTGGATGCTTGGTGACAACGAAGCCACACAGAAGGCGTATGAAAATTCGCTGGCGATAAAGCCGAGCCGTCAAGCCTACACTAACCTCGGATTGTTTTATTACAATCAGGGCCGTTATATCGAAGCAGCGAATATGCAGAGGCAAGCGCTCGAATATGCGCCCGATGATCATCGCGTGTGGGGGCGATTGGCCGAGAGTCTTCGTCATGTACCTGACTCCGAAGCGAAGTCCCGACTCGCTTTCGAGCGAGCTGCCGAGCTGGCAGAGAAAAATCTTCTGGTGAATCCTGAAGACTGGTACACCCGCGGCTATTTGGGGTTTTATCTAATTCACCTGGACGAGGTCGATCGTTCCACTGATGCGTTGAAACTCGCGACGGCGGAATCACAGCGAAACCCGGATATTATTTACCTCCAGGCCCTTGTTTCTCTTGAACTTGGCGATGTGGACGCGACACTCGAAGCTCTTGAAGAAATTGTTGAAAAAGAACCCACCTTTATTCACTTCATCGTGAGCGACCCCGATTTTCAACGCCTTGCCACAGAGCCGAGGTTCCAGCGCCTGCTGCCTTGAGCCAGTCCCCAACCTGGTATTGATTCAGCCGATAGAGAAACCAGGCTACTGCCAAGCTACAAATACGCCCTATGTCTCTACTATCACTTCAATCTAGGGAAGCTTGTTAGCTGCGGATCAGTTACGCGCTCTATCCTTGCCGAGTATCAGCCAAAGCTGGCCTATGATAATGAACAGAGCCCCACTGGAAAGGAGAAAGGGGTCAATATACAGCTGCTCGTTAAAAGCAAACTCACCTTTGGATATTTTCACCCACCCCATAAAGTTCTGGTTCACGGCCACAACTGCGCCAAGGAAGCCGATTACTGAAGCGAGGTATTGCAATATCCAGTGCCGGGCGAAGGGCAATATCATGATAAATCCAAGGAGCGCGATCACGGTGCGTTGCACTCTGCAGTAGGGGCAAATATAAACGGTGCCTGCAAACTCCATGCCCCAGGCACCGAGCCCTATCGCGATAGCAATGATGCCCAGTGCTCGCTGATGTCGTCGCCAGAAATCCAGATCTAATAAGTTAATTTTTTGACCTCCTCGATAAAATTGCGTCAGGCTGAAGCCTCTACCAGTTTAGGGACTGACTATATCATTTAGAGCATGACTCAAGTTTTGAATGGCAGCTCGCCACTGCTGCGCTCAATCATATATCCTATTGGCTTGCGTCAGCTCAATAAAGTTTTGGTTCTAGTAAGTTAACATTCGTGCTCAATTCGACAAAAGGAGAAGCAAGTAATGAGCCTGATAGATCTATTGAAAGAGAAAGTTGAAAAGCAAATGGCAGCCTATGATGAGCAGCTCGAAGCAGCCCAGGCGAAAGCCAAGGCAAAGAAAGCCCAAGCGGAAGCTGACGTGGCTGGAGCCGAACTTGAGGAACAGTTTTTCAACCAGGTTAACGATATCAAGGACAAGATGGCAGAGGGGCAGGCTTATTTGAAAGAACTGGCCGACGCGGGCGAAGATAAAGCCGAGGAGATCAAGGCAAAGGCCGCCAGCTTCTTCGAATAAATTGACTGTCCAGTAGGCAGCGATCGCTTAGACCCCGTCCTCGTCGGTATCGGCGGGCTGTTGAAAGGCCGCGAAGTTGTCTCACTTCATGGGGTGATATGAGGAGCCCTTACCCGGCAAGATATGCTGACTCGATTTAAAAACATCTGGCGCCCGCAGAACTTCCACCTCCAGCATCGAGTTGGAGGCGGGGTATCCTGCTTTGAGGGCTGGTACTTCAAGCTTGTGAACGGCGCGGGTGAAGGACCCCGGGCGGTGATTCCCGGTGTATTCCTCGGGGACGATGCCCATGCCTTCATCCAGCTGCTGGACGGCGCCGAGGGCAGTTCCACCTACCACCGCTTCCCCCTTGGCGAATTCCGTGCCGATGCCGACTGCTTCGACGTCAGTATCGGCCGCAGTCGCTTTAACTGTGGTGGTATGGACCTCGACATTGATGCCGACGAAACCGAGGTAAAACAAGCTGTTTATGGCGGGATTAGTTTTTCCGACTGGAATGGTTGGCCGGTCACCCTGGGCAGCCCCGGAGTTATGGGACCCTACAGTTTTGCACCGTTCATGGAATGCAACCACGGCATTTTGAGCATGGACCACAGTTTGTCCGGCACACTCACTGTAGACGAAGAGACCGTTTCCTACGATAACGGCAGGGGTTACATTGAAAAGGATTGGGGACGCAGTTTCCCCCGGGGTTACGTCTGGGCCCAGAGCAACCACTTTGAAGAGGATGGGGTATCCATCAGTGCCTCGGTGGCTCGTATCCCGTGGATCAGCGGATCCTTCCCGGGTTTTCTTGTTGGACTGCTACTGCGCGGCCGACTCTATCGCTTTACTACCTATACCGGTGCTCGAATCGAGCAGCTCTCGGTGGATGATCACAGCTACCGGCTTGTCGTGCAGGACAGGGAGCACCGCCTGGAGATAAACGCCACTCGCAGCGAGGGTGGCCTGCTACACGCCCCTTACAATAAGCGCATGATCGAGAGGGTGGCAGAAACGATGACGTCGCAAATCGATATACGACTCGAGCGACGGGCAGATGGCAGTCTTGTCTACGAGGGCCGAGGTGAGCACGGCTGCCTGGAAGTGCAGGGCGAACTGGGTTCCATCCTGCATGATTAGGCGGGGCCTTTATACGTGAACCGAATCACCCGTTTGTTCCTTAAACAGCAGTGCTGACGGTATTGAAAAGTTGAGTCGCCCCAACTTATAGAATCGACTTCAGGTTAGATATGACTCAAAGTTTCGCTGGAAATGAGTTGGCATATTTTAACCGGGGCTGCGCCTTTACGTATCTGATGCCAGAGATCGCAGGTTATCCTCGTGATCCTCCCGGCTGATCCGGTAGGCGAAAATCGCGACGATAGCCACCATGTAAAGTACGAATATGGAGGGTGCATAGAGCAGTCCGAGATTGGCAACGACGTCGGGTTCGACCGATCCCGGCTGGGCATCTTTGGGAAAACTGATCAGTGTCAGCAGAGTGGTAGCCAGTAAAACACCGACCCCTGAGACGCTCTTGCGAATGAAACTGCGGGCTGCGAAGAATACGCCTTCTGAGCGACGGCCGGTGCGTAATTGGCTCTGCTCGACCACGTCGGCGATCATGCTGTCCAGTAAAATGGCGGTAGAGATCATCAGCGTCACTTCCACCAGTTGATAGCCAATGAGGCAGTACAGAAGCTCGCTGCTGCCGTTTTCCGGAAACAAATTCAGTATGCGCAGTAGATAAGGCATTGGCGCCAGCAAGACCGACAGCATACCGATCGTAATCGCGGCTACTTTTTTACCCAGTGCACGGCTGATTCTCGGGGCGAAGATCACGGCCAGAATAGCCGACGCAAACAGGGTGGAAGTGATTGTGGCGATCTCCTTATTATCCAGCTCCCAGTAAAAGGTGTTGATGTAGACCATCATGGAGGTAGACAGGCCCGCGGCCAGTGCGCTGAACATCGCCGAAATAAACAGGGCGCGAAACGAGCTCTCGCGAACTGTCTCAAGGGTTTGTCGGGCCAGGACCCGCACCGGAAGATAGGTGGTGCTCTGGGGTTTCTTTAGCTGTGGAATGTACTTGTGTGTGCCCAGTGACGACAAAAGAATAGCGCCCAGAATCAGCATGCTGGTAATCGCGCCGTAGGCTTCGTAACCCCTTGGGTTGAGCACACCCACGGGATAGTCCTCGCTGGGAACGAGTAGCACCGCATAAGTAAACACAGCAATGGACAGGCCGCCCCACCAGCCAAAGAAGTGGCGCAGGCTGAGGAAGCTCGTTCTCTGGTGATAATCGTCTGTGAGTTCTGCTACCAGGGCGGAACTGGGGATTTCGTAGAATGTGATGCTGACGCGAACCAACACTGCCAGTGCAACAAAGTAGGCGAAAAGGCCGCTGGTCGAAAGTCCATCTGGCGGAGACCAGAGAAAGAAAAAGCTGATCGAAACCGGTAGGGCCGAGGCGTACATGAATGGGTGGCGACGACCCCAAGGGCTGTGCAGGTTGTCTGAAGCGGAGCCGACAATCGGGTCAGTCACAGCATCAACAAGTAACGCAATGAATATGCCGGTTCCCACCAGGTTTTGAGGCAGCCCCAGCACCTGGCTGTAATATATCAACAAGAGGTAAGAGAACCCATTGTCCTTGATACCGTAGGCCACGGCGCCCACGCCGTAATAGAGCTTGGCTGCTCTGGATGTGGTCGATGGCAGGCTGGTATGTGCTTTCATCCCTTTATTCCAGCCTGTCTCGCGAGTTGTCGTGATTGTAATTCCATCCGTTCTGCCACGTTAAAGAGGCTGGGATCGAAAGCACAAAAAATGTGCCTGAAGTATAGGTCAAATAAAGAGGCTAGAAAGTCGACTTGCACTCTCCAGGCCTCATACCCGATTTTCAGGGAGTCCCGAGTGCTTCAAGCAGGGCAACAGCAACGAGTGTTGCCTGACCGAAGGTCATATTGTGGTTCGCGCCTTCCAGAGTGGTGAGTTTTAACCGAGGTATATCCTCGGCCATCAGCGCTGCGCCATCGTAGGGAACAATTTTATCGGCGGTTCCCCAGATGGCAGTGACGGGAATATCTGTCGCTCCGAGGGAGCGATACCGATCCGCCAGATCCGCCATGGGAAAGTGCCGCAGGGTGGACAGCATTGCATCTGTATAGCCTTTATAGGCAGCCTGCGTTTCAAACTTGGTGAGCATGTCAGCGGGGGCTCGACCTGCGTCCACCTCAGTCTTGATGCCAGTGTAGGCGAATTGCTTGCCAAAGATGGTACTGAGCCACTCACCCAGAACCGGGGAAATCAGTAGTGAAGCAGAATCCCCATTACGCATATAGCCTGCAGGCGCAATCAGCACCAGTTGTTTGATCTGCCCGGGGTTTGCCGCGGCGTAGTCCACCACATTGGCGCCGCCCATGGAGTAGCCCACCAGAGTCAGGGGAGTTGCGAGGTCCAGCCCTGCAATTAACGACGACAGCTCGCTTTGGTAAAGCGCAGAATCGTAGGGACCGGCAGGGCGATCTGAAAATCCGCGACCAAAGTGATCGTACGTGATGACCTGGTAGCCAGCGTTCAGCAGGTAGGGTACGACCTGGTCCCAGACGAACTTGGGTGTACTGAATCCGTGGACCAAAATAATAGCCGGTGCATCACTGGCTCCCTGGCGTGTGTAGGACAATACACCGCGCTCAGTCTGCAGGTACCAACCTCCCAGTTCGTCGCGCGCGGCCTGGTCCAGCTCTTTCAGGCCAGAGCGAACCAGGCCGTATGCCGTCATGGCGACGAGCAATAAAATAAGGGCCGTCCAGGCGAGGTATTTTGGCAGTCGCCTCATCACATGATTCCAGAATAATGTGACGTCAGCGTAACATGGCTTAGATGTCGGTACTGTACTGGCAAATTAACGGTAGATTCGCGATATCAATAAACGCCAACGCCCGAACGCGGCCCGCCGGTTGGCGATTTACTGCTTATGCATACATGGCTTTTGCTCTTACGCAGAGGCAGGGCTCGCTTAGCGATAAAGGTGAAGAGATAGCCAGACGTGTATGGAGGGCGGTACAGAAAAATTCGTGGAGCTTCCGCGCTTAGACTAGACTATTAAAACCATGATTAGTTGAGCCCTTCGCAATGACACACTATTTACGCACAACCATTATTTTTCTGATTTTCGGATTACTGAGTGCCTGCAGCACTACGCAAAATAAAACGGCAGTCGCAGAAGATATTCCTGAAATCCGGCCGGGCATACTGCAGGGCTATCTGCCCATGGATGAGCCCATGGACAGCAAGGCTTTCGTGCCACCTGCTCCCGCTGCTGATTCCGACCGACAGACCATGGACGATGCCGTGGTTGAAAAAATGCTGGCCTTGCGCGGTACAGCCCGATGGGAACTTGCGACCAAAGATGCCCACCTTGGTTTCCCTGCTGCCGCTGATACTTTTTCTTGCGCCCTGGATATGCCGATTAATGAGCAGGATACACCGGCCCTTTATATGCTGTTGCGGCGCACCCTGGCAGACGTCGGGCTGGCCAGCTACTCTGCCAAGAACGCCTATCAGAGGGAGCGCCCTTTCATGATTAATGGGAAGCCGATCTGCACCCCGGACGAAGAGGAGGAGCTCCGCCAAGATGGATCTTATCCCTCGGGACACACTTCCATCGGCTGGGGATGGGCCCTGATCCTGTCCGAGCTGGCGCCGGAGCGCGCCGAGGTCTTGCTGGCCCGGGGCCGGGCCTTCGGCGAAAGCCGTAATGTGTGTAACGTCCATTGGCGCAGTGATGTAGTAGCAGGGCGCATGGTTGGCGCAGCGGCAGTGGCTAAGCTGCATACCAACGTGGAATTTCTTGCTGCCATGGCAGCAGCGCGTGAGGATATAGATCGGGTTCGACAAAAGGATCTTCCGCCCGCGAGGGATTGTGCAGCTGAGGCCCGAGCGTTGGAGGCAGGGTTATAGACGCTGTGCACTGCATTGACGTGGTGCAGTTTGAAGCTTGAATCTGGCAATCAGAACTCGGTCGCGAGATACTGCGTACGCATTCTATTCCGGTGAGGCAGAAAAAGGCAGACCATGACCGATCCCGCTCTTAATCGCGCAACTCACTTCAGTATTGTATGGGCCGTGGTACTCGCTGTGCTGACTTTGGTGGAGTGGCGCAGCCTGGACCGAGATCCAATGAGTGAACAGATCTTTCTCCCCTTCATTGAACGTGAGATGACCGTATCAATAGCGGACTCAAATGCTTCGCAACAGCTTGCAGCGGCCGGGGGAAATTTCTCCGAAAATAATGAGCAGCGCAATCTACAAACCGACGTGCAAATCGACTTTAACGGCCCCCTGTTTTTGGCCTATTTCTTTGGCCCGATACTGATTTTTCATGCGGTCGATAGGCTGCTCGCGCGGCTTCGTTAATGGCAAGAAATTGTGGATATGGCACCGGAGCCAGTCGTATGTCACCAAAACTGAAAACAGATGCCCATCTATGAGTCAGCCGCATAGTCGGAAGCTCTAAGCAGGGATACGTCTATGAAATTTATGCAAAATAGCAGGAACTGCGGGCCGCCTGGCCTGGGCAAGGCTCGGGTGTCAGCTTACCAGTAGCGCGAGTTGCGCAGGTTTTGTCTACGAAATTTAGCAAACAGAGAATAGGCTTCTTGATTAGCGAGTGAATCAGGCGCAGCATCATCCAAAAGAATAACTGAGAATGTGAGTGTGATGAAAAAGAAACTGTCGAGAAAACTTTGCAGCCTTGCCGCTATTGGAATGTTCAGCCTTCAGGCTAGCTCATCGGGTGCCTGTACTTTTATTACGTTGACAGGTGCTGATGGCACGGTAGTCGCTTCAAGAACGATGGAGTGGGGGGCTTTTGACCTGTCTCCGGCGATGACATTCGTTCCGTCAGGCACCGCTTTTTCGGCAATGAAAATGCCTGATGGGCAGGACGGCGCAAAGTGGGTAGCAAAATACGATGTTGCTGGGGTGACCTTGTTGGGCCAGATGTTGTTCGGCGATGGCGTTAATTCCCAGGGTTTGAATGTTTCCCTGCTCTACTTGCCAGGCTTTGCCGAATATCAAACCTATAAGCCTGAAAGTGCCTCTACCTCGCTCTCTCCCGTCGACTTCACCGGCTTTATGTTGAGCCAGTTCGCAACGGTGGCAGAGGTTCGGGAGGCGGTTAATACTATTCGGGTTGTTCCTGTTGTCACCCCGGAACTCGGTGCCACGGCCCCCGTGCATTTTTCAATCACAGACAAAAGCGGCGCTCAAATTATTGTTGAATATGTGGGTGGCAGCCTGAACGTACATGAAAAGACGCTAGGTGTTATGACGAATTCACCGCCTTACGATTGGCATGTCAATAACGCACGAAATTACGTCAACATGCGCTCAGTAGACTGGCCGTCAGTAGACGTTAATGGCATCGACATAGCGCCGATGGGATATGGCAGTGGGTTAATCGGCCTACCGGGCGACTTCACACCGCCGTCACGTTTTATTCGTGCACTAACATGGACGCAAACGTCGCGACCGACCGACGGCGGCGAAGATACCGTGCATGAGTCCATCCGCATTCTTTCAAACTTCCAACTGCCCATGGAAGCGGTAGACAAAAAGATAAACCCCGCCGAATTGGAAATTCTGAAGTACGGTGGAACGCAATATACAGTGTCCTATGACTTGCAGAATTTGAAGGTTTATTATCAGACAAGCGATAACCCAGGCGTGAGAAGCGTGGACGTTTCAAGGTTTGATTTTGAGGCACTGACGGATCCACTGCAGCTACCCATGCGCGACCCGGCGATGTCGTTTGCAACTGACGTAACGCCAAGTTCCTGAGTTGCTGCTGTAGGTTGGCCCTGGCTGGGCACTGACTTTTGACTGGCCCAGATTGCTAGAATCGGGCCACAGTCCACAAGTGCCACCGATTGCCAACCGACGTCATCAGCTACGCGATCGGCTTTATCCTTCCGAACGCAATCCGCTTTAAACGCCCGGTGTATGGCTACATAGCGGCTATGCAAAGATAACCATTAACGGGACTGATATTTGCCAAGCAGCTCTTTGCGAAGTTTGACGCGCTCCAAATACTGCTCATTCCATTGCCCCTCGGGTACGCCTTCCCAAACCTGCTGATATACCCGCATCTTGTTGCCGCCGTAGATTTTGGCGAGGTCTTCATTCGAGTAGCCGCGCTCCCACAACTCGTCTGTCACGGCCGGTAGTATCCTGGCGAGCGGTGCGGAGTCATCGGCGCCTTTGTTGAAGGCATTGATCATATAGCCGCCATCGTTATACATGGTGGCATTCTTTTTGGCGAAGTCGACAACGAGCGAAACGTCGAACATGTCATCTGTGGCAATGCCGACGTGATCGACGCCCACCAGTTTGACATAGTAGTCAATCATGTCAGCGGCGTGCTTTGGCGAAAGGTCATCGGGCCAAATACCGTCTACCATCCACTCAGTAAATGTAGGTGAAACATAGCCGCCACTTTTTGCCGCTCTAAGTGCCTCCTCATCCGAGATGTTGCGATAGCAGCCTCTTTCTGTCGCGTGCTGCTCATTCTTATACAAACCGGCCGGTAATGAGTGTGTAAATACGAAAGGCACTTCTGGATGATTTTCTTCCATATGACTCATCGCGTCCGCAGCTGTTTGCGCTCCCGTATGGCTTAGATCGAGGATGATGCCAAATTTCACCATCTCATCGGCTACCGCTCGGCCCCAATCCGTCAGACCGTCATCCATACCATTGTAGGCTGCCAGTGATCCGGAACCGGTTCTGAAACGGTCGTTATAGGCGAGAATCATACTGGCAATGCCCATGTCTTTTAGCATAGACATTCTGGACAGGTCTTCCTCAAGAATCGTGCTGGTCTGTGAGTTCCAAATGACTGCTGTCTTGCCCTGTATATGCGCAGCTTCGATGTCACGCGTGGTGCGGACAAAAATGTACTTGTCGGATTCCTCGGCCATGGCGGCGCGAGTGGCGTGGTGCTGACGCATGAGTTCATCCCAGTTATGGGAGGCGGCGGCCAGGGTCATGGCGTGGCCGGTGATACCAGCGTCTCGAGCTTCCTGAAAATAGGTCAGCAGTTGCTCATTCTTCGTCCAGCCGGTGCCATAGGGGCTCGCCAGCATGCCGATGACGATGTTGTCTTTAACAAACTGTCTTGCTTTGTCAGTAGATGGCCAGGCCTTTGCATTAAGACTTGCGTGCGCGTTACTCGCGGTGAGTATGCAGATAAAAACAAATGAAACTAGTCGGCTCACTTTATGCTCCTAATCAGGTTCAGCGGCAGAAGGAACATCTCCAGATTTCCACTCTTATCGCTATAAGCAGACGATACCACAAGCACGGCGAAAGCTTCAGGTCCCGGGCGAATTCGGCCGGCTCCGACCAGTCGATTAGCGGTCCCCTTTGTCTTTCTGATGACCTTCACGACTCACCCACGCGTGTAGGGAGAACCCATTGGCCTTTACCGCTCCCCCGCAGTTTGACTGGCCAGGATAGGGCTAGCAGGGTCTGCAAAGTACGTTGCATTATGCAAATTTTCAGACTGAAATTTTATCGTCAATAGACTGGCGAAATCTACGATCAAGCGTAAACTTATGAGTCAGAGAGAGTGTCGCGCTTTGGAAGTCGCGACTGTGTAATAGTCAGTGGTGTACCCGCTTTTTGCCAGCGTTCATGGAGGTCGCTACAAACACCCAGAATCGGTAGAAAGGTTAAAATAATGAAAAGTATAGAATATCCGAACATCCGTTCCAGGCTTGGTCAGTCATTGTGCCGCCTCTCAACTGTATTTTTGTGCTCTGTGGTTGGTGTCTCTGCTTTGGCAGATGACAGCCGCTATATCATTGAGGTCGACGAGGCCAACAAGGGCCTGGTCAAGGCACTGTCGAAACGCGCCGGAGGTATACTGAAGCTTGAGGCGCGTGGCTTTTTCGCAGCCGAATTTCCCGGCCGATCGCTGAGCGATGTAAGGGGCCTGGTGAACAATCCACACGTTCTCAGGATTGATGAAGACTTCCGACGTTACCCAATGGGGTTTGTTGATGTTGGCGGTAACCCGGCGACCTCTCAAGTCACGCCTTACGCGGTTATTCAGTCTCAAGCTGACAAACTCAGTCCAGCTGACCTCGGTACGCAAAAGGTTTGTGTCATCGACTCGGGAATCGCGGGTGAACAAGGCGAAACCGGAGGTCGTAATGAAGATTTCGTCTGGAACCTAATCACGGGCGATAACGACCCCGGCACTGGCGACTGGTACAGCGATGGTGGCCCTCATGGCACACATGTCGCCGGCACAATCGCAGCAGCAGACAATGGCATGGGTGTCGTCGGCATGGCTCCCGGTGTGCCATTGCACATCATCAAAGTATTTAACGCTGCAGGCTGGGGCTACTCCTCTGACCTGGCTTACGCTGCACAAAAATGTACAGCGGCGGGTGCAAATATAATATCAATGAGCTTGGGTGGCGGCGGCAGCAATAACGCGGAAAGGAACGCGTTTGATAATTTTGCGGCAGATGGTGGCCTGGTGTTGGCTGCGGCCGGTAACGACGGCAACAGTGTCGTTTCTTATCCTGCCGGCTACGAGTCAGTGATGATGGTTGGTGCAAATGATGCGGATAACAATATCGCGTCATTCTCTCAATACCCCACCTGCACCCAGACTACCGGACGTGGCAGGAAACGCACCGAAGTCGTGAAAGAAGGCATCTGCGTGGAAGTCTCTGCAGGGGGTGTCAATACGCTCTCGACGTATCCTGCAGGTGGAGCATCGATAGCGCTTGCCTCTGTGGACGGCAGTTCACTGGCGGTATCCGCTATGGAAAATCAGGGTGCTGCGGAAGCTGCAGTTTACGGTTTCGGGATCGGTGATAGTCAAGATCCAGGTGCGGAAGGAAAAATCTGCGCAATAGACAGGGGCAGCATTTCCTTTTATGACAAAGTGAAAAACTGCCAAGTGGCGGGTGGCGTTGGCGCCATCATTGTTAATAATGAGCCCGGTCCACTATCTGCAACCCTGGGAGCGAGCAACGATACTACTATCCCCGCGGTCGGTGCGGCTCTTGAAGACAGGACTGCCGTTTTCTATGCTGCAAATGCATCTATCAACATCGGTGCTAGCGACTATGGGTTTATGAGTGGTACGTCGATGGCAACCCCTGCGGTGGCCGGTGTGGCCGCCCTGGTGTGGTCTCAGCACGTCAGCTGTTCTGGAGAAGAGATACGCAACGCCCTAAAACAAACGGCGCAAGATGCTGGGGCGCCAGGTAAAGATGTGTACCACGGATACGGCATCGTCCGGGCCGAGGATGCCAGCAACTGGCTTGCGGCGAATGGCAGCTGTGGTGATGGCGGCGGTGGCGGTGGCGGTGGCGGTGGCGGCAGCGACTATACCGTCGCGACTTACAACGCGGGCAAGAACTGGTACGCAGTGGTGTCATCGCCCGATGGCGTGATCGGCAGTTTTAATAACGGCGCAGAGTGCACTGGTGAGCAGGCTTGTGAAAGCAACCGACAGCGGAAGAAGGATGGGACCATGGTCTTCATTCCAGATGTGGGAGATCCAATCACCATAGTCTGGTAAGGCTTAAATCTCCCTTTGAAAAAAAACCGGCATTTGCCGGTTTTTTTATGACAATAGCTTGCGATACCACCAAGTTAACTTGTTTCTGCTCGAAAAGTGGCCATTTAGAGCAACAAATGCAGACATACAGCACCGAAAGTGGATCGCGATGACCCATTTATGGTCATTCAAGTCCAGTTCATGTAGCTCCAGCCCATGACGTTGAGTTAACTTGTCAGTATCGAATTCAGGCAGCAAGCTTAATTAAATTAACAGGTTTTTTTGGCTGGGTAGGGCAGGGTGTGATTCGCTCGTCCGAAGAGATTGCCCATGCCATTGCAATTACGCTGCCGGTTATGGCAACTTTCTTGCTCTACACATTTTTCGCGTTCAGGGAAAAGTACCATGGATGATAACCATCGGGTTGAGCTTTACCGTAAACCCGAGTCAGAGCCACACCTGCCTGACAAGAGTGCGCTTGAGCGTCTATTAGACGAGATAATGCTCACCCTTAAACCAAACGGCCGTTATCTCATCATGGAGCCCAATCTGCGATGCTTGCCTGGTGAGTATTGGGATTTCTATGATCATCATCCGGTCCTTACTCATGCTTCTCTATATAAAAGTTCGTCCATAAAGGCCTTTCAAATCGAGCGATGTGTGGATTGTTTTCTCTCCTATAAAACCCAAGGTGCGCTGCCCACGCATCCTTCAATGGTGCGCACTTATCTTTCTTTTCTCCTAGCTTGGAAGTTTCTTGGAAAGCAGTTTCTCATCGTTGCTGGTAAATCCAGATGATGCTCGAGTCATCTGTGCATATTTGGAGAGCTGGTGCTGCTTAATCCGCCAATGCATACCCGTCGAGCTATAGTTGAATTGCTAGCACTGCTCATCATACTTATCGCCTGCGCGCAGTATGGCTTTTACGAGCTCTTTTCTAACTATCGAGAATACGATGATGAGGGCTTGTTTATGCTTAGTAACAAGCTTTATCTCGATGGCCACATACCCTACAACGAGATTACTTGGATCTTCGGCCCGCTGCAGTTGGCTGTGGTTAAGGTTTTGCATGGGTGGAGCGAAGTACCCATCTCAAATAGTGCGGTCCGGTTTTTAACACTTGCTCATTGGTTGTTACTTTCGCTCATTGCTTACTCGATAGTCAGGCGATCAACCAAGTCCTGGTTATGGTCCGCGAGCGCGCTCATTCTTGTTTTTTTATATCCGAGATCTCTAGTCAATGAGCCTGGACACCCTCAGGTTCTTGTCGCGATACTGGTCTTATTCATTCCTTTAATTGCGGGGTGGTACGAGTCTCGTGGCGGGCGTTTAACCTGGGTCGCTGTAGGTGCCTTGGTGGCTGCGGTCTTTCATATCAAAATCAATGCAGGTGTGTTTTGCGTTGTCGCTGCGCTTGTTGTTCTGGTTAGGCAGTCCTATATAACGGCCAACCGTCGATATATCTATCCAGCCCTATTGGTTGTATCGAGTCTGCTCCCATTTCTACTGATGTACCCATTGCTGTCAGTCGAGAACTGCCTTCGGTTTGCCTTTATCGTAAGTTTCAGTGCTGCCAGTTTTGCGGTTGTAGTTCCGTTAAGAAATAATGCAAATCAATGGCTGGTTCATAATGCGATAGCATTTTGCGGAGGATTTTTCCTGGTAAGCGCAGTCGCGTTGGGCTTTGCGGCTGCCGAGGGGGCGAGCCCGCTGGATATACTATCGAGTCTGTTAGACCTATCTGCTAGTCAGATCGAGTTTTTTCATTTTTTTCGCGAGTATTCCCGGATGCAAGTCTGCATGGCAGGGCTTTCTCTAGCCATGGCACTTATTGTAGCGAGATCGCAAAACCCGGTTATTGTGAATAGGACACTGTGGTCCGGGAGAGGCTTCTTGATAGTCAGCGTAATCTACGCCTTGGTGGTGGACGATCCAGCTAACTCACAGGCATTGATTGGTTACGCGGCTCCCTGGTGTTGGGTGGCTGCTGTTAAACCGTCGGACGAAGATGTAAAACTAGATCGCCTGCTGCTGGTTGCGCTCGCAGTATGGATGCCTTTGCTGGCATATCCCATTCCGGGAACACAACTCTACTTTGGCGGTTTTCTTATTCTTATAGTCGCAATATTCTGCGCCATTGATGTGAACGTACTATTGACGGCTAAATATCCGAAGAACTCACACCTCTTGGGTAGAAATGTATTGCCCCTTTCTCTGTTTTTGATAATCGCTTATCTATTGCACTCATCCTACTATTCAGCAAGAAAGCAGTATGCAGAATACAAGCCTTTAGAATTAACAGGCACAGGTTTCATGAGAGTTGAGCCTAATCGAGCTAGGCATTATCACAGCTTAGTACGGTCACTCGCGGGCGCCGACGTGGTTCTAACTACTTCTCGATTTAATAGCTTGTATTTTTGGACCGGAGCTAGCTTTCCATCGCCAGGGTTTCTTTCACAATTTCCATTGGCAAATTCATCAACTGAACATCAAAAGGCGGGCGAGACCAGTGTGCTCAATGCATCTCGGCCGATGTTGGTGATCAAAAAGTCACCACTTATCCCATCGCGCCCCGGTTTTTCCAGCTGGATAGACCTGAACTTCGAGATAAGCAAAGAAATTGGTCCGTACACAGTAATGAGAAGAAGGTCAGACCCTTGATGTTGATCGGAGTTAGCTTTACCGATATCCATACCGATCATTAAAGTACTGCCAACTTCGTTGCTCGCATTCTGTAGAATCGGTGAATGAATACACATCAGCGACACCGGTTCCCACCCGACATTATTTCCTGCGCCGTCTGGTTGTACTATCGCTTCAATCTCAGACGCGTGTTAACAGCCATCGTGAAATCGGAGATCGTGACTGACAAGCTACGTAGTTATGCCGTTGCGCATCGCGAGCTGATTCCTGAAACGATCCACAATAAATAGCAGTGCGCGAATAACCGGGCGGGACAATCGCACTATGCGACCAGGGTGAGGGTACGGGGTATGCGGAAGTTCAAGTCGTCCAGCCAGGCTCAGAAATTCGTTACCGTGCATGCTGCAGTTCAGAATCTATTTAACCTTGGGTGGCACTTGGTCAGAGCGGAACACTATAGGAATCTTAGGGTCAGCGCGTTTGGTGAGTGGGGTAGGGCAGTAGCCTGATTATCAATGAGCAAATCTTCTGCCACCTAGGTACTTAACTTGGCAAAAACGGCCGAGGGACTGTGGATACTGGAACAGTACGTTGAAGGCAATACCAGGGCGGAGGTTGAAAACCTATGAGGCGCGGTATGAATGCGTGCTGATCTCTCTTGGTTGCAGTACCTGATTTTGTTGATTTTCTTACTTATCGGGGCCGTTGGAGACCAGAGTCGAGCTCGAAAGACAAGCTGCAACTTATCTTCAAAGCGCGGTATGATCTTATTGAACATGGCTTCTAAACAAGCAGATAGCCATCACGATCAGGGACAGCAGCGTTGAACACACCATTCCCAGCCTATCGCGGTGACCAGGACTATCTCTTTGTCTGCTACTCGCATGCAGACGCCGATATCGTTTACGCGGATATGGAGGCACTGCGCCAGAACAATATTAATCTATGGTATGACGAAGGTATCTCGGCGGGTCTGTCCTGGCGAGGAGAGATTGCAAACGCCATACCAGGCGCCAAAAAGCTGCTATTTTTTATCTCTAGCAGCTCGCTTCAATCGACGCACTGTCTGAGAGAAGTTCACTTTGCGATTGATCACGATATTGAAATTATTCCAATCTACTTGGAAAAGTGCGAACTCCCGCCAGAACTCGCACTCGTTTTTAGCAGAGTGCAGGCACTGTTTCGATTTTCTGATAACCGCTATCTAGAGCACGTTCTGGGTGCCATAAACAAGCAAGGCACATGGGCTGAATCTTTCAAAAACCAAACCAAAAAATCAAACGCTAGGGCGAATTTCGGCTCAATAGCAGCCGCTCTTTTTATTGTTTTTTTGGGCTACGCAGCCTTTGATTACTTCAACTCCAAGCCGCATAAAAATTCGATATCGGATGAGCTACAGGCAAAAGCGGACCTTGAGGCGCAAAAATCAAGAACGAATTCGCCGGAGGACATGTCTATTGCAGTTTTGCCTCTCGCGAACCTAAGTACAGACGCAGAAAATGCCTATTTTGCAGCGGGAATACATGAAGAGATCCTGCACCAACTCGTTAAAATTGACGCGATGAAGGTAACGTCACGAGAAGCCGTGTTGCGCTACGCCGACTCCGAGCAAGCGATACGTGAAATAGCAAGTGAACTCAACGTAGGCACGATCATGACCGGCAGTGTGCGTTTCTCGGGCAACAAAGTACGAATCAAAACCGAATTGGTCAGGGCGCCTGAGGACGTTTATCTGTGGGCAGAGTCTTACGAATTCGAATTGGATGACATTTTTGCGATTCAAACTGATGTTGCTTTAAAAGTTGTCGCCGCGATGCAGACCTCGTTGTTACCTGGCGAAATCGAGAGTATCAGGCGACCGCCGACTGAAAGCACTGAGGCCTATGCCCTGTATCTAAAGTATAGATACCAACTTCAACAGGAAAGTGGATCTTCAACCCTCGATGAAGATGGCTGGATAGAAGCAGGTATTGGCAGGTTACAAGAAGCTATCGAGATCGATCCTAAATTTGCCCGCGGTCATGCAGAGCTTGGTTACGTAAAGTGGCTGAAAGGCCAAATAAAGCTGGATGAGGAAACTCAACTTTATAATGCCGCCGTCTCCCACGCCCAAGAAGCCATTGCCATCGACCCCAGTATCACAACTGCATATGAAACATTGGCGAGGGTGGCCTTTGACAGGCTGGAGTGGAAAGACTGGAAAAGCAATGCCTTGAAGTCTGTGGAGTTGGATGACCTGGATGGGCGAGCCGCCTTTAGTTTCGCTATGACCCTCGCCAACGTGGGACAGTACGCGCAGGCGCATCACTGGTACGAAGTCGCGATATCCAAGAACCCGTCCATACCCTACTACCGAGAAGCCGCAATCGTTGCGAACATCTGGGGAGGCGACTATGCCCGAGCGCTGGCACAGACCGAGCAATACATTGCCGTGGGGGGTGATAAAAATGCCTATCATGCGTTTCGCGCGTATACGCAGAGCCGCCTGGGCCTGAATGAGGAATCACAGCGCTCACTGGCCAAAATGTCTGAAGCGCCGATGTTGGTCGCTATGTGGGCAACCCCGGGATACCGCGATTATCTACGCTGCAAAGCCGGAGAGGCGACGGCGGTTTTAAGCGAGCTCGCGCAGATAAGCATTGATGCCGCCAGGGAGCTCAGAATTCAGCACTGCGCCGCCGGGGCAAATGATGTCGATGCCTTATTTGCAAGTTTTGATCGTACTATCGAAGATGGACAGATTATCTATCTAACGGATCTGATAACCGATGAAATTAAAAATGACCCACGCTGGCAACCCTCGGCAGACTATATGAACTACCCGCAAGCTACTGCCAAGTTAAACCGCTGATTTTGGTAGAATCGGCCCATGAATACTTACAAGCGCCATAGATTTCCGTCGGACATCATCAGCTACGCCGTCTGGCCCTACTACCAATTCAATCTAAGCCACCGAGAGGTACTGCCAACTTAATTGGCCCAGATTGCTAGAATCAGCAGATGAATAATTGCAAGCGACATCGATTCCCAGCAGATATCATCTCCTACGCAGTCTGGCTCTACTATCGCTACCACCTAAGCATGTATAGGACAGATAAAAGGTCTAGCGATAGTGCCCCTCTAGCCCGTGTCACCTGCCGGCTCTAGATAACCGCGATAATGCACAAGCAACCCGACACCGAGAGGTGCCGCCAGCGCCACGTCAAATCTAAATAGACCACCCACAACATATTCTTTGATGCGGCTTTGGGGCAGCAATAAGCGAGGGAGCCGTAAGCCGAAAATCCATCCACGTATTACTGACAGGCAGAGGCATCTATCTTCTGCGGTCAGTTCCAACTCAAAGCTGAAACCGGGGAAGCGCTCGATATAGTGATTGGCCACAGTGCTTGGAACACACGAAGACTTTAAGACTTTGCCGTCAAAATTGCGCACCCAAAGTTCACCGCGCCGGGTACGAATTTTCGTGATGGTTACGGGGATATTTTGTCCCGCAGGTGGAAATCTAAAGCACCAACCCAGAAAAATTGCTGCTGGAGAGGTGCCTCGCGTGACGTTGGCAACACCCGAGAAACGATCCGTGCGCTGTCCACGGTGTAGCCTCTTGATCTCTTCAGGAAGCATTGGCCATTGAGTATTGAGCGCTAGCTGAAACAATGATGGGCGCGTCGGATCGAAGGAGCCCTTCCCGGTATCGCGGCGCAGAAACTCCGCTTCAACCGAAGCAATATGTTCATCTACATTGCCTTCTTTTGAATTACTCTTGCCGCTGGTCATTCGAGTAATCTGGCACGTAGTCCCGCATCAGGGACCGAACACAGATTATTCCGCCCAAATAACCGGTGTCGGTTGCGCGCTACGCACCGATACAGCCAGTCCTGAAACGACCTGGGCAGTAGCCTTAGTGGCTGCAGAAGCCAGCCGGGGCCGCCTACCCGAGCACCGACCCGTATTATGCCATCAAGGGAAGTGAACACCTGTCCGTCGATAATATAAAGCCAACTGTCGGGATCGTCAGCCTCGAAGCCATAGTGCCGCAGCAGTGCGGATCCCAAAGGGCCCTGACTCCGACAGATCCGGAACTCCTCCGTCCGATCAAAACGAGCGATTAATCGAGCGCTGACAGAGCAGAGTGAACACTCTCCATCGACGACGATGAGCGGCCCGCCATCGGGAAAAGTGGGCACAGTCGAATCCTGACGATATGAAAATGGTTGTTTCGAAAGCAAGGTTTTCTCTTCGCGTATAACGATTTCGGGTAAACTCTGAGCTGCCACTCTGATCGTAGCTGACTCAGCCTGAGTTTTAGGTCCAAGTCCAAATGATAACTAGTTCACGCCACTCACAGCAGACAATCCGAAATATATTTATATCACGCGATAGAAATCAATAAAATGATGCGCAAGCAATCGGGAATTACAGGGACAGTACACCTATTTCCTCTAATCAAGTGTACTGTCCCCGCAACCAAGAAAAAAAGCGTACCCTGAGTTTCACACTCAAAGCCGACTCAGTTGACGAAAAAACGCGGGTCGAGAAAGTTGCAGTCGTCGGTTGAATCCGTCCAGATCGTATACTTATAAGCAATTTTGGACTGCGCGTGGGGACTTATTTCCACCGACTCATAGGGTTGATTGGCAGTTGGTTTCTGCGACGGACTGAAGAGGACATCGAAGTTTACGGTGGAGGCGGCACCCGATTCGGTCATAGCCACCCAACAAATGTTCTGTCCGGCATTTACTTTTTTGTCATTTTTATTACCGGTTCCCGCATCAGTTCCCCCCCCAACGCCCACAGGTTTATTGTCGCCGTCAAAAACCGCTGAAAGGTAGGTGTTCGTATTGTTTGGGCAATTTGCCGCATCGATAGCTGCCTGGGTGGGAGTTGGCGGATCAGTCAACACGGTACAGGTATTAACCTGGGCCGAGCTCGGAGGATTGGATCCACAGGCCGCCAGACCTACCGTGAGCACTGCAATTGCCATGTATTCAGTTTTCATTGTGTAACTCCTTTTACGCTCTTGTTATGTTTCAGTTCCCGGAAGCAACCAGGGCCTGAAACTCAGGTATGCCATGTAAGGAATCAAAACCGGGATCCCGGGCAATCATGTTCACGTCATAGCCACCCTTTATCGCCTGGCGCAAAGACTCCATCGCAGACTTCTGGTCTCCCAGTGCGACATAGGCCAGACTCAGATCATAGTACACATACACGTCCAGCGCCGACTCATCCAGTGAGTTAATAGCCTTTAGTGCAGAGGCTTTGTCGCCGAGCCGGGCGTGATAGCGAGCAATAGCAACGATCAGGTAAGGATCCGATGGATTAATTTCCCACTGCTCCCTTACGAGTGAGAGTGCTTTTTTATAAACATCGCGCGACTCCGCCTGACGCTGCGGATCAAAACTGAGGGCGTCACCCAGATGACCCCACTGCATACCATCTTCCGGCGCGAGATCGACTGCAAGCTGATACATGTTCGCGGCCTCCTCGTAATTTCGCAAAAAGAATTGAGCCGAACCTATATTGGAGTAAGTGTTGTGGTGCGGCCTCAAATCTAGGGAACTACTGAACTCCTGCACTGCCTCATCAAAAAGTCCCGCCAGCATGTACGCGGCTCCAAGATTATTGTGACCAATTGCGTAACCCCGGGCCAAAGATGTCACGCGGCGGTAGTGTGGTATCGCATCCTCATAACGGCCCTGGTTGAAGTAAAAAGTTCCCAGGGCATTATGGGCCTTCCAGTACCCTACATCGTTTTGAATCGCTTGTTGCAGATAGCTTTCAGCCCGTTCAGTTTCACCCTGACGAGCCAATGAATTACCTAGACCCATCAAGCCATCAACTGATTTTGGTGCTAACACCAAGGCCGATTCATAGGACTCCATCGCTCTGTCATATTGCCCGGAAGCCATATACAGATCGCCCAGCGCCTCGAATATTCCCGGGCTCGATTCATCCAGCGTCAGGGTGCGGTGACAAGATGTCTCGGCGCTTCCAAAATCTTCGCTGGATTTAGTGAACTGATATTTCCCCAGATACGTTTTACAAAGACCGGCCCAGGCTCGCGAGAAGCCTGGCTCCAGTGCCTTGGATTGATTGAATAATTGCTCGGCCTCAGCCAGCACATCAAGATTCAAGGGCATTCGAAGCTGCTCAGCTCCCAGGAGGTAGGCGTTATAGGCCTCGACATTTTCAATCTGAGATCTCTCTAAAAATCGACGAGATTTTTCTGACAGAAGAATCTTCAGAGTCCCGGTGATCTTGCTAGCCACCTCATCCTGCACCAGGAAAACATCCTCCATTTTCCTGTCAAAGGTTTCCGACCAAACATGGTAGCCATCCTGAGTGTTGATTAACTGGGCAGTGACCCTCAGGACTTCGCCACTGCGTCTTACACTACCTTCAAGCACGTAACCCACCCGCAGGCGGTCACGTATGGCCGTCACATCGAGGTCTTCCGGCAATGACCATGACGAAGTTCGGGAAGCGACTTTCAGTTCCTGCAGTTTGGCAAGCAGGTTGAGCAGTTCTTCCGATAGGCCATCGCTGAAATAATCGTCCTCGACATTGCCGCTAATATTGGCAAAGCGAAGCACTGCTATAGAGTTCCTGGGAATCAAGTTGGGATCCCGAGGCTCCACGGTTGGTTCTTTTCTATCGGGTTCCTGCGAGGAAACCTGTTCATAGGATTGATAAATCAGTACGGATAAAAGACCGGTCAGCACAACAGTAGTTAGCAGATACAGCGAACGATAGCCTCTGGATCCACCGAATTTGAAGGGCCTGTCAAATCGTGGCTTTCCAGGGCCCCACTGAATTGTCCAGGCCAAGAGCAGCACCACGGGAAACCCGAGCAGAGCACCAAGGAAGATCCCCGTCATGATCCAGTCTGGAAGGCCCAGAATCGGAAATACCACGTCCGCCGACTGGAGTAGAGCCCAGACCACCACTACGTAGGTGGCGCCAACCCTGAACGCCTTGCGCTGCCTAAGTTCTTGCCAAAAACCACGTACCAGAGAGTGCTCTCCCCGCACCGGTATTTCGGGGTCTGGCTGTGAGCTGTCCCGGGCATTGGACTCTTTGCCGGGCGCGCTGCGAGGACTGGCGCGGCGGTCAGTCATACTCGAGCGATTCTCGATATCATGATGCCTTCTCGCTATTCCAGCGTGAGTTTCACCTGTTAAGCCCGAGAGCAAGGTAAAGACGTTTGCTTTGATTATATGAAAAGCTCGCCACTATTCAAATAACCTTTAGAATTACAGGGACAGTACACCTATTTCCTCTAATCAAGTGTACTGTCCCCGGAACTTGATCAAGCGCTGCAGTGCGCGCGTAATCGGCTGCTTGGGGCTGTAATCCATTACCGTTCTCCTCAAGAAATTTGCGGTGGGCTGTTCTTCACCGCATCTACAATGGCCTTGTATCGATCGGTGCTAGTGAGCTTTCGCGACAGTGGCAAAAAAGCAATATCAACAAGCCAGGGGTCCTTTTCCCTAACTCCAATCTCCAGATAGTCTAGCGCACGATCATGCTTGCCCATCATCATATAGCAGAAAGCAATGACTGAAGATGTGACGTAGGAATTGCGGGCCACCAGTTTCAGGTGATTGAAGTGCTTCGAGAAGCTTTCAGCATCGCCAGCGCCCAGAGCCAGCCGCGCACGATGCCAAATAATCGTTGGGTGATCATCCCCCAGATGATCCCGCTCCTGCTCAACAAGTGCAGCGCCCTTTTCATAATCCTGAGCCATAAACGCGCTTTCTGCCATCTCCTCAATGGCGGCCAAAGAATTAGGCATGGCGGACAGGAGACGTGAGCAGATTTCGTGCGCGTCCGAAAAGCGGCCAAGGTAACGCAAAATTCTGGCAGTTCCGTTCACTGCTATCGGTGATAGCGGTTCAAACCGCAGCGTTTCTTCCATAAACGCTGCCGCTTCCTTGGTTCTTCCCTCGTAATTCAGCAGGGTTGCCCAGGAATGGCGCACCATGGTATCCGTGGGGTCTATCTCCAGCGAGCGTCGAAGGAATTCCTTGGACTTCTCCCACTGCCAATCATAGAGATACAGCGAGCCCATGGCCCCGAGGCTTGCAGCATCCTTCGGGTCGAGCTGGTAGGCACGCAAGCCCGCCTCCCTAGCATTGCTGAAGGTTTTTTCCGGTGATACGGGGTCGTTAGAACCTATGTGGCGTAGCAAGTAGGCATTGGTCAGCCCACAGTAAGCAGCGACAAATCCGTCGTCCAGCTCAACCGCTCGCTTGAAATGCACAATCGCCTGATTGCGGTTCCGAGTATCAGCTGAATTGAAGAAAAACCGTCCGCGCAAGTACTCCTGGTATGCCTCGGCATTTGGCTTGTACCCCTCTTCACCAAACTGCGTATCGCTAGCAGCACCAAGCTCATTCTTGGCAGCAACTATCAGCTCTTCGCTGTCTTCCAGCAGCGTTTCCTCAGTAACGCTGACCGAGTGCGACCAGTTTTGGTAACCGTCCTGGACCGATGTCACCTCGACGGTCAGGCGCAGTCCCCTGCCGAATCTTCGCATCCGCCCTTCGATCACCTGTTCTGCTTCGAGGCTCTGGCCGGCAATGCGCACATCGCTAGAATCTGCAGCCGCTTGGGCCGATGCGCTGCGCGACGCCACTACCAAGCCTGGAACCTTCGCCAATCCGATCCTAAGTTCATCTGCCAGCCCGTCGCAGATATAGTCGTTATCCTCGACGCCGGACAGGTTTTCAAAGGGAAGAACGGCGACCGCTCCGCGGGCGGTGCGACCACCGCTGTCAGTACCGTGCCTGCGTCCACGATTGTCCAGACTGCGAATCTGGGGAGCTGCGTCACCCTCGGGCTGCCGCTGAAGTGTCTCGCGTACTGCGACATAAAAATTAGCCAACTCACCCGGTTCTGCTCGTGCAGGGAACTCATCGAGGACCGAGGCCTGAATACCTCTGAACGCCACTGGGATCCTCACTCGCTGAATCAAAACTGGCACCAAAATGCCGCGCTCCAGACCCTCGAGAGCTTCGTTGGACACCCAGTCGGACAACACGGAAGACTCTGACCACAGCACCACAACGCAACGAGTCGATGCAATTGCCTGATCGATTACACGCTCGAAGGATGACCCAGGCTGGATGGCTCGATCCCACCAGACGGTGAAGCCTTCTTTCTGTAGAGCGTCAACAAATACCCGTGCAATGTTGCGGTCCTCGCTGGCGTAGCTTAAGAAGATATCTGTCGACACGATCACAATTGCATAGGTGGGAATGCACTAGTGTAGCAAAAGGTGGCGAAAAGTCAGTTATTCACTAGGCTGTTAAACGTATGCACTTATCAGCATGGCGGCAGATGATGACTGAAAAAAAACTGGCATCGAACAACAACGCGATGACAGGAAAGCGCTGTGCCTCTCTGGCGGCGGCTACCGCGCCATGTTGTTTCATGCGGGTGTACTGCTCAGGCTGTCTGAGCTGGGGCTGCTAAAAGACCGTGAGCACACTGGAGGTGTCGGTGCAGTTTCTTCTGTCTCCGGCGGTTCAATGACCTCGGCCGCGGCGGCCCTCCACTGGCAGGACCTGTCTGCGGGGCGAACCGAGAGCTTTCTCGTTGCCATCCAGCGGCTTGCCAATCACACACTCATTGACCCCGAAAAGCTTGCCAAAGGGCTGATCGAGGGGGGTGTTAACCGATACATCACCGACAGGCTGGAAAGCCTGGAATTACAGGGACAGTACACCTATTTCCTCTAATCAAGTGTACTGTCCCCGGAGCCTCCTAACTGAACTCCAAAACCGAAATCCGAACCAGTGCCGAAACCATGTGATACCGATTCTTGCCCTCAGGCAGGCTCCGCTTGGGTGCGGTATTATTGGTGCCCGAAGTTGGGGGCGATTGGCTTTTTTAGGACCGAACCCATGTTATCTGCGTTGCGAATTGATGTGATGAGGAATTCATTTGTGGGACACCTTAGATATTTTTCCGGCCTGATTCTGACTGGTGCATTGTCAGTGAGTGCTCATGACATAGGCCATGAGCATGAACACGTTGATGGCGGATGGAACGCCAAGGCTGGATTTGTCTCAGACAGCGTTATAACGGCAAATCTCTACAATACTAGGGATAAGTCTGAGGATATCATCGTCAAACGTGCGATCTGGCTTGCAGAGCAGTACGACCTTAAGCGAACTCCCGATCAGGTAAAGCGTGCCGCTCAAGCGCGGAATAAGTACAAGGATGCGATTGCCATCAACTCTATTCTGCCGGCGTCCGTTGGCATCATCGGGAACACCTATGAATCCTTCAGTCGGGGTGTGGTACGCAACAAGGACGCAGGTATAACCCTGGCTTCTGCCACAGTTTACGCATTTCCCGCCGCCATACCGGAGGACAAGTCGGCTTACGATATCATCGCGGCTTCGGATGAGGTGATCAGGGATCAGGGTATGGTTAAAGTTGATACCACCGGGGATATCCGCAGGGCAAAGACGGCCGGGAAGATGGCTGTCATGTACAACACTCAGGGCGCGGACTACGTGGCGGACGATCTTGCGGGTCACGCTGAGAAGTCTTATTTGGGCGGTATCCGCACCATGAACTTCACCTACAACAATAACAACATGCTCGCGGGTGGCGGTACCAAGCAGGATCTGGGGCTAACCGAACTGGGTAGGCAGTGGGTAAAAGCAGCCCAGGCCGCCAATATCGTGGTCGATGTTTCACATTCATCCAACCAGGCCGCAATCGATGCGGCTGCCATAGCAACTAAACCAATTATTGCCTCCCACTCAAACGCTGATGCGGTCTGGCAAATTTCCCGCAACATGTCTGACGAGGCGATCAAGGCTGTTGCATCAACCGGGGGCGTGGTCTGCCCCACCGGCGTGGGTATTTTCCTCAACGAAGATGCGGATGCCTCGCCCGAGCGCTTTGTAGAACATGTTGTGTACATAGCAGAACTCATTGGCAGGGATAGGTTGTGTTTCTCCACCGACTACGTGCATAACATTTTGGATTACTACAAGCGGGATATTGGCAATACCGATGTATACCCCCCTGAGCTGGGCTTTGGTGCACCAGCCAGCAACATTGCTGCAGAGCATATATGGGACGTGGCAGCTATTTTGGAGGACGCACACGGCTGGAATGAGAATGAAATTCGCGGCTTTTTAGGAGAGAACCTGATGCGTGTGTATGCGGAAAACTGGAAATAAAAAACGACGGAAAGGGTTCAAGCGAATTTCTTGATGGCGATGCGAAACTGGATACTGCTGGGGGCTTTGATGGGTCCTGCCGTTGCGCTGTCCTCGGAAAATTCTGACCCTGGCTCAGCCGAAAATTTGGCAGGTTATACAGACCGCGGGAATAACTTTGGTTCGCCCAATACCCCATCGCGCTTACTCATAGAAGAAGACCTTCGAACCGAACCGCTGCTGCGCTTTCCTGAGATTGACGACTCTTTACAGGGCTGGTGGGATTTCAAGAGTCAGGTGAATCAGGAGTATGGTCTGCGCTTCGGTACTGACTATACTGCTTACTACCAGCACCTGAGCGAATCACTCACCGATGAGGACTATGCCTTCTCTGGCATACTTCGAGTATATGGTGAGTGGACGCCCTTCAACCGAGAAGACACAAACGCCGGTAGGCTGGTTTTCAAAGTAGACAATCGCCATAAGATCACCGGTGATGTTACCGCTGCTGTCCTCGGTGCCGAGGCTGGCTATATTGGCCAGACCGCTGTCCTGTTTAACGACATTGGATGGGAGGTCATAGATTTTAATTGGCAGCAGGGCATCGGTGACGGCGGTGGGGTAATTGCTGGTCGTTTCGACCCTATGGATTACTTATCCGTGCTCGGCTACGCCAATCCATGGACAGCATTCAGTAACCTCGCAACTCTGCTAAATCCAGCGATTGCCTTCCCCGACGCGTCCTGGGGCCTCGGTGGTGGTAGTTGGGTTGATGACAACTTCTACTTTCAGGGCTCGATCAATGATGCCAATGGCAGCCTTACCAACTACGAATGGTTGCGTGACGGCTCTGAATTTTTTAAATGGGGGGAGATAGGTTGGTCCCCGAGCCGCGATGACCGCTATACCACCAATATTCATGTGATGGCCTGGCATGTGGACGATCGCGAGGAGGTAGGCCTGGAGTCTGCTGAAGGGATTGCTGTGGGCACCAACTGGACTACCGACGATCTTCGCTGGATGTTCTTCGGGCGAGCTGGTTGGGCAGATGGTGAAGCGGCCTTCTACGAGGAATCTTACACTCTTGGTTTTATGCGTAAATTCCGCCGGAATTCGGACTTGCTAGGTTTCGCAGGGAACTGGGGTCAACCTCCGCAGGATGAACTGGGAGCGCAGATCACTGGTGAGTTGTTTTACCGCCTGCAATTGTCAGAGAATCTGGCCATTACGCCGAACTTACAATTATTGCGCGACCCGGCACTCAACGATAAGGAAACCACGGTCTGGGTTAGCGGACTGCGAATTCGCCTGACGCTTTAACCTATCACAAAAACCTATAGGGATGCGGAACCAGGCTACGGCGTGAGCGTGCTTGTACTTATCGGTTGAATTCAAAGAACACACCCACCGACTCCAGTCTATGAGTCAGTACTCATAGTCGGATGCTCTAAGCGTTTATAACTCTATGAAATATATAGAAAATGGTGGGCCCAGAAGGATTTGAACGGCAGCGGCCGACCGTCCGAACGCGGCCCGCTTCGACCTGCCGATTATGAGGAGTACGCACAGTGCAG
>JBDWAD010000004.1:0-599654 GCA_039979015.1 Halioglobus sp.
TGCTAATTTGGGTCTTGTTGGCTACATGTTTGCCCGCCTACTTCTTCGTCCTTTGTGGCATGCAGTGCGCAGTCAGGAGCGAGCAATGCAATCGGCAGCTGCGAACAACTAATCCCATTATTGAGAGCCGGGCACCCATAAATGTGCTATGAGGTGAAAGCGGACATTACCGCCCTTAGGGTCTGATCTACTCATCAAAGATTCACTTTTCGCCTAAACGCCAACATTCTTCGAATGTGACAATACCTTTAGAGCCACCAGACAATATTTTGACCTGAATCAAGCCTAATACTTGCATCCTGCGTTAGCCTCAAAAGCGATAAATATAAATCGCATTAGTGGGGTGTGCGTCATGATCAACTTCCGCGCATTGTTAGTTATTGTTAGTTCGATTATCGCTTCTTTTACCATCACGATCTCTGTGTCTGCGACCGAGTACGATGCAGGCAAGGAATTTTCCAATACCCAGAACCCGAATGGTGCTTGGAGCTATCGTGGTGTAACCACTGGAACTACAAATCTCGAAGGAAGCTATCTACTTAATGATCATGGTGAAATTGCTGACACTGGATTTATAGCGTGGCTCCATGAGTGGGGCGGCGATTTTCTTAGTATCGGCAACGACAACGGAAATTTCGAGACCTGGGGAATGAGCCCTGGGGAAGGCGAAGATGCGCTGATGGCATTTGAATCCCAATCCCAGCTATTTGGTGAGTCTGCTGAGATAAAGATTAGGGTATACGATGGCAATACAGAGATAGGAGGCAATGGGCAGATACTCAGTATCTGGAAAAATAACTCACAACTCGAGGTACATTACTTGCCTCAGATATTCGAGACATTCGATATTGAAATCAACAACGTAATGCTCCTCCCCGGCGATTTTTTATTCGTACGCCTTGCCGCAGATGAGGACGGCGCTGACTCGGGTTGGGACGCTTTAGATTTTGACATGACCGTCTCCACTACCCCCATAGCAATAAATTTAATGCCGCCTACTTCAACACCACCCAACACAACTGGGGTTCCAATATTCGCTCCTGTTGGATTAGTAGTAATGAGCATTCTGTTGGCACTAATTGGGCTTCAATTCATTAGTGGTCGCCGGAAGTAGATTGGAGATAAGCTTTTTTGGCTCGGAGACGAAGTTCTTCATGGTGTGCACCCTCCCATCGTAACGTCACAAATGAAGTAGTATCGGAAATTAATTGCAACGTAGAGTTCTGCCGTTATCAAGCTTTGATTTACCTCACGGAGAATTCGTTTGTGATAACGGGCTCTATGAATTTTGAGAGGTAAATTGACCGTGATTTTCAGGGTTCTATTAGCTTTGGCGATTGTTTGTAGTTCCGGCGCATGCTCAGAATACCGCCATCTTCAGCGTGGGGGTTCACCAATACCTTACGATATTGAAATCGGTGACCAAGTTTGTCTGGTAACAAATGATGGTCAGCAGTATGACTTCAAAGTTATAGACGTGAATGAAGAGTATATTTATGGCCAAGATTTAGACATATCTTGGGAAAGAGTCAGGGTTGTCGAGAGAGAGGAAATAGCCGAAAAGGAGACAGCGATTGTGGCAGTCGGCACCGCCACTTGGTTAGTGTCAATGTATTACCTGTTGGCTGGTATTGCAGCGTTCTCGCTTTTTTGACGTCCGCTTTGAGGTGAAAGTGGACATTACCCCCTCCTTGCCGTATCAGGCCCTCTAACGTCCGCTTTCGCCTAACAACCGTCATTATCAAGCGCATTGAGTAATCTGGGGCTCTATAGGTCGCTATTAGCCCAATCGCTGTGACGTCCGCCAGATCTCTCGCAACAGTAAATTCTGTGAAATAGCACTAACCACCTGTTTGTACTTCTCTGAATGGTATCTCACGGTCAACATCTTTCGACCTTGGCAGACCCAGTATTCGTTCGGCTATGATATTTCGCTGTATCTGGTCTGTGCCGCCTCCAATAGAATTCATGTAAGCCTTTGCCGCATCGAAATTTGCATGCCGTGCGTCCTGCGTGTCGTTTAGCAACACCTGCGGACCCAGAATCACGGCTGACAAACGGGCTTCACCGTGCTGGATGCGCGACATTGATAGCTTACCTAGCGACATCAGAGACGACATTCCATTGTTCTTTATCTCTTCTACAGCCCGCTGCATGTTCAGCGAGTTCAGCTGCCGATATGCTAAAGCCTGGGCGATTTCCTGCCTCAGCGCATGTTCTGAGAGGCGGCCATGCCTGTGGGCCAGTCGCAGCAAGGCTGGCGCCTTACTTCCTGCGGATCGTCCTGCGCGGGCCGTCACACCCATACCCATGATCAAGCGCTCTGAAGCTATTGCTGCCTGAAAGGATTTCCAGCCCTTGTTATATTCCCCAATAATATAGCGTTCGGGTACACGCGCATTGGAGATGAAAACCTCATTAAATTCAGATTCACCCGTGATCTGGTTAATTGGACGGACCTCAACGCCCTCCTGCTTCATCGGAAAGATAAAAAAGGTTATGCCCTGGTGCTTCGGAACATCGAAATCTGTTCGTGTTAGCAGCATCCCGTATTCCGCTTCCAGCGCATTTGACGTCCAGACCTTCTGGCCATTTATTACAAAGTCATCGCCATACTTTACCGCGCTCGTACGAATGCCGGCGAGGTCTGACCCTGCCCCTGGCTCTGAGTACAATAGGCAGCAAATAGGTCCCGTCAAGAGTGTGTGGAGTAGTTCAGCCTTCAACGCATCACTGCCCATCTTGTAGATCGTAATGGCACCAAGATGGAAGCGATCGCACCCCCAGCCAGGTGCGCTATGTTTTTGGAAGGCCTTTTCAATGATGCGGGCTTCTTTTTGCTTCAACTCACGCCCATACCAGCTCTTTGACCAGGTCGGCGTGGCGTAGCCCGCGTCTACAACCTTTCCCAACCAGTTCTTTTGGTCATATACATCGGTACCAACAGCTCTGCGATTGTCACTGTCCCAATGTGCTTCGAGCCATTCTTCAACTTCTGCCCTGAGTGTATCGCTCATAGCATTTTCTCCATTTCCTTCAGGTACATATCACGGAGTGATTCAGATGAGCAATAAAGCCACTGCCCACTCTGTGCACGCCGCCAGAAAAGATGAGCAGAATGTTCCATGGTGTAGGCAATTCCGCCGTGTAACTGGATGGCATCTGCTGAAATTTTTCGAAAATTATCCGCACAGGTAAAACCGGCAAGGAAAGCCATCAGATGCTGATCGTCGTTATCAGTAGCAATTGACCGCGCCGAATGGCGAGCGGCACTGGACGCCGACTCAAGCTCAATCAAGAGATCCGCAACCATGTGTTTCAAGGCCTGAAAATTACCGATAGGCTGTCCAAACTGATGGCGAGTTTTCATATACTGGATCGTGATATCAAATATCTTTCGCGCGCCACCCACTTGTTCACCCGCGAGTGCCACCAAAGCGTTTTGAAGTGCGTTTCCGATCGCCTCTTGCCCTACGCCTGATAATCTTTGTGCGTCTACCCCATTGAAGGTCAGTGAGGAGAGGCGAAGAGCGTTATCGTCCGTGCTGTGCGGCGTTATCTCAATACGGCTGTCATCCATATTGACCAGAAAGACATCTATCGCACCACCAGTAATGGCATAGACAAGACAGTGCTTTGCAATAGCTGCATGGGACACAAAGCCCGAAGATCCCGTCAGACTCCAACCTTCGGAATCCTGTTCCGCCTGCACCTCAGGCGACTGACTCCAGTCGCCGCCTTTGCCACAACCGGCCACTGAAAAAATCGCGGTGCCATCAGCGATCCCTGCCAGATGGTCTGACGCCAGGCTATCGTCATCACATGCAGACAGAATGGTTGGCGCTATGACACAAGTAGAGATAAACGGGCCGCTGTAAAGATACTCGCCGGCCTGCTCCATTAAGGCTTCTACTTCGACAATACTGCCGCCTATGCCTCCGTGCTCAGGATCAATCATAATTCCCATGAGCCCTAGTTCAGACATTTTCTCCCAAAGTTCGGCATCAAACCCCGATTCAGTTTCAATAACCTGGCGAAGCTTTTGCTCGCCCGCCATATCCCCGAGCAAGCGAGAGAATGTATCGCAAATAGCCTCCCTCTCTTCTATCGAAAATATTTCCATCTACCTATCTTCCCTATTTGGTCTTCCGCATTCACTGACTCCCGGAGCAAAGAATACGGTTCGCTACCGTTTGTCCTGCATCTAATCAGTGTCTGGGAGCAAGTGTCGTAATCGTCGCTGCATCCGACTTCACGTTGAATTTTCCAAACTTCGCTTTTGCACTGAGACGAATTTGGCTATGTTGGGCGTGCATTTAACTCGCTATCTATTTCGCCCGAGTTTCTCATGGGCATCCACCCATTCATTCTTCCCCGACTCTTTATCCCGGCGAGTGGCTGCTCCCAGTGAGAGCTCCCCAGCCAGCACTGTTGCTGCAGCTATTTCCAGCAACTTATAGGCTTTACCTTTGCCATAGCAATCCATGAGCTCCAGGCATTCCCGCTGCGTAGGGAGGCCCGTTCCTCCGCCATAGGTAGCCATAACAAGAGCAGGCAAGGTAATCGAGAAGTAGAGGTCTCCTTCGCGCGTAACATAGCTGTAAACGGTGCTCTGTACGGCTTCACCAATACAACCGGCGTCTTGTCCAGTGGCTATATACAAAGCAGCCAGCGCATTCGCCGGGTGAGCAGCATTACTACTGGAGCCCGCTATATAGGAACTCATCAGGCTGAGGTTGTTTCCATAAGCCATTTGCTCCGGGGTTGCACGCAAAAGGCTCCCCAGCACCTCTCTTGGAATAGTGATTTCCGCAGTTACACGACGTCCCCTGCCCCCCAACAAGTTCAGGGATGAAGGCTTTTTCTCCGTTTCAAAATTACTTGAGAGCATATAGTGACGTAAATTCGGGTATTGCTGACGAATCCACTCACAGGCCACGTAGGTAGCCCGCCCTGTCATATTTTGCCCGGCAGCGTCACCGGTAGTGAAGTTAAAGCGAGTGTTTACAAAGTTGTGAAAAACGTACTGCTCTATATCAATCAGTTTTCCAACAGAGGTGGTCGATTCGGCCTGTTGTTTAATTGCTTCAAAGTTTTCTCTTAGCCAAATAGAAAAATCACGGGCTTCCCGTCCGTTTTTGAATATGAAAGATGGTGCCCTTTGCATCGAATCGCCACATACAGTGGTCATAACGCCGCCACTTTCTCGAATCAACCTCATACCGCGGTTGTAACTGGCAATCAGCGTTCCCTCTATAGTAGCGAGGGGAACATAGAACTCGCCCTGGGCGTGTTCGCCATTCACCACTAAGGGCCCCGCCACCCCTATGGGCACCTGAGCTACCCCAAAAAAGTGTTCACAATTTCCGTCCATCTCAGCAGGTTCGAAATTATAGCCCTTGGTATATTTCAACCGGGAGCCCGTTTTCTCCTCCAGAAATTTCTGCCTGTCCTCTACTATCTCACTGCTATAGTCATTCTCGCTACTGCGAGGAATCTTGTTGTGCATGGGTAAAATTTCCCTTAAAAAGTGGATAATTGCGTAGGGTTGAACAGCTAAAAAGGTAGCTTTTGGCAGTTCCCGGTTATGTCTTCACCAGCAAAAACCGAAGCAATAAATTGCGATGACTCTTCAGTAGAGCCATTCACTATGCTGCCGTGAGTCGCTGTTGGATAGAAGTGAGCCTTCACCGTAGAGCCTGCTGCACATGCAGCTTTCACTAGCGCCTGCTGCATGCGTGGTGGCGTGTTGATATCCTTCCCACCGATTCCAAAGAATGCAGGCGCAGACAACATCAGCGTGGGATACTCCATACGCTTAAATGCCTGAGTCAAAGCCTGCGTCGGTGACCTTTTGAATGCCTTGTTGTAGGTGACTTGTTCGCGCTTTACTAGTTTTTTCATGTCCGCATAACAAGTGTCGGTAACTGCCATAGCGATCGGAAGTACTTCAATCGAGACATACTCCTCCAGAACGAAATCGGGATCGATCATGCCGAGCATTGATAAGGCCAGAAAGTTGTAACCCAACCTTGGGTCAACAACATCCTGAGGGCGGGTTTCCTGAATCGACGCAATGCCTTCAGCGCTAAAGTATGGTGCTCCCGTAGCAACTGCACCCCTGATATCTACCTCAGCTGCATACCCTGGGGCATGACCTACCGTTGCAAGAGCAGCGGCAGCGCCCTGTGACTGGCCGATCATCACGACAGCGTCAGAAACCGGAAAGTCGGCTTTCTGGACGGCCCTGATAATATCCAGGTTGCTGTACGCAGCGGGCCGGGTGGCAAGATAAGGATGAGTACCCTGCGTTCCGAGACCCTGGTAATCGGAAGCTACAATGGCATAGCCGTTGGCCAGCCAATGATTGAGGTACGTTTCATCGCGTTGTTGCCTGCCATTCCAGGAAGGCGAGCAGATGTCAGCGATTCCAACTGTACCATGCGCCCAGCCCAATAACGGCCAACCGCCTTGTGGAGCAGTACCCTTGGGAAGAAATAGAGCACCGGAAACCGCGATAGTTTCTTCACCAAACAAGCCTTCGGTCGAAGTGTAGAGTAACCTGATATTTTCTGATGCACGGTTCAGCGACTGATGCTCGTCAAGCGACTCTTTACGCAGTAGCGTACCAGGGTCCATAGATGACACATCGTCAGTCAGATAGAATTCACCTATATAGCTGTCGCCGAGCGCTGTTTTTTCACCGGTTTTTAATTCACCGGCCATACCCGAGTTACAAAAAATTGCTATAGAGACAGCCAGAATTTTGCTAACTTTTTTCATTCTAATTTTATTCATTTCAGATTCGACTAAATTATCGACATTGGTGTGAAATTTGCAAAAGCCAGGCAAGGGTCTTTGTATTCCTGAAAATTGGTGGCAGGGGCTCTCTGAAAACCATCAACTCGGTGCTCCGCGCATGAACTGGTCATCGCCGTGAGCTTAAGTAAGCTTAGGTCTGAAACCGCCGAGGAAGCCGAAATGAAAAAAATCGGATCTTCAGCGGCGGGGTCTATAGCTTGCTTATAAAGCGTCTGAAGTAGAAATTCTAAAAGCGATAACTCACTTGCACCTCATAGCTTCGCGGCGCATCAATATGCTGGAAGTAAGTCTCACCGAAGCCCTGCGAAGCCAGCGGCACATCATTGCCCCAGGTTGTAGTAGCCTCATCAGTAAGGTTTTTTCCCAGTAAAGCAACGCTCCAGGTATCCTCAAGGCTTAGTAAAGCAATGCGCGCATTGATCTTGGTGAAAGAATCTTGCGCAACTGCGGGATCGAGGTCGTTAGCAACCTCGTAACCATCTGAATACATTGCGTCAACACTCATACGTAATTCCGTGCTTTTCCCAAGTTGCGTTGCGTAGTCCAAGGCCACATGGGCAGACCACTCAGGAGAAAACTGTAAAGGCTCACCCGATAAGTCCTGAGTACAATCTCCGCGTATTCCACCGGCGGCGATAAATTCCACGACCTGAGGCTCATTACATGCAGCATCTTCAAAGGATTTATAAGTCGCATCCAGGTAGGCAAGGCTAGCGATAAAGGTCAGGCTATCGTTAATCGCGAACATGCCATCGACTTCGAAGCCATTGACTTCGGACTCAGCCGCATTGCCGACAAGAAAACCGGCATTACCATCAAACGCGCTCACCTGCAGATCTTCGAATTCACTTAGAAATGCAGCCACCGTCATACGTCCGCGCCCATCCAGGAAATCCCACTTGGCGCCCAGTTCGTAGGACAACACCGTTTCATCGTCGAATTCTTGTGCATCCACAATACCCCGGCCGTTTGCCTCATCGAAACCGCCTGCCTTGTAGCCATTTCCTACCTTAAAGTAGGCCATAATGTCATCGGTGGCGTCCCATTGAAGCGTCACGTCTCCTGTCCAGTGACTCTCGGTGCGCTCGTTGTCGAAATCGGGGTAGTCAGTACACACGTAAGCGACGCCCTCGCAGACCGTTGCACCGCTGGAATCCATAAAATGATCGGTAGAGAAGTTCAAAACCTGATCATAAATACCTGCCAGGGCATTATTAGGCGTCGAGGTAAAGAGATCTGTGACGAAGGCGTCTTTGGTCATCTCTTTTTCGTCAGCCGAGTACCTTAAGCCGCCTATTGCCCGGAAAGAGTCGCCAATATTCCAGGTAAGCTGCGTGAATGCTGACAATGTCTCGGCATCTTGACTAAAGCTCCCGAGACCGCTTGCGTCCAGGCTGCCAGTGCCAATGCCCGCCGCCGACAATACCGCGTCGGTAACGCGGTCGTGCTCAAGCTCTTCAGTCTGATAGTACAGGCCGGCTAGATACTCCAAAGCACCCCCGGTCGGCGAGGAAAGTAAAAACTCCTGGGTAAACTGCTCGTGGCTTTCATCCCGACCCCTGCCAAGGAAAGACAGGGGACCATAATCAGAGTCCAGGTAGTTAGTGAACTCATAATCTACAAAACCGGTGATCGACTTGAGCGAATGCTCGCCTACTAACCACTCAGCGGTGAGAGTGACAATGTCCCATTCACTATCATGAAAAGCAGTGTCGCTTCGAACCCCTCCTACATTTCTTGCAGACTTGTCATAGCCGAAATCAGCAGAGAAGTTCGGGTCAGCAGCCTGATACCGTTCGACCGCAAAGTCAGTTGCAATGGAAACAAGATCCTGGCGGCCTTCTGAATTAGATTCACCCTTTTCATATTTTAAGGTTACATCCAAGGAATCACTTGGGGTCCAGCCGAAAACAACTCGGCCCACGGTGTTCTCCATAGTTCTTTCGTCTTCGCCGGTGAAGGTATTGCTCATATAGCCATCACTTTCGTCGCGTTTGACTACCATACGCGCACCAAAGGTGTCAGTGAGCGGACCGGACAAGGTGAGGGTCGTACTCCAGCCGTCAAACTCGGGCTCCATTGTGGCTTCAACCAGGCCCTCAAACTCATCGGTAGGGCGCCTTGTCGTAATATTGATCGCACCGGCAACCGTGTTTTTACCGAACAAAGTACTCTGCGGGCCTTTCAATATTTCAACACGTTCAACATCGAGGAATGTACTGCGTGATGCTTGACCTCGCCCAAAATAGACACCATCGATGAACGTTCCTACGGACTGCTCGAAGCCGTAGTTAATCCCCGAGCCAACACCGCGAATAAATAGCTGGTCACCAGCGCCACCCTCAGCAATGTGCACATTGGGCATGAAGATAGCCAGTTCTTCCAGAGACTGGATACCTTGCTCATCAATTTTTTCACCACTCATCATTGAGATGGCAATAGGCACATCCTGCATATTCACTTCGCGCTTGGTGGCGGTGACAAGCACCTCCTCCAGCATCGGTTGTGCCGCGACCTCTACTGCAGCCGTGATAGCCACGGCCATGCTAGTACAAGCGATCTTTTTGCTAGTGCTATTATTCATATTGTTATTGCTCTTGTTGGATGCCCTTACGGAAGTTGTAACAGCCGCCCAGCCACCCTGTTTTGCGTTGCGGTGTCTGGCGTCGCTCGATATCATTAGCCTACTTTAAGGAAATAGTAAAGAAACTAGCCGCAGGGACCAAAAAAACTGGCCCTCCAAACCATGCGGCTCTATAGTTACGCTGCCTGCGATAGTCTATAAATCGATCCAGATTGGCCTACGAGTTTTGCAGGTAAACACGGATAATCGGGCCACTGCCTCATTGAATTTTTTTTTGCTGAAGATCTATACTTGAGTCGAATTGATCAATGATGGAAATAACAACGGTTCCTGCCCATCACGTTAGCGCTGTTTTAGATGCGTTAGAGCAACGAGGCCACGACCGGAACGCTCTACTGCAAAGACTCGACTTTCCTGATGAACTACTTAAGGAGAGGAAGGCACGTATTCCGCGCTCTGACTATCTACGCTTTACAGGATACCTGGCACTGAAACTCCAAGACGAGAGTTTTGGCCTGCTACCAGAACCACTAAAGCCTGGTACGTTTGCGATGATATGCCACTCGTGCATCAACTGCGACAACCTTGAACACTTTCTCAGACGCATGGCTAAATACATAGCTATCGCCAACCCTAACGTGTTGTTTGATCTTTCAAATAGCGATGGATACGCAAGACTTACGATTCAGCTGCCTGCGGTAAGGATTTACGGGGAGGATATTTACATTATGCTTGCCCTGGCTGTAGCCCATAGAATGATCAGTTGGGTTACTGATCAAAAGATCCCACTTGATTCAGTTAATCTTTGTAGACAACGACCATTTTATGCCAGCGACTACAATTTGCTATTTGGCACCAACATTAACTTTGAGCAGACGGAAAACCATATTCGTTTCAGCACAGATTACCTCAGCAGTGAAATCGCACAAGATGAAGATAAACTACGGACTTTCCTGAAAGAATCGGCCATCAATTTTATGTCTAACCTGGACTCTGACAATAGCCTGACCTCGCAAATTCGAAGTATTTTAAAAGAAGATGTTGCAAGTGATTTCCCAGGACTCCAGGAGATTTCCAGCTCGCTAAACTATGCACCTACGACCCTTAAACAGAAGCTGGCAGCTGAGGGTAGTACTTATCAGAATATAAAAGACGCCGTACGACGTGATACTGCTATCTATTTCCTTACCCAAAAATCGTTGAGCATCGATGAGGTTGCGGCTCGATCTGGCTTCTCAGATCCACCCTCATTTTTCCGCGCGTTCAAGCGGTGGACAGGGATAAGTCCACGCGCTTACATTCGAAAATAGTTTACCGTCGAGCATCAATCAGCCGACCTTCTCGACTCGCCGTGGCCCAGGCCGGCCATTTTCCGTGGATTAATGCAATTATAGAGGCCACTATCAGGACTGCGCCTTTTTAGGTTGGAGCATCCGATTCATATAGTGCTATCAACTGCTACGCGGTCTCTTTTCCTTCCGGGTGTATAACCGAGCCTACAGGCATTGCCGTGGCCTGAATCGTAGAATGCGTCTTGTATTCGGGCGGCAGTGCCGGGACCGTTAGAGCCCGCCAGATAGCTACAGCAGCCAGCAGTAACATCGCCACTGCCAGCATCAGAAAGTAAGCGCCCAATCCCCACCATTGCATTCCGAAAGCAACCATTAATGGACCGCTGATCGCTGCCATTCCCGCTATCATTACTATAGTACCGCTTGCAGGTACCATCTCCGCAGGCTTCAGGTGGTCATGAGTCAGGGCTACAACCAGTGAATACTGACTCAAACAACATCCACCAAATACGAACGCACAAAAATATAGCCAGATAGTCGCCTCACCCTCCTGACTGGCCAATAAAGAAAATATAGCGGCTACTATGGCAGCCGCTCCAATCACCCAACGTCGATCGATTCGGTCTGATATTTTTCCCAGCGGCCACTGAAGCACCATACCGCCCGCCATTAAAGCGGCCATGAACCAGGCGACTTCTTTCACGTTCATCCCTAACTTCGCCCCGTAAACTGCGCCCATACCGAATATTACGGAAATACACCAATGGGCCAGAAGCAGTCCAATAACTCCCATTGGTGCTCGCCGCCACAGATGCGCCACACTGACCCTATGAGCTTCCTCTTTGGGTGGCGTAGGCATACTGGTCATCAAAATGGGAATAGCGGCGAAACTTACCATCACAGAGATCAAAATAAATAAAGAAAAACCGGCGGGGTCCGCCAGGTTGAGCATGAACTGCCCCCCAGTAGTGCCGGCGAGTTGGATCACCATGTAAACAGACAAGATCTGTCCGCGGGTATCGTTACTCGAGGCCTGGTTCAGCCAACTCTCACAGACTACAAAAATACTTGAGAATGCGAACCCTGTAAGAAAACGCATGCTAGCCCATGTCATGGGCTCTACAAAACTGGCATGAACCAGGATCGTAATGGACGCAAGCGCGGACACTGCGCCAAAAGTACGGATGTGACCAACACTAATTATCAATTTTGGAGCAAGTACTGCTCCCGCCAGAAAACCAATGTAGTAGGCCGACATCAGGAAGCCAATCGATGCGTCCCTGAAACCCTCTAACTCAGCACGGAAGCCCAGCAGGCTGCCCTGGACTCCAATGGCCAAACCGACAAGGGCAAGGCCAAAGAACAATGGCCATAGCGAAATAAGAGTACGGGTCGGCATTAAACAGAATTCCGAATAATCAATAAAACGTGGATTAAGGCCGGGCACTATGGTCTTGCCCTGCGAAAGTTTTGCGGGTTTCTTCCGATGCCTAGTATTTCTTTTGGTCCAGGCTGCAGTGCAACAATTCGAATTGCCTGATGCGCTCTAGTTAGGCTAACGCATCCCAGGCGCCGGTCCGCAAGTCATCTCGTCCGGCAATCAACTTGGCCTTAGCCACTTTCTGGGAAGGGGTGTAGGGAAAGTTTGTGACATATTCGATGAATCGCGGCACCTTGTATTCGGCCAGCCGCACTTTCGCACCCTCCACTACTTTTTCCGGAGGGACGCTTTCGGGGGACTCCCCCTCTTCCAGCAGCAAATAGGCCTTGACCTCTTCACCGCGGTAGTCATCGGGAACCGGCACCACCGCCACCTGCCTGACACCTTCCACCATCGTCAGGGCCTGCTCCACCTCAAGGGCAGAGATGTTCTCGCTGGAGCGACGGATCATGTCTTTTAGTCGACCGACGATCTGGTAGTAGCCTTTTTCACTGCGGATAAACAGGTCACCCGTGCGGAACCAATCCGCTTCGAATGCCTCGGCGTTGGCCTGCGGTTTGTTGTAGTAACCAAGCAGCAGACCTTCACCACGCACCCACAACTCCCCGGGCTCGTTAATTTCACAATCCGTACCATCAGCCCGCACGATACGACACTCCCGAAATGGGGCCGGCACGCCCACTGTGGCATCTGCGTCAGGGTCCTGAAGATCGTCCGGCAAAATCAGGGCACTGCCTATTTCCGTCATACCGTAGCCATCAGTCACTGAACAGCCAAAACGCTCACGGATATTGCGCACGCCCTCGGCGCCGGCGGCAACTGCAATAATTTTCTTTAATTGCGTATTCCGGTCTGAGGGTATGCCTTTCTCGCCGACTGCAGGCCTGGGAAACAGAGTCACATTAATATCGTGATCCTTGACCCGCTGGACAAACTTACTGGCAGAAAGCCTGCCCGCCACATGCAGTCGGGCACCGAAATAAAGCGCCGACACGGCTTGCCACTGTGGATCAAGGTAGAAAAATGCATGATCAGCTAAAATGTTTTCAACTTTAAAGTCACTGAGTGAAAGCGCAGCACAACCAAATACAATCCAGGAACGCTGACTCAACATACAGCCCTTGGGCAGCCCGGTTGAGCCGGAGGTGTACTGGATGCTCACCAAGTCGCGGCTGTATATTTGCCAATCGGGCCGATATTGCGGATCACCGCTATCAACCATTGACTGCCACGAGGGGTGATCCCCGACAACCTCATCGGCAACAACAATGATCTTTTCATCCGTGAACAGGGCATCCCGCGTATCCATGCCGTTAATTACCGACAGGAACTCCGGCGCTGTCACCACGAAATCGGTGTCAGCATCATTCATCTGGTAATCGAGTTCCTTCGAGGTAAAGCGATTGTTGACTGCGATCTGCACCGCCCCCAACACACCCAAAGCTAGCCAGGTGACGGGGAATTCGATCACGTTGGGAAGCATAACCGCAACATGACTGCCCTTCCCCACCCCCATATCCTGCAAGCGGTCTGCAAGGCGGTAAACAGTATCGCGAAGCTCAGTTGTGTTGAGACTGCTGCCCTGATCGAAAAAGTTAAAGCCGCCGCCACCGGGATTAATCTCCACCGCCCGGTCGAGCAGGTCGCGAAAGTCCGCAGGAAAGTCGTTGCTCTGCTCCAGATCAGTAATGCGCTGCTGAAAATCTTTTATCGCATGCGTGATCATCTCATTCACCGTCCTTGTTTTTTTTCATAGTTTCGATCGCTTTTTTACCGGTGTCGCTGTCATCTCCCATCAACTTGCGGGCCTGCCAGTACTGGTGATGGCTGTAGCGGTTGGCCTCCGCCTGAGACAACTCCGTACCCCGGTGTAGGCAATCCAGCTCTGTCTGCACCGCCTGGCGAGGATGCCGGGCGATCATCGCTGCGATTTGCTTGGCGCGAGACAGGGTCATGTCATCCGGTACCACCTCGTTGACCATCCGTATGTCCCTGGCCTGCTGTGCACCAATTTTTTCCCCGGTCAGTGCCAGGTAGGCCGCATCTACGGGGGCTATCTGCACGCCCAGGCGTGTGGCACCACTGATACCACCCATACCGTAGGCTATCTCCGGTGCGCCGATTTGCAGGCTTTCACCCGCAACTCGAATATCCGCCATCAGCATCGCGGCAAGAAAACCGCCACCCAAGGCGTAACCGTTAATGGCGGCAACCATGGGTTTGGTGCGACGGTGAGACCACAACAGATGATCCCAGCGAGTAGAGGTGAGTGCCCAGGTCTCGGTACGGATCTCTTTCAAATCATCTCCGGAGCAGAAATTGTCACCAGCTCCAGTAATCACGCCCACACTTACCTCTTCATCCTGCTCAAAGGCCAGGAGGTGGTGATAAAACTCTTTCCACAACGCCATGGTCCCGAGATTCAAGCGGCCGTTGTCGAAGGTAAAGACACCGATGCCGTCGGCGGACTGATATTGCATGGGCATATCTACTACTCCTGTCTTTCTGTTTACATCAGGCCAGCGCCCTGGGCGTTGCGGTATGCTCCGACCAGGTGAAGTGGCTGACGGTGAAAAATACGGCAACGCCCAACCCCAGGCCTGCCAGAATCGGTTGCACCGGTGGCGAGATACCGTAGGCGAGTTGGGCAAACTGCAGAGAGAGAAAAGATCCCGCACCTGCGACGGTGGCCGCAATGGCCCCCGCTGTTGTGGCGCGCCGATAAAAAAGGGCGCCCATCACCGGCATGAACAAGCCCGACACAAATATCCCCAGCGCCATAAAGTTGACCTCGAACAGCGGGATTCGCATCAGCGCGAAGAAGATACTGATTACGCCCACGGCCAGGATAACCAGACGACTAATCAACAACAGGCTCTGGTCGGGCGTATCAGGGCGCAGTACGCGCACGACGTCCCAGCTAACTGTAGTCCCACTAATCAGTAGCATGCTGTCCCCGGTCGACATGATGAGGGCAATAATCGCCGCCAGGCAGACACCTTTGAATACCGGTGGCATATAGTCGACCACCATTTGGGGAATCGCCAGGTCGGCCTCCGGCAGACTGGGGTAGAGGTTGAATGCGACAACCCCCAACCCCACAACCAGCACACTCCAGAACCCGAAGAATCCTGCCGTAAGAAACATAGCGGGGCGCAGGTCCTCTGCCCGCTCAGCTGCGGCGATACGCTGCCAGACGCTAGGGTCAATCAGCACCATGGCGGTGAATACGGGGAAAAATGACAGGGTATAAGATAAATCCAGACCACCCAGCCAGCCATCGACCGGAGGAACCAATACCTCTTTAACGCCGCCAAAACTGCCCACTTCGAATACCAACAGCAGCGGCAACAGAACACCAATTCCCACAAACATGATGCCCACCTGCAGCAAATCGGTGAACGCCACCGCGAGCAAACCTCCCAACAGGGTGTAGACGACAATGACCAGAGCCGCAATGACCACCGCATGGGTAAAAGTGATACCCAGATCCGGCAGGAACTGAGTAACAATGAGGCCGCAGGCCGTTAACTGGAGCCCTACGACAGGCACAGCTGCCAACAGCAGGATAATGGCTCCAACAAGACGCATGCCAGGACCGTAACGACGCTGGAGTATGTCGGGCATACTATCGATATTGGCTGCCCGCAGTCGCGATGCAAAGAAAGCCATCAGGACATAGCCAAGCATGTAGGCAATGCTGGCATAGAGCACCGCATACCCCGCCTCGTAAGCCTTACCCGCTTTGCCCATAGTAGCGGCGGCGCCGATGGTCGTACCGATCAACGTGCCGCACAGGACTGGGAATTTCATACTGCGCCCGGCCACCGCATAATCGGCGCTACTGCTGACCTTGGTGGATGCGTAATAGCCCACACCGACAATTGCCGACAGGTAGAGCAGGATTACCAGTCCATCAACAATATCAATCGCCATAGCCAACCTCCTTGGTAGAGGTCATCTCTAGCAGCCCGAGCCCAGCAGAGATTGAGATGTATGATTCATTCATCGCGTTGACCTTGGTAAGGTTTATGCCAAAAACCTGGCAGAATGAGGAGGCCAGCGATCTGCCCATGGCCGCGCCGCTTCCAGTTCATAGGCCAGTTCGTACAATGTTCGGTCTGCGCCGGGAGCAGCCATGAATTGGCTCCCTATCGGCAGTCCGGATACCGTAGATTGAAACAAAGGCACTGACATCGCGGGCGCACCGATACCGTTGGCTACCGCCGTATAACTCAAAAGTCGCCGGTTACGCTCAATTAATACACCACTATTCATATTTGGCCCTACATAGGCTACCGCTGGGGTTTCTATCGGCAGGACCGGTGTCAGCCACAAATCGTATTGTTCGTAGAAGCGTGTGAACCGGTTAGCCAGATCATTGAAATAGGTAATGCCCTTGTCAAAATCCTCGGGCGTATAGTTGTTTGCGTACCGCCCCATTGCCACCATCGCCGGCGAAATTATGCCGGAGTCCTCCGCCGGTCTGCCGGTGAGGTTTTCAACCATGCCCAGCAGTGGAGGCATGCCCACCAGCATAATGCCCTCAAGGGCTCTAAACATCGCCCCACCGTCTACGGGGTTTGGCAATTCCTCCACCTGGTGCCCTAGCGACTCGCAGAGCTTTGCGGTTTTTTCCAGAACTTCACGCACAGCTGCCTCGGGCTGCTCACCAAAGCAATTCTTCAAAGAGTAGGCGATGCGTAAACGACGTCTACTCGCTCCCTGCACCATACCCACCGGTGCATACCCGGCCGTGTTGGAACGATCTTCCGTGACGGCCAAGAGACTGGCGCTGTCGCGCACTGTTCGACTCAAGCACTGGTGAGTGCGCAAAAACATGTGCCCGCCATCCGCTTCGCCAGATACCTGTCTGTAACGACTGGGCTTCATTCCCAGCACTCCGCAGCAGGAAGCAGGAATGCGATTAGAACCGCCACCATCGGTGCCATGGGCCAGAGGCACATAACCCGCAGCTACCGCAGCGGCAGAACCGCCGCTGGATCCACCGGCAGAGTGCTCAAGATTCCATGGATTACGCGTCGGGCCAAATGCCTGGTTGTCAGTCAATGCCAGGGAGGCAAATTCCGGCGTATTAGTCATGCCCAGCATGTTGAGCCCGGCACGCTCCACCGCCTTCACATAATCCACGGAGGTTTGCGGCACATTCGCCAGATGCAGCCGAGAGCCACTACTACGACGCACGCCAGCGATATCTATAAGATCCTTGAACACTGTCGGTACCCCGCCGAAAACGGAGTCCACAGAAATCTGGTCGACACGATCCAGGGCGCGTTGGAATGTCAGGGTCGTCATTGCATTCAGTTCAACATCCAGTGCGCGAATGCGTCCGATGGCTGCTTCCAGCACTTCCCGGGCAGACACCTCGTGGGTGCGAATCTTCTGCGCCAAGCCAACTCCGTCATGATTCAGTAACTCATCACGCGACTTACTCAGCCCTGCCCCTGCCAGCGCAGTCGACACCAGGCCGCCAGTCGCCAACGCGCCTATCGATGACGCGAGCAGAGTGCGCCGACGTAAACCGCCACCACTGTCCGCTAAAGGCTCAGCGTTAACGCCTGACTGTGACGCTGAAAGCTTGTTTTCTTTACTCACAGTTGCATCCATACCTTCCGGGGGTGGTTGACCAGAATAGATAATAGTCGTTCTGTAAAACAGGGCCCCATAATCAGGGCCCGATGCACTACGTGCTAGAAGTTGTAACGCGCCTGGAACTCATAGGTGCGCGGCTTTTCCATCTGGTGAAAGTACGCCTGCTCGAAGCCGAGGAAGGAGCCTGACAAAGTCGCATCGTTACCCCAGCTAAAGACATCTTCATCTGTCAGGTTCTTGCCGATTAAGGCCAGGGTCCAGCTGCCATCACTGGCAGACCAGGCGACTCGCGCATCTACTTTCCAGAAAGATTCCTGAATGCCATTTTTGTCACCATCGGGCATGATCAGTACGTCATCAGAATAAAGTGCAGCCAGCCCAAACAGAATATCGGTGTTGGCGGTCAGCCCCGTTTCATAGGTGGCCCCAATATTTCCCGACCAATCTGGTGCAAACTGCAGCGGCGTACCTCCAAGGTCCTGGCGACAGGGATTACCCTGGGCGATAATCTGGTCTACGGTACAGGCGGCCTCATCATACTCGTCGTATTCCGCATCCAACCAGGTCAACGCTCCACGCAGTTCCAACTTGTCGGTTACCGCCACCACGCCATCCAGTTCCACACCCTGCACGGTGGCTTCGCCGGCATTGGTTACAATGAAAGTAGCAGACTCGAACGAGCTGACCTGTAGATCATCAAAGCTGGTATTGAAGATGGCCGAATTCAAGCGTGCGCGATTGTCCCAAAACTCCATTTTGGCGCCGACTTCAAAGTTCAGGACACTTTCATCCTCGAACTCTCGGGAGATATCCAAACCGTTAGACTCATCAAAGCCGCCCGCTTTAAAACCGTTCGAGGCAGTGAAATAGATCATAGTATCGTCACCAATATCGTACTGCAGGTTCATACTGCCGGTGACATGGTCTTCACTACGTTCGATGTTGTAGTCGTAGGGCACCCGAAAATTCAGGCCGCCCGGACCCAATAACGCCGTATGAAAACCGCTGGGCTCGGTACCGCCTAACGCGGTGATCAGCTGCACCGAATCCGCCTCCTTATCATCCTCGGAGTAGCGCACGCCCACTGTGCCGCGGAACCTGTCGGTAAAGTCATAGGTGAACTGGCCAAAGACCGACCAGGACTCCGTGTTCTGTTCAAACTCTGCCAGAACGCCACTGTCCATAGCACCCACTGGCAAGGTGGTACCCAAGAGTCCCCAGACACCGGCTTCTATCGGTGGAATACCGCTAAGGCGCAGATGTGTATCAGTGGTGCTGGTGAGATCGGAATCCTGGTAGAAGAATCCGGCCAGATACTCAAAACTGCCACCTAAGTTGGAGCTGAGAATAAATTCCTGCGTAAACTGTTCGTTCTCCTCACCGTTACACTGATCAAGAAAGTAAACCGGGGCATAGTCACCATCAAGACACTTGTTGACCTCATATTCGGTCCAGGCCGTGATGGACTTTAGCGTGTGATTATCCATTTCATAGGTGAGAGTGGCCTGATAGATATCCCAGTCATTTTCGTCGAAATCTCTGCGGGCGGGACTCCCAGAAACAGACTGTTTGGTATTGAATCCCAGGGAACTTTCAAAATTGGGGTCATCACCAAAACCAAACAGGTAGTTGGCGGTTGGCGTAGAGATGGTGATCTTATGATGCTTGCCTTCCGTGTCGATGGAACCTGTCTCCGCCTTGAAATCTGCCAGCAGACGGTCAGTAATATCCCAGGACAGTGCACCGCGAATTACGCTCTGCTCTTTCTGGGGGCCATCCTCACCACCAGGCGCCTGGTTTTCCATGTAACCTTCGGAATCGGAGTACTTGGCAACGAGTCGGCCACGAACATTATCCGATAGAGGCCCTGAGACCGCGCCTGTAAGGCCGTATTGTTCTATTTCCGTTTCATAGCTGCCCTCGAGATAACCTTCAAACTCCTCGGTGGGCCCGCGAGTGGTAATGTTAATGGCACCTGCCACCGTATTCTTACCAAACAGGGTGGATTGTGGCCCTTTAAGCACTTCTACCCTCTCCACATCGAGGAAGGCCGCCCTGGCGTTGCGTGCACGACCAAAATACACACCGTCCACGAACGTGCCCACGGACTGCTCAAAGCCAATATTGTTACCCGAGCCAATACCTCGAATAAATATCTGTGTCTGGCCACCAGATTGACTGACGTTAACCGCTGGCAGGTAAAGAGTCAGTTCCTCGAGGTTAGTGATACCCGAATTCTGGATCATCTCACCTGAAACAACCGCAATAGAGATGGGCACATCCTGCATCCCTTCCACACGCTTCTGGGCTGTGACCAATACCTCTTCCAGCGCCTGGGCACTGACCAGGGCCGATCCACCGGCCGTCAGAGCCACCAGAGCTGTCGCGATTACACTTTTCTTATAGTTTTGCATGGTTCCCTCCCGGAACAATTGCGGTGATTTACAGATCGAGCGTCAACTTAGCACCACGTCATCTATTATTTAAATTTAATATTAGTATGTATATTATTTATATTTTATATGATTTGATGGAGAAACCTTTTAGGTAGGAGCTCACCATGAATTTACGCCGTGTAGACCTCAACCTGCTCACCGTGTTCGATGCGGTATATACAGAAGGCAATATGTCTCGCGCTGCAGAGAAAATCAGCATGAGCCAACCGGCCCTTAGTCTCGCGATCTCACGCTTTCGTCACTTGGCCGGGGACGAATTATTCGAGCGTGCCGGACGCGGAGTACGCCCTACCCCGCGGGCAAACGAACTGGCCGCGCCCATTCGGCGAGCACTGGATATGATCATTGGCGCGCTGGAACAAGGGGCGGATTTTGATGCAGCCACCAGTGATCGGACGTTTAATCTTTTGCTGGGAGACGCCGGAGAGCTGATCCTGATGCCACCGCTAATGCGTTGGCTGGAAGCCATCCAGGCTAATGTGCAGATCAATACACTGCCCATGGCCGGCACCGATGTACGCAAAGAAATGCATTTCGGCAACGTTGACCTGTATCTCTGGATCACGCCACTGGATACGGACGACAACGTCTTCGTTTCACAACAGATCGGCGTTGACCGCAACGTCTGTTTGGTAAGCGCAGACCACCCAACGGTCGGTGACTCCATCGACCTGGAGCAGTATGCGGAACTACGACACGTAACATTGCGCTTACCGGGGGACTACGGCCCAAGTCTGGTAGACCGGGAACTCTGGTCCCATGACTTAAAGCGAGAACACGCCATGGTCGTACACAGTTTCTTCGAGTTCCCAAGAATTATTAGCAGCACCAACATGGTAGGCACGGTTCCGGGAAAAATTGCAAAGAGTCTGGCGGAAGTGCACAAACTGAAAATTCTTCCTGCACCCATCGAGTACGAGATGCCGATCTACCTCACCTGGCCCCAGGCACTGGACACCGATCCTGGCCACCGCTGGCTACGCGAGTTGTTGATAGGCTTTTACGAGTCACTGTAAGTCAACCAGGCTAGGCCAAACCAACCATTTATAACTTCGTATCCAAATTGAGCACTTCGTTGCCTAACAACGACCAGATCATCGTACAGCAGTATCGCGTAATCATGGACAGGGTTCAGCTAATCTATGGGTGACGAACGTCTACCAATCGTTTCTATTTGTCGCTGGGGATCGCCTTAATGGTTTTCTGACCTACGCGGTTGACCCCACTACGAACGCAGAAATCAAACAATCTTAGGCATACAAATGACGTTTGCAATAGAATTGGGACAGCAGCTTCCGTTTCCTTTCTTGAAACGACAACGGGAACGCCAAGGTGACCCAGGGTATGGCAGCATTGTTATAAGCTGGAATCGGAGCCTGACCCGTCTCAATAAGGCCTCGAACATCGATCAAAACAATAACAAGAACAGGACCAAGACATGGACTACAACTTTGTAAATATGCAACGCACTCTGTTTCTCACCGGGCGTGGCCTGTTGGGTTTGTATTTCATCCTGCCAGGCATCAGCAAGATCACGGGGTTTGCAGGTATGAGCGAGTACATGGCGGACCACGGAGTACCCTTTGTACCCGTGTTATTGGTCCTTACCATTATTCTCCAGATTGGCTGTGGCGCTAGCCTCATGGCAGGCTGGCGCCCCCAGTTGATGGCCTTTGTGCTGGCGGGACTCACCTTGGTTATCAGCGTGTTTATGCATGACTTCTGGGGTATGGAGGAAGGACTACAACGCGCGCATGAAATGCAGAACTTCATCAAGAACATGGCCATTATGGCTGGCCTGCTGTGTGTGGCTGGAGTGGCACCTACGGTGAAGGAGTAACCGATAGGTCGAGAGCCGGCGACCCTTTTTCAGTAAGCGATAGCAGTGCCAAGTATTTTCACCAGGAAGAAACGGGGCAGCAATCCATAGCGTTCCGGAAAATTAAGTTCTTTTCGGCGGTGCCCTGCGATCCCATGCTTTCATGCATAGTGCGGGTATAACGGCTGGAACATGTGTTCACGGATGTCGCTGAGAACGTCTTCAGGAGCCTCGCGTTGCGCCAGGCCCTGATCATAGGCGATTGCAGCCACCTCCGCGGCGATCAGGGCTGATACCTCACGAACGCGAGAGAGACTGGGATAGACCCGTCCTAAATCCAGATCCTCGTCGCTGACCATGTCAGCCAGCACCCGCGAGGCTGCCAGGAACATCTCGTCGGTGACTCTACGCGCATGGCTGACCACGGCGCCCAGCCCGACACCTGGAAAAATATACGCATTATTGCCTTGCCCGGGGACGAAGGTTTTATTGCCTATCTGTACTGGTTCAAATGGACTGCCGCTGGCGAATATGGCCCGCTCTTCACTCCACTCATAGGCCTGCTGTGCGGTGCATTCAGCTTTGACCGTGGGATTGGACAGGGCGAAAACGATTGGCCGTTCATTCAGCTGGGACATAGCCTGTATGACTTCCTGTGTGAAGACCTGGGGCTGGCCAGCACAGCCGATAATAGCTGTGGGTTGCAGTGCGCGCACTGTTTCCGCGAAGTCGCCAAGGTGTGCGTGCTCGTGCGCAAAGTGGCGTTTTTGCGAGGGGCAGTTATCCCTCCCGGCGACCAATAGCCCCTGACTGTCGAAAAACCAGCAGTTACCGCGAGCTCGCTCTGGAGAGGAACCTCGCTCTACCATGGCGGCGACAATGGTGTTGCCGATGCCAATGCCCGCCTGGCCGGCGCCGAAAAACAATATCCTCTGGTCGGCGAGCGTGCCACCCGAAATACGCAGTGCAGCTAACAGACCTGACAGGGCTACAGCACCGGTACCCTGAATATCATCGTCAAAAAGACACAACCGGTCGCGATAACGCTGTAACAGACGAAACGCGTTGCGATTGCCAAAGTCTTCAAGTTGCACCAGGGCCTGTGGGAATACCTCACTCGCAGCAGTTATGAATTCCTCAATTAAATCATCGTAGGCCTCGCCCCGTTCCCGGCGTCGCTCCAGGCCCAGATAAAGGGGGTCGTTCAGGAAGGATTCGTTATTGGTGCCTACGTCCAGGGTGACGGGCAGGCACTGGGTGGGGTGGATACCGGCGCAAGCAGTGTACAGGGAGAGTTTGCCGATAGGGATACCCATACCCGCAGCGCCAAGGTCTCCCAGCCCCAGAATGCGCTCACCGTCAGTTACCACGATCACCCGGGCATCCTTGTGTGGCCAGTTTTTCAGTATTTCTCTTACCTGGCCGCGCTCCCGCAGTGATATGTAAAGTCCACGCGGACGGCGGTAAATATGGCTGAAGTGTTGGCAAGCTTTGCCCACGGTAGGGGTATAGATCAAGGGCATTATCTCCTCGATATGGTTGATCACCACCCGGTAAAACAGCGTTTCGTTGCGATCCTGTAACGAGACCAGGAACAGGTATCGTTCCAGGTCGGTGGCCTTGTTACGCAGATTGCCGATTACCCGCAGCTCCTGCTCCGCTGGCGAACAAACACGCGGCGGTAGCAACCCACGCAAACCAAGTGCATCACGCTCTGCTTCGGTGAAGGCCGTACCCTTATTGCGCACCGGGTCGTGCAGCAGCTTGACGCCCTTGGGCAATCTTTCCCCTTGTTCGTTGTTCATCACTGTCTTCCACCCACGAACTCTGCTTAAAGTGTAGTCGCGAGTAGCGGCAGCATTAATGAGACGGATCAATAAAGGGGAGGATTACAGAAAACCGGCATACAGGCGGGTGCGGAGCGTATTTCGTGGCCGTACTGATTAATTCACTGGTGATAGCCACCCTGGGGTGACTCGTTCACTACTAACTCAACCCCAGCATGACACCACATCAGCCACACCAACAGAAAATTTCCCTGTAGCATGAGCGTTAATACCCATTCAACGGCATCCTCAACCGTAGAGTAGTAATTCTCATCCCAAGCATTGAGCAGGACGGTAAGAATGCCCGTGAGCAACAGCATTACACACAGGGCAAGCATGCTACCGAGCAGGCCCAATGGAACATGGTGCGGGCGAATGCCGAGCACCTGGGCAACCACATAGATGATCAGACCCAACACGGACCAACTGCTACCGCTCCGTCCGCTTTAATAAAAAACAGTACAACTTGTTTGTATAGGACTCGAGAGTTAAGATAAGGTCGTTGTGACATATGCTATCAATATTCAAGGTGACCTTAGGGCCCTGAAATATAAGAGGATATAAACCGATGTCAAAAGCACAGCTGATTGAGATCGTTAGGGAAAACCTCAAGTACTCCCAGTCGGGCACCATGCGACACGCAGCGGATATTGGCCGCGTGCCGGTGGAGCACTATTTCGATCTCGAGCGCTGGCAGCGCGAATGCGACCTGATATTTGGGCGCATGCCCTTGGTATTGGCCACCACTAGTGAGCTGCCGAAGGCTGGCGATTACAAGGCCCTGTCAGTCATGGATAAGCCGATACTGATCTGCCGCACCGCCGATGGAAAAATCAAGGCGTTTGAGAATAGTTGCGCCCACCGTGGCTCCCAGGTTGTCGCCACAGGCAGAGGCAATGCCAAGCGCTTTGTCTGCCCCTACCATGCCTGGAGCTACGATAACCAGGGTGCACTGAAGCATGTGCTCTGCGAAGGTGACTTCGGCGAAGTTGAAAGGGACTCCAATGGCCTGGTCGAACTGCCTTGCCTGGAACAGGCCGGACTGATCTGGGTGACGCTGGATAGCCAATCGAGCCTGTCTATAGAGAGTTTTCTCTGCGGCTATGAGGGGGTGCTGTCGCAATTTGAGCTTAAGGATTGGCACTTTTTCGATAATCGGGTTCTCCGAGGGCCGAACTGGAAAATTGCCTACGACGGCTACCTGGACTTTTATCACATTCCGATTCTGCACAAAAACAGCTTTGGCGCTGACACGCCTCCCCAAGCCTTGTACTACCAGTGGGGCCCACACCAGCGAGTGAGTTCTCCTGACACTATTGCTGGCATCGTCGGTGATCGAAGTGAAAACCAATGGCCGTCAGAAGCTCTTTTGGCCGGTGTCTGGACAATCTTCCCTCATATTAGTATCGCCTGCTTTGCTGGTCTTGATGCGGTAGCGGAAGAGAGCTACCAGGCGGTGATGGTCTCGCAGTTGTTCCCAGGCAAAGAGCCGGGAGAGTCCTTCACAATACAAAATTTCCTGGTTGACCGAGAGTTGACTCCCGAGCAAGAGGAGGCAGCGACCCAGCAATTCGAATTTCTTAAGGCTGTGGTGCAGGACGAAGATTATGCCACGGGGTTGAAGCAGCAAGACGCATTACGCACTGGCAGTCGGAAGTTCGTGATGTTTGGCCGTAACGAAGAAGGCGGCCAGACCTTCCATGCCTGGGTCGACAAGCTACTGGAGACTGAGGACGACGATCTCCCGGGGCTGTTTGACCAATCCTGACAAAAAGTAAAAGGGTTACCGTGCACCGGATTTTACCAACAGAAGGACTAACAGACGTCACCGTAGTTTGCGTTTTATGAGACAGGACTAAAACATGACCGGGATACAACACGAGTGTAAAAAGATAGATCTGGACTTTTTTACAAGTGCCCCAATTCGCATTGAGTCCGAAGTCATTCTTCCCTGTAGCCCGGAAAACTTGTTCAGGTGTTTTAAAGACGCCGAAGCATGGAGTAGATGGGTAGCTGTCATCGAGAATGTGGAATGGACTTCCCCCCCTCCTTTTAAAATAGGCACAACACGAAACGTTGAGATGCCTGCAGGCATGATAGCTTGTGAGGAATTCCTGGCCTGGGATGAACCACGCCACATGGCTTTTCGCTTTAATCAGTTTAGCCAAAAATTCCTCAAGGCCTTTGGCGAAAATTACGAGGTAACAGATCTTGGTGATGATAGCTGTCGCCTGACCTGGACAGTCGGCATGGAGCTGCGTGCACCCGCAGCTGTGGTTTCGCCCATCATTAAACTGTTTCTGGCCAAAAATCTGCGGCAAATTATGAAAGATCTCAAGAAGTATATGGAAAGCGATGGACGCAAGTTTTGCATGACCCAGGGCAGTGCCGGGTAGCAGCGCTGCCCTTCTGGTAACCCGCCCTGGCGAGTTGCTATCAGGCCGCTTGTGGACTGGCCGCTCAGGAAAAAATACGACGGAGAGAGCGCGTGGCTAGCGAGAACTATGAGGACGTCAGGTCATACACCATGGATGACGACGTTCTCGAACAGCTTTTGAGCGAGCAGACTGAGCTGAATTTCATGTGGGGCACAAAGGACCACTGGCCCGTTGGCGTCTTCATGAGTTTCGTTTGGCGCGATGGCAGCTTTTGGGTTACGTTGAGCACCCAGCGCGCTCGCATGCGCGCCATCGAACGTGATCCACGTGTGTCTGTAGCAGTATCAAGCGGAGGTACCTCGCTGGGGCGGCAGAAGAGTGCCACAGCCAAGGGGCGCGTTGTTATTCACGCCGACGACGCAACAAAAGCCTGGTTTTATCCAGCACTGGCCAAGCGCGTGATGCCTGCTATAACCCCCGTACGGAACGCCTTTGTAGCACTGCTCGACTCCGAGAGCCGCGTGGTGCTGGAGATAGTGCCCGAAAAATGGATTACTTTCGATGTAAGCAAGATGAAGGCCGACACCGCCGTCGCCATGGCCAAGGTCGCCATGCCCGAAAGCATTGTGCGGGTGGCAGAGCAATTTGGCATAGACACGGAAGAGTTCACCCGGCGGGCCGTCAATATTATGGGTATCAACAAACGGCGAGGAACTCGCAGGGTCCTCCAACGAAAAGCAGGCGCCAGGCGCTCCACCAGGAAAACCAGAAGGAGACAGAAATGATTATTGTATTAGCCACTATAGAATCGACAGTTGTGGACATTGCAGCGTTAAGAGAAGCAATTATGGCTCTGGAAGTAGCCACCAGAAATGAGCCTGGCAATATTTCCTATAGCTTTAATACGCCAATGGGCAATCCCAGTGTTATCCAGATTGTCGAGCGTTGGGAGACATTGGATGCACTTGCATTACATTTGCAAACACCACAGGTTGCAGAATTTACGGGGGCAATGGAGAGTCACCCGCCAAAATCGATGGTGGCCAATGCCTATGATGTGGCGGGAGAAGTTGAAATTCCGATGTCGGGCTGAGTGTTGATCGGTTCGGCCAAGTTAAGTTCTTGAGACTGTGTGACGTCATCGATCGGATAATTTAAAGACCACCCACAAATCCGACTACGTTTTGCGCAGCCTCACTCTTCAAACTCCACATTAGTGTCAGCACCTGATTCGATATCTTCTACGATATACACCACGGTAGTGCCCTGGTAGGTCGGTCTATACCAGATGCCACCGCAGTAGTAGTAATTAACGCCCGCCCGCATGCGGGTTGTATGGCAACCGTAAGGCAGGGCATACAGCCTTTGGTTTCGGTATACCCTACGACGCGTTCTTCTGCGTGTACGCCGTCTAACTCCGGCAACACTGCCGGGACTTGCGGGCCTACCTACTCTCGCTTCAACTAAACTAGTGGCGGGCAGGATCGTAGCGACCACCGAAAGAGTGGCCATTGAGCGCAAAAACGTTCTGCGATTCATTTCGTTACCCTCTTTTTATGGTGTGGTGGTTTGTTGAACGAAGCCAATATTGACGGCGCCTTCAGGTACTTTGAAGTTGAATTCTTCGAGGCTGATTTTGGGCGCAGTGTCCCAGGCCAAGTTCGCGGTAAATCGCGGCGAACCGCTCTCCCACTTGGATGTCATTGCTATTTTCCTGGGTAACGGCCTATCGCCTTCCTCTATCCAAACCTGAAGATCGATTTCTGGCCCCCTGATAACCAGGTGATGGCAATCTACACCGGCCACACGACTCTTATCGGCGAGATAAATTACTGAATCGTCTGACTTGGCCAATTGAGTAGACAGGTCTCGATAGATCAGATCCATTAAAGGCGCTTCCAAGTCCAGTTCTTCAATCGCAAAATCCGCCGCTGCCTCGATTTCTTTCGGAATATTTGCCTGGCCATAAAAGCTATTTTCGGAACTGTATACGGTTAAATTTCCCTGATGAAAATAGATGTGTTTTTGATTAACACCATCAAAGCTGGATATATGCATGGAGCCTGGTCGATCTATTGTCATCGTCACTTCATTGGAATTAGCAACCACCAAGCCGGCACCGAGCCTTGCGTCGTTGAAGGCCGCACCCCTGATAACGATTTGGTCCAGCGAGGCGGTGTAGGCGCTCATCGCTTTTAACACCTCAATCGCCCTGGCATCTCTGCGCCCGGTCGACTCCTGCGCCAAAGCGATGCTAGCGCCGAACAAGGCAACCATTAGCACTGTTAAGAATCTAATATTTGAAATCATATCCATGGTTCCACATTAAACTTCTGGCCAGGAAAACTCCCGGGAAGCGAGAAAATGCCCCCATACTGAGGGCATCAATTTATGTCGTCAATTAATCGCCGAAGCTCGACTTGTCCCCGCCATCCCAAGGGTAATCATCCAGCTTCTGCAGGTAATCTAGCATATCAAAGGGGAGCTCTTTGAACGCCGCCGGTGGCTTGGATATAGCAATTGTTTCGGGCCGTGCGTTCGCTATCCCGGTGTAAGCGGGCCTGCGGGTATGATGACGATCAGGGTACTTGTTCTTCCACAAATCGTGCCGCGCTCGCATACGCTTGAACGGTTCTTTCATATGGAAGCCGCCAACCACCACAGGGTTGACCTCACGATGATCGTTGTACAAGTCATACACAGCGGTGATACCTGAATTAGCCTGGGATTGATCTTTGGATACCCAATGCATTTTGTACTGGTCCTTCGTCGTGGCAGCTAGTGTTGGCCCCTGATAAATAAAATTATAGTCGCGACGTCCTTTGGTATCGCCGCCAAACAGCAATGCCGTTTGGTCAAGGCCATCAATAATACGATCGCGGGGAACATATTTAGTGGCTCCCGCCAGTCTCGCAAAGGTTGTGAACAGGTCCACCTGGTGAATCATATCCCCCACTACCTGGCCCGGCTCGATAACTCCAGGCCATAAAGCAGCCGCAGGAACTCTCACTCCACCTTCAGTGAAGTCACCTTTACCGCCTCGGAACATTCCCTCACCCAGGCCTGCACCTGCAGGTGGGTTGTGCGTCATCGGGCCGTTGTCCGCCATAGCGATAATCAAGGTGTTTTCTGCGACACCAAGCTCCTCCAGCGTGTTGCGCAAAGCCGCGATATCAGGTTCAACAACCCGCTGGTATTCCTCACCCACCATGCCGCGTTGCAAGGTCTGCTTTTGAGGATTAGCGATGAATGAAATCCACAGTGGCCACCAGGACACATAGAAAGGTTTATCATCCTCAACACTTTTTCTAATAAAGCTAAGGGCACGCTTGCGGGACTCCATATCAAAGTCCCTGTAATCCTGCAGTTCCTTGGAACCATCGCGCCACTCGTTTGCCTGCTCCCCTTTTTCACCCTCCAGGTAAAAAACGAAACCCTTTTCATTCACAAAGGTATTATCGCGCTTGTAGGGGTTGTCAGCCAAAAGCTCTTGCTTGTAACCAATAATAGCGTTGGCGCCTTCACCCATGTTGTTATACAAACTGGTCACCTGGTTATAAATAGCCCAGAACGCCTCGTCAAAACCCTGATTGTGAGGATAAGATTCCTCAGTATCACCGAGGTGCAGCTTGCCGAAGAAACCAGTGGCGTAACCAGCTTTGGAGAGGACCTCCGCCATAGTTACATTTTCTGCTGCCAGGCCCGTGTGTTCAACCGGAAAGCCGATTTCCCAGGTTCCTGTGCGAATAGCGAGCTGTCCTGTCAGAGTGGCTGATCGACTCGGCGTGCAACCCGGTTCCGTATACATCCGAGAAAACAGCATCCCCTCTTCTGCCAACTGGTTCAATACGGGCGTGTCATAGCCACGAATCTTCTGATAGATAGGATCGCCAAACGACATCACCGGCTGATCATCCCACATGTAATGAACTAGATTGGGCGGTTTGCCGTATTTGCTGCGCAATTCGGCAATCTTTTCGTCCAGTCTGCCATCTTCAACAGCCCATACATTGCCGTTTTGGGCCTCCAGTATGTAGTATTCTGCATCATGAACGATGGGCTTTGCCGCAAAGGCGTGCGCGCCCAGTAAGCCCATGAGCACTGCTCCACCGTGATGTAACAGCCGTTTTAACCGCCTCTTAGGTTTAGCTAGCATTATTGTTTTCTCCCTGGTTGAAATTCATTTCTTTAATTCACTGCTGATAATCTGGTGAACTGCGGCGGAAACCGCCAGATCCTTACTAGTCGCGAGGCGCTGTAGTTGTTCCAACTCAGTTGGCGTAACAAACGTAACGACTCGCTCAGAGCGAGTTTTATCCGGAGGAAATGGCGGTCTGCCAAGTTGTTTACTTGCCATAGGCTACATACCTGCTCTTTGGCGTTCCAATCATGCTTAGGCAGATGAGATAATTTACATTGCAGGCAAAAGTATATAGAGTCGTTTTGGTCAACCTGTATCGAAAATTCGTCAATACTCGCTGGCCAACCGCAAAAACTCGTCATTAACGGAGCAGGTGCCGCAATCACTTTGGCCCGGTTATGAATCAACTTTTATCCACTCAACAAGAATTTTCTTCTGTCAGTGAATTCTCAGATGCCATTTGCCAGCTAGGCTGGTCTGCCAAGTTTGGCCAACTGGACTGCGGAGCCGGAGACGCTCGTTTCAGTGCTCTTTTAGACCCTATGGCGATTCTGCTACGTGTATCTTGCGAACGACGCACTAAGCAAGATGTGGTACCGCCTCAGGGCTACCGGACATTTGGACTGCCGGTTAGTCCAATGGTGACCTCAACGATCGAAAATCGACCGCTCAGCAATCGAGATTTTATCTATATTGACGAGCAACAAGGTTTCTCCAGTGTCGGGGAGCCTGGCTTCGATGCTTATACACTGGCCATCGAAAAGTCGAGAATGTCCGAACTTTCCCAAAATTTGCATTTACCTGACCCTGGCGAAAGCGTTCAACTGTGGGGCACAGAAGTCCAACCTGCCCCTGAACGACTGGCTGCCATAAAAACCATTACCCAGAAGATTTTCAAACTGGAGCAATCAAAACCCCAAAGCCTGGAGGCACAGGCCTCACTATCCGAATTGATCTCGCTAGACTTACCCAGCGCAATCATTCAGCTTGGAATGCCTCACGATCAGGGCAAAAGGATTCCCGTTCGCAACAGAGAACTCGCACTCAGGCGCGCACTCGATTTTATTGAAGCTAACCCAAAGGAAGCACTCACAGTGGAAGCTGTGTGTGTGGCCGCTGCAACCAGCTTAAGCACTTTAGAGCGAGCATTCATGGAACGATTTTCGATTTCCCCGAAACGTTACATCCTCGTACAGCGCCTGAATCAGGTTCATAGTGAATTGATTCGCAAAAACAACCACCGAAGTATTAGTGATGTCGCCAGCGAATGGGGGTTTTGGCATATGAGCCAACTCGCAGCTGACTACAAATCCCTTTTTGGTTACCTGCCTTCCGAAACGACACTGGCAAAGTTCAACGTTTCGGCTCGATAGTCGTCAGCTCATACAATGCAGATCGAAATAGCCTAGGTTTGTATCAAGAATATTGTCTTCGAATTCATATTGACGATTTTTTGATGTAATGCCACTCCGGGGCTCTATATTATTATCTGTAATAATTCTATGTAGTCTCGATCTGGAGTGTTCGACAATGACCAACCCATTCACTAAGTCTTTAGTGCCTATCCTCGCCACCCTGATGCTCATTCTGGCACTGCCAGCTAAAGCAGATAGCACCGGCTTCTTCCTTGCTGGCGGTGTGAATTACAATGGCATAGATGACACTTTCGACAAGGAAGATTTCAGCCCACCGGAGGATCTGGAAACTATCTATGACGACAGTAGCGTTGGTTTCAATCTGGGCGGCGGCTGGCGATTCAACGAGTGGTTTGCGCTAGATGCAGCTTATTGGGACTTTGGTGAATTCCGCTCCGAAAGTGATGCTATCAATGGCGACAAAGAAAATCTGGATGCCACTGTGCTTACAGTAGGAGGCATTGCGTCGATACCACTGTGGATTTTCGATGTCTACGCTCGCGGGGGCGCAGCATTCTGGGACCTTGAAGGTGACCGTTTTAAAGACGACGGCACCGATCTTTATTACGGCGTCGGTGCCGCGCTCAACATTTTTGGCAGCCTCGACATCTATCTTGAAGCAGTGCGTTTCGACACAGAAACGGATATCAATAGTGTAGGTGCGGGATTACGCTTTACATTCTGAGGATATTAACGGTTCAGCTCTCCCCCGGTTCTAACTAAGGGTGAAACCAAAGATGCGCCAAGCGCTTGGAATCGGCGGGGTCACGTGGCCCTGTCGACCCCGTTTCTGGGCGGCGTTGTAACCGTCAATCAGAATTTCATGGGATGGGCGAAAATATCGAAAGGTGAGTATGCTTTCAATAATCAGTTATACATAGACCCCTTTCTCTGCTCCAGTGGAGCGCTGTTCATCATCGCAGGGCAGCTATGGCTGATGCTCGGCAAGGATAATACTACTCGCCGCTGATCTGAGTGGCCCGGCACACCGGCGAAGCGACTCTCGACCAATAGCTTAACTTGCGATACCAGCGCCCCCGCCCCGTCTACGATGCGGGCTCAATCCCGGATTCCTGAGACTCCCTGTTAAACTTACCCAACTGCAAAAAATGGACAACCTGATCCATCACTTGTGAATTCCAGATCATGAAGGTATGGGTAGTTGCCATTTGCAGAAAATCCACCATGCCCGGTACCACGGTCTCCGCCACGGAGACTGTACCGTCGCCAGGCTCTTGGGGAAAGCCTGGGATCATGGGTCGTCGATTTACCGTTCCGGCAATAATTCCCAGTTCGAAATCGACGGGCCCTAGCCCCGAGGTCACCGAGTTTTCATCAGTGCGCAGACCGTCCATAACCTGAGGCCGAAGGCCGTCCAGGAAGTCGATAGAGCCATAGTAGTCAGCCACTTGACTGCCCTGATTTGGTGGCCCCAGCATCACAACCCGCTCAAGCCCTGGAACTGTCCGCCCCTTGGCGTACTGCCTCACCAGGATACCGCCCAGCGAATGGGTTACAAAGTGCACCCTGGCAAGGCCACGTTCGCGGCAGGCAGCTAGTCCACCGCCGGCGGCCATGTCTGCCAACTCAGGTATGGAATAGGACAGAGAGCTGTAACTCTCATTGACCACAGAATACCCCTGCTCTTCCAGGTGCCACTCTAGTGGCTTCATAGCGAGTGCTGACCGCCACATACCGTGCAGCAGCACTACGCATTCTCCGCGCTGTTCCTCAAGCTCTGCATGCGCAAGCTCGACCGAAGACACCGAGAGAAAAGAACTCAATATCGCCAACAACACCTTTTGTTTAAGCAACGCTTGCATATGGAGAAGTCCGTTCCGAATTGTTGAGGAGACATTGTAACGCAGCAATTCATGGATAAAGCCGTCTCTGCAAAGCTTTAGGGTTTCTTTATTATCTGGTGAAAAAACAGGGAAACGATAAGCAGCGATCAATTTCGCACTATGACCGCCACCTTAAAAAGTCGTGTCGGGTAGTTGGTTCCGCCGCATGCTTCCCTCACAATGGTGCATGCTTGCAGGTTGCCTACATCAATGGCCATCTCACGCCGGGTTAGGGGCGTGAATGGGGACGGCTCATTACATTAGTACCCGCCCGCCAGGCAAAATGTGGTCTGACCATAATTACTAATAGCTGTGTCAACGGAGACTGAGCTGCCATGCACCTTGATTCCAATTTCATTCGTTCCCAATTTCCCGCTTTCAGTGAACCCTCTCTGCAGGGCTGGGCGTTCTTTGAAAATGCAGGGGGCTCTTATACTTGCCAGCAAGTCATTGATCGCCTCCTGACGTTCTACACCCAGACCAAAGTACAGCCTTACTACCCCTATCCGGCCTCTATTGAGGCCGGCGAGAGAATGGACGAGGCCTATACGCGATTGGCGGCCTACCTGAACGTAGGCGACGATGAGTTGAATTTCGGCCCATCGACCTCGCAAAATGTTTATGTGCTGGCCAACGCACTAAGGCCCATGTGGAGCGATGGCGATGAGATCATCGTGTCTTGCCAGGACCACGAAGCGAACGCCGGAGCCTGGCGGCGCCTGGAAGATCGAGGGCTGGTGATAAAGGAATGGCATGTCGACAAAGAAACAGGTCGACTGGATGTGGACGAGCTCGATGCCCTGATCTCAGCCCGCACCCGAATGATCGCCTTTCCCCATGCCTCCAACATTGTTGCGCATATCAACCCGGTGCGAGAGATCGCCGACAAGGCCCACGCGGCGGGCGCCCTGGCGGTTGTTGACGGCGTTTCATACGCGCCCCATGGTCTACCCGATATTGGCGCCCTGGGTGCAGACATCTACCTGTTCTCACTTTATAAAACCTGGGGACCACACCTGGGGGCAATGTTTGTTCGGCGAGAATTGATGAAAGAAATGACCAATCAGTCACACTATTTCAACAAGGATGAAGCGCACTGTAAATTGACGCCGGCGGGGCCGGACCACGCACAAATTGCTGCGGCGGCAGGCATTGCTGATTATTTGGACACCCTCTACGCCCATCATTTTAACGAGGATGTAAAGGCTGCGATCAGGGGTCAAAAACTACACCAGCTGTTCTCCAATTATGAAAAAGCATTGTTAACCCCACTGTTGGACTTTTTGAAATCGCGCGACGATGTCGCGATTATCGGTCCGGATGACCCCGCCATCCGTGCCGCCACTGTGAGCATCCTGCCTCGTCAGAAAACGGTGGAGGAAGTTGCCGCAGCTCTTGGAGAGCAAAAACTGATGGTAGGGACTGGGAATTTCTACGGGGTGAGGCCTCTCGCAGAAATGAATGTAGCGCTTAATCCTGGGGTCATCAGAATGTCGTTCCTGCACTACACGAGTATGGCTGAGATAGAGCAATTGATCAGCGGCTTGAAGATGGCGCTGGATTAGCAATCAACCGGGTCAGCCCATTATTAATTCTTGTGCTTGCAATGGTCCCGCTGACCCTATGACAATAGCTGCTGAAATTTCTGAGGTACCACTATGCCCGCATTCTATAAAGAGTGGCTTTACAAGGCCAAACGCTCTCTCACCGCCATGGTTATTACCAAGCCCCAGCCCAAGGCCCTCACCTTCACCGGCGCTGACTCGGTAAAAGATCTCTGTCGGACCATTAGCCAGTTCGGCATCGACAAAGTACTGATCGTAACCGATAAACCGCTGGTTGAGCTTGGCGCACTAGACACAACCCTGGCAACACTGACCAACAACGGTGTGGCCCATGAGATTTACGACGGCGTGCTGCCGGACCCTACCCAGCAAGTCGTTAACGACGGCATTGAAGTATTGAAGCAAGCACAATGCGACGCTGTTATGGCATTTGGTGGCGGTTCCTCCATTGACGCCGCCAAAGTGATCGCACTGGCTGCGGCCAACGACTGCAAAGCGGAAGACTGCCTGGGACTCAAGCAATGCAAGCTGCCAGCCCTTCCCTTCTTCGCCGTTCCTACCACAGCTGGAACCGGTTCCGAAGCCACCATGATCGCGGTTATCTCCGACAATGAGACCCATGAAAAGAGCGGCGTCATTGATCCCGCACTGATTCCACGCGCCACTGCCCTCGACCCGATAGTCATGAGAGGCCTGCCGCCGCACATTACCGCGGCAACCGGCATGGACGCACTCACCCATGCTATCGAGGCCTATATTGGCGTTTGGGAAATGCCAGAAACCCGCTATTACTCGATGAGCGCGATCAAACTGATCTTCGACAATCTGCCGGAGGCCTGCGCAAACGGCGATAATCTCGAAGCGCGGGAGGCCATGGCCATGGCGTCTTATTACGGCGGACTGGCAATCACCAATGCCCTGGTAGGCTATGTGCACGCGGTCTCCCATAACCTGGGGGCCAAATACGGTGTGCCACACGGCCTGGCTAACGCCATGGTGCTGCCCCACGTGCTCGACCTGATGAAAGGCGCCGCAGCGGAAAAAATGGCCGATATTGCCATCCACGCAGGTCTGGGTGAGTCCTCCGAGGGACACGCCGCTCTCACCGACAAGCTGGTTGCCAAGGTGCGCGAATTGAACGAAACCATTGGCATCCCCGCCACTACCGATGTCATTCGTGAAGAAGATGTGAAAGACCTGGTCGACGCGGCACTGCAGGAAGGCAGCGGCTACCCCACGCCGCGTTACCTGGAACGCAGCGAGTGCGAGGCCCTGGTGCGCAGCCTGATGGCAGGCTGAGAGTTTTGGCAAGTGACAACTCAGGAGCTCGACATAATCGAATCCGGCAACGCCGACCCTAAAGTCACTTTCCTACTCTATTGAGCCAATAAATCCAATACCGCGGTGGTAGCAATTTGACTACCAAAGGGAATAGCATCCAATTCTACTTTGTAGTCGCCGTTGTGGTTAAAGTATGGCGGCCTATTTCCCGCTTCGGCAAATGCTTCAGGACTAGCCACGCCAATCATAATGTAGGCCAGCGGCACTTCGGTGTTATCGGCCAGCAACAGGTGGGCATCTTCCGACGCCATTGCCGCCGGTGCGCTTTCAATGATTTGTTGTTTACTGACCACGCCCGCAAAACTGCCAGACAAACGCGCAGTTAAATCTACGTCGTTAACCAGAGGGCTAGAATGCCCTTTCATTTCAATCACTGGCATCTTGTCTTCGGGCAATGCGTTGGCTGTGGCGATAGATTTATTAATGCGTTTAATGCCTTCAATAAGTTGATGGCGAACCGAATCAGAAAACCAGCGCAAATTAATTTTAAGCACGGCCTTATCAGGAATTACATTATTGCTGGTACCGGCCTGAACAGAACCTACGGTTAATACCGCTGCCTGTTGCGGATCGATGTTTCGCGACACAATCGTTTGGTACTGCATAATCGCATTGGCGGCCATGACCACAGGATCTTTAGTGTGTTGCGGCATAGACCCATGCCCACCAAAGCCGTAAAACGTAACATCTAATTGGTCAGTACCAGCGTAGCGCACACCGCTAACATTAATAACGCTTCCGGTCGGAATGGGCACCGAATGCAAAGCAAGCATGTAATCAGGTTCAGGCATACTATATCGGCTGTAAAGGCCGTCTTTTAACATGGCGGCAGCCCCGGCAATTAACTCCTCTGCAGGCTGGGCCACCAGCACAAGTGTGCCGCGCCAATGCTCTTTCAGGTCACTCATGACGTGTGCCATCCCCAGCATCCAGCTGACGTGGGCGTCGTGGCCACACATATGCGCGACAGGCACTTCTTCACCACTAGCCAACGTCGCGCGCGCTGTGCTGGCATAAGGCAAGTCGGTGTTTTCTTCCACGGCATTGGCATCCATGTCGGCGCGGTATAAAACCGTTGGACCCTCGCCATTGCGTAAGATGGCCAGAACGCCGGTCTTACCAATACCCGTTTCAACCTCAAACCCAAGCGATAGTAGCTCTTTCTCTACGAGGCCCGCGGTGCGTACCTCCATAAAACCCAATTCGGGATTTTGATGAATGTCTTTGAAGATAGCCTCTACCTGCGCGGAATGTTCATCCACAAGGTTTTTAACTTTGACGTGAAGCGCTGGGCTTAACCCGGGGGTTTGTGCTACTTGGCCTGCATATGTTGCAGAGCACATTATGCTAAAAGCGATGGCTTTGATAACCGCATGGAACGCGGAGTTAGGTTTTTGTGAGCTGTTATTTGCAGTTTTTTTCATAGGCATTGATTCAAAATCCTAAGAACAGAAGAACGATCTCAAATCATCATGTCATAAATAACGACCAAGGCGCATTTGAGAGTACCCAAAAATTCACTCATTCTTACCTGAGAAGTGGATTGTTGGAACGCATAATTTCAAAAATCATGGACTCCGGAATTCTGCAACAGCGCTGGGGCCTCTCAAGATTCTGCTAAAAAGCAGGCGCTACGGTGTTCCCCCTCCAGCGCTATCAGCTGCGGCGATTCCACGCTGCAGCGATCCATAACCTTGGGGCAACGGGGATTGAAGTGGCAGCCTGATGGCGGGTCGATGGGAGACGGTACGTCGCCGCTGAGTATCTGCCGATCGGCCTTGTGATGAGGGTCGGGCACAGGTATCGCCGCAATCAATGATTGGGTATAGGGATGAGCCGGTTCCCGATAGATCACCTCGCTGTCGGCGGTCTCCGTAATTTTGCCAAGGTACATAATCGCGACGCGATCCGATATGTGTTTTACCACGGCCAGGTCGTGGGCGATGAACAGATAGGACAGGCTGAACTCCTGCTGCAGGTCATTCAGCAGATTGAGAATCTGGCTCTGAATCGACACGTCCAATGCTGAAACAGGCTCATCGCAAATAATCAGCCTGGGATTGAGCGCAATGGCGCGAGCAATGCCGATACGTTGGCGTTGCCCTCCTGAAAACTCGAAGGGGTAGCGAGTCGCCGAACGTGCCGGCAGGCCAACAGTATCCAGAAGCTCGCGAACTCGCTTGCTGCGAGAGGCTTTATCACCAATTCGATGAATGACGAAAGGCTCCTCCAAAATTTCCCCCACGGTATGCCGCGCGTTCAACGATTCCATAGGATCTTGAAAAATCATCTGGATATTTTGCCTATGGGGGAGCAAGGCCTTGCCTCGCAAATGGGTGATGTCCTGTCCCTCAAACACGATGGAACCGGATGTCGGCGTGTACAGGCGACTGATACAACGCCCCAAAGTGGATTTTCCACAGCCCGACTCACCTACCAGGCCTAGAGTCTCTCCCGGCTGAATCGAGAGTGAGACGCCATCTACTGCGCGATTAAATCGATGAGCACGCAGCAAAACACCCTCCCTCACCGGAAAGTGCATCTTCAGGTCTTTCACCTCGAGAATGGGGTCGTTCATAATTCGCGCCACCGACTGCAAGCCACCGAATGTGTGTCAGCAACGGCTTCGATTGAGGGCGAGGCTTCACTGCACACCTGCTGAGCGTGGGGACAGCGATTCTGGAAACGACAACCTGGGGGCAGATCCATCAAACCGGGCACCATACCTTCAATAATGCTAAGCCGGGATTTGGGCACCGTATCAAGGCGCGGAATAGAAGCGAGCAAACCGCGAGTATACGGGTGCGCCGGGCGATCGAAGATATCGAACACAGTACCCCGCTCGGCAATTCTGCCGGCATACATCACTACCACATCATCACTGGTTTCAGCGATCACACCGAGGTCGTGGGTAATCAGGATAACCGCCATCCCCATATCTGCCTGCAACTCGCGGATCAACTCCAGTATCTGCGCCTGGATGGTCACATCCAGAGCGGTTGTTGGCTCATCTGCAATCAGTAGCGCGGGCTCACAGGCCAATGCCATGGCGATGACAACGCGCTGCCGCATGCCACCGGAAAGCTGGTGCGGATACTCACCCATGCGCACATCAGGTGACGGTATGCCTACCCGAGCCAATATCTCCACGCCCTGGCGAATAGCCTGGTCAGGCCTGATATCCCGATGCAGCAACATCCCCTCGGTCAATTGCTTACCAATCGTTTGTACCGGGTTTAGCGCTGTCATGGGTTCCTGGAACACCATACCGATATGGTTTCCACGGATCGCCTGCATTTCCTCCACGCTCAAGCGGGCGAGGTCCTGGTCCCGGAAGCGCACGACACCGCTGGTGATCTGACCCATGGGTTGTGGCAGTAATCGCATAATGGAATGGGCAGTCACACTTTTGCCGCAGCCCGACTCACCGACGATGCCCAGCGTTTTACCCATTTCCACACTGAAACTTACACCGTCTACGGCACAAACCCGACCCTCGTCGGTATCGAACTCGGTAGTTAGTCTGTCGACTTCAAGCAGTGCCATAAGTAGCTCTGGTTACTTCCACTGATCGTAGTAATTGATCTCGGGCTCAAACGCCTGGCCCGACTTGCGCGCGTCCAGGGTCTCCTGCTTGATCTCTTCATCAATCCAGTGGACAAAAAACTGGGTAGCACTGCGTACATGCTTCATATTGAAGTTCTCGGGGTAACGCACCCAGCGCCAGTACCCAATTCGAAAAAAGCCCTGGTAGAAGCCCGGTACAAAGGTTGCGGAGTCGTGATGAATCTCTATCATTTTGTGGGCCAGGTCTATCATTTCATCCGTGTTGTCCGAGGTCCGATATCGCAATATCAGTTCGTCCATCTCCGGGCTCGCAAATGCTTCCAGGTTGTTAGTCTGGGTCTTCAGTTTGCGCTGCGGATTAACGCTGCCATCCTCCAGGAAGGCCTTGTCATAGGCATTATCAGAATGAAAGTGCTCCCAAAAACGAGGGTACATTTCGAGGAACACACCGAAAGCAGAAAAGTGCAAATCGTGCTGCTTCTCCTGTACTTTTTTCCAGCCGGCCGTGGAATCGAGCACCTCAACGCGCAACTCCAGTCCCGCCTTGGCTGCTTCCTCCTTGAGAATAGTCAATACGTCTTTCAGAGTTGGATAACCGGTAGAAACAGTAAATGCCAACCGCTCTCCCGTCTCTCTCACCAGAATTCCATCGGGACCACGTTTGTCGAAACCAGCAGCAGCGAAGTGTTCCAGAGCCTTATCGATGTCATATTCTCTGGATTTGAGGGTCGGATGTGAAAACTCGCCAAAGCCGTCATGGGCGGTGTTCATCCGGCCATAGTCTCCACGAAAGAACTTATCGATCACCAACTGCCAGTTGGTGGCGTAGTTGATACCCAAGCGAACATTGAGGTCATCGAGCAGCGGCCTTGATTGGTTGATCCACAAACCGTTGTTAGGTCGCGGGCGCTGGTTATAGAAAACTGCCTTGTGAATGTATCCAGCCTGAACATCGGGGTCGGAATCGGGCAATTTCTCATACCAGTACTCTGACTGGTTAAGTCCCGACTGATCGAGGTCTCCACGGCGGAAAGCTTCAAAAATTTTGTCGGTATCACGTATTACAGAGAAGTGGATTCGGTCCGGGTTAAAGCGATAACGGTAGTGTTTCTTGTCTTTAGCCCACCAGTCTTTAATCCGTGTCAGTGCAATCGAGCGTCCCTTTTTGATATCTTTATCCAGGACACTGTAGGCACCGGTCGTCGGGGCCACACGCCACTGATAACGCTCTACAAAGTCATCACCCATTTCCTTGTAAAAGTGTTCCGCAATGGGCACCAGTTCCAGCACCCTCGCATCAGCATCGGGCTTGGCGGTTTTAGCACTGATAGAAAAAGTTAGATCATCGTAGCGGGTAATATTGGTGTACATAGTTCCGTAGTAATTGTTGTACCAGGGCGCATTTATATAGGGCGAACGATAGAACCAGAACATAAAAAAGAAGTCGTTCGCGGTGACCTGCTGTCCATCAGACCATCTCGCGTTTGGATCCAGTCGAATATAAATCGTTCGCTTGTCTTCGCCTATAGCCCACTCATTGGCCAAGCCGGGTACGAACTCGAACTCATCCTGGTGGCGCAAACCCAGACGCATTGAGACATCGTCCCGCAGATAGACGCGGAATGAGCCATTGGAATCAGGCCCTGCCGTTCTCAGCGTACGGGGGAAATCCTGCAAAGCGCGATACTCCGTACCACCCTTCCTGGCCTGCGGTGACCCCATCTCCGGCAGGCCCTCACCACTCTGCCATTGAAGGTCGGCGGGCAGGTCGGCAGGGGTTTTGAAAGTGAAAAAGTCCGTGTTGGCTGCGTAGTAGGCCTGCACTTCTGCAGTATTGTCCAGAGCAGCTTCCTCGCTGGCCGAAACGCTGTCCTTGGACGAACCGCTGTCACCACAGGCACTCAACAGGGTTATAGCTAGACTCACCACTGCGAAATGGGTCCAACACCGCTTGATAGTTACAACAGTCATTCCAGGATCCTCAACGATAGACAGTAAATTTTTTGGGGTCGAAAGATTCGCGCACTGCCTCGCCAATAAAGGTGACAATAGTCAACAAAATCACGAGGGTAGAAAACGCCGCCGAAACTATCCACGGTGCTGTGCGCAAGTTGGCGGTACCCTGTTTCAATAACTCACCGAGGCTGGGCGTGGGCGGTGGAAGGCCAAAACCTAGAAAATCCAACGCAGTGATAGCAGAGATAGCAGACACCACCACGAAAGGCATGAAAGTCACGAGAGTAGCCAGAACATTGGGCAGGATATGTCTGAACACTATACGCGTATCCGATGCACCCATGATGCGAGCAGCGGCTATATAGTCGCGAGTTTTTTCTTTATAGGTCTCGGTGCGCATGTTGTAAGTCATACCCGTCCATGAAAACAGCACCATGATAGATAGCAAAATACCTATGCGAGAGGGCACGGACAAACTCGACGGGATAACTGAGAAAACAATTATCACCATGTATAGAAACGGAATATTTGACCAGATTTCAATGATACGCTGAAACAGCAGATCGAAAATTCCGCCAAAGTACCCCATGGCACAACCCACGGAAATGCCTATGAGGTAAACCCAGGCGGTAAATGCGAGAGAAAATATCAAGGCAATACGCGTCCCATAAAACAACCTTGCCAGGATATCGCGACTGGTAGTATCAGTACCCAGATAATGCTGGTTTTCCATAGAGGGCGCCGTGGGCCTAAAGACACCATCCTCGCTATTATTCTCGTAGGCGTTATAGGGAACCAGTGGCATCAACACCCAGTTGCCCGCACCCTCTCCTGCAAAGTGCTGTTTCAGCTCCCGATAGTTGACCTCGTAGCTGTAATCGAGACCGAAATCCGAGCCCGGGTGAAAAGCAGTGTAGGTGGGAAAGAAAAACTCTCCCTCGTACTTCACCAACAGGGCCCTGCTGTTGACCAGTAACTCACCGAAGCACAGCACCACCAGCAGAGCGGCCAGAAACAGGAAACTGTAATAGCCGCGCTTGATATGGCGGAAGCGGCGCAGCTTCTTCAGGGTCTGTGGATTGAATCTAAACATTTGCTAGTGGAACCTGACCCGGGGGTCGACGATAGCCACCAGAATATCCGAGAGAATATTGCCAATCAGTAGCAATAGGCTGCTGATCAGTACAACGCCCATAACAACGGGATAATCCCTGTCTAATACCGCCGTCAATGCCAGTAAGCCAAAACCATCGATATCGAAAATGGTTTCGATCAGGAATGAACCGGACACCAGCAACGTGATGTTCTGGCCAAAGGTAGTAGCAATAGGGATGAGGGAGTTGCGCATCGCATGCCCTGTTACCGAACGCCTGAATGAAACTCCCTTGGCAATCGCCGTACGCATGTAGTCTGCGGCCAGGTTGTCCATTAAGTGATTTTTCAACAGCATGGTAACCAGGGCGAAGGCACCTACCATATAGCATATCAAGGGCAGTACAGAGTGCTGTAGAAGGTCTGACACTTGCCCGCCAAAGTCCTTCTCATCAAAGCTATAACTGACGAAGCCGCCCATGGGAAACCAGTCCAGGCGGACCGAGAAATACAACAGCAAAAGAGAGCCCAGTGCATAGCCGGGAATCGCGTAACCGATAAAAATCAGGATAGAGGTGGCGTTGTCGACGACGGTGCGATGGCGGATTGCCTTGACGATCCCCAGGGGGATACACACCGTATAAGTTAGCACCAGGGTTACCAGCCCATAATAAAGCGACACCGGGAATCGGTCTTTGATGACATCCCAGACCGGCTCACTGTAGCGATAGGAAGTACCAAGGTCTGCGGACATCACTTTACCCAGCCAGTCTACATAGCTTTGCAGCACTGGCTTATCGAATCCGTAGTATTCTTTCAGCTTGGCCAACTGGGCCTCGGATATCGCCATTCCCTGACCCGCGGACTGGCTGCTCACGCCGGAGGATACGTCCATCTGCTGCGCTTCCATAATCGCACGTTCCAAAGGTCCACCGGGTACCAGGCGGGTGATTGTGAACACGATGATGGTGATGCCCAACAATGTGGGAGGTACCAGCAGCAAACGTCTAAGAAAGTAATCGCGCATTCAGAAAGCGTGCAACGCCGTTTCGGGAGTAAGTGGTTGCAAATTATTGTAGTGGCGAGTGGGGTGCATCGTTGACTGGTCGTAACAGAACACGGTGACGATGGTGCCACAACCGAACTGGACGCGGAAGCAAAAACTGTACCTGATATTGGTAAGTAAACTTTTCAACTTCACCAAAATATGACAATGGTCCACTGCTGCAACCGACATTCCCGAATTCTACCCACAGTGACAGGCTGGTAGTTTGCGACACAGCCACTAAACTGCAGTTATCGTCGCAAATTGGAGCACGTAACTGGATGTGCTGGATAAGCGACAAGAGTCAGCGCGTCGAAGGCGGCGCGATCTTATCTGGAGCAATGGTGGGCGCTGGCCCTGAACAACGTCATGAGAATGCACAATGTTTCACCCCAATGGAGACGCTGAAATCATGACAATGAAATCCGGTGTGATGCGCGCGATGATGATGAAGCAACCGGGTCATCCCCTTGAACTTGTCGAGACGCAGATTCCAGCGGCTGGCCCACAACAACTCCTGGTTCGAGTGACAGCATGCGGCATCTGCCGCACTGATCTCCATGTCCTCGATGGAGAGCTGTCGGCCCCCAAGTTCCCGTTAATTCCCGGGCACCAGATCGTGGGTTATATAGAAGGATTAGGTGCAGGCGTAACCGGCTTCGAAATCGGAGAGCGGGTGGGCATACCTTGGCTGGGCGGTAGCTGTGAACAATGTGACTACTGCCGTGAACACAAGGAAAACCTCTGTGACGAGGCCCTTTATACCGGCTATCAGATTAATGGCGGCTTTGCTGAATATACCGTAGCCAATGCTAATTACTGCTTTTCCATTCCTGATACTTTCGGAGACCTGGAGGCAGCCCCCCTACTCTGTGCTGGCCTGATTGGATACCGTTCCTACCGCCCAGCCATGGACGCTGGAATTATCGGACTTTATGGCTTTGGTGCAGCGGCGCACATCCTCATTCAGCTGGCAAAATTCCGCGGCCAGAAGGTTTTTGCGTTTACCCGTGAGGGTGACGAGCAGGCTCAACAATTCGCCAGCCAATTAGGAGCCGACTGGGCAGGCGACTCCGGACAGAAACCCCCGGAAGAAATGGATGCCGCGATTATTTTCGCACCGGCTGGAGAGCTGGTACCCATGTCATTGAAGTCACTGCGTAAGGGCGGCAAGGTGATATGTGCGGGTATACATATGAGTGATATCCCATCGTTCCCGTATGCAGATCTATGGCATGAACGCAGCATTCAATCCATCGCAAATCTGACCCGCAGGGATGGCGAGGAGTTTCTCCCCCTTGCCGCCAGTGTTCCGATTACCACCGAGGTACATCAATACCCGCTAGAAAGAGCCAACGAGGCACTGTCCGATTTGCGCACCGGGCGATTCACCGGAGCTGCCGTGCTGAGGGTTTCCGCTGCTGACTAAAACATGAGCGAGATCAAAAAAAACTATTTTTTCGCGTAAATGGCCCACGGTAAAGAGTCATGCGGTCTAACTGTCCTATACTGATAGGCATGAGCTTAAAACCTCACAAACTATTGTCTCTCTGGCTCCTGGGTTTGCTTATCGCGACGCTGCCCAGCATCAGCTATGGGAAGGCGTGGCTGATCGATGTCGACGGGGCGATCGGTCCGGCCATGGCGGACCATACAGTTCGCGCCCTGGAACAGGCAGCAGATGCTAATGCAGAGATAGTCATTTTGCGAATAGACACGCCCGGCGGCCTAGACAGCGCAATGCGAGAGATGATCAAGTCCATACTTGCTTCTCCCCTTCCAGTCGTTGGTTGGGTTGGCCCCAGCGGTGCCAGAGCGGCCAGTGCCGGCACCTACCTGCTGTACGCCAGTCACGTCTCAGCCATGGCCTCGGGTACCAATCTCGGCGCTGCGACTCCAGTACAGATCGGATCACCCGGGCTGCCCTCAAGCCCTTCAAAGGAACCTGATGGTGAAGCGGGAAAGGCTTCCGCGATGGAGAAAAAAATAGTCAACGATGCGGTTGCCTATATCCAGAGCCTTGCCCAGTTGCGCGGACGGAATGAGCAATGGGCTGAATCAGCCGTACGGGACGGGGCCAGTCTGTCTGCCGAGGATGCCTATGAGCAGCAAGTCATTGAAATTCTTGCGGATTCCACAGACTCGCTGTTAGAGCAACTGACAGGCAGAGAAATCGCTCTGAGCGAAGGCGCGCCTATCATCCTCAGTGAAGATCTCGCGTTACACCATCACCCAATGGATTGGCGCAGCAAGTTCCTCTCGGTAATCACCGACCCCAATGTCGCCTACATATTGATGCTGGTGGGAATTTATGGACTGATTATAGAGTTTTATAACCCAGGCTTTGGTCTGCCTGGCGTCATGGGGGCTGTGTGCCTGCTCCTTGCCCTTTATTCGTTTCAGGTACTGCCCGTCAGCTATGCCGGTCTCGCACTGATCGTCCTCGGTATCGGGTTAATGGTGTCCGAGGCAATGGCGCCCAGTTTCGGCATTTTTGGCCTGGGCGGCATTGCCGCTTTCGTGGTGGGGTCTATCATGTTGATGGATACCCAGTTACCCGGCTATCGAATAGCAGTACCTATTATCGTCGCCTTCACCGGTTTCAGCGTTGCCCTGCTGGTTATCGCCCTTGGTCTTGTGCTCAAGGCCAGGAAGCGCGATGTGGTTACCGGGCCTGAACATCTGTTGGGGGCTAATGCGGAGGTTGAGGTGCAACGAGAAGATGAAGTATTTGTGCGACTGGACGGAGAATTGTGGCAAGTGAGCTGCGATCAGTCTCTGGCAGTCGGAGATACCGTGATTGTTGACGCCTTTGACGGCATAAGCCTGAAGGTAAGCAAACAATGAGGAGTGCAAGCAATGTTTGAATTCGAGATGTTCGGCGGTGTCGTTCTGCTACTGGTGGTGGGTCTGCTCGCGTCAATGTTCCGCGTGTTGAGGGAGTACCAACGGGGTGTCATATTCATGCTGGGGAGGTTCTACAAGGTCAAAGGACCCGGTCTGATCATTGTGATCCCCGTACTGCAACAGATGGTGCGCGTTGATTTGCGCACCATCGTAATGGACGTACCCACCCAGGATGTGATTTCCCGCGACAATGTTTCGGTGCAGGTGAACGCGGTAATCTATTTCCGGGTCCTCGACCCTGAAAAAGCCATCATTCAGGTCGAGAATTTTCTCGAGGCTACGAGTCAGCTCTCCCAAACAACGCTGCGCTCTGTATTGGGCCAGCATGAACTGGATGAAATGCTGGCTGAGCGGGAGCAGCTGAATGCTCATATTCAGGGTATTCTCGATAAACAGACGGCTGCCTGGGGCATCAAGGTCGCAAACGTCGAACTAAAGCACGTAGACCTCAACGAATCGATGATCAGGGCTATTGCCAAGCAGGCTGAAGCGGAGCGAGAACGTAGAGCGAAGGTGATTCACGCCAATGGCGAAGCTGAAGCAGCCGAGAAACTGGCCGAAGCCGCTAGTGTTCTGTCTGATCAGGATCAGGCCATTCAGCTGCGCTATCTCCAGACACTGGTCGAAATCGCCGGTGACAAAAGTTCGACAATCGTCTTTCCCCTACCAATCGAACTCATGGAAAAGCTGGGCAAACGCGGCAGTTAAAACAGTTGCCACGAGAGCGGGTATTAATGATGCAATAGCTTACGCACTGCGCCGCTCGTGGTTAACGTTCTCCAGTAAGCGGAACGAAGCGTACGGGCAATACCGACTTTTTCTCGATTTTCCCGTCAGCGCCCACCGTCACCGATAGCAACTCCTGAAACCCGTGTTCCTCTCCCACGGGAATCACCAGCTTTCCCCCGGGCTTCAATTGGTCGAGCAGCGGTTGCGGGATATGCTCTGCCGCTGCGGTCACAATAATTCCATCGAACGGAGCCTTCTCTGGCCATCCCGCATAGCCATCACCGGCGCGTACGCTCACATTACTGTAGCCTAATCGCTGCAGTGTCGCCTTCGCAGATTCAGCCAAGATGGTAACGATTTCAACGGAGTATACGTGGGCCACAAGTTTGGCCAATACCGCCGCCTGATACCCAGAGCCTGTTCCTACCTCCAGCACAATGTCACCGGCTTGTGGATCCAATAACTCGGTCATTAACGCAACAATGAGGGGCTGAGAAATCGTTTGTCCCGCCTCGATTGGCTGCGGCGTGTTCTCGTAAGCGAGGTGGCGATGAGAAGCCGGCACAAACTCTTCCCTGGGCACCTCGCCCATAACATTCATCACCCGATCGCTAAGAACATTGAGTCCTGTGTACTGGGCACTGTTACGCACAGATTGCTCGATCGCCTGCGCCATCTGCTGACGTTGTTCAGACATGTGATCCTTCTCGCTTGAGCCCGCCCAGGTGATGGAAGTCAGCAGTAGGCCTGCGAGGAGAATGTGCACTTGGAAAATAGACTGCATAGTAGTTGCGTCGCGACATTATCGAAGAAGCACTGGTGAATATAGCCTGAGCATAGACCAGTAATACCGATTGGCAAACCCCAGCGTCGCTGGGCTTATGCAGTGCTGAGCCGATAGATTTAGAGAATTATGCTTTTCCAATGATTGACATCATTGCAATATTTTCGTCGAAGCGGAGCATGAAAAGATACTAGAAGCGCTCATGGCATTAGGAGGTGGCAAGATGGCTGGCAATGTTACTCATCTCGTTCTTCCGGACAGGGCCACGGTGGCGATCATAGGAGGAGGACCGGCCGGATCCTTTACTGCCCTATACCTGCTGAAAATCGCCAAAGCTCAGGAGCGCCGAATAAAAGTTCTGATATTCGAACACCGAAGATTTTTGTCCGAAGGGTATTTACATTACTCGGGGTGTCCTCAATGTGCGGGTGGGCTATCACCGAAGATGCTGGATGCACTTAAGGATCTGGACATTGATCTGCCTGCAGAGGTTGTTCAGCAGGATATCAAGTCGATCATACTCCAAGGCAGATGGAAGCACATTAAACTACCGGTTCCAAAAGAACGACGCATGGTCTCAGTATTCCGGGGAGTGCTGCCAAAAGAAGCGAGCTCCCAGCAAGAGGCATTCGACTCTCTTTTGCTTGATACCGCCATTGAAAGAGGCGCTATCGTAATAGGCAGCAAAGTCATCGATTCCGCTCTGGATCGGAGCGAAAAACCTCTAATTACCTACTCTATTAATAAAGAGGAAAAGCAAGTCACAGCAGATCTTGTCGTGTTCGCTATGGGAGTTAACAGAAGCTCAAATCATAACAGCGCGCAAAAGTCTGCTATGGAAATAATACATCAGCTGCAACCTCTTTACCGGCCGCCCAAGTTACGCAAGGCGCTGATTTTTGAATTGCAGGCCAGCGAAGATATCGTCGGGACCAATGCGGGGGAACTGCACTTCATCGAAAGCAGCGTAAAGGACCTGAAGCTCGATATGTGCTCAATCCTTCCAAAACGGAAATACTTCACCGTCAGTCTCATTGGTAAAAGCGTAGACCAGGCAAGCAGTCACAAAGAAAATCTCGAGCTTATAAATAGATTCCTCGAACTACCCCAAATAAGGCGAACACTTCCTCCAAACGTAAAGCTATCTATTCGTTGCGCCTGCAATCCCAGTATCGTTGTCGGAACCGCCAGGGGAGCAACAGGAAGTAGAATGGCAGTAGTAGGAGATTTGGCCACTTGTAGACAGTACAAGGACGGTATTCTTTCGGCGCATACGATGGCTCGTTCGCTTGCTGAAAGCGCACTTGAAGTGGGGGTAGATCGCGATAGCCTGAACAGCAGCTATGGTCAGGTTATAGCTCGTTTCCGGCGAGACAACGTGTACGCAATTATCATTTTTTCCCTTTATAGAATTCTCTTTGTTAACCGATACCTCAGCCGCGTAATCTATCAAACCCATGTCAGTGAACAAAAGCGAAGGCCCGCTAAGGAGCGTCATTTCTCCCATCTTATGTGGGCCATTGCCAGTGGAGATGAAGCCTATAGTCGAATAGCCTGGCGAATGTTGCGCCCAAGGACCTTGTTGCAGATTTTTACGGGTGGCGTATTGGTCACCATGAAGACGAACTTCTGGGAGTATTTCTTTGGCCTGAACTGGAAGAATCTGGGCCGGTTCCCGGTTGCAGTGAGCCTGGACGTCCTGCAAAAGTCACGATTGGCACTGCTGGCTGGAACACAGCATGAGAGGGAGTTCATGTACCGAATCCATATTCGCGCGGGACAGTGCTCATTGATGAAGCACCTCGAACTGCTAGGGGAGTCAGGGCGCCCTTACCTGAATCCCCGATGGGTGAAAATTCACCGCCGTTCGGGCAAGGCTCTAACGCCGGGCTGCATCATCGACTATCGAGTTTTTGGCGGTCTGATCAAATTTTCGATAAAACAACTACCTTCCACGGATCCCTTTGTCGTTAGACATCAGGTAATCGGCGGATTTTCAAACAAAGGCGAATTCATTTTTCAAATCGAGCCACTTTCGAGCGGGCGAACAAACTTGTCAGTGCTCCTCGCATTCAACTACCCGATAGGATCGAGCATATTGGAAAAGCTTTTCTGGAGCAGCTTTCGTATGCTGTTCCCAGACTCCATTCATGAAGTTCTTTGGAATCATGCGCTTTGTGAATTTAAGCAATCCATTGAGAAAAGCAATTTACATTCTAGAGTAATGTTTGAGCACAATCTGACCTAGGTGATGGTGGGTGAGCAAAGCATTTAAGTTGACGAAAATACAATGGATAATAATCAAGCAACGCCCATTCCCGTTTCTCACACTCACTCGCCCTGGGTTCACTGCCGTGATTGTGCAATAGTCGCTTGAAAAATCCTATGCTGCCGCACCAGTCGGCTTGGCCTGCAGGAATACATCAGCGCAGAAGGTATCGCCGCAACCACGGTGCAATTTTTTTTGCCTTATCGCCAGGCAGTATTGAATCCCCTAAAGGAGTCTATAATTTCAGTTGCCAGATAAAACTCGATTCATTTTATTAGGAGAATGACTTGACGGCGAAAATGGTAAATAAAGAAGCCGCCAGAGCAGTATCCCCGCGACAGTGGGTCAAATTAGTTGTGGTTTATTTCCTAATCCCACTGATCTTACTTATCTGCGGTGGAGACATCGGTTGGTGGCAAGCGTGGCTGTATTGCTTGCTGATTTTGGGTGCTGGCATTGGTGGGCGCATGTGGGCAGAGCAACGACACCCAGGATTAACGGCGGAAAGACAAAATATCGACATTATCCAACAGGCAAAGACATGGGATAAAGTGCTTGCTCCACTGATGGCAGTGAGTATCGGATACCCCATGGCCCTTGTGGCAGGATTAGACCATCGTTTCAACTGGTCCGCCGAATTCCCGCTATGGCTTATCGTCAGTGGCTTTATTTTAACCTCCCTAGGGTATGCTTTCGCTGCATGGGCATTGGCAGAGAACCGATTTTTTTATAGCGTGGTATGCATTCAGACGGATCGAGGACATGTAGTGTGTGACAGCGGACCCTATGGGCTTGTGAGGCATCCTGGATATGCTGGAAACATTATTGGGCTGTTGGGTGTTGTTCTTGCACTGGGCTCAGTATGGGCGCTAATTCCAGCGACGGTAGCATCAATCATCACGGTGATTAGAACCGCACTTGAAGACCAGGCTTTACAAACTGAGCTCCCTGGCTATCCAGACTACGCACAACGCGTTCGCTATCGGTTGATTCCTGCAATTTACTGATAGATCACGGCTTTGCTCAGCTCGTGCGCGATGATATTGGAGGGGCTCCGGTTTTAACTGCGCCGTCGGCAGGCTGTTAACAGCGTTGGCTAATAGCTGAGCCCGCCATAAGTGCATCTCTACTACCGCCTTTGATGTGACAATCGTTTGGGCGATATGGCAGACTGAAAACCGCTGTGAAAACTAATGATCTGGAGTTCAATTGATGGGTGACCTGATCCACGATGTCGTTGTGGTCGGCTCAGGTGCAGGAGGTGCCATGGCAGCACACACCCTGACCAAGGCGGGCAAACGGGTGTTAATGCTGGAAGCCGGTCGCGATTACGACCCGGTCACAGAAACTCCAATGTTCAAGGAGCCCCGGGAGGCTCCCCTGATGGGTGCCCCTACTCCCGATAAGAACTTCGGTTTCTACGATGCAACCGTCGATGGTGGCTGGGCCGTCCCCGGCGAGCCCTATACTCAGGGCGAGGGTACCGAGTTCAAGTGGTGGCGCGCGCGTATGCTCGGTGGCCGAACCAATCACTGGGGTCGATTCTCACTTCGTTTCAGCGAACATGATTTCAAGGCCTACAGCCGCGATGGACTGGGGGCCGACTGGCCCTTTGAGTACGATGAAATCGCGCCCTGGTACGACAAAACTGAGACACTGGTCGGCGTCTGTGGCACTAATACCGGGTTGGACGACATGCCCGATTCCGCACCCGGCGTTCTCCAGCCGCCACCGAAGCCTCGAGTACCGGAGCTACTGGTAGCAGCTGCGGCAAAGAAGCTGGGCATCACCGCCGCTCCCATGCATCGCGCTGTTCTTACCCGTCCCCTGGATAATCGCAACGCCTGTTTTTATGCCACCGATTGTCTTCGGGGCTGCTCAATCGGCGCGGCCTTTCAGACCACCACATCGCTGCTACCTTTGGCAAAGGCCACCGGCAAGCTGGAGATTATTACCGATGCCATGGTCAAGTCGGTGGATACCGATGAACAGGGAAAAATCAACGCGGTGACCTACATAGACCGAAAAACCAACCAGCCTGTCACCGTACCCGCCCCAGTGGTGGTTCTGGCCGCCAGTGCCTGCGAATCCGCCCGCATCCTGTTGAACTCCAAGAGTAATCATCATCCTGAGGGGCTTGCTAACAGCAGTGGCCATGTAGGTCGCAACCTGATGGACTCCACCGGCGCGAGCTTTGGCGCTACTGTCCCCGCACTTAAGGGCCGGCCGATATACAACGAGGATGGACATACATCCAACCACCTGTTCATTCCCTGGTGGGGCCACGAAACCCAGGCAAAAGGTGAACTGGATTTCGCCCGGGGCTACCATTTCGAGTTGAGCACCGGCTTCAAGGCACCAGGGGCATACTTCCCGCAGAAACTGCAGGGCTACGGACCAGCGTTAAAGCAGCAGGCCAAGTTGGACTATGGCTCCTTTGTGCATTTTTCCTTGCGCGGTGAGATGGTCCCCAACGAAAACTGCTACATGGAAATCGACGACAAGGTTGAGGATAAATGGGGTATACCCGTGCCCAGGTTTCACTGGCAATGGTCGCAGCAGGAGCTGAACCAGGTCGCTCATGGCCTGCGTACCGCCAAGAATATCCTGGAAACCATGGGCGCCAGCGTTGACGAACTCCCCTCCCCGGAAGAGGCCATCAAGAAAGGCGGCGAAATCATTCACGAGGTAGGTACCACCCGCATGGGTTCCTCGGCAAAAGACTCGGTGACTAACCAGTATGGCCAGACCTGGGACTGTGACAACCTGTTCATTATGGATGGCGGCGTATTCGCCTCTAACCCCCACAAAAACTGCACCCTGACGATCATGACACTGGCCATGCGCAATGCCAGCTGGTTGTCAGAGCAGCTGGATAAAGGCGTCATTTAATGGAACGTTCTCTGCATATTCAGCAACAAATTCCTCTGCGTGATGAACCGGCTCCCACCGAACTCACCCGCAGACAATCCTTAAAGTGGCTGGGCGCACTCACCGCTGGTCTGAGCGTACCGCTCATCAGCGGCTGTGACTCCATGATGATTTCTGCCGCCAAGCTCGCCGGAAGCTGGCCCGACCTGAACCTGGAGCCCATTAGCAGTGAGGGATATGGCACCGACCCGAACCTGATCTCACCGCCAGAGCACCCATGGCCGCTGACACTGACCCCGGCCCAGCGTGCCCTGGTCGATGTGCTGGTAGACATACTCATTCCCAGAGAGGGCAATCACCCCTCCGCGTCAGAAGTGAATGTCACCAACCTGCTGGATGAGTGGGTGAGCGCGCCCTACCCCAGTTTCCAATCTGATCGATTGGAAATACTGTCTGCACTGGTCTGGTTCGACGAAGAATCAGAACGACGTTTTAATACCGACTTTATCCGGGCCACTCCACAACAACAGCTGGAGATCATTGACGACATTGCCTACGAAGAAGCTGAATTGGAGCTGCGCTTCGCCTATATTTCCAGAGTCTTCGATGCAGTGCGAACGTTGGTCACCATCGCTTACTTCGCCTCACCGGAGGGCACAAAGGAAATTGGCTATCAGGGCAACACTCCTCTGCGCGGTGATTACCCCGGCCCAACAGAGGAAGCCTTCACCCACCTCGACAAAGCCTTAGCCGATCTTGGCCTGTCGGAATACGCTTATTCCTAAAGGCCCCTTACGCCGACATGGTGCGCACCGACATCTGCCCCCGGACTGGAGGCATGATGCAGAGACCACCGGAATGAATAAGTAATAGTTAAGCACAACCCATGTCGGACTGCGCCAAAGCTATATTCAAACTCGATAGTTATGAACGAATTATCTTATGCTTGCGAAAAAGAAGACCTGAGCCTGCTACTAACAAGCCTAAGCCTCAATTTCGATTACGCACGGGCGGGTCGCAATCTACAGTAACCCCCGTCTCCAGCTCAACCTTTACCCCCCAGTTGAATGTTCCGGGCTTGGTATTCTTGTTCTTGATCTTAACAAGTCGGCCTTTCTGGTATATTCGACCTGTCAGTTGCTTTGAATCGTTCTTGTCGTAAAAATTTACGAACCGATAGTCAGGGTAGGATTCAGGGTCAAAAAAAGTACACGTAAAGTCTTTCGCTTTCTTATCGACCTTAAACGAATTAGAGCCATCATCATTACCCTCGTTACCGTGAAAGTAGCGATAATAGTAGTTTTTACCGTTTGAGGCGGTAACAAGCTTAAAGCCCTCTTCGTCCTTTGTGGGTCGTTTCTTTATCAGCAGGTCTACATCTGTCTTTTTTGCCATGGTGCTATCCTTGTCAATGTTGGGTATTGATAGATAAAAACGTAACTAGCGTTAAGTTATAGCCCAGGATCGACACACTTTCCACCGATCTTATTTCTGGACATTAGCTAAACCCAGGTCACTGTAGATTGTTTTATCAAACCTGTAAAAACTTCCCGCCAGCGCCGGGTTCACGCCCGCTTTAACCAGCCTCGCGTAAAGCGAATCCATAATCTGTTTGTTACCAAGTCGAGACGATAGCTCGAACTTGACCAGGAGCCACTCTGGGCCTCTTTTTATGTCCCCCTCGAGTGCAAGGTAGGCCAGGCCACGCGACCAGTAATTCTCGGCACTTTCGGCGGAATTTTGTACGAGTTGTATATCCCCATGCAGCATCCAGAGCTTTGCTGCAACCTGCCTCCAGTCAGCGTCACGTGGGGCTTCTTTGACCGAAACTATCTGCGACAGTGAGACCGATAAACGCTCACTCGCATTCTCCAGGGAACCTGTTCTGGCCATCAACATAGCTTGAGCATGCAGAAAGTTCAGGGTCTCAAGCTGAAAGTCACTATTCTCGATCTTATCGCCCAGCAACACGTCGAATATGGGGCGAGCATTTTCGAGAATGGATAACGCCGTATTCGTATCACCAAAAAAGCCATGAAACATTGCCAACTGGGAGGAACTCGAGACAAACGCCTTTTGCCACCAGGCATTTTCCGCGTCATTTTCAACCAACTCGGTGGATAAAGATAAAGACTGCGCATGCGCGTCACGTGACGCCTTAAAGTCTCCAAGCAGCCCATAAACCACACCCGCACGCCCAATCGAGTACGCAAGAACCTCCTTATCATCCATGTTTTCTCGAGTTTTAATCAACTCGGAAGCCGCCCAACTTTCAGCGGTATAGTGCTGCAGCGCCTTAGTGAGGTTCCCTTCCAGGTATTCAACCTCACCGAGCCAACTCTCCAGGTGGCTTTTCATCGACAGCAATTCTTCTTTACTCTCGCCAACACTCGCCAGTCCATCCAGCGCGAACCTTGCCCGCTCCAGAGTATCCCTTGCGTCATCGTAATTACTAAGATCCATCTGCAGAGCAGCAAGGTTAGTCAGTGCGTAAGACAGTTCACGATGTGCCGTAATGCTTTCGGGATCCATCTCTAATAGCTGCTCTGCTCGCTCCACGTACAATAGAAAGTACCGCGTAGCCTCACGTTGCATGCCCTGCTCAAAATATCCATACCCTATCCAGAATTCCGATTGTGATATTTCAAACAAAACCTCAAACGAAGTCCCAGAGCCTTGTTCGACTCTATTGAGTATCTCTAGGCTCTTCTCTAATGTGTTTCTCGCTTCATCATATTCACCTAAAAAATACTGCACTTCACCTATCTGGCGCAGGGCTTTGCCCTGGCTGACAAGCACATCTGCTGTAAATTCGTCTGACTCCAGACTAGCGTAATAGCCAATTGCCTCTTCGCCGATAGCACCCAGGACATCCAGTTTCCCAATCGGCTCAAGCTTGTCTCTCAAATCACCGAGCATAAAAGTAATCAGCTCATCAGCCTGCTCACGACGACGATTGGCATCGTCCCGGGCCTCGTTGGCCACAAAAGCAAGATAAAGAGTAAACGCAGCAATTCCCATTGACAGCGCGGTCAGCGCTCCCATCTTCTGTTGCCGGCGGCGGAAGTCGCGCTGCTTGAGCTCATCGAAGTCGACATCGATAATGCCGGCGATGACCTTAAGCAGTGCGTCGCGTTTGCCGTCAAAGTTCTTCCGGGCATCAGCAGCTAACGGCTCCGAGGCGTTGCCAGAAGCATCCACGAGCAGCGACTCTGGGAAGCAATAGGGTGGTTCACCGCTGGCGATGATGGGCAGGATTGGCGCGTCTGGGTTGAATTTTCGATATTGTGCAACCTCCTGCCCCACCCAGTCGCTTCTGGCCGCTTCATTGGAGCAGACGATTATCAGAGCAGAAGAATTTCGCAACGCGTCTTCCAGCGCATCACCCAGGCTCGTTGCCGCCCGTAGGTCGGTCCGGTCGCGGAACACTGGTTTAACCCGGTTGAACCCAAGCTCTGGTCGCAAACGAGTGGGGACTCGCCAGGTTTCAATAGCGCGCTGCAACCACGCAGCGAACTTCGCATCGGTGTGGCTATGGCTGATAAAAGCACGGTATTGCATCCTGCTTCCCGAAAGGTCTGGTCCGGCTGGATGCCGGACACATTCACACAGAATATTCCCATTGTTCGTAAACAGGAGTCCAGCTAAAAATACCCTGTAAGATTAGACCGATGTTGCTTAGTTAAACTCAACAGCAGCATAATCCCAGTCAAGATTTGCCACAAAATGAGTTATGACCATGATCGAAATAGCCGGGCTGGATCACATCGTTCTGCGCACATCACACATGGAAGAGATGCTGCATTTTTACGGCGCGGTGCTCGGGTGTTCTATAGAAAGACAACTGCCGCCGGAAATCGGCCTGGTGCAGCTGCGGGCAGGTAACGCGCTAATTGATCTGGTGGCCGTCGACAGCGAGTTGGGCCAAGCCGGCGGCGGGCCACCGACCGAGGCTAATAACAATATGGATCATTTCTGCCTGCAGCTAGCCACACAGCCAGAAGAGGAAATCAGCAGTTACCTGGCGTCACACGGTATTGAAGTGGGTCCATTCGAGCGACGATATGGCGCCCAGGGTTTTGGTAATTCCGTATACCTGCTTGACCCCGATGGTAATACAGTCGAATTGCGCAATCGCATCTAGGTCTGTGTCTGTCCTTCTCGAGAGTCAGTGTCACAGGCTCCAGGAAACAGCGACTCCCGCCACCGTGATCGCGATGATAGACATCAGCTTGACCAGAATATTAAGACTGGGACCGGAGGTGTCTTTCAGCGGGTCGCCCACCGTATCACCGATCACAGCAGCCCTGTGGGCAGCAGACCCCTTGCCTCCGTGATGGCCTGATTCAATGTACTTCTTGGCATTGTCCCAGGCACCCCCGGAATTTGACAGGAACACCGCCAACACAAAGCCGGCGGACAGGGCGCCCACCAGCAACCCGATCACTCCTGCCACGCCCAATAAAAAACTAACAGCCACCGGCGCAATCACAGCCAGAAGTGATGGCGCGACCATCTCCCGTTGCGCCGCAGCGGTAGAAATTTCCACACAGCGAGTATAGTCGGGCTCTGAGCTACCCTCGAGGATCCCAGGGTCCGCCGCGAACTGCCGACGTACTTCGATAACCATTTGGCCCGCTGCACGGCCTACTGCCTGCATGGTCATGCCACTGAAAACAAAGGCCACCATCGCCCCCAAAAAGAGTGATACCAGCACAATAGGATTCAATAGCGTGACGTTGAAATACAGCATAAAGTCTGCGAGATCCGCCTCACCTGTGGCCACGCTCAGGCCGTCCCGCAAAAGAAGCGTGTGCTGGCCCGCTCGCAGCAGCTCAAGTCGAATGACTTCCAGATAGGAGGCGATGAGAGCCATTGCAGTCAATGCCGCCGAGCCGATCGCAAAGCCCTTGCCGGTCGCAGCCGTCGTGTTGCCTAGTGAATCCAGAGCGTCGGTGCGCGCCCTGACTTCGGGCCCGAGCCCGCTCATCTCGGCGTTGCCACCGGCGTTGTCAGCGATCGGACCGTAGGCATCGCTGGCGAGTGTAATGCCCAGTGTCGACAGCATACCCACCGCGGCAATCGCCACGCCGTAAAGTCCCTCGCTGATATTGCCAGTATCGAAGCCCGCACCCGAAAGAAACGCTAATAAAGTACCTATGACGACGGCCATAACAGGCATGGCCGTCGAAAGCATTCCGGCACCCAGGCCGGAGATCAGCGCCGTAGCCGCGCCCTCTTCCGCAGCTGCCGCTATCGAGCGGGTCGGGCCAAATGAGGGCGATGTTGCGTACTCCGTAGCTCGACCAATTACCAAGCCGGTGACCAGGCCGGCTGCCACCGCGCCCCAGGTTCCCCAGGGGTTGGGTATTTCCATCCAGTGAAATAGCAAAGGGGAAACGAATAACACTGCCACGGCAGTGGTATTCACGCCCCTGGCCAGCGCGCGCAGCAGTTCCTCTTGGTCTGCCCCCTCCCGGGTCCTGACCAGGAAAATACCCGCCACGGACAGCAGAAGGCCCAGCCCCGCTATAACGAACGGTGCGCAGACTGCTCTGATCTGTTCCTCTGGGACGGCAGCGTAAGCGGCAGCCCCAAGCGCGCAAGCCGCGAGAATCGAGCCACAATAGGATTCGAACAGATCAGCGCCCATGCCGGCCACATCGCCCACGTTGTCGCCGACATTGTCGGCAATAACCGCGGGATTGCGAGGGTCGTCCTCAGGAATACCAGCCTCTACCTTGCCCACAAGGTCGGCGCCAACATCCGCCGCCTTGGTATAGATGCCACCGCCGACTCTCGCGAACAGTGCCTGCAGAGATGCGCCCATGCTGAAAGTCAATAAGGTTGTGGTTACCAGAACCAGTCGGTGCCCACTCTCTGCTGCAGGGGTCAACCCGTCAACCAGCAGTAACCAGAAGACCATATTGCCCAGACCCAGCCCTACGACCGTCAACCCGATGACTGCGCCGCTGCGAAAGGCGACGCTCAGGCTCAGCGGCAAGGACGATCGCGCAGCAGCGGCTGTGCGGCTGGATGCTAGCGTGGCGGTTCGCATACCGCAGTATCCGGCGAGTGCGGAAAAAAAGCCGCCAGACAAGAAAGTCAGCGGCAGCCATCGACTCTGCACACCTGCTCCGTAAGCGAGCACGGTGAAAACCAGCGCCAGGCTGAGGAATACCCACAGCATGATACGGTACTGCTGTTTGAGGTAGGCCATGGCGCCCGCTCGCACATGGGCACCTATGCGGCGCATCTCCCCGATACCCTCATCCTGGCGTCGCATCTGCAGGAAAAAAAACAGGGCAAATCCCAGACCAACGATGGCCGCCACCGGCGCCAACCAAAATAAAGGTTCGGTCATGGTTTATCCGCAATTAGCTCAAAAAAGGCAGAGTTCATCACAGGTTTTGCGCCGATCGCCACCATCGATAGTGATCGGCCTCCATTTCATCCCGTGTGGGAAAGCGGTAAAAAGCAAAATCTTCCTGATCACCAACGTAGAAACCGCCTCGAATAGTGCGGTAGTAGACACCCTCATTGACCCTTTTCAGGAACAGCTTGCTGGGTTTGCTGTTACCCTCAAGCAGTCTGGCCAGAATCTCCCGCAGGTGTTGCATATTGGGATAGGGCAAATCCTCTGCCTCACCGTTCAGGGGATTCTCAGCCAGATCCCGCAGGGCCAGTTGTGAGAAGACGATACGTGGCACGTGAACCGGCTTATCTGGATCGGTAATGGCGCGGCAAAAATCCAGCGGCTCCAGGCAGCTAGCAACCATGGGATCAATCGGGCAGAACTCCTGATACAAATAAGCCCTGCGTCCGGGTTCTGGGGCATACGGTGACCGCCCCAGTTCCAGCGTGAGTCCATCGGGAGTTACCAGGTACAAGTTGCGCAGTGCCGCTACAGGGATCCGGGACAATACGCGGTAAATCGAGAGGTAAACCGACTTTTTCGGGTTTCCATCCGGATGAGCCACGCAACGCTCATCAATGAGGTGTAGCGGGAATTCTCCCGAGGGCAAGCCCGCCGGGTCAACCTCGAAAAAAATAGCCTCATCCTTAGAGTGCACCCGGGTACCCAACGCGTAATAGCGGCCAAAGTCTTCAGGATCGAGCATGGAGGCGATCAACCCCTGGGGGATCAATGACAGGTAGAGGCGCGTCTTACTCATGGCATCCTTCCAATAACCGGCGACAACAAATAGCACCGCTGGCACCGCTTGAAAATCTGCTGCGTACAGAATGGAATCCGGAGCGTTGGCGGGCGCGGGGTTTCAAGTTTTGCTGAATTTTCCATATCCACTGCCATCTATACACCTATGGTGAGGGTTCTGGCAATACTCCTCCCCTATCCATCGAGTTTTATTGCCATATTTACGAGCAGCAATGCCGGCAGCTTTTTGTTAATTCTCATGAAAGCTTCTCGAAGTAGGACTCTGGAAAAGTATAACTACCAAATATTAAGAAACCCTCATCTTGGAAATTTCTAGCTGCTCGATCATTTCTATTTAATAGCGTTGTCACGCGGTCAGCGATATTCTAGTTAACTCAATCAATACATGAATTTGAAGCCACCATCTGATATGTCTTCATCGAAGTTTAGAAAAAGCTCTACACACTATGTAGCCGTGCTTATCAGGCAGGCCGAATCGCTGGGGTTGGACGTGGACAGTATTCTGTCTGACACAGGAATTCCCATCGATCTCGCCAGAGCAGAAGACAAGTGGGTAGATAATGATTTGCTCGCCGCCCTGGCCAAAAGGATGTGGCTGGAGACTGATAACGAAACCATGGGTTTCGACCCTGCGCCACTGAGGATAGGCACTTGGGCTATCGCCTGCGAATTCATGCTCGCGGCCGACACACTAGGTGAGGTACTCCGCAGAGGCAAACGCATATTGTCTTATCTGGCGCCAAATTCAATCGGCCTGGACTTGATCGTCGACGATCACGTGGCATCATTGCAGCCGAAAATATATGCAGGGAGCGCGGATCCCGACCATTTTCTCGTCGAATTTTTGACGGTCGTGTGGCACCGTTTCCCAAGCTGGGTAATCGATGAAAAAATTCAATTAAACAGTGCTTTTTTTTCCTATAGAGAGCCTGTTCATGGGCGGCTTTACGAAGAGTTGTTTCAGTGTGATGTTGCGTTTGAGCAAGACGGCTGTGGCTTCAACTTTCATCGTCGCTATCTTGAAAAACCTGTTACGCGAACTCACGCAGAGCTGGAAATCTGGTTACGCAATTCGCCTGCAGACCTATTGTACCTGCCTGGTCGGGAGGCCAGTGTTCAAGCACACCTAAAAGGTGAGCTACGAAAGGGACTAAAAGCTTCATCAGCATTTCCCGCGTTCGAGGCCATCTGCGAGCGACTCAATATGAGTCCACAGGTAGTGCGTAGACGCCTCTCCGAAGAAGACACATCTTATCAAAAAATCAAAGATGCCATTCGCTGCGACACGGCCAAACGACTCCTGGACAATCCAGAAATCTCTGTTGCCACCGTAGCCGAACAAACCGGATTTAGCGAGACAGCAGCGTTCAGCAGGGCTTTCAAAAAATGGTCCGGCTTAACGCCAGTCCAATACCGGGCCCAGACAGCGAGTAAAGCCTCGTCGAAGCCAATTTCGTAGGATTGAATTTCCTACCTTGAATGGATCTAGGATAGAAGACTTCGGCTAATCAGCTCTTTCATAATTTCACTGGTGCCACCATATATCCTCTGCACCCGGGCATCGACGTAGGCCCTGGACACACCATACTCGCGCATAAATCCATAACCTCCGTGTAACTGCAAGCAGGTATCCGCTACCCTGCCCTGCATTTCCGTTGCTGAAGCCTTTGCCATACTCACGGTTGCTACGTCCAGCTCTCCGGCAACAAACAGCCGCTTACACTCGTCAACAAATGAGCGATGAATACGTGCGTCGGTTGCCGCTTCAGCAATTTTGAAACGGGTGTTTTGCAGATCGGCCAACGGGGCACCGAAAGCCTTGCGTTCTTTGACGTAGTTTATTGTCTCTTCAAGCACACCTTCCGCTGCTGCGACAGCACCAATAGCCAGCGCCAATCGCTCACGCTGCAATTCGCCCATAAGCACCGCAAAGCCCCGGTCAAGGTCGCCTAGAATCGCGCTGGCAGGCACTCTTACGTCCTCAAAGAAGAGTTCCGATGTATCACTGGCATGTAGGCCAATTTTCTCGAGGTTACGGCCACGCTGAAAGCCTGGTGTAGACGTATCGACCATGAACAGTGTTGTGCCCTTGGAGCCAGATACCTCAAGGTTGGTGCGTGCTACCACAATGACCACATCACAGTGCTGACCATTGGTTATAAATGTTTTGGAGCCATTGATGATGTAATCATCGCCATCCTGTTTGGCGGTGGTACGCACGCCCTGAAGGTCGCTTCCTGCGCCCGGCTCGGTCATGGCGAGAGCGCCTACACATTCACCACTCACCATTTTTGGCAGATAAGTTTGTTTCTGCTCTTCAGTACCAAAGTTAAGAACGTAATGCGCAACGATGTCCGAATGTACGGCCATCGGACCACCAACCGCTCCGCAGTTGGCATGCGAAAACTCCTCCTGAATAACCATCGAAAAGAGAAAATCAGCACCGAATCCACCGTAGGCTTCAGGCAAGTCAACGCACAGCAGACCTTGCTCCCCAAGTGTATTCCATAGTTCGCGGGGAAACATTTCTGCCTTCTCCCAAGACTCGTAATTGGGCACCACTTCAGACTCGACAAATCGCCGTACGTTTTCCCTGAAAAGCTCTAACTCTTCGCTCAACTTTCTCTCCCATGTATCCAGATTATTAAGCCTGCTTTGCAGGCAGTCTAAACTATCCATTGAATCAACAAAAAACTGACTAGAGTGCTACCAGAGCCTCGCCAACTAGCGTCTGCTCTCCTGTCGCCTTGGAAGCCTTTATCTCACACCGCGCCAGGGACTCACCATCCTGCTCGATGATTTCCACCACCCTGCCCTGGCAGGTGATTACGTCCTCAAGATTAGTGATCGAGGAGAACCGGTTATTGAACTTTCTGAGCCGTGCCTGAGGCTGCCAGTCGGTTAGCATCCTTCCCAGGTAGGCCATTGAAAGCATACCGTGTGCAAAAACATCCGGCATTCCTGCCTTCTTCGCGAAATCAATATCAATGTGAACCGGATTATGATCACCCGACGCGCCCGCAAACAGCGCTAGTGTAGTCCGGGTGATGGGCGGAAGTTCCAGCGCCGGTATCTCGGCACCTACAGTAATATCTGACATATCAAATCTGCCTCAGATCAATTGCGATAAACAAGCGTTTGTCGGGCTTTACCCACGAGTTCGCCGTTCTGGTTGCTATAGCTGCTCTCCTGCACCACGAATTCGAGAGCACCGCCTTTCTTGTCATAAATATCTACGATTTTCGACTGCTGCGTAATACGGTCACCTGCGTATATCTGTCCAAGGTAGTCAAATTCCTGTGAACCGTGCAGCACCCTGCCAATGTCGAGGTCCAGAAGCCCAATAATCGGCATTAGCTCGGGACCGTCGAGATCGACAGAAAACATGTAAGTAGGCGGCGCTGGAATCGCCGGGTAACCCGCTGCCTTCGCCGCTCTCTCGTCTGTATAGATAGGGTTAGTCTCGCCAATGGCCATGGCGAAAAAACGTAAGCGTCCTTTTTCTACGTCTACAGCGAAAGAGGGAAAATCATGTCCAATTTTACTTTTGTCTAACATTTTGTACTCCTGTACATCGTGACTACCGCTGCCCCACCGAGCCCGAGATTGTGTTGCAAACCTATTTTTGCATTGGGTACCTGCCGTTGCTCCGCATTGCCGCGTAACTGATTGACCAACTCATAGCATTGGGCGAGGCCTGTGGCCCCGATGGGATGGCCTTTGGACATCAGTCCGCCAGAAGGGTTAACCACGAATTTTCCACCGTAAGTGTTATCACCCGCATCAACAAAAGCGGTTGCCTCTCCTTCCCCGCAAAGACCCAGGCCCTCGTAGGTAATGACTTCGTTAGTGGTAAAACAGTCATGCAGCTCCACCACATCGACTTCATTCACACCAATTCCAGACTGCTCAAATACCGCTTCGGCCGCACGATGAGTCATATCCGCGCCAACAAGCTTAATAGGGTCATCCCAGGTAGCGACCGTGTCCGTTGCCATTGCCTGTCCCACTATCTCAACCGTGCCCTGTATGTCGTGCCTGTTGGCAAAAGCTTCGCTACAGACAACCGCAGCACCGGCACCACAGGTCGGTGGACAGCACATCAGCCTGGTGAGGTAATCGAGATAAAGCGTCGGCGCTTCCATTACTTCCTCCACCGAAAGTGGATTGGTGAACAGAGCAAAGGGGTTAACAATCGCATGGTTCCTGGTCTTAACCGCGACTTTGGCAAACAATTCAGGTGCTGCACCATACTTTTCCATGTAGTGATGTCCGGCGGCACCAAAGCATCGCAGTGCGAGTGGCGCTTCGGGATAGTCACCGTCATCCAGAACCTTCATGAAGTTATCGAAAGGAGACTCCCTGTCATCCCAATGAGAACCCAGTGCGCCAGGTTGCATCTCTTCAAAACCAAAGGCCAGAGCACATTCGACGGCACCACTCTCTACGGCCTGACGTGCAAGAAACAATGCGGTAGACCCGGATGAACAGTTATTGTTGACATTGATCACCGGAATGCCCGTCATAAATGCGTCATACACCGCATGCTGCGCACAGGTAGAGTCACCATAGATGTAGCCACCATAGGCCTGCTCTACTAACGATGAGTCAATTCCTGACTCCTCGATAGCACCTAAAATAGCAGCCGATGCCATTTCCCGATAAGACTTCTGTCGTCCCGGCTTGGCAAACTTAACCATGTCGACACCAGCCACATATGCATTACTCATAAATTACTCCCCGATTACATCTTGATTCCGAGATTGCCAAAAACAGGTGCGAAAGTATCCTGAATAGTCTGGGGATGGTCAGCATCTGTGAAGTCGCTTATCTGCTCCCACGCACCCTTAACCTGTTCGGCGGTCATCTCCTCGCTGGGTGGAAAACATACTCCCTTACTTCGCTCCCACCGCAGCTTGGATATCCAACCCGCACCGACCTCAAACAAGGAGCCACTTTCTTCGCTTTCCTCGGCGCAAAGGTTGACTACCAGCGGTGTGACAAACTCGGGCTTAAGTGCCTCAATCACCTCTTTGGGGAGAATAGACTCTGTCAGGCGTGATCCCGCCACGGGGGCAATGACATTAGCCTTGATGCCTTTTCTAGCGCCTTCGATGGCCAAGGTGTTGGTTAATCCAATGAGTCCCCGCTTGGCACAAGAATAATTCGCCTGGCCGAAGTTACCATAGATCCCTGCTGCAGATGCGGTATTGATAATTCGACCATAGCCCTGTTCTAACATCACGGGCCAGGCCGCTTTAGTTACGCGATAAGCGCCCAGAACATGAACTTTGTATATCAGATCCCAATCTTCTTCTGTCATCTTGGCAAAGCTGGCGTCACGCAGAATACCGGCGTTGTTGATCACAACATCCACTCGGTCGAAGTTGTCCATGGCAGTACGGATAATCTCTTCGCCATTCTCTACGGAGTTGTAGTTGGCTACCGCTTCGCCTCCAGCCTCGAGAATTTCAGCCACCACCTGGTCTGCGGCCTCACTGCTTGCGCCCTCCCCGTGGCCACCTCCCCCCAGGTCGTTTACCACGACTTTTGCGCCGCGCTTGGCAAAATCCAAAGCATGGGATCTACCGAGGCCGGCTCCTGCACCGGTAACTACAACAACGCGATCGTCAAACCTTATTTCACTACCCACCATTTTGTTCCTTTTGGTCAAATCCTGCTGCTCACTATGTGGAAACGCACGAGGAAGAGACAGGACCATATTGCTCGATTCAGATGATCATTTTGATTGCATTGGAGGCGCATCCTATCCAGAGATAATTTAAGGAACCCAGAAAGGGGTCACTTGCGCTTGTTATATCCACGAAATCGTTCAATATCAGGGCATTCAAAAACCTCATGGTCAGCACCCGCCCGAGAGCGAACCAGGTCTAAGCTAAGGCAAACCTCCATCAAATGAAGTCTGACACCGAATCCCGGTTTTTTTCCACATCAACCGCAGCTGCCATCATCATCGCGAACATGGTTGGCACCGGCGTCTTCACAAGCCTCGGTTTTCAACTCGAAGGCATCGATTCCACCTTTGTGTTGCTCATGCTATGGGTGGCCGGAGGTGTTGCGGCGATATGTGGGGCCCTGAGTTATGCAGAGCTGGGCGCTACTTTTCCGCGTTCGGGCGGTGAGTACAATTTTCTGAAGGAAATCTATCACCCTTCAGCAGGTTTCGTGTCGGGCTGGATTTCCGCCACCATTGGGTTTGCTGCACCAACGGCCCTCGCCGCGATAACTTTTGGCACCTATCTCAATGCTGTATTTCCACAGTTACCCGCGACGCCTCTGGCTTGCATACTCGTGGTGGTGCTAGCAGTCATTCACGGTAGCAATCACAAGAACAGCGGGGGCATGCAGGCGATCTTCACCTACCTCAAAATTGGATTCATCGTTGGCTTTAGTGCTTTAGCCCTTGCGCTAAACCAACAGAACTCAGTAGCCGAAGTGGTGCCAGTAGCCGCCGACGTACCGGTGATGCTGAGTGGGACCTTCGCTGTGTCTCTTATCTATGTCAGCTACGCGTATTCAGGATGGAACGCTGCCACCTATATCAGCAGCGAACTGGAGCGCCCCAAAAGTCAGCTCCCCGTCGTTTTAATCGGCGGCACTGCAATAGTCTGCGCAATGTATGTGCTGCTCAATTTTGTCTTCCTGTCAGTGGCTCCGCGGGAGGCGCTCGTTGGCAAGCTAGAGGTGGGCTACATCGCAGCCACCTATGTCTTTGGCGACATCGGGGCATCGATAATGGGCATTGCCATGGCGATGCTGCTTATCTCAACCGTTAGCGCCATGATCATTGCCGCCCCCAGGGTCTTACATGCAATTGGCGAAGATTTCCCAGCGTTTCGCTTTTTGGGGGAACTCAATCGTAACGGTGTTCCCACCCGAGCCATTTACACGCAATCGGCTATTACAATTTTCTTCATCGCGACCGGCACCTTTGAATCTATTCTGGTGTTTGCTGGTTTTACCATGGCACTTAACACATTGTTTGCTGTATTGGGCCTGATGATTCACCGTTGGAGCAAGCCCGATCATCCCCGTCCGTACAAAGCCTGGGGCTACCCTTTCACGCCTCTGATATTCCTTATGCTCACCGGCTGGACCCTGGCGTTCATCTTAATTGAGAGACCTCAAGAAGCGCTATTCGGGCTGGCCATCATTGCGGCTGGCTTTGGCATCTATATTGGGGCAAGGCGCATCGGGTAAAACCCCCTCTTTCAATCAACTCACTTTCACGACCAGCTTGCCAAAGTTGGCGCCCCTGAACAGGCCGAGGAAAGCTTCAGGCGCGTTCTCCAGGCCTTCTACCATATGTTCCCGATACTGGATTTTTCCCTCAGCCATCCACTGACTCATATCGCCAATGAATTCAGGGGCACGATGCACATAGTTACCGACAATAAAACCCTGCATCTTGATACTGCGCGACAAAATCATTCCCTGAAGCAAGCTCATTCGATCGGGGCCAGGAGGTAGTTCAGTCTGATTGTAGTGGGCAATAAGTCCACAAACTGGCACTCTTGCAAAGGTATTGAGCAGTGGCATTACCGCCTCCCAACTCGACCCACCGACATTCTCGAAATACACATCAATACCTTCCGGACAAGCTTCCTTCAGTTGTGCGGCCATGTCGTCATCGTAATGGCTTACGCAAGCGTCGTAGCCCAGTTCTTTCACCGCGTATTCGCACTTCTCTTTAGCACCGGCAATACCAATAACCCGACAACCCTTAAGTTTGGCGATTTGTCCTACCACAGATCCAACCGCGCCAGTTGAGGCCGCCAGCACCACAGTCTCACCTGCTTTTGGTTCCCCAATATCGAGGAGGCCCACATAGGCAGTTAATCCGGGCATGCCCAACACCCCAAGCGCGTAGGAGGGCTTGGTAATTCTAGGGTCAACCTTCATCAACCCCTGACCATTAGATATGTCGTATTCCTGCCAGCCTGAAAAAGCCCGAACCAATTCGCCTTTGGCATACTCTGGATGATTGCTCTTTATGACCTCACTCACGGTGCCACCGACCATCACATCACCCAGTTCCACACGATCCGCGTAGCTTTTGCCGGCATTCATCCGGCCGCGCATATAAGGGTCTAAGGACAGATACCGGGTGCGTAGCAGCACCTCTCCCTCCCGTGCTTCCGGTATTGCAACGCTGTCCTGCCGAAAGTTATCCGTGCTCGGTTTTCCTACCGGACGGGAGTCTAATAATATGCGTCGATTCATTGCAGGCTCAGCGACGGCCAATGGAATTACGCCAGCAGCTCCTAGTGCCGCAACAGATGCAATTGAAAATTGACGCCGATTCATACTCATTGGTTCTCTCCTAACTTTATTCGGTCATGTGAAATTCATACTCGAGTAAGCATAGACCAGGTATGAATAAAATGTCCGGTTTTGCCTATAGCATCACTTCGCTTTATGGAACGCCAAAAAGACGATCAGACGGCTCGCCAAATCTGTATTGCCCTGGGCTGGCTTTAGTGACTTATCGAACCATACACCTGCGTATAGCCATTACCGACATCATAGGTGGTGATTGATATTTTCCGCTGGCATCATATACCTCATCTAAATATTGATCGACAGGATAGTGTTCATGGTCTGTTCCAGATTCATGCTTTGTGGAGTGATTGCGATGTGCATCGCCAATCCGCTCAGGGCTGAGGGCGAGTGGGAGTACGGCAGCCGCGGATGGGAATGGAGCAACCCCGAGTCCGGCAGCTACCTGTGGGCTGGTCTGCGCATGCAGACTCGCTACAGTAATCGTGTGGACGACCCGCTCGAAAGCGACGACCTGCGTCAAGACGGCGAAGAGGGAGTTAGGGTCAACCGCGCGCGCTATAAAATTGGCCTAGGCTTTAAGGATGATGCCACCTTCTACCATGAATATGACCTGCGCAACGGCAATCTTCTGGATCTGCGGGCCACCTGGACGCCAGCTAACTGGTTCAATCTGCGAGCCGGTCAGTGGAAGACTGATTACAATCGTGAGCGCATCGATTCCTCTGGCAAGCAACAGTTCGTAGACCGTTCAATTTCCAATTACTGGTTTACAGCAGATCGCCAGAATGGACTAATGGCCAGTGGCAGATTATTCCCAGAGCAAGCAGCGGACTCCAGCTGGTGGTTGGGTGTGTTAAATGGCAATGGCCTGAACACCGGCGGCGACGGTGGACGGCCCATGGTGGTGGGTCGCTGGCAGTGGAATTTCCTTCGTCAGGTACTGCCCTTTTCCCAGAGTTCGCTGAAACGCTACGATCCGGCTCGCGGCGCTATAACCACCGGTTTTATGACAAATGACAGCGCCTATACCCGATTTTCATCCAGCGGCGGTGGCCAATTGCCCGGCTACGAAGACGGCCAGGACAATCAATACCGCCTGCAACAGACCATGCTTGAATACGTCTGGCAGCAACATGGTTGGTCAGTACAGAGCGAAGCCCACTACAAACATATTGAAGATCGACTTAACGGCGGCACAAAAAGCCTGTGGGGGGGCTATATTCAGGGCGGTTGGTTTCCCGTCATGCACTATCCAAACTGGCCAGAACAACTGGAGTTCGCCGCTCGGTTCTCACGTGTAGTACCGGATCGCGAGTTCGATGCCGATGAAAACGACGAGTTCACCCTGGGAGCGAATTGGTTTTTCAATGGCCACCGAAATAAAGTCACCCTGGATTTTTCCTATCTCGAATTCGATGATGCCCAAGGTCAGGAGGACGATGTGCGCGTTCGGCTGCAGTGGGATATATCGATTTGACGGGTTCAATCTCGTCCCATGCAGATAGATATTTTGCGCCGGTAAGCGCCTATCTTTTAGTGTCCTATCTTGCCGGAGCAAAACTGAGCACCCCGGGCGGAAGTTACATGCACAGAGAGGGCCCTACTTCAGCAAATTGAGACAGTGGAATGATGTACTATTTCTTCCTGCTGTAAATTTTTATTAGCACCGGTGCAATCAACAATTGAAGCCCTCCGTAAAGCAGTACGGTAAACAGCACCGTGTCTCCCAACTGCGCAGTTGCCCCTGCCGCCGCCGGAAATAAAGAGGCTTTGATCATCACACCCAGGTTTGTGTTTCGCACAATCACCTCGAACTCAACTGCTGTAGAGTCCGGCCGCGAAAGCTTGAAAAGGCGCGGCGCGGCCCACCCCGTGACGACCATCAGCAGCATAAAACATATAACCAGGCCTACGTTATCCATCCCAAAGGCATCGATATCCAGTCGCCCTGCGCTTACCGAGCCCACCACAATCAGCAAAATACCCAGCAGTGACGCGCGAATACACCACTTGGATGCGATTGCCGCTGGTACTGGATAGAGATGTAGATAGGCCATTCCCAGGATGAGAGGCAACAGCAAAGTAAACCCGATCTCAGTCACAATCTTGCCCGTTGGCATGCTAAAACCAGCAGGCAAGCTGTCACTGATCAATAAAGTAAGAATCAATGGCGTTGTAACCAGGCACGCCAGGGTTGTAATGGCTGTGATGGTGATAGACAGGGCACTGTTGCCCCGGGCGAAGAAGGTAAATATATTGGACGTCGTCCCACCGGGAATTGCCGCGAGTAATGCGATGCCGATAGCCAGCCCCCCATTCAAGCCCAAGCTACGCAAGAAAATGAATGCAACTAATGGCACTAGCAATAGTTGCACGCAAAGACCTAGCGTTACCGAGCGTGGCTCACTGATAATGTCGCCAAAATCCCTCAGCGTCAGCGTAGCACCCATTCCAAGCATGGCCATCACTAACTGAAAGCTGGCAAACCAGTATTCGTGCTGAACGTAGAACTCACCCATTGATAATGCGCACTCTTTTTACTACTGAAATCGCTCCGATAATTCACGCAGACTAGTGCTCAGTCTCATACTCCTCGCCCTATCGATCAGGGAGGGCGTTATTAGCGAAGTGCCAATCCGCTCATGATACATGCGGCGATTGGTCAGGGAACAGCCCGATTAAGTCAGCTCCCCTATTGCCCTGAATGCCTCGTCAATTGCCACATGTGTGTAGGCACTGGCGCCCGCATCCGCATTGGCGATGACGATGTTGCCGAAGGGTTTACGCGCTATTTCATGGGGTGCCTCACCTTCGGGGAAATCGGGATCCCAGAGGTTCATGTATTCATAGGCATAACCGTGTGGCCATCGATTGACGGTAATGGCAAGAATATCGCGCTGCACATCAAATCCTGCGGGGCCCAACATACCGTCAAGAACGGTGCGAACTTCTCGCTCATAATCTTCAAAAGTGAGATCGAGCATGATCTGACGAGACGCTCTAAACTGAGCCTTCAAATCTACGACATCCTTCGGCGGTGAGATAGAGCCCCAAAACGTCAAGGGTACGGGGCCGGTGTCTGCAGCGCGGTGCTCAAAACCTCCCGTATTGAGACCCTTGAACATAAAGATATTGGAGTGCATCCGCCCGGGGCAACTGGCGCCTGTAATGCCGAGTTTATCCAGGGACTCGCTGGAACGAATCAACACGTTGGTCAGGAGCAAAGGTATTTTGACCTGGTACTTCTGAGCATTTCGCTGGACTTCGGGCATGTCCGGGCACAGGTGAGGAATAATGGCGTGGTAACAGGCGAGAACCCCATGTTTAGACTTCACACGCGCTGTTTCACCCTTGTTGATATAACTGACAGAAACGCCCTCCTCCATATTCGTCATATTGATCACGGTGGAATTGAGCCGCAATCGAACAGGGCCGTCGGTGCTATCCAGCTGGCTGTAATCGAACTTTGCCATCGCGATGTTATCGGCATTTGCACCAGGTGACACAGCGGGAATGAGGGCCTGCACCTGCAAGCGAGCCAGGCTGGCATTACCATCAGGCCACATAGCAGGATTGTAGTCCCAGTCCTCGCTTGTATTGTCTCCCCCCAGCAAGTTTGTCCCCGGCATACCCTCATAAACACACTCAGCAACCGACAGGCTTCGGGTCTCCACCCCCCAATTCCCATGATTGGCATTGTCGAAAACTTGCAAAGCTTCCTCTCCCAGGCCACCGTGCTCCCGCAGAAAATCATAATAAGCAGTATGGGTCGCGTAATGCTCTACCTCTTCAGCGCTTTTTCCCTGCAGCACATCAGTGCGCATGGCGAAGAAACGTTTTAGCTGTTCCCGCGCCTCCTCGCTCACCGGAAAGCTGTCTATAAGTTCACCCTCTGCGCCTGTTTTGCCCCGGGTGAAATCGCAGCGGGGCACCAGCACATTGCGGCCGTAGGTCTCTTCATCAAAAAACATCGCCGGCCCGTTAGGGCCATCGCTGCCGTACCGGAACTCCTTGTGCTTGAGCATATCCTGTACATCCACACCCAACTCATCCAGCAGAGCGCTTACAGTGTCACTAAAGCTCCAGTATTCGAGGTTGTGGACTCCTCCCAGAGCCAGTCGCATCTGGCCTCCCTGATGAAACTCATTGCGCCGGGCATGACCACCGAAGTCATCGTGGTTTTCCAGCAGCAGGATGCGCGTATCCTCGCCATACCGCTTGCGGTAGAAATGAGCTGCCGCCAGGCCCGAGATGCCAGCTCCGACTACAACGAGGTCATATTCCTCGTCCAGGTCTCGAGGTTCAGGGAAACCCCTGCCCTCACGCGCCAGGCGATGGGCGTTCTCGAAAGAACCCGGATGTGAACCCCGCAAGCCAGTTTGCGAGGGCGGGTAATAGGCGCTTGCAGAGCTGGCCTCACCTTGTGCGGAAAGGTTCAATGGAAGTCCAAGGCCGAGCGTTGCCAGCGCGGCATCGTGAATAAAGTCTCTTCGGGTGATTGAGCGCTTCATACCCAATTCAATATCTGATTTTTTCATCTTTTGTACTTTAGGTTCTTTGATTACATTGGCCTAAGGGGAAAGCCGATATTTGCACCATACCTTAAAACTATCTCTCACCTTTACAAGTTGTCGCTGTCGCATTTCTGTTTGTTTGTGGTATTTAATATAGTCCAGAGTTAACGAAGGCAATTCCGGGCCTATCGGGGCGCACTAGAATTCACTATTTGCGCCTGAACTTCATGTAATCCTGACTCGCAGGGCCGTCGAGGTTTTTTTAGGGAAGCATCGTGTAAGCATCAGAGGAGCAAACCGTGAATTGCATATTTTCCGCTGCGAAATTGATCAGCCCAAAAACGACAGTCGCTGCCTGGGTTCTGATCTTGAGCGCAACATCACTCGCGCCAGCGCAGGCAGAACTCGCTGATTTTTGCGAAAAGCTGCCCCGCGCGGCCTATGAACAATATACCGAGCATTCTGTCAGCAACGATTGGTTCAAGGTTTACACGGTAGCGCCGGGTGTTTGGGCAATCTACGAGCCGTTTCAATGGCAGGAGGTAATCTCCTACCTAATCGAGGGAAAAGAGCGCGCGCTGCTGTTTGACACTGGCAATGGCATGGGTGATATCAAAGCGATAACCGATCAGTTGGTGGATAAGCCCTTGCTGGTACTCAATTCCCACACTCATTTCGATCACGTTGGCGGGAACTACCAATTCTCACAAGTCCTGTCATTGGACACTGACTTTTCCATCCGCAACAGTAAAGGACGGAAAGACGCAGATACCGCGATGGAGGTCTCTGATGATGCGCTGTGTCATGGCTTGCCCGCTGATTTGAAGCCTGAGGATCATCGCCTGAGACCTTACACCGTCACCGATTGGATCGCCGACGGAGACAGTGTCGACCTCGGCGGCAGAATACTGGAAATTATCCACCTGCCGGGACATACACCTGACGCCATTGCGCTGATTGACAGGGAGACCGGTTACCTCTGGACGGGTGATAGCTTTTACGAAGGCCCGATCTGGCTTTATGCCCCGGAAACCGACTTGGCTTTGTATCGCGAATCACTGGCGAAAATGGTAGCGCTGGTACCGAACCTGAAAGCCCTGTTTCCCGCGCACAATACGCCAAAAGCAGATCCTCGTGTACTGGTCAACGTGCAGAAGGCGTTTGAGCAGGTACTGGCGGGCGAGGCGCAGCCGATTCCAGCCTGGCCGGGCACCGTGACCTTCGAATTTGATGGTTTTGGGTTCCTGATGCGGGAGAATTATACGCGGCTGGATTAGCGAATTCTCGGTATCATGCGCTGCGCCATTGCAAAGTCTGCATCGCTGAACTAGCATAAAGACCATATAAAACGTAGGTATAGTCATGCGCCATATTTTCCCAGCTCTAGCCTTTGCAACCTTATCTGTACTCACCACTACGGTGATGGCCAATACTTTTGAAGAAGATCTTGAGCAGGTTGACCGCGCTCTGAAAGACAACCCTACACATGCGTTAATGCAATCCCGTGAGTCCTGCCTAAAGGCGCGCAATCATGCCTATACCTTAAACAGGATGGGCGCCGAAGAGCGCGCTCGCAGGGCCTTACAGTACTGCTTTGATTCCCTGCAGATATCCAATGTAGAGGTGGTGCGAGTCACCGCGCCGACTCAGGATGAGCTGCAGGCGAAAGCCTTTGTGGAATATGATAAGGCGCTCACACTCGAGCCAGACGTCGCAAACGGCCTCGCCATCTATAGGGAATGTGCAGCCTGCCATGAGCCCGAGGGCTGGGGTCGCACCACCGGCAGTGTGCCGCAAATCGCAGGGCAACACCGCAAGGTCGTCATCAAGCAGCTCGCGGATTACCGCGCTGCTAATCGTGATTCTGTACTCATGGCTCCCTACGCCTCAGTTGAGAGTATCGGTGGCACCCAGGCGCTGACTGATGTCTCTGAGTACATTTCCACCCTGGAAATCAACGTTGAAAACGGCAAGGGCCCAGGCACTGACCTCGAGCTCGGCAAAGCACTCTATGCCAAGCACTGCATGGATTGTCATGGTGAAAATGGCGAAGGCAACAACGATGAATTGAACCCTCGCATTCAGGCCCAGCACTATAAATACCTGGTACGACAATTCCAATGGATTCGAGATGGCAAGCGACGCAATGCCAGCGCAGAGATGAACGCTTTAAGCCAGGAGCTTGACGACGCACAGGTCAGTGCGGTGTCAGATTATATTTCCCGATTGCAACCCGATGAAGTATTGCGTGCACCGGAAGGCTGGAAAAACCCCGACTTCGAATAGGCTCTGGAACCTCACTGAGGCACTTGCGACTGCCACTGAGACGGCGCCCATTCGACAATAGCCTCTGCGTCTTCCGCGAGCAGAAATCCTGCTTCGACTGCCGCTTCCGTTGCCTCGACGACAGCGGCTTCGTAGCCCTCCTTGTCTACGTAACGCATTGCCATTTCATCAGCGCTATACAAACGGGTCGTACCAAATAAACGGCAAAAACTGTCACCCGTGTTGCCAACGCCAGACAGAACAGCGCTAGGCGCATCCACGTAAGGCGTGCGGATACCGCCAACCACGTTGCCAGAAGCATCCAGCTGGTAACCACCCTGCTCATCCACCTCTAACCTTGCAGCAGATGGTGGCACATCTCCGGAGCGTATCCACTGATCAACCTCGCGAAGCGCGGTGTTAAATACATAATGCATCGGGCCTGCATTGAACGGCAAGTCACAGTTAATGAAGCCGGGCAAAGAACTACTTTCAACAACCGCTGCGAAGCTGGCATCCCCATCACTGTCGTTACGGCCTGCAACTATGGTGTAGTAATCCGCATGCGCTGTGCCCGCGACCTCCCATAGCAGCACATTGCCCTGGTCAGGCTGTCGTGCGGCAATAGAACCAAGGTCAGTCACGTCAGTTTCCGTCTGAAAGGTCATCACCGGCACATTAATGTCTTCGCGAATTTTCGGTGCCTCGGGGGTTGGTATATCGACCTGTGGCTCCTGCGCTAATGGCGAACTGCTGACCAAGCGGCTGTGTACAATATATCCATCGTAGGGATTATAGAGGGGATGGACCGCATTGATGTAGGTCACAAGGCGGCTGGCTGACTGCGACTCTCCCACTGCTAGTAAGTGCGACGCCTCCCGGTTACCCAATAGTTCAGCTCCGGTATCACTGCGCAACAACCCTGCCACCTGGGTGAAAATGTCATAAGAAAAGCTATCGCCGGGATGCACCAACTCTCCGTAACGTTCGGGGTTTACCGCCTTCAGGTAAAGCGGCGCCAGGCCGCCTTCTATCCCATCAATACCCACTTTCTGGGCGCTCACTCCTATCCAGATATGACCGCTTCGATACATTTCCACGTGCCCTGTGCCCCAGCTCGGAGGCGTATCGAAACCGGAAGAGACGTTCAGCCATTCCACAATGACAGTGCCGCTAAAGGCTTGGCCGGATTCGGGACGATGCACAACAACCCGAGTCCGGTAGGGCTGCTGCTCACCCGGTTCAGCCTCCCAGTTGCCGTCGGGTAATAGTTCATTCAGATTAGTGAAAGCACTGGCCTCACCATCGATAAAGTACTCTTCATCTTCATATCCCACATCTGACAGCTCGAACGATTGCGCCAGTAAAGCCAGATCTCCGGCGTCCGGAGGCGGCAACAACCCGGCCTCAGATATCGGCAAATAAACGGGTGGTTCGGGGATGCTCGGTTCTGACGAAGACCTCTCGCTGGAGTCGCTGCAGCCGGTCGACATCAAGCCGAAAGTAAGAACGGCAACCAAGGCGGGTTTGCATGGATTAGGTGTTTGCATGGACTGATCGCACTCGATGAGGTTAGACGACTTTCACTAAGCCTTAATATAAGCGATGTAGGGTGTTTCGACTTCCTCTGGCATGAGCCCTGGCTCCAGTGAATTAAACCATGCCCCTATTTCGATGCTTTCCTCATGTACAAAACCTGGTCAAACTTTTTTAGCTGCCATCTAAGCTGAGCAGCCCAGCAAGAACTCAATGAATGCATGCCATGCTCAATGACGACTGATGAGTTCTGAGCACGCTGCGCGGAAAAGCACGGGAGTGCAGCCAAACGCGTTTGCATTACCCTCCCTCTATAGCGGCTAGCGGTACTTCCCAAATTTCGCCATTACCAAATTCTAAAATCCAGATATCGTCAACTAAGCGTGAACTGACTTCGCGGTTCGTTGCGTTAACATAATCTGCCATAAAGTTGATTGTAAATTGCTCGCCGAGCTGGTCTTGCACCGTAATCGACGCTTGTCCATTTTCCATACGACTAATACCGGCGGGACAGCGGGCAAATAATTGATCACCGGCGCGTTTGCAACGCAACCGCGTGGTGGCATCAAAATTTGCTGTGGTAAAGGGCGCCGTCCAATTGTCGTCATCCCCTGGCGTCAATCGCCCAGTATTCCAATAGACGTAAACACTTTCTTCGGGAAAGCGAAAAATCTGCCCTTGATCGCCAAGACCGCTTTGCCGAATGATGGCTCGGCCGTCCTGATCTTTAAAATTGCCAGGGGCGTCACCTACGGGCGAGAGTTCGTGCGTCACGCCGTCTGACCGGGTAATTGTGATGTAGCCCTGCCGCTGGCTAAAGCGACAGGGAATAAGGACATCCGCGTCATCTCCACCGCGCGGATAGATTTCGCACGCTGCATCGGTTGAGTCAGCAACTGCAAACGCAGCGCAGTGAGCGAGTGTGAGTACTGCAAACGCGCGATAAAACGTTTTCATTGGAATAGCCTTCGAATTTCTCGTTCAACATATCCCCTATGCGAGTAAACACGGAGGAAACTCCTGTATAGCTTACTGACCAAAGAGATTTTAGCAATTCATGGCATTCCTACCTCAATCGATTGCTTATATCACCTATACTCCATAGCCACTGACATCTTTCTAGCTTTTAAAAATGGAGCCCACCTTGACAATTGGAGTTGGCGGATCGACGCCCGCACAGGAACTGGCCGCTCTTGGTAATATGGCGATGGGTATAGAGCCCATATCGCTTCAAGAGTACCAGGCACGTATTGGCAAAGCTCAGGCGCTAATGCTTGCAAAAGGCATTGCAGCTATCTACGTCAATGCTGGTACCAGCTTGTACTACTTCACAGGAACCCAATGGGGCGCGAGCGAGCGCATGGTAGGAGCCATTATCCCTGCCAGTGGCCAGCTGGAGTACATTGCACCTGTGTTTGAAGAGGCAACGCTATTGGAGTATATGACGGTCGCAGGTCCGGTTAATTGCTGGGAAGAAGACGAAAGCCCCTACGCGCTGTTCGGCTTAACCCTCGGCCGCATGGGCCTGAATTCAGGAACAATAGGCATTGATGAAGCAGCCGCTTTCTTTATCTCTGACGGTATCAGCCAATGCAACCCGCAATACCAGTATCGCAACGCCGCAGAGATAACTGCTGCCTGCAGAATGATTAAATCCCCGGCTGAAGTAGCGCTCATGCAACGAGCGAAGGACATAACCCTGGCGGTACACAAGAGTGCAGCTCGAATGCTGACACCCGGCATCACGACCACAGAAGTCGAAGCATTTATTAATGATGCACATAAGGCTGCGGGCATCAGCGCTGGATCCTATTTCTGCATTGTTTTATTTGGTGAAGCTACCGCTTATCCACATGGCGTTAAGCACCCGCAAATACTGCAAAACAATGACATGGTGCTTATCGATACAGGTTGCCAGCTGGAAGGTTATATTTCAGATATCACTCGCTCCTACGTTTATGGTGAAATCAGTGCCCGTCAGCGTCAGATCTGGAATCTGGAGAAAGAAGCCCAGGCAGCCGCTTTCGCCGCCGCACAAATCGGCCGGGCCTGCAGCGAGGTAGATAAGGCTGCCAGAGTGGCGTTGGAAGCCCAGGGCCTGGGCCCGGACTACAAGATACCCGGCCTGCCCCACCGCACTGGTCATGGCATCGGCCTCGATATCCACGAATGGCCGTACCTGGTCAGAAATGAAGAGACGATACTCGCCGAGGGCATGTGCTTTAGCAACGAACCAATGATCTGCATTCCCGGTGAATTTGGAGTCCGTCATGAAGACCACTTTTACATGACCGGATCGGGTCCTAAGTGGTTTACGGAGCCTGCTCATTCTGTGGATGATCCCTTTGGTTACGAGGCCTAAAACCACTATTAAGAGTCTCGGTAATGGCCCTCTCGGCCACACTGAGTTCCGCTAACTCCCGAGATGTGTGAGTAAACCATGACGACAGAAACAAACCGCCCTGGCACAGCTGAGGTACTGCTGACCAACGAAGCTATATTCAAAGACTGGGAGTACAGCACCAAAATCCCAGGCACAGTGCGATGGGCAGAACAGGGGGCAACTTATACCGCTCTGGAAACGGCACCCGGTTACGAAAATGCAACGCTTGAGAAGGACGAGTATGGCGATGATATAAAGGTCTATCAGGAAGTCATTCAATACGACCCTGCCACCGGCAAGCGGGAGACCCTGATCGCTTTACAGCAACTGACACCCAAAGATTGCGACAAAGCGCTTGTGGTAGATGACTATCGCTGGACAGCCGACGGCGCTCGCATGCTGATCTATACCAACGCCGAATACGTCTGGCGTAAAAAAAGTCGCGGCGATTACTGGGTCCTCAATCGTGAGGACGGTGAACTTTGGCAACTTGGTGATGAGCATTCCGGTGCCAGCGAAATGATGTTCGGTAAATTTTCCCCCGATGGAGGCAAGTTCGCCTATGTATGGCGCAACAATATTTACCTGCAGGACTTATCCACCCGTAAGGTCACAGCACTGACCATTGATGCCACTGACACGATAATCAATGGCCTGTTTGATTGGGCCTATGAAGAAGAATTCAGCATTCAGGATGGCTTTCGCTGGAGCCCGGACAGTAACCGTATTGCCTACTGGCAACTGGACACCCACGCTGCCAGGGACTTCCTGATTATCAACAATACCGACACCCTGTATCCCTCTGTTACAGCCATCCCTTACCCTAAAGTCGGCGAAGAAAACGCTGCTGCGCGCATCGGTATTGTCGGTATCGACAGCCCTCAAACGGTGTGGGTAGCTCTGCCCGGCATACCCAAAGACATGTATGTGCCGCGTATGGAATGGGCCGACAACAGCGATCAGCTATTTATTCAGCAGTTAAATCGAAAGCAGGATACCAACACCATCTTTTACGCCGATGCCAAAAGCGGACAAGTTGAGTCGACATTTGCAGAGACCGAAGACACTTTTATTGAACTTTTGGAGAGTCCACATTGGCTCAAGGATTCACAGGCCTTTATCTGGCAGAGCGAACGGGATGGCTGGAAGCACATCTACCGGATTTCCCGCGATGGCCAAACCGCGATTGACCTCACTCCCGGCGATTTTGATGTCACTAAATTAGTCTCCATCGATGAACCCGGTGGCTGGCTCTACTTTATCGCTTCACCAGATAATGTCTCGCAGCGCTATTTGCAGCGCAGTCGCCTTGACGGCAGCGGAGACATGGAGCAGATAACGCCCTCGACATTCGAGGGCTGCAATCGCTATCAAATCGCAGCGGACTCCAGTTGGGCCATCCACACATACTCCAGTTTCATGCGGCCACCGGTATTCAATCTAGTCTCCCTTCCGGATCACAAAGTTCATCGGGTTCTGGAGGACAATGCAGAACTCAGTACCAAACTGGCGGCGCTACAGTTGGGCGAGCTAGAGTTCTATTCGGTTGAAGCTTCCGATGGTCTGCGCCTCGATGGTTACCTGCTGCGACCACCCAATATGGATAAAAGCAAAAAGCATCCCATCATTAACTACGTCTATGGGGAACCCGCCGGTCAAACCGTCATCGATGCCTGGCAGGGTGCACTCACCATGTGGCATATTTTGATGTCACAGCGTGGCTTTATAATATCCTCCTTAGACAACCGTGGTACGGCTGCGCCCCGAGGCCATGGCTGGCGACGTTCAATCTACGGCGCTGTGGGTATCCTCGCTTCGCGCGATCAGTCTGATGCACTGCAGGCAATCTGCGACCGCTGGAATTATATAGATTCAAAACGGGTCGGCATCTGGGGACATTCTGGCGGTGGCTCAATGACGCTGAACATGTTGTTCCGTTATCCCGGCCAATACAAAGTGGGTATTTCACTGGCGCCAGTGCCAGACCAACTGCTGTACGACTCTATTTACCAGGAACGATATTCCGGCCTGCACAATGAGTTTGAGGAAGCTTATCGGTTGGCGTCACCCATCACTCATGCTGAAAATCTACAGGGCAAGCTCTTACTGATACACGGCACCGGCGACGACAACGTCCACTACCAGGGCAGCGAGCGGCTGGTCAACAAGCTGATCAAGCACAACTGCCAGTTTGACTTTATGGCTTATCCAAACAGGCGTCATGGTCTTGTCGAGGGCGACGGCACACTCCTCCATTTGCACACACTGCAAAGTCAGTATTTTGAAAATCATCTGTAGATCGGTACACAAGAGCCACTAATGCAAGCACCGCAAGCTAAACACTGGATCTTACTCGCCCTGCTGAGCCTTGCCTGGGGTTTTGCATTTTACCTGATTGCAGTCGCTCTAGAATCATTCCCGCCCCTGACAATCGTCAACATACGTCTCGCGGTCGGAGCGGCGACCTTGTTCCTGGTGATGCATTGGCAGGGGCATCGTCTACCTCGTGAGCTCAGCTGGTGGGGAAGATTTGCGCTACTCACCGTCATGGGCAACCTGATTCCCTTTTCGCTGATCACCTGGGCAGAGACCGAGATCAGCAGCTCACAGGCGGGTCTGCTGATGGCACTTATGCCGATCAGCACCATGGTGCTCGCTCACTTTTTTGTTCATGAAGATGCACTGACGCCACGTAGGCTGTGCGGCGTTATGCTCGGATTTGGGGGAGTTATTGTATTGGTGGGAGGAGAAGCACTAGAGGGAATTGGAGGCAGCGCCCTGCTCGCGCAAATGGCAGTATTAGCCGCGACCCTGGCTTATGCCAGTAATGCGGTCTACACCAAGCGCCTGCCGCCAATTAACACCATTGTTGTAGCAACGGGCTCACTGGGCATGGGTGCCCTGCTGCTCCTGCCTTTTAGCCTCTATCTGGAACAGGCGTCCTGGGTGGCACCTTCTTTCAATGCACTGGCCGCGACCCTGACCCTGGGTATTGTCTCGACAGGACTCGCCACCTGGACTTATTTCCGCGTGGTGACAGACTGTGGGCCATCATTCTTATCCATTATCAATTACATTATTCCTGCCATTGCCTTCGCGGCCGGGGTTCTATTTTTGGGCGAGAGCGCTCAGCCCAGACAATTCGCCGGACTGCTATTAATTCTAGCCGGCATCGCGCTCACCCAAAACCGCCCGCCGGCAACAAAGATTTTGGAAAATGAAAAAGCGTAGCAGTCCATTGGATCGTTTTGCCCGGGATCTGTCTCCTGGTGTTCTTGAATGGATAGGTGTTCGACCTGAGAGGCGTAGCAATCTGTTGGAATTGGAGCAGGTTGTCGCCATCGCGGGCGCTGGATTGGAAGGAGATCATCGCACCAAAAATGCCAATGGTTCCTCACGTCAGGTCACTATCATTTCCCGCGAATTCATAGCTCAGATCATGCACTTCACGGGAAAAAAGGACCTTCACCCTGGTCTGCTGCGCCGCAACCTGGTGGTCTCCGGGATTAACCTGAATGCACTGCGTTACCAGCGATTCGAAATTGGCGACGCCCTGTTTGAGGCCGGTGCGCTGTGCCACCCCTGCTCCAGAATGGAAACGGCGCTTGGCACTGGCGGCGTGGCAGCCATGATCGGGCACGGCGGCCTGTGTTGCAAAATTATACGAAGCGGAAACCTTGCGCTGGGCGATAACGTTGAAGTGAGGCCGGAGGGTGAAAATATGGACTTATTCAAGTCCTGACTGGTCCGCATTGCAGTGACCGCCAGTTATAGCCCAGCTATAGCTGTTTGAGAGGCGGCATATCTAACGCCTTGCGAAATGTATTGTGATAGTGATGAAGTGGTGCTTCATTCCTGCCAAAAACGCTGTATTCCATTAGCCCACTTTCCGCCGCTTCTTGCTGGCTTTCGCCCATTACATAGTCTTCTTCTTCAATGGCATCGTTAAACACGGTCATCATTGCATCTAGAGTGAGCGTGAAATTCAGGTCATTTCGTTTTTCAAATACATTATCTGCAGTGACAATCGTGGTGTCATTATTACTTGCTGCTGCATCGATTTTGTCAATTGCCTCTTGTGAAAAATAGTGGCTGATACGAGTGATTGATCGGCCTGCGTTTTTGGGGTCAGGGTAAATACGAACCATAGTGGCTCGCCCAAGACCTACGGTGATCTGGATATTCGGGAAGAGGTAATAAACAAGTGTCGCCCCCTGACCCAACTGCCACTGATCCTCGGGCAAGTCCCGCAGTAGGTCGATTGATTTGCGTGCGAATACGAAACGATGATGCTGGCCAATCTCTTCGTAGGCAAGGTGATCACCGTAAAAGGCCTGGCCCAACGTGTTTTTATGGAGTTTGTGGAAGTGGTAGGTCTCACCGAAGGTATCATTGGCGAGCTTCCAGTTTAACTTCATGTCAATGGTAGATTCGCCACAATAGACCAGGTCGCCAAACTTCCCGGATGCAAGCTCTTCTGACAACGATCCGAGGAGAGTGTCCACATCCAGAACGCCATCAGGCTGGGGGTGCACCCATAGAAAGCCATCTCGCTCTACCGAAGGCAATTCGACCAGGCCGTGGCAGGATTTATCGATCTCTCCAAAATGATCAGACTGTGGGATAGCCTTCAATTGCCCCTCGCTCGAGTATCCCCAAAAGTGAAACGGGCACACAAACAGGCTCTTCTCCCCTCTCTGGTCTCCAGTAATCCGTGCACCTCGATGACGACAGGCGTTTAAGAATGCATGAAATTTTCCGTCCTGGTCGCGCGTGGCGAGTATTGGCGCACCAAAGTCATCGTTGGTGAAGTAATGGCCGGGGCCGGCAAGGTCTCCGGAAAAGCCAATCAGCTGAGGGTGATTTCGAAAGAAGGTTTGCCATTCTTTGTCAGCGAGTTCTGGACAGACATAGGAAGATGTTGGCATTTTATACTGAACACCCGCATCCACATTCTTATGCTCATCGATTTGCTGCATGAGCTCCTTGAGGATGCTTACTTGAAGTGCGTGATGCATATTGGGGGCCCCGCGCTTATACTTTTTATGGCTAGAACTCGGAACAGGAACACTACAGACATGTTAGTAACCAGTGCCCGATGTTAAAAACATAGCACAGAAGCCAAAAAAATCGATTACGTTACATTACGAGTGCCTGCAAGAGTTTTACCGGACACCAGGCAACCATCGACGACTCAGGCTAGACTGAAGCAAAAAAGGCGTACTATGAACTCAAAGTCACAACTGGAATACACGTCGCCGGAGCCCTTTGCCGACAGCATCTCAAAGCCAAGAATATTCGGTTCACCGGGGCGTTATGTACAGGGCGATGGCGTTATCGATCAAGCTGGGCACTACCTGTCACGGTTGGGTTTTCAGCGCTCTCTGGTACTGCTGTCCGCTCGATGCCTGCAAGCGGAAGGCCGCCGCCTCATTGACAGCATGCAGAAGGCTGGCCTGCAATTTGAGTTAGCTCAATTTGGCGGCGAATGTTCACTGCAGGAAATCAGCATGCACCTGGAAGCCGCAAGCGCGCTGGATAATCCGGTAAGCAGCGTAGTGGCTGTCGGTGGCGGCAAGGTGGTCGACGCTGGAAGAGCGCTGGCCCAGCGGTTGGGGGTGCCGGTAGCAGTGATTCCCACGCTCGCATCCAACGATGCCCCCACCGCTGCAGTATCGGTAATCTACACACCGGAGGGGGTAACCGCCGACGCTGAGGTCTACGACCTGAACCCGGCCCTGGTGCTCGTAGATACAGGCGTGGTTGCTGCCGCCGGGTCACGCTATCTCTCGGCGGGCATGGGCGATGGGCTGGCTACCTGGTACGAGGCCCGAGCGTGCGCTGCCACAAGCACCGGGGTGAATGTTTTCGGTGCGCGACCAACCCTGGCGGGCACCGCATTGGCCAAGCTTTGTGCTGATACCATTTTTCAGCAGGGCATTGACGCAATGGCCGCCGTGCGCGCATCGAAAGTTAATGTCGCACTAGAAGATGTTGTCGAAGCCAACACGCTACTGAGCGGTCTGGGCTACGAGAGTGGTGGACTGGCGGTCGCGCACGCTATAGCACAGGGTTATACGGTGATCGAAAAAGTGCATCGCGATCATCTTCATGGAGAAATGGTCGCCATGGGCATCATGACTCAACTGGCCCTGGAGCAAGCCGACGAAGAGCTCGACCAGGCGGCCCGATTCTTTCTCGCAGTAGGCCTACCCGTTCATTTAGGACAGCTGGGGCTGTCAGCATCCGACAGCAATGAGTTGCAGGCTATCGTTGACGGCGCAATGGCGTTTCCCTTCATTGTTAATATGACAGAGACCGTCACATCCGCGTCACTGCTGGATGCCGTCCTCAGAGCTGACCAATACGGCCGCAGGCTCCAGGCAGATAGCAATGGCTGATCAAAAATCGATTCTGCCATCGATGTAAAAGACACCACCCACGGAGATGGCGATAATGGCCCCTAGGCTGTTCTGCACTGCCGCCTGGATCAACTATCAGAGTGTTACCCTGCCAGTATGAATAACGATGATAAAGGCTCGTCTCTCGCACTGGTATTCGGTGCCAGCGGCTACATAGGTTCAAACCTGGTGCCTTTCCTGGTGGCACGTGGCCAGCGAGTGCGCGCGGTGTCGCGCAATCATGAGGTACTGGTAGGACGGGAGTGGAGCGGTGTTGAATGTGTCAGTGCGGACGCCCTGCAACCTGCAACGCTACCCCCTTCGTTAGTCGGCGTGGATGTCGCCTATTACCTGGTGCATTCCATGGCCGCTGGATCAAACTTCGGTGAACTGGATCTGCAGGCGGCGCGAAATTTCAGTGCCGCAGCCGAGCAGGCTGGCATACGTCGCATTATCTACCTGGGTGGGCTCATACCGGAAAATCCGGAGTCGGTGCACTTACAATCGCGCTTTGAAACCGGGGAAGTACTGCGCCGGGGTACGGTGCCGGTTACCGAGATACGCGCTGGAATGATCGTCGGACCGGGCTCCGCGGCATTTGAAGTCATGCGCGACCTGGTCAACAACCTCCCGTTAATGATCACACCTCGATGGGTATTTTCCCGCTCGCCGCCCGTTGCCCTGCCTGACCTTCTGTCCTACCTTGCCGGCGTGGCGGACCTGCCGCAGGCGGCCGGAAACGTTTACGATGCCGCCGGGCCAGAGGTGCTGACTTACGCTGAAATCATGCAGCGCCTGGCCAAGATGCTGGGACGAAAGATTGTCATCATCCCAGTCCCCGTGCTGACACCAAAACTGTCTTCCTACTGGCTGCGCCTGGTGACTACTGTTCCCGTCAACATTGCCCGCGCCTTGATAGATGGCCTGAAACACGACGTATTGGCCAACGACAGTTCCCTGCGGGAATTACTGCCCATCAAGTTGAGCAACCTGGAGGACTCCATCAATGCTGCATTGGAGGCAGAGCGCGATCATACACTTCCCGCGCACTGGGTGGAGGGCTCTATCAAATGCCGCAACTTTGAACCCCGCTATGCATTCTACGCAAAGCAAGCCACTGGTCATTGCACCACAACTGCTGACCCCCACAAGCTATGGGGAGTCATTTGCCAGATTGGTCAACACCATGACTTTTTCGCACTAAATCCACTTTGGTGGCTGCGTGGCGCGGCAGACTGGTTGCTTGGAGGACCGAGTTTCCGTCGCAAACGACGTCACCCTGATGAGCTAAGAGTTGGCGATGTCGTGGATGCCTGGCGCGTGATCTCCCTGCAGCCACAGCGTAAGCTGACGCTACTGCTGGAGATGAAATTGCCAGGTGCCGGGGTGCTTGAGTTCAAGATCGTGCCCCGTGACGGTATGCATGAGGTACACGCCACCGCCTATTTTCACCCCGCAGGGGTTTGGGGGCTATTGTACTGGTATCCCCTGGTGCCTTTTCACTTGTGGATATTCACAGCCATGACCAGGGAGATTGCGCGGCGCGCCGAGGACCAAGCATCACTTTAACGATCCGGCATGGCAGTTGCTATCGAAAATCACCCTGCCCCCACTGTTGCGGTAGGCTTCCAACATGTCGAACAAGCGCTGCAGTGAAGGCCCGGTAAATATCGCCAGTGAAATGCCAGAAAGACACAACCCACCCCTTCCCGGCACCACTGTTGTGCCAACTAGGCACTCGCCGATTAATGCGATACGTTTCGCCACACTCATCCCGAAATTTTTCCGCCTTCCAGATCACTCAATGCGATTCTAACCTCGCCAGCTCACGCCAACCCAGAGGGCAAAGGGTCACAAACAAGCATGCAAACATAGCTCCCTCCAGGCTGCAGGACATAACATCCTGCCCGAATGGGGTGTGCATCGGTGATTTTTCAGCTACTTTTAATAAAATCTATCATCGCCATCAGATTTATCAATTATACATAGTCGGCGGCAATAGATAGCGTGACTCTATTGGAAACTGGGAAGGCAGACCGCGAATGCTATCCAAAACCGTTTCCTAAGAGTACGTCGCGAGGTGATTAGCCCTCTAGCCAGAATAAGGGATGGCGCCAACGCGATAATGCATTCCACCACGCTGCAACTGCAGCCAACAAGAGAGACGCGATCATGAAAAGTATAAAGTTGTTAACGTCGTCTGCCATCGCAGGGGTACTCACCCTCTCGGCGATGCCCCAGGCAGCACTGGCTGAAGCCGCAACCGTCAGCAAACCCAAGGGAGCCATCGGCATGGGTACGGTGGCGCCGGGGCAAGCCAAGTCCAACCAATTTTGGTGGCCAGATCAACTGGATCTGTCGCCTCTTCGAGACCAGGACGCCCGCTCGAACCCGGCCGGTGGGGACTTCAGCTATGCGGCGGAATTTTCCAAGCTTGACCTGAAGGCCGTCAAAAAGGATATCGACGCTGTACTGACTGACTCCCAAGACTGGTGGCCCGCCGATTTTGGCAACTACGGCCCCTTCTTTATTCGCATGACCTGGCACAGCGCCGGCACCTACCGCACATTGGATGGGCGCGGTGGTGCCGACGGCGGCCAACAGCGCTTTGAACCCCTTAACAGCTGGCCAGATAACGGCAACCTCGATAAAGCCAGACGTCTGCTATGGCCGGTGAAGCAGAAATACGGTCACAGCCTATCCTGGGCCGACCTAATGGTATTGGCTGGCAATGTCGCTCTTGAGAATATGGGCTTCGAAACCTACGGGTTTGCCGGCGGGCGAGCAGATGACTGGGAGCCAGACATGGTTTATTGGGGCCCTGAAGTCGAAATGCTGGCAAGCGATCGGCGCGAAGAAAGCGGCAAATTACAGCGTCCTCTGGGCGCAACCCACATGGGGCTGATCTACGTTAACCCTGAGGGGCCAATGGGCAAACCCGATCCGGTAGCCTCAGCTCAAAATATTCGCATCGCCTTTGGCCGAATGGCCATGAATGACGAAGAGACAGTAGCGCTGGTAGCAGGCGGTCACACCTTCGGCAAGATGCACGGCGCACGCAAGCCTGCCGACTGTGTGGGCGCAGAACCCGCCGCTGCCCCCATTGAGGAACAGGGCCTTGGCTGGAAGAACAAATGCGGCAAAGGTCACTCAGAAGATACCACCACCAGTGGTCTCGAGGGAGCATGGACTCAGGCACCCACGCAGTGGACTACGCTATACCTGTCAAACTTGTTGAACTTTGAGTGGCAACAGACCCGCAGCCCTGCTGGAGCCATTCAGTGGATTCCCACGGACGAGTCTTTGCACACCTCCGTACCCGACGCCCACGTGAAAGGTAAATTCAATGCACCGGTAATGACCACAGCTGATCTTGCGCTGAAATTCGACCCCGAGTACCGAAAGGTTGCTGAACGCTTTTTGGCCAACCCGGACGATTACCAGAAGGCATTCGCCAAAGCGTGGTACAAGTTGACGCATCGCGATATGGGACCTCGCATCCGCTACCTGGGTGATGAAGTACCCGCTGAAACCTTGATCTGGCAAGACCCCATACCAACAAGCGACGCCAAAGTCATCAGTGAGCGCGATATTAAAAAGCTGAAGAAAAAAATTCTTGATTCAGACCTGACCACGTCAGAGCTGGTCAGAACCGCCTGGGCGTCTGCATCAAGCTTCCGTGCAAGCGACATGCGCGGCGGTGCCAATGGCGCGCGAATCGCGTTGGAACCACAGCGAAGCTGGGAAGCGAACAACCCGGTTGAACTCGCCAAGGTAATCTCTGCACTACGCGCCATTCAGCAGGACTTTAATCAGTCGAAAAAGAACTATGTCTCTTTGGCTGACTTAATCGTACTGGGCGGTGCTGTGGCCATCGAGGAGGCTGCTGATGACGCCGGTGTTAAGGTAGACGTACCGTTCGCTCCCGGACGCGGCGATGCGACACAGGCGCAAACTGACGTGACTTCATTCGCCTTGCTGGAGCCAACTGCCGACGCATTTCGCAACTACTTCAACCAAGGTCGCTCATACCGGTCTCCCACAGAGATGCTGGTTGATCGCGCAGATCAATTAGCGCTGACAGTGCCAGAAATGACAGCACTCGTCGGCGGATTGCGCGCACTGAACGCCAACTTCGATGGCAATCAGAACGGCGTCCTCACCAACAAGCCTGGCACCTTGAGCAACGACTTCTTCGTCAACCTACTGGATATGTCGACGCAATGGCGCAAGTCTGAAAGCCCCGGTATTTACCAGGGCGTGGATCGTAAATCTGGCGCTATTAAATACACGGCAACTCCGGTGGATCTGATCTTCGGCTCGAATTCTGAGCTGCGCGCTGTCGCTGAGGCCTATGCTTTTGACAACGCCAATGAAGCGTTCGTGAACGACTTTGTCGATGCCTGGGTGAAGGTAATGCAGGCGGATCGCTACGACCTGTAACAGCACTTTGTAATAGCAGCGGCTTGACTCAGTTAACGGCTCAAGCCGCTGTCCCACAGTAAAGTTCAATCACTAGTTTTCTTTCATCCGCTCAGCAGCTAGTATTGCAACTATGCAGCAGCTGCTAGTACGACTACTCATTGCCTTTTTGCTCATGCCATCGTTGGTCTGTGCAATGCCCTTCTGCCCCACCGATACTGAGGCTCTCGCTTCCGCTGAGCAATCTGCTAAAGAACAGTCGCACTGTGGCAGCGCGAGCGATAAAGACACTGAAAAAGCAGTCAATACGGTCATGCTGTTTGTTGATTGCACGGGCGTTGATTTACAAGCGTCATCACTCCCTTTGCAGATAAATGAGCCGCAGTTTTCCAATGATCTAACTGATTACGGAAATTCAGATCTTTGGAAAATCAACCTTGGCGACGAAGCCCGCTTCAACACGGTCCGTGCGCCGCCCAAACCGCAACACAATTTCAACAGGCAAACACCTCTTTACCTCAAGACCCAACGCATTCGTTTGTGAGCACCCTCCCTCGTTTGTTCAGCCATGTCTGTGACATGGCTCGGTCTCATTTGGAGAGGAAAAAATCATGCGCTCAACCCTCAGTCTTATTACGCCAGTCCTACTTCTCGTAGCCTTATTTGCTTCGAGCTCACAGGCCAAAACGGTCGAATACAACTTTGATGTTGACTACACAATGGTCAACTTCACCGGGCAGCCTGTTCAGGCGATGGCAGTTGGCGGAACCATACCGGCCCCCACGATAGAGGCCACCGTTGGTGACACCTTGCGAGTCACTTTTAACAACAAGATGCAGGTGGAAACCTCCGTTCATTGGCACGGCATCTTGCTGCCTAATGATCAGGATGGTGTGCCCTATCTAACAACGCCACCGATCAAGCCAGGAACGTCGTTTACCTACGAGTATCCCATTATTCACCATGGCACCTATTGGTACCATTCACACACAGGCTTGCAGGAACAGCGCGGCGTTTACGGGTCCTTGGTTTTTCATCCCCAAAACGGTGAAGCGGTTGAGGCAGACCATGAAGCGGTGGTAGTTCTGTCAGATTGGACGGATGAGAACCCCAATCAGGTTATGCACAACCTGAAAAAATCTGATGATTACTACGCATTGAAGAAAAATAGCGTTCAATCATGGCTGAAAGTAATCAGCCACGGCCAACAGTCGATCAATAATCGGCTTGAGGGTGCCTGGATGCGAATGGGGCCAATGGATCTATCAGACGTTGGCTACGATGCGTTCTTGGCCAATGGTGAAAGACAACACCGGATCTCAGGCGTTAAAACCAGTGAAAGCGTGCGCCTAAGGGTGATCAATGCCGGCGCATCGACTTACTTCAATGTGCAATATTCCGGCGGCCCAATGAAGATTGTTGCCGCCGATGGCGTCGATGTAGTCCCGTTCGAAGTTGATCGCCAGCGTATCGCTATAGCAGAAACCTTCGATGTCATCGTTACAGTCCCGGAATCTGGCTCCTACGAGTTTAGGGCGACGGCTGAAGACGGCACTGGCTACAGCTCTGTCATCATTGGCCAAGGGACTCTTAACCCGGCGCCCGATGTCCCAACCCCCAACCCCTTCCTTTCATCGCACGCCATGCATGGCAGCATGGGTTCCATGAGCCATGCACAGATGAATCATTCCAACATGGATCATTCGAACATGGGGCATTCGAACATGGGTCAAGCGAACACGGATCATAGCGCCCATAAAAAAATGCCAGAAGATGACGAACCGGGAAGAATGCAGGAGTACGAGTTATTGCGGTCGCTAGCACCTACAAACTTCTCGGACGACAACCCCAGACGAACCGTCAACCTTGAATTGACGGGCGATATGGAGCGTTATGCATGGTCGTTTAATAACAAGGTGCTTAGTGAAGACAGTAAGATCTTGATACGCAAAGGCGAAACGGTGCAGTTTGTTTTGGAGAACAGAACGATGATGCACCACCCCATCCACCTGCATGGTCATTTTTTTCGAGTTCTGAATGGTGAGGGTGACTACTCCCCACTCAAGCACACCGTGAACGTGCCAGCCATGCGGACTGTCACCATCGAGTTTTTCGCCAACGAAGAGAAAGATTGGTTATTCCACTGCCACAACCTTTATCACATGAAATCGGGCATGACGAGAGTCGTGAGTTATGAAGGTTCCTCCCAATCCAATCGAAACACACTAGCGCCTCTATTTTCAGACCGGAACTGGTTTTACTTTGCCGACTTTGGCATCAATACCAATTTCACCAGCGGAGAACTTCGCGCAGAAAATACCCGCAACGCTGTCAATCTGGAGTATGACTGGGGCTATGAGGACGAGTACGAAATAGAACTTAAGTATCAACGCTCGATCAACCGCTTCCTTGAAATCTACGCCGGGGGCGAGATCAGAGAAGAAGAGAATGACGAGGAAAACGTCGCCATTGTCGGCGCCCACTACCTTTTACCCCTGATGTTAGATGCCGACATACGGGTTGATAGTGAGGGTAAAGGGCGTCTAGGGCTTAGCAGTGAACTGCAGCTAACAGATCGTACTGCATTCCTGTGGGATGTGAATACCGATGAAGAGTATCGCTTTCAGCTCGAATATGAACTGAACAAACGGGTATCGATCGTAGGGAACCACGATGACGAATATGACTGGGGAATTGGCGTCACTGTTAAATTTTAGGTTTTTAGTTCGCCGGTGACTTCCGAAGGAAGCAGCTTTACACATTTGCTTTACCGTCTATGGTTACTTAGAGGGATGAATTCATCCCGGAACAACGACACCATGGAGGGTTCAACATTTCTTCGAAACTTATACTAGAGCGCAGCGCGGCCTCGCGCTTTACTACCTGTGGATTACTGTATTTTGCCCAAGGGGTTCCCAGGGGTTTGCTGGGCATTGCCCTACCCGCCTGGCTGGCTGCCGAGGGAGTCAGTGCTGGTGAAATAGCGTCTTATCTTGCGGTCATTATCCTACCCTGGGCATTCAAGCTCATCAGTGGCCCCTTTATGGATCGCTATCAGTTTCTGGCGATGGGTACGCGTCGACCCTGGATTCTATCGGCCCAGCTAGGGCTCACACTTTCTCTCCTCGCCTTAATGTTAATCGACAATCCCGCCCAACAAATGGGCCTACTGATGCTGTTGGGCATCGTTATCAATAGTTTTGCCGCCACTCAAGACGTTGCCGTTGACGGGATGGCCATCGAACTGGTCCCTGATGCCGAACAGGGACGCCTCAATGCGTTCATGAGTTTTGGCAAAGCCATCGGCTGGGCCGCAACCTCAGCCGTGTCGGGTGTCATGCTGGTTACGGTTGGACTTGCGCTTACAGCACTCGCTGCCTCGCTTGTAGCCGGGATGGTGCTGATTGTCTTTATGTTTATTCGTGAGCGCGAAGGCGAAAAGCTGTTTCCGTGGTCCGCAGGCAGTGCCGTCGTGAAAAGCAAGGCCAACGAAGGCTTCTTTGAGGTCTTTGGTGGTCTTAACTCAGTGCTATGGACGCGAACCAGCATCATCGTTATTGCCATTATGTTCTTCGACGGGATGGTCGCAGGGTATGGTCATGCACTCATGCCCATCGCAGCGGTTAAACTATTTGGCTATACGACGCCGCAATGGTCGCAGCTGGTTGCCGTTATGGGGCTAGTAGGCGCTCTGGTGGCGCTCGCTTCGGGGCCCTTTATCGATCGCTTTGGCGCCAAACGGATGCTCAGTCTCACTACTGCTCTGGTAGCCGCACACGCCTTTGTCCTCGCGCAAACGCAGCACCTGTGGCAAGACACGGACTATGTCCGCGCCATGCTGGCGATCTGGATCATGATGGAGCCGGTTATTATGGTGTGCGTACTCGCCTTAGCCATGGCGATTTGTTCACAACAAGTATCGGCCACACAGTTCGCCATCTACATGTCAGTTGCTAATTTGGGCAGTGCCGTAGGGAGTAAGTCCTATGGCCTTATCGCGGAAAGTACCAGTTACCACCAGAGCTACATGTACCTCGGTGCCCTGCTGCTTGCAACGCTGTTGATCATCAGCTTGTATCGTCACTCTGAAAAATTAGTACAGCAATAGTAAGTACGGCGGTCTCGTCCCTCAAGCGCCTACCATCTTGAGTAGTGCACCACGTTTACCGCCTGCAGTTTCGCGTGCATCAGCGGCCAGCGGCTCAACGGGTAAGTCCTGACCGTCGGGATATAGAAGTGCGCTGGGAAATGCGCAATCCAAGTCCTCCGGATTGGGCGACCCACTCACCATAAAGCACACAATCATTCCACCGGGATTTGCGGATTTTCTGCACGAATGTGACGCGGGATCCTGTATTTTTCCAGCTCGCAGTGAAGCCACACAGCCCATTTCTCATCTGCGTGGCTGTACCTTACAAACGCTCGGTAGCGTTTACTCATGGGCTTATAGACAAGTAGCTTCTCGATAAAAAAGATAACCGCGTGCCCTGCCACAGGCTGAACGTTACAGGGTCTACTGTCCCCAGACCAAGGGGCCAAAGACACTCATTTGAGGAGCTAGTACAAATAGACCTTCAACTTGCCAGGTTTTTCATTGCAAACCAGCGAAGGCCAGCGCCTGAGCAACATAAAGCGCAATGGGGTGCTCGCTATACTCGTTGGGTTCGTTCTGAGATAAAAGCACGCCCACGAGCCCACTTTCCGGACTTACGAAAAAGTGCGTACCAAAGTAACCCGCCCACCAGAAGTCACCGGTGCGATCGGGGGTAAGACTGGCATCGGCATCTGCTACCACAGCAAACCCAAGGCCCCACCCTATTCCATCAATGCCCTCCTCTGCCAGGACACCTGAAGCGAGGTGCAAACTCCGCATATCCTGCAAAGTATCTGCGCCTATGATTCTAGCGCCAAGGTATTCTCCGCCGTTGTACAGCATCAAAGCGAAGCGCATGTAATCACCCGCGGTCGACACCAGGCCACTGCCCCCCTCCGGATAATCCGTATCACTCTCAGGCACAATCGGAATAAGGTCCCCTTCGCTATTCTGTGTATAGACAGTTGCAAGCGTCGATCGCTCTTCGAGCGGCGGCAGGTAGTTCGTTTGAGTCATTCCCAAGGGTGCAAAAATATTGTCCTGCAGATAATCGTCCATGCGCTTACCGGACACAATTTCTATGACAGCGGCCAACGTATCTGCAGACCATCCGTAGCGCCAGCGAGTGCCGGGCTCTTCGAACAATGGCAGCCCTGCCAGGGCCTGTATTCGTTCCTGAAGCGTCCCCGCAGGCAATGTGCGAGGGCCATTCGCTTCCCAATGCCGCCAGAGTTCAGTTTCTTCATCACGTCCTGGGCCTATGCCCGACGCAAACATCAGCAGGTGACGAATCAAAATAGTTTGTTTGACCGGTTCAGTGAGAAACTCACCGTCAGGACCACGAACCTCGCTTGTAGCCACTCGGCTGTGACTGAAAGCAGGAATAAATTTGGATACCGGGTCGTCTAATTCCAAAAGACCCTGTTCGACCAACTGCATTGCTGCCACGGCGGTCACCGGCTTGGTCATTGAAGCGAAGCGCATTCTAGTGCCTAGCTCCATCGGCCGCTCACTCTCAATATCGGCCCAACCGTAAGCATTGGCGTAAACAGGTACGCCATCGCGAGCAAACATCACCACGTACCCTGAGCGACTGCCACGCCAGACATCAAGATGAAGATACGCGTTGATCGCCGAGCGGCTCCACCAACTCAAACCCATCGGTGAATCTGATTCCTGCGCCACCGGTGGTACATTGGGATCAAGCGACTTTCCACTGCAACCGAGCAGGGTCAGAGTGAACGCTACCGTAATTACTACTCTTCTTATTGTGGATACGTTAGGCGTTATCAATGATGGCTCTCCCACAGTATATTTTAATTCAGTCATCAATCATTACATAACGCCATAGGCCACCATCGCATTTGCGACTTTGGTGAATCCAGCTATATTGGCGCCTTTAAAGTAATCCACATGGCCGCCTTTCTGAACGCCAAATTCGACGCAGTCATCGTGGATCTCTTTCATGATTTCTTGTAATCGCTCTTCAACCTCGGCGTCCGACCACTGTAGTCGTAAACTATTCTGGCTCATCTCCAATCCGGATACCGCTACCCCGCCAGCATTAGCTGCCTTGGACGGTGCATGCAACACATCCCTTGCATCGCAAAATATTTTGATCGCTTCCGGTGTTGTAGGCATATTCGATCCCTCGGAAATTGCGCGAATACCATTGTTTACCAGCTTTTTCGCCGCTGCGGCATCAAGCTCGTTTTGCGTGGCACAGGGAAACGCCAACTCACCCTTGATACCCCAGGGTTGTTTGTTTTCGTGAAACTTAAAGCCGAACTCTTTTGCCGCTTCTTCGATACGCCCACGCCGCACATTTTTGAGTTCCATAATCCAGTCCAATTGATCCCGGGTGAGGCCGCTCTTGCAATAAATAAAACCACCCGAATCCGACAGCGTCATTACTTTCGCTCCCATTGAAATCAGTTTCTCGGCGCAGTAAGTTGCCACATTCCCTGATCCCGAAATCAAGCACTTTCTTCCCTCTATCTGCTCTCCGTGGTGGCTAAGCATCTGCTGCATCATGTAAACCGCTCCATAGCCCGTAGCTTCGGTGCGCACGTAACTGCCGCCAAAATCCAGCGCTTTGCCAGTCAGAACACCTTCAAAGCGATTCACCAGGCGTTTGTATTGCCCAAACAGATAGCCGACTTCACGCGAGCCGACACCAATATCGCCTGCTGGCACATCTGTATCTGGTCCAATATGACGATGCATCTCGCTCATAAATGCCTGGCAAAAGCGCATCACCTCTCGATCTGTTCGTCCTTTTGGGTCAAAATTCGCGCCTCCTTTGCCACCGCCCATGGGCAGGCCGGTGAGGGAGTTTTTAAACACCTGCTCAAAAGCCAGGAACTTGAGTACGCTCTGATTCACTGTCGGGTGGAAACGCAGGCCTCCCTTATAGGGTCCAATCGCATTGTTCTGCTGCACCCTGAAGCCCCGGTTCACTCTCAAGTCGCCCTTGTCGTCTTCCCACACAATGCGAAAAGTAATCACTCGATCTGGTTCAGTCATCCGTTCCAGAATCCGCAAGTCTTTGTAGTGTGGTTTGTCCGCGATATAGGGAATAATATCCATTGCCACTTCGTGCACGGCCTGATGGAACTCCACTTCGCCCGGGTTCCGGGCTATGACGCCCTCCATGAATTTGTCGAGGTGCTCCGCTTTGTCGACGACCATCTTATTAATCTCCGTTGCGTAAGAAAAAATCTAATCAGTCAGCACTGGCAGGCAGTAACCTGATTGGCGATTCTAACCTACCCCCTCGCTGCCACGCGAACGGAAAAATAAAGCCGCAAAAAAGGGCCCGGCGCCATTAATACTGCTACGGGGCATTTAGCTGGAAAGAAAGGAAAAAAAGAGGGAAGTGTGCGAGAGATGGTAGGAAGCCGCGGTCTGCCGCCGCCACTCAGGAAGAGTCGGGCACTGCAGACGAGCGGCGAAGAAATGACCTACAAGGCTCAGTTCATGGCGAGCGCTTCTTCACGCTGCGCGTACTGTGCCAGCGCCTCGTTGTATGCTTCAGCGGTACCAGTAGCGGAGTACACGAAGAAGTTGTGCGTCATATCGTTGATTTCCTTTCTGCGGCAGTCCAGGAACGATGCCACGGAATCAACATAGGCCTTTGCGTTGACCTGTGCCTGCTCCATCTGGACCCGAGTCGCTGTGGCGCCCTCTGGTATAACGGGAGCGTCGCCGGGTCGCTGTGAGTTGCAATCTGCAGCGGCATTCAGGGCAATAAAGAGAAATGGTACAGCCAATAAAGATTTCATGATGTATCTTCCTAAGGTAAAAAGTGAGCCTGCTTGATCAGGTGCAATTGATACTCTCTACCACTAAGTTTGGAGCACCCCGATCACTCGCAAAAGTTGGACAAAAACTGTATGCCTCTGCTTCTCATCAATTGCCCTATTCCTTAAAGAACGCTCTCGATCGCCACTTGCATCATCTTGCTGTCTGGCGTGGTGCCGCCGTCGAAGTGCTTGACTACATTGCCAGAGGCATCAACCAGGTACTTGTTAAAGTTCCATCCGGGAGCCTGGCTTTGTTCTGCCAGCGCACGGAATACCGGATTAGCCTCTGCACCCTTTACGTGGCTGGGCGCTATCATGGTGAAGGTGACGCCGTAGTTGACGTAACAAACGTCAGCCGCACTCGCCTCGTCCTTCGCTTCTTGCCTGAAGTCGTTACTGGCAAACCCGATCACCACGAGCCCCTGCTTGCCATACTTCTGATGAAGCGCTTCCAGCCCCTTGAATTGTGGCGTGTATCCGCAGTGGCTGGCTGTATTAACGATCAGCATGGGTTTACCTGCCTGGGTTTCACAAAGATTGACCTGATCCTGCGAATGCAGCTTCCTCATCGATCCGTCGAGATATTCCGGGCAAGCAGCAAAGGCACCGCTACTGAGGGCAAGGGCTGTGCAAACAAGAACGTGACGCAACATGATGACTCTCCTTTGAGACGATTTCAGATGTAATGATTAATGCTACGCAAACGAATCGCTAACAGTTCTGCGACCGGTGGATTAATAACCACGCCATTGTGACGAGCAGTTACCGCTCTGAACCTTGAAATCCAAAGATTTTTTGACCACTGGCGGGCTAAACATGACGCCTGGCGCGCCTTTCGTATTTTTGACTTTCCCTTTACTTAACAACCGCGATTCTATAGTTTCGGTCGACCGCGGTGAAATCTGCGGCCAGAACATAAGAAAGATAAGTACGCTAGTTATCACTAATAGTAGGGAAAATTATGAATATTCAAAAAATATTTGGCGCAGCGATCGCCGCTGTATTGCTACTCTCAATGTCCGCGTGCAGCAAAGAAGATGTGGACAATGCCAAAAGCCAAGTCTCTGACACCGTAGAGGCCGTTGCTGACAAGACGGAAGAAGCAGCTGAAGCCGCTACTGAAATGGCAAGTGATGCCGCTGATGCCACCGGTGAAGTGATGGCGGATGCAGGTGCAGCAGTTGAAGATGCTGCTGCCGCCACCAGCGAGGCCGTTGAGGACGCCGCTGCCGCCACTGGCGACGCGATCGGCGAAGCTGCTGAGGCAGCTGAAGAAATGGCAGACGATGCTATGGATGCCGCCAGTGAGATGGCAGAAGACGCGACTGACGCAGCCGATGCGATGGCAAAAGACGCTAGCGCAGCGGTTGATAAAGCCGCCTCTGATGCGGCTGCGGACGCTACCGATAGCGCCAGCGCGGAACTCGACAAGGCTATGGGCAACAACTGAGCTTTGACGTTCAAGGCAAATACTGGCATGGCATCATCTTACCTTTGAGGTAGTGATTCGCCATGCCAGGTCTATTAGCAAATGATCTGCCAACGGTTGCCACCTGGCTAGGAAGAGCCGGATTACTACCGTTCATTGGCCTCTCCCTGGCAACTTATCTGGACACCGAGCACGCCTTGCTATGGGGCAATGTTCTGGCAACCTATGCGCTCGCCATTCACTGTTTTTTAGCAGGCGCCTGGTGGGGTATTTCTCTTATCAGGCGGCACTGGAAAATACTGGTAATCAGTAACGCAGCTGTCCTCGCTGCTTTCTTTGGACAGGTATTGTTACCGGTCGATGAATTCCTGGTGCTGTGCGCACTACTATTTCCTTGCATACTGGTAGTCGAGAGACTGCATCCAGCGTTCCAGCAACAGCCCCCGTATTATGCACAACTCCGTTTACAACTAACTGCAGTCGCAACGGTTGCCCTGCTCTTTGCAGCAAACCAATACTGAAAAGGATTGAATATGAAGGCCATGACCCTGAAATCGCCCGGTGGACTCGACCAACTAAACCTCAAGGACATTGAGCCAAAACCGCCAGGCCCTGGTGAAATACAGGTTGAAATCAAGGCCAGCTCTCTCAACTTTCATGACTACGTGGTGGTTTTAGGGCTTCTGCCCACTGAGGACCAACGCATACCGCTGTCAGATGGTGCCGGTATTGTTACCGCAGTCGGTGACGGCGTTAGCCAATTCAACACAGGTGACAAGGTACTCAGCCACTTTTTCCCCCAGTGGCAAGATGGCAGGCCCAACTTCGAACGCATTCAGGGTATTCCCGGTGATAACGTAGATGGCTTTGCAGCTGGCAGCGTTACCGCGACGGCCAACACATTCAGTCATATGCCAAAAAATCTTGATTTTGCCGAGGCTGCAACGCTCACTTGCGCAGGTCTCACCGCGTGGCGGGCGCTGATGGTGGAAACTCGGCTGAATCCCGGCGACTGGGTGCTTGTCCAGGGCAGTGGTGGTGTTTCGCTCTTTGCCCTGCAATTTGCAAAGATGATTGGCTGCCGGGTCATTGCCACGTCTTCCTCGGACGAAAAACTGTCTCGCCTCGCAGAGCTGGGTGCGGAAGTATTAATTAACTACAAGGAAACACCCCAGTGGGGTGACAAAGTGCTGGAGGCCACTGGAGGTCATGGAGCCGATCTGGTGGTTGAAGTGGGTGGTTCCGGCACCATCGCTCAGTCGGTACGCGCAGTTGCCTTTGATGGCTGCATCAGCATGATTGGCGTTCTCACCGGCTTCTCCGGCGAGGTGCCCACTGCGGAACTGTTCCAGAAAAATGCACGTATCCACGGTATTACCGTTGGCAGCCAACAACACCATGCCGCAATGATCGCCGCAGTTGAGGCTAATGACATGCACCCCGTGATCGATAGTCGCTATCCATTGGCCCAGTTGGCAGATGCGTTCCGCCACCAGGAGTCACAACAGCACTTCGGCAAAATCTGCGTGGAAATCTAGTGCTCTCCCAATGACGCGGCGTGAGCTTGCAGGGTGCTCAGCTAGCTTCCTCTGGCCCGACAGCGCGCTGAGCAATAGATAATTTGCTCCCACTGGCCACGTTGCTGCCATTTTTTCCTGTTATTGAACGATAGCCGACAAACAGGGCAAACCTTGCTTTGTTTGAAGCTTGTTGGCCTGCAGCTTCGCTTGCGTCCTTTACTGGGATTAGTACTCACCGCGAGCCGCTACGTTGCTTGTACTGAGTCGGGCAGTGATGACGGAGGACAGCAGCCGGCCGCTTTACGCCATGTTTGGTGGCCCGCGCGGTAACCCGCGAACGCCAGTTTTCAAAGCTACGACGCTTCAACTGTCTGCGCATGATTTGTATCACTGCTTTTTCGTCAAAGCCATACTGCCCTGCAATGGCCTCAAACGGTGTTCGGTCTTCCCATGCCATTTCAATAATGCGAGAGCGGGCTTCAGGGTCTAAATGATCGTATTGGTGAAGGGTTATTCGTCTCTTTTGCATGTTTGTGTAAACCTCTGAATCTCTCATCGCAGTGCGGGAACTGCACTCCCCATTGCTACGAGAAAGGAGCTACACGAGATCAGGTATTTGCAACATTAAATACGCTTTCACCCACAGCTATTGACGCTTTATGCATCGGTGCTAAAAGCGCTTTCGACATCCAGCGAAGGCGTATCCAGCGAAGACAAGTACCTGGCGCGCTGTTCGGCCATCATTTGCGTCATCTCGGGATGCGTAGAAACCCAGAAGTTGCCTGCAGATAATTGGTGAAAAATCGTCTGGGCAGCGGCTTCGGCGGTAATACCATTGCTATCGAGAAGGCTTATCATCTGCTGTCGGTGTTCCGCCGCAATCGGGTCAGGCAGCTCCCCAACAGACTCGAATATCTGCGTCTTTACCGGCCCGGGCAGCACAGCAGAGATTTGTACGTCGGTCGATTTCATCTGCATTTCAAGATGCAGACATTCGCTAAACGCCAGTACCGCGTGTTTACTCATCACATAAGATGCCTGTATGGGGGCAATGCTTATTCCCGCGATGGATGACATATTGGCAATAACACAGGGTTCACCCGAAGCGATCATCGCCGGGGCAAAAGCACTGACGCCATTGACGACCCCGTGAATATTGACACCGAGAATTTTTTGCCACTGCGCAGGGGGTATTTCCCAGCTGAAACCCAGGGTCTCTATCCCTGCATTGTTTACCAGCAGACGAACGCTGCCGAAATGTTCCAAGGTCTTTTCTGCCAATCGGGTCATCGAAGCGGCATCGGCGACATCAGTCATCACCGCCAGCACCTCACAACCCCGCCCGGTGAGATCAGCCGCCACCCGCTCCAGGCCAGTCTCATCGATATCGGCTAACACTAACTTCATCCCCATCTGCACGGCCGCCTCACGCGCCAGGGCCTCGCCGATGCCTGAGGCAGCTCCAGTGATCACTGCAACACCGCCCTGCCAGCTTACCCTCGATGTATTCTTGGTCATCTCACTCTCTAATCAGTCATTGGAAGCAACAGGTAGTACTCATAATTTGTCTCCGATCAGCAAACAAGGCAAGTTGACGGTGGTATTCACGTATACAGTGGTAAAACACGCTTCAATCACAGAGCAATGCTTTCATATGCAGAAGTCTCTCGGACTTTGCCCGCTTGGATATTGCACAATCGACATGATCATAACCATGCACCGCAGCGCCTATCATGGCTTGCCTGACCTCAACTCCCGCACTGCTTAAGGCATCGCCATAGGCCAAAGCCTCATCCCGCAGCGGGTCGAATTCGACACTTTCAATGTAGGCCGGTGCGAGACCCTGGTAGTCGTTTCTATGCATGGGCGAGGCATACTGGGGGGGCACACCCGGATATGTAACATCCCTCAGATAAACGCTCCACATAACGACATTGTTATGGGCGTTCCATAATGGGGTGTCATGAAACTCGGTTGCTGACTTCGTCTTGCAGTCGCTATCGATAACGGGGTAAACGAGAAGCTGGGTTCGTATCTTTTGAGCTAATCCTGCTGCATGGCTCTCATCAAAGGCCTGTTGTGCCACCGAGGCCGCCAGACAGCCACCCGCGCTGTCGCCCATAACCGCAATACGCTCGGAATCTACCTGCAGACCCAAGGCATTGTCATAAACCCAGTCAAGCGCAGACACACAATCGTTCAGCGGCCCCGGGAAAGCCACCTTGGTGGCCAGTCGGTAAGCAACGAAATAGACGCGAACCTGAAGTGACTCGGCGTAAGCTTCAGCCTGTTTGAGGTGCCCTGCCCCATAACTCATAAAAAAACCGCCCCCGTGAAAGTAGACAATGGCCGGCGCTGTGCCGCTGAGCGATTTGGGGGCGATCTCCAGAACCTTGATACGATTACCATCTCGCCCGGGTATAAAGTGTTTATTGACGGCAACGCCATGACCCCAGCGGTGAAAAAGCCGGCTGCAAGAGACCAGCAAACTGAGAGCTCGCAGTAACCAAGCGTTTTTTGAAATCGTGATTCGCGGTAGTCGCGCGAACGCGGGATCAATGGCGTGGGTAGAATTACTCATCGGCTGTTCGTCTTATAGCATCACATAATGGGTTAAATCGGGCTGTTTCATTTCCTCGACAAAACGCGAGTAGTTCCATGGCCAACTGGCAGGAACGCCGTCAGCATCAAGATACCAACTCTGGCACCCACCCGTATACCAAATCGTTTTCTTGGCAGCCTCCACCCTCGCCTGGTCAAAGTCACGAGTCGCCTGTGCAGTGGGATAAATCGCGTGACACCGTCCCTGACGGACTGCTTCCATGAGTTGCGCAATGTAGCCCCACTGCAGCTCGGCAATATCGATAAGCGAGAAGTTGCCCACCGGGCCATTAGGTCCATTAAGCATAAAGAAATTGGGCATTTCAGGCATCGCCACCGACAAATAGGCCACAGGCTTCCGAGACCATAGACTTTCCAGGTCTGCACCTCCTAGCCCGACAATGCTCATCGGCCGCATAAAACGGTCGGCTTGGAAGCCGGTGGCAAAGGCGATCACGTCACATTCGTGCAATTTGCCATCGCTAGTGCGGATACCCGTTTCCTCGACACTTTCAATATTCTCTCGCACCAACTGCGCGCTTGCGGCTTGTATCGCCTGATAATAGTCCGGTGAGAAAACCAATCGTTTGCACATGGGTTCGTGGTCAGGGGTTAGCTGCTCTCGCAGCTCAGGGTCGGCAATGCTCGCAGCCAGGTTGTCACGACAGGCCTGACTCATGAACCGGGAACCCTCGGAGCTGGGATCGGTCAGGGCCTCAGTGTAACGCTCAACGCTGGCGCTGTAGCCTTCGAAGTCCATGGCCTGGGCAAGGGCCTTCGGATCCTCTCTGAAGGCGGTCCGCTGCTCCTCGGTAAAGTCCCCATTTTCAACAGGCATAATCCACTGCGGGTTACGCACAAAATGAAGGGTCTCAACACCGCGCTGAGTGAGGTTTGAAATTATTTGCACACCGGTCGAGCCCATGCCAATGACGGCAACTCGCTTACCATCCAACGGCACCGAGTGATCCCAACGCGCCGTGTGAAAATAGCTGCCCTGAAAGCGATCCAGGCCCGGCAAGCCCGGCTTGTTAATATGGTGAAGCACACCAGTGGCGGCGATTACGATATTGGCCTGGTCGCGACGACCGTCGCTCATTTCCAGTTGCCAGGCGCCGTCAACAAACTCAGCCCGGGTCACCTCAGTATTAAATTCAATCAGCTCATGGAGACCGTAGCGCTCAGTCGTGTGCTCAAAATATGACTGGATCTCGGCGCCGCCAGACAGGTGCCGGCTCCAATCGGGGTTGCGCTCGAAGCTAAAAGTATAGTGATGCGATGGGACATCACAGGTCAGTCCTGGATAAGTGTTCTCCCGCCAGGTTCCGCCCACGGTAGCCGCTTTTTCATAAATCGTGATGTTGCTGTAGCCCGCCTCCCGCAACTTGATGCCCGCGAGAATACCCGCCATGCCTGCGCCGATGACCACCACTCGAAGCTGCTGATCTGCCATACTGTTATTTCCGAGATTCTGTTACCTGAACAATACTAAACTCAATCGCACTTAGCAGATATTACTGGCCATAAAAACCAATAAATATGCTCTCTGATAGCCGAGGACGATTTAACCAGCATGGGCTTGGCCAGCAATGCTGGTGAGTCAATTGGAATGAGCTATGATCTCAGCCAAGGTTATCAATTGAATCAATGCATCGGGAAGGGAATATTGAATGTATAACCAAGCACTGATCGATCAATGCCATGAAGCTCAATTTCCCACAGACCTCGCAGATGGGCTCAACTGTCTCATAGAGGCGGCTTCCGCTTTGCGTCCGCTCTACCCGCCTGACAAGCTATACAGAGTCGACTTCGGCGAGCGCTGTTTGCTCCGGGAAGTGCTTGATCCCGACGAGCACGAGACCCATTGGTGGCAGACGGGACTCTACATTATTCAATCCGGTATCGCAGAACACCCAACGCTGGCCGCCAGGCTTGGCGCTGGACTCGATCACTTATCGCACATACTGGAGGAACGACTCGGCCCCTATGACATAGTTGCTTTACGTGAAATCGAGGAAAGTACCGTCGCCGGTATCTGTTTGCTCAGCGAATTTATGACCTATCCGCAAAATACGTTCGTGGCTCCAAACGCCTACTCACTTGCCCAAGCCTTGTTCAGCAAGAATGCCTGGTATCGCGCAGTTTACGCCGGCAAGGCGCCTGTCGGCTTCATCATGCTGGATGACGATCCTGACAAGCGCATTTATTACCTGTGGCGGTTCATGATCGCTCCCCATTTCCAGGGAAAAGGCTATGGCGCGGCTGCCATAGCGGCTTTGGCCGGCCATGTAAAAGAGCGTCCGGGGGCACGAGAATTATTGCTAAGCTATGTTGAGCACGAGCAAGGTCCTGCGGAATTCTATCGAGGCCTCGGTTTTTCTGAAACGGGAGTGATTGAGGATGGCGAGATAGAAATGGCCTTGTCTCTCTAGGCCCGACGCGGTCTGTAGCCCTGGTAGCGCGCCTAGAGCGACGTTTCAGGCGAGCACTTCCCGCTGCCCTTCGAGGAGGCCGTGTTGATGTCCAGCACGTACCAGAGGTAACACCTCGAAAAAACACCATTTAAGATCAATGCGGTTGAAACAATCGCCACAAACCACTCAATTCCGTTCAGGTAGGGGGACGTTAATCCCAACCAGATCAAAAAAATGCCCAGCGCAAGCCGTGTCACTCGTTCTACGTTGCCCAGGTTTCGTTCAATACTCATTGTTGCTGCACTCTATATTGTATGCCACTACTTACGCTGGATTTAACCGGTTGGATGAGTGCTTTTTTCACAGCATGATGGACAGGCGCTCGCGCGTTCACTTGCCCATCCAGGTGAGCTAGACTCTCTCGTCAATAATAAACCGCGCCCGGCCCCAAAGGAGCAACACAATGTTGCAGCACCACAATCTGGCTTTGCTGCCAGTCACCATCCTGCTTGCTTTAATTCTGACTGTGTTCGGCTGCAGCGACGGCTCCGACAGTCGGCCTGACCCCGTAGACCCCATGGAGCCGGTTGAACCAGTTTCTGTCGTTTCAGCCCGAATTGCTGCTGACGAGGACCTTTTGGCAGGGCCGCTAGCCCGCGGACGGCCTGGCGATTTCGTGTTAGAGAACGAGCACCTCAGGGCTATCATCCAACAGCCTGGCCGTCAGTGGCTGAGCATAGGCACCTTTGGTGGCAACATTATCGATGTCAGTCGCAAGGATTCGGAGGGCGGTCTTCTGCCTGATCACATGGAAGAATTTGTGATTGGTCTCAATATCGAAAACACTGCAAATTTTACCGACGTGCGTATCGAAAGCGATGGCAGTGACGGGCAGGCCGCGGTGATTTGTGTCTCCGGGCCTGATGACTTGTTGGAACTTGCCAATGCCAGCTCGGCCATTCTTGAATTTGGAGTTCCGTTGCCGCCCAGTGCGGATGACCAGGACTTGGCGGTAGAGGTAGAAACCTGCTACCGACTTGAACCTGGAGCGCGCTATATCACCATGGACACGTCAATCATCAATCTCGGGCTGGACGAAATCCCCATCTACATGACCGAATACCTGAACGGCTCGGGACAGGTTGAATTCTTTCAGCCATTCGCAGGCTTTGGTGAGCCAGCGTTTACGTCTTCTTGTCCCGAAGAAACCTACGTAGCCTGTGATGCACAGGAAGGTGCATTATGTGATCAATGCAACTTCGTCGTCTACAGTGGAGTGGACGGCGCCTCAGGTGTTTCCTACGGATTAATACACGGTGAGCAGCGTTCATCCAGCTTTTCAACGGCAGGGATTAATATCGTTGTCTATGGCGAGTCGGTGCTCAACCTTATTTTAGGTATCGTAGGTCCTAACTACACTGTCACCGCTGACGAAGCTTTGTCTTTACGCAGATACTTTGCCGTAGGCGATGGCACTGTTGACAGTATCGCGAATATTCGCAATGAGTTGTTTGGCATCGAGACGGGCGCAGTGAGTGGCGTCGTCAGCAACGGCCGGGAGCCGCTGCAGCATGCTCAGGTGGTTGCTTACCAGGTACTGAACGCGGCTACTAACCCACCCACCTTATTCATGGTGAACCACAGCCGCACCAACGCCTCTGGCGAGTATAGTCTCAGCCTTCCTCCCGGTGATTACGAAATCAGGGCTAACATGGAGGGCTATCGCTATCCTGAAAACAACCCTTCTCCACTGGTCATAGCCGCCGGTGAAACATTGAATCAAGACTTCGAAATGCCCGCTTCAGGGTACCTGGAGGTCACTGTCATTGATGAAATCGGGCCCGGACCAGCAAAGGTTCAACTGGTTGGCTTCGATCCAAGTCCGCCTTTAAGCAATCCGGTGGCTGGAGGCAGCGCCGGTGTGTTCGGCGACATCAATGCCGATAGCCTTGCCTACGGAATCGCCCAAGCCGTTTTCATAGATCGTGACGGCGCTAGCGAAAAAATTACGATTGAGCCCGGGGAATACCAGCTTGTTGTTTCCAGGGGACCGAGGTATTCGGTATTTAAAAAAGATATCACCATCACGCCAGACCAGGTCACTACTGTGCAAGCTGAAATTACCAGGTTGATTGAGACCGATGGCTTTGTGCATGGCGATTTCCACGTTCATTCCATCGACAGCCCAGACGCCGAAGTGACGCGCGAAGAGCGCGTTGCAGTGATGTTGGCGGAGGGCATGGACTTTTTCACACCCTCTGATCACGGCGTCCGCTCCGACTTCCTTCCCACCCTGCAGGCGATGGGTGTGGAAGACCTTATTGGTGTTGCCGCGAGTAGTGAAACTACGACATTTGACTACGGGCATTTCAATAGCTGGCCAGTGTGGGTAGATCCGGACAGCATCAGCGGAGGGTCCTTCGATTGGGCCGGTGAAGCGCCCCCGGGTATGGATTTTCCCGCCTATGGAAATTTCAACTTGCCTCCAGCCGAGATTATCTCGGGCTTGAAAGACGATCCCATGGACAATCTAGTCCAGATCAATCATGTTGCTTCTCACTTCGGTGCCTCGGGCCTGGCAATCGATACCGGCATGACACCCCCAGCCTCTAGCACAGACCTGGCCAGCAGAAGGCTTGATCCAGCATTGGAGAATGCATTCGACGATGGCTTCGATGCCCTGGAAGTGTGGATCGGCACCAACGGAAGGAGTGGCATTTTCAATGAATTTCTCGGCCAAAATGCCGGCGACTGGTTTAACCTGATCAATCAGGGCCTTGTCAAAATTGGAATTGCAAACTCTGACACTCACGACCGCAGATTCACCCGCACTTCTGCCCGGACCCTGATCGCGAGCGACATAAAGAATGTGTCAGGGCTTTCAGCTGGTGCGGAAAGCCTTGCTGCGAATGTGCTGGCGGGGAAAGCTGTGGCCACCAATGCCCCCTTCCTGCTCATGCAGGCGGACGGCGAATATCAAGGCTCGGGACAACGCGCCAGCCTGAGACTGGAACACGAGACCACTTTGTTAGCTGATGCGGGCAGTGATGTGTTGATTACAGCCACCGTGGTCACCCCGGCATGGGCTGCAGTCGACACCCTGGAGTTTTATATCAACAACCAGCCCGAGCGCAAAAACCCGGACGGCACTGCTGCGCGCTATGGCGTATGTCCGAATGTCACTGTCAGGGCCGGCGACGAGGGCTGGCTGGCCAATGAGGTTGTGATCAATAGTGCAGTTCAGGGCGCCTCGCGCACCGAGATTGCCGTAACGATAACGCTCGAAAACATCGCCGAAGATACATGGATCATCGCGATGGCTCGCGGTAGCGACGGTATCTCTGAACCCCTCTTCCCCGTGCTACCGGCCAGCCTTGATGAAGGCTCTAACCAGACGTTAGGCGACCTGGTCGACGGCAACCTGGGAGAAGGTGGCACACCGGCGTTTGCCTTTACCAATCCCTTGTTTATCGATGTTGGCGGAAATGGCTGGAACGCCCCCGGTGTTGCGAACGCGCCGTGCACGCAGATACGCTAATCTTTACATCCTTGGAGTAGAACGCGAAAAAACATGATTTTTGATGCTAAAGAGATAGACCCACGGGAAAACTATCAGCTCCTTAACGGTGGTGTGACCCCCAGGCCTATAGCATGGATCAGCACTCGCTCAAGCGAAGGTGTCGATAATTTGGCGCCCTATTCCTTCTTTTCTGTCGCCAGTTGCAACCCGCCGGTGCTGCTTTACACGCAGGTAACGCAGCGCAACGGTATCGATAAGGACACGCTTAATAACCTCCTCGACACTGGTGAATGTGTCGTTAACATTGTTAGTGCCAAGCTGTTGGATAAAGCCAATAGGTGCAGCGCTAGTATCGAAGCGAGTGAGAGCGAATTTGACTTTGCCAGTGTAGAGAGTACCGCTAGCTATAAGGTATTACCCCGCTCCGTGAAGGCATCACCGGTGCGTTACGAGTGCTCATTAAAAGAGGTAATTTCCATCAGTGAATTACCAGCTGGAGGTACGGTGGTGCTCCTGGACGTGAAGGCAATTTATGTCAGGGATGACCTGTATATCGATAGCGCCATCGACCAGACCCTCATTGATTCTGTGGGCAAGATGGGTGGCGACCGCTACAGTTACACCGCAGCTGGCGTAGTGCTTGAGCGACCCTGAACTTCAACAGCAGTTCAGCAATAAGGCACTTACACATTTGCCAAAATGAATTGAATTCTTAGTAATAGCAGCGGAGAAATCGAATGGCATACCCTGGGAAAGCAGCTTTACTGCGATGGGCAAGAAACTACCCTCTGCTCTGGAACGCCGGTGATAAACAGGCTTGGATTGACAATTGGCGTACCGTCGCTGATGGCCAATTTCGGATGCTTGATCCTGTTGGAACGCCTGAAAAGGAGGGGTTCAAGGCCTGTTGTGAAGATTCCTGGGACCTGTTTCAGCCACGCGTTCGTTTCAACATTCAACCGGGGACACTCTTTGTTTGCGGTACGGAGGTAGCCTGGTGTCTGGAAAACCATTTTGAGGGCCCCGATGGGCCACAACTTCAATATAGCCTGGAGACCTACCAGTTTGGCGAAGATGGTTCGGTCTGCATTCGCACTTATTATCGTGTGCCAAACCATGACAATGAAAATTTGGGCGATATCTTTCAAGCCTACCTTCCGGAAAATAAAGAAGGTTTGTAAGTCGAGATCAATTGACCATCACTCATCCGCTTGGCAACGAATGACGTACTCCTTATTATGCCAGACAATCCAAATCCTCAGGGCAAAGCCGACTTACCCCTGCTAAGCGAGCTACAGGCGTGGCGCAGCGGACCCGGGCGAGAAACCAGCTTACCGGCGAGAACGCCGAGAGCCGTCGTGGTTGACTATTTATCAGCCTTGCTCGTGCTATCTGCCGAATTCAATTTCCGACCCGTACTAGGCAAGCACTACCACCTCTATTTTCGCGATCAGCAATGGCAATTGTCGCTGGTAGCGCCCGGGGAGTGGAGACCCAGCCGCGAACAGAATTACGTTGCCGCTTGCGAATTACAGGCTGATGCTTCCTGGCAGATTGAACCGGCTCAAGGCCTTGACCAGCGCCCCGAATTGCTGAGCGCGTTAGCCGGCTTTGAGCAGCATTTTCGGGAGCGCGTTCAGGGCGCCACCACGATAGTCGAGGGACTACCTCACTATGAATCCCGGCTACCGTATTACCGCCGGGTTCTGGCTTCAGGCTTGGCCAGTTCCCTGCAGCGTTCTCTCGTGCAACTTGGTTTGGAGCAGGCTACCAGTGAGCAACTACTCCTCGCGCTGCAGCATGGTACGGATGCACCAGACCAATCCGCGGCACACTAGCAGCCAGAGATTCCAATCGCCTGGTGGATAACGAGCCGCAATAGTCCAGCTTGTTATCCCACAGATAAAATCCAAACTGGTATTCTGCTGCCTATCAGTAAAACGAAAGCGGAACATCCGGATGCGATTGAACGCCAGGACACGCCCCATTGGAGCAGGCTTTGCTCTGCTGTTGTTCGCCGTTGCTTTATCAGCGGCGCCTGTGACCCAAGACCGCCTTGAATCGGCAGCAAACAACCCAGCTAACTGGCTCTCCCACGGCCGGGATCTCAATGAGACTCGATTCAGCCCTCTCGGCGATATACATCATGGCAACGTGGAGCAGCTTGGCCTCGCCTGGAGCTATGATTTTCCAGATACCCGTGGCTTGGAGGGCACACCGCTGGTTGCCGACGGTGTTATGTACGTCACTGGTAACTGGAGCGTCGTCCACGCCCTGGACGCAACGACCGGAGAGCCGCTCTGGGTTTATGACCCGGGCGTGCCGCGAGAACGTGCTAATGCCTTCTGCTGTGGCGCCATTAATCGTGGGGTAGCGCTGTGGGGAGATAGCGTCTTGTTGGGCACGCTCGACGGCTACCTTGTCGCCATCGACCGGACGGATGGCAGTGAGCGCTGGCGGTCACTGACTATAGACCCTGCCAAGAATTACTCGATTACCGGTGCACCCCGTGTCGCCAACGGTGTTGTCGTGATTGGCAACGGCGGCTCTGAATATGGGGTCCGCGGGTATGTAGGTGGCTATGATGCTGGCACGGGAGAACAACTATGGCGTTTCTACACTGTGCCAGGCAACCCCGCGGACGGTTTTGAAACCGAGCAAATGGCTTTTGCGGCAGAAACCTGGACAGGGCAATGGTGGACGATGGGAGGTGGCGGTACGGTCTGGGATTCCATTGCCTATGACCCCGAGCTGGACCTGCTATATATCGGCGTCGGTAATGGGGCGCCCCACAATCGAGAAATGCGCAGCCCTGATGGCGGAGACAACCTCTATATTGCCTCTATTGTCGCGCTGCGTCCGCAGACCGGCGAATACGTTTGGCATTACCAGCAAAACCCGGGAGAAACCTGGGACTACACGGCTACCCAGCAAATGGTGCTCGCCGACATCGACTGGCAGGGCGAGACCCGCCAGGTACTGATGCAAGCGCCAAAAAACGGCTTCTTTTTCATTATCGATCGAATCACTGGAGAACTGCTTTCAGCAGAGCCCTTTGTACCGGTCAACTGGGCTAGCCACTACGACATGGATACTGGGAGACCTGTAGAAAACCCCGCGGCCAGATATGTCGATAAGCCCTTCAATGTGCGTCCCAGCGGTCTGGGTGGTCACAACTGGCACTCAATGTCCTACAGCCTGCAAACCGGCTTCGTATACCTTCCTGCCCTGGATTTCGCAGCGCCCATGGAACAGGAAGAGGAATACACCTGGTTCGAGGGGCAATGGAACCTCGGCTACAAAATGGGCTACTCGCCTTTTGGCCGGTTGCTGAGTCAGGCGCTTTTGCGGCGCATGCTAGACAGTTACCTGTTGGCCTGGGACCCCGTCAATCAGCGGGAAGTATGGCGCGCACCGAATCCCGAAATGGGTGGTGGCGGCGTACTTTCTACCGCAGGCGGTCTTGTATTTCAGGGCGCAGCCAACAATCGTTTCAATGCTTACGACAGTGAGAATGGCACGGCACTCTGGTCTTTTGATACCCAGCACGGCATTGTCGCAGCACCCATCACCTACAGCGTGAATGGCCGTCAATATATTTCGGTAATGGCCGGCCAGGGCGGTGGCTACAGCATGATGATCGGTCTGGAAAGGCAGCCCGCCACACCCAAGCGGCGCGTACTCACCTTCGCACTGGATGGTGACCTTGTACTGCCTGGCTACGAGTTACCATTGCAGCGAGAAAAGCCCCCTGCCACCACTGCCAGCGCTGATGCGATTGATCGCGGTGGTCTCGCTTACACGCGCTTCTGCGCTCGCTGTCACGGCAACGGCGTGGTGTCGGATGGCAGCGTACCCGACCTGCGAAAACTCGATAACAGCTGGTATGAACGTTTCGATGAGGTCGTATTAGACGGCGTGATGCTATCAGCAGGCATGCCTCGCTTTGATTCTGTGCTCAACCCGCAGCAAAGCGCTGAGATAAAGGCATACATACTAGACCGGGCCGAAGATGAGTGGGTACTGCACAACGATTCCAGTTGGTGGCTCGCGCTTAAGACCTGGTTCGCTGATAAAGTGGCAGCGCTGCTACTACTGTTTATTTGACTTAAGAAAAAAGGAAACAAGCGGATGCAAAATGCCGTCACGCGTTCTCTGAGAGTTGCCGTCATTGGTGCAGGCCCCGCAGGTATAGGCGCGGGCCACGAGTTGCTGCAACAGGGGTTTAACGAATTCACCATCTTTGATGCACTGGATGCACCTGGCGGCACCTGGCACCTGCACTCCTACCCTGGCCTGGCCTGCGACGTCTGGGCGCACTCCTACAGTTTTTCTTATGCGCCCAACCCGGATTGGTCGGCGAATTTTGTTGAGGCCGCAGAAATCCAGTCATATCTGGCACGCTGCGCCACCGAGTTCGGCCTGGACCCACACATCCAGTTGAACACCCGCATTAGCAATGCTCATTATCAAGACAATGGCACCTGGCTTTTACAAACCAGCAATGGTGACACGCACGAATTTGACGTGGTGATTAATGCGATGGGTAACCAGCACACGCCGCTCTACCCTGATGTGCCAGGCATGGATAGCTTTGGCGGGGACAGTTGGCATGCTACCCGCTGGAATAATGATGTTGATCTGACGGGGAAGCGGGTGCTGATTGTGGGCTCTGCCGCCAGCGCAGTACAGATCGTGCCGGAGGTAGCCAAAATCGCTGGGCATTTGACGGTATTGCAGCGCTCCGCAAACTGGATTATGCCAAGGAATTGGAAAGAGTATACGCCCGGACAGCGACGTCGGTGGCGGCGCTTCCCGTTCCTAATGTCACTCATTCGGAAGGTTCAGGGCACTATGATGGGCCAGGTGGAGTATGCCGTGACCCTAGGTCATAACCGAATGGGACAATTCGAGAAAATGGTGACAAAGTTCATCGAGCGCAGTATCGATGACCCTCAAGTACGTGAGGCCCTCACTCCAGACTCTCACTACGGTTGCAAAAGGGGCTTGGTGTCAGACGATTTCTATCCGGCGTTAAACCGGGACAACGTAGATCTCATTCATGCAGGCCTGCAGGAAGTGACGACTGCTGGTGCAATTGCAGACAATGGTGCTGAACTTGAGGTAGATGTCATTATTTATTGCACAGGCTATAGGATTCTCGACTTTGATCGTATTGAGGTGACCGGCCAGAATGACAAAAACCTGGCTGAGCAGATGGCAGATAACCCGCGCGCCCACAAAGGCATTTCCATGCCCGGATTCCCCAATTACTTCTTTGCTATCGGCCCCAACGGCCTGGTGCTCAACGTGCCCTACTTCAAAACTGCTGAAAAGAGCCTGAGCACTATCGTGCGCTTGCTGACTGAGATGCAGAAATCGGGCATCACGGCGATCTCTGCGAAACCAGAATCCTTTGAGCATTACAATGACTGGATGGCCGATCGCTTTGGTACCTTCTCCTGGGGAGCGAGCGACTGTAACAGTTACTATCGCAACGCATCCGGCCATGCCCCTTTCCTGTTCCCGGGCAATTTCAAAGAGTATTGCCGGCTGCAGGATGAAGCTGGGCTGCATGAATATGACGTTATCTAAACGTGAGCCGCTTCAATGGCTTTTTGAGATTTGATTGAGTAGATAGGAATTAGAACATGCGCCGTATCAGTATCCTGCTATCCCTTTTAGTTCCTCTGTCAGCATCCACATTTGCTGCAGAGAATCAGATAGACATCGATCGACTTTCGGCGATTGTTAAAGTTCTCGCCTCGGACGAGTTCGAAGGTCGCGCGCCCGGCGGTGCAGGCGAGGTAAAAACAGTTTCGTACCTCATAGATAGGTTCAAAGAAATAGGCCTGCAACCCGGAGGTCGCAACGGCGAGTGGACTCAGGCTGTACCGCTGGTCCATACCCAGTTGCAAGAATCGGTTGAGTTGGCTTTTCAACAAAAAGAGACCCAGCATGCGCTGATTCAAGGCACTGACATTGAAATCAGTACGGTGCGCGATGTCGAAACCATCACCATCGAAAACGCGCCCGTTGTGTTTGTCGGTTTTGGCGCCAGCGCACCCGAACGAAATTGGGATGACTATGGCGACATCGACTTGACAGGAAAAGTCGCTCTGTTTCTAGTGAACGATCCCGATTTCGCTGCCGACAAGGATGAGCCAGTTGCAGGCTTATTTGGCAACAAGCGCATGACCTACTATGGGCGCTGGGCCTACAAGTTCGAAGAAGCCAGCCGCCGCGGCGCTATCGCGGCACTGGTGATACACGAAGACAAAGCCGCCGGATATGGCTGGAACGTCGCCTCCTCTTCCCCCGGCGAAAACTACTCGATTGTGCGCACTGGCGAATCGATCAAACCCGTTGCGCTGCAGGGTTGGCTGCACGGTGATGCTGCCGACCGATTGTTCACTCGTGCGGGTCTGGACCTTGACGAAATGCGCGTTAATGCTCGCAGCCCTTCGTTTAAAGCTTTTGAACTGGATGGCATCGGTTTCAGTGCTTCGAGCGCCGTCACGAAAAAAATCATTGAGAGCCAGAATGTATTAGCGATACTGCCCGGCACTAGTCGCCCTGACGAAACCATCATGGTTTCTGGTCACTGGGATGCGTATGGGATGGGTGAACCCGATGCCCAAGGGCGCGTTGTGCGACCCGGTGCAAATGACGATGCTTTGGGTATTGCAGGCGTCCTGGAACTTGCCCGCGTTCTGAAGGCGGGCTCTGGGCTGGAGCGCAGTGTGGTATTTGCAGCCTGGACTGCAGAAGAAAGTGGACTATTAGGCTCAGAAGCCTACGCTAGCGATCCCATCTACCCGCTGGAAACGACCGCTGCCAACCTGACGCTCGATATTCTGCAAACTGCAGGTTTAGCCCGTGATGTGATTTTAGTGGGGGAAGGCCAGAGCGAGCTCGAAGACGATCTTGCACGGGCGGCCGCACTACAGGGCAGGGTTATAACGCCCGAAAATTTGCCTGAAAACGGCTTGTTCTATCGCGCGGATCACTTCTCCGTGGCGCGACGTGGTGTGCCGGTGTTGCTCATCATGGGGATTGCCGGTGGGTCGGACCTGATCGAAGGCGGCCGCGCAGCAGGTGACCAGTGGATAGCGGACTATGTGGGAAACTGTTACCATCAGACCTGCGACGCCTGGGACCCGGACTGGGATCTTAGAGGCGCCGCTCAAGACATTGAGCTATTCCAAACGATCATCAATGATCTAGGCAATTCAACACGCTGGCCACAGTGGCGCAAAGGCTCGGAATTTAGAGATCTGCGAGTTAAAAGCGATAAGCTGCGCATCGAGTAACTTGTGAAGATTCGTTTATTGACTGTGTGAAACCAGTAAACTGTGCGAGACAGACCTGAGATATTAAACCCGCGGCGTCAATCTCGCGGGTGCCAAACTTAGCGGGCCTGTTCTTAACGGCACCTATTTGAGTGGCGCCGATCTGCAAGGCACACATATCAGAGTAGCCGATTTGGGCAGCGCATTTTTAGTTGGTGGTTTGATGCCAAATGGGTCGCCGGCGGGTGAAATCTGTACTTCAGGCTTCTCACTTTTTTGCCTTTTTTACAGTGAAACGCTCTGAAGCAGGCAATACCTCTAAACAACCGGGTCGATTTGTGTTCAGCGTTCTTGGCGCTCGATTTAGGGGCTGTAAATTGCTATTCTGCGTCGCAATGAACATTATCAGCATGGCCTGAAAATCTGGCTATCTTTCGCCAACATCAAGCCGTTAGAGTTAATCAAACGTTGAGTAGAAACAGTGTGAGCACCGACTAAGCGTGAAAAAACCCTTCTCAGCGTACAAAGGTCCAGAGCCTTACGTATTCATATGCTACGCACACCGGGATAAAGAGGATGTCTATCAAGACCTCTCTATGCTGGATAAACGTGGCGTTAGAGTCTGGTATGATGAAGGCATTCCCGCTGGTTCCTCTTGGCGGGGAGAAATTGCTACCGCTGTTAGCGGAGCCAGCAAATTTTTGTTCTTTATCTCCAAAGAATCACTCGCCTCAACGCATTGCCTTCAAGAGGTCAGATTTGCGTTAGACAACAATATCGATGTCTTGCCGATTTATCTTGAAGAGTGCACGTTACCCGCTGAACTCGCCTTGGCCCTTGGTGGCGTTCAAGTGCTCTATCGAGATACTGATTCAATTTATCTCGAACGATTGGAGCAAGCCTCAAAGCATTTTAGTCGCATCGCAGATTCAACATTGCCACGACCCCATCAATCGGATAGAAAGGCGCCGTTACTCGTTTTAATCGCTTTTGCCATCACCGTATCCGCGGGGCTCGGTTGGGGTGCTCTCCACTTGGTCAGTTTGATTCTACCCGCATTCAAAAGCCCAGAATGGGTTCTGTCGTTACTGAGTATTTTGCTAGCCACAGGAGTACCGACCAGCCTGTTCTTGGCATGGATGTACGATGTTAGACCCGCTGAAATCCGCAGAAAGACTCACCGCACAGCCGCCGATAGAACCGAGGTTACTGCTGAAGAAAGCTCGAGATCAGGCGAAATAACGGTTGAGTCAGCCATCCCGGTGGATAAATCGATTGCAGTGCTACCACTGACCAATTTAAGCCCGATCGTCGAGAACGCATATTTTTGCGATGGCGTGCACGATGAAATTCTCAACCAACTTTCAAAGATTTCAGATATCCGCGTGGTTTCAAGATCAGCGACGCTGCAGTATCGGGATACGGTCGTTCGAACCAAGGATATCGCCAGCGCCTTGAACGTTAGCCGAATCATGGAAGGCAGCGTGCGTTACGCTGATAATCGCGTCAGGATACATACACAGCTCATCAAAGCGGAAGATGATACTCAGCTGTGGTCTGAGATCTACGAAAGTGAGTTTAACGACATCTTTAAAATTCAGTCTGATGTGGCACTGAAAGCGGCCAGCGCTATGCAGGCGAAGATGATGCCTGAAGAAATATCCAGAATAGAACGACCGGCCACAAAAAGTATTGAGGCCTACACACTGTTTTTGAAGGCGGTAGCGCGCGAGAACGAACAGAGCAACCGAATTACCGGCGAACGAGACGGTTGGATAGAAGCAGGAATACGAGACCTAGAGAAGTCTTTGGAACTGGACCCTGAATTCGCGCGAGGATTTGCGCAACTAGGCTGGCTACAAATACTCAAGCGCTATACGGTTGCTTTCAATGTCGAAGAGAGCAATCAGTTGCTTGTCGATGCGAAATTCAATGCCGAGAAGGCCTTGTCCATAGACCCTTCGATTGTCTATGCCTACAGCGTTCTTGCATTTGTAGCGTTCGAACGTCATTTATGGGCTGAATGGGAAGAGCTAGAGCTTAAATGTGCTGCGCTTCCTGATGCTAAAAGCGGAATATTGCTGAATTTCGCAGAACGACTAGGCCGCGTGGGCAGGTTTGATGAAGCTCTTGAGGTTATCGACCGATCGATTTCACTGGATCCAGTCAGGGCTCACAATCGAGAGTATCGCACGTACTACCAGGTCCTGGGCGGGCACTACCAGTCTGCTCTTGATTCCGCTGAGCGATACCTGAGTGCTGGCGGAGACCAAAGTGCATACCACCTTTACCGAAGCATCGCTTACTACTTTACTAATCGTGAAGATAAAGCCCTAAAAGAACTGGAAGCAGTCACTGGCGATCTCTCAGGCGCTCATTTGAACTGCCCTATTTTTTGCGCTTTTCTACACAGTAGGTTACGAGGTATAGAGGCTGCTGAAGACTATGTGACTCGACAAAAATCGCCAGTCGCAAAAGAATTTGCTGACTTCGGCCGCGCTCTCGGAAACCGTGACTTCGATCATGCCTTCGGTAACTTAAAGCGCTACCTGCGCGGCGGACAAGTCGTTTCAAATCTGGGCGAAATTCTCGATGAAATCAGGCTTGATACACGTTGGCAGATGGTTGTGGATTACCTGGCAACCCCAAAGAGCAGTTAGCTTAGAAATAGTGAAGCCGTTTCGAACGCGGCTTGAAAGAAAGAATAGGCCCTCTGAGGCCACTGCGTTAAAGATTTAATGGAGAAAAGAAGTGGCATACGATTTAACGGGGAAAATTAAACTCATCCAGGAAGCCAAGACCTTTGACAGCGGCTTCACCAAACGAGAGATGGTGGTCGTTGTCGAGGACGGGAAATACCCCCAGGAAATTAATCTCGAGTTTGTGCAAGACAAAGTAGCGTTGTTGGAGGCTTTGCAGCCTGGACAAGAAGTAACCGTCACATTTGATATCCGCGGCCGCGAGTATAACGGTCGATACTTCAACAATCTCCAAGGCTGGAAAATTGAGACCGCGGAGAACGCGCCTGCAGCCATTGCCGATGAGCAATCACCCCCTTTCCCCTCCCCGTCTGACTTCGGCGACGACGATATACCGTTCTAAGTGTCAAAAAGCAGGCAAGCTTCTCAACAAGACATGTAAATATGTGGTGATTTGCATCCTCCATTTTTGAGTGGTTTTTGTGTATCATTTCCCTCCGATAAATACATTTGATCCTCCCATGGCTAAAAAACCACTAACGACCGTCGGCAAAAAGAAACAACCTGCTGCTGTAGAGACATCTTCCTCTCTTGAGGATAAGGTTAAGGCATTCCTGAAGGATGGCGGTAAAATCGAGCAGATAGAGTCTGGCGTTAGCGGGCAGCCAAGTATGGCACCCCCAAAGCCAAAGCCCGCCAAATCAGAGGACTCTGAGTAGGCCTAGCTCAACGCGGCTATAGACTACCCTCAGCACCTCCCTACCCTTCAGATAAGCGGCTTGAGACGTCTCTTTATAGGGAACTACTTACCCTAAACCCGGATGTTATCTGTTAATCTTCTCCTCTGAGGAGCAAGCGGTCGCGAGGCATTGCGTCCGCATTCAAATAAAGCCAGCGCAGTCAATCATAGGGCCTGTCGTAGAACATGTACTACGGAGAAAGACTCAACAGCATCAGCCACTTGGTCGGGGCCATCATTGCCCTGATTGCTTTAGGTGCCCTGCTTGCCCTTGGGATACAGACAGGCGACCCGGTTGTCATCGTCGGCTTTACTACCTTTGGCATCACACTGGTCTTGCTGTACACCATGTCGACCCTGTATCACAGCTTTCGGGAACCTCGGCTAAAAAAGACATTTCAGCTCCTCGATCACATCTCCATCTACTTACTGATAGCCGGCAGCTATACCCCATTCATGCTGATCAGCATGGGGGATCATAAGGGCATGTCAATTTTGGCTCTCGTATGGTCCCTGGCCATTGTGGGGATTGTTTCCGAACTGTTCCTGTCAGGAAAAATTATCAAAGCCGTTCAACTAATCATTTACCTGGGCATGGGTTGGGCCTGCTCGCTCGAATTCGCCGGCCTGAAAGCCGCCCTGCCCGAAGCTGGATTCCTGTGGCTGACCGCTGGTGGAATCGCCTACACAGCCGGAATCTTGTTTTACCTGCTCGACAAAATGGGTCGACTTAATCACGCCCACGGTATTTGGCATTTTTTCGTGTTGGTAGGCTCCGTCTGTCACCTGATAGCGGTCATCGGCTATGTTCGTTAGAAGCAAGCATGAAACACTCATCAAGGAACGAAAAGAATGAAATCAGTGGAAGGTAAACTCACCCTGGTGACTGGTTCGACCAAAGGTATTGGCAGGGCAATTGCTGAAGCGTTCGTAAAGCAAGGCGCAAAAGTCATTGTTCACGGCCGAAGCTCGGAAGACGCTAATACAGTGGCTACACTAATCGGCGCTTTTTCCAGTGTTGACGGAGATCTGGGCACCGAGGCAGGTTGCGACAATGTGATCTCACAGGTCTCGAAGCTCGGCAATGCGGACATCCTGATCAACAACGCAGGGATATTTGGCACCCAGGATTTCTTTGAAATAGATGATGCTGAATGGCTACGATACTTTCAGGTGAACATTATGAGTACGGTAAGACTAAGCCGGGCGCTTTTACCTTCCATGCTGGAAAGTGATTGGGGCAGAGTCGTCAACGTAGCTAGTGAGGCCGCCATCAAGCCATTGCCGCAGATGATTCATTACTCAATGACCAAGACTTCCGTTGTATCACTCGCGCGCGGCATGGCCGAACTGACCAAGGGGACGAATGTCACCGTAAACTCGGTTCTTCCAGGTCCCACCTGGACAGCGGGGGTAGAAACCTATTTCGAAGGGCTTGCCGCGGACGAAGGAAAGCCTGCACAGGAGCTGATAGAAAATTACTTCAAGGAACATGAGCCCACTTCACTGATTCAGAGATTCATTACGGTTGAGGAAGTGGCCCAGGCTGTTCTATTTTTGACCCAAAACGGCGCAGTTAATGGAAGCGCCCAGCGAGTTGAAGGCGGCATAGTTCGGTCGATATAGCCGGGCTGATAATGCACTGGCGCTGATATTATGGCTTTTAAATTAGTAATACAGGGGCGAAAACAATGACGAACAACGATGTACTTCGCCGCCTGCGCTTCATATTTGACTTCGATGACGCGAAAATGATTCAAATTTTCGCATTGGCTGGAGCAGAGGTGAGGCGTGGCCATGTTGTTTCATGGTTGCAAAAAGAAGACGAACACTCCTACCAGGAATGTAATGACAACATGCTCGCCACATTTCTCAATGGATTGATTAATGAAAAACGAGGGAAAAGGGATGGTCCTCAGCCCAAGCCCGAACATGCCCTGACCAACAATCTGATTTTGAAAAAGCTCAAAATCGCATTGAACCTTCAATCTGACGACATTATAGAAATTTTAAACCTTGCTGGATTCGACCTGAGCCCATCAGAGTTGGGATCTTTTTTCCGCAAGCCCGGGCACAGGAATTATCGAACCTGTAAAGACCAGATGCTGCGGAATTTTCTAATGGGATTACAGCTAAAGCTTCGGGATTCCAAAGAGATCGACAAAGCCTCGATCTGGCCAACAGGAAAGTAGATCCCTGGCTATTTCAGACCCCAATTTGGAACTCCGGGCGCTTTTACTTATACTGGCTGGCTAATCTGCTGGAGAATTCCTGTGAAATTCAACGCACTACAACGACTAATTTGCATCACTGCTAGCACGCTGGTTTTGTCATTCACTGCTGTCCCAAATTTGGCAGCCGTAGATGAAAGACCCGTGATCGAAAAGAAAGATGACTTGCCTCGTCACGAGTACCAAATAAGCATTCCCGTCGTGGCGCTATATGATGCTGACAACCGCAGTGTGTTGCTAGACCTGGGTCGGTCCACCTCGGCAGATGCTGCAGACGACCTTATCAGGTTCGACATACGCGATGACAACACGGTACAGGGCTTTTATGGCGATTTAGGCACCGTCGCACTGATGGAACAACGCTGGCAGGACTACCTCGATTTTTTAGCCAAGCGTCGCGCTTTGGAGACCAAGGAGGCCAACAAGCTAACAATGGGCTTGGTGGGCGAGGCTGTAGCCCGTTCAAAGCTTGGAAAAGATCCAAGCGATGAAACTTTCATGGCCGAGTTTACCCAATTGGTTGAGGCACTCCCGTTTGAAACTGTACAGGACAATCTAAAATCACTGAAAGGACAAACAGAGTTTTTAACAGAAGCACTGGTTATGGGAAATCTTGAGTCTTCTTATCAACCCCTCGTGGACAACACCGGCGGAAAGATCAGCTACGACGCTGCCTCTACTTTGGTTAACGCAAGCTTTACGCTGGATCACTTTATCCCCAGAGCCGCCATCATCAACCAGGTATTGAGCAAGCATATTGCGGCTAATGCGGTAGAAAAAGTGGATATCTGGGAGGCCCGAAAGGTTGAACTCGGCGCCGATGATAAGGGTTCTCCCGCGCTGATCTCCGTGTGGGACAGCGGAGTGGATGTATCGATTTTTGAGAAACTTGATCTGCTTTGGACTAACCAGCGAGAGGTGCCTGATAACGGCAAGGACGATGACGGCAATGGTTTCGTCGACGATATCCACGGTGTGGCTTACGATTTGGAGCCAAAGAAGACCACAGATCTTCTAAGACCGATCGGGCGAGACTTCAACGTTAAACCACAGGACCTCCAAGTCCATGCCAAAGGTCTCGGAGACTTGATTGCCAACGTAGACAGTGACGAGGCCGCCCAATTACGCAAGGTAATGGCTGCATTGCCTCAGAATGAGGTGAAGGAGTTTCTTGAAAACCTGAGTTTGTACTCTGGCTATGCTCACGGCACTCACGTGTCCGGCATCGCTTTGGAAGGCAACCCCTATGCGAGGCTGCTAGTGGCTCGCATGACCTACAATCACACTCAAATGCCGCGCAAGCCCACTTTGGAAGAAGCACACAAAGACGCCCAGATGTTCCGGGAAGTTGGCAAGTACTTCCGTGATAATAAGGTTCGCGCCGTCAACATGAGTTGGGGAGGCAGCTTGAGAGGCATCGAGGAAGCGCTGGAAGCCCACAATGCAGGTGGTAGTGCCGAAGAGCGTAAGGCCCTGGCGCGCGAGATCTACCAGATAGGCGATAAGGGCCTTCGCGAGGCCATAGGGGGCTCCCCGAATGTGCTATTTATCACAAGTGCCGGCAACTCTGATAACGACGTTAAATTTGACGAGTTTTATCCTAGCAGTTACGAGTATCCCAATCTTCTCACCGTCGGTGCTGTCGATATTGCAGGCGAAGAAACAAGCTTTACCAGTCTCGGAAACGTCGATATCTATGCCAATGGTTTCGAGGTAGAAAGCTATGTGCCCGGCGGCGATAGAATCAACTTCAGTGGGACCTCTATGGCTTCGCCGCAAGTACTCAACCTTGCGTCAAAACTGTGGGCTCTCGACCCTACGCTCTCAGTGGATGAAGTGCGGCAGCTAATTTTAGATGGAGCTGATGATAAGGCGCTTGAGTCGCGGACGATTCGCCTGATGAACCCAGCGGCGTCTATTGCCTTGCTAAAAGAACAACAGGCGCAATAAGAAAGTTTCCGTCTTGGATGATTGCATAACCTGTGAAGCGATTCTCTGAATCGCTTCACCACTCACTGCGTACCGACCGCGCCCCGCTGGCAGGGGCGACCTCTTATTGTCCTTTTGTAGGGAGTCACACTGAGCTACAGTAGAACGTTCCTGACCACTTGAATCAGATACCATGCCCATTAGCCGAAGAGCCGTTTTAGGCGGAATACTGTCCAGCAGCACCTATCTGCTCGCTGCTGGCAGCCTGGCCACCACCCCCCTTAAGCAAGGAGCGGCCGTCAGCTTCCCGCAAGGCGTCGCCTCTGCCGACCCTCAACCCACAGGTATCATGCTTTGGACACGAGCGGTCCCCGAGCGCGAGGCTGACGATGTTGAACTTCAACTACAAGTCAGTCTTGATCAGGGGTTCGCTCAGCTTGTCCTTCAGGAACCTATTTCCAGCCACCGAGAAAGTGATTTCACGGTCAGGGTTTATGTAAAGGAGCTAGAGCCAGATACTCGTTACTTCTATCGTTTTATGGGTGGGAACAACAGTGTGTCGCGCACAGGAAGAACACGCACAGCACCTCAATTCGGGCAGGAGCGCAATACCAACCTGGCGTTCGCCAGCTGCCAAAGTTACGAACAGGGTTACTATGGATCCTGGGCTCGAATGCTGGACGACGACAAACGTAAAAGCGAACGAGAACAGATCGATTTTGTGTTGCACCTGGGAGACTTCATCTACGAGCGACGCTGGCCTAATCTTTCCGACGGTTCGCCGGTTCCCAGGCCCCTGCCGGTTTTTCCAGATGGCGCCAGTGGTGAAGGTTACACTTACGCAACAACGCTGGCCGATTATCGTCACCTCTATAAAACCTATCTCTCTGATCCATATTTACAGGAAGCCCGTGCCCGATGGCCTTTCGTGTGCACCTGGGACGACCACGAATTCAGCAACGATAATTACCAAATTTATAGCACCTATGGAGAAACCCCAATTGCGGAAGGGAAACGCAAATTTGCGGCCAATCAGGCCTGGTTTGAATTTATCCCCGCGGTTCTGGACGAACTTGAAGATCAACCCGCTCACAACTTCCGCAGGCCAAGTGCAAGTATTACCAGCGAAAGCGAAGGTGCTGTAGATAGCCTCTGCATTTATCGGCGGCTGAACTGGGGTAAGTATCTGGATATCTTGGTGACAGACAGCCGTAGTTACCGCAGCCCGCCCTGCCTGCCAGACGGACTGGCCGAATCGTTAGGGCTGGTCATTGAGTCTGTGCAGTTGGTTGAAATCGCCGACGCAGGCGAAGCTTACGCTGACGGAAATCCACTCCCAACGTTACCCTACGCGGATGGTACAACACCGAATCCTGCGAAAGACCGGGCGCCAGGATCACTATTGGGGAGCGCGCAACGCGATTGGTTGCAACAGGAACTTTCAGAGGCTCAAGCGCCATGGAAATTATGGGCTAATGCACTGCCCATGATTCCAATGCGACTGGATTTGTCCTCTCTGCCATTTACCGACTATGAAGACGGTATATTTCATCTGGACGCGTGGGCAGGTTATCCCCATGAGCTGGGCTTGATCATGAAGCAGCTAGAGTCAGATGCGATCACTGGAGTGGTCTCGTTCTCAGGAGATCACCATATGCACGGCGCGGGCACACTCAAACACAATGCTGGGGATACAGAAGCTAAATCAGTGGCAGTAGATTTCAGCGTTGCAGGGATTAGTTCAGAACCCATGTTTGGAGAGCTTTACAAAGTCAGTCTCGAAGCACACCCCGATTTTGCCGCACTGGTGTATCGAAGTGAGGAGGGACAAATCACACCCACGTGGAACATGAGTATGTTGGATGGCGCACTGGCGTCATTGGCTTATTCAAGGACCGGTCTGCGTGCTCCATCCCGGTGGCTGGGGCCCAATAGCGCCAACCCGGGGCTAAAGTACCTGGATGCGACAGCTAACGGTTATGGCCTGGCCCAGTTCAGTGCCAACTCGCTAAAGGTAGACATGATCACCATGCAAAATTTGCGGACGCCATTTGAGACGGCACCTGAAATCAAGCACACAGCTCATTTTGAGTTACCGCTGTGGTCTGCCACTGAATCGCCTGAACTTAGCGAACCGGAGTTTGAAGGAGGCGCACCGTTTCCATTCTCACTGCCTGATTCAGACCAAGCCTAAAGACACAGGCCTACCTTACGCCGGAATCCTCGCCACCTACGCCAAGTACTCGGCCAGGTAATCCAGCTCTTGTTCGGCGCCTTCGGTTGTTTGTCCCAGAATATATTTTTCCACCTGCTTGCCGACCAGGGGAATTCTAGCTTTGGCCTTGTGGCTAACGCTGTATCGGCACCCTGAATCAGCTGGCATAAGCTCAAAGCGGGCGGTGATGGTTACAGGCTGACTGCGAATCAAAATTTCCCACTCACCAACATAACCTTCGCCTTTTTCACGCCAGGTTTCTGTCATGTCCATCACCTGGACGGAGTCGAATAGTTTCGCAAGAACTTTGGGAAGATCTCGACTGACTTCACGCATCAGAGTTACCGTTGTCACGCCGTCTTCTTCCTCGACCTCGCACTCTGCGCTCAATTCGCCCAACGCTAAACTTCTATCAACAAGGTACTGTGGCTCAGTGAGCACCTCGTAAACTGTCTGCACATCTGCCTCATATTCGAATTGAACCGTCATTTTCTGTCTCTGCCTTCCAGCTTTACGGACTTTTATACTAGTCCAACTGCCGCAAAAACGCTCAGCTTGATTTTTCCGTGATCCAGGCATCAACACGACTCTCCAATACAGGCAGTGGCACGGATCCGCCCTCGAGAATCAGGTCGTGAAAGTCACGTATATCGAATTTCTCCCCCAATATCTGCCTCGCTTTGGACCGCATGGCCTGAATGCGGAGCATCCCTGACTTATAGGATGAGGCCTGCCCGGGAGAAAGGAGGTAACGCTGCACCTCTGAGCGAACAGTGGTCATGGGTGAAGAGGAGTTCTTCAACATATATTCGATTGACTGCTTTTCAGTCCAGCCCAAATCGTGCAGTCCTGTATCTACCACAAGGCGTAAAGCGCGCCAGAGTTCATTAACCAGTCGCCCAAAGTCCATATAGGGGTCCTGGTACGCTCCCATTTCCTTCGCCAGATACTCAGCGTATAGCGCCCAACCCTCGCCATAACCCGATGACCACTCCACGCGCCTGAAAAACGGTAGTGCCTCATTCTCCATTGCGATAGAACCCTGCATATGATGCCCCGGACTGCCTTCGTGATAGGCCGTGGTCTCGAGGTCTACAATGTTTACCGCCTTCATGTCGGATAGGTGCAGATAATAAACGCCCGGGCGCCGGCCATCAGCCGTTCCCTCACGATAAAAGGCTGCCGCGCCATCGCGCTCACGATATGGCTCAACGCGCCTGACCTCAAGGGGTGCCAAAGGCAATCGTCCAAAATACTGCGGAAGCATGGTCTCTATTTTAGCCAATTGACTGCGTGTTTCTTCTATATAGGCCTCTCTGCCGGCTTCGCTATCGGGGTAGTAGAAACGTTCATCGTTGCGCACATGATCAAAGAAAGCCTGCAGAGAGCCCTGGAAACCAACCCTGTTCATAATGCTTGCCATCTCAGCTTTAATTCTCGCGACCTCGCTAAGGCCAAGGCTGTGTACCTCCTCAGCAGACATGTCAGACTGCGTGTTTAAGGCAAGGCGATAAGCATAGTAGGCCTTGCCCGTGGGCAAGGCATGGGCACCCTGCGCCTGATCTGCCGTATTCTCCAAATCCTGTTTGTGCCAGTTAATAATTCGCTGATAAGCAGGCCGGAAATTTCGTAGCAGAGACTCCTTAACTAGCGACCGCAGTTCAGTCGCCCTGACGGAATCTATCGAACCGTTTTGCAACAGGGAGTCAATTTTTTCAGTGGCATCTGTCCAAATAGTGGAATCACCGCCAGTTTGGTTGAAGGGTACCCCCGAGATAATCAGGGCCGATTGCGCAATAACATCGTCATAGGAAAATCGCGGTGGCCGTATGCCTTTCTCCGCCGAATACACAACCCGGTCCATCATCTGCCCAAGCGCCCTGGCCCACCCATCAATACGGGCGATGTAGGCCACCATGTCCGCCTCCGAATCGACGGCGTGTTGATTGACCAAAAAAGTCACCGGCATTGTGTGCGCCTCACTCCAGGTGGTCATCACATAATCATGATCTCTAAACGCGAAGCCGGATTTAACTTCGTCAATTCGGTACATCCAGAAATCATAAGAAATCTTGCCGTCCACTGTGAGCGCTTCGTAATCAAATTGATTTTCAAGCTCAACACCCGTGGCAGAAATCCAGTGCCTATAATCCTCCTCCGCTTGACGGCTATAGTCATCAATACGGTCGTATAAGTCCTTACGCCCCATACCTGTCAAAGTGGTAGGGCTAAGCTGCAGTTCCTCCTCGTACTGCGTATCCAGCCATTGGTTAAGACGGGTGGTTTCAGCATTGGCGAGGCATACCATGGGCAGAAAAAGAGCCATAAAGGGAAAAACGCGCATTCGGTGACGTTCCTTGAAGATTTTACTGCTGGGTGAAAATGTGTGATTCGGGCTTTTGCGGCCATTTTGCCAAGAAATCTTGCCGGATAAAAGAGGGAGCCCTCGCTGGTGGCGATGAGTCTACTTCACGGGTCTTTGTGGTCACTTATGTAATGATGCTCGAGTCCCAGTGAATCCAGCTCTGCCAATGTCAGGTCTCGCCATTGGCCCGGCGCGAGGTCAGCAGCCATTATTAGCGAGCCTACTGCGATTCGATGCAGTCTTATAACGCGATTATCAAAACGTCCGAACATTCTCTTGATCTGGTGATAGCGACCTTCAATCAGATCTACTTCTGCCTCATAATCTGACAGAATTTTTAGTTCAGCTGGCCTGGTAGTAAGTCCTTCAAAGTCAAAGTACATGCCCTCAGCGAAGGCATTTATATAACGACTTCGGAGTGGCTTTTCCAGGGAAACACGATATGTTTTAAGCATTTTATTTTCGGGCTTAGACAAGGAACTTGACCACCGTCCATCGTTGGTCAGTAGCATCAATCCCGTGGAGTTATAGTCCAGCCGGCCTACAATATGTAACTCGTGCTTATAGGGTGCCGGTATAAGGTCAATAACGGTGGTGTGTTTCGCATCCCTGGTGGCGCTAACCACTCCAGCAGGCTTATGGAGGATAATGTAGCGCGCCTTTTTAGCCTGCAAAACACGCTTGTCCAGGGTCACCCGCGTAAAAGGACCAATACGCTGATTAATTGATTCGGCGGACTGATCATCCACATGAATGCGACCCTGCGCCAGTAACAAACGAACATCTTTTCTATTAATGCGCGCGTGCTCGCTGACTAAGCGATCCAGTCTGGTACGCTGAGTGGTCATTCTAATTTCAAGGCGATCAAGTTTATTCCTCATCAGCAATATTAGCGCCGGCGTAGCGGCGACAGGATGCGCTGACCGAGTTAGTATTATCCCACTTTTGCAAGGCAGAGACAGTATGAACAGCACTACCGCAGATTTTCGTAGCGATACGGTTACACGGCCCTCCCCCGCCATGCGCGAGGCCATGGCACTTGCCGATGTCGGTGATGACGTATTCGGCGACGATCCTACCGTTAACGCGCTGGAGAACTGGACCGCTGAATTCACAGGCAAACAAGCCGCGCTTTTCTGCACCTCTGGCACCCAGAGCAATCTGGTGGCGCTGTTGGCCCACTGTCAACGTGGAGACGAGTACATCGTTGGTCAAGAAGCACATACCTACAAGTACGAAGGTGGCGGCGCCGCGGTATTTGGCGGCATTCAACCACAACCCATCGAGTACTCACCTGATTCAACACTGGACCTGGAAAAGGTAAGGAGCAAAATCAAGCCAGACGACTTTCACTTTGCCCGTTCCCGCCTGCTATGCCTTGAAAACACCCGCTCAGGTGATGTTCTCCCGATGGGCTATCACGCTCAGGCCGCCAGCCTTTGCCGTGACACAGGTCTCGCGCTGCACCTCGATGGAGCCCGCCTGTTCAATGCCTGCGTCAAGCAACAAGTCAGTGTCGAGGATATCGCCCAGCACTACGACTCCGTCTCATTGTGCATATCCAAGGGACTGGGAGCGCCAGCCGGATCAATATTGGTCGGTAGCGCCGAGCTGATAGCACAGGCCCGCAGATGGCGAAAGATGTTGGGCGGCGGTATGCGCCAGGCAGGCATATTGGCCGCTGCCTGCCAGTATGCGTTGCAGAACAATATTCAGCGCCTGAGCGAGGATCATGATAATGCAATCTACCTGGCCACAGGCCTTGCAGCGCTGCCAGGCTTGAACTGTGAGCCCGCTGCGGTACAGAGCAATATGGTGTTTCTGACATTTGATGATGCAGAACTTTCCCAAGGTCTGGTAGCTCATTTAGCCGCCTTGGGCATCGCTGTGCTGGGTGGAGATGTCATGCGATTGGTGACTCACATGGACACCGATCGCCACGCGGTGGATCGCATGTTAGGGGCCTGCGCCGACTACCTGACATAGCACCGCCGCGCCTCAACCTGAAATCACAGCCTCTCAGTCAAGGCATGCCCTCACGGCAATTCCAGAATCTTGATATTTTTGAATGCCACCGGGTCACTGTGGTCCTGAAGGCCAATATGGCCTGACCTTGCTTCAGCAAAGCCCTCGAAGTCGCTGAACAGACTGCCCAAGGCGCTGTTGAACTTACTGGCTTCAAAGAGTGTATTCCAGGTACTGTCGCCAATGGTCACATTCACGGTTTTTACACCGTTCTGCCAGACCTGCAGAAAGCCATCCCGAAATAAAATACGGACCTGATTCCACTGCCCCGCAGGCTTATGTGATGACGGATGGGATGCCACCATGTCATAAAGTGAACCGGAGCGGTGCGAGTCGATCTTTCTATCGGAATGTCTTTCGTTATCCAGTATCTGAATTTCAGGTGCGTGCGAATAGATATGCCTACCTTCTTCATCCACCAGGATAAATATACCGCTGTTGCCCCCCTCCGATATCAACCACTCGAGCCGCAAATCGAAATTGCTATACGCCTTGCGGGTAAGAATGTCGCCACCGCCCTTTCCCAGCAGCTTCATCGTGCCGTTATCAGCTACCCACTTTTCATTCAGGCCATCTTGCTTGAAGTTGCGCCAATGGCTGATGTCCTTGCCGTCAAACAGCAATTCCCAGCCCTCTTCAATTTCAGTTTTACTGAGGCTATTGTCATCGGCCAATGCGCCAACGCTCGTTAAAAAAAAGGCCAGGATCATCAAAGGCAAAATCAAATTCGATAATGCGGTTCTTCTTACCCAATCTATTTCCATCAAGTTTATTTCCATTCACGCTAGCGTCAATCGATTCGCCAAAATCCGATGGTCATTTGGCTGAGGTTCACTCACTTTATGATATTGTCCGCGCAATGAAAACACTTGATGGGCCGCTGCAGCAACCCGACTTACCTTCCCACGGCTTTGCTCGCAAGTCTTTTGGAGATCTGCAGGAAGTGCACCATTCAGACGGTCACATTCGGGTTGCAATGCCACTATGCTCCAACGGAAACGACCCGCGCTGGCCCTGCGTTTCATCGGCTAGTATTTGATTCACTATCGGGGCTTCCCTCGACGTTTCGCTAAGCACTGCATTCATACCAACTCGCTTAAGCAAGGGCCTGAATTCGCCCACCTAAGCAGTTATACTTCTACCCCCCCTCGCCGCTGGAAAATGTAATGGAAAGCATGCGTCCCTCCGAAGTTTGGGTATCGATAGTGGGAGCTTTCGCGGCCACTTTATTAGCCTCGTTTTTTAGTCTCACCCTGCTTGAGGTGGACGAAACCCCGCTTATTCTTGCTTCTACGGGGGCTTCGGCCATGTTGTTGTTTGCCCTGCCCCACGCGGCCGTTTCTCAGCCCTGGAACCTGGTAGGGGGGCATCTGGTATCAGCTCTCGTCGGTGTCAGTTGTGCGAAACTTATACCCTTTGAACTGCTGGCGGCAGCCTCGACCATCCCGGTGGCAATGATTGCAATGCACTACCTGAGGTGCATGCACCCCCCCGGAGGTGCGACAGCAATTACCGCAGTGGTTGGCGGCATTAGTGTGCAAGACATGGGCTATGCATTTGTCGTGATGCCCGTGTTCTTTAACGCCATCATTATTCTGTCTATCGCCATGGCGGCAGGAACACTCAGGGAAAGTAACCCCTTCGAGGTGCACGGAGGTTCAGCTCAGGAAGACTCCTGACTCGCGTGCATATCCTCAAAGTAGGCGCGCAATGTCATGGTTCCACGAGGAGGACCAACGCCATCGATTTCCCCCGCAGTGACAATAAATTCAGCTAGATCGCCAAACTGTGTAGACATTAGCGCAATCACTTTTACCAGTCCCCTGGCGAGCCACATGGGAATGACCGTTAACTTTACTGGCTTGCCAGCGACATCAAATGCGAGCTCCGCAGCTTCCCGCTGGGTCATGGTTTCAGGGCCTCCGACTTCAACCTCCAGCTCAGAGCCCTCTGAAATTTCCACACAGGCCTGGGCGAGATCCTGACCGTGAACAGGGCTCATATTGTTAAGCCCATCGCCAACGAGATAGACGCGTCCCTTGCGAGCCATGTCATAAAGCACGCCCATATCCGAAAAATAGCCGCAGGGTCGCACCACACGGTACTCAAGGCCTGATTGCTGTAGCGCTGTAACCACTTTTTCATGAGCCTGAACGATAGCAAGGTCCATAATGTTTTCTGCACCCTGCATAGAGACGTAGGTGAAACGACTGACACCCGAGGACTCACAGAGTTCGATCAGGTTTTTATTACACTGGTAATCGACCTGCTCAAATGTGAGGCCATCCCGTTGCCGGGAAATACCGATACAGGAGAACACCAGGTCGATGCCATCCATGAGACCGTCGAGCGTCTCTGGTTTCGTGATCTCACCTACGAATACTTCATCCATGTCTTCATCGACGAGTGCGGGGGCGGTAAATGGCCCCGCCTCATAGAGGCGTTCTTTGCTCCGAGTGAGAACGCGCACCTGATAGCCAGCCTGCTTGAACGCCTTGACGGCGAACTTACCCAGGTAGCCGGTTGCGCCCGCTACCATCACTCTTTTGTTCATGGTTTCACTCATCGCTTTATTCCGGTTCATTGCTGACCGATCAGACTCATCAGGAATCCATGAGCTTTGCAGACAGTATACTTCGGTGCTATTTTAAACAGTATGTACGGTTTTTTTATCTTGGGATTACACCGCAATCCCCTCTGCTTGGCAAGCCATGCATGAAATCGGGATGATTCCGGCTAATAACGCATGAAACCCAGAGGGGCCAGGCGATGAAGCACTACCCTACGAGTCAATCGAATCCTGCCGCTGACACCGGGTGCCCTTCCAATCTTGAAGAGGTAGATCTGTTTGGACCAGGCTGCCAGGAGCACTGGTACCAGGCCTACCCCATCCTTCATGAAGAGGCTCCCGTGCTGGTGCTGCCCGAAGAAGGCATAGGAGGTATAGGCGATGCCTTCGTACTGAACTGCTATGAGGACATTGAGCGGGTAGTCAAGAATCCAGAGCGCTTTACCCCACTAATGAGCCTGATGGTAGAGGACATGCAGGCACTCATTAACAAGGGCGAAACCCCTCCAAAAGACACTTCGCGCTTTGATCTGGCCTTAAACTCGGTACGCACACTGCGGCCAAACCAGACCCTGTGGAGAGCGCATCGACAAGAGCTCACCGACCCCTGGGTCGGACCGGGAGCCAGACGCCATCGGGAGATGATTACCCAGATCGTGGACGAGTTAATCGACGACTGGATAACGCGCGATAGCGGCGATGGGAGCGGCACGGTCGAATTCATTCAGGAATTTGCCCGCCCCTTACCGCAGAGGGTTACAGCGCGTATCCTGGGACTACCTCTGACGGATGTGACACGCCTCGCAGACTGGGGCAGCGCCCAGGTCATGCAATACGTTTATGGCCAGAGTCATCTCAATATTCTTAGCGACAAACAAATGGCGCAACAAGCAGAGAATTTAAGTGGCTTCGCCGATTACCTGGCAGATCAAGTCGCAAAAAAGCGAGCCCGTCCACAGGACGATATGATCAGTGATCTCACCCAGATTCACTACAAGGCTCTGGATCGAAAACTCACTGACGATGAGGTCTACGGCATTGTCTATTTCATGGTACTGGGAGGCCTTGAAACCACTCAGTACGCGCTGGAACAGCAAGCGCAGTTGCTGTGCGACAAGCCCGCGTTGTTTGCCACTTTAAAGTCCAATCCGGAGAAAATCAGAGCGTTTACAGAAGAATCAATGCGGCTGCGCGCGCCGACGCAGGGACTCTCTACAAGGATAACCACGCAAGAAGAGGTATTTCAGGGGATTGAAGTTCCAGCAGGATCAATTCTTCACCTGCGTTTTGCTGCTGGTAACGTCGACCCTAAACATTACGACTGTCCCTATGAATTGGACCTTGAACGCAAATCCCTGGGTAATCACCTAACCTTTTCGCAGGGACCTCGGACCTGCCCCGGCGCGGGTATCTCAAGACAGGAGCAGCTTATCGCCTGGGAGCGACTGTTCGAGCGTTTATCAGGCCTGGAGTACGCGGCGGGAAACACCTTCGAGCATCAGCCGGGAATCATGCTGGGTACACTGGCACTCAGCTTGAAATTTCGTGCCGATGCGGCTTAAGCCCTGCCTATACTCCATTCGTTCACTTTCTCAGCTACCGGAAGCGACAATGCAATGAGCACATTCCTGGCAAAAATCCAGATCCACCCGGGCAAAGAGACCCTATTTGAGTCGGTCATGCGGGCAATGTATCAGGCGACCCACGACACAGAGCAACAGGTCATTCGCTATGAATACTGGCGTGGACGCACGCCGGGTTTCTACTACTGTCTGCTGTCATTTGCCACCACTATCGATTTTTGGCGCCATCAGGCCAGCGATCACCATGAGGGTGAGATGCAGCGATTTGTCGATTGCATTGCTGAACTTGACCTGGAAACCGTCGACCCAGTGCAAGGGGCGTGCCCGCTTCCCGCCACGGAACCCGGAATACTGGCCCCCGAAGCGGCTGAGGAGCTAACCGAGCAAGCAAAACTGTTTCCCGTTTCTCTGGCCCATTGGTGGCTGGCCCATCGAAACTAAACCGCCAGGCAAACCCAGGCTCTGAATTATCCATTGTCCCTGATTACGCTGGCAGATAGTCACAATATCTGAGAGGCTTGCCTACAGGTAATCATCGATAAGGACCCAGAGAAAGTGCCCGATACCAAGAGCTCACTTCTCCACCACCGCACCGTTTTTGATGACTGGCGTTCGATATCCGTCGCAATCCTGATGGCGCTTGTTGGCTATGGAGTGATGGTCGGCATCCCCGTCATCAGCACCGCTTGGGTCTCACAGCTGGGCTTTTCTGAAGTGCAGGTTGGGCGTATCGCAGGGGCTGACCTTGGTGGCTTTTCGCTAGGTGCTGTTCTGGTCTCGCTCTTCGTGGCAAGGGTCAACCGGCGTTTGATTGTGCTTGTCTCTGCCGCAATTGCCATAGGCGCAAATGCGCTTTGCATGGTGATGCTCAGCTATGAGGAAACCCTCTGGTTACGTGTAATAGCAGGCATTGGCAGCGGAGCCTACACCGCAGTAGCAATCGCAACCCTGGCTGGAACTTCAAAGCCGGCACTTGCATTCAATATCTTGTTATTCGCCTTCGCCTTCTCCCAGGGCGGAGAACTGTATCTATTTCCAAAGCTGAGCATGAACGAAATTTACATGTTCTTTATCGGAACCTACGCCCTAGGCGTTTTACTGCTTCCCTGGTTACCGCCATACCCGGTAGAAAAAAGCCTCGATGTCGAGATCGACGAGCAAAATACAGCAGGTGAGCATCACCCTATTCATTTGCATGTACCCTCCTCTGTGCCCTGGCTGGTTCTGGCTGCTGTATTGTTTACTTACCTGAATATTGGTGCCTACTGGACTTACATTGAATTGGCCAGTCTGGCGTCGGAAGCTTCTCCTGAATGGGTGGGCCAACTCCTGGTATATACCTCTGTGTTTTCGGTGATCGGCTGCGCCTGTGCAACGGTAATCAGTAACCGTTATGGCCTTGCAAAACCACTATTAATCACCCTGGTTGTTCAAGCCGCAATCGTCGCCATGCTGGTCAACGGAATTAACAATACCAACGTAATGATCAGCATGTTCGCCTTCAATTTTTGCTGGATTTTCGTGGACGTTTACCAGTTGGCAACTATCGCAAACCTGGACCACTCAGGACGATTTGCCGCACTCATGCCCGGAGCACAGGGCCTGGGACAGATCCTCGGGCCCAATCTGGCCGCATCCATTCTGGCACTCGGCCTGGGCTACGGCGGCGTATTCGTTATGTGCGCCTGCGCATCGATTATCGCCTTCGGGATCTACCTGTTGATGTATCTAAGGTTACGAAAAACAATTCCGGCGCTGGCAGACGCGTCCTGATCAGGGGACAGTCAAAGGCAATGATCACTCGTATCGGCAGAGATAGGCGGTCTGGCGAGAAATCTGAAGATCAAAGTTTTGCCCGGCTTGCACACTAAAAGTATCGCCGTTCACGAATTTTTTCCATGTGCCAGAATCAGGGAGCTTGACCAACATCTCCCCTTCTATGACCGTCATATACTCTTTTTGACTGGTAGCAAAGGTGTACTCGCCCGGAGCCATCACACCGATAGTGGCAGGTAAATCGCCACCCTCCACTGCGATGGATTTGACGTTGCCATCAAAATATTCGTTTACCCTTAACATAACTCCGCGCACCTCACCAAAATCCGGCATTCTACACTAGCCCTGCGCCCTGGACGTCGTTTAAGGGCAGCTAACGGAGATTCGCCACCCTCACTATGAAAACAAGAGCAAGATAGGGGCGGCATCGCCGCGATTACTGTGGTAGAATCGCGCGCCCGTCGGGAAACCCTTTAGTTTTTAGCCTGTTACGAACTATAAACCCACCTTCTTGCGCACCTTCCGGGGCGCCAGGTTGGACACTCAAATCGTCTCAGGCAGGCCATTTTGTACGCGCTATACAAAGATATAGCCAGGTCTAGCCACCGACAGTGTCGGGGCGGCGGGATGAACCATTGCCGCCAAAAGCGGATTGAGACAAAGCACAGGAGAAAGTGAATGCTCACCACCAAGAACCTTGAAAAACTGATCGAACTGGAAGACAAGCTCAGAACTGAGTACCAGAGCCAGCTGGATGCCAAAACGGCAGAAATTGAAAGCTTGACCAAAGAAAAAGAACAGCAGAAGGAACGCCTGGACACACAGTTGAAAGAAATTTCTTCCTTGTCCCAAAGTGCCACAGCAAACAAGCACACCGAACAGCTCAATCGTGAGCTGACCAGCCGCGGTGAAAACCTTCAGGAAGAGGTCTCAGCCCTGAAGAAGCGCGTCAAGTCCCTGCAGAAAGATCTCTCTCAGGAACGCGAAGAGCTCAAGACATTGAAGCAATTCGACCCGCTTAAAATGAAGAAGAACCTGGACGCCAACAAGAAGAAACTAGCCGAGAAGACCAAGGCAGCCGACGTCCTGCAGAAGTCACTGGGCAAAAGTAAATCTGAATGTGCTGAACAGCAACAGAAGATCGAAGAGCTGGAAGCCAAGCTGGCTGAGCTGGAGACAGATCAGGCCGACGACGCTGACAAAAGCGAAGCAGAAGCCGCCTAACGCTTTATGCGCGAAGTCTTGATCACACGGGAACCGGTAGAGCTGTACAAGATCCTCAAATTCGAGGGTCTTGTCGCCAGCGGAGGCGAAGCAAAGTCAGTGATCAGCGAAGGTTTGGTCACTGTTAACGGCAATACCGAAACCCGAAAGCGCAGGAAAATAGTCGCGGGAGACACGATTGCGTTTAACCAAGAGGCTCTGCTTATTGCCTTAGCGTAAGGTTTCCCGTCACCCTGCACTGCAACATCAGTCAATCCGATTTATACTGGGTCCTAACACGCATAAGGACGCCAGCCCCATGAGCAACCCTCTACTCTCTCCTCTTCCATCCACCGGTGTACCCAATTTTCCAGACATCCAGCCGGAGCACTTTACAGAGGCTTTCGATGCCGCTTTTACTGAGCAGGAAGCTGAAATCGAAGCAATCGTTGGTGAAACAAGCCCCGCAAATTTCGAAAATACAATAGAAGCTCTGGAGCGATCGGGCACTACATTAGGTAGGACAAGCTCTATTTTTTTCAATCTAATTTCGGCTGATACCAACGAAAAACTACAGGCATTGGACCTTGAAATTGCTCCACGCTGCGCCCTGCACGACAGCCGAATATATGCCAACCCGGATCTTTTTTCCCGCGTAAAAGACGTAAGTGGCCTTGAGCTTCAGCTGGATGAAGAGCAGTCCCAACTGCTGAACAATACCTACAGGCATTTTGTACGCGCAGGCGCAGCACTGGATGAGAATGGGCGCCAGCGCATGGAGCACATCAGCGAAGAGCTCGCGCTATTAACCACCCAATTCAGCCAGAACGTGCTGGCTGATAGCAACGCCTACGAGCTGCTACTGGAGGAAAACCAGCTCGACGGCCTGCCTGATTTCGTTCGCGCTGCCGCTCGTATGGAAGCTGAATCAAGGAACTATCCCGGCCAGTACCTGTTCACTTTGTCCCGGTCTTCAATCACGCCGTTCCTACAGTACTCTGATCATCGTGAGCTTCGCGAAGCGATATATCGTGCCTACACCGCTTGTGGACAGAGCATGGTAGACAATCACGCCATCATCCAGGAAATTGTCGCGCTGCGCTCGGAACGAGCAAAACTGTTGGGATACGCCACCCACGCAGACTTCATGCTGGAAGACCGCATGGCCAAAACACCAGAGCAGGCTCAAGCGCTGCTGGAACAGGTCTGGGAGCCCTGCCATCTTAAGGTCGACGAAGAATCTCGAGATTTGCAGGCACTTATCAACGCAGAAGAAGCTCCCTTTAAACTAGCCGCCTGGGACTGGTTTTACTACACAGAGAAGCTCCGTCAGCAGCGCTACGATCTAGATGACAATGAACTTATGCCCTACTTTCAGCTTGAGAAAGTACGCGATGGTGCATTCGAAGTAGCCAACAAACTCTACGGCATCAACTTTAAGCAGCGCACGGATATCCCGGTTTATCACCCCGATATGCAGGCTTTTGAAGCGCAAGAAGCTGACGGATCATCCATTGGAATTTTCTTATTCGATTTCTATATGCGACCTTCTAAGCGAAGCGGCGCCTGGATGTCTACGTACCGTAATCAGTCGAATCTTGATGCTCATATAAGCCCGGTTATCGTAAATTGCTGTAACTTCACGCATTCAGATCCCTGCTTACTCAGTCTGGACGAGGTGCGCACCCTGTTCCATGAGTTTGGTCATGGCCTACACGGTTTGCTATCCAATGTTCGCTACGAAAGCCTGAGCGGCACTGGAGTAAAGCAGGATTTTGTCGAGCTACCCTCTCAAATCATGGAGCACTGGGCCATTGAGCCTGAAGTTCTGCGCAACTACGCTCGACATTTCGAAACTGGCGAAGTCATTCCTGACGAGCTTATCGAGCGACTTCGCGCTGCAGCCAAATTCAATACCGGTTTCGCAACCACCGAGTATTTAGCGGCGTGTTTCCTCGATATGGCCTGGCATGGTGAAAAGGGTACCGAGGTAGCAGATATACCTGCATTTGAGCAATCCATAGCCGATCAAATTGGTAACTCAACCGTGGTGGATCCTCGCTACAAGTCCTCTTACTTCCAGCACATTTTTTCGGACGATTACTATTCGGCGGGGTACTACGTCTACATTTGGGCAGAGGTGCTGGATGCGGATGGGTTTGAAGCGTTCAAGCACAATGGGCTCTTTGACTCAACAACCGCCCAGGCATTCCGCAGCAATATCCTCGAGCGAGGTGGCTCAGCTGAGCCTATGGAACTTTACCGTGCATTTCGTGGCCGTGACCCCGATGTCCAGGCCTTACTGCGCAACCGCGGACTCGCATAGGCGGCAAGTCCGGTTAGTGAGCGGAGCGTGGGTTATGTGTAGCTCAACACTCCATCGTCCAGGCTACCTTCCTCAAAGAAAGGTTTCTCCAAACCGAGGATCTGGGGGTTCGTCCACGGCGCCTCCGGCCCCTGCTTTGGAAACAGGTGCTGGGTTCGCGTAATGTAACCCGCCGGAAATCCATCGATCCACGGGCGAGGCTCCATATTTGCGTCTTCGGGGCGCAAGGTAGGCGTTACGCTGTCACACTGTTTGCTATCCATATGATTGAGCAAGCGACAAACAAAACCGGCAATCAGGTCAGCTCGCAGCGTCCAGGACGCATTAATGTAGCCAAAGGTGCTCACCAGGTTGGGTACCCCTGAGTACATTGCCCCTCGGTAATACCAGGTTTTACTGAAGTCTACTGGCTCTCCACCTATGCTGAACTCAACCTTACCCAGGCGTGACAAATTGAGGCCAGTAGCCGTCACAATGACGTCGGCAGGCAGTTCCCGCCCAGATTTCAGAGCAATGCCACCGGCAGTAAATTGCTTTATTTCATCGGTAGCGATGCTCGCTTTGCCCTCACGCAAAGCGACAAAGAGGTCACTATCGGGCACCAGACAGACACGCTGGTCCCAAGGATTGTATTCTGGTGTCAGGTGAGTATCGACATCGTAGTCTGGCCCCACTTCCTTACGAATCATTTTTAATAATTTCTTTCTGGCCAATTCGGGTCGCGTGCGCGTCAGGTGGTACAAGCGCTGCTGCCACTGAGTGTTCTTCCATCGGGCAAATTTGTACGCCCAACTGGCCGGCAATATTTTTCGCATCGCCAGAGCGAATTTATCGACGCCGGGCTTGGATACTATCCAGGTGGGCGATCGCTGCAGCATGGTCACCGATTTAGCCTTGTCTGCCATGGCGGGCACCAGCGTTACAGCGGTGGCTCCCGAGCCGACGATAACGACGTTTTTGTCAGTGTAGTCAAGATCCTCTGGCCAGTGCTGAGGGTGCACAATCTCTCCTTTGAAAGAGGACTCCTGGGCAAACTCAGGACGATAACCCTGATCGTAATCATAGTAGCCGGAGCACATATAGAGAAAACGGGCGCAGCACTCGGTACGTTCGCCATTGGCCAATTCGATGCTAACCATCCAGGCAGAGTCTTGTTTTGACCAGTCAGCACTGAGTACCTTGTGGCCAAAATGGATATGTTTGTCGATGCCACGTTCCTTCGCGGTTTCGCGCACATAGGAGCGTATAGACGGACCATCGGCGAGGCTTTTCCCTCCTTCCCACGGTTTAAAACCATACCCCAAGGTATACATATCGCTATCGGAGCGTATGCCGGGATAGCGAAACAGATCCCAGGTGCCTCCAATTGCCTCACGTCCCTCAAAGATTGCATAGGACTTACCAGGGCACTGCTCCTGTAAAAATGCTGCTGCGCCAATACCTGATAGTCCTGCGCCAACGATGAGCACATCTACTTCTTTAACCGACATTAAAATCTCCTATTCGAAAACGAAGTATACGTTAGACATAAGCATTCTCTACCCGCGCAAACGGTCTGGCCAGCCCGGGGGCGAAGCCTCATTCATCGAGCACCTCAAAGTTCATACCCGCGCTTTCTCTTAAGCGCGCTATCAGATGATCGCCCATGGCTGTAGCAGGTGTCCAGATTCCCCCCGCGCACTTCAGTTGATCACGCGCCAGACAAACTGCAGCTTCACCTAACATACGAGAGGTCGCCCCATAGCCCGGATCACGGTCACCAGAAACCCGCACCTTCAAGCTGTTGCCGCTGGCGGAATTCACACCATGAAAAAACAACTCGAAGTGGCCCTTTAGCTGTGCCTCCGGACTGGGCCCTTCACCTGGCGCTGGCAGAAAACGTGCAGCCAGCCTGCGTAAAGGTTTCACAGCCATTGCTACGGGCGTCAGCTGGCTACCAATAGAGACTGTTGACGCCTTGCGCTTCCCACCGCGACCATCACCTGTCAGCATGCGTTCGCTGAACCTGAATTGATCACCATATGGGTAGCCGGCAAGCGCATTGCTGCGCCTGACCACCCGCGTATTAATCGCAGCCATGACGAATGGACTTGTCCACTGCTGGAAGTCTTCATCGTATTCAGGTCGATTGCGGTCCGGCTGATCAGGGCCTTGCTGTTCTCCCCTCGGATTTAACGAATAGGGGTTAGTCATCGCTGCGCGCACCGAAGCATCACCGGCAGCTTCCTCAAACATATGCATCATGCTCGCCACGGTACCGCCGCTGGCAGAGCCACTGAACTTACCCACGCGAGACTTCACCTGGTCAGCGTATTCGCTGTACTGCTGATGCATCGCATTTTGTAGAAACAAGGTTCCCAAATCGGTGGGAATTGAGTCGAAGCCACATGTGTGAACAATCCGTGCGCCACTAGCCCGCGCATCTTCCAGGTAAAACTCAATGGTCTTGGTCATCCACTGAACCTCACCTGTAAGGTCGCAATAGTCAGTACCGGCTGCAGCACAGGCGGCCAGCAACTCCGTACCGTAGTTGGCATAGGGCCCCACAGTCGTGCAAACAACTCGAGTGCGGGCCACCATTTCATCCAGAGATTTTCTGTTGCTGCTATCCGCTTTTATCAACGGCAATTCCGGCTGCCCCAGCTGTTCCCGCAAGGATTCCAGTTTCGACTGGTTGCGTCCGGCGAGGGCTAATTTCAGGTCATCGCCGTATGTCTCTATCAAATGGCGTGCCACCAAAGCGCCGGTAAAGCCTGTTGCTCCCCAAAGCACCACCTCGAATTCAGGTTCTTTTATCAATTTTTTCGCCATTGAGCGTACCGCGCGAGCTAATAAATAGAAGCGCAAAGATAACATAGCCTGCACCGTCCTCCCTAGAAGCCGGGCCAAGGAGTGCGCAGAGCCTTAGATAGGGTTTGCCGCTAACCATCTGGGCGTGGCAGACTTGGGACTATTCAAACGTGGACTGACAAAAACTGATCATGTTGCGAAATCAACACTGCTCCCGCATTCTTCTGGCACTTTTACTCACCGGCGCCCTCGGTGCAAAGAGTGAAGAACCCAAGCCCGTAAACCAGGAAACCGTTCACATTCATTGCGGCAACCTAATCGATGGGGTAGGTAATTCGGCCGAGAAAAATCAGCTAGTCAGCATAAGCAACGGACGGATTACTGCGATAAGGCCCGCGGACAGCAAAACACTCATGTCAGTGACTTCCATCGACTTGATGGAATACACCTGTCTTCCAGGGTTAATAGATACCCACGTTCACCTGGACATGTACCCGGAAGATGCCGAGGACTATCGGGTTTATCTCAAGCGCACACCGCAGGACACTCGAGCAATTGCCCTGGACAACGCCCGCATCACGCTTGAAGCCGGGTTCACCAGTATTCGACATATCGGCAGCTACCTCGCCTGGGTGGACCGGGACACCAAGGCCAGCATCGAGTCTGGCGAAGCTAAAGGCCCGCGAATTCAGGTGGCCGGATTTTATCTCACCATTCCTCATGGCGGCGGCGACCTAACCATCCCTGGCGTGGATGACAATGATATACCCACCTATTACCGCAAGGGAGTCGCAGTTGGCCCCGAGGCATACCGTGAAAAGACTCTGGAACTTGTTAACGGGGGTGCTGAGGTCATCAAGGTCATTGCCTCCGGGGCAGTGTTCGGTTTTGGTGGCAAAGTGACCGAGCCAGAAATGAGCGAAGAGGAGATCAAAGCGGTAGTCGAAGTCGCACATGAGGCAGGCCTCAAGGTTACTGCCCATGCCCACGGGGCTCGCTCAATCAAGGACGCTATCCGAGCCGGCGTCGACAGCATAGAACACGCCTCTTTAGCCGACGCGGAAGCGATTGCAATGGCTGCCGAGCAGCAAGTGGCGTTCTCAATGGATGTTTATAACGGCGACTACACGGCCGAGGTAGGCGCGATTAACAACTGGCCCGAGGAGTTCATGCAAAAAAATGAACAGACCACTGAAGCACAGCGCCTCGTGTTCGAGAAGGCGGTCAATGCCGGCGTCCCTATTCTTTACGGCACCGATGCTGGCGTAGCGCCCCATGGAGGCAACGGTCGACAGTTTCGCATCATGGTAGAACGCGGAATGACCGCGATGCAGGCTATCAAAGCTGCAACATCCGTAGCGTCTGAGCATATGGGCTGGCAAGACGATGTTGGAACGCTGGAAGTGGGCCGCTACGGCGACCTGATCGCTATAAAAGGGAATCCGCTAGAAGACATCACCCGGCTTGAATCGGTTGACGTGGTCGTCAAAGCCGGGGAGCTTATTGTTCCAAAGTGCGCTGGCCGACCCCCACAGGCGTGCCTCGCTGCTCAAGGGCGCTAACGCCTGAATCCGGGCTATTGGCGCTATTTAACGGCTCCGGTAATGCTTTTAGCCACATCGCACCCCACTGATGTTGGGGCATAGGCGTTAACAGGTCACTGACATCTACCACGTCGACCAGGCCTAGCGATGGTTGCACGGCGGTGCCGCCACCCGCACTTTCGTCCCAGCGAGTGAAGCTGTAATCCGTGGCCTGATGCGAGCGATCAAAACGCAGCATCAAAAACTCTCCCGCCATTCGGGCGCCACCCCAATCAATGGAAAAAAGGTCTACGCCCAGTGGGCCGAGACTGACACCGAGGCTCTTCTCGGAAATTCGCCAATGTTCCCATGCCATTACATAACCGTCGGCGATACCGGCAATACGTTGCGGCGGCCCCAGTTGCTCAAGAACCAGCGCAAGCTCGACCGTTTCGGATGCACGTTCGATTTGCTGATCACTTAAAGGTGAACCCAACTGATAAGACATGCGACTGCACCCTCCCAACAGGCAGCACAGCGCGATGGCGAGCAACCTCATATCAGGGACTGCCGGCGGTAGAAAATTCGCTGGAGTAATCGGTCAAGCGATCGTCAGCATCAAAGAAAAAGATCGCACGGTCGTATTGAGTTTCAGTCTTGAACTGGTTGTAGACAATTAAAATGAGGCCGTCACCTTCCGTGCGTTCAAAAAGGTAGTAGAGCACTGTTTCATCGCCCAGGGCGATGACCTGGGATGGTGGCCCAAGTGCTTCCAGCACTTCCTGGCGGTTTGTCTGACCACGGACAAACGCTTGCTCAGTGCCAGACTGCCATTGCTCCAGAACGCCTCGTTTATTCTCATACTGGGCACAGCCACTAACCAGCACCGTTACCGCTATGAGCACACAGCCGAAAAAATGTTTGTTCATACTTACTCCACTAAAACACAGGATGCTTTTAAACCACAGTGCACGTTATCCAGAACAAGAACAAGAGCCGCTGGCATCACTCTCAAACTTTATTCCACTGGGTGCTGTTCATGTCTGATACCGGCATCGTGATAAGCCCGGCCAGCGTGATCGACCGCCACCCAGGGCAAACCCAACGCTTGTAGCCACTGCAATGACTCTTCTTTGGGCTTCAACATCGCCAACGTCGCAGCGCTGCCAGCGACCAGGCACTGCGGTGCACTCACACTGACCGCCGCTAGCCCCTGCACTGGCCAACCGGTAAGCGGGTTGAGGATATGTCCATAGCGCTCACCCTCGATTTCAATAAAACGTTCGTAGTCTCCACTGCTGGCAAGCGCACGCCCGGACAATTCAAGCTTGGCAACTGCCTGCTCGGGGTTATCCGGATGGCGAATACCAATCACCCAGGGCGCTCCCTTATCTCGCCCTCCCACACTGGCCATATCTCCAGCAAGGTCTACCAATGCATGCTCAACACCGGCATGCTTGATAAGGGCTGCAGCACTGTCTGCCGCATACTCCTTCACACAGCCGCCGAAATCCAGCTCCATGCCGGGTAGAGAGAGAAACGCGCTGGTTTGTGTCCACCGTAGCTTCTGCCAACCGACATTGACCAACAGGGATTCGACCTCCTCAGCTGTAGGAATGCTCCCCGAGTGGAAGTCCCAAACCTGGCGCAGCAAACCAGAGGTAGGATCGAACAGGCCGTCACTCTCGCGCCACACTGTGTCGGCATACGCGAGCAGACCTGCCGTTTCATCGTCGATTTCGATCGCTGATATACCGGCTGCAGCATTGATTGCACTGGTAACAGAGTCTGCAAGGTATCGGCTGTATTTGTGTTCCAGTCGCCGAACCTCGGCCTCGGCCGCGGACAGAGCAGCCAACGCAGTCTGTTCCTTCGAACAATTGATTTGGATTCTGCAGGGTCCACCCATGGCCTTGAAGCTGCGTTCAAAGCCCTGCATTAGTTATGCAACCTAGCGGAACCGATAATCCAGACCGATACTGGTGCGCCAGAAGTCGACCAGCGCAGGCGACTCCTCGCCTCCATAGACTCCCCACGCATTGTCCGACTCGTAGCGTTCAGCAGCAAGGTTCACGCGCCAGCTACCGATATCGTGTTGCAATCGCAGACCAAGGCTTAAAGCGCCAAACGCCGAAAGCCGGTAATCATCTGCATAATAGCGATCACTGAGGTCGACGCTGTTAGCAAAAAAATCAGCGTCGTCTTGCGTGTAATACCGTAAAAAAGGAATGAGCACTGTGCGGTCACCGATATTCTGGTGCCAGGCGATATCGACTGTATGGGCGTCTATCCCCCAGTCATCATCAAAATAGCGATAGTCAATATGAAGTGCCGCGTTCGGCCCCATCAAAAACTGGCGATAACCACCCTGCAATACCCACTCATTGCGCTTATCAGGACGTTGATCACGCAATTTATACGGGTCCGTCAAAAACCCGTTTCTATAAGTATAGCTGAGGCCAAAGCGAAGTATGGCTCGCTTACTGATTATTCTGCTCACCCCAACCCAGGCTGAACGGATGTCTTTTTCGTCCTTCAGTGTATTGGTGGGGATTAAACCCTGGGTTGGCTCTATGTCATCAGCGGAGGCGCTCAGGGCAGCACTGTAGGTTGTCAGACCATCGTCCCCGTCGATAGATGCATCCACAGAAATCGCATCCGACTCATAATCATCTTCGTCAGAGCGCGTGTAATTAAAACCTGCGCTGCCTCTGTCGTAAAAGTACCGGGTCGTCACACTGACCTCGGTTCGCGTATCCTCGATACTTGCACCACTCATAACGACCTTGTCCTCGCCGTCGGCTGCCTGGCCGACAAACCAGGGAGAGGCGCCACTCATATCCTCCCAGGACACGTCCAGGGCTACAGACCAGTCGTCTGCTACTGGTGCCAATAGGTGAAACTGGGCAACATCCACTTCCATACGTTCACTACTGCCACCAAAGGTTTTACGACTGGACGTGTCGTCTTCCTCGTAATTACTGTAGCGCAGGCCCAATTCCGTATATTCAGGTGGTGCCTCAGCCTGTGCAGGTTGATAAGCAGGTAGCAGTAGCGCACTGGAAGTCAGCGCCAACAGCGTGCTGTTACTGTCAGCTTTTTCGGTGGCCATCAGTTACAACCGCACCCACCACCGGCGGCCCCACTACCACCACTCGCGGCTTCCTTGCTGGTGTAGACCTGGCCTTGCAGTCGAGACTCCATAATATCGGTCTCCCATTGCATTTCAGGTTTGGCCAAAGTGCCTCGCTCCCAGGGCTCAACCGTCTCGCAGGCACAAAGCAGCAGCGTTAACATCGCCACCAGGCCACTTACCTTGATCATTGCGGCGCCTCTAGCAATTTAACGATCTTTACCCTCAGCTTTTCACCGTCGCTGCGTTTGAAACCCTGGTGAACCAGTTTCACCACCCCCTGGCGATCCAGCAAGAAACCGGTGGGCATACCCAGAATACCGAACTGGGCAGGACTATCGGCCGCCGCATCGCGAACCACTGGATAAGACACAGCTACCTGCTCGAGGAATTCGAGAGCATCTTGCTCGAATTCATCAACATTCACGGCCAACACTTCAAACCCCTGCGCTCCAAAATCCTGCCGCAGAGCCTCAAGTTGTGGAAAAGAGAGGCGGCAGGGACCACACCAGGATGCCCAGAAATCCAGGTACACAATTTTCCCGCGCAAGGATTCCAGGCTGATCCACTCTTCATTCACTGTATTCAACAGCGGCAAATTCAGTGCTGGAGCCAAGTCCCCCTCTTTCACCGTCGCCGCCTGAAGCTGACAAGCCAGCAGCAACGCAGGCAAGAGCAGCCAGGGATGTCTTACGTTCATCTAAGTACCTCAAGCTGAAGCAAGGTCCAGGTGTTGTAGCCGTGATTATGCAGGTGGAACTCAACACGACTTCCGGCGGGCACCGCCTCTTGCAGCGGTACTTTAACGTCAAATATTTCCGCTTCGGACGGAATATCGATCTCCTGCTCCCACACTATTTTTCCCGCAATGCTGATAGCCACGTGGGCAACCGCAGGGTCCTCAAAAGCCAGGTCACCGTGCCACAGCACCAGGTGAAGTTGATCGCCTGCGCGAATATCCGAGCCACTATCCTGCGCCAGAGATAAATAGTTGCAATAGCCGGTTTGAACCTCCAGCGCATCGTCCTCTAAATACCAACTGTTGTCCTGGCAGTCGATCTCTGCCGGGCGGTGACTGGCAAGGCTGTCGTCACCAGCGCTTTGCTCTTGCCAATCTTCAGCGTTCGCAAGACTGAAAGACTCTGCATCAACTGACTCCACGACTTCTATTTCTACGCTCTGTTCAATACCCAACGGATGGTGATCACCGCCACGCAGACTGACCCGCAATTGGTGCGAACCCTCTTCCAGAATTTCGGGCAGTTGGAAATAGTACTCATCGTCCCATGCGGTGAGATGCTCTGCAGCGTCATCATCGGTATCCAGATAAACATGGTAGTGTCCGCTGAAGACTGCACTGTGGTTTGCAGACTCGCTATCGTGAGCGCCGCCCTCATGCGCCATGGCATCTGAGTGCTTATGTTCCCCGGGGTCCTGCAAGTCAAAGTTGTTAAACAACAGGCGTAACGGAATGAGGTCACCCGCCTCAAATTGCTGACGGTACTCCGGCGATGCGATATACAGCGTTGGCCCATAGCTGTAATCGTAGTCATCCTGAGGGCGAGTCATGTAAACCGAGGTCAGACACATTTCGTCCTGTGTGCCATCTCCCCACTCCACGTACTGCGATTGAAGTTGCTCGCCATTAACAAATGCCTGATTCGACTGGCTGTTATCCCAGGTGCACTCGAGCTTGATGCTATCCAGCGGCTGCACCAACACCTCGCGGGTAAACCGGTAGGTACCCTGCCAATTGAAATCCCATTCATCTACATCCAACAGAACCTGCTCTGTTCCATTTTCTCGCAACAGGGTTACCCTGCCGCTGGTGCCCAGGTTATGCATATGTAACTGAGTCGTCAGGAAAGCCCAGGGTTCGTTCAAAGCCACTTGCGCGTCCTCGCCAAACACCGTTGCAAGGCCCCATGCGGGCAATATCATTTCGTGGCGCACATCCGGGTCATTGGCAGGGATGGGCATCCCTCCCGGTCTGAGGAACCTGGGGTCGGTCAGCAAAAATCCACTGGCAGGACGCTCAACCTCCGAAGCGGTGGCCAGCAACACCGTTGACTGGTCAGGTGAAGGCTCAGCAACCAGCGTGTTGTAATGCATTTGAACCACTAAAACCGAACCTGGTTTGACACCAACCCCGGTCCCCTCCGGGGTCGGTTCTCTTCCCGCACCCGGCACCCAACCGCCAATCTGTCGTGGCAACGGCGCACCTGGAACTCCCCCGGCCCCAAGACAGTACCAACCTGGATTGCCATCCTGGTTGTCTGAGGCGTAATACATCTGGGCATCTTCAGGCTCGGCGATAGACACTATGACGTGATGCACTTCGTCAAGCTGGTCTGGCAGGACATCGACATCCGTCACATAAGCAAACTCATCCAAAGGCCACTCAATCGCAAAGCAACGGTGATCGTCAGGGCGTAAGGTCGGCGTATAGGCCTGGGGTAACTGTAAACTCAGGTCAAAGCCAGATCCTGGCGCTGCCACTACAAAATTGTCAGTACTGTAGTCGGCCGGGTTGCCCTCGGGCATGGTCCCTGCCAACCACTCCAGAATGGTGGTTTTTTCCTGCGGCTCCAGCACTCTTGCGTGCTCAAGGGGTGTATAGCCCTGGGTAGGAGGCCAGGGAGGCATGGCGCCGCGCTCTATGGAAAATGCGCTTGCTGCGGCAACCCCCTTTACGGCTTCATAACTATCCAATGGAAACGGTGCAATCCCCCCCTGTACATGGCAACCAATACAGTGACGTTCAATAATGGGACGAATATCCGCATGGTATGAGTACCGTTCGAACAAGCCCGGCTGAGGGGTTTGCGAAGGATCACCCTTGGGAGCACCGTCGTTCGCCCATTGCAGTAGCAGTTCTAGTTCAAAAGCAGAGAAATCGGCAAAGCCGGCGGGAGGCATGGTATCTGCCTCCAGGGAATACACCAGTGCTGAACGCTTGCTATAGGCCTGTTCGTAAGTTTCCAGGGCGAAAGGCGCAATGCCGCCATCACGATGGCAAGCAACACAATACCGTTCGATCAATGGCGCAGCCGTGCTGTACCAACTGATGGCTGGAGGCTCGTTGGTTTCCGGTTGGTTTGTCGTCACGCCGGCATCGCCGGCACTTTCGTTCAAACCACCGCTGCCGCTGCCACCGCCGCTGCAGGCGGTGAGCATAACAACCAGGGAACAGACGAATATGAATAGCTTACAAGTTATTTTCATTGCCGCTCATGATACGGAAATTAACTGTCAGTTGCAGCCAGTTTACTGTGCCAAGCATCTCGCCATCAGTCGGCGGGCTTGACGAACACCAGTGTCATCCTATCGCTCTCCCCTATCGCTCTGTAGGGCGCTTTCTGTTCCTCTGTCTCCAACTGGTCGAGCGAAGGAGGTAAGCGCCAGACGCCGATGTCATAGCGTTTGTTATCAAGCGGATTACGGTTGAAAAAGCCCTCTGCATGCAGCACAAAGCCGGCTTTCATTGCCGCTGCTACGATCGCATCACGTCCGACATAACCGATATTTTTCGACATCCAGTCCTGCTCTGAATCTGCACGGTGCTGCACCAGCCCCAGCTTGCCGCCTGGCTTGAGAATATCGAAAAAATGACCAAGCGCTGCATCCGTTGTTCCTCTGGCATACCAGCCATGCGCATTACGGAAAGTCACCACGCGATCTACCGAATTGCTCTTGGCAGCGCCCATGGTGAGCGTGCCCGCGGCCTCATCGAACATCAGCGAAGCAACTTCTACTTTGCCGTAAACACCACTGTTTCCGGCCATTTTTTTCTCGAAGTTTGCGCGCGAACGAGGCCGGTAACTGGCTTGCTCATCCTTACTATCGTAGTGTGCGGCGATGAGAAGACCGCTATCTTTGAGATAGGGGGCAAGAATTTCAGTGTACCAGCCGCCGCCCGGCCAAACTTCCACTACCGTGTGATCCGGCTGCAGGTCGAAGAGCTCCAGCGTCTGCAAGGGATGGCGATAAACATCACGCTCTGCATAAGCGGGGGTCCGGTGATCGCCCGCAATGGCTGCCGACAACCGTTCAGTGTCGGCCTGCGCTATTCCAGGGACTGCCAGAGCCAATACCAGGGCTAATTTTTTCAGCATTACGCTTTCCTCTCTTCAACCAGGTGGTTTATTAAGTGATTGCTTGCCCAACAGCCTTACGCCGCAGGGGGGTTATTTTCTAAACTCGGCTTACGATACCAGATCGGAGATGACCAGGCCCGTTCCTGAATGGTCTTTGGCAGGTCACTGCGTGGCTCTTCTCCTGCACGCAGTGCATCCCAGGTTGACCAGCGACAGCTGGGGTTTTCTATGGCACGGGAATAATAAAATGCCTCTTGATTCGCATCGAATTGTGGGTCGCTCCAAATTACCTTCAATTCGGCAGCACCGGTACCCCCCTGCAGACTACAGTCATCTGCATTGACTGTTGCGCCATTATCGGGACACCGATGGCTTGACGGGTCGACGCCAGCGCCACCTGCGCAGGCGACATCGAAGACCTGCTCGTGGGTTTCGCCGTCTTGCTCCCAACCTTTAATCACCTGCAAACGCTGCAACGGTGCACTATTGGCGTCGGCCATAGCCCAGACCAGGAAAGACGGACTGGCACCAGCAATCCCCTGAAGATCGCTACCCATTGCAACACCGCCGGCATAGGCTTTGCTCACCGCCATAGGGTCATCGCCCAGATCACGCGGATAGTCCAGCCCGGCAAAAAACCGCAAACGAATACGCGGCCCGCTGGTAGCGAAGGTCTCCTTGCGTCTGAAGGCTTCATAAATTGACTCTCGATCATTCTTCTCCGCCCAAACTGCCGCCAGGCCCGAGGCTCCCCAATACTCAAATACATTGGCGGCCATATAGGTTTTATCATCAACTTCTTTCACCAGATCCGGCAGCAGCCACTTCGCTGCAGTACCGATCAAGAAACTGGCAGGCACTGATCCTCTGCTCTGGGGTGTTCCATCCATCAAACCGGCTTTGGAGAAAAACTTGTCTTCGCGGAGAGCGCCACCACCCACGTGAGTATCAGTAGAGCCTATTAAGCCAAATTTATAAGGGTTTCCACTCCCCTTTGCAGCCAGCGCGAGCCCATCACGCAACGCTTGACGCGCATAAGAGCCATTGGCTTGACTCGGTAATTTAGTCGCCACCCGGTATTCCATGATTTCAAAACCGGCCCATTCGTCAGTGTCCGACAACAGGGGGTGGGTTTCGGAGGTGCCTTTGATTTGGGTCACTTCTACCAACGGCTCGTTACGCAAACGCTGCTCGCTGTAGCGAATATCCATGGGATTTCCTGCCCAGTCCACCAGCTTGAACATCTGTCCATCGGAGCCGTTGGAATTGTGGGGTATCGCAAGACTTTCCATACCCTGCTCCCGCAGCGCATCCATCCAGTCCCATAGACCTTCCGGGCTGCGAGAATTCAGCCTGGAAAATGGAACTGCTGGCAATCTGTCCGATTGCTTGAAGATCACATTGCGATGAAGGTTGCCACGCGTATTGGTAGAAGTGGTGTACTCGTAGGCCGCAAATGTGGTGAATGTGCCAGGCTGATAGGCTTCGTCCGCCGCATCCACGCTGTCCGCCCAGGCTGTCCGGGTAATGTCCATCACCATTTCTTTATCTATATCGCCGTCACGCATCAAGCCAACCATTGCTGGTACAAACTGGCCGAACGCCTGGCTTCTACCCAGCAAACTCATCACCCCCCTGTTATCGGGCGCATTCATATTGTGCATGGGCTCCGATATCGGCTCTGTCGATAACAGCGAATCTGTATCAGCCGCAGCCCTCGCCACTCCGAGAAACATGGCGTGGTCTGTGACCGCGTAAAAGTCCAGCGGACGGTCCAGTTGAATGGAGAAGCCCGAGGGGTGAGGTATTGCCTCTCCCAATGCATAGCGATACGCATCCCGGGGAGTCGCCAGGGAACCGAAGGAGTAAGCGTCGAATGAATACTCGGTGTGGACATGTAAATCGCCAAAATAGGCCGTCTTATCCGGATTGCCTGTCAAGGTTGAAGTTGGCAGGTCTACATCGCGTTCGAGCACACCTGAATCGGTTTCCAGTAGTTGATTAGCCGTGTCTGTGCCACTGAGAGACGAACTTTCATCTGAACTTATAGCCGATATTGCATCAAGGTCAACGCCACAGGATGTCAAAATCGGCATTACCAATACGGTAAGCGTTGACGCCACTAAAATTCGGTAAAACATTTTTCTCACCTGCGTTCGCGGTATTCGCTTTGCTCACTTTCTATCGCCATCAATTATTATCTGATTGGCCACTCAACGCTAGTTTACTCGACTAGATGGCCGTTGTTTCAACATGATCGACCTCACCCGGATGTTGCCTGACGGTCAGCAGGCAGCCGGCAACGATCAGCGCAGTACCCAGAAGAGTGAGCGCTGTTACTTCTTCAGCATAAAAGAGCCAGCCCAGAAGCGCGGCCCAAACAAAGGCCGTGTATTCTACTGGAATCAAAGTTCTCGCCTCTGCTCGCGCATAAGCCCAGGACACTAACATCATGGAAACGATGGACAGAACAGCCGCCAGTGCCAATTGCGGGACTGCAGATACAGGCGGCGCCACGGCGAGCAGCGGAGACACTAAAAGATAGGCTCCAAAAATGGCCAATGTCTGAAAGAATACGATTTCAACCGGCTCTGCAATCAGCGCCTGGCGGCGCTGCAGAATGAGGTTGTAGGCATAAAGAATTGCAGAGAGAAGGATGGCACCAATGCCCTTTCCTATTTCCTCGTCGTAATCACCAGACAACTTACCGACAATCACTATCGCTGCACCACACAAGCCAACAATAGACGCACCGACAGATTTACTATCGACACGCTCCCCCAGCATTACCGCCGCCAGATAAAGCGCCATGAGCGGTGCGATAAAGGAAAGGCCTATCGCTTCCGCCAGTGGCACATAAACCAGTCCCCAAAAGAAGAGAAAGGCAGTCAAGGAAATTACCACACCACGCCATACGTGCAGCCTGATCACTTCCCGCGCAGGCCACGCAGGCCGCTTCCAAATATAGAGACATGTCACCATCAGGACGCCACAACCGGTGCGCCAAAACATTGCGTTGTAAGCGCCCATTTCGATAGCCAGCGCTTTCATGACCGCATCCATTACTGCAAAGAAGGCGATGCCTAGAGTGGCTGCTACAAATGCAGCGGCCGGTATACGCGCAGACATACAAAAATCCAGTCGAAGACGAAGACGAAGTCGCATACTACGAAATTTGCGACCGGCATGCACAGCCCTGATTTCTGCAATGACAGAACATCACAGCGATGTCAGCAGGCTTTCAAACAATAGGCAGAACGCGCTTGCAAAGGTAGTATACGCAGCTGACCCAACTTGAACCTGTCCCGGGAAATACAATGACCGAACATCAGAACTCCAACCAGGGGAAACTTCCTGCCAGCGCTCGCGTCGTTGTCGTCGGTGGTGGCATTATCGGCACTTCTATCGCCTACCACCTCGCCCACATGGGCTGTGATGAGGTGGTTCTGCTGGAGCGTGACGAAATCACTTCTGGGACGACCTGGCATGCCGCTGGACTCATGGTCACCTACGGGAGCCTTTCTGAAACGGCTACCGAGATTCGCAAGTATTCAAAAGCACTTTACGGCCGCCTGGAAGCAGAGACCGGACAGGCTACGGGTATCAATAACTGCGGTTTCATTGAGCTTGCGACGAGCAAGGATCGGCTGGAGGAGTATCGCAGGGTCTCTGCCTTTAACCGCTACTGCGGCGTCGATGTGCAGGAAATATCAGCGAGAGAGGTTCAGGATCTGTTTCCCATCGCCAGAGTAGACGATGTACTGGCAGGCTTCTACGTGGAAGACGATGGTCGGGTTAACCCGGTAGATGTCACTATGGCCCTGGCCAAAGGTGCCAAAATGCAAGGTGCCAAACTGATTACGGGTGTGACGGCAACCGGTGTGACTCGCGAGCGCGGGAAGGTGACCGGTGTCACCACCGACCAGGGGACAATCGCCTGCGAATATGTCGTCAATTGCGCGGGGATGTGGGCCCGACAGTTTGGCGAGCAGCACGGGATTATCATTCCCAACCAGGCGGCCGAACATTACTACCTGATCACTGAAGATGTCGATGGCATCAGCAGAGACTGGCCGGTTCTCGAGGACCCTTCTAACTATGGCTATTACCGAGAAGAAGTGGGTGGCCTGATGGTGGGCTTGTTCGAACCTGTTTCAGCCCCCTGGCGGGTAGAGGGGATTCCCGACAGTTTCTCATTTGGCGAATTAGAGCCCGACTGGGAGCGGATGACGCCCTTCCTCGAAAATGCAATGAGTCGCGTTCCCATCAGCCTGAACAGCGGCATCAAAAAGTTCTTCTGCGGGCCGGAGAGTTTCACTCCCGACCTGTCGCCGATTGTTGGTGAGTCGCCTGAGTTGAAAAATTATTTTGTAGCCGCAGGCCTTAACTCTATCGGTATTCTGTCCGCTGGAGGCCTGGGCAAGATAATGGCTCACTGGATACTCAAGGGCAGCCCCGATGTTGATGTGACCGGATTCAACGTGGATCGTTTCCACGCCTATCAGTGCAATCCTGACTATCGACGTGACCGGGCTGTGGAGTCACTGGGCACAGTCTATAAATGTCACTACCCCACCAAGACCACAGAAACTGCCCGCAATGTTCGCCGCTCCGCACTGCACGAGCGCCTGGCTGCGAAAGGTGCATACTTCAGTGAAGTTAGCGGCTGGGAAGCACCCAACTGGTTCGCCCCCACCGGCGAAAAAGCGGAGGTTGAACAACTGTCTTTTGGTCGCATGAACTGGTGGCCATACTGGGCAGAGGAACACCGGGCCTGTCGCGAAGATGTCATCCTCATGGACATGAGCATTATGTCCAAATTCCTGGTGCAGGGTCGCGATGCTGGCCTCGTGCTGGAGCGCATCAGCGCTAACCGTGTCAACGGTGACGTCGGCGTTATTACCTACACTCAATGGCTCAATAACGACGGCATGCTCGAGGCTGACCTGACGGTGACCAAACTCGCCGATGACAAGTTTTTGGTGGTTGTTACAGACACTATGCACCGCCACGCCGAAACCTGGATGACTCGGCATATCGAGGAGGGTGAGTTTGCCGTAGTTACTGACGTCACCGCCGGCATCACACAAATCAACATACAGGGGCCCAGAAGCCGTGCGCTACTGCAAGCTGTGAGCTCAGCCGACCTCAGTAACGAAGCCTTCCCCTTTCGCACCGCCCGCGAGATCGACATAGGCTATGGCAGGGCCCTGTGTATTCGAATCACTTACGCAGGCGAGTTGGGTTATGAGCTCTACATCCCCAGTGACCAGGCCGTCAATGTTTATGACCGACTGGTTGCAGAAGGTAGTCATCACGGTTTGGTCCACGCAGGCCTGAGGGCATTGGGAAGCCTGCGCCTGGAAAAAGCCTATCGTGATTACGGGCATGATATCGACAACACCGATAATGCCTTTGAAACCGGTCTGGGATTTGCCGTGGCGCTGGACAAACCGGGAGGCTTCATAGGCAGGGATGCGGCAGCGGCACAGAAGGCTCAAGCCCCCTATGAACGGCGCCTGGTTCAGGTGCTGGTAGAGGACCCAGAACCCATGCTGTGGCATGCCGAGGTAATTTATAGGGATGACAAGGCGGTAGGTTATGTCAGAGCGGGTAGCTACGGCCACACGCTGGGCGGAGCTGTGGGCCTTGCGATGATTGAGCCGGGAGAAACGGTTAATCCGGCGTATCTCGATGAAGGCAAGTGGGAGATTGATATCGCCGGGGAGCGCTATCCCTGCCGATGTTCGCTACAACCTTTATACGACCCGCAAATGCAGCGTATCAAAGCGTAATCCTCTGCGTAATACTTCCTGACCCTGGCTGGGACCGCACGAAGACCACAAAGGATGATCAGTAATCGTTGACCTGGGTAACGACCAAAGCCCAGCCATTTGCGGACTCCTTTAACTTGTAGGTGACGTTGCGGGTACCCCCGGTGGGCTCCGCGTTAACGTCACCCGAATGATAGAGCGGGAATCGCCTGACCAGCGACGTTTCAACAACGGCAAACTCATCATGACCCATGTAGCCGGCGCTAACTTTGGTATCGTCACCCAAGTCCGGCAACGAAATCGGGAGCAACTGCAGACCGTCATCGATCATATAAGCAACCAGCGAACCATAGCTGCCACTGCCTGCGGATGACACGTAGGCAAATACCTCCGGTCGACCATCCGCATTAAGGTCGGCGATTTCGGCGCGGTAAACGCTCCCGTCTACTTCATCGGAAGCACTGGTGGCTGCATCGACTAGCCGAATACTCAGCGTGTTGATCGAACCCGCACCGGAAGAAGATACAACGACCTCGACATCAAACAGGCTAAGTACGCAAGCGCCCTCTTCCAGCAGTGCTTCTGCCCCACAGTCGAAGCGTGAGGCTTGAGCCTGCGCGGAAGCGGTCAACAGCACTGAAAACACCATCGAGACCAATGTTACGAGGTTACAAATACGTTTACTCATGCTGTATGCCCTTTGATGACAAAGCCTGGTTTATTGTTGCCAGAAATATAGCAGTCATCGTCACATCTGCGAATCGATAGGCAACAATCCGATGAACCAGTCTTCCAACTGCTGAAATCCGGAATCAGCAGGTGGATGGTACAGCGTTTGAGAGCCTCCCACCCATGCCAGTTCACCGTCTTTGATTTGAACAGACCAACTGTTCTCCGGCAGAAAGTCGATCTCTGTTAACAGACGTAAGCGAGAATTCAATGTCGAACTCTCAATCATCAAGCCTATTTCCGTATTCAGCTTTAGCGACCTTGGGTCGAGGTTACTGCTGCCTATCACTGCCTTGTCTTCATCAATGACCATGAATTTTGCATGCAGCCCCAGTTCTTTCTGCTCGGAAGGCGAACGCATATACAAGTGTCGATCGCGCGCATCCGCGCGAGTCTCGAACAGTTCCACTCCCACCGAGAGTAAACGTTCAACATAGCCTAAATATGCAGCATGGGCCGCCAGATGATTATTGGACCGCATTGAGTTGGTCAGCACCCTCACACGCACGCCACGCTTAACCGCGTTCTCAAGCTCTGTGAGCAATTCGGGGGTCGGTACAAAATAGGCCGTGACGCCGATAATTTCAGTATCGGCCTGGGCAATCGCCTCCCGCAGGAAAGTGGCCAACTGACCCGGCTGATCGCTGTCTGCCGCCGGGTCGTCCTGGGCGGGCTGATCACTGAAAAATATAGCCCTACCCTCAAGAGACTCTGCCATCGCAGTCTGCCAAATGGCAAGCAACTGAGACTCCTCCAAAACATCAACAACATCCGTGTTCTCCGCCAGGTATGCCCTGACAGCAGTCAAGCCTGGGTCATTGGAGGGCACATCCACTACCTGATCTATTGGAAATGCCCAGCCACTATTCCAGAAATTATCAAAGTGAGTAGTAACGGCCAAGGCACTCTTGCCAATGGCCAGGACTTCCATATCACGGAAATTATGCGCATCGTGAAACCCAAAGTACTCATCTGCCATATTACGTCCGCCAACAATCACCGCCTGCCCATCAACAACGAGCGACTTATTGTGCATCCGGTGATTGACCCGTGAAAAATCTCCCAAATTGAATACCGTCCGCCCTACCAGGCTTGCGGGACGATGGTAGTAAGGGTTGTACAGCCGAAGTTCGATATTGGGGTGAAGGTCCAGGTGATGCAGCGCAAGGTCCTGGTGCGGAGTAAAGGAGTCGTCCAACAGGATTCTAACTCGCACCCCGCGATCGGCAGCCGCCACAAGGTGTGCCAAAATCTTGTTGCCCGCACTGTCGGGCAACCACAAAAAACTCTCCAGATCGACGGATCGCCTGGCGCTGTCAATCATCAGCAAGCGCCAGCGCGCGGCCTCATCACCGGTATTCAAAAGCTTGAACTGTTCTTTATCGGTACCGCTGACGATGTGTTGCCAAAACGGGTCTTGCGACGGCGATAAAGCGAATTCGTCTTCAACCACGGCTTTTTTAACCGGGCTTGCGCAGGCGACGAGAAACAGGACGCAGAAGGCCGCTATACAGAGCGGCTTATTGGCTATAGACCAGGATAAGAGAGAACCAGAAGGATGCATTTTTTGCAGATGACCACGCTACCGTTGCATTGATCATCTAATATAACTGATGACCAAGCCAGGCGCACACCAGGGCCAACTTCGGCCTGTCTCTGCTGGAGGATTCGCGAGGAAGTCTCTACAGGCAAAAAATGTCTAAAAATGGGTATAAAAGGCTATTCCCACACAGATCGCAAAAAAAGTCGTTGCTACGGTGACTTCATCAATCTTTGTACGAAAACTTCCGAAAATGGCCATTTGCATTCTCCGCTGCACTGAACCCAGCGTTATTAGTATCAAATGGGGGGAAAGCCCTCAATTACGGCTCATTACGGAGCATTACAGCGCCGTGTATAGTGCTTTTATCCGCTGCAAGCCCCCGCACAGACGATACCGAGACACCGCATCGACCAAACGCTGCGGTCTCTAAGGCAGCCTTGGGATTAGCCAGCGTGTCCCGCATAGCCAAGCGACTTAAGTGCCGTGGTAATTTCATCGAGAATAACCGGGTCGTCAATGGTCGCTGGCATTTTCCATGATTCGCCATCGGCGATGCTGCGCATGGTGCCGCGTAAAATTTTGCCAGAGCGCGTCTTCGGCAAACGCTCGACCACGGCGCACAGTTTAAAGGCCGCGACCGGACCTATTTTATCCCGCATGTGCTGAACACTTTCTGCGACGACATCTTCAATAGCGCGATCCACCCCAGCATTCAACACCAGTAAGCCCAGTGGCACCTGACCTTTCATCGCATCAGCCACACCGACTACCGCACATTCTGCCACGTCCGGATGATCCGCCAGCACCTCTTCCATTGCGCCGGTGGAAAGGCGGTGGCCAGCCACATTGATCACGTCATCCGTGCGCGCCATTACAAATATGTATCCGTTTTCGTCGATGTAACCCGCATCACCGGTCTCGTAGTAGCCAGGATAGCGACTGAAGTAAGCGCTAATAAATCGGTCTTCCGCATTCCAAAGCGTGGTAAACGTCCCCGGCGGCAGCGGCTGCTTGATCACCAAAGCGCCGATGTTACCTGTCGCAACCTGCTCACCGTTTTCGTCAAGCACCTGCACGTCGTAGCCTGGAACCGCCCTTGCCGGGGACCCGGGAACAATAGGCAGGAACTCGATACCCAGGCAATTTGAACAAATTGGCCAGCCGGTCTCCGTCTGCCACCAGTGGTCGATAACAGGCACTCCCAGCTTTTCCTGCGCCCAGTTCAGGGTATTGGGATCACAGCGCTCTCCGGCCAGAAACAATGAATCCAGGCAGGCTATGTCGTATTGCTGCAAATACTTGCCTTGCGGGTCCTCTTTCTTGATGGCGCGAAACGCTGTGGGTGCTGTGAACATCACTTTCACATTGTGCTCAGCGATAACGCGCCAGAAAGCGCCGGGGTCCGGCGTCCCCACCGGTTTCCCCTCATAAATCACCGTGGTGCATCCATTAAACAGGGGGCCGTACACGATGTAGGAGTGACCTACCACCCAGCCCACATCAGAGGCGGCCCAGTACACATCTCCGGGGTCCACATTGTAGATGTTTTTCATACTCCACTTGAGCACGACAATACTGCCGCCTGTGTCCCTTACCACCCCCTTGGGCTGGCCCGTGGTACCAGAGGTATACAGTATGTAGAGCGGATCATTCGCGGCCACCGGCACGCAAGCCGCGGGCTTCGCACTGGCCATCGCCTGCGCCCAATCGATGTCTCTACCCTCTACCATACTAGCGTCCTGCATCGGACGATGCAGGATGATACAGGCGCTCGGCTTATGCGCCGCAAGGTCGATCGCGGCATCCAGCAGCGGCTTGTAGGGGACTATTCGTGACGGCTCTACGCCACAGGTGGCGGACACAATCACTTTGGGCGAGGCATCATCGATGCGCACCGCCAACTCATTGCTGGCAAACCCGCCAAATACCACGGAGTGCACCGCGCCTAACCTGGCACAGGCGAGCATTGCGATCAGCGCTTCAGGCACCATGGGCATGTAAACAATCACCCGGTCGCCCTTTTGCACCCCTTGCGAAGCCAAAACACCGGCAAAACGAGAGACCTCATCAAGCAATTCACTGTAACTGTAGTGACGTTTTGTATCGGTAACAGGGCTGTCATAAATCAACGCAGCCTGATCACCTCTCCCCTGTTCTACATGCAGGTCCAGGGCGTTATAGCAGGCATTGGTGGAGCCATCGGGAAACCAGCGATAGAAGGGAGGATTACTCTCATCCAACAGGGTGCTGGGCGCTTGGTACCAGTGGATGTTTTCGGCGGCTTTTTGCCAGAGTTCCATATTGCTCATCGAGCTATCCCGGTTCTGTGATGACTGGGATCAATTTAACCTTTAGTGCCACTAACAGGCAATTCGACCAACGTGGTATGTGTCTGTGCGTTCGCAAAGAATTTTTTTTCATGCAGGAAACTAAAGCCGGACTATACTGCCAAAGAGATGAGAATACTTGCTGGCCGGGACACACTGGCGCAGATTCACTGACGATGGGTGAGTCTGGCAATATCACAGAAAGTGCGCCAATCCTCGACCTCCATTAAAACAGGTTTGCGAACGTATGCTTCGCACGAGGAGGATTTATGGATACCACCATTGAGATGTACCCGATTCATCGGGTGCCTGCCACTCGACCCTTTATCTGGCTGGCTGCCGGTTGGGATAGTTTGATGCACAGCCCTGGAGCCAGCCTGGCCTATGGTGCCCTGGTTGCAGTAATGGGCAGCATGATACTCGCCTACCAGGAGCATCCTTTATACATCGCCACAGCCGTCTGCGCTTTCCTGGTCGTGGGGCCAATTGTTACCGCTGGCGTCTGCGAATTGGCGCGCCGCAGGGATCACGGCGATAGCAGCAGCTTCCAGGACTCTCTGGAAGCCATCAGACACAACAAAACCAATTTGCTGGGCCTTGCAGAAGTGCTGGCGTTCGTGGCTGTAGCCGGTTTCAGCCTGGCCGCGTTATTTCTCTATGCAACCACCGGCTCTGTCGCTCCCAGTATAGAAATGACTGTATGGGGCGATGTGTTCAAGCACCTTAGCACGACCCATGTCGTCACCTATTCGCTGGCTTTCCTGACCGTTTCGGCGGTGGTTTTCTTGCTGTCCCTGATCAGTGTGCCAATGATCATCGACCGGCACATTGAGCCTGGCCTGGCGATGAGGATGAGTCTTCGAGTTGCCGTAAGAGACCTCCCCGCAATGCTGATCTGGGCTGGTCTAATTATCAGCCTGGTAGCATTCGGCTTTGGCACCAAGCTCTGGGGGATGGTTGTTGTATTGCCTTTGCTAGGTCACGCCACCTGGTATGCCTACAGGGACATTGTCGAGGAGCAGTAGGGATCAAAAAAGCCCGCTCCGTGGAATGCACAGCGGGCTATCTGGAACCTGAACTGGATGTTCAGGCTTTCAGTTTTACCAATAGGTCATACACCCGAGTAGCGAACTTACCATAGGGCGGACGCAGGAACTGCAGGGAGGAGAAGCCAGCCTGGTAAAAAACCGGGCGCAGCTTTGAGAAGGTAATAAATCCTTCCTTGCCGTGATAGTGCCCCATACCGCTGGGACCTACCCCGCCGAAAGGAATATCGTGTTGGGCGACGTGAAGCAGGGCATCGTTCACCGTGACACCACCGGACATGATTCGCTCAATATAGAGATCTGCCAGTTTTCGATCGTTGGTGAACGGATAGAGAGCCAAAGGCCTGTCCTTACTGTTCACGTAATCGATCACTTCCTCCGGTTCCCGGTAAGTCAGCACCATCAACAGTGGACCAAACGTTTCCCGATTGCGGATAGTCATATCCTCGGTGGTATCCAGCACAAGGTGCATGGGAAATTTGCGCGACTCAAAATTAATTGGCTGGTCACCATTAAGATTGATGATAGTAGCGCCTTTTTCTTGCGCATCGGCGAGGGTATCGGCCAGACGCTTCACTGAACGATCGTCGATAACGGATGTGTAGTCTGTGTGCTCAATGTCAGGGCAATGCCTGGCGACATAAGCCTTGGTGTGTTCAATAAACTCGTCACGTTGCTTCTCATGAATAAACACGTAATCAACGTTCGTACAAATCTGGCCTGCATTGAACTGCTTCACAAACATGATACGTTCAACGGCTTTCTTCAAGTTATAGTCAGGATCAATCACCGCAGGAGCCTTACCTCCCAACTCCAAAACAACGGGGGTGAGATTTTGAGCCGCCGAAGCCATCACAGACTTGCCCGTCTGGCCGGAACCAGTGAAGACAATCAGGTCGAACGGTATCTTCGAAAATTCCACACCCACACCGCCGGTTTCCTCAAAAAAACGCAACTTTTCAGCTGGAAAATAACGCGGTGAAAGCTCCATCAGAAGGCGAGTCAGGTTGATGGAATTTTCGGACATTTTGACCATGGCCCGGTTACCTGCAGCAAAGGCTGAAGCCAGAGGCATAAAGCTCAGGTTAATCGGAAAATTCCATGGCACTATCATGCCGACCACACCCAAAGGCTGGGGTATCACCCGGTTCTTGGCACCTGGAAACATGGTGATATCCACATGGCGTTTCTGCACCTTCATCCAGCTCTTGAGGTGCTTGATGACCTCGTTAATGCCATCCGTCACCGAAATAATTTCCGCAAATTGGGTCTCGTGGCGTGAGCGATTGCCGTAGTCAGCGCTGATCGCGTCGATAATGGCATCCATATTTTCCGACACCAGTTGCTTGAGGCTTTGTAAATCCTGTTTGCGCTGCTGATAGTCCGGGTTGGGTGCCGCAAGGTACTCCTTGCGCTGCAACTCAAAATGATCTCTTAGCATGGCGCCGTTATCGACGGGAGGGGTTTCCTGTGCAGCAGTCATAGCTTGCCTCACTCAAAATGTTGTCGGGTTCCAAGAGCAGTGTAGTCTACTCGGCTTGATCGTTATTGACTCCCCATTTTAGAGCCAAATAAAGGTCATATATGGCCACAAGAAAGTGAGCCATAGCCGCTAAATCTGCGTATCTTCACTGACATTAACCTGAACACAGAAAAGAGATCGCTAATGACTACCCTGCGGGAAACAATTACCGTTAAACGCCCTATCGATGAGGCTTTCGCCTACGTAGCTGACTTCACCACAACGACCGAGTGGGATGCCACTGCCCTCAAGGCTGAAAAGCTGACCGACGGGCCCGTTGCCCTGGGTACCCGGTTCCTGGTGACTTGCGCGATGCCCGTAGGTGCTATCGATATAGAATATACCGTTGCAGAGCTTGAAACCCCCAACCGACTCAAGCTAAACGGCAGCAGCAAGCTCTTCAATATAGAGGATACGATTACATTCACTGAAGTTCCCAGTGGCACAAGAATCGATTACCAGGCCGAGTTCAAGTTTGGACGCGTCGTGGGAGCACTGACCGGCCTAATGCAGTCTGGCCTGGATAAGATGGGCAAGGAATCACTCGCAGGGCTCAAAGCGGCATTGAACGATCGTTTTCCCGCCCCTAAATACGATGGCCCTGCAAACGCGGCGGATAAGTTGATAGTACCAAAACTCGCGCGTTTCACCCGCTATGGCTATAGCCGCGGTCGCAAGCGCTGGAATCCATTATCTGCCGACTTGCACGGCAAGCATATGCTCATTACAGGCGCCTCTACCGGCCTGGGCCACGCCTCCGCCCTGGAGTTGGCGCGCCGAGGAGCAGAGCTGACTCTGGTGATGCGGAACAAGAAAAAAGCGCAAGCAGTCAAAGCAGAGATCTTGCAAAAGACGGGCAACAAAAACGTCACCATTGAAATAGCCGACCTCAGCTTACTGGCACAGGTGGACGCCCTTGCCGGTCGCTTGCTCACCAAGGGCAGACCCATAGACGTGCTAGTGAACAACGCAGGCGCACTTTACAACGAGAGACATGAGACCAGTGAGGGTCTGGAAGCAAGCTTCGCTCTGCTTCTGGCTAGCCCTTATCGCTTAACGCTAGCACTCAAGCCACTGCTGCAAGCGGCGGGCCGCGCCAGAGTGATCAACGTTGTTTCGGGCGGCATGTATAGCCAAAAATTATCGATGAAAAACCTCGTCTCACAAAGCGCTAGCGGCTACTCCGGTGCTGTCGCCTACGCCAGAGCGAAACGCGCACTGATGGTGGTGACTCGCCATTGGGCCAAAGCATGGAAAAGCGACGGCATTTCAGTCAATGCCATGCACCCGGGCTGGGCAGACACGCCTGGAGTAGAAACAGCGCTACCCCTGTTTCATACCATTACCCGCTTCGCCCTTCGCAGCCCCGCCGAAGGCGCCGATACTATCGTCTGGCTAGCGGCCGCTACCGAGGCGACCAAGGTAAGCGGTCAACTGCTGCTCGATCGGGAACCACAAACTCTTTACCTGCTTAAGGGAACGCAAGAGTCACCTGCGGAGCGTAAGAAACTGCTGGCATTCCTCGAGGACTATTCCCCAGAAACTGAACTGCCTGAGCTGGAACTGAAGCGAGCAAATGCAGGGTGAATAACCCTGCCCCAATTATTTACTGGTTTCGAAGAGACCTTCGCCTAGACGACCTGCCCGCGTTGCAGGCAGCCCTCGCCTGTGGCAGGCCCCTCGTCCCTTGCTTTATTCTCGATGAGAACAGTGATGGAGAATGGGCCTTGGGCGGCGCCAGTCGCTGGTGGCTTCATCACAGCCTGAAAGCCCTTAAAGACAGACTCGCCAAGCACGGTGGCGACCTGGTTGTACGCCGAGGGGATACCAAAGCCGAACTGCAGACTCTCGCCAGGGAGACCGGGGCTACCGACGTCTACTGTAGTGAGTTGTATGAACCCCAGGGCCTTCAGTTGGAGCAGGACCTGGCAAATCAGCTCGATGAAGCCGGCATTGTGCTTCATTGCCTCGCCGGAAGTCTGTTTTTCAGCCCCCAGGATGTGTGCAATGGATCAGGGCTCCCCTTCAAGGTTTTCACGCCTTTCTGGCGGCACTGCATGCAACGGCTACCCGCGCCCGCAGCGCCCCGAAAGACGTCAGTCGAACATGATAATTTTCTTCAGCACACGCTTTCTACGCTACCTTGCGAACAGTGGCAGCTGCTGCCACAGTCTCCGAACTGGGCCGCCGATTGGCTCCGTTATTGGACTCCCGGAGAGGCAGGCGCGGCGAAGACCCTAAACTATTTTGTCACCCATGCTTTATCCGGGTACGCGCTGGGCAGGGACTTCCCAGCAAAAGACGGGTCATCGCGACTTTCCGCACATCTTCATTGGGGGGAAATATCGCCCAGGCAAGCATGGGCGGCCGCTAATAACGCCCGCGGCACTGTCGAAAAGGACCGCCAAAAATTTCTATCGGAGCTGGGCTGGCGCGACTTCAATCATCATCTGCTTTTTCACTTCCCACATATCGCTGACCGGCCTTTCAAACCAAGTTTTGCGCAGATGCCATGGCTGGGATCAGAAGACCTGTTCCAGGCCTGGTGTGAAGGCCGCACAGGCTACCCCATCGTTGATGCCGGCATGAGAGAGTTGTGGCAAACCGGTTTCATGCACAACAGGGTACGCATGATTTGTGCGTCGTTTCTTACCAAACACCTGTTACTCCCCTGGCAATGGGGCGCCAAATGGTTCTGGGACACGCTGGTAGACGCCGATCTGGCTAACAATAGTGGCGGTTGGCAGTGGGTGGCAGGGTGCGGTGCCGACGCCTCTCCCTGGTTTCGTATTTTCAATCCAATGTTACAAGGCAAAAAGTTCGACGGTGAAGGGGCCTACGTTCGCCAGTGGCTGCCTGAGCTGTCCGCGTTAAACGATCGTGATCTTCAGGTCCCGTGGGAAGCGCCCCCGCTGGTACTGGCAGAAGCTGGCGTTACTCTGGGAGGGGACTATCCGTTCCCGATTGTCGACCATAAAACGGCGAGAGAGGCCGCGTTGAGCGCCTACGATGCGGTGTCTGCCGCCTCGTCCTGATACCGGTAATCAATTCTCACCTGCTGCGATTTGCCGTCGTCGTCGCGGATATTACTGACCCCGCTAAACTGCAATAACCGTCGGCTCGTTTGGTCGTATTCCAGCCTGATGGGGCTGACAAGGGCGGCAAGTAGCCAGTTATCCAGCGTAATCGTCAAACACAGTCGGTTTTCGGCGCAGCCCATCTCCTCTTGCAGTTGCGCGCGCATGTTCAAGGGCTTTTCGCGCCCTGCTACCAGGAAGGGAAAAGTGATCTCCGCCCCGTTGGACAATTCGTCCCAGCGCAATCGGACATAGTGATCAAATCCCGCATCCACGACGACGTCGTCGTCAAAATCGCTTTCGATCAGGATCGTCTCGCCTGCCCGCAGATCTTCTATTTTCAGGTCAGGCGCCTGCATTGAATCGCGATAGTCCACGCGCTTGCGCGCAAACACACTCCCTTCGGGATAGCGGTATTCCACCAGGCACTCTTCGCCGTTAGCGGCACATTGGTGTTCTTCGAGATAGCGTAACTTGCTACCGTCGACTGCATAGGCTTCACCAATTACAGATTGGGCCTGAACCGAAGAAACCCCCAAGAGCGAAAGCAACGCCAAAGGCCCAGCCACTAGCATCGACAGCGAGCGCCCATTCAACCACAGGTTTTTTGACCACTTTGCTTTCACATTACTGCTCCGAAAAGCGATACCCTGGCTTGGCGAACGTCATCTGTACGGTTCCAATAATTCGCTCCCTGAACCCACCTTCACAGTAACAGAGGTAAAACTCCCACATACGTTCAAACATATCGTCAAAGCCCTGGTCCCGAACTTCATCCCTGGCCGCCATGAAGCGCTTGCGCCACTCCTGCAAAGTTCGCGCGTAGTCGAGGGTGATGTCTTTCAGGTTGACCACCTGCATATCGGTGTCTTTGGCGATATGTCGCGAAATTACCTCCACCGAGGGTAAACAACCGCCGGGAAAAATGTAGCGTTTGATGAAGTCTACGGAGTCCCGTGCCTCTTCATAGCGCTGGTCCTGAACAGTAATCGCTTGCAAGGCAAACTTGCCACCCGGGGTCAGCAAGTCACTGCAGCGACGGAAGTACTCCCCGTAATACTCGTGACCCACCGCCTCAATCATTTCAATCGAAACGATTTTATCGTAGCGTCCCGTCAGTTTTCGATAATCCTCGCAGAGCACAGTCACTTGCTCTTCAAGCCCCAGTGCCTTCACTTGTTCACTAGCATGCTTGTATTGCTCCTGTGAGATGGTTGTGGTGGTCACTCGGCAACCGTAATTCTGCGCAGCGAAGATAGCCATTCCCCCCCAGCCCGTGCCGATCTCCAGCAGATGATCTTCCGCTGTTAACTCAAGCTGCTGGCACAGCAAATCAAGCTTGTGCAGGGAGGCCTCCTCCAAACTGGAGTCAGTGGATGGGTAAACCGCCGCCGAATACATCATGGTGGGGTCCAGAAACAAGTTGAAAAATTCGTTGCCAAGGTCGTAGTGCGCGCTAATATTCCGTCGGGAACCGCTAAGACTGTTGATGTTGAGACGCTGAAACATGCGCAAGAACCACTGGCGCAAACGCGAAGAGCCTGCATCCATATTTTGCATGGTCGTCATATTGGCAGAGAAAAGACGAATGACATCGACCAGATTGGGCGAGGTCCAGTGACCCTGCATGTAAGACTCTCCCGAGCCGATCACGCCACCGGTTAAAACGGACTGGTAAATCGCCGCATCGTGCACACTCACTACTGCGTGAATGCCCTCAGCCTGGGGATCACCGAAATGTTCAGTGCGCTCTCCTTCGTGAATAGTCAGGGAGCCCCCCGTAAGGCCCGAAAGCACACGGGTCAACACAGATCGCGCGAAATCCTGGCCGCGCCAGTGGCTGCGTATACCTGGGAGACGAACGGCACTTACACTTGCATCACTCATATTGAGTTCTCACTATTAATCGATTTTGGATGGGGTACGAAAGGAATGCGTTTAAGCCATAGCTTTAAAGCCTGCCAGTAAATTCCCACCGCAACCTGCACGGTCATCAGTGGGTACAGCGCCAGGTGGCGGGTAAAACAGCTCGCCGACTCACCCTGTCTTTCCAGCGTTAAGGTGGCATCGAACTGCTTGGTGCCGCCCTGGGAATTAGCGAGGTGAAGCACCAACCTTTCATCCGGCGTATTACTGCGCCAGTGATAACGCATGTCCATAGGCATAAAAGGTGATACATGCATCGACTTCTGGAACTCAATCTCGAGCCATTTATTTTGTCCGTCACCAGGCTTAGTTGGCAGCACATAAGTACAGCGCTGGTTCCACGGAGTGTTAGTCACCTCCGCCACCACATGGGTCACACTACCGCTCTTGGAAAAGCAGTAGTAGCAACTGATAGGGTTAATAATGAAGCCGAAATACCGCAGGTTCGCTAGCATCATTACCGGGCCGTCCGGACGTGTCCCAGTTTCAAATTCTACCTTGTCCAGCACCGCTTGCTTCAGAGGTACTTCAGGGTCCCCTAGGAAGTCACTACGCCTGAACCTCGCCAGGGAGGGACGACGCGCAGACCAGCCCCAGGCCTTGTCCAACAATGCGGGCATTTCATCCAGGTCGAACAAGGGCATAAACACTTTATAGCGGAAGCTGTGCCCCTTCGGCTCCAGCCGCCGATGGCTCACCCAACCACTGTAAATGGCGCTTCTCACGCGGCGGTTCCCACTCTGCGCATTGGCGTCCCGGTACCCTGATTGCTAACACCAATCGATTTAGCCACCCTAAGGGCGGAGAAGACACCGTCCTCATGGAATCCGTTACGCCAGTAAGCACCGCAAAACCACGTACTATCACCGTTAATTTCACCCCAACGCTCCTGCGCTGCAATGCCGGGCAGGGTGAATACCGGGTGTGCATACTGAAATTGGCCGAGTACCTTGTGCGGGTTAATCGCCTCTCTGTCGTTGAGCGTCACGCAAAACGTTTCCGGGGCATTGATCCCCTGAAGGATGTTCATGTTGTAGGTCAATGTGGCCCGCTGGGTATCGGGCCTGCGCTGATAATTCCAGCTCGACCAAGCCAGCTCCCGGTCAGGCAGTAGCCGGGTGTCCGTATGCAGTACCACATCGTTATTCTGATACGGGATCGCACCGAGAATTTCCTGCTCTTTGGGCTGGGCGTCGTCCAGCATCGCGAGTGCCTGATCGCTATGGCAAGCAAAGACGACTGAGTCGAAATACTCCAGTTTGCCATCAGCCATTCTCAACTCAACGCCTTTCTCGAGACGCTTGACCCCCGCAATTGAGGCTCTCGTATGAATATTGCTCGCAAACGGATCGCTGAGGGGTTTGAGGTATTCCCTGGAGCCTCCCTCTATCACCCGCCATTGGGGTCGGTTACGGACGCTGAGTAAGCCGTGATTGCGGAAAAAGCGGACAAAAAACTGCAGGGGAAATTCCAGCATCACCGGCACATCGGCAGACCAGATAGCGGAGCCCATAGGCACCAGGTAAAAATCGATAAAGGCACGGCTATATTTACCGCGCGCCAAGTACTCACCCAGGCTCATGCCCGGGTCCAGCCTGCCCTCCTCCAAATCCTCGACGGACTCTTTATTAAACCTCACGATATCCTGCAACATCCCCAAAAACCTGGGCGACACAAGGTTGCGGCGCTGGGCAAACAGTGTATTCAGGTTAGAGCCGGCATATTCCAGCCCAGACTCGCGGTCCGAAAGGCTGAAGCTCATTTCCGAAGGTTTGCTGGCTACACCCAATTCCTCCATCAGAGCGATGAAATTGGGGTATGTCCAGTCATTGAACACGATAAACCCGGTGTCGATCGCAAAGCGCCGACCGCCCATGGCCACGTCGACGGTCGCCGTGTGGCCCCCAATACGACTCTCTCGCTCAAAGACATGAACGTCGTGATCTCGATGTAGATAGTAAGCGCAAGACAATCCGGAGATTCCAGAGCCAATAATCGCGATTTTCATAGTTTGAATCACCCAAATTACTGATTTCTCAACTATTTACGCCCCTCGCTGGGGGCTGGATCAGTACACACGAAAATATGAACAAAGTGTGATCCGCTGACAATCACACTCCGTATCAATCCTACAATGCTAAACTCTAGGCGAAAAGAAGTGAATAACACGGGAGCGAGGGTGCAGATGGCGGATACCGCAGGACAGAATACTGGCGGCAGGCGAGACGACGAATGGAGTCTCTGCCTACAAACCGTAGCTCAGGACCAAGATAGACAAGAATTCGCGAAACTATTTAAGCACTTCGCCCCACTCATCAAGGCATTCGCACTCAACGGGTCAGCGCTGGCAGCAGCTCACGCAGAAGAGCTGGTGCAGGAAGTGATGATTAAGGTTTGGCAGAAGGCAACGGCCTACAACCCTCACAAGGCGGCGGCCAGCACCTGGATCTACACCATTGCCCGGAACTGCCGAACTGATATGTATCGACGTCTACAAAAGTTCGACACCCCGATTAGCGCTGATGATATATGGCCTGAAGGGGAATCCGATGAGATGTTTGCAGCCGTACAACAGAAGAGAGATGCTACTCGCATCCGGGAAATGCTCCAGGAGCTGCCGCACGAACAATGCCAGATCCTGATGAAGGTATACATGGAAGGCAAATCGCATAGCGAAGTTGCTGAGGAGCTCGATCTGCCGCTAGGGACAGTGAAGTCTCGCGTGCGATTGGCAATGAAGAAATTACAACTTACCGCGGAAAGATAGAATTATGGCTAATTATCACCCCGATACCAGACTGCTTAACGAATACTCTTCCGGGACACTGGCCCTCGCTCAGTCCGTCTGCGTATCACTGCACCTGAACTACTGCGAACAGTGCCGCCGCTCCCATCAGCGCCTGCAGCAGCTGGGTTCAGCGCTGTTTGAAGAACTTGCGCCCCAACAGGTAGATGACTCCCTTTTGCGCTCAGTCATGAGTCGGCTGGACGACGAGCCGCAACCATTGAGTTATAAGAGCACGGTTTCTGAAGGTGATGACTGTCCCCCGCTCATTCAGCGCCTCATGAAGGGCGATTACCGTGATCTTGAGTGGAAGAAACTCAGCTCTCAGGTGCGCGTCAGTCGACTGCGCACAGGCGATATTGATAACGAGTTTGCGCTCTACCACATCAATGCGGGAGCCAGTATTCCGAAGCATACGCACAAGGGGACTGAACTGACCCTCGTTCTCGAAGGCGCCTTCTCTGATGAAGAGGGACGTTACGAAGCAGGTGACTTTGTAATGCGCGATGCGGAGCAGCAACATACGCCCACTGCAACGCAGGAGCGTGACTGTATCTGCATCGGGGTGCTGGATGCCCCGATAAGGTTCACTGACTGGAAGTACCGGATGGTCAATCCATTCCTGAAACTACAAGCCAGCTGAACCCAGCCAGTACACTAAAAAAGGGCCGCTTTAGCGGCCCTTTTTTTATGCTCTTTTTCATTTATTCGACGCAGGCCTCATCCGAATTTCCTGACGCTCCGTAACAACTTTAAACCGCGTCGAACTAAAGGAAAAACCATGAATGCCATCGTTCCAGAGCACGCTCTTCTTGTACATTCTCTGTCTCCAGAAGCCGAAAAGGTGCGTCAGGCACTCATAGCGGCCGGACTGGAAACACCCATGGTATCCAACGGCCTGGATGCTGATGAAAAGTATGATCGCCTGCGACAGTCCTTCACTGAGGTGCTGACTACCTTGGGCCTGGACCTCAGTGATGACAGCCTCTGCGAAACACCGCACCGGATCGCCAAGATGTACCTCAATGAGATCTTCTCTGGCCTGGACTACGATGGCTTTCCGCGCATTTCCACCATCGACAACAAAATGCAAGTCGATGAAATGGTGTGCATTGACGAAATCGAACTGGTGAGCACCTGCGAGCATCACTTCATCACCATTGATGGGTTCGCCAGAGTCGCTTACATTCCGGGAGAAAAGGTCATCGGATTGTCGAAGATCAATCGCATCGTGCGCTTCTTTGCCCAGCGTCCTCAGGTACAGGAGCGACTGAATCGCCAGATTCTCGTCGCGCTGCAAACACTGCTGGAAACCGACGACGTCGCAGTTGCGATCGAGGCCACACACTACTGTGTCAAGTCCCGTGGTGTTATGGACGGCAATTCAAGCACCAGCACGCTAGCGCTAGGAGGTCGTTTCAAGACCGACCCACAGCAGCGTAGCGAATTCCTGAAAGCGTAATACCAGCCTGTTGCAACCCCGGGGCCCATTCTTGGTGGAATGGCTCCCGGTCCCTCCCCGACTAAACGCCACCCAGATTGGCTAACACTGGTTCCCCCGAACAGACACCCTGTAGTACCCTCCCTAAATAGAATGAGCGTTTGTTGATCTCGCTCAAATGCTCGACTAGCACAGAGCACATACTGGCAGTTTGCAGCGATCTGGACAGGGAGTTCATGCACAAGAAAAACCCAAGAGTTGCCGAGCGGGTCACTGACGCGATGCGCGCCTTGCCTCGGGATCACTTTATCGAGATGAGTGATTCCTCTGTTGTGATGGGGCGCAGCATACCTCCGACTAACGCCGTTTCGGAAATCCTTAATCACGCCGACATTCAACCGGAACACAAGGTTTTACTGGTAGGCACGGGCGCAGGTTACGTAGCCGCCCTGGCAAGTAAACTATGCGCCAAGGTCGTTGCTCTGGAAATCAGTGCCGCCATGGCCCAGCAAGCACAAAAAAGGTTTAACGAGCTGGAGCTTGCCAATCTGATCCAGCGAACCACCGATGGCAGAGTCGGTGCACCTGAGCTTGGCCCCTATGACCGCATTTTCGTATCCACACCAAGAGTCGTGGACAAGGCGCCATTAATTGCTCAGCTGGCCGACGGGGGCCGTCTGTTAGCCATTGAACAAGGTGAAAACGAAACCCTGATTCTGACACGCTACGAGGTAAGTGAGCTGGGCGCCGCTTTACGTAAAGAATTGGCGATGATGGATTTTTCCCGCGATACCGGCCTCACCCTGCTGGACATGGGAATGGTTGACCAGGTCATGCTGGCCGAAGCACGTCGAATCGCACGCAGGAAAAAATTGCCCGTCATCAAAGTGCTAAGAGAAAAGCTCAATCTTGAGGACCTGACACTCTATCGCCGACTGGCTGAAGAGAACGATATTCCTTTCGCCGCCATTGACGACTTGTTACCTCAGGTGCAGCCTGAGCTCATGGAAGGTTTCTCTCGCAGTTTTCTGGACAGCAATCATCTCATCCCCTTAAAGGTAGAAGAACGCACCCTGCATGTAGTAACCGATGACCCGGACAGCTCAGTCGACGACATCTACCATATGTACCCCTACGACCAGGTCAGTAAAACCCTGGTCACGCCCAATGACTTCAAGCGACTCTGGACCACGGTAGAACTCTCACTGCAAGGAAATGCCCGCCAGTTATGGTCAGCCAAGCCTGAGCCAGAAGAAAAAAAAGATGACCTGCTGGATCGGGAGAAAACCCGGATCGAGGCTCACCTCATTACGCTTTGCGACGCATTGTTATTGGATGCGGTTAGCGAAGGTGCGAGCGATCTGCATATAGAGCAATACAAGAGCAGCACCCGCATTCGCCTGCGGGTGGATGGTGACCTACACGACCTTAATCATTACCGCCTGTCCCCCCAGGAAGCCAAGGGGCTGATCAATGTCATCAAGATTCGAGGCGACATGGACATTGCTGAAAAGCGATTGCCTCAGGGTGGCCGTTCCCAATTGACGGCGGGCGGGGTTAGCTACGACTTGCGTATCCAGATACAACCTTCCCTGCACGGCGAGGCCGTCGTTATTCGTATGCTGCCCCAGTCCGGAAATATCGTCGACATTGAAGATTTGGGCATGACCGCGCCGCTTATGAAGAGCTATCGCCGAATGCTGCAAAATCCCTCGGGCCTCGTGCTGGTCGTGGGCCCCACTGGATCCGGCAAATCCACTACCCTATATGCCGGCTTATCCGAGCTGGCCCGAGATGGTCGCCGCAAAGTGCTGACGATAGAAGATCCCATCGAATACTCTATCGATGGCATCCAGCAGACCTTCACGCGCGCGGACATCGGCTTCAATTTCGCCGATGGCATGCGGTCTTTTGTGCGCCTGGACCCGGATGTCATCCTGGTGGGAGAAATTCGAGACACAGAAACCGCCGTGGAGGCGATCAGGGCTTCGCAGACTGGCCACGTGGTGTTATCTACCCTGCACGCCAATGACGCCGTTGATGCCCTGCAGCGAATTTATGACCTGGAGGTGCACGCCAACTCCGTTGCCAGCGAATTGATGGCTGTCATCGCCCAGAAGCTCGCCAAACGTGTTTGTCCCGACTGCCGGCAGGAAGCGGAGCCCGACCCCGCGATATTGGCCGAGCTGTTTCCGGAAGGCGTACCGGCAAGCTTTCAATGCTTTGAAGGCACGGGTTGCGAAACCTGCAGCGGCCGCGGCACCAAAGGCCGCGTGGGCGTAGTGGAATACATGCAGGTCAATACCGAGATCCGTACCGGCATCTCCTTGCGCTACCCCATTGCGCAATTACGCTCTATAGCGCTCGACTCCGGCCTGATTACCATGCGAGATAGCGCGCTCAATCATGTTATTGAAGGAACTATTCCACTGTCTGAACTGCCGCGGATATTACCATCGGATCGCATGGCCCCCGAAAAGCGAGGAGCCTGGTAGATGAACAAAGAAAACATCCAGCGGCTGCCAGCAGAACAGTACTTCAGCGATGAACTGGAGAAGCTTCGCGCCAACGACGCCTGGCCTAAACCGCCAGGCTGGCTATTGTCGCCCAAGGGCGTGGAAACCTTTGTACTAGGTGATGACGAGCAGGGAATAGCGCCGAAATTTGTCGCGCCCAGCGAAATTGTGACTCGGATCATCATCTCGCTGGCTACTCAGCGGGGCGCCATGCTCGTAGGCGAACCCGGTACGGCCAAGTCCTGGCTGTCTGAGCTGATATGCGCGGCCATCTGCGGCGATTCCACACTGATCATTCAGGGAGGCGCCATAGAAACCATCCAGCAACTGCTCTACACCTGGAATTCAGCCGTCCTGGAGCGCAAAGGGCCCTGTCTTGAGGCGCTGATACCCGGTCCTATCTACCGCGGCATGGAGCAAGGCTTGCTGGTCCGCTATGAGGAGATCGCACGCTCCTCCCCTGCCCTGCAGGATGCTTTACTGTCGATCATGTCGGAGCGATCTATTACTGTACCGGAGCTCTCCGGTAAAGATGGCATTTTGTACGCCCGTGACGGTTTCAATCTGGTGGCCACGTCAAACACCACCGACGTAGGGGTGAACGAGATGAGTTCGGCCCTGAAACGACGCATGAATTTTGAAACCATTCGACCTATCAAGTACGTTGAAGATGAAATTGGTGTTGTGAGCAGGGAGGCAGAAAAAGCGCTGAGGGCGTCAGGGGTAGATGTGCAACCGGATGAAGAAATCATTCGTGCATTAGTGGTGATTTTTCACGAACTGCGCAATGGCCAGTCTCTTGATGGCCGCAGTACTGATCGACTGGCTTCGGCGGTAATGTCGACAGCAGAGGCAGTCTCAGTTGCCCATGCGATGGGAGTTTATGCCTATTACTACCGTGAAGGAACCATGCTGGCCGAGGACTTCACCGACTTTTTAGTCGGGGCCGCTATCAAGGACAATGTCGCCGACCTCAAACGAATGAATCACTATTTCGAAACAGAAGTCGCGCACAAGGAGGGCGCGGTATGGCAAATCATCTACCAGCGATGGCAGCAATCATTCAGATTTTGACCGCTAACAATCAATCTTCGTCGCGAAGTTTTATCGGCCCAAACATCTCTGGGAAACGTCCCTCCATCCCCTTATAAAACTCGCGAAAGTAATTCATATCCTCTGCCACATTGCCAGTGACTTCGATCGGCGGACCAAAGCCACCCCGCTTCTGGCCAAAGTCCAGAAATGAAGGGCAGATAGGCACATTAGCCTGCCTGGCAATATGATAAAAACCAGACTTCCAGTACTCCGCTCTCGCCCGGGTACCCTCCGTTGGCACTACCAGGACCAGCTCCTCTTCTTCGCCAAAGGCGGCGATCATAGAGTCAACTGTATTGGCGTTTTTGTGACGGACAATGGGCATGCCCCCCATGGCCTGCATCACCCAACTCAGCGGCGGCCAGAACAGAGAGTGCTTCGCCATCCAGGTCACCTTCATATCGAAAGCGGCGGCAAACAGCAGCATCAGTGGAAAGTCCCAATTCGATGTATGGGGGGCGGCAATTAAAACATACTGCGAGAAGTCGGGTTTGGCGCCTTCCAGCTTCCAGCCAAACAGTCCCAGCAGTTTGCGGGCCAGTGACTGTTTCATATTAATGGTCCGTAAAGGGTAGCGCAGGGTAGCATAGCCTAGCGAAAATAGCTCAGCTGTAGCGGGCCAGATAGCGATCCAGGGCGTTGGCAAACGCTTGCTTGTCTTTGGGGCCCAACGCTGCAGGGCCGCCTCCAGTCTCGCCGCTGGAGCGCATGGTATCCATGAAGTCGCGCATATTCAGACGCGGTTTGATATTCTCCGCGCTCAGTTGCTCCCCCCTTGGCGATATCACCCCAGCGCCCTTTTCAATCACCTCTGCAGACAGCGGAATGTCGGCTGTTATCACCAGGTCTTTTTCACTGACCTGCTCAACGATGTAGTCATCGGCGACATCAAAACCCTGGGGAACCTGACGACAGCTGATCCAGGGTGAATTGGGAACGGGAATGACATGGTTTGCCACCATAACCAGGGGCAGTTCCAGTCGATTGGCAGCACGATACAAAATTTCACGAATGACCTTGGGGCACGCGTCGGCGTCTACCCAAACCGTTATGGCCATCAATTATCTCCCCCCATTGCTATTTACATACGGTATCCGAAGCCGAGAATTATAGCGATAGCGACTGGTTTCAATCAGCCAGATTCGACTATAAAACAGCCAAAGTGCCACTCCTGGGATATACTTCACGTTCAATAGAGTGAGGAATGCAGATGAACGAAGAATTGTTTCGACAAACGCAAACCGTTGATCGGAGCAATGACGAGTCTGCAACTGGCAGGGTCGCGGCGGCGGGAGTATCTGAAGAACAGTCTGTGCCCCAGAAAGAGGGCGATGTCATACTCAATCGCTTTGAAGTAAAACGTTTTCTCGGAAGCGGCGCATTCGGCTTTGTATTCCTCGCTTATGACAGGGATCTTGACCGCCTGGTCGCCATTAAAAAACCGTCCGACAAAATGCTGTCCCAGTTCGGCAGCATCGATCAACTCATCACGGAGGCTCGCACTGTAGCCCAGCTCGATCACGAAAACATCGTGCCTGTTTACGATGCCCTGAGCGCTCCCGACGGTTCCTGTTTCATCATTTCAAAGTTTGTTCGTGGCAGGGACCTACGCTCAACGCTCCAGAAAGAGCGCCCCGGAATACCGCAAATTGTGAAAACAGTAAAAGACGTCGCTTTCGCACTTCACCACGCTCACCTCAACGATATCGTTCACTGCGATATCAAGCCAGCAAACATCATGCTGGATGACAGTGGCAAGGCCCACGTTACCGATTTTGGCATTGCATTTGACCTGAAGGGTTGCCTGGAAGATACAGCGTCAAATGCAACGCCCGCCTATATGAGCCCGGAGCAAACCGACGAGGCGAACAAATCACTCGACGGTCGCACCGATATCTACTCGCTGGGCATCGTCCTTTATGAGTTACTGTGCGGGCAACTACCCTTCTCTGGCGACACGCGAGCTGATTTGGTCAAAAACATACTCACCGCCAATGCCAGGCCGCCACGCCAGATTGACGACAGCATACCCAGGGTTATTGAAGCTATTTGTCTGAAGGCCATCGCCCGCGATCCCGCACAACGATACACAACGGCAATAGACATGGCCCGCGACCTTGAACAATATGCTGGCTACGACCCCAAACCCATTGACGTCTCAATGGTCACTGTTCCCCCGGCGCTGGATGAGCTAATCGAGGAGCTCTCGGAAAACACGCATGACATATGGGCAGCTCAGCGTTACCAGGATGGTTGGAAGCTGGGGGACGTGCGCAACGACAGCCACAAGACCCACCCTTGCCTGGTGACCTATAACCAGCTCCCTGAGTCAGAGAAGCAATACGACCGAGCCACGGTGCTAGGTACCATCAAGGGTATGTTGGCATTGGGCTATACGATTGAAAAAAAGGATTAGGTTCAATAGCACAAGGTCCGCGTTCAGGCATGCAGACCAGAATGTTCCAGCGGTCGCTCACGGTGAATCAATATCCACTCTGAATGCTCCTCCAGACAAGCCTCTCCCAAAGCGCGCAATACTCTTTCCCGCATAACGGGGTCCGATCTAGCGGCAATTGATTGACGCTGTGCATTGCTGAATGTCTTGTGCATAAATTGATACTGCTTAGTCAGCTCTTTATCGGCCTTTTTATACGCGTAAGCCTGCCTAATGCCTGCAGTTAACGGTAGTAGGCCCATCAGGATAAACAGGATGTTGGTTGCGGTATCATCAAGCCTGGAACCAATCACAAGTAGCAATAAAGCGATAGAAATACCTGCCCACAGGGTGAGTGTGCCGTAGAATTCATTCCGCTGTAGCTTCTTCTGCCTGCGCAGGGAAGCTGCATCGTAGTACCCAAGCTGTCCCGTCCCCGCCTGCGCATCGCCAATCCAGTGATTGACGGCCAGGTCCAGGCCATTGCCAACTCGGTCTGCGTTGACTCTTCCCGAACTACCAACGCTTCTCATCACATGCCGAATCCAGACCAACTCAACATCCTGCTTTTGCATCATATTGTCGTAGGTAAAAGCGGCCCCGTCTGAATCTTCAATACCGGCCAAAGTCCAGTAAAATTGGACGCGCAAGCCCTCGGCCAGGGCCCTGTTATCAAGGTACTTTCGATGCCATTGAAAATAGCCCGCCATCTTATTCAAAGACAAGGCCGCAAAAAAGAAAACCAGGAAGGCTGGCAACAGTAACGAAAATTCGACATATTCTGAATAAATGATAAAACTGGCGCCCATTAAAACTGCCAGTACATGGGTAAACAGAAGTTCCCGTTCAACAAACCCTCTATACCGAATCGCCAGCCAGTCAGCCGTTTGATAAGCGCTGTCGATCTCACTGAGATTGGGATCGGTACTCATGTCCTCGTGTTCAAGCAAACTAATTCCGGAAGCCCCTATCGCCTCACGATACTTAAGACCATCGAGACGAAAATCCTGGAGATGAAGAAATGCGAGTTGATACTTCTCCGGCATTTTGACATTTTCGAACACAGTCTCGTTACTAAGCCAGCGACCACAAGTTCGGGTTGCTTGTTCGCTGCGAGGACAGTGAATATGATAGATAAGATCACTCTCTTTATCCGCCAGCAAATGATCAAGACCGCGCTCACCGGTAATGCCGCTCATCTCGTCATGTAACTGGAAATTCACCACACTGGCGGTACCACCGGGCTTATGGCCGTTCTTGCCATCCCAGAGGGCCAGTAATATGTGTGAATGACCCGCGACGTAGGTACCCAACTGCGCATACTGCAAATTTCTGGCGTCGCGGTCCTCCCTGATAGACTCTAGCGAGTTACCCGAAACAAGTGGCAATTCAAACACAGTGGCTTGTTGCAACAGCGCCTGAAATTCTTGCAAGGAATAAGGATCTTCAAAATCTTTTTCATACTCCGCTATTGGCATCGGTAACGGCACTTCCAGGGCGAGCCCCATGTCAGCCGCAACCCGCGCGACCAGAGTATCTCCACCTGTCGCAAGCGGGTTGACAATGACCAACGGCAAATCCGGAAACATGTTCTGCAGAGCGATGAAAAACTCGCGAGTTTGTTTGGCGATGCTTTCTGAGTCGGCGTGGCTCAGGTCGCGATGCGCTGTCACGCCTATCTTCAGACAAATGCTGTCATCTCTATGACTTGTCAATCTGCGATCCTTGCTATCTGGAATCTCACATTACTACCCCGACATAATAACGCGACCTTTCTATTGTTTGCACCAAGGTAAACAACATATAGATAGCCCTTGAAGCGGCACTGAGTTCTGCAGGTTTGATGGAAAAGCCCCGCCTGTTTCGCCACTCGTCAAAACTGCTGCAAAATACAGTAAACTATCTGCCGATTTAACGACAGGTAGAACGGTGATAAAGCAACTGGACATCAGCATCTCCGGACAGGGACTGCACCCCTTCACCCCCGCTGTGCGCAGTGTGGTTGCAGGCAGCGGCCAGGATGAGGGTCTATGCACGCTTTTTATCCGCCATACTTCGGCCAGCCTGCTAATTCAGGAGAACTATGACGATAGCGCCAGAATTGATCTGGAAAACTGGCTCAATCGGCTGGTCCCGGAAAACGACCCGCTTTACACCCACACCCTCGAAGGCGTCGATGACATGCCCGCACATATTAAATCGGCGCTTACTGCGAGTCAGCTGGCCATACCTTTCCAGCGTGGAGAACTGCTGCTGGGCACCTGGCAGGGAATATATTTGTGGGAGCACCGGCATTACACCGGCGAGCGACAGGTAGTAGTGCACCTGTGAAGCTCGACACGCCCATAGCAAAAGATACCCTGCTGGCACGCTTGCGTGTGATTTTACCTGCGGACTGCCTGATTGAGGAACGGGAGTCCCAGCGTCCCTTTGAATGTGACGGGCTTTCACTGTACCGGGAATTGCCACTGGTGATCGCATTACCAGAGACGGTGGTGCAAGTGCAGTCCGTTCTCAAGTGCTGCCACGAGTTGGGAGTTCCGGTGGTCGCTCGCGGCTCAGGCACCGGGCTTTGCGCCGGCGCCATGCCCCACCCTGAAGGCGTATTGCTTGGCTTGTCCAAGCTCAACAAAATACTGGAAATAGATCCCAAAGCACGCACGGCGAGATTACAACCCGGTGTCACTAATCTGGCTATCTCTGAAGCTGCTGCCGCTCATGGCCTCTACTACGGCCCCGACCCTTCCTCACAGATCGCCTGCAGCATAGGCGGTAATGTGGCAGAGAACTCTGGTGGGGTGCACTGCCTGAAGTACGGCCTAACGGTACACAATCTGCTCGGCATAGAAATGCTGACGGTGGAAGGTGAGCGCACAACCCTTGGCAGCTGTGGCCTGGACAGTCCAGGCTACGACCTGATGGCCCTGATCACAGGGTCCGAAGGTCTGCTGGGCATTGTTACCGAAGTGACTGTAAAACTGCTTCCCTGCCCGGAGGTTGCCCGGGTGGTAATGGCGGGTTTTGACAGTGTGCGTGCCGCCGGGGATGCGGTGGGTGCGATAATCGCTGCGGGCATAATTCCTGCGGGTCTGGAAATGATGGACGCACTCGCGATACAGGCTGCAGAAGATTTCGCCCAAGCCGGATACCCTAAAGAGGCAGACGCATTACTATTGTGTGAACTCGATGGTACCGCCGAGGAAGTTGATCAGCACATTGATGCAGTAGCGAGTATTTTCAACGAACACGGGGCCAGCTCGCTGCGCATATCCGTTGATGATGCTGAACGTGCGCTGATTTGGAAAGGTCGCAAGTCTGCCTTTCCCGCTGTGGGTAGAATGAGTGCCGACTACTACTGCATGGATGGCACAATCCCAAGGAGTCAGGTCTCCCATGTGCTGGAAGAAATCAGCCGGCTATCAGAAAAATACCAACTGCGCTGCGCCAATGTGTTTCATGCAGGAGACGGAAACCTGCACCCACTGATCATGTTCGACGGTGGCGACCCAAAGCAGATAGCGCTGGCCGAACGTTTCGGAGCCGACATTCTGGAGCTATCCGTAGCAGTAGGCGGCTGCATCACCGGGGAGCATGGCGTGGGACTCGAAAAGCTGAATCAAATGCCAAGCCAGTTTGGTCAGGCTGAGCTTCACCAGTTTGAGGACATCAAACACGCGTTTGACCCGGCTCTCATGCTCAACCCCGGCAAGGGTATCCCTATTCTCAAACGTTGCCAGGAGTATCGCGCACTTCCCGGCAGGCACAATCATGACTGAGTTACTGCAGCAACTAGCCACCCAGGTCCGCGAAGCCAGGGCAGACAATACGCCTCTCTATATCAGAGGTGGCGATAGTAAACGGGATCAGGTCGGCCGGGCTTGCGCGGCTAAGCAAACCCTGAATACCACGCAATATCGTGGAATCAGTGAATATCAGCCGCAGGAACTGGTCATTAGCGCGCGTGCAGGCACTCCATTAGGCGAACTGGAGGCCGCGCTGGCAGATCAAGGGCAAATGCTACCGTTTGAGCCGCCCCGCTACGGTGGCCGGGCAACGTTAGGCGGCACGCTGGCCTGTAACCTGTCTGGGCCCGGACGGCCATGGTTAGGCTCCATCAGGGACTCAGTGCTCGGGGTCCAGTTAATCAACGGTGATGGCAAGGTCCTGACTTTCGGCGGAAAAGTCATGAAGAATGTCGCTGGCTATGACGTATCGAGAGTGCAAGCCGGTGCACTGGGAACACTGGGAGTCATTAGCGAGGTGCACCTCAAGGTAGTGCCACTACCGGAGGCTTCCGTCACCCTCGCCAGAGACACCTCACCGAGCGAGGCGCTTGAACTGATGACAAAATACGCTGGCCAGCCAAAACCACTAACGGGGGCCTGCTGGATTAACGGCCAGTTGTATCTGCGCCTGGCCGGAGCTGCCAGTGCGGTAAATCACACAGCCAAAATCTGGGGTGGTGACCACGTTGACAACGCAATCTGGGGCCAACTGCAAGACATGTCCCATCCCTTTTTTGCTCAATCTTCTGAACTCTGGCGCCTTGCCACGACGCCCACCTCGCCCTGCCCTGATACGTCTGACCAGTGCATTGATTGGGGTGGTTCACAGCGTTGGCTGCGAAACCCACCTGAAATTATTCCACCCGGCGCGCACCTCAACCTGTTCTCGGGTGGAGACCGACAGGCTGAAGTCAGGGGCCAGTTAGACCAGATACAACAGGCACTGCAGCTAAGGCTCAAGAAGGCCTTTGACCCGGCCGGTATTCTTAATCCTGGCCGCCTGTACAGTTGGATGTAAGGCCATGCATGTAGAATTACACCCGCGATACAGCGATGACACCGAGGCCAAACGTGCTGGCGAATTAATCAGCGCCTGCGTGCATTGCGGGTTTTGCCTGGCCACCTGCCCTACCTACCTGGATACGGCAGATGAACGCGACAGTCCGCGGGGCAGAATATACCTGCTAAAGCAGCTACTGGAAGAAGGCGAAGCGGGCACTGTAACCCGGACCCACCTGGATCGCTGTCTCAGTTGTCGCAGTTGCGAGACTACCTGCCCCTCAGGCATGCAGTACGGAAAGCTGGCTGACATCGGCCGCGGTATGCTGGCAACGGAGGCACCGCGTAATCCCGCTGAACGCCTGTTTCGTTTCTCACTGAGACAGGCGCTTTCACGACCAACGGTGTTCGCCGCCCTGCTAAGGGCAGCTCAGCTATTTCGCCCTTTATTGCCACAAGGCCTGCGTCGAAAAATACCTTTGCCACAAACACCTGGCCCCCTGCCTGCGCCCACTCAGCGACGCACGATGTTGGCGCTAACAGGTTGCGTACAGTCGGCGGCAACGCCGTTAACTCATGCTGCTACCGCCCGGGTATTGGACCAATTAGGTATTTCTCTGAAGATCGCACCCCAGGCAGGTTGCTGCGGAGCAGTGAACTACCACCTGGGGGCTCATTCCGATGGCCTGGACAACATGCGCAACAATATTGATGCCTGGTGGCCGATGATTGAGTCCGGCGCCGAGGCAATTGTCAGCAGTGCTACGGGTTGCGGGAGCATGCTCATTGAGTATGGCGACCTGCTACAGCACGACCCCGCATATGCTGAGAAAGCGCAACGAGTCTCTGCGCTTTGCCGGGATATTGCTGATGTGCTCCTGGAGGAAGACTTGACCGTGCTCAGCGTGGATCGAGACATCGGTGGCGTTGCTGTGCAAACGCCCTGCAGCCAACAACATGCGCTCAAACAGCCGGAGACTGTCAAAACCATACTCCGCCGCGCAGGATTCACTCTTACACAAACCCGCGATGATCACCTCTGTTGCGGCTCAGCAGGCACCTATTCAATACTCCAGCGCTCGCGCAGCGAGCGTCTGCGCCAGCGCAAACTGGAGGCTCTGCAAATCGATAATCCAGCACTCATCGTCTCGGCCAATGTCGGCTGTCAATTACATCTGGGCGAGGAGAGCCGCATCCCGGTGAAGCACTGGATCGAACTGCTGGATCCGTTGGCTAATGCCGGTCATTGACCGCGGAAATGGGCAAGTATTTGCCTGCACGCCCGCTATACTGTATTAACCTTCATGACAAATAAAAACAGGATCGACCCAATGACTCACACGATTGATAAATTGGTACTTCAGGCCGCATTCGAGCGCGAGAAAGCACACCCGCAACGGGTCTTCATGACCCAGCCAATCCAGGGTGAAGCCACGGACTACACCTGGGGAGAAACCATGGAGCAGGCGCGGCGCATGGCGACCTACCTGAACTCCCTGGATTTACCGGCCAACAGTAATATTGCCCTGATTTCAAAAAACTGCGCTCACTTCATTATCGCTGAGCTGGCGATCTGGATGGCGGGACACTGCACCGTTGCCCTTTACCCTACGCTCAATGCCGATACGGTTGAATACATACTAGATCACTCGGAATCTAAACTGGTGTTTGTCGGCAAACTGGACGACTGGGAGCATATGCAGGCAGGCGTGCCGGATGCACTACCAAAAATCGCACTGCCCCTCGCACCCGCCAACGATTACGACAAATGGGACGATATTATCGCCCGCAGTGAACCGCTCAAAGAAGACCCTGTTTGGCCCGCAGACCAGCGAGCACTCATTTGCTATACATCAGGCAGCACTGGCCGCCCCAAGGGCGTGGCCCATTCCTTCGGTTCGATCTCAGCGCCTGCCTCTCTGCAGGGCAGCACCCTGGGCATCACGGAAGACGATCGCATAATATCCTATCTCCCCCTGGCTCACGTGATGGAGCGGGCACTAGTAGAGGCCGGATCAATTTACCAGGGGGTACACGTGTTCTTCGCCGAAGAACTGGATACTTTCCTGCAGGACCTGCGCCGGGCGCGACCGACCCTTTTCATCAGCGTGCCCAGGCTGTGGCTTAAGTTTCAGTCCGGGGTATTCCAGAAATTTCCCGAGAAAAAGCTAAACCTGTTGCTGAAAATCCCGATAGTGAACAACAAGATCCGCAAGAAGTTGCTCGATGGACTGGGCCTTGGTGATGTCCGCATGGCAGCCAGCGGCTCGGCGCCTATTCCTGCAGATCTGATTCGCTGGTACGACCGACTGGGTCTGCACATCATGGAGGGCTACGGTATGACGGAGGACTTTGCCTACTCCCATATGTCAACCATAGAGAAACGAGCGCCGGGCACCGTGGGTTTTCCCGCCAGTGGCGTTGATTGCCGTATTTCTGAGTCGGGCGAAATTGAGGTCAAGTCACCGGGCCTGATGATGGGCTACTACAAAGCGCCAGAGCTAACCGCCGAAGTAATGACGGAAGATGGCTACTTCAAAACAGGCGACCGCGGTGTGTACGACGATGGCCTGCTGCGCATTACAGGCCGAGTTAAGGAGCTGTTCAAAACCAGCAAGGGCAAATACGTGGCCCCGGTTCCGCTGGAGAACCTGCTGAGCTCTGACGGCATGATAGAACAGTGTTGTGTGTCCGGCTCAGGACGCCAGGCTTGCTATGCCAGCCTGCAGTTGGCAGAGGGCTTGCGCGATAAATTTGATGACCCTGGCTTCAGGGAAAAGACCACCGCTCATTTTGAGAAATTGCTAAGCGAAGTTAACGCCCAGGTGGAAGGTTACGAAGCACTGCAATTCGTGGCCATTGTCCGCGACTCCTGGCAGGTGGAAAACGACTTCCTCACGCCCACACTTAAAATCAAGCGCAATAACATTGAGGCTGCCTACGAGCCCTTCCTGGATAACTGGTACGACTCGCGTCAAAAGGTTGTCTGGCAGGACTAGGATGAGCGAAATCACGGTCTACTATCTGGAAATGCACTCCCCGGATAGGTTGCTTCCTGCCAGTATCGCAGAAGACTTGAACATTCAGGAGGCCCGCGTTAAACGCTGGCCCCTGAACCGCTTTCTCTACCAATATGTGGGCGGCCCCTGGGACTGGAAAGAAAAACTCAGCTGGACCGACTCTCAGTGGCAGGCCTATGCCGAAACGGACTCGCTGCGTACGTGGATAGCTTATGACCAGGGGTCACCCGCTGGCTATTTTGAGCTGGAAAAGCAACTGGGTGATAGTGTCGAAATCAAGTATTTCGGTCTCGCTGACGGTTTCATCGGCAAAGGGTTTGGCGGCCACATGTTAACTCTCGCCATCGAGAAGGCCTGGAGCTGGGGTGAGGTAAAGCGGGTGTGGGTCCACACTTGCTCACTGGATCACCCTAGTGCTCTTTCCAACTACCAGGCCAGAGGGATGCAGCTCTACAAAACCGAGGTGGAGGCCGCTTAAACTCGCAACTCAAGCAGGATTTCCAGGCGGCTTTGCGCCAACAACACTGAACGTTTTACATCAAACCCGTCCAACCATTCTTTCAGCTTGCCTTGCGAATGCGGTGCATATTCTGGGACTTTGTGGTGTCTGGGCCTTAGTACGATCTCAGAGTCTGAGACAATTCCAAAGCGACAATCGCGCTGTGGAGATCGGATATTATGAACAGTAAAAGCATGTGCCATGGCGGTGGTTGCCAGGTGCGGTCTAAGACACTGCATTAAAGCCACAACGCCGTCTTGATCGAGGTAGTTCAGCAAGTCCCAAAACAGACACACATCAAAACGGGTATCCTCAGGAAAACTCACCAAACTGGACATGCGCTCCTGCACAGTGAGTTCGTCCCCGGGTTTAAAGCTCAGCGGTAGTTCTGCGAATAAATCGTTGACATGGAGTTTGCAGCGAAAGCTGGAAAAGTACTCCATGGTTTCCGGCAATACCGGCCCCAGGTGCAACACAGTGATGCACTGATCTTCTGCAACCGACTCAAACAAATCGGGCAGCAGCTGACTGCTCTGCCGCTCATTCATAGCTAGCGTAATCCGTGTTGTTTCAGCCGCTCTTCAAATCCAGTTCGGGAGCCGCGTCTGACGGACTACCAGAGGTTTTGGGGGCCAGGGAAACCTTAGCGGGGGCCTCTCCCGGATCCATATCGATAGAGCCCTTGAATATCGCCCCATCTTCCAGCGTCATTCTAGGCGCCACAATATTGCCCCGCACATTACCCGACTTGGAGATCACCACTTTCTCGTTACCGCGAATGTCGCCGGCAACTTCGCCATCGATACGCACGGTGCGAGCAGTTATGTCGGCATTGACCTTGCCCGACTCCCCGACCGTGACCTCATGGGCGCCCAGTTCTACAGACCCCTCTACCTTGCCCTGAATAACCAGGTCTTCGTCACCGGTGACGGTGCCTTTGATTTCGATACTGGGTCCAATCATCGCTGTGCTCCTGTTGGTTGCCGGACTGTGGCTGGCCTGGGAGGCCTTACTGGCGGGCGGAGTGTCTTGCTGCGAGCGCTGCGGCGCCGCGGGCACTGCCGTCTGCTTGTTCTTGTTACGTTCAAACATCGGGATGTCACCTTGCTCATTCCGGGCAAATTATCCTACCAGTGCTCCGGAAAATCGACCAGACAAAACCCTGACATTTTGAAAAAATCCACTTTCGAACGATTTTGTTATATGGATTTCAGCTTTCAGAACTAATCGTTGTTGGCGAACTGTGTCGGCCTCTGGTTTCATGGACTGTGTGCCTGTTGGCACTCTTCGCTGTATTGCTACGCTTTAGACAAGCCAAATACATGCAACACAATCTGAATCGACCGCCGTTCGCGGTGAGCGAGGGGGAACTCTCGCGGCTCTGGGACGGTACTTACGCCTGAAACGGAGACATCCTCTATGAGAAGACAGAAGCGCGACATGAACACCAGGGCATTCGATAAAGGCTACCAGGCTGGCGTTTCAGGACGCAGTCAGGACTTTTGTCCCCACGAGAACGACGCTCACCGCCAGAACTGGATATCAGGTTGGCGAGAAGGCCGTTGTGATCAGTGGGACGGCCTGACCGGAATCTCTGGCGTTCACAAGATTAAAGCGCTCTGATCTCTCAGTTTACTTCCTGCCCCACCGGCCGCTTGCTACTCTGAGCAAGATCCAGTAATTCCCTGTTCGCCACAGCGAACATGGCAATGTCTGGGGCGTCGGTGGCATGTAACTCGGCTAACATCGCCTGCCAACGCGTGAGCAGAACGTCCTGCTCTCGCTCCCAGCGCTGCATGCAGGCGAGCAGATTAGCATCCTCGTCGAGGTGCCTTAGTGCACCCACCGCCAGGGTGCGCTGCTGCCATTCCAGATCTTCCATGTAAGTATCGCGAGCCAGTGCCTGCCATTCGTTCTCCACCTTTGAGGCGAGTATTTGGCTGCTGAACCAATCCAGCTCGAGGCGTTCCCCCATAAAGAAGTAAAGGTTGGCCACGTCCAACAAAGAGGCATTGCTCTCTTTCGCCGCCTGGATAACACCAAGGCCCGTGTATGCCAGCTGGGTGCCTGCAATCCGTGATGCCAATTCCTCACCTACGCCTGCTTCGAGATAGCGCTCATAAGCAGACTCATACACCTCCGCTGAACTGCCACGCAGCATCGAGGGGAAGGACTCGCGAAGCTGCTCAAGGCCGGCACTGAACTCATCGACCAGCGGCGTTGGCGCCAGTTCATGACGGCGGTTGCGCAATAGCCAGCGCGTTGCACGCTTCACCAGTCGCATTAGTGTGAGCATCATATCCATCTGCACGGCAGAGGATACCCGGTGATCAAGCAGCTCTATCCACTCCCATAATTCTCGCAAGCCGAAGACTTCCATCACTGTCGTGTAGGCGCGGGCCACGTCTGCAGCGGAAGCGCCCGTTGCCTTGACCTGCCGCAAAACAAAGTTCAACCCCATGCGATTAACAATATCGTTAGCGACTTGAGTCGCCATTATTTCCCGATGCAGTCTGTGACCCAGAATTTCGTCAGAGTACTGCTCAATTAACCGATCGGGGAATGCCGTATTCACTGCCTTTGCAAGGTAGGGATCCTTGCCAAGGTCTGAGTCGATCAACTGCTCCTTAAGAATCGCTTTACTGTAGGAGATAAGTACCGACAGTTCGGGCCGGGTGAGTGGCTGACCCTGGGTCCGACGCTCCAACAACTCCTCGTCACTGGGGAGGAACTCCAGCGCCCGATCAATGCGACCCGCCTCTTCCATATTCTCGATAAAGCGTCGGTATTCACCGAAGCGCTCTTCTGCCTGTAACTCAACCAGGCTGATCGCTTGAACCTGATCGTAGTTGTTCTTCAGCACCAGTGAAGAAATACTGTCAGTCATCGTCTCGAGCAAGAGGTTACGCTGCTTTTCGGTGAGGTCGCCGCGAGCGACCACTGCGTTAAGCAAAATCTTGATATTGACCTCATGATCAGAGCAGTCAACTCCCCCGGCGTTGTCGATAAAGTCGGTGTTAGCGCGACCGCCCGAGAGACTGTATTCAACCCTCGCCAGCTGGGTCATACCGAGGTTGCCACCCTCTCCAACCACTTTACAGCGCAAATCCCTGCCATCAACCCGCAGTGAGTCATTGGCTTTATCGCCCACATCAAAATGTGTTTCGGAAGCCGCTTTCACATAAGTGCCAATACCGCCATTCCACAGCAAGTCGACCCGTGCCTTGAGTAAATGGGCAATCAACTCAGTAGGCGTGAGTTGTGCTGCCTCAATATCGAATCGGTCCTGCATTTGTGGCGACACGACAATGGACTTGGCATTGCGATCGAAAATACCACCGCCTTCTGAAATCAATTCTTTTGAGTAGTCTCCCCAGCTTGACCGGGGCAGTTCAAACAAACGTTGGCGCTCGATATAACTGGCCTCCGCGTCGGGAGACGGGTCAACGAAAATATGGAGATGGTTGAAGGCTGCCAGTAATTGAATATGCTTCGACAGTAGCATCCCATTGCCGAAGACATCACCCCCCATGTCACCCACACCTACCACACTAAAATCGGTAGATTGAATATCGACGCCCATTTCCCGGAAATGTCGCTGCACCGAAACCCAGGCACCCTTAGCGGTAATGCCCATTTTTTTGTGGTCATAGCCGGCGCTGCCACCTGAGGCAAAAGCGTCTCCAAGCCAGAAGTTGTATTCAGCTGACAGCCCATTGGCTATATCTGAAAAAGTGGCCGTTCCTTTATCTGCTGCAACCACCAAATAGGGGTCGTCGTCATCTTTCGCAACCACATGGGCTGGGCGCACCACCGCGATATCGCCGCGGTTATCGGTAATATCCAGCAGGCCGCGAATAAACAACTTGTAACACTCTATTCCTTCTTTCTGCACCTCATCCCGGGACATCTCAGCTGTCAGCTGCCGCGCCACAAACCCGCCCTTGGCGCCAACAGGCACAATCACCGCATTCTTAACCTGCTGCGCTTTTACCAGGCCTAGTACTTCTGTGCGGAAATCTTCCTGCCTATCTGACCAACGCAATCCGCCCCTGGCGACTTTGCCACCGCGCAAGTGCACGCCCTCGACTCGGGGGGAGTATACGTAAACCTCAAACATGGGCACCGGCTGCGGAATTCCTGGTATAGCGGAAGGCTTTAACTTGAAGGACAAATAGGGCTTGAGGCCGCCGCCCTCAGCTTGTTGGAAGAAATTGGTGCGCAGGGTCGCCTTGATCAGTTTCACAAACTGACGAATGATGCGGTCCTGGCCCAGATTCTGAACGTCTTCCAGGGACGATAAAATACGCTGCTCGACGTCCAGCTCACGCTCTCCCCGCCATGCTTCATCACCATCAAACACGGGAGAAAATCGGGTAAGGAAAAGCTCCACGATTAAGGCAGTAATGTGCAGGTGGTCCGCCGTCGTTTCTGCAATGTACTCAACACTGTAGGGAAAGTTGAGCTGCTGCAAATAGCGTGCATAAGCGCGCAGCAGTGCAATTTCCCGCCAGCTGAGCCGGGTCCCAATCAATAGCCGATTAAAGGAGTCACTCTCCGCCTCGCCAAACCAGATACGGGCAAAAGCATCCTCAAACTCTTCTTTAATCTGTTCAAGGTCAAAATCATTGGACAGGGAATAGTGCATGGAAAATTCCTGGACCCAATAAGTCTTGCCACTGCGAGATCGAATACCATAGGGACGTTCTCTCACCACTCGCAGGCCCAGGTTCTCCAGTATTGGCAGCACGTCAGACAGTGGCAAACTATCGCCCTGATGATAAAGGCGCAGTCGCAGCAGGTGCTCGCCGTCGTCCAGGGGGTGATAAAGAGACATTGCCAGACGCTCACCCTGGACCAATCGCAGTATTTTCTTGATGTCCGCCACGGCCATACGCGGGTCGAAATCATCACGATACCCGGGAGGAAATCCAGCGCCGAACTCGTCTACCCATTCATTGCCGTGTTCTTCACCAAATTCCTCAACCAACCGGTTCCCCAGCCTGTCTTTCCAGGCCAGGGTGGCCTGAACGATCTGATCCTCAAGTTCGGTATCCTCATAATTCAGCTGCACGGCGGGATTGACCCGCAATACAAAGTGAACCCGGACCAGAATCGATTCGGAGAACTGAGTGGTAAACTCAGACTCTTCCGCCTGAAAGGCCTCGCTGAGAATGCCTTCAATTTGTTCACGAAGCTCGGTGGTGTAACGATCTCGCGGAACATACACAATACAGCTGACAAACTTGCCGTGAATATCGCGACGTACGAAAAGACGAGTCTGCCGCCGCTCCTGAATACGATTAATCGCATTTACCGTACCCGATAGATCGGCAATGCTGCTCTGGAACAATTCATCCCGGGGGTAGAGTTCCAGCACCCTCGCCAACTCCCGAGTCTCGTGCTCAGCCCAATCCATATTGGACATTTCCATCACAGCCCGCACCTTACGACGCAGGATGGGAATGTACTTCGGGTGCATGGTGTAGACCGAGGACGTGTATAGGCCGATGAAGCGATGCTGCCCGATCAGTTCTCCATCCTCGCTGAACACTCTCGCTTCAACATAGTCAGGATAGGTGAGACGGTGCACGCGAGAACGCTGACGGGACTTTGAAAAGCTCAACTGCCTGCGGTGCAGTTCCTCTTTGGACATAGTGGCCAGATCTGCTTCCAGATCGGCCACTCCGCGAGTTTCCCTATCGCGTAACAGGCCCAGACCATCTTTTCTTGAAACCGTGACCACAGGACTGCGCCCACTATGGTCGACCTCCAGATACTCATACCCGAGCATAGTCATATGCTGCTCGCGAAGCCAAACCAGGAAGGCTGCAGCCTCTTCACGAAGATCCTCTTCGACACAAGCGCTTTGTTGCACCGACTCAATGACCTGCCCAAGCTGTTCGTTCATCGCTGGGAAGTCGTCAACCACATCGCCGACTTCATCGAGAATATCCAGTAGAGTCTGCCGCAGTTCATCTAACTCCTGTGGCTGGGAGTGCCTTGCCAGCTCAAAATAAATCACCGCTTCACTAGAGCTGTCCTCGTGATCGCCGTTACTATGGCCGACGATGCGATCCAGACTACCATTCTCGCCACGCCTCACAGCCAGGTTCGAACTGGCGATGATGTGAATGGGCATATTGCGCCGGTTTATCTCTCCTCGCACAGAAGCAGTGACGAAGGGAATGCCCCGACAGTGGATCGCCAGTACGGTATTGCTGCTTTCCCAACCATGAGTTTGCAGTTCCGGGTTAAAGAACGTGACGCGGGATTCCAGACCATTAGAGGCACGCATGAAACGCAGGAGGTAACACAGACAGCCATAGAGATCCTCTACTGAACGACCTCGCAGGTCCTCCGCAGCGAAGCGGCGGTAGAAGTTATCCCCGAGATTATTCAACGATTCCCGGTCAGCCTCTTCGGCATGGCTATCAATGCGTTTCTTCAGGTCCTTCATCAGACTCTTCTTGAAGTTTTCCCAGATCATTCAACTCTTTCCCTATCCGTTGGTTCGCTGCCTGACAGAAACAGGCAACCTATCTGCAAGTCTAGACCAAACTGGCCGTTTGGAGGCCTCAACCGGGAACTTTTCAACCGGTGAAAAGTCACAGTTTTCAATCGCTAAATCAGGGGCTGGAAGCTTGCGCAAGTTAGGATACAATGCGCCAGCCTTTTCGGGCAGATATCCCACTAACAAATACTGAAACAGGAGAACGCGTGGCAAGCGCAGAAATCAGGGCCCTGCAAGAGTGGCTCAGCGGTCAGATCATCGGCCAAACCCATCTCGTACAGAGACTTATCATCGCATTGCTGGCCGACGGCCATCTTCTGGTTGAAGGCGCTCCCGGTCTCGCTAAAACGCGAGCCGTCAAGAGTCTGGCAGATGGACTGGAGGGCGATTTCCAACGCATCCAGTTCACGCCGGATTTGCTGCCCGGCGATGTTACGGGCACCGAAATCTACCGCCCCCAGGAAGGTTCGTTCCACTTCCAGCGTGGCCCCATATTCCACAACCTGGTGCTGGCCGACGAAATCAACAGGGCGCCGGCTAAAGTGCAGTCAGCCCTGCTCGAGGCGATGGCTGAGCGCCAGGTGAGCGTGGGATCACAAACCTATGATTTGCCACGCTTGTTCCTGGTAATGGCGACACAGAACCCGATTGAACAGGAAGGTACCTATCCCCTTCCTGAAGCACAGCTGGACCGCTTCCTGCTGCACGTTAACGTGGACTATCCCGACGCCGCCGCAGAGGCCGACATTTTGCGCCTGACCCGATCTGAGGCAAGCAAGCCAGCGGCAGCAGCGCCACAGCCTCTGTCTCAGGAGGTCGTTTTCGCGGCTCGTAAGGAAGTATTGGATCTGCATATGTCCACCGCTGTTGAGGATTACATGGTGCAGTTGGTAGTCGCGACACGATCTCCCAAGCCCTACAGCGAGCAACTGGAACACTGGATTGAATACGGCGGCAGCCCAAGGGCAACGATAGCGCTGGATCGATGTGCCCGGGCACACGCCTGGTTGGCGGGCCGCGACTTTGTCGGCCCCGACGATGTCCAGGCGGTAGCAGCTGACGTCTTTCGACACCGACTGCTATTGAGCTTTGAGGCCGAAGCCAGCGGTGTTACTCCTGACCAGGTCACCAGCGAGTTACTGGCTCTGGTGCCCGTGGGCTGATGCAAAAAGCGGATATCGCAGCTCCGGCGAGGGGCGCCTATGCGTCCCTGGACGAACTGATAAGCCTGCGTTTTCCTGCCAGGCAACTCAAGCTGGCACGCCGCAATCGTGCCCTTTCCGCCCTCACTGGTCCTAACAAGTCTAACTTTCGCGGCCGTGGCATAGATTTCGAAGAGGTCCGCACTTACCAGCCCGGTGATGATATTCGCAGTATCGATTGGCGCGTTACCGCCCGCACTGGAGGTGCCCATACCAAACTGTTCCGGGAAGAAAGGGAGCGACCGGTGCTACTTGTTGTCGACCAGCGAAATAGCATGTTCTTTGGCTCCAGCCACTGTTTTAAATCCGTATTGGCGGCACACCTGGCCAGCCTGCTCTGCTGGAGCGCTCTGGACAACGGTGACCGGGTGGGTGGTCTGGTCTTTGACGGCCAGCTTCACCGCGAAGTACGACCGCGCCGCTCCCGGCGAACCGTGCTCGCACTTTTGTCCCAACTGGAGTCCTTCAATCACGCATTACCGCTGGAAACCACGCCCAACGCGGAGAGTTTTGCGGACATGTTGGCCAACCTGCGGCGTATCGCCAAACCAGGCAGCAATATCTATCTGGTCAGTGATTTCCTGGGCGCAGACAGCGAAAACGCCCGCAAGCACCTGTTCCAACTCGCCCAGCATACCCAGGTAACCGCGCTGGCCTGCAGCGATCCACTGGAAGCGCAATTACCAAGGGGAGGCAGGTACGCAGTGACCGACGGCGAGCAACGCAGCGAACTAAATACCGGCGACCGTTTTTTGCGCAGGGATTACAGTGACACTTTCGATAGTGCGCAAAAACTACTGCAACAGAACATGGCAAAACTGGGAATTCCCGTGCTGCAGGCATCCACCGCAGAAGCGCCATTTACGCTGTTACAAACCTATTATGGGGACAGGCGTTAATGAACCCCGCCGACCCCCTGGATCAGCTCAACCCCTTGCGAGAACCGGCAGCCATAGGCTGGTGGCCGCTGGCCCCGGGTTGGTGGCTATTGATAGCACTGGTTCTTATCGCCTGCGCATTGGTCGCCTGGCGTTTGCTCGCCCGCTATCGGCGCAACGCCTATCGCCGACAAGGCATCGCGGCGCTCAGTGAGATCCGCGACCATTGGCAGACCTCTGAGGATGCCACGACCTGCCTCACCCGAGCGAATGCCCTGCTCAAAGCAGTGGCGCTCAAGGCCTATCCACAACGCGATATCGCCAGTCTTAGCGGCGAAAGCTGGCAGGAATTTCTCAACAGTGGCAGCGGCGTCGACGCCAGATTTCAACTAATACACCTGCAGGCGCAATATCAGGCGGTCTCGGACAGTACCAATGTGTCTGAGCATCTTGACGCCAGCGCGCGCTGGATTAGATCCCACAAGGCCGTTCAATGATTGAGTGGATTTGGCCCTTCATGCTACTCCTGGCACCGCTGCCATGGTTAGTGAGACGTTTGGTACCTGTTGCCCAGGGACAAGAGCCCGCGCTGCGTGCACCCTTTTTCGCGCAGTGGCAGCAACTCAGCGCCAACCAGGGGCGCACCAACAGAGCAGCAGGTCGCCTGCCAATCGCAGCGCTGTGGGGCGTCTGGCTTTTGCTGCTAGTAGCGGCAGCCCGACCAGTATGGGTAGGGGAACCTATTGAGTTACCCAACAGCGGACGTGACCTGATGCTGGCGGTGGATATTTCCGGCTCCATGACGATTGAGGATATGGAGGTCTCCGATCAACTGGTGAGCCGCATCCGGGCAGTAAAGCAAGTGGGCAGTCGATTCATCGAACAGCGCGAAGGCGACCGTCTTGGGCTCATCCTGTTCGGCAGTAATGCCTATGTACAGTCCCCTCTAAGCTTTGACACCGCGACGGTGAAGCGCTTTCTCCTCGAAGCTCAAATCGGCTTCGCGGGACAAGATACCGCTATCGGCGACGCCATCGGCCTGGCGGTGAAAAGACTCAAGGAACGCCCGGCTGAAAACCGGGTGTTGATATTGCTCAGCGACGGCAAGGATACGGCCAGTTCTGTACAACCGTTAGACGCCGCGAGACTTGCCGCAGAACTGGGGATTCGCATTTATACCATCGGCATTGGCGCTGACAGCCTGACCATGCCAGGACTCTTCGGCTCCAGCTTCGGGTCACGCCAGGTTAACCCCTCAGCCGAGCTCGACGAGGAAGGCTTGCAAAAAATTGCAGGCATTACCGGCGGTAAATATTTCCGCGCAAGAAACCCCGCAGAGCTCGTCAATATCTACCAATTACTGGACCAACTAGAGCCGATAGAGGTCGATAGCACCAGTTATCGACCGCGCCAGGCCCTGGGCTACCTGCCACTTGCTTTGGCCTTGATTATCAGCTTTGGGTTGGCACTGGGCCGACTGTGGCAAGCTGCGCCCCGCTCAAACTCCACTGCCAGTGGTGAATCCACATGAACTTCCACCTGATGCGCCCGGAGTGGCTATGGGCACTGCTGCCCGCGGTCATACTTGCGGGGCTGCTGTGGCGACTGCGCAACCGCAGTGGCAGCTGGAGCGCGGTTATCGCCCCTGACCTGCTGCCCTACCTGATTGGCGACTCCAGCGGCACCCGCAAGAGCAATTTTACCCCAGCCCTCCTTCTGGTCTGGGCCATCGCTGTCATAGCGGCAGCCGGGCCCAGTTTCCAAAAGATACCGCAGCCTGTGCACCAGAAGCAGGACGCCCTGGTCATGGTCCTGGACCTGAGCTACTCCATGATGGCAGCCGACCTGGCCCCTTCGCGTAATGACCGGGCAAGGCAAAAACTGCTGGATCTATTGGATCAGCGCAAAGAGGGCCAAACGGGGCTTATCGCTTACGCCGGTGACGCCCATATTGTTACCCCGCTAACAGACGACACTCCGACCATTGCCAACCTGTTACCGGCACTCAACCCAGGCATGATGCCGGTGCCAGGTTCGGAACCCGCAGCAGCCCTCACCCAGGCACTGGAGCTTATGCAGTCAGCAGGCATTCAGCAGGGGCGAATCCTGCTGGTGACTGATGGCATTACCGAGCGCGACCGCCAGGAAGCCTCCGACCTTATGCGGGGCAGCGGTATGGGGCTGGCCATCATGGGTATAGGAACTGCAACCGGGGCGCCATTGCCTCTTCCCAAAGGCGGTTTTCTCAAAGACGACAGCGGAACCATTGTTATGCCCTCGCTCGAGGAAAGTTTGCTGCGCGGATTGGCCAATGACACGGGTGGACGTTATATGCGCATGCAGATTGACGATGCCGACCTGGATTACCTGCTGGCAGACGACCTGCTGGAAATTCCCGAACAAACCATGGTGCTGGATAGGGCCGCGGACGCCTGGGAAGACCAGGGCTACTTGTTAATCCTGCTCCTGTTGCCCGTGGTCCTGGGTTTGTTCCGCCGGGGTTGGATTGTCTGTTTGCTGCCTCTCATGTTTGCGCCTCTGCCTCAAAAGGCGAATGCTAATGTTTGGGACGACCTCTGGCGCACCCCTGACCAACAGGGCCAACGCGCCCTGCAACAAGGCGAAAACGAAGCTGCAGCAGGCTTGTTTGAGAACCAGGACTGGGCTGGCACGGCTGCTTATCGCGCGGATGACTATGAGCGCGCGAGCCAGAGCTTTGCCGACGAGGGAAGCGCAGACACGCTCTACAACCGAGGCAATGCCCTGGCTAAAGCCGGACAACTGGATGAGGCCATTGAGGCCTACCAAAAGTCGCTGGAGTTAAAACCAGAGCAGCAGGACGCCATAGAGAACCTGGCACTATTGGAGGAACTGCAAAAACAGCAGCAAGAGCAGCAACAACAATCAGATCAGCAAAATGAACAAGACCAGGAAGATCAGGAAGACCAGGAGCAAGAAAGCGAGAATCAGGACCAGGAGCAAAACCAGGACCAGCAGGAGAGCGAACAGGAGCAACAGCAGGATAGCCAGTCGCAGCCGCCCGAAGATCCAGAGAGCTCCGAACAGGACCAGCAAGCCGAAGAAGAACAGGAATCCGAACCAGAGCAAGAACAGGAAGCAGATCAGGAAGAGCAAGCAGAACAGGAAAACGAGCAACAGCAGGACAGGCTGGACGAAGAAATCGCCCAGGCACAGCAGGAAGACCTGGAAAAAGATCAGGCTATGGAGCAGTGGTTGCGACGGGTACCGGACGACCCCTCCGGGCTACTGCGGCAAAAATTTCGCTATGAAAGCCAGCAGCGACAGCAGCAGGGAAAGACGAAGGATGATGAGACGTATTGGTAGGCCAGTCCTGTGGGCAGTAATCCTGCTCCTGGGCCAGGTCGGAGTTTTAGCGCATGCAGCTGTTGAGGCCACGGTGGACCGCCAGCAGGTGTCCATGGGTGACACCCTGCAACTGGTGATCAGCGCGACCGAGGATGACGAGGACCTGGGCACCGTCAGCCTGGATTCCTTACGCAGCGACTGGGAAATTCTGTCGCGCAAAACACGCAGCAATACGACCATTGTGAATGGCAAGCGTAACCACAATCGTCAATTGCAAATTGAACTTACCCCCAGAAGAACCGGTGCCCTGATTATCTCTTCATTCCAGGTAGGTGCCGGCAAGACCACCCCGGTCTGGGTCAACGTGAGTAAAGCGCCCGTCGTACATTCCGGTAAAGAAGCGGTTTTATTTGAAGCCACCGTGGACGCCGATTCCGTTTATGTTCAGGGACAGCTGATTCTGACGCTCAGGCTGCAGCAGGCGGTAAATCTGGATGGTCGCAGTATCAGCGACCTTCAACTGCCAGGCGCTTTCGTTGTTCCCCTGGAACAAAAGTCTTTCCAGCGCACCGTGAGCAACAGACCCTGGTTAGTGCATGAGGTGCGCTATGCAATTTTCCCTGAGAAAAGCGGCGTGCTGGAGATTCCAGCACAGAGCTTTTCCGCCAGGGAGAGTGGGTCGCGACGCAGCGTATTCGACACATCAAGGGGCAAGCTGGTGCGTCTACAGAGCCAGCCACTCAGTATTGAGGTGCTACCGAGGCCCGCTGCCTATCCCGGCGACACCTGGTTACCCGCCCGCAACATTGTCGTTGAAGAAGAGTGGTCGACAGACCCCGAAAAACTGCGTGTCGGTGAGTCGGTTACCCGCACCATACGGCTTCGTGGCGAAGGATTGCAGGGGGCTCAATTGCCGCCAGCGCTGCTAACTGCAACCAATGGCATAAAGCACTACCCTGACCAACCCACTATTGCGGATGCAGAAATATCGACCGGCTTGCTCGGTTCACGCAGCGACAGCGTGGCCGTCGTTCCGACACGAACGGGCAACATCGAACTGGCCGCTGTTGAAATTCCCTGGTGGGACACTCAGGCACAAGTCATGCGCACGGCGGTTATACCCGCCAGAACATTGCAGGTGGCACCAGCGATCGATTCCCCCGTGGCCACCTCTACCAACATCGAACAGCAGATAGCGACCAGCGGAACAGCCGACGCCGGGCAACAGCCTCTATGGCAATGGCAATTGGCCGCGCTCGTTTGCGCAATCGGCTGGGCTATCACTTTGCTTGTACTGCTGCGCTCTCGCTCCAGGAGAAGTCAGCAACAGGAAGATGGGGAACAGCCGGCTCCGGCATCACCCAAAGCGGCTTATAAATCGCTGGTGGCAGCCTGCGCTGCAGACCAGCCTTTGCAGGCTCGAAAAAAACTGATTCAGTGGGCTGCAGCACTTTGCGATGACGCCAGGATCACCTCGTTAAATACCGCCGGTGAAGCCCTGGCGGATGCCGAGCTTAATGCCCAGCTGTTACAACTGGAACAAGCGCTCTATAGTCGCGAAGGCGCCAGCTGGAGCGGCGCGCAACTGCGAGCCACGGTGGAACGACTGCACAAACAACCAGGGAGCAGAAAGCAGGGAGAAGCAGAAAGCCTGAGCCTCTACCCCATCGGTTAAGGTGATCAGCTACTGCAAAGACTTGGTCACCACCTCGTACACATCGGGCGATAAATCAGGCAATTGCGCCAACCGCTGCAGCTCGGCTCGCATTAACTCCGCGCGACCACTGTAATAGCGCCACTTGGTCAGCGGGGCCAGCAAACGGGCAGCCGTCTGCGGATTAAGGCTATTAAGCTCGGTGATAACATCGCCAAGCAAGCGATACCCCTCTCCATCCGCGCGGTGGAAATTGACCGGGTTTGCCCCCGCAAAGCTGCCAACCAGTGAACGCACCTTATTGGGATTGCGAATGTCAAAATCCGCGTGCTCCATTAACAGTCGCACACGATCAATAGCCCCCGCATCAGGCATCGTAGCCTGTACCTGCAGCCATTGGTTTACTACCAGGGTTTCATGACCCCAGTCGCTGTAAAACTGCGCGAGCGCCCCCTCCCAGTCTGATTGCCCACCATAGAAAGCCAGCACTTTCAGTGCGGCAAGGCGGTCGGTCATATTGTTCGCTGACTGCAATTGGCTGGCCGCCAACGATAGGTGGTCGCGGTCAGCGCAGGCCAGATAGCCCAGACAACTATTACGCAATGCACGGGATGCAATTTGTTCGCCGCTGGGAGCATAGTCGGCATCGCTGGCCAAGCTGTGATAACGCGCTAGCAACATATCTTTGGCTGCGCTGCCTATGGCTTCCCGGACTGCCTGACGTGACTGATGAATCAGCTCAACATCTGCTGCGCCCTCTCCCGCCAGTTCCGCAAGGTAGTTTTCACTGGGCAGCGCCAACATTTCCGCCACCATCGCCGGATCTAATGATTCATCACCGAGCAACTGTTGGCAGGCATTAATGAGTAATGCATCCACTTGGGGTTGCTGCCCTTGGACCAATTGTTCCTGGACCTGAGTAATCACTTGCAAGGCGAGCGACTGGGCGCTATCCCAGCGAACGAAGCCGTCATCATCGCGACTCATCAACTGACATAGATTCTCCCGACTGTAATCGAATTCCAACCGCACTGGCGCGGAAAAGCCGCGCAGCAACGAGGGCACTGGTCGCTCAGGTATCCCTTCAAACACAAAGCTTTGACTAGGCTGCTCGACGATGAGCACCCGGTGAGTATTATCGCTGGTTTCAGGGTCTGGCTCTTCACCCGCCAGGCGCAGCGGCAGATTTCCGGCATCGCCCAGCAATCCCATGGCCAGTGGAATAACGAAGGGCTCCTTATCAGGCTGACCCGGCGTGGCCGGGCAGGACTGCGTCACCTCCAGGGTGTAAGTTTGGGAATCTGCGTCATAGTTGTCTTGCACAGCCAAAATCGGCGTACCGGCCTGGGAATACCAACGACGGAACTGGCCGAGGTCGATACCGCTGGCATCTTCCATGGCACAAACAAAATCTTCGCAAGTCACTGCCTGGCCATCATGGCGCGAGAAATACAGATCAGAGCCTTCGCGGAATTTCTCTGCTCCCAACAGCGTATGAATCATACGCACAACTTCCGAACCCTTTTCGTAGACAGTCAGGGTGTAGAAGTTATTAATTTCAATGTACGACTCTGGTCGCACCGGGTGTGCCATGGGACCGGCGTCTTCGGCAAACTGGGCGGTGCGCAACATGCTGACATCCTCAACCCGTTTCACCGTTCGGGAGCCCATGTCGGACGAAAATTCCGCATCGCGGAAAACTGTAAAACCTTCTTTCAAGCTGAGCTGGAACCAGTCACGACAGGTGACCCGATTACCACTCCAGTTATGAAAGTACTCGTGCGCAACGATCGCCTCGACCCGTTGGTAACCCTGGTCGCTGGTGATATCCGGGTGACACAAAACACAGGATGTGTTGAAAATATTGAGACTTTTGTTTTCCATCGCTCCCATGTTGAAATCATCAACGGCAACGACATTAAAGATATCCAGGTCATATTCACGACCAAACGCTTCCTCATCCCAGCGCATGGATCGTTTCAGGGAATCCATCGCGTAGTCGCATTTCCCAAGATCCTTGGGCTCTACATAAATACGCAGAGTGACATCGCGACCACTGACGGTCAGGAAGCGGTCTTCAATATGCTGTAGGTCGCCTGCTACCAGTGCGAACAGGTAACAGGGCTTGGGAATGGGATCATGCCAGAGCACCTGACGGCGACCATTGGCAAGAATTTTGGTCTCCATCAGATTGCCATTGCTGAGCAGTACTGGATAGCGCTGGGCGTCTGCCTCTATGGTCACCGTGAATACGGACATAACATCCGGACGATCCAGGTAATAGCTTATCTTGCGAAAGCCCTCGGCCTCACATTGAGTGCAGAACATACTTTGAGACTTGTACAAGCCTTCCAGGGAGGTATTTTCCTGGGGCTGTATTCGCGTTTTACACGACAGCACACACTGTTCTGGAACATCTTCGATGACCAGGCTGTTCTCCGTAACACGGTAAGCGCTATCCGGCAGCGCCTGATTGTCTATCGCAACCTCAAGCAATTCCAGTTCCTGGCCTTGCAGCTCCAGCGCCGCTGGCTCTTGGCTTGCACGCAACAGATGCAAACGGGAGGTCACGATAGTTTCGTCCTCCCCCAATTCGAAATGCAGCTCAGTGCGATTGATCAGGTAAGGAGGTGCCTGATAATCCTTCAGAAGAATAGTGCCGGGGTTTGCATCGCGCATAACAGTCCTCAGTTAATTTCAGCGACGGCCAGGTGATAGCCGCCATATTTACGCATGTTGATTACACCAGTGTCGAAGATCAGATATTGCCCTTTAATACCCATCAGGGCTCCTTCGACAGTCGGGGTTTTGTCCAGATTGAACGATTTCACCTTGCTGGGGTGCTCCAGCACTGGGTAAGCAATCCGCGTTTCCTGTGCATCGACCAACTCGGTGACCGACTGCAGACCATATTGCTCCCGGACCTGCTGCAGCCCTTGTTGGCACTCATTTACCAGTCGCTGGCGTTCACTCTCCAGATCAACGGGGTCTGCGTCCCCCTTGAGCATGGCCTGCCAACTGGTCTTGTCCGCCACATGATCCTTGAACAGGGTTTCTACAATGCCTGAGTGAAGACGTGTATCCACTCTAAAAATTGGCTGGGCCTGGGTCGCACCCTGGTCCATCCAACGTGTGGGCACCTGGCTATGGCGAGTAATACCCACCTTGAGGCCGGAAGTGTTCGCCAGGTAGACAATATGATCGATCATGCAATGGGTTTCCCCCCATTCGGGTTCGCGGCAAGTACCCGCTGCAAAATGGCATTTCTCCGGCGACATGATACACGTATCGCACTGGGCTAATCGTCGAAAGCAGGGGTAGCAATAGCCCTGGCTGAAGCTCTTTTTGGTTTTGCGGTCACAGGCGACACAGTTGATAAGACCGTCGTATTGCAGCTGCAATGACTTCCCCAACAAGGCGTTCATGGGGAGATCCGTATCGCCCAGCGGCAAGGAGTACGTCACTTGCTCGCCAAGCGAGGTTTTCATTTTGCGCACTGCTCCTGCAGCGAGAATGTCGGCCACGGCTAACTCCTATTTCCAGTTGAGGGGGGTTTCTGCAGGGTCATCGCAATCATCGCCGTCCTTGTGTCCCTTGTCGATGAAGCCAATTTGGTCCTGCTCGGAGAGATGGCGCTTGCCCCAGGCAATGATGGCCTGCATGGCATTTTCGCGCTGCTGTGAATTGAGAGGCTGGCCATCGGGCCATTTGCCAAGCTCAACGGCACGACGCAGGCTCCGGTATACCTCCGGTGTCATCGAGTCGATCATTTGCTGGTAATCCATCGGGAGCTCCGCAGCTTTGAAAGCCCGGCATTATACTCCCGAATCGGGGGAAATGGTGACGCCGGGCTACCCGGCGCATTCATTTTTCAGGGTGCAACCGTACTCCTGTCGCCCTTGATAACGGCCCTGAACCAATCGAGCAGGTTCTCTTCCTTGAAATCCGCGAACTCACCGGCGTCCATGAACATGCCATGGTCGTGACAAATTTCGTACCAGATATGCTTTTGCTTGGAATCGGAGGTCAGTTCCATACGCTTGCCACAGTGCGGGCAATCGATTTCAACCCGGCTATCCCACTTCCAGCCCTCCTTGGGGTCACCGGTATCGACAGCGTGGCTTTCGGGCAAGCTCTTCAACTGATGCGCTTCGTCGGCGTCAAACCAAAGTCCACTACAATGGCTGCAACGATCGATGACCACACCTTCGTGATCGATCTCGTCCATGCCGTGCTGGCATTTGGGACACTTCAGGTTGTGGTGCTCGGGGTTGTACTCCATGTTGCGAACCTCGTAGTTAGTCTTGGAGACATTAGTATAGTGCGGGTAATGAGGCTTACAAGTCTTTGCTGCGCTCAGCCTGAAAGCGCGACAGCCCACCAAAAACAGCTCCTAGGGCAGCACCACACAATAGCCCACCCACATGCGCTGCATTGGCAATAGCGCCAAAGCCCAATACTTCAACGACACCAAACAGGCACAGGAGCAGCCAACCCACCATAAACAGCATAATCGCCCTGGGTGGCTGAATAGCCCAGCCTGGTTGAAGAAGGGGCGCAACCCATGAGAATCCCAGCAAACCGTAAACCACACCAGACATGCCGCCAAACAGGCTCGGCCCGCCGAACTGGTATTGGCTGACATTGGATACCAGGGCAATGACAACCAGCAACCCGAGGGCATTAACACTTCCGGTGGCTCGTTCAACCCTTGAGCCTAACTCCCACAACCAGAGCATGTTGAAGGTAATGTGCAGCCATCCGAAATGGAGGAAAGCAGGTGTTATGAGGCGCCAATACTGGTCTCCCATGGGCAAAAACCTGATTTTTTCACCCTGCACCTCAAAGGGTGTGAAACTCAACCATGCCAACCACTGCTGGGGGGCACCCAAGAGAAAAGCCAGGAAAATACCAATACAAAGCAGCGCGACAACTGCAGTCACCGGGGACTGGCGCCATTGAATCAGGGGCGCTGAACTTGTCACTGGCTTGCCCGCACGTGCTTCTATTTTAACCTCACCGGACCGCCAGGCACGGTAGAGGCTATCCACCAATTGCACGTGACCCTGCTCGAACACGGTCAGCACTTGTTGACCCGACTCTTCGTAAATCTGATGCGGCACGCCGCGAGAGCGAAGCAGTGCGGTCAGGGGCAGCAGATCTTCGCCCAGTGAAACCCTGAGTACGGTGAAAGTTTGCGCCATCAGTCAACCAGGGCGTTGCCCCAGCGCAGCTTATCGCGGCAGCTGGCATAAAAACTATGGCCCACCGGATGCAGCAAGGTGAGTCTGTGGGGCTTTTTCCGAATGACCACGGAGTCGCCAGGCCTGGCTGTCATGTTCACCTGGCCATCACAAGTCACCGGGGGGTGAATGCGGTTGCGTTGCAATATATCCACCCTAATCTCAGAGTTACCGTCGACAACAATAGGGCGACTGCTCAGTGCATGCGGAAACATCGGCACCAGCACGATAGCGTCGAGTGAGGGGTGCATGATTGGCCCTCCTCCAGACAGTGAGTAAGCCGTAGAACCGGTGGGAGTCGACACGATCAAACCATCTGCTCGCTGGCGATAGACAAAGGTATTATCCACGGTCAACTCGATTTCGATCATCTGTGCAGATGTCCCAGAGTTAACCACAACATCGTTGAGGGCATCTGCCTGCGCCACGATTTCGCCCTGGCGCTCCACATGTGCGTCCAGCAAAAAGCGACTTTCGGTGGCAAAATTGCCATCCAGTACCCGAGGAATCTCTTCCGCAATCTGGTCTGGCGTGATGTCGGTGAGAAAGCCCAGTCGACCACGGTTAACGCCAAGCACCGGAGTTTCGTACTTTGCCAGGGTACGAGCCGCACTCAGCAGAGAACCATCACCGCCAGCAACAATCACAAGGTCAGAATCCTGACCAATGTCATCGCGGTTACCGAGACGAACTTCCGCTTCCGGCACCAATTCCCCGAGGCAATCCTCGAGTATCACCTCGTGGCCACGGTGCTCAAGCAGGGCAAGCAATTCCTGTAGAACAACATCCAGCCCATTTTGCTGGCTGCGTCCGACCAAACCGATCTTCTTGAAGGAACCAGGCATGAGTGCGCCCATCGCTGAAAAGGACTGGTATTATAACCCTGTGAACGCCTCAGCAGAAAACTCATTACTTTCCCTGAATACGCCCGTCGTCCGTGACCTGGCGTGGTCCTGTTTTTCTGCGCCCCTGTTACTCAGTTCGCAGCTTGACAGTCACACCGCAGTTCAGAATACAGGCTTTGCCCTGACCAATGAGCGTATGGCATGGTTAAGATCTCTTGACGTCGATCCACAACCTCTAACCGCTCATCTGGCAAAGAGCAGTACCAGGCGCCTGGGTTTGTACTTCGAACAACTTTGGCATTTCTTCCTGGAGCAGGACCCCGCGGTTGAGCTTCTTGCGCACAACCTCGCCGTTCGCGATAGCGAGCGTACCCTTGGGGAGTTTGACTGCATTTACTTTTGCCACCATCGCCAACGGAGCATCCACCTGGAACTGGCTGTCAAATTTTATCTATCAGCACCGGGAGCAATCGACAGTGAGCAACGCAGATGGCTGGGGCCGAACTCAAACGATCGACTGGATTTAAAGCTGCAACGCATGCTGAACCATCAAATCTGCCTGGCTAATACGCCCGAAGGCCGCATAGCCCTGCAGGAACTGGGAATCAACGATCCCCTGCATGAGATTGAGATAAAAGGGCGATTATTTACCCATTGGCAATTGCCCGCGCCTCCCCCACCCGGCTACAACCCAGCGCTAAATCTCTCAAACTGGTGCAGGCAAAGCGAACTGGTCGCAATGGAGGAAGAAGTCAGCAATATGCGCTATCTACCGCTGGAACGGTCCCAATGGCTATCTCCCGTTAACGGCTGTGGCGCCGGCACACTCTCCAGAGCTGAGCTTATTGCCCAGGGAATGGTAGCATTGGCAAAGGATAGTAGGCCGATACAAGTCGCCTTGCTCGATACCAGCAGCAACGAACAGGGGCGCTTTTTCCTTGTTCCGGACAATTGGAATTCACACTATGCATAAATGGGCTTTCCTGACAGTCACATCAGCGTGCTTCATTATCACGCTGGTCGCCTGTGCAGGTGCTCCTGCCGCAGAAACGGGCAAGCCACAGCTGCTGACGATCAACAAGGCTGAAAGCGCGAAAATGCCTGCCCCGACCAGTACGCTGAGGGTGGCATCGCTCAATATCGCCCATGGCCGGGGCGACAGCCTCAACCAGGTGTTGGTCTCGAACGATGCAATACGCCAAAACCTGGAATCGATTGCCAGCTTCTTGCAAAAAAATGAAATTCACGTGGCAGCGCTGCAGGAAGTGGATGCACCCTCCGCCTGGAGCGGTAACTTTGATCATGCAAACTATATTGCCGAAAGGGCCGGCTATGGGTGGTGGATTCAGGCCAGCCACGCGTCCCTGGGCATAGCAGACTATGGGACCGGCATATTTGCCTCCGCTCCGATTTCAGCCGCCGCAAGATTGGATTTCACCCCTTCCCCGCCTACCGCAGGCAAGGGTTTTACGGTGGCCGAGATACAGTGGCACCGCCCGGGCCAGACGGCGACCGTCATTGATGTGATTTCACTGCACATGGATTTCTCCCGCAAGTCAGTGCGAGAGCGGCAGACCGAAGAGCTGGATGCAGCACTAAAAAACCGAACCAACCCACTGATACTGATGGGTGACTTCAATTCCGAAACGCTGGCCGAGCGGCTAGTCCAAAACGCTGCAGAAAATAAACGATTGCTCCACGCCTGGCCCGGTGACGATGACCGCCACTACAGCTACAAAAAAAAGCGCCTTGACTGGATTATCATTTCCGGAGAGCTGGAGTTTCTCGACTACTCAACCGCTACTGATATATTGTCTGATCACCGCGCCGTGGTCGCCAAGCTGCGCTTACGCGAATAACAGCCAGAGGAAACTGTGACTCAATCTCTCTATCTGTCGTTACGATACAGTCTTGTGCTTGTGCTCCTGCTGCTCAGTGCTTGCGCCGCAACACCTCAACAGCCCCCGTGTCCGGGGGATCGCCAGGACATTCAGGACTGCCCTCCCTCAGATGCAGTACGTGACCTTGTGTTGGAAGGCTATTACCGGCAGCGCACCAGAGCTGATGCCAATGCCCTTGATATCGACCCCGTGAAACTTGGCATGACCGCTGATGTCCCTACCAACGATGCCCTGGGAAAAATCATTGGCAGCAGTTATGAGGAGTCCATCAATTCCCTGGCCGCAAAGATCTGGATGGTTGATAACGCAGACCACACAGTGGATGCGGTTTACTACATCTTCAAACGCGACCTGGTCGGCTACGCTTTTCTGGGCGCTCTGTGTGAGGCTGTCGGTCGTGGTATCGATGTCCGGATTATGGTCGACTCTCTGGGCTCCTTTCATCGCAGTCATTCAGAGTTAAAGGCCCTGAAAAACTGCGCGATCGATGGCGGCTTCATGCGCAACGAAGAAGGTGCAGCGACGGTATCAAAGGCGCGTGTTCAGGCGCTGGTATTCGGGGCAGCCTCCAGAAATGTGACCAACATCAACCGTCGCTCCCACGACAAACTACTCGTTACGGACGGCAACTGGCCTGAAAAAGCCTGGGTAATGACTGGTGGACGTAACATCTCGACCGCCTACTACGGTTTGTTAGAGGACGGTAGCAAAGACCCGACAGCCTATAAAGACCTTGAAATCGTTTTGCGAGCGCAACCTGGGGTGAATGTTTCAAAGTCGGTCGGCGAGATAAGCGGACAGTATGTAAGCATTCTATTTGCTGTGCCCGGCAATAAGGTTCTTGGTTCCCGACTCGCCCACAGCAAAGAACGGGACAAAATGCGCGACCATCTTGCAGCGTTACGCGCCATGCCGGACTTCAAGCTGGCTTACGACAACATGGAAGACTACCTGCAGCAAGACCTGCACCCGGCGAGAACACGAATCGCCCATGAACTAGGCAATATCATCAACAAAAAGGTTGTCAGCGACTACGACAAAAACCTTCAGAAAAACCCGAATTCGATCATTTACATGACCCGGCAACTGGCTGAAATGGATCCTGACAACCGCACAGTTCGCATTGTGTCCCCCTACCTTTTTGTGCCCAAGTACGAACGAGAAGACGGCACGGTTTATGAAGATGGCTCGGAGAACCTATACTCCTGGCTGGAGGAGCACCCGGATAACCGAATCGAAATCGTGACCAACTCAATCATGACCAGCGATAATTTCTTTGCCCAGGCGATCATTGATATGGACACAGCACCACGCCTGCTGCTCGACAAAGCAACCCGAGAAAAATGGCGGAAAAAGCTGAAGAAGAGCGAGCTCAACCCGGAGCTTGTCGAGAGTCAAAACTGGAAAGACCTGATTAACAATCCCAGAGTGCGCATTTATCAGACCGGGCGCAGGGACGCGGACTTACTGGGAGGTGATGTCGCCTATGGCAAGCTTCATGCCAAGTTCTTCCTCACTGACAACTGGGGTTTCGTCGGCACCACAAACCTGGATTACCGCTCACGCCTCTATAACAACGAAATGGGCTTCTTTTTCGCCGGCGAGGAATTGCGCCAATCTCTCGAGCAGGAATTCGAAATGCTGAAATCCCAATCCTATCTCTGGGGCAGCCCTGAATGGCTGGAACTGCGCGCCAATGTGCGAGCCTTAGGCGGCGTGAAAGGCCATACTTCAAGCAAACAACGCACTACGTTTACCCGCTTGCGTACGTCGGGCCTGCACTGGCAATTCTAGCCAAGCCAACTGTAGCCTCTGCGCCCCTGCAATCCACCGGTATGAATTGCCAAAATGGAATCGCTCCGATCCCATAGCCCACAGGCGATCTGCGAATGTATAGCCAGTAACATTTTTCCCGTGTACACGGGCTCCAGTTGCACCCCATGAACTTGTTCAAAGCCAGTCATAAATGTTCGCAGCCTATCGTTGACGCGGGCAAATCCGCCGCAATGATGGTCATGAAGAATGTGCCATGGCAGCTTCGATGAGAGGCTTGATTCTGCGAGTAAACCGGTAATTCGCTGCTCCAGATCATTCGCCCCTTTGAGCGCTGATACCCCCACCAACTCTTCGGCACAGCTTAGACCAGCCGCCAACCCGGCCAGGGTAGTGCCAGTACCAACCGGCACTACCACTCGGCGCCAGCACCTACCCTGCTTGTTAATTAACTTTGCGATGTCCACACACCCGAGAACTCCAGCCGGATTTGCTGCCCCTTCTGGCACCAGAACACAAGGCGAAAAACGCTGCTCGAGGCCTTCTTGATAATCAGGATCAGTGCGCCTGCGGTACTCCTCTCGCGACACAGTGATCAATTTCATGCCTAACCGCCTGATATCAGCGAGCATTGCAGTTTCACGCTCGCCGCCTCGAACAATGGCAATTGTTTCAATACCCAACTCGGCTCCGACGGCGGCCAAAGCGTGCAAATGATTCGACCAGGGCCCGCCAAAACTGACGATGCGCGATACGCCTTTGTTTTTCGCAATCTCAAGATTCGCTCGCAATTTAAAGGCTTTGTTTCCAGGCGCTTCACCGCCCTGTAAATCAAGACGCAACAAGTCGACGCGATCCAGGGATTGTCCAAGTTCTGATGCGCCACTGAACGACGCAAGCGAGGTTGTGTATATCGTAGACATAGGTAGTATTGTGCCACGCCTAGGAGCAAAATATTTCAAACAGGAGTCTTTGATATGATCAGAAAAATTTTTGCAGGCACAGCCGTGCTAGCTCTGCTGGCTGGCTGCAGCAGCACACCGGAAATACAGACTGGAAGCGACGCCGAAGTCATAGGCGACAACCTGCATCGCGTCGACAACAGTAAAGCAGATGTAGCCTACATCGATCCTGACGCTGATTTCAGCCGATATACCAAGGTCATGATTCGACCTTTGGGAGTGGACAAAATCGAAGTGGTTCAACCCAGCAAAACCGGCACCTCCATGAGTCGGCGAGACTGGGAACTTACCGAGTCTGACAAGCTAATGTTGCAGGAAACCTTTCATAGCGCGATGGAAAAACACCTGCAGGAAAAGGGTGATTTCCCGCTGGTATCCGAGGCTGGCGATGACGTTCTGGAAATTGGAGCCATGATTACCGCGATAGCACCGTCTGCCGCTAAAGATGATGGCAAATCACGTGCGACTGGTCGCAGCTATGTGATCACCGAAGGCTCTGGCGCTATCGCTGTCGCAGTGGCCTTTGCCGATTCGGAAACCGGAGAGGTTTTGGCACTGATCAAGGACAGCCGCACCAGCAGCAGTCATTGGGGACTGAACAACAGCGTTACTAACAGGGCGGACGTTCAGCGGATGTTTAACAGCTGGGCGATGCAGATCAACTCCAGCCTCGCCAAGATATCGGGCAAGGAGCAATAATCCCCATAGCAGGGGCATTGCATACAGGGGTCATGCCAATTGCATGCCCCTGCTGAACATTGAACGTCCACTCTCTGCTCCTATCGGCTTAGGGCAAACCGACATTATTTTTCTTGAGCACTTGCTCTGCCCGGTAGCTTGAGCGAACGAAAACTCCGGAAACAACTTCCAGGAAGCCCTTGTCCAGGCCCCATTGACGATACTTTTCAAACTCATCCGGGGATACATAGCGATCAATGGGATAGTGGTTTGCAGTGGGCTGCAGATACTGCCCAAAGGTAAGAATATCCACACTTGCCGCTCGCAGATCATCCATGCACTGGAGTATTTCTTCCTCCGTTTCACCGAGTCCCAACATCAGGCTGGTCTTGGTTAAAACGTCTGGTCTGTAGCGCTTGGCATGAGCCAATACCTCCAGGGTTTGCTCGTAGCTTGCTCGCGGATCACGCACTGGATGAGTGAGCCTTTTGACAGTCTCAACATTCTGGGCAAACACCTCGATACCTGAATCTACAACTGTCTCCACATCCGCCAACACGCCAAGAAAATCCGGGGTGAGAGCTTCAACCGCCGTCTGTGGATTCTCCTGCTTGACCTTGCGCACGCAGGCGGCGTATTGCCCAGCTCCGCCGTCGGCCAAATCATCCCGGTTGACCGACGTTAAAACGACATAGTTGAGATTCATCAACTGCACGGATTGCGCAGTATTTGCAGGCTCGTCCGGGTCCAACCAACCCTGGGGGTTACCCGTATTGACAGCGCAGAAGCGGCAGGCTCTAGTACACACGTCGCCCAACAACATGATTGTAGCGGTACCCGAACTCCAACACTCGCTCATATTCGGGCATTTGGCCTCCTCGCAGACCGTCGCCAAGCCGTGCTCACGCACAATATTATTGACCTTCTCGAAGGTTTTGCCGCCCTGTACCTTAATCCGCAGCCAGTCTGGCTTGCGCAGACGCTCCCCGGGAGTCGCCGCCGATTTAATACCATCTTTAATGGCGGTAATGCCCCGCTCGTTGATAAACTTTTCGCCACTGGAGACCTGGACGGCCGGAATAAGGTCCTTATCGGACATGAAAACGCTCTAACTGACTTTGATCGGGCATACATTATACCGAAGCCTGCGGCGACCGGCGATTGCCATTTTATTGAGCCATGACAAGGCTCACTGCGAGCAGGTCAGCCTAGAATCCTAACTGCACATGTTGAGATACTCGCAATGAGACAGCAGATCAATCGGTGGCCTGGAAGACTGGACGCAATGCAGAGCGTCAGCGGTTTGCTATTAGTCCTGTTTATCTGGGGCCACATGTTTTTTGAGTCCAGCATTCTTCTGGGCAAGGACGCCATGTATTGGGTCACGCGAATGTTTGAAGGCGCACATCTGCTCGACAAGCCGTATCCGATTCTTGTCTCTGCAGTCGCGGCACTCGTGTTGCTATTACTGGCGGCACACGCTCTTCTCGCGCTGCGAAAATTCCCGGCCGATTACCAGCAGTACCGGCGACTCAACCAGCACGTTGGAGCAATGCGTCACATGGACACTACCCTTTGGTATGTGCAGGTCATCACCGGCTTCGTATTGTTCTTCCTGGCCTCGACGCACTTACTTGTCGTTATGACCCAACCTGACAATATTGGCCCCTACGCCTCCTCGGACAGAATCTGGAGCGGACGTTTCTGGATGATATATGCGCCCTTGTTGCTCGTCGTGCACCTTCATGCAGGGATAGGTATTTATCGCCTTGCGATGAAATGGGGACCGTTTCCTGCAGCAACCGCGGGGCTATGGCGCGGCAGAATTAAGCTCCTACTCTGCTGCATCGTTGCCTTCTACCTGTGCCTGGGCACGGCTTCGTTGATCACATACATGAAGATCGGCGCAGACCATTCCCATTCTGCCGGGGAACGCTACATCCCAGCGCGGCCAGTGGAGCCTCAATAGATGGAAATTATCTATACAGATGTACTGGTCGTTGGCGGAGGACTCGCCGGACAGCGCGCCGCCATAGGTGCTCGAAGGCGCGGACTGGACGTTACTATTCTTAGCCTCGTGCCTGTCAAACGTTCGCACTCGGCGGCGGCTCAGGGAGGCATGCAAGCCAGCCTGGGTAACTGCCTGGGCGGCTCAGGCGACAACGAGGACATACACTTTGCCGACACGGTGCGCGGTTCCGACTGGGGGGCAGACCAGGAAGTTGTGCGCATGTTTGCCCATACCGCGCCCAAGGCCATACGTGAGCTGGCGGCTTGGGGTGTGCCCTGGAGCAGGGTGCAAAAAGGTGAACGCCAAATTACCCGCGACGGCAAGCGCGAGACAATACTCGAAGCTGATGCGGCTCACGGATTGATCGATAGTCGCAACTTCGGTGGCACCGCCAAATGGCGAGCCTGTTATGTTTCCGACGGCACCGGTCACGCCATGCTCTACACCATGAGCAACCAGGCCATTGCAGCGGGTATACCGGTACACGAGCGGATGGAGGCAGTCGCCCTGATCCATGACGGTAATCGCTGCTGTGGCGCCATTGTGCGCAACCTTATCAGCGGCAAGCTTGTCGCCTACATGGCGCGGGCGACCTGCATCGCCAGCGGTGGGTTTGGCCGCATATACCGGGTCTCTACCAACGCCGTCATCAACGAAGGAATGGGCGCGGCCATTGCCCTGGAGACAGGTCTGGCCAAACTGGGCAACATGGAAGCGGTTCAGTTTCACCCCACCGGCATCTTTCCCGCCGGCATCCTGGTCACGGAGGGCTGCCGCGGAGACGGTGGCCTGCTCCTGGATGGGAACGAGCATCGTTTCATGCCCGACTATGAGCCGGAAAAAAAGGAGCTGGCGTCCCGGGATGTGGTTTCCCGAAGAATGGAAGAGCATATTATCGCCGGGCACGGTGCGAGCAGTCGGTTCGGCGAGCACCTCTGGTTAGATATACGTCTGTTGGGAGAAAGCCATATCAACGGCAAGCTGCGCGAGGTCAAGGAAATCTGTCAGCACTTCCTGGGCGTCGATCCCGCCAAAGAATTGATCCCTGTGCGGCCAGCGCAGCACTATTCAATGGGCGGTATACGCACCGATGCACTGGGCCACAGTCCGCAATTACAAGGGCTATTTTCAGTCGGTGAATCCGCGTGCTGGGACATGCACGGCTTCAACCGCCTGGGCGGAAACTCAGTGGCCGAAACAGTGGTCGCGGGCATGATCGTCGCTGAGTCGATTGCAGATTTTTGCCTGTCTGCAGAGGGACAACTGTCCTTTTCGACTACTCTTGCTAGTGACTTCTTGCGCCGGGAAGAGAAAAAAATGAGTGCTATTGCCCATAACCGCGGTAAGGAAAGCGCCGTCGACCTCACCCGCCTGATGCAGGAAACGATGACTGACAATGTCGGTATTTTCCGCAATGGCGAAAAACTGCAAGAAGCAGTAGATAAGCTACAAGACTTACAGCGGCGTGCGCGAAATGTTGGTTTGCAAAATACAAGCCCCGGACCGAATCCAGAGCTGGTTGCTGCCTACAGATTACCTCGGATGTTAAAACTCGCACTCTGCGTCGCCTGCGGTGCCCTGCAACGCACCGAAAGCAGAGGGGCGCATTTTCGTGCTGATTTCCCCCAGCGCAATGACTTGCACTGGATGAAGAGAACACTTGCAGGCTGGTCCACAGCAGCAGATGAACTGCCAAGTATCGACTATGAAAATCTGGACATTATGAAAATGGAACTCCCTCCGGGCTGGCGAGGCTACGGCGCAAAAAATCACATAGAGCACCCGGACAGCAACGCCAGAAAGGCGCAAATTGAGTCTCTTGGAGGAAACTCCGGCGACATCAATCGCCACCAGCGACAGGCAATGCTAATGCCGTTTATCGACAAGCTGCCTCCAGCGTTTCGCGGCCCTAATGAGCGCCTGGGGGAACAGGAATGAACCAGATCCCCCTCGCCCAGACCCGTATGTTGAACATTCACGTTCTGCGCCACAACCCGCAGGACCCGGAAAGTCGCCCGAATTTACAGACTTTCCAGGTAGAAGAAACCGATTCAATGACATTGTTTATCGCCCTAAACCTGATTCGCGAAGAACAGGATCCGTCACTGGCCTTTGACTTTGTCTGCCGTGCTGGAATTTGCGGCAGCTGCGGCATTATTATCAACGGGCGTCCGGCACTCGCCTGCCGCACGCTAACCCGTAATCTCCCGGACGAAATCACCCTGGCTCCTCTCCCAGGCTTTGAACTCATTGCTGACCTGTCAGTTAACACCGGCAAGTGGATGCGAGGCATGTCCGAACGTCTCGAAACCTGGGTTCATGACGAGGGACTGGAGGCCGCCGACCTGGATATTCAGGAACAGGCGATGGCACCAGAACTGGCCGATGCGATTTATGAGCTGGAAAGGTGCATTGAATGCGGTTGCTGTATTGCCGCCTGCGGCACAGCCCAAATGCGTGATCACTTTGTTGGTGCCGTAGGACTCAACCAAATCAGCCGTTTCAGGCTGGATCCAAGGGATAAGCGCTCAGACGCGGAATTTTACCAACTGGTTGGAGATGACTCCGGCGTATTTGGCTGTATGACCCTGCTTGGCTGTGAGGACCTCTGCCCTAAAGACCTGCCTCTGGCGACACAGATCGCGTTTCTAAGACGAAGAATGGTCGCTGTATAACGAAATGAAGGGACACATGTTTACCGGCAAAGTAAACTTTGCCGATGAAACACTTTAGCCAAGACGCAGACCTCCAGGCCAAAACCAACTGGGGCCTGGTTAAACACCTGGTCCCCTACCTGCTGGAATCCCGCTATCGGGTATTACTTGCTTTGGCCTGTCTGGTACTGGCCAAAGGGGCAATTATTGCCATCCCCTTTCTCCTCAAGCAACTGGTCGATTCCCTTGAAGGCATCCAGCCCGCGCAGCTGGCACCCAGCTTACTGCTGGGCCTTGTACTTGCCTACGGTGCTGCCCGGTTCGCCAACGTATTCTTCGGAGAGCTTCGCGATACTATTTTCGGTCGAGTTACCGAACGGGCCATGCGCCGGATAGGGCTACAGGTGTTTCGGCACGTTCACGCGCTGGACCTTGATTACCACCTAAACCGCCGTACCGGAGGCCTCGCCAGGGATATCGAACGAGGCACTTCTGGGGTCAGCTTTTTAATGCGATTTTTTGTCTTTAATATCGCCCCCACGCTGTTTGAAATAAGTATGGTGGTGGGAATACTGCTGTTCAACTATGGCGCGGAGTTCGCGATTATCACCCTGGTAGCTGTGATCCTTTATGGCGTATTTTCGCTGTACGCAACCCAATGGCGCACCCAGTTTGTACGTGAAATGAACAGTGCTGATTCAGCCAGTAATACTCGCGCTGTAGACAGCCTGCTCAATTTCGAAACGGTGAAGTACTTCACCAACGAAGAGTTCGAAGCGAGACGCTATGACCACGAATTGAAGCGCTGGGAAATAGCGAGACGCAAAAACAGACTCTCTCTGTTCGGGCTCAACGGTGGGCAGGCCCTGATCATCGCGCTCTCCCAGACTGCCATGATCGGACTGGCTGCCTGGCAAGTGCATCAAGGTATTCTCAGTCTCGGCGACTTCATTTTGATCAACCAATTCATGATACAGCTTTTCATGCCGCTGGGTTTCCTCGGTTTCGTATTCAGGGAAATCAAGGGATCGATGGCCAATATAGAGCAAATGTTTGAGTTGATGACGATTCAACCGAAAGTCGTAGATGCCGTCGACGCAAATGAATTAGCAATGGACAACGCCAGCATTCGATTTCGCGGTGTTAAATTTGGCTACGACTCGCAACGAAGAATTCTTCAGGGTGTAAATCTGGATATTAGGCCCGGGGAAAAAGTGGCAGTCGTAGGCGCAAGCGGCTCAGGAAAGTCAACGCTTGTAAAACTGCTGTTTCGTTTTTACGACCCGGATGAAGGAAGCATCGAAGTAGACGGGCAAGATCTGCGCAAGCTGACCCAGGCCAGCCTGCGTCGCGCCATCGGCATCGTACCCCAGGACACGGTCCTGTTTAATGACAGCATTGTAGAAAACGTTCGTTATGGAAATCCCGACGCCAGCGATAGTGAAGTAGCTGAAGCGATACGCCTGGCGCACCTCGACGCCTTCATCGAGGAACTGCCCCAGGGCGGGAAAACCCTGGTGGGCGAACGCGGCCTCAAACTATCAGGCGGAGAGAAACAAAGGGTATCGATTGCCAGAACCATTTTGAAGCGCCCGCCTATCATGGTGTTTGACGAAGCGACGTCTTCGTTGGACAGCCACTCGGAACGCGCCATTCTCAGTGCCCTACAAGAAATTTCGGAGGGCCACACTTCTCTGGTAATCGCCCATCGCCTGTCTACGGTGATTGATGCAGACAGGATCGTGGTGCTGGATAAAGGCTCAGTCATAGAAAGCGGCACGCATGCCGAATTATTGCAAACGCAGGGCGCATATGCGGCCCTGTGGCAGGCGCAGCAGAAGCAAAAAGCCCCTGAATTCGATGCTACCTGAGACGAACTGTGTTTAGTTTGCGACAAACAGCGGTGGCGAGACGCAAACTATCCGTATAATAAGCCTATGAATATACAAGAATCACTCAAAGACAAGCGTCACCTTTTCTGGATGTTGCAGTTCGCGGGCTGGAGCGGCTGGGCTATGTCCTTTTATCTGGGCATTATCGTCTGGGGCAAACCTCCGCAATACTACTATCTCTACCTCCCCTTTATCGCCACTATCGGCATGATGCTCACTTTGGCTTTACGCGCACTTTATCGCCACATGTGGGAGATGGAAATTACCCGGCGAATTGTCGCCATAGCTGCCGGCTCTTACGCCGCCGGACTAGTGTGGATGGCTGTTAGGGGCACCGTCTTTTACAACATGTACCCTGAGCAAAGAAAGGTAACCGAAGAACAGGGAATGGAGTTGCTCTCTTATTTCGACGGCGCAGTTTCGGCGTTCTGGGTCATGCTGGTATGGAGCGCACTCTACTTTGGTATCAAGAACTACATGGCCACCCAGGAACTGCGAGAGCGCAGTCTGAAAGCGATTTCAATGGCCCATCAAGCTCAGCTTAAAATGCTTCGCTACCAACTTAATCCGCATTTTCTGTTCAATACGCTGAACGCCATATCTACGCTGGTTCTGGACAAAGACAATGAACTTGCCAATATCATGGTGACCCGACTCAGTCGCTTTTTACGCTATACCCTCGACAACGACCCGATGCAAAAGGTATCGGTTGCAGAAGAGATGGAAGCCTTGCGACTCTATCTGGACATCGAAAAAGTCCGTTTTGATGAGCGGCTGCAACTACACTTTGATATTGAAGAACAGGCCAGCGACGCATTGATGCCCAGTCTTTTACTCCAACCCCTGGTAGAAAACTCAATCAAGTACGCGATATCCCAAGCCATCCATGGTGGATCTATAACTGTGAACGCCCGCGCGGACGGCGAACGCCTCTGTCTGCAAGTGATTGACGATGGCCCGGGTGTGGATTTCAACAAACCCAAATCTCGTAAAGGCGGTGGTGTAGGGCTTTCCAATTGCCGGGAACGGCTTAAGGAAATTTATAATGAGCAACAATCCTTTGAATTAACCACTACAGAACCCCACGGACTGACTATAACTATATGCATACCTCTGGAATACGGCAGCCGAGCCTCATGAACAGCTTGAAAGCGATCATCGTCGATGACGAATCTCTCGCCCGTCGTGGCCTGGCGCTACGCTTACAGCAAATACCGATGGTAGACGTTGTCACCGAATGTGCCAACGGACAACAGGCGCTGGAGGCCATTGCTGAACACTCCCCCGATCTGGTTTTTTTGGATATACAGATGCCAGGCATAGACGGCTTTGATGTGATCAGACAATTGCAGGCTGACAATTTACCCATGGTTATTTTTGTGACTGCCTTCGATCAGTATGCGGTAGAAGCATTCAAGGTTCACGCCGTAGATTATGTGCTCAAACCCATTGATGATGATCGCCTGCACGAGGCAATAGAGCGCGCCGTTGCGCACCACAGCCAGGAAGAGTCAGAACGGTCAAAGCAGCGACTGGTAGACCTGATGATGGGCATGACGGGCGCAAGTGCGGCTTCGATTGAAGAGATGGCACAGGGCGACAACGAGGCTAACAAATGGCCAGAAAAGCTGGTGGTAAAAGATGGTAGTGATATCCACCTGATCAAGGTAGCAGATATACACTGGGTGGATGCGGCCGGAGACTACATGTGTATTCACGCTGCGGGCGAGACACATATTATGCGCATCACCATGAAGCAATTGGAGGCCATGCTAAACCCAGCGCGTTTTTTGCGCATCCATCGATCAACAATTATCAACAGCGATTATATCAGCGGGGCCCAGACTCTGGGCAACGGGGAGTACATGTTGTCACTTGAGGGCGGTGCCCAGCTCAAAGTAAGCCGGGGCTTTCGTGACAAGGTGAAGCAGCTACTGGGGGGCTGAACGCTGCCCCGGTGCATGTTGATGCAGCACCAGCCGGGTTCCGGCCTTGCCAGAAACATCAACCTTACACTCTGACCAGCCCGCAGGAATGGACCATGGCTCTCTTGCTGGGTAACGCAGAGACCGCTCCTGCCCGGCACACACCAGGAAAACCGCCCCAACCCGACCATGAACATCGGAAATAGAGAAATCGTTGCGGCTTAAACCGGCCTTCCAGGACCCCGGCCCCTCTCGGAACAGAGGCACTAATTCTCCCGCTATAGTCACATCTGGCAGCGCCTGCAGCTCCTGTTCGGCCCGACTGTAATGAGCTGCAGCCTCTGCCACTACATCGGTGCCACGCCCCAGGGCCTGCATGCGATCAAGCGTAATACCTGCATCTGCCAACATCCTGTTGTTGAGCTGCAGCGTTTGCATTCGCTTCAGAATCTGCAAATACTGCGAGGTAGGCACATAAGTGTTGTTAAAGTTATTGCTCAGCGCGAGCGTCTGGAACTCAACCACCCGACTCAAGTGCTGTAATTCGGCGGCCTCGTCGTTCCAGCGACTGGCGATAGAGGCGGCCAACACCTGAAACTTCACCTCCTCCTTCGCGTTGCGCCCTGGGTATGCCTTCAGCTCAATCGCAATATCAAATGCCCCATCGTAATTTTCCTCGGCATACAAGTCCCAGGCCTTCTGGTACAGCTCGGCAAAACGCGGCGACATCTCGCGGGGCTTATCCAGGATCCAGGTATAAACCACAGGATCAGCCGACACCTTGACCGGTTTACCACCGCGTTGGGCGGGGCGAAATTGCATCGCATTTACCTGCCTCAGTACCGCCTGCTCCACCTCTGGAACGCCGTTTGAGCTGCGGATTACTGCATTGGCCACCTTACCAGTCTCGTCAATATCGTAGGTATAAACCAACCAGGCATCGCTTTGAAAGCTACTCCCAAGGTTGATGACTGCAGATGACGGATCAAGGTTTTGGGGCGGAGAAAACTGCGCCCAGGCAGAGCCAATCGAGGCCAGGGAAATTAGTAAGGAGGCTGTCAACACTGGGAACAAGCCAAGAGCCCTGCTGAAAACGCAAGCAATCATATCAACTCCATTTGCAGTAGTAGAAGGTAGAGTCTAGCAGAGAGTACGAGCACGTGGTGCGAACTTAGTAAGCCCCTAAACGTCGGCGAGAACTCGCCTTGGCGGATTCAATCTCTTCTTCTAAAAGTTTCCAGGCGGGGTCGTCAGGAAAATGACTGCTGCCCTTGGCCAGGTACTCCTGCGCCGCCTCAAATTCCTTCACATCAATTTCACTGCGTGCTGCATCACCGTAAGCTTTACGCAAATTGTTACCCAACGTCTTTACGACGGGCAAATCGGGGTAAGTCTGGACAACATCGTTATACGCCTCTTGTGCAAGATCCAGAGCGCCGCTAGTGATAGCACGCTCGGCGCTGGAAACGGCCGCCTCAGCCTCGGCTCGCGCTGCATTTTCCTGTTCCCTACGCTGGGCAATAGCCGCTTGTTTGTCTGTCCACGCTTGCTCAAGAGCTGGCAGGTCAGCTTGCATTGCAGCAATCTCAGCAGAGTCGGGCAAAAGCGATTGTCCACCGGATAGCGCCTGTCGCGCGCCCTCGAAATCCCCTTCCTTTGCTGCGGCCTGGGCAATGTCCAGATAGAACTCTGTTATAGAAGCCAGACCTTTCTTGACTCTTTGGTTATTGGGGTACTGGGCGGCAACTTCCTGGTAAGTTGTCAGCGCCGCTGCTGCGTTGGAGGGGTCAGTTGCAATAGCGCTCGCCGCGGCGTCCGCCTCATCCAATAGTGAATCTACCCGGGCCTGCTCTTCCACCAGCGCTTCTGCAACCTGGGCCTGAGCGGCCTCAAGTCTGCCGACGCGACGGACCAACTCGGGCGCATCAGCAGCGATTATTTGTGCCTCTTCAATCGCTTTCTTTGCGGCATCAAGGTTATTTTCATCCAGCGCTTCGTCAGCCAGCGAGATCCTGGCATCGAATTCGTCCCGCTGGGCTGGCGTGTACTGCGACCAGAGCTCTTCGTAGGCCGCGGTTTGTGCCTGGGCAACTTCTATCGCGCTACGCTTGCTCTCCAAGTCAGGATGATCCGGATCAATCGCGGCAGCGCGCGCCATCAACTCATGTGCCTGGTCGAAGTCGTCAACCTCGATACTCGCATCAACCTGGGACAAAAACTTCTGCACTCGCTGGGATTGGACATCCGCCAGATTTTGTTCTTCCGATAGCAAATCGATCTCTGCCTGCATACGCTCCAGATTATTACTATCGGCAAAGTAACCGCCGTAGTCGATGAGCAACTGACGGGCATTATCGAGATCCCTGGCAGCGATCGCTTTTTCGATTTCCGCTGTGTAAAGAGCGCCGACTTCATCCATACCTTGCTGGGCGGCATCGTTGCCGCTATCCATTGACAGTACTTTATAAAATGAAGAGGCCGCGACTGTGAGGTTTTCCTCATTCATCGCGCTGAATGCCTTGGCCAACTCCGCGGTGACCGCGCGCTGGTCTTTACTCGCGCCACCCTGTTGCCCCTGCCACCAGGTGTAACCACCAAAGCCAGCACCGGCTAGCACCACCACAATAACAAGCATGCGCAGTACCGAGCCACCAGCCTTGCTTTGGGCCCGATCATTATTGGCGTAGGTACCGCTAACCAAGCGTTCGCGTTGGGTACCCCCTTCAAGGCGATAAGGCCGAGAAGAAGACGATGATACCGCTGGTGAAGAAGAGTGGCTTAGACGCGTGGAATCCATGCCTGCCAGGGATGTCATTGCCGATTCATCAACTGGCGCGCCGGTTGTAGCAACCTTGGGTGCTTCGACGCCCTCAGTTAACACCTGGTCATCAGCGAATTCGGAGCTTGCCTCCATGAAAGCCTGATATAACTCCTCGCCTGTTTGGAAACGGTCATCGGCAGCCTTTGCAAGCCCTTTATTGAGGAACTCCTGGTATGCACCAAGATGTTCCGGCAGCGTCGGAATATCCTCAGTCAGGTGCTTTACGGCAGTGGTAACCGCAGAGTCAGATTCGTAGGGCAGCGTCTTGGTAAGCATCTCATAGGCCAAAACCGCGAGGGCGTAGATATCGGATCTGCCATCAACTTCCTGACCCTTCGCCTGTTCGGGACTCATGTAGCTCGGTGTACCAACCATTAACCCGGTCTGGGTCATCTGGGTACCGGAATTTGCGGCCCGGGCGATACCAAAATCTGCCAACACAAAGTCTTCTGCGTCGCGCATCATAATATTGCTCGGCTTGATGTCCCGGTGCACATAACCGCGACCTGCAGCGTAATCCAAAGCCTCGGTCATGTGGCGCAAAATCGTATAGATCTGCTTTTGTGGCATCTCGGAATGGATAAAGTCCGAAAGCTCGCCTGCGCCCAACAACTCCATAGCGATGTAGTTGTAACCATCGAATGTGTTGACGTCGTATATCTGCAGGATGTGCGGGTGAGTCAAGCGAGCCGAAATCCGCGCTTCACGAATAAAGCGTTCGGAAAAATTCTCGTCCGAGTTCATACTGGGATCCATCACCTTGATCGCTACTTCGCGATCGAGATTAAGGTGCAGAGCGCGATAGACAGTGGCCATACCGCCACGCCCGAGGCGTTCATACAACTCGTATCCCGGTAACTCGAAATCTGCCATTGCTCTACTGTCTTACAGCTGATTTATCAGAATCACATAGAATAAACATATCGTCGCTTACATACAATTACAGTAAAGACGTGAAAAATTCGCGTGAATGTCTTCTGTCATGGTATACACTGCTAAAGGACGGAATATAAGATCAGCTATGCTTACAGGCGAAAAAGAAAAAGTAGAATCCTGAATGAGAGCATTTTCGGCAGATAGCCACCCGGGACACAAACGCGGCCACAACGAGGATTGCTACAGCGCCAACCCTGAGCAACAGTTATGGTTGGTTGCGGATGGCGTGGGTGGGCACTCCAATGGAGAGGTGGCGTCTGCAATTGTGCGGGAAACCCTCGATAAGGATCTTGCCAAAGGCTCCACCCTTATTGATGCCATACACCACTCACACGCGGAAATCCTCAAAGAAATTGCCTCGCGTGAAGGCAGTAACATGGGGTCTACAGTGGTTGCCCTTCACCTCAAGGAAAATGAATATGAAGTCGCCTGGGTGGGAGACAGCCGCGCCTATCTGTTTGACGGAGAATCATTAAAGCAAATTACCAGAGACCACAATCCCGTCAGTGAAATGCTCGCGCGCGGAGCAATCACCATTGAACAGGCTGCCAATCACCCCGAACGGAACGTACTTAGCCAGTCGCTTGGAGTGTCCGATACGATCATCGTTTCACCCGATCGAATTAGAGGTGAAGTACATAAAGGCCAACAAATTCTGTTGTGCAGCGATGGCCTCACAGATGAACTTAGCGACGGGGAAATCGAGAAGATCTTGTCGGCAGAGAAGAGCCCGCAAGATCAGGTAAAAGCCCTGATTCAGGGCGCTCTCGACTCAGGAGGTCGTGATAACGTCACGGTTGTAGTGGTAGGCGATAAAATTGAGCAGTCGGACACATCACCCAGACCAGCTCGAAATCGCGACACGCTTAGCACAGAGCAAGCGGTAAGCGCACCCGATGGAGCCGGTCACGATAAAATGGTCTGGCTATTACTTGGGGCAATGGTCGCCCTGGCTATCCTGTGGATGCTCTGGTAATCAACCAGCGCTCTTGTTTTTGACAACCGTGCAGTCAAGCCTGTCCGTGTTTTTCCAGATCAGACGCCTGAATGAAGGTTGTCTGATCTGAAGCCTGCCGCTCACTATGAGGTCGCGACAGATTCTCCGTCACCCTGAAAATAATATCGTGAAAGCGCAGCTCGTCGTCATGGCGAAGCTGTTGCTTTCCGCTGCAGCGTTTGCCGTTAATCATGGTTCCATTCGATGAGCCCAGGTCTTCGATATACAAATGGCCGTCTGTCGATTCCAGCCTGGCATGCTGCCTTGATATATGCGGACTCACCACAGCCAGGTCGCACTCCAGCGCACGCCCCAAAACAATAGGTTCGTGCACCGCGTAGCTAAGACCGCTAAGGGGGCCGGTCTCGGCAGAAACCACCCAGTGCACCTCTCTACCCTCATCTCCTTTGCGTAAGAAAGTAGACACGCCATGGCGGCGTTTATCGGTCACCGGTGCAATATTATCCAGCACGCGCCGCTCGACGAAAGACTGCGTGCGGACAATGCCGTTTGCCGATATCTGGTAGAACCAGGCAAGGGCGAAATTAACAGGGAAACCCAGGACGGCGATATAAAGAAAATATCTCGAAAGCAGATCCGCATCGTAGCCCAGCGCAGGGGCCACAATATCCAGCACCTGAAGAGCACCCCAGCAAACCAGTATATATAGCAGGCAAGTGCGTATTACCTTGCGTCTGCGAAGCTCGCTAAGAAATGAGCCGGTTGTTTTTGTTTCATCCATGAGTCACCCATCCACTTTTCGATATGCAACCAACTATAGCGCAGAAGCTCAGCTTAAGTGAATCCGTCGGGCTTTATTTTCAGATTGCGACAAGTCAAAGTATTGCGCAAAAGCAGCGTGACGTTCCTCACCGCTCACCGACAAGACAGCAGCCACATCATCAAGAGCAGTCAACTCGTCACTCCCCTGCCGGCCATCAGCCGCAATTACCTGTAGCAGCATGACCAGGACATCGACGCGCTCAACTGGCGATAAGAGTTCACTGAGCACCTCACCAACCATGGCCAGATCAAGGTTGCTGGAGTAGAGCGCCAGCGCCTGCGCAAACTTTTGCTGGGCCTGTGGTATTTCCAGCCCAAAGTGCTCGGCCACAAGGCTGAGCATGGCGCCGGCTTCCGCGTCGCAAACCACACCATCACCGAGCGCAACGTGCTCCAGCAGTGCAGCCACCAGAAAGCGTGGATCAAAAAAACTGCCTCTTGGGGCAGATGTGACTACGAGCTTGCCACCTTCGAGTATCAGGCCATAGCCGGGGGCTGACATTAAGGACATTCTCTCTGCATTATTTTTAACAGAGTATAGATGAACATGAGAGCTTGTCGACCGCGAGCACCCTCACGACCTGAAGTGCCCTATACGCAAAAGGCCACCCGAATGGGTGGCCTTTTGCGTATATGGCGGACCGGACGGGACTCGAACCCGCGACCTCCGGCGTGACAGGCCGGCATTCTAACCAACTGAACTACCGGTCCAAAACGGTAGAATTCTTTATTCGGTAATGGTGGGTGATGACGGGATCGAACCGCCGACCCTCTGCTTGTAAGGCAGATGCTCTCCCAGCTGAGCTAATCACCCCCGAACCGAGAACGCGCATTATAGAGATTTGTCTTGGGCTGTCAAACGTTCGAGAGAAAATAAATTCAAATTTTCAATATTATTAAAAGCTGTTGATTTTAGTAGTAAAATTCCAGCTCTGCCGCTCAATTGAGCAGCCTTCGAAGACAGACTTTAGAGGCCTAAATCGCCAGGTACCCACTATGGAAATATACAAAGAATTTCACTTTGAGGCCGCGCACCGCTTGCCCAACGTTCCTGAGGGCCATAAGTGTGCCCGCCTACACGGACATTCCTTCCTGGTGCGCCTGTCCGTGAGCGGTGATGCTGCAGAACCCAGTGGCTGGGTGATGGATTTTGGCGATATTAAAAGTGCCTTCAAGCCTATTTATGATCAGCTGGATCACTACTACCTCAACGACATCAGCGGACTTGAAAACCCCACCAGTGAGAATATCGCCCGGTGGATTTGGCGGAGACTAAAGCCGACTCTTCCGGAACTGAGCCGGGTAGAAATTCGAGAAACCTGCACCAGCGGCTGCGTTTACACGGGCGACTAAAACACGCTGTCAGAAACCGGTAACACTAGTAATAATGCTTGACGAATACAGCGGCTCTACAAATAAAGGCTGGGAGTATACCCAAGGTTTAAGCCGGACCCTCAAAGCGAGGGCAACTGTTTCCAAAAGTCGTAACAAGTTACCGTCGGTAGCACCAGAAACAATGTTATACACAAAAGGTTAGCGGTCATAAAAGTATCACAGAGTTACCGGACACTTTAACTTCCTGGCTTTAGAAGATTACTATAACTAACTGATTTTTATGGATAATAACTATTTGATCGTTTTTTGATCAATTCATCAAAACTACGACATAACAAGCTTATTGCGCTTGGTTAAACAATTTATCCACTGCGTTATCCACAGAATCTGTGGAAAACTAATTACCCCGCTGTTACTGAACGTCCCGCCCTTCATGCAGCGAAAACCTGCGCTTCAGCAGCCGTCGCCCAGCCCGCTGAGCAACATTCTCTCAAGATAGGACCGGACCCTGGAACTGGATTTCAACTCCAGGCCCATTTGCGGGAACAAGGTCATAGAGACAGCCAGACGCATCACAAAGTCCGTTGCGGCTGAGACATCGAGGTCACTGGCGATCTCCCCCTGATCCTGAGCCTGTTTTATATGCGGCGGCCAGAAAGCGACACTTCTCCTGTAGAAGGCAGGGTCGAGAAACATACTTGCCACAGTATCTGGCTCGGTCTGCGCCAGACTGGCAAAAATGCCCTCCTGCGTATCTTTACGCCCTGCCACAACCGCATGGGTCACTTTGTCGACGAGAGTGGGGAGTCGCTCCAAAGCGGCTTCAGTGCGGTTGAGAAACAGCGCCTGACGGCGCCTGAAAACGCCCTGTATCAGGCTCTCCTTGTCACCGAAATGGCGATAAATTGATCCCCGGGATAATTTACCCACTCTCGCCACCTCACCCATGGATGTGCGCCGAATACCAAACCGGTGAATGCACTGCTCTCCTGCATCCAGGATGCGGGTAACCATGGGGTCGTCATAGTCTGTCGTATTGAACTGACCGTCGGGCATATCCTGGCTCTACCTTGATTCGAGTTAACAAATAAACAATAATCGTATTTTGTTCAATTGTCTATCAGCGCTGCGACGGATCAGGAAAGAGTTATGACTAAAACCATCGAAAAATACGACTACATCATCGTTGGCGCGGGGTCCGCCGGTTGCGCACTGGCTTATCGATTGTCCCGCGAGGCAAGTCGCAAGGTACTGTTACTGGAAGCGGGCGGCAAAGACAGCTTCCCGATGATTCATATTCCGCTCGGCTTTGCATTCATGATGAAAAATCCCAAGGTGAACTGGTGCTACGAGACCGAGCCCGAACCCAACATGCACAATCGCAAAATATCCTGGCCTCGAGGCAAGGTTCTGGGAGGCACCAGTTGCATCAATGGCATGGTTTACATCCGTGGCCAAAAAGAAGACTACGATGCCTGGGCCGATGCCGGCAACGAAGGTTGGTCTTATGAAGAGGTACTCCCCTACTTCAGGCGCTCCGAGCATAAGGCAGAGGGCTCTGACGAATTTCACGGCTATGGCGGACCATTATGGGTTGAGGGCTGTGCAATTGAGGACAAACTCGAGCTGGCCGACATGTTCGTCCAGGCCGCGGTGCAAACAGGTTTGCCATTCAACGAAGATTTCAACGGGGCTAGCCAGGAAGGCGCCGGTGATTACCAGCGCAACATCTGCAAGGGCAAGCGACAGAGTGCCGCACGAACTTTCCTGAAAGCTTGCGAGAAGCGTCCTAACCTTACTATTCTCACCGGTGCGTTGGCGGAAAAGATTCTTTTTGAAGACCAGCGCGCAGTTGGAGTGCAATTCAATCGCAAGGGTGAAACCGAACGCGCCCACGCCAGCGGGGAGGTCATCCTCAGCGGCGGCGTAATTAACTCACCGCAACTACTCGAGCTCTCTGGCATCGGCCAGAAAGATCACCTGGAAAAACTCGGAATTGAAGTTTTGCACGATTTACCCGGTGTGGGCGAGAACCTTCAGGACCACCTGACGATCAATATTCAACAAGGCATCGATGGGATTGGAACGTTCTATGAAGAAACCAGACCATTAGCGCTAGTGAAAAACCTGCTGAAGTACTTCACCAAGGGCAATGGCCTGCTTTCTCACCCCGCCGCCCAGGTGGGCGTGTTCTTCCGCACCAGCGATGCGCTGAAAACCCCGGACGCACAAATTCACTTTGCACCAGCAGCCAGCGAAGCGGACAAAAAGGGCAACCTGAAACCTAAACCAGGGACCACCGCGACGGTTTGTCACTTAAACCCCGAAAGCCGCGGTAGCGTCCATATCACTAGCACCCAGGCGACAGATTACCCTCGCATCAGGGCAAACTATCTCGATTCCGAGTCAGACCGAAATGCCATGATCGCTGCGGTAAGAAAAGTCAGGGAGATCTTTCGGGCACCTGCCCTCAATAAGCACCTGAGTCATGAATTTTCGCCAGGTGATGCCGTTCAAAGTGACCAGGATATTCTCTCTTTCATCAGAGCGGAAGCTGAATCGGTCTATCACCCGGTAGGAACCTGCAAAATGGGCAGCGACAATGAGGCAGTGGTCGACTCGCGCTTACGCGTCCATGGCATACAGGGACTGCGAGTAGCGGACGCTTCCATCATGCCCAACATTATATCTGGAAACACTCACGCCCCCTCGGTGATGATCGCAGAACGATGCGCCGACATGTTACTGCAGGACGCGGGTATTAAAGTTGCGCCACCCCAGGGGCTTGAAGCAGAGACAGATCACAACCAGACACAGGCGCGGCTAAAGGCCGTGGCCACCAACGGATAAGCCAGGAGAATCGCCATGAACGCCCCTACCCAACAGCACACAGTAGAACTTGAATTGAACCGCATTCTGGACAGTCAGCGCAGTGCTTTTAAGTCCGAAGGGCCTGTTGCACTTGAAACCCGTATTGATCGTTTGGATCGCTGCATCGCTATGTTAGTCGATAACCAGCAGGCCATTTGCAACGCGGTCAATAAGGATTTCGGTTGTCGGTCAAAGCATGTGACGTTAATGACCGACATTATGACCTCCGTCGGTAGCCTTAAGTTTGTCAAAAAGAATATCAAGAAGTGGATGAAGCCTGAAAAGCGCACGCCGTTTGTTCCCATGAATTTCCTCGGAGGCAAGGCATTCATCAAGTATCAGCCAAAAGGTGTGGTCGGCATCATGACCCCCTGGAACGTACCAGTAAACATGATTTTCAGCCCTCTCGCCGACGTTCTCGGTGCCGGCAACCGAGCGATGGTAAAGCCCTCGGAGTTCACGCCGCATACCGCTGAGTTAATGAAAAATCTGTTCGCCCAATACTTCGAAGAGAGCGAAGTCTGTGTGGTGACGGGCGGCCCTGAGGTCGGCGCGGCGTTCAGCTCATTGGCCTTTGACCACATCATCTTCACCGGTGCGACCAGTATCGGACGCCTGGTGATGAAAGCGGCCGCCGAAAATATGGTGCCGGTAACACTGGAACTGGGCGGAAAATCTCCCGTAGTGATTTCTGAAAATGTCGATATCAACAAGGCCGCCGAATCGATCATCTCAGGCAAGGCCATGAACGGTGGCCAATTGTGCATCAGCCCCGATTACTGCTTTGTGCCGCAGGGCAAACTGGAAGCGTTTGTGAGGCAATGCCGCGAAGTGGTCGCTGAGCAATATCCCAGCATTCAGGGCAATCCGGACTTCACCGCCTGTATTAATGAGCGACACTTTGATCGGGTTAAGGGCTATATCGAAGAAGCGAGGGAAAGGGGCGCTCGTGTCGTTTCTTTGTGCCCCGAGGGTGAAGAGTTCTCCACTCCAGACGAGCACAAAATTGCCCTGCACCTGATCATCGACCCCGATGACGACCTGGCTTGTATGCAGGATGAAATTTTCGGTGCTGTGATGAACATCAAAACGTACTCTGAAATTGACGAGGCAATCGACTTTATCAACCAACGTGAAAGACCACTGGCGCTTTATTACTTTGGCAACGACAAGACCGAGCAGGACAAGGTGTTGGACAACACCATTTCAGGCGGGGTAACGGTCAACAACGTAACAATGCATGTAGCCTGTGACGACCTGCCTTTTGGCGGTATTGGGCACAGCGGAATAGGAAGCTACAGGGGAAGAGACGGTTTTCGCACTTTCAGCCATGCCCGCTCTGTTTATCAGGAAGGCTGGGTCAACCTGTCAAAACTTGCCGGAACGCTACCCCCCTTCGGCCAGAAGGTAGATAAAATGCTGGAATCGCAGATCAAAAAGTAGTGCTACAGCAGCTGGCAGCGCCTTTTGCCGGTGCTCGCCAGCTGGCCCCTATCGGCGACCAGTGGCTCTGCTAATGCAAAACCCTTGGGTGCTCACTGACTATCACTGACTGCAACTGCTTCCCCAGCATGATGACATGGCCTTGGCGCCGCTCTACCCCGTCCATACTGTAATCAAAACGAAACTGACGCCAAACACGCCAGCGCCCCTGCGTGTCCCGGCTCAGGGAAAACCGCTGTATATGCACGGACTGATCGAGCAATTGAAAGTCGTCCCGCTTTCCAGCCAACGCAACATGCTGCAAGGCCAGTTCGCGTACTCGGGTAGCGGCAAGAAAATGCACACAAACGCCACCAAAGGCAAGCAGCGCGAGCACTTCTCCAAGGCTAAAATACAACGTGGTTTTCCCCGTTTGACTTAATCACTGACGCTAGCTTACTTGCCGCAAGCCGCGGCGTATACAACTTCACTGTCCAAGTGTATTGTGAATCCTCATGCAAACCCAGACAACACCAGACACACCGACACCCCGCCAGCGCCAGCGTCAGCAGACTCGCCAACAAATTCTTGCGGCGGCGATAGACTCCTTCGCTCGCTCCGGGTTTGACGCGGCATCGCTGGCAGAGATTGCTGCACGCGCTGGTGTAAAGAAAGCGCTCGTACAATATCATTTCTCCACCAAGGACCAACTCTGGAAAGAAGCCGCCCTGCTACTCTGGCAACAGCGCAACGACTCCCTGGCGATGACGATTACTGCTCCAGGTGACACCCATCCATTGCAGACCATGCGCCGCGGTTTTGTGGCTCTCATCGAGTTCAGCGTCGCCAAACCCCAATGGCTATGGTTCATGTTTCATGAGGCGGCGGCGGGTGGCGAGCGACAGGCCTGGCTGCTGGAAAACTGCATGGACACAGATTACAAAATGGGTAAGGCCTTCGTGAAAGAGTATCAGCAACAAGGACTGATTCGCCAGGGCGACCCACTGCACCTTTTACACATTATATCCGGCGCTCTTACCTACAACGTTTTGGTAGCACCCATGACGCTGCGAGCCACCGGACTGAATCTTGCGTCTGAACAGGCTATCGAGGAACAGGTGAGTTTGCTACAGAATCTGCTGAGACCCTAGCCCGCGCAGTGTTGTTGCAAAAAACGCCCTACAATGCCGTTGAACAGCGCAGGCTGTTGCGCGTGCAGCCAGTGACCGCAGCCGGGCATTACCTTTACCTCAGCGGCTGGGAATAATTGCAGCACACGCTCCCTGTGCTCGGGCAAGATGTAATCTGAGTCACCACCTTTGATAAACAGTACCGGGCCCTCGAAAGGTTTTTCAACATCAGGCTCTGCACGTACCGCTTCATAATCATTTTTTATGCCCTGCAAATTGAAGCGCCAATCGTAATGGCCATCCTGGGAGCGCCTTAAACTCATTAGCAAGAACTGAATGACCCCCTCTTCATCAAGGTAACTGGACATGATTTTTGACGCTTCAGAGCGGGACTGGACCGAGGCAGAGACAACCGCATCCAGCGCAGCGAAAACGCTATCGTGATGGGGCGGGTAGCTGACGGGGGCAATGTCGGCCACCACAGCAGCAGCACAGCGCTGCGGATAGGACAGTGCAATCTCCATGGCCACCTTGCCTCCCAGGGAATGCCCTACCAAGGCTGGCGCTGACAGCTTTTCGCCATCCATCCAGTGCAACACAGCGGCCGCAGTATTCGCCAGGCTGGCCTTTGCCATCCAATCCGAGCGCCCGTGATTGGGTAGATCAATACTGTACACGGTAAATTTGTCTGCCAGCGATCTGGCCAAAGCACCCAGATTGCCCCCAGAGCCAAATAAGCCGTGCATGAGAACCACGGGCGGACCTTCACCAGTAATGCTGTGCCTGATTGCAGATTTTGCTACCATGCGTTCCACTATAACGGATTGGAATCCAGCATGCGTGTCTTTGCCTTTTTCAACATCAGAACCTGTTACCTGCTCGCGATGGCGCTGGTCCTCGCCAGCTGTGCCGGCACCCCCACTTATAACGCTACGACGTTTCCCTTTGAATTGAATGAAGAAAAACTCGCTGGCACTGACATAAAAACTGTCGTCATACCCCACGTCAACCTCGGCACCCCTTCGCGCAAGTACCTGCAGGAAGAAGCACCGCGAATCGACGCTTTCGTCAGCACCTACCTTAAAGACAATGGCTACAAGGTGATCGACCAGCGCGAATTCAAGCAGTTGTGGAATACCGCAGAACGTGCCTTCGGCAACCCGGTAGATCCCACGACAGGTAAGTCAAACATGAAGACCTTCGCCCAGATCATGACCAGCGTACGGGATGAAATGAGCAAAAAATTCAAGCTGGATGCCTTCGTATTCACCGACCTGGTCGAACTGGAAGTGCCTTTCTCTGGCGGCCTGAAGCATCTGGCGCGCTGGGATGGTGTCAGCCGTAAGCCGCCTCTACAGGGCCCCGGCTCTGGCGTATCCGCTGATTTCGATTGGAACAAACCCGCGGCAGTCGCCTCGTTGCAGGTAAGCGTATTCGACATCAATCTGCAGCGTGTATTCTTCAGCCGCGGAGGGATAGACGCGACTGAAGCCATTGACACACGCTCGTCCAGCGGACGCTTTACCCGTCGTCGCAACCTGCTGGAGAACGAAGAGTTCATTATGGAAGGTGTCCAACTCGCCTTTCACCCCCTGATTGAAATGAAGAAGTGGCCCGGCAACCCGTGACACTACAAGGCCGGCGACGTCGTCTACTAGGCGGCTAACGCTTCCAGGCCACGCTCAATACACCACAAGGCAGACAAGCTGCCTAACACATACACTGGCACCCAGCGCAAGCGATCTACCCACGGTGTCAGTGGCCTACGCACTAACCACCAAATCGCCAACACAGCCAGGATGAACGCTATCTGGCCTATCTCAATGCCAATATTGAAGAACAGCAGCGCCAGGGGCACGTTATCCTGTGGCAGCCCTGTCTCCGCCAGGGCTCCAGCAAACCCCATACCATGCAGCAGGCCAAAACCTCCGGCCAACCACCAGGGGTTACGCCAGAGAATATCGTTACGCTCTTTCCGGGTGAGCTCCACAGCCAGCACGAAGATACTGACGGCGATCGTGAACTCCACCAACGCAACCGGATAATCAAAGAACCCTAGAGTTACCAGCGAAAGTGTGATGCTGTGGCCAATCGTGAAGGCAGTGATGGTCCATAGCAGTCGAGAGCCACCTCCGACGAGCAGCAGCAGGCCAAATACAAATAGCAGGTGATCAATGCCGCCCCAGATGTGTTCCATGCCCAGGTAACTGTAATCACCCATCACCTCACCGGTGCTGGACTCGGCGGGCACCAGAAACTCAGCCTGCTCCGCGTTGAGTACTTGCTGATACTGGCGGCCGTCGAGCAGACTGACCATGACCATCGCTGATGCCTGGTTAGGTCCCAAGCCGTCTACGCCCAGGATCTCGCCCACCAAACCATCGTCTCCAAGCCCCGAACACGCCAACTGAAAACTGCTTACCTTGCCAGTGCCCTCCATCTGCGGTGTATTAGCCTGGGTCACTTCACAGGACTCTGGCCAAATTGGGCGCATTGGAATGCTGCTTGTCGCCTGTGCGGGTGTCTTCCACACGAGGTTATACTGCCCTGCCGCGATCTCATTAACCTTGAGAAGGGAAGGTGCAAAACGATGGGCCTGCGCCGAAAGGCTCAAGCCCAGGCCCAGCAAAATCGCAACAGCGATTCTAAAAACTTTCATAGCACCACCTCGTAATCTTCGCGCATTCGTTCCGTACTCTCCTGCAGCGCCGCACTTCGCGCCCGGGAATCTATATCCCGGACCAACAGTGTCCTGACCTCTTCCAGAGTCGCATCGCGACTGGGTTCCAACGCGTCGACATAAACGTAATGTAAGCCGTAGGTGGACCGCACCGGGCCGGCCCACTGGCCTGCAACCGGGCCCGTCTCTTCAAGGTTAACGACGAAAGCCGCGCCAAAATGACGAGCCAATTGTTCAGGGGTCTGGCTCTTGAAACGGTAGCCGGGCAAGAAAGGTGAGCTCAGTTCTCGTGCTTGCTCGGGACTCAAATTCTGCTCGCTAATCTTGGCAATAGCGGCATCGATCTCATTTTCTCGCTCTCGATTAAAATAAATGTGCTCAATCGAGAAGCGTTGCGGACGACGAAGTTCTTCACGCCGCTTCTCAAATTCAGCGCTTATTTCAGCCTCGGTGGCTGCGGCAGGTGGGTTACCCGCCAGCATCAGTTGCTCAATAATCTGGATCAATCGACGCTTAACCACTTCATCTCCCAGGTGCAATCGCATTTCCAGGGCCTGTTTATAGAGTTCCTCGTCGCTTCGGCCATCCGCCAGTCCCAGGAAATGCATATTGCGCAGCAGGCGCTGATACACAACGGTGTCATAGAGATGCAGTTCAAGCTCCAATGCTCGCTGGAACATCATATCCCTGTCCAGCTCCGCTATAACCATTCGCTGCAACTGATCCTCGTTTGGCAGTCGTCCCACCGTCGACGTCCACTGCTGCTGCAAGGCCTCTATCCGCACCTCAGGCAGTGGACCAATCACCACCGGAGGCTCTGGAAAGAGTTTGCCCTGAGCCCAAAAAAGGCCTGCGCCAATCACTAGAAAATGTATCCAGGGCCGATTAAACCTGGCGAGAAACTTCATTGATTAACTCCTGAAACTAAATAGCGGAACCACGAAAAGCAGCTGTTACCACTGACTGACAAAGTCAGTAGTAGCCAAGGATGGCAGGGGTTTTGGGGGACCGTCTCTGGTGCCCACATACAGGAAACCAGTAATTTCTTCACTGTCAGACAGACCAAGTCCATCCATGACATTGCGGTCAAAGGCGGCGTCACCTGTGCGCCAAACACCGGAGTAACCCAGCGCCTCGGCCGCGAGCAACAGACCGTGGGCCGCGCATCCGGCAGACAGCCTCTGCTCAATAGGGGGAACCTTGGGATGCTCCGTGACCCTGGCCGCTACCACTACGATGAGGGGTGCGCGAAAGGGTGATTTTTCAGCCTTCTCCAGAGCCGACTCATCGGCCAGCGGGTTGCGCGCAAGCAAAGCATCGCGGAGCAATGCACCCAAAGCCTGTCGCCGATCCCCGTCCACAGAAATAAAGCGCCAGGGCCGTAGGCGGGCATGATCAGGCGCTCGCATGGCTGCGCTGAACATTTCTTCGAGTTCAGACTCAGATGGTGCTGGCGCAGTTAATTTAGGTGCAGAATTTCTCTGCTGAAGAAACTTGAGTAAATCGTTCATGACCGATATCGCAAAAAATCGAGCGGCAATAATAGCAGTAAAATGTGGGTTTGTGCCCGTTAAGACGGCGCCTCTCCGACCAGAATATTCATGAAGCCCTCATCCCCGTTGGCTGCATCGACATTGTCGCACCATTCTGACAATTCACCGGCCGAGGACCGCACCAGGCGATGTTCGATGTGATCAATAATCCACATTGGCTGTCCCAGCTCAGCCAGCAGGGTTATCAGGGACCGACCACTGCTTCCACATTGCCGCAATGAAAATGGCGTTAGCTCAATGATGATACGCGGCGGCTCGTCTAGCCACAGCAGGAGCGGCATCAGTCCTTGGATCACCCCGAACTCCGAGCCTTGGGTGTCTACTTTCAATACGTCCAGGCGCTGGATACGCGAACCCAGGTAATCGCTACCCCGCAACAAGTTGATAGCTTTACTCTCTCTCGAGTGACCAGTAGCAAAAATCTGGTGATCACCAAGATTGTCTTCGCTGAGATAAAGCTTCGCCTCACCCGCCGTTTCCGCCAGCCCAGCCTGCTCGGCGCAAATAATATGCGCCAGGCCATTGTGGCTGGCACTCGCCATCAATAACGCGTAATTACTCGGGTCAGGCTCAAAAGCATAGACAGTACCCGAACCACCGACCCGGGTTGCCGCCAACAGGGAAAAGTAACCAATATTGGCGCCCACATCGACGAACACGTGTCCGGGCTGCAGCAATTGCAGTATCAGGGAGGTTTCGTAGGGCTCCCAGACGCCCTCCTCACGCAGCCGACGAGACACATGCCTGTCTCGTTCGCCATGTATATACATGGCGAGGTCAGCAGCGAGGCCGGGCACTGCCAGGGGAACGCATTGCTGTTCAGTTGGCATCAGTGGGCTTTCACTTTACGCTTGTCACAGCGACTGCATCGGTAAACGGTGACCAGTTTGCCCTGCTTCACATCGAATTGCTTTGCCTTGTCTATCACCCACTTATGGTGACCATGTTTGCACAGGGTTTTACCCTTGTGCTGCTCCTTCAGCGAAGGCTTGCGGAAAGGGATGACATCGGCCATAAACTACATCAGTGTGCGTTGCAGGGCACAATTCCACGAGTCGAGTCTTTTGCGCCGGGTCGATGCATTCATTTGTACCGCAAACTCTCGCTCTGACTGCCATATACGGCGGACTTCCGCAGGGCTTTGCCAGAGACCGATACCCAGGCCTGCCAGATAACAGGCACCTGCAACGGTGGTCTCAATGACCTGGGGCCGAATAAGTTTTCGGCCAAGTACATCCGCCTGGATTTGCATTAGCAGGTTGTTAGCTGCTGCCCCGCCATCTACTCGCAGCGGCTTCATGCGCTTACCCAGGTCCGCTTCCATCGCGCGAAGAATATCAGCATTCTGCAATGCCATGGCGTCGAGGGTCGCCCTCGCAATATGTCCTCGCTCCGTACCACGCGTCAGGCCAGTCAGAGTGCCTCTCGCTTCAGGCGCCCAATGCGGCGCACCAAGGCCAGTCAAAGCAGGGACGAATTCGACACCGGCATGATCGGTCACGCTGCCTGCCAGCGGTTCGATTTCGGGCGCGCGCTTAATCATCTTTAGACCGTCACGCAGCCACTGAACGGCAGCACCGCAGATAAAGGCCCCACCCTCAAGGGCATAAACTGGCTTGGAGTTCTCTCCCAATTGCCAGGCGACAGTGGTTAACAGGCCGGAGCGGGACTGCAGCAAATCAGCCCCCGTGTTCATCAAAATAAACGAGCCCGTACCAAATGTGCACTTGGCCTCCCCCTGGGCAAAACAGGTTTGACCAAACAGTGCCGCCTGTTGGTCACCGGCAACCCCGGCGATCGGAATCCCATCGGGCAAGCCAGGCACATTACGCGTATGACCGAGCACAGCACTGGACGCTGATATTGTCGGGAGAATGTCGCCGGGTACTTCGAAAATATCAAGCAGCTGTTTGTCCCAGCGGCGAGTTTTCAAATTCATAAGCGAGGTACGCGAAGCATTTGATACATCAGTGACATGCGCATCACCCGCGCTGAGCTGCCAAATCAGGTAGCTATCTACCGTACCGGCGGCAACCCTGCCTGCCCGGCGTAGTCGCGATAAACCAGAGGTGTTTTGCAACAACCAGCGGTATTTACTGGCAGAAAAATACGGGTCGAGCACCAATCCGGTCTTGCGGCGCACGATTTTTTCATGACCTTCAGATTTGAGCTGTTCACAAAAATCTGTAGTGCGCCGGCACTGCCATACGATCGCATTGTTTAACGGATCGCCAGTTTTTCGGTCCCATAGCAGAGATGTTTCACGCTGGTTGGTGATACCGATTGCCACGATATCGCTAGACTTACAAACGCCCTTACGCAGAATACTGCGAATACCCTTGAGCACCGATTCCCAAATATCCGTAGGACGGTGCTCAACCCAACCGGGCTTGGGGTATAGCTGCGTAAATTCATGGTTAACGCTAGCGCGCAATTTGCCGGATGCATCCATCAGGGCGACGGTGCTACCCGTTGTACCCTGGTCAATTGCCAGTATGTAATCCGCCATCGTTGCCCTACCCCCGATATCCCTCCACCGCTTTAATTTCAATAAAATCGGTGAATCCGTGCTCGCCGCACTCACGCCCGTTTCCGGACTGCTTATATCCGCCAAAGGGTACGCCATAGCCACCATACGCGCCATTAATTTTGACATTGCCGGCCCGTATTCGAGAGGCTACCTCTCTGGCATGTTCGATGTCACCGCTCTGTACATAGCCTGCCAAACCGTAGGCTGTATCGTTCGCAACGGTAATAGCTTCGTCTTCTGTTGCGTATGGAATCATGGTTAACACCGGGCCGAAAATCTCTTCACGGGCAATTGTCATTTGATTATCGGCGCGAGAGAACACCGTAGGTTTGACAAAATAACCCTCTTTGAGATTATCAGGCATGCCAGGACCACCCGTGACCAGCTTGGCGCCCTCATCGATACCTTTATCAATGAGGCCCTGTATTTTGTCGTATTGAACCCTGGATACCACCGGCCCCATCGTCGTCAACTCATCTGCCGGGTCTCCGACAACCACGGTCTGGGCCGCCTTGAATGCAATCCGCTCAGCCTCTTCAATTTTCGCAGCGGGCACTAACATGCGCGACGGCGCATCGCAGGACTGGCCGGTGTTTTCAAACAGGGAGAGCACACCATCGGTGACCGCCGTTTCGAGATCCGCATCATCGAGAATAATATTGGCGCTTTTGCCACCGAGTTCCTGGGCCACACGCTTCACCCCAGGCGCCGCATTCTGCGCCACCAGGACACCTGCCCGGGTAGAGCCGGTAAAAGAGACCATGTCGACATCAGGGTGCCGGGACAGTGCGGTTCCCACACCTGGACCGTCGCCATTAACCATATTGTAGACGCCCGCCGGTACACCAGCCTCGTGCATTATTTCGGTCCAGATGTAAGCAGAAAGGGGCGCAACCTCACTTGGTTTGAGCACCATCGTGCATCCCACGGCCAACGCCGGCCCCACCTTGCAGGCGATCTGGTTGAGCGGCCAGTTCCATGGAGTGATTAAACCGCAGACACCTATGGGTTCCTTGTAGATTCGGGTGTCTTCCATGTCTTCCTCGAACTTGAAAACACGCAACACCCTGAGTGCCTCCTGCAGGTGGCCCAGTCCACAATCAGCCTGCGCATCCATGGCGAACGCTTGCGGAGAACCCATTTCCTCGCGAATCGCTATGGCGGCTTCATCATAGCGCTTCTGATAAACAGCGACGCAGGACTCCAGCAGTTCCACTCTCTCCTGTCGACTACTGCGCCCAAAACCCTTGAATGCATTTTTCGCCGCAGACACCGCTGCATCCACGTCTGCCGTACTTCCGAGGGAAATGACACCGCAAACCGTTTCATTAGCCGGGTTTATGACGTCGCAATCACGAGTAGTGACTGGCTGAACCCAACGGCCGTTGATGTAAAACTGTCGATAATCGCGCATGTGGTCGCTCCAATTCGATGTGATATCAGGATAGCAACAAGTTTAGCAGTGCGCCGGTGCTTGGGTATCACCCGAGAGGGGTGTACAATCCGCGCGTTTTTTCGACAATTTCCCGGAGTAGTTTCATGGACAACGAAGAACTTACCCTGTTTCGTGATATGGCCCGACGCGCCTTCGAGCAGCTGATCTCGCCCCACTATGAAGAATGGGAAGAGAAACACCTGGTTCCTCGAGGACTCTGGAATCAGCTCGGCGAAGCTGGGCTACTGTGCCCGGACGTGCCGGAGGCTTATGGCGGTGCCGGCACCTCTCCCGAGGTTTGCTTCGCCATGATCGAAGAAATGTCGAACATGGGCTTCGGCGGCCTCGCCAGCGGCTATGGAATTCACTCAAACATCGTAGCGCCCTACGTCGAGCACTTTGGCACAGAAGAACAAAAGCAGCAGTGGCTCCCTAAAATGGTCACCGGCGAGGCCGTGGGGGCGCTGGCCATGACCGAGCCAGGCGCGGGTTCTGACGTTCAGGGTATACGCACCAGCGCGGTAAAAGATGGCGACGGCTGGGTACTCAACGGCTCCAAGATTTTCATTACTAACGGCATTCATGCCGATCTTGTGATTGTGGCGGCTATCACCGACCCGGGCAAAGGTGCCAAAGGCACTTCCCTATTCCTGGTAGATACATCACTGCCTGGTTTCGACAGAGGCAAGAAAATTGAGAAAATTGGCCAACACGCATCGGATACTGCCGAGCTCTTTTTCCAGGACGTGCGTTTACCTGCAAATGCGCTCTTGGGTGAACTCAACAAGGGCTTCATCATTATGATGAAGGAACTTCCCAGGGAACGCCTGGGGATTGCAGCCCAGGCCATCGCCGCTGCAGAGGGCGCATTACAGCTTACGATAGAATATGTAAAAGAACGGAAAGCCTTTGGCCAAACCGTGGGCTCTTTCCAGAATACGCGTTTTACCCTGGCTGACGTAAAGACCGATATTGCACTGAACCGGGCGTTCTATGACCAGAGTGCCGACCAGTACACTCGCGGTGAACTCACGGCTGACGATGCGGCGATGCTGAAATACGCGGCGACTGAAATGCAATGTAAAACGATTGACCAATGCCTGCAGTTGTTCGGTGGCTATGGTTACACCGCTGAGTACCCGATTTCACGCTACTACACCGACGCGCGAATCCAGCGCATCTACGGTGGCACCTCTGAAATCATGCGGGAGCTCGTCGCCCGCTCGATACTGGGGCGCTAGGGCATTGCCCCGGGGCTGATCTTTCCCGGGGTTACTCAATTGGCGAGTGTGTGTACGACTCTAAACCACTTTTCCATATCTTCCCGGCTGGAATCTTTTAACTCCAGCCCAACCCAAAAACCGGGTTTGCCCTCGGCAGGCCTTACCCACATCGCCTCGCCCACCAACTCCAGGTTTTCTTTCCAGTCACCCATTGGCACAGCAAGGTTTAAGCGGCTGCCAGTAGCAATTTCTTCTGCAACGAATATTTTTAGACCACCCACAGATACATCAACGGTTTCGCAGCGGATAACGGCGTTGTCCGCTTCAGATCGACTTCCCTTGCTGACCACTTCAATGAAAATCGCCTGCACCACCTCAACGCGTTCATGCTTGCGCCTGTCGGTATAGTCGAAAGTCATCTTTCTCTCCTGAATTTTCAGCAGTTACCAATGTGCCACGGTCGAGCGAGGAAGGTCATCACAGAATTGCAAAATACTGGAGATTTATCCACCCACCCGTCCCACCAGAGAGAACATGGAAAGGAGAAACAATCCCACTGTCAGGGAGATAGCGGAAAAGACCGTCGTCAATACGATGATGTTAGCGGCGAGCACGCCATTACCCCGGGCTGCCACCACCATGATGTAGCCGGATGCTGCTGTAGGCGTGGCCACCAATAGAAACAAAACGCCCAGGGGCTCACCACGCACGCCCAACATCAGCGCCAGCACAACAGTGATCAAGGGCGATATCACCAACCGCCAAAAGGTAGACTCCCAGGCCAGCGGCCCCGAGTTGCGCAGTTCAGACAACTTCATCGCACCACCAATACAAATAAGCATCAGTGGCAGGAAAAATGCGCTGAGCCAAATGCTGGCGGGCTGAACAATGGCGGGAATGGGGAGTCCCGATATAGAAACCATAGCGCCCGCTGCGATGCCAATTATCAGAGGGTTACGCACCACCCCCAACAAGGCATCGCCGACTGAGGCCCCCGTGCCCAAACTTCGATTAAGCACCAATACCGCCAGCACGTTATAAAGACTGGTCATCACCGCTACCGCAAGAGCGGCGAGCTGAGCACCCTGCTCGCCATACGCGGAAATACACAAAGCCAGTCCCATGATGGCGAGGTTCGAACGAAAAGCACCCTGCACAAAAATGCCCTGCTCCCTAACCGCGTGTTGCCGCCAGGAGCTATAGAGCCAACTCGCCAGCGCGACCAACAGTGTGGCCAGCACGCCTGCCAGCAAATACGTGGCTGTTATTGCTTCGCTGTAATTAACGCCTGCTGCGCCAGCAAACAACATCAGCGGTAAGCCGTAGCGAAAAGACAGGCGGGAAATTCTGTCGTTGAGTTCCTGTGGCAGCCACCCTAGCTTGGCAACGATAGCGCCCACCACCACCCACCCGAAAGTGGGAAGCGATACCATCAGACAGGTGAAAAAAAGTGTCGTCGCTTCAGCAGTACTCAAGCGAATTCAATCGTTGATAAAAGCAGATACAGCCATCTATTCCAGGCACTCGCCAAGCGCACTTACCAGACTATCAATTTCATGCTTTTCGATAATAAATGGCAGACCCAGTTGAATAGTATCGGCGCCATAGCGCACGTAGAATCCTTTCTCCCACATCCGCATGGCAACTTCATAGGGTCTGCGCGCCGGCTCACCCGGGTAACTGCCTAACGTTAGCGCCCCAGCAAATCCGTAATTGCGAATATCGGTAATATGAGCCCCACCCTTCAATTGGTGCAGAGCTTCTTCGAAATAGGGTGCGAGCTCGGCAACGCGCTGCGGCAGCTTCTCCCGCTCCAGGATATCAAGCGCAGCGAGACCAGCGGCACAGGCCACCGGATGCGCAGAATAGGTATAACCATGTGGAAACTCCAGCATATACTCTGGCCCACCCTGAGCCATAAACGTCTGGTATATCTCGTTAGAAGCAATCACCGCACCCATGGGGATCGCACCGTTCGTTAGCTGCTTGGCAATATTCATAATATCCGGCTTTACCCCAAAGGCCTCAGCGCCGGTCATGGCGCCCATGCGACCAAATGCCGTAATGACCTCGTCAAAAATCAGCAAAATTTCATTGGCATCACAGATATCTCGCAGCCGCTGCAGGTAGCCTGCAGGTGGAGGAATAACACCGGCAGAGCCTGCCATCGGTTCCACGATCACCGCTGCGATGTTGGAAGCATCGTGCAGGGCGATCAACTCCACCAACTCATCGGCAAGGTGCCAACCGCTTGTTGGCATTCCCTTGGTATAGGCATTCTCTTTGAGCATCGTGTGAGAGAGGTGATCAGCGTCTACCGCTGTGCCGAACATTTTGCGATTGGCGCCGATGCCACCCACTGAGATGCCGCCAAAGTTAACCCCGTGATAACCCTTCGCTCGACCAATCAACTTGGTCTTGGTGGGCTGACCTTTGAGCCGCCAGTACGCTCTGGCCATTTTCAGCGATGTGTCCGCTGACTCAGACCCGGAGTTAGTGAAAAAGACGTAATCAAGACCTTCCGGCGTGAGCGATTTGATTTTATTGGCTAGCTGGAAGGAACGAGGCTGGCCGAACTGAAACGCAGGTGAGTAGTCCAGAGTTTGCATCTGCTGAGTTACCGCGTCAGTAATTTCCTGGCGATTGTGGCCCAATCCGCAGCACCATAGACCGGAGAGCCCATCCAGAATACGACGTCCCTTATCATCGATGTAGTAGACGCCCTCTGCGCCCACGATCATCCTCGGGTCGTCCTTGAACTGCCGGTTACCGGTGTAGGCCATCCAATGGGCCTCTAACTCTTCACGGCTCAGCGTAGGAGAAATACTTTGCATACTGGTCATCGGGTTGCACTCAAGTTAATCGATAATCCCGCTATTTTACGCGTTAATTTTAGTTTCATAAATCAATACCTATCGACGTAAAGTTTCATTATTATTCAACTATAACTTTGGCGAGGTAAATACATGGCTGGCAAAGCTTTGCTTGGGAATGTCACCGATAATGACCTGCGTCTGCTACGGGTGTTCAGAGCCGTCGTTCATTGTGGAGGTTTCTCTGCGGCGGAGCTGGAACTAAACATCAATCGGTCCACTATATCTAGACATATCAAAGACTTAGAGACAAGACTGGGCGTCACTCTATGCCGCAGGGGCCGCGCTGGATTTGCCCTCACAGCGGAGGGCGAGCAGGTATTTGATAGTGCGATGAAGATCATGGCAGCAATGGAAGAATTCCAGCTTGACGTGGGTGAACTGCACCAACGCCTCACCGGCCCCATGTCCATCGCAATCTTCGATAAAACGGCTTCCAATCCGGCTTGTCGTATTCACCAGGCTTTTGCCCTATTCGATCAGGCCGCCCCGGAGGTTGCGCCCGAAATTCATGTAGAGCCCATCAATGCGATTGAGCGCGGCGTCATGGAAGGTAGTTTCCAGTTGGGTATCATTCCCGACCACAGGCCCTCTGCCAGCCTGGACTACTACCCTTTGTTCAATGAACAAATGTATCTGTACTGCGCCAAAGGCCATCCCCTGTTCGACACCGGGCCACAGAACATCCAGGCGGCGCAGGTCAGAAGATGTCGCTACGTGGGCATTGGCTATCATTCACCGAACATGGAGGCGACCCATAAACTAGGGCTGAAACGCCACGCAACCGCCCATGACCAGGAGGCAGTGGCTCACCTGGTTTTGTCCGGGCGTTACCTGGGCTACCTGCCCGAGCACTATGCCAACAGTTTCGAGGCTGCAGGCAGAATGCGCCGCCTGCTACCTGAAGTGTTTCAATACGTGTGCCAGTTCAGCGCAATCACTCGCCATTCGCCGCCGCCGTCCCGGGTAGCGCAGACGCTGCTGGACGCGCTCATAGAAGCCCACGATACGAGTATCGCGCAGCCCGCGGAATGAGAACGAAGTCGCAAAAAGCTTAGAAAAGAAGAGAAAAGCACCGACATTTTTCCAGCTCTTGCTAGACTTCTCGCTACGACTCCCCCTACAAAGGAGACATAAGATGCGATGGATTATTGTCTGTGCCGTGGTGGGCGCCGGTTATTGGTACCTCTTTGGAATGGGTCATCAAAGCGGCAGCCCGACCTACGAGCAAAAGTTATTACGCAACAAAAGCGCAATGAGCGAGTGCATCAAAACGGCAGAATACGCCGCCAGTCGCATGGCTACAAGCGCCGATAATGCCGAGTCAGATTGCGCTGCAGAACTAAAACTGTATCGAGAAGATGGCGGCTGGCACAGCTACAAAGACTCGCGGCAGTAGCAACGTAAAAGGCCGCTTACAATCGCAAGCGGCCTTCTCTTGTCCGTGAATTAAATCAGTCCTGATAGCCGGTAATAGACTTGGCAGCCTGGTAACCAAACGTCATTGACGGTCCCAGGGTAGAACCCGGTCCTGGGTAGCAAGGCAAGGTGGGAGCGCTGCAATTACCACAGGCGTAGAGTCCTTCTATTAAGGAACCATCTTCGCGCACCACCTGAGCCTCGGCATTGATCACCATGCCACCTTGAGTACCGAAATCGCCGGGGTCCAGGCGTACCGCGTAAAACGGTGGTTTCATCACCGGCCCAAGACAGGGGTTCGGGGTTACTCTGGGGTCACCATAGTAGCGGTCATAGGCCGATTCGCCGCGGTTGCACTCAGGATCCACACCGGTCTTTGCATATTCGTTCATGTTGACCACGGTTTCTTCGAGACCGGATACATCGACATCAATGGCGCGAGCTAACTCGGCAATACTGTCAGCTTTTGCGTAAAAGCCCCCTTGCTGATAGTTGAAGCTCTTGGGTACCTGCCAATCGGGACGAAACTTGCTGTTGAATAACGGCCCAACAAAGTAATTCGCACGAAAATCCGCATCGAAGATCTGCCACGTCGGATACGTGGGGCTTTCCTCCGTGTGCTTGGCAAACGTCTCCAGCTGGAACGCCATGTAATTCTGGGACTCGTTGCTAAAGCGCTTGCCCGCCGGATTGACAATCACCGAACCAGGGTAGGATCTCTCCATGACCGACAGTCGCGGAATATCCTCACCAGGCACAGTGATTGTGTTACACCACCAAGCCTCGTTCAGTCGATGCATTTTCGCCCCAAGCCGCATAGCCTCTTTGTGCGCATCACCGGTGTTATCAAAAGTACCCGCACTCCACTTATGATCAGTAGGCTGGGGCAGGTACTCCTCACGCATCTCCTGGTTATGCTCAAACCCCCCGGCCGCCAGCACAACGCCTTTGCGCGCCTGAATCCTAAGGGGCTTACCGTCACGGGTGACCTCCAGTCCCACTACTTTGCCGTCCTCTTCCACCAGGCTTGTCATGCTGGTGTTGAGCCACAGGGGCATATCACGGTCCAGCATGGATGCGCGCAGGCGCGCTACACCGGCGCAACCTGTGGCCAGGCGTCGATGGAATTTGCTCTTTAGGCGCCAGGGGATATCCAGCATGTAATCAAGAAACAGTTTGAAAATAGACTTCCACCAGCCAGGCTGCTGACCGACCATAACGGCGGCCTCAACTTGTGTGATTCCAATCACCCCGGCCAGGTGCATCATCTGGTGCGTGCGGCGAAGTCGCTTCCACTCCTCGCCCAATTCGCTGGCATCAAAGGTCTCGGGTTCCATGGAGCGGTGACCTTCCATGCCGCCCTCCAGGTTGGTGTAGTAATCGGGGTAATGCTCCAGGGTGACATAGCGCACTTGAGTACGTTCGTGCAAAAAGTCCACCATCTTGGGCCCGTTCTCCAGGAAGGCATCTAACTGATACTCGGGGACCTCCTCCTCCGTAATCAGTTGGCGCAGGTAGGTTTTAGCCTTGTCGAATGAGTCTTCGGCTCCTGCTTCCTTGGCGTAGCGGTTTCCCGGAATCCAAACCCCGCCTCCAGAGATAGAGCTAGTACCTCCGTACAAATCTGACTTCTCTATGACCAGCACATCTTTGGTGCCCATCTCATAGGTGCAAACGGCGGCCGTCATACCCCCATTGCCGGAACCTACGACAACCACGTCGTAACTGTAGTCCCACTGCTGTTCTGCGCTCATTGCCTGCCCCTGGTAATTGATGGCGCCAATGGTAGCCCACAACGACATCAACATACGTCAATACCGCCACGTAACCACGGACAGGTTTAACAATTTGGCCGCGTCACCCCCATGAGAAAGCCGATGGTTTAACAATCAGACTCTTGCACTTGGATGCGAGGCTTGCATACACTCACTTAATCCCGATAACAAATCCAAAAGGATCCAGTATGAAGCTTCTCTCTCGCAGCACTTTGATAGCCCTGGCCACAGCGGTCGGTCTGGCCACTTCGGTACAGGTCGTGGCACACCTTGATGACAAGGAACCCATGCAATCCTACAGGCAGTCCTATTTTACGCTGGTAGCGATGAATTTTGGCCCAATTGGGGCCATGGTGAAGGGCGAAATGCCCTGGGATGACGCAAAGCTGAAAGTTTTTGCCAACGAGCTTGGGGCTCTGGGCAATATGGATGTTTCTCGCGCGTTCGCCCCCGGCACTGACAAAGGAACCACCCGAGCCAAACCTGAGATATGGGAGAACCAGGACGACTTCAAGGCCAAGCTCAGCGATATGAGAGAAGCCCTTGCCGGTTTGCAGGTGGCGGCGGGCTCCGGCGACAAAAAAATCGTTGCGCAGGCAGTGGGTGCAGCGGGTAAGTCATGCAAAGCCTGCCACGATGAGTACAAGGCGAAAAACTACCTCTATTAATTAGCGGTTGCTTCACCACTAGTTCATGACGAATTCATGACTAAATGATGGCTAATGCGCTACCAAAGCGACTGGGGTTGGGGCGCCTGCTCCAGCCCCCACCACAGCAAAGCTGCTAACCCGGCGGCAATTAGCGCAGCCTTCCAGACTCTCACCGGCGCCTCACGCCCCTCCCTATCGGTTGCGCTCCCGAAAAGCATAGGTTGAATCAGTTGCTTTTTGAGCCACAGCTGGTGATACATGACGGCCAGAATATGGAGCGACACCAAACCCAAAAGAATATTGAAGGCCCATTCATGGATCACACCCATTAAATCTTGCATCGGCTGGGGGGCCGCATAGTAAAGGGGGCCTGAGAACAAAATATCATCACTATTGAACAGTCCGCTAATCGCCTGCAGTAGTAACAGACAAAGCAGCGCTAGCACAGACCAGCCCCCCAATGGATTGTGGCCCGGTGTTGCACTGGCCTGCCCTCTTACGTAGTTCACTACTGAGGCAGGGCCGACCACGAAATCACTAAAGCGGGAGTGGGCGCTGCCAACAACGCCCCATAAAACCCGTGTGAGCAAGAGCACAATCATAATTTTGCCCGTCACTTCATGCACATCATAGCGTTCGAATTCAGCACTCCACCAAGCCAGGGCAAAGCAGATCACTATCGACCAATGAAACAGGCGAGTCGGAATATCCCAGATAGGATGGGTCGAATGCATATTGATATCAGTTCAGTGGCATCAAGGGCTGAAACTCTGGATCCACGTCCTGATAACGGTAAGACCAGACTCCATCGCGCAACATCGCACGATGTCTCGCGCCGGGAAGTGCGGGATCGGCTGCATCGTAACCCGCGTCTCCACGATAAAGAGCGACCAGTTCTCCCTCAAAACCTGCAAGGACAGGTAGCACCTGCGGAACAGGCGTATTTCGTTCCATGTCGATGGCTTCATCCACCGTATTGTATTGCGACAGAGTGACCAACGTTATCCAGGTAGGGGGCAGTATCGCCAGTTCACCCGCACGATGCTCAGTCAATGCCTGTTGCACCGATACCCAGCGAGAATCATGTATTTCACCCCCATCGATGACGACCTGCTCCTCAAGGTGCAAGGGTGCTGCATAAATCCAGGTAGAAAACCTTCGAGTTTCCGCCTCGGGCGTCGTCCAATGACTCAGTAACACCATGTCCTGCGGACGAGGTCGTTGCCCACATTCTTCCATCGCTTCTCTGGCTGCAGCAACCCGGGCAGCGGATTCTTCATCACCCTCGCCCGCTGCCATATCCTCAGGATCAAGGCTGCCACCGGGAAATACCCAGAAGCCACCGGCAAACGCCAGAGCCTTGTTACGCTTTAATAGCAGGGTCTCCACCCCATCTTTTCCATCACGCAAAAGAACAACAGTACTGGCAGGACGAATAGCAACGGAGCCGGACATGGATAAACCTCAGGAACACTGGATCCAGTGTAACAGCACGACCTCACTTTTCCAGAGCCTGACATTTGGTCGCCTGCCCCATCGTGTTAATCTGTTTACAACACGGCAACTAGCAACTCATGAAGCAATTTACACGGACAACGTTCTCCCTAAGCGTCTTTGCACTGAGCCTCCTTACTAATGCTGCCACTGCGCAGCGCATACTCGAGGAGGTGGTGGTTGTGGCCCAGCGCGTGGCCCAATCTGCGCAGCAAACACCCATCTCCCTCGCGGCCTTTCAGGCTGACGAACTGGAAACACTGGGCATTGCGAATGTCGGTGATATTCGCGCTCAAGTGCCCAACTTTGTCATCGACGAATTTCCCTCCAGCAACCAGACACTGAGATTGTTCATAAGAGGCATAGGGATAACCGACGTACAAATCACCCAGGACCCCGCTGTTGGTGTTTACCTTGATGGGGTTTATCTCGCGCGGTCTACAGGGCTTGCTTCTGACGTGGCTGACCTTGAGCGCATCGAAGTATTGCGTGGCCCCCAAGGCACTCTTTACGGCCGCAATACCACCGGAGGTGCTCTCAATCTCATCACTGCTAGACCCTCCCCCGAAGCCATTGAATTTTCTCAAGTCATTGGCACCGGTAATCGTGACCGCCTGCTATCTCGCACCAGTCTCAATCTCCCGTTGGGCGAACGAAATGCAATCAAGATAGCGGCAATGGGTAGGCGAGAGGACGGCTTTGTCCGCAACGATGGCCCTGGTGGCGACTATGGAGACATTAAATCTGAAGGATATCGGGTTGATTGGCGCTGGTTGGCGACAGATGCCGTCACCCTCGATTACAGCTGGGATAAGTCACGTATAGAAAGTCATAACTACACGCCTCAAGCGGTCAGCCCGGGTATTCCTACAGGAACACCTAACGACGCCGCCATCATTAGTTCCCAGCGTTTTGTGCCCTACGGGGAGGACCTGTTCACACGCTTAACAACATCTGTGCCCTTATTGCCCACTGACACCGTTATTGATGGACACGCCCTGACCCTGGCGTGGACTGCAGACGCGCTTACTCTTAAATCAATCAGTTCATATCGTGAAATGGAAGACCTCAGCTACATAGACTTCGCTAGCGGCGCAAGTGCCGAGTACCGAGTTGATTTTTCCACTATTAGTCTCGGCGCAGATAGCACCAACCCGCTCGACTACGATAGCGTGCGCACCCGACTCACCCAGGACCAGTTTTCTCAGGAGCTGCAGTTGTTAGCCGAATGGACTCAATTTAGCCTGGTCGCCGGTCTCTACTACTTTGAGGAGGACGCAAGAGAAAACTGGTTTCCAATGCACCACATATTCAGTTTCCCCGTGATAGAGACGGGTGACGCGGGACTCGCCGTCAATATTCGCGCTGAAGACAATCGCATCGAAAACTCTGCAGTAGCGGCCTACGGGCACTTAAGCTGGAATCCGCTGGAGGCCTGGCAATTCACTGTGGGTTGGCGACATTCGCGCGATGAGCGTGAGGTAGATCGGCTGTTTCGACAGGACAACTTCGTGGACTTTGGCGCTTACGTTCTTGGACCTTTTGAATCCAGCAATTTTGAAGCAAGCGCCGCTAAAGACTTTGACGACAATTCTTTTAGCCTGATGGTCGAGCATGAACTCTATGACGACACTCGCCTGTATGGAAAGTGGGTCGAAGCTTATAAAAGCGGTGGATTCAACACCCGCGACCCTGACCCAGGCTTTTTTTCTAAGGGTTTCGACGAAGAAAAGAATCGCACCCTGGAAGTCGGTCTCAAAGCAGAATGGTTGCAGCGAGCCCTGCGGCTAAACGCTGCCGTTTTTTACTCCGACGTTAAAGATATGCAGTTGAACTTCCTACTGCCAGGCAGTATTTCCGATACCAGGGTATTTAACACGGGCTCTGCTGAGCTATCCGGTATAGAACTGGAAGCCGTTAGTTTTCTCGGCCGAAACGTTCTACTTCGTGTCAATTATGCGTATTTGCACAGTGAAATCGAGGATGTGGAAGACCCTTTCACAGGAGAACCCCGGTCCTTTGGCTTCGACAATGCGCCTCGCAACAGTGCCAGCATCAACCTGGACTATCAATTTCCTGAGGTGAGCTATGGCGACTGGAGCGCTAACGTCAACGCCAACTACGTCGATGAGCGCAACACCAACAACGAACTACTCACCATCGATGCATACAGTCTACTCAATGGAAGGCTCAGCTTATCAAACGTCGCCCTGCCCAAGGGTGAACTGACGTTCTCTGCCTGGGTCAAAAATGCCCTGGACGAGGAGTACGTGAATTTCACTATCGGCAACCTGCCCCACGCTTCCAGGGCAGTACTCTGGGGTGAACCACGCACCTGGGGCTTAGATCTCAAATACAGCTTCTAAACCATCTGTTTCGAGCAGTGCAACTAGCAATACCACAGCCAATTGCCAACCTGGGGCCAAAACTGGACACTTAGCTCTACTGTTCCAGACTCGAATAAACACTATGCGAAGATTACCCTGTGTCCTGCTGCCCGCCATAGCCATCGCCTTGCCCACTCTCGCACAAAATGCAATTGAAACCTCGGCAATGAACGCGCAACCACTGACCCCTGGCCCAGTGCGGACCTATGAAGTCACCGAAGAGCGCGAAGACTGCAGTAATTTCGACGCTCTGAGGCGACCGCACTTTGGCGATACCCACGTGCACACCGCGTGGTCTTTTGACGCCAATTCTCAAGACACGCGCAACAAGCCGGAAGATGCCTACGCCTTCGCTAAAGGCGGTCGAATGGGTATTCAGCCCTATGATGATAACGACCAACCCATGCGCAGCATTCAGCTAGACAGGCCGCTGGATTTTACCGCAGTCACCGATCATTCAGAGTTTATGGGCGAAATGCGGATGTGTAATATCGAGGGGTCGCCGGGCTACTGGCACCCTATCTGTGTTGCACACAGGCATATGCCACAACTTTCATTTGGCACCTTTGCCGCATACGGCCTTGCCGGAAAGCGGCGCTGGGGTTTCTGCGGTGACAACAACGAAGAGTGCTTTGCCGCTGCCGCCGACACCTGGAAAGATGTTCAGCGCGCCGCTGAGGATGCCTACGACAGAAGCAGCGACTGTGTGTTTACCAGTTTCGTCGGGTACGAGTGGACTGCCTCTGTAGCGAGTGGTCAGAACCTGCACCACAACGTGGTCTTCAAAAACGACAAGGTTCCGGATCGAGCATTGTCGTGGATCGAGTCGCCCTCGCAGGTTGATTTGTGGGACTACCTCGACGAGGAGTGCCTGGCGGAAAATCCAGGCTGTGATGCAGTCGTTATCCCGCACAATTCAAACCTCAGCGGCGGGCTTATGTTTGAAAGTGCCCGCGTTAAAGATGGCAACGTTCCCGCTTCTCCAGTCACTGCTGAGGAAGCCAGTCGTCGCGCTCGCTGGAACGTTTTGTTTGAGGTGATGCAGCATAAAGGCTCATCAGAGTGTGACAATCGCACACCCATGTGGTCTGAAGACGAGTACTGCAATTTCGAGAAAATGGGCTATGACAGCTTCGGCGGCAAAAACACCGGGATGGCTGAAGGCGGCGCAATGGAATGGCTGACCTTCTTTGTTGATGACGAGCAGCTACCGGAAACCAAACTCCCTGATGAGACCAATTTCCTCCGTTATGCGCTCAAGAAGGGCCTGCAACAACAGGCAGAACTCGGCGTTAACAGCTTTAAATACGGATTGATATCCAGCACAGACACTCACATCGCGGCTCCGGGTTTAGCGATGGAAAAAAATCACCCTGGCCATGGCGGCGCTGGCATGGGTTCTGGCGATGGGGTCCCTAAAGGACTCCCGGACGAACTGGAATACGGCCCCGGTGGTCTCGCTGTGCTCTATGCTGAGGAAAACACGCGCGACTCACTGTTCGCGGCGATGCAGCGAAGAGAAGCCTATGCCACCAGCGGCACGCGCCCGATACTCAGATTTTTCGGCGGCTGGGATTACAACGACAATGCCTGTTCGTCGGCTGATATGGTCGCTCAGGGATATGCAGGCGGTGTTCCAATGGGTGGAGATCTGGCTGCACCTTCTACCGAACAAACTGCGCCGCGCTTTATCGTTTCCGCACTCGCTGATACAGGAACCGCCGAGTATCCGGGAAACCCGCTACAGCGCATCCAGTTGATCAAAGGCTGGTACCTGGATGGAGAACTGCAAGAGGCGGTGCTTGATGTTGCTGGTGGCGATAACAATGCCTCTGTCGACATCAATACCTGTGAAACAACGGGTAGCGGCCACGCTCAACTGTGCAGCGTCTGGCAGGACAATGACTTCAACCCCAATGCACAGGCGTTCTACTACACCCGCGTACTTGAAAACCCCAGTTGCCGCTGGAGCCAAAGAATTTGCGCTGATGCGGGTGTGCGCTGCGAGAATCCTGCCTCTATTCCCGAGGGTATGGAGGCCTGTTGCTCAGTGGAGCATCACAAGGTGATACAGGAAAGAGCCTGGAGCTCTCCTATCTGGTACACGCCAGAGGTGTGAGAAGGACTGCGGCTCATTCAGCAGGTGAGTCGCCTTTAACCAGCGCGTCTTCCAAGAAAGCGATTTCTCTGGCCAGCTCTCTGGAGAGGTTAATCATCAGCAGACCGAAATCTGCTGGGTAGTCAATATGAGTGCGATAAAACAGCGCTTTGTCGACTATCAGTAAAAGGCTTTCTTCTTCTGCCACATCGGTGCCATTGTGCGGAATCAGACCAATCATCAAGTCAAACCCGAGCTGGTCCCCCGGACAAAAATGGCGGGTAAACACTTCGCGTCCCTCTCCGTGCTTATAGAACGCAGTCCTACCGGCCAGCACAATCTGAAAGTCCTCAGCATCTTCACCCAGTCGTACAATTTTTTCTCCGGGTGCGAGCTTGCAAAGCTTTCCGCCCTGCAACAAAGAGAGAATAGCCTGATCAGAAAGCGCACCAAAAGTCGCAAGCTCCCTAAAGTACGGGAGGCCTAGTTCATCAATCAGCGGCTGTGGGTCAATGATTTCCAAGCGTTGTCACTCTCAAGAAAGAGCGCGTGCTGCCATCGACAAATCGAAGCCAATCCCTTGAGCATGCCCGGCAGCCTGCTCTCGCTGCTCGGACTGACGTGATAACACCCAAAGATTTGTACAACGGGTACCCGTGCGACAAAAAGCAAACACTGGCCGCTCCGCGTCGTCAAACAAGTCAGCCATTTGTTCCAGGTGCTCGCCGGGAAAGTTCATGGCTGTAACCGGGATATAGTGATACTCAAGCCCGACCGCCTCTGCCGCTTCTGCTATTTCAGCACTGGTGGGCTGTCCACCCTCTTCCCCGTCCGGGCGATTGTTGAGCAGCACCTTGTACCCTGCTGCGGCAATATCTGCGACGACTTCAGCGCTTATCTGGCCAGATACAGCGAGTGTGTCTGTGAGTTTGTAGGAATTCATAGTTTTACCTCCGAGGGGCGTTATACCAGAGGGCACACCGCCGCACCAGCAATCGCCCTTATCACTCCCCTTTAAATTGCGGCTCGCGCTTGTCACGAAAGGCTTTTGGACCTTCCCGCGCGTCGCTACTCATCATCACCGAGGCCGCCTGTTCCATCTCGAAACGGAAGGCGTCGGCCCAGGGCAAGGTGTGCGTTTCCAGCGCTGTTCGTTTGATCGCCTGTAAAGCCAGTGGCGCCTGACGGCAAACATTGTCGGCGTAGTGTTCGGCCCTGGCCTGCAGTTCTTCAAAAGGCACGACTTCCGAAATCAATCCCATCGCCAGGGCTTCGTTGGCAGTGATAGGCTCGCCGCCAAGTAAAATGCGCATGGCATGGGCCCAGGGTAGCTGCCGAGCGAGTCGCACCATAGAGCCCGCCCCTGGAACAATTCCCACCTTGGGCTCCGGAAGCGCGAACTGAGCATGGTCCGCAGCGATCCGGATATCAGTCGCCTGCAGCAGTTCAGTGCCACCGCCTAGGGCACGCCCATTAATCGCAGCAATGACCGGCTTAAATAAGGGTTCACCCTTGAGCATAATTTTATCGGGAATGCCCGGATCGGCAAGTAAACGTTCCTCTACCGCACCCTCGGCTTGCCTTGCCCCGGTCCAAAGAGGAATCACCTTGCTGAGATCTCCGCCGCAGCAAAAATCCTCACTGCCCGCTGCAGTCAGAACAGCCACCCGGATAGCGTTATCATCTCGAACCTCCTGCCAGGCATCTGCCAGCTCCACAAAGGCATCCCCGTTCAGCATGTTTTTGGCTTCCGGGCGATTTAGGGTAATCCAGGCTTGCTGCCCGCGCTTTTCCAGGACGATGGCTGTCATTTGCAGCTCTCCTTGTTGTCGATGTGCTCGAGATTAAGCCATCGCATGCTTTCACCCAAGACGGTCGCCGGGAAAGACGACACAGGTTCATCGCTTTGAACTAACAAATTATAGTCCTGCCAGTCCTTCCCACAGCAGCTTGCCGCCCACGATAATCAGGAAGAAGCTGATCACTTTGTAGTAGAAGCCAGGGTCAGATATCTTAACCAGGTAGTGACCAATACGAACGCCTATGGGTGCCAGCGGAACCAGCAACAGTGCATAAACAAGGTTCTCTTGGCTGAACTGACCAAGCACTGCATAGGGGACCAATTTCACCACGTTGATTACCGCAAAAAACATTCCAGCTGTACCGGCATAAAGCAGCGGCTTAAGTTTTTTGGGTAACAGATAAAGCGTGAAGGGTGGCCCCCCTGCATGAATACTGAAACTGGTGAATCCGGCGAGGGTACCGAAGAAGCCCGCCGCGCCCACATTGTGCTGGGCGGCGCCTCGGGATTGAAGTCCTGTCAGTTGCTGTACGCCAAATACCAGGGAAATGACGCCAATGAGAATGCGCATGTAATCCTCATTCATTACATCAGCAGCGAGGTATCCTATGCCGATGCCGACTAGTGCACCGGGCAATAACAGCTGCAATGCCCGTTTGTCGAACTGCCCCCAGTAGGTCCGCACGACAAACGCATCCATCACCACAAGAATGGGCAACAGGATCGCAGCTGCCTGGGTGGGCGACATTACCAGCGCCATGAGCGGCACCGACAACACCGCCACCGCTCCGCCAAAGCCACCCTTGGCGATCCCGTACAGCATTACTGCTGGGACACTGACCAGATAAAACGCGGGGTCAGTTAGCAAGGGTTCGCTCAGCTAATTAATCCGTAATCATCACCGAGCACATCGATGATCTCTGCCTTCGGGTTCTGAGAAAGCGTTATTGGCCTGCCGGTAATTTTCTCGGCAATATCGGTATAGGTCGCAGAAACCTGCATCAGCACTTCCTCTGGCAGGGCATTGTCCCTGGCCAACGCCGTCCGCTCTTCCATACGCTCTTTGTTCAGGAGAATATCGGGGTCGGGGAAATGCTTAAGCAGCAACTGACGGAAGCTCTCTTTGGAGTTCTCGACCACCTTGCCGTCACGCCAGGCAGGGCCATCCCAGATGCGGGAGGAGTCCGGTGTACCGACCTCATCCATGTAGATGAGCTTTTCCCGGCCGGACTTATCGGTGACGTAGCCAAACTCGAACTTGGTATCCACAAAGACCTGGTCAAGTGTTGCGAGTTTTGCACTAATGAGATCGAAGCCCTCTTTCAAAAGTTTCTCGTATAGGTCTACATCGCCGAGATTATTGAAATTGAAGGCCTGGTAATTGGCCTCGATGTCGCCACGGGTAATGTTCACGTCATCGACCGCAGGGACGCCCGGTATACCTTCAAGAATTCCCTTGGTAGAGGGCGTGATGAGCAGTTCCGGTAACTTTTGGTCCTTCTCAAGACCATCAGGAATCTCAATTCCACAGAATTCACGCTCACCCTTGGCATAAGAGCGCCACATCGAACCGGTAATGTACTGCCTGGCGATAGCCTCAATCATCACCGGACGCGCTTTTTGCACAATCCATACCAGCGGATGAGGCACCTCAAGAATATGGCTATCGGCGAGGCCCTGGCTACGAAAACTATCGAACCAGTGATTGGATATGGCGTTAAGCGCAGCCCCTTTGCCAGGCACGCCGTTCATCCCACCCTCTCCGTGCCATATACATTCGAAAGCAGAAATGCGGTCGGAGATCACCATGATCGCCAGCGGCGCATCGGCGGCTACATCGTAACCACGCTCCGCAATAAGGCGTGCGCTATCGGCTTCATTCAGCCAGTAGACCGAGCGGACCTTACCGCTATGCACAGGCGCTCCGGTGCGAATGGGAAGATCGTTGTTAACAGCCAGTACTTTGTTGGCAAGACTCATGTGTAGGTTCCATTAACAGGTAGTAGGTTAGCAGTAAGCCGAGACTCACCGAGGCCCGAAATTTTACCAGAGCTGGCCCTGTACGGCACCTGTTCAGAAGCTGTTTCTTGCGGGCTTTTGTGGCTCGGTGTGTGTAAAATGCTTGGCTTCGTAACCCCGGTCTTTTTTAAGGACATTTTAAATGAGCCAACCACAGACTCCCTACCAAATTCTGGGTGAAGACGGTATCCGTGAGCTGACAGGCGTATTTTACGACCTTATGGACGAATTACCGGAAGTCGCCAAGTTGCGCGCAATGCACGCCGAAGACCTCACACCCATGAAAGAAAAACTGGCTCTTTATCTGACCGGTTGGATGGGTGGGCCACCACGGTATGCTGACAAATACGGCACCGTCTGCATGACCGAGCCACACGAGCCCTACCACATCGGCCCTGAGGAGCGTGATCAGTGGTTACTTTGCATGGACAAGGCCCTGGAAAAAACGAATGCCAGCGAAGAGTTAATTGAAATGCTGAAAGTCCCCCTATTCCGAATAGCAGACGCGGTTCGCAACCGCGATGGTGCAAGCGCCGCCAGTTCCGACTCAAATATTATTGCCTCCCACTGAGAATTAGACTCATGCCACGATCCACATGCGTCGCGCTGGTTGCGACCTGCTGCCTTTTAGTGACCCCATTAATGGTCACCGCTGCAGAAGACTATGAAGAAGAAATACTGGTCACCGCCAGTCGCCTGCCACAAAACGCCACAGAACTGCCGCTGGCGTGGGCTCGGGTGAACCAACAAGAACTCGCACTCACCGGGCACGTCCATATTACCGAGGCGATGCAGCGGGTCTCAGGCGCCTGGATCAGCCGCGGCAATGGTCAGGAAAGTCTGCCTTCGCTGCGCTCTCCCGTACTCACTGGCGCGGGCAGCTGCGGTGCATTTTTCATGGCTGCAGATGGTATTAGCCTGAGGGCTCCGGGTTTTTGTAATATTAACCAACTGTTCGATGCCAATACCGAACAGGCTGGGGCTATTGAGGTCATCAAGGGGCCAGCGACCTCTCTCTACGGCTCTAACGCCCTGCACGGAGTTATCAACACGCTCAGCGCCGCACCGGCGCCAGAAAACGACCTGAGTGTTGAGGCTGGGCCCTACGATTACTATCGTGGCAAATACGCCTACGGCAGCAGCGGCCAGACCCACGGAATAAGTGTGCGAGCCAACGCCACCACCGACGGCGGCTACAAAGACGACTCAGGCTATGATCAACAAAAGCTGACCTTCAGACACGACTATTCAGGAACCGAGTGGGATATCAGCAGTGTTCTTAACTACAGCAACCTCAACCAGGAAACCGCAGGCTTCATTCGCGGCTACAAGGCCTACGAAGATCAGGACCTGAAACAGCTAAACCCCAACCCCGAGGCCTATAGAGACGCGTGGTCGCTGCTAGCCCACAGCCGTGCAAGTCGAGCGATAGGGGATACGCACGAACTGGTTGTTACGCCTTATCTACGCGATAACGAAATGGAGTTTCTCATGCACTTTCTGCCGTGGCAGCCGGTGGAGGAGAACGGCCATACTAGTGTGGGCCTGCAGGGCGCGGTATATAGCGACCTTGGCCAGTGGCAATGGATTAACGGACTGGACATCGACTACACCGATGGCTGGCTCAAGGAGGTGCAGGCAGAGGAGTTCAGCCCCAACCAACCCCCGGGTGTGCACTATGACTATCAGGTCGATGCCACCATGGCTGCCGCCTTCAGTCAGGCCGAGTGGAGCCTGGATAAACTGGAAGTGAGCGCCGGCCTGCGCTTTGAGTACAACCGTTACGAATACGACAACAGGACGGGGGATGGTTCCGCCTGCGCACCTACAGCGACCGCCTGCCGCTTCTATCGCCCGGCCGACCGCAACGACAGCTTCAATAACTGGTCACTCAACGCGGGTGCAAGCTACGCCCTGGGCGATAATCATTTGTTCTACCTGCGCTATGCCAATGGCTTTCGCGCGCCGCAGGCGACCGAGCTCTATCGACTCCAGGCCGGGCAACAAGTTGCCGACCTCGACTCCGAGGAGCTGGACAATCTGGAACTGGGTCTACGCGGCTCTGTCGCAGACAGCCTGAGTTACGATCTGTCTTTGTTTTACATGACAAAAGACAATGTCATTTTCCAGGACGCCGATCGCCAGAACATCAGCGGGGCAAGCACCGAACATCAGGGCCTGGAATTAAGCCTGGACTATCGTTTCCTCGACAACTGGTATCTTAATGGAGCGGCCAGTATCGCTCGTCACCGCTATGACAGTCGAATTGACCTGCTGGGTTCATCAGGTGACATCAAGGGCAACGATATCGATACCGCCCCACGCCACTTTGGCAGTGCGCGGCTAGGCTGGGAATTCAACCCGCAGAGCGTCGTCGAAATGGAATGGGTGTATATGGGCTCTTACTACCTGGAGCCCGACAACAATCACAAGTACGACGGGCATTCCCTGCTAAATTTGCGCGTAAGCTCGCAGTTTTCATCACGTTGGCGCGGAACGCTGCGACTAAGCAACTTACTTGACGAAGATTATGCTGAGCGGGCCGATTTTGGCTTTGGCGACTATCGGTATTTCGTGGGGCAGCCGCTAGGGGCCTATGTTGAGATTGGATATAGTTTTGGCCAGTGAAAACTGGCCTCACGAACATCAACGAATTCGAGAAATACCCACCGCGTCACGCACCTTGGCCATTAATGCCGAACTATGCTCTCTGGCGCGCTCAGCACCTTTGAGCAACTCATTCTCAATATGGCCAGGGTCATCCATCAACTCGTTATAGCGACTCCGCGCCGGTGCCAGCTCAGCATCAATCAATTCGAACAACTGCTTCTTCGCCTCGCCCCAGGCAATGCCCTCCTCGAACTCCTTACGCATACGCGCGGTTTCGGCTTGATCGGCGAAGGCCGCCCAAACCTGAAAAACTGTAGAGTTATCCGGATCTTTAGGCTCGCCTGGCTCAAGCAAATTGGTTTTGATTTTATTGATATGCTTGCGCAGTTTCTTTTCAGGCAGGAAAAGCGGGATAGTGTTGTTGTAGCTCTTGGACATCTTGCGGCCGTCCAGCCCCTGCAGCACCGAGACATTGTCATCGACAGCGGCCTCCGGCAGGGTGAATACGTCGGCAAAATTATGATTAAAGCGGCCGGCAATATCACGGGCCATCTCCACATGCTGTATCTGGTCGCGACCCACAGGAATCCTGTTGGCGTTAAACATTAAAATGTCCGCTGCCATTAACACCGGGTAGCTGAACAGGCCCATGGTGATGGCGAAGTCCGGATCTTCACCTGCGTCCTCGTTAGCCTGCACCGCCGCTTTATAGGCGTGGGCGCGATTCATCAAACCTTTGGCAGCATTACAATTTAGCACCCAGGTAAGCTCGGGGATCTCTGGTATATCGGACTGACGGTAAAACAGGGCCTGACCAGTATCCAGTCCCAGGGCTAGCCAGGTCGCCGCAATTTCCTTCGTGGACTGGCGAACCAAATCAGGGTCCTGGCTTTTGATCAGTGCATGATAGTCGGCGAGGAAAAAAAACGAGTCCAGGGTTGTGTCCTGCGAAGCAGCAATGGAAGGACGAATCGCTCCGACGTAGTTACCTAAGTGAGGAGTGCCGGTGGTGGTAATCCCGGTGAGAACGCGTTGCTTGGCCATGAGCTTTGTCTGTCTACGAAAAAGGCGCCAATGATACCTAGCTTGGCTGTGGCTGGCTATCTTGCAATGCCTGCAGTAATTGCGCGTATTGCGGCTGAAGCTTTTCAATGCTGTAGGCAGACAAATCGACGGGCACGGTTTGCTGTGAGGCAAGCCGTTTGATGACAGATACCGCAGAGGCGGCTTCCTTCGCCGGGTCTTCGGGGTATGACAGATAGCGGTAACTTTCAGGGTAGGTTTCAAGGTAAGCCAGACGATGCGGAACAACGGGTACACAACCGGCGCGAACCGACTCCATCACTGCCAGGCCCTGGAACTCGTGCAGGGCAGTTGAAAGCACAATATCAGCGCCGGCCTGCAGCGCATGGTAGTCATCAACCGATTCAATATAGCCAAACTGTACCAGCCTGTGTTCGAACTCCCGCTCGATCCTGGCAAACACCGGCGGTGAGTTACGAAACTGCTGACCGGTAATAGCGAGCTCGTAGTTTAGGGTAGATGCCTCCAACTTATTCAGAATGGCATAGAGCCCCTCCCCACCCTTGTCATGCTCAAAACGCGCACTCCATAGAATTCTAATCACATCTGGCTGACTGCGTGGAGGCCAACCGGCGCCCGACGACTCGACCACAGGCAGTAATGGTACTGGCAGCACCTGGGATTTTTCTGCCATCGCCTCCACAAGCCCCTCTGGAACGAAGTCTGGCAAGCGCGCAAAAAGCTCACTGCAGCCCTGTAAAAAGCTGTCCCGGTTGAAAGCCGAGTTGAACGCTAGTCGATCCGCGGCCATAGCACTGTAAATACTGACCATTTGCGCTTCCAACAGACTGTGCTGCTGGCGATCCTGCGGAAAATCAAACTGGTTTTCATGAAAATACAGCAAGCTTGGAATCGCAGACAGCGAGGGTACCAGACCTCGTAGCGTCGCCAGATCCACCATAGAGGTAGCGACGATAAGCTGAAATTCGCTCTCCAGTACCTCGCGTTCAGACACGCTCCAGAACAGCGGGCTACCTCTTACCCGCCAGCTAAAATGCCGGGCTGGCAGTTCCAGCTCGACCCATTGCCAATCGGGAAACATCTGCCGCAGACCACGCTGCCAGTAGCGATGGCTCTGGGCGGCGTAGGCCGATAACAGAAGAACGCGCACAGTGGCTCAGTTGGCGCTCAGGCTGCCACGGTAATTGTAGAAACGCCGTAGCACCTTGCTAAGGTTATGGGCATCGGCAGTGCCTGCTAGTTCGCGTATGGAATGCATACCGAAGGTTGGGACGCCGATATCCAGAGTACGCACACCAACCCCACCCGCAGTGATCGGTCCAATTGTGCTGCCGCAGCCCATATCGGTTCGCACCACAAAAGACTGCACGGGAACGCCCTCTTCTGCCGCAAGCATTCGATACAAACCAGTGGTTTCGCTGTTGGACGCATACCGTTGGTTAGCATTAACCTTGATCACCGGACCTTTATTGAGAATTGGTCCGTGATTTTCATCGTGTCGATCCGCAAAGTTTGGATGTATGCCATGTGCATTGTCGGCGGAAATCATCATCGAACGCTCGGTAAGAGCTGAAAACACGCCGAGGTCGCCCTCGGCAAGGCGCTTCAATACGGACTCAAGGAATGGTCCCTGTGCCCCTGCGGTGGACATGCTACCTACCTCCTCATGATCGTTACAAACCAGTAATACGCTGGCGGCGCCATCCCATTGCTGCAGAGCACACAGGCCGGTATGACAACTCAACAAATTATCCAACCGGGCTGAGGCAATAAACTCGCCGCGCAGCCCGACAGTGGCCGCAACCTGGGTGTCATAAAAGCAGAGCTCGTAATCCAGTACCTTCTCGACACCGCAATTCGGGTGCTCATGCAGCAAACGCTGATGTAGCAGCTCACGAAAATCGCCCTTTTCGCCCTCCGGCAATTGACACAGCAAAGGCGGAATATCTTTCTGGGGGTTGATCGTGCGGTTCTTGTTGGCGTCCCGATCCAGGTGTATCGCCAGACTGGGAATGGTCGCAATAGCGTCACGAAAATCGACCAACGCGGTTCGCAGCTGACCGTTTTCGCACTGAAAACTGACTCGACCAGCCAGAGACAAGTCCCTGTCAAACCAGGGATTCAACAATGCTCCGCCATAAACTTCGACGCCCAACTGAAAATAGCCATGTTTGATTTTTTCTGGATTTGGCTTAACCATCAAACAAGGACTGTCGGTGTGTGCGCCAACCATACGCATACCTTCTGCAGGTCCAAACTCTGCTCCAACCCCGAAGGCAATTATCGAACTGCCATTGCGAGTGACAAAATATCGCCCCCCCGCCTCCAATTGCCAGTTCTCGTCCTCCACCAACTGCGAATAGCCTGAGTCCTGCAGGCGTTCTACCATCTCCGTGACCGCGTGAAATGGCGTGGTGGCGCGGGCAAGAAAACTGCACAGCTGATGATTGAATTGTTGCTGGTCGGACATTGTTTATCCCTCTTCTTTACCGTTGCTACTAACCGCACGCATGCGGGCAAATAAACTGGATGTATCCCATCGACCGCCCCCCATAGACTGCACTTGCCGATAGAAATCGTCCACTAATCCAGCCACGGGGAGATCGAGTCCGAGCTTTCTGGCTTCGGTGAGCACCATACCCAAATCCTTGCGCATCCAGTCAACAGCAAAACCGTGCTCATACTCTCCGGCCAACATAGTTTTATAGCGATTGTCCATTTGCCAGGACTGCGCGGCTCCCTGGGATATGACCTCGATCACGGCGGCAGAGTCCAGCCCTGCCTGCTCAGAAAACTCCAAAGCCTCTGCAAGTCCTTGCACCACGCCGGCAATGCATATTTGATTGGCCATTTTTGCCAACTGGCCACTACCGGAAGGGCCCAGCAAGCGAACACAGCGGGCATAGCAATCAAGCACAGGCTGCGCTCGATCGAAAACTGATTGCTGGCCACCTACCATCACCGTCAGTGTGCCATTCTCGGCGCCGGCCTGACCGCCAGAAACAGGCGCATCAAGAAATCCAAGTTCTGCCTGGGCAGACGCAGCAAATAATTCCCTGGCCAAATCAGCCGAAGCAGTAGTGTGATCGATTACTACTGTGCCAACACTGCAGCCTGCGATAATTCCGTGCTCTCCCAACACCACACTTCTAACATCATCATCATTGCCAACACAGAGGCAAACCATTTCCGCACCAGCCGCCGCCTGCCGCGGCGTTTCAGCCCAACTTCCTCCGTATTGATCGACCCAGGTTCGTGCTTTCTCAGCGGTCCTGTTGAAAACGGTCACCTCGTGACCTGCGCGCTGCAAATGGCCGGCCATGGGGTAACCCATGACTCCCAGACCAATAAATGCGACTTTCATAAGCCCTCCCCCGGCTCAAGCCAACCAGTAACCAAATAGAATGGCGGCCAATAATATTCGGTAATAGACAAACGGCATCATGCCAATACGATCCAGTAAGCGCAGAAACGCTGCAATACAAACATAAGCAGTAACCGCAGCGACAATGGCTGCCGCGCCAATGAGCAACCAGTTTACCGGCGCTCCTGCCTGGGCCAGTTCCCAGGCTTTTATCAAACCAGCTCCCGAGATCACAGGAATCGACAAGAGAAACGAAAAACGCGCAGCGTCTTTACGACTCATGTTTAACAGCAACGCTGCCGTAATGGTCACACCTGACCGCGACACGCCCGGTATTGGAGCCAGTGCCTGCGCCAAACCGATAAACATCGCCACACCAAAGCTGAGTGATCGGTCCCCGGCGGTGACCCTGGCATGACGGTCGGCATAACCCAGAAGTAGTCCAAACAGCAATGTCGCAGACGCTATCACCGGCAAATTGCGCGCATAGGTCTCAATGTCATGACCCACGAAGACACCGACTAATCCAGCAGGAACCGAAGCGCATAGCAAATACCACACGATACGACTGTCAGCACTGGAGGGAGCGCCTGCCAAAGACCCAAACCAGGCAGTCAGGATCTTCCCCAAGTCCCGTCGATAATAGAGAACAACCGCCGCGAGCGTCCCCACATGGACAGCGACATCAAAAGCCAGGCCCTGGTCCGGCCACTCCAGTATCAAGGAGGGAATAACCAGGTGAGCGGAACTGGATATTGGCAGAAACTCGGTGAGGCCCTGCAAAACGGCGAGAACGAGCGCCTGCGACCAATCGATCATGACTGCTTGCCTTGCTCAGACAGTTTTTTCCAGTTTATTTCATCGCGTACGTAAACCGGCTGCACCTGCCGGGCCGTCTGCAATTCGCCCCGGTGCGCAGATGACAGCGCCAATGGGATCAGGTCTTGCGCCTCCGGTACCAGCTGCGAACACACATCGTTAATGGTGTTCCGGACTGGCTGGGGGCATGCGTCCAGAAAGTCACAACCACTCCCCACAGCCGTGACCGTTTGAATCGATGCTGGCAAATCAACCTGAGAAGGGGCGCACGCCTGAGCAGACTGAAGCGCCACAGGTAATCCATTCTCGATACGGTAGCAGGCGTAGTATATTTCGTTGATACGTGCATCCAGGCAACTCAGGACGACATCCCCCTCGCTAACAAGACAACGCCGAAATGCTGTTTGTGCCTGACATGCCAGCGTGGACACAGGAATAGCCGGCAGCCCGCTCGCGTAAGCGAGCCCCTGAACGGCACTGGCGGCAATGCGCAGACCGGTGAAAGATCCGGGGCCACAACCATAGGCAATCGCTTCCACCCCATGCGTCTGTAACTGGCCGTCGGGTAACAACTCACGCAACATACCGAATAGCCTCTGGCTGTGTTGCCTGGGGGTAAGTTCGTGCTGCTGCCGAAGTTCCGGGTCGTGCCAAACTGCCACGGAGCAGGCCTCGGTTGCTGTCTCTATGGCCAATATGCCTTTCATTGGTTTGTGCTTAAATCCGGGGGTAGGTGTTAAACTGGATTATCACACAGCAGCCGGACAGTAAGAACCACCCTTGAGCAATTTCATGACAAGGCCTATTTTGATCAGCGGTTTAATCCTTGCCGGCGGCGCCGGGCGAAGGGCCGGTGGACAAGACAAGGGGCTGCTCGAATGGAATGGTCTACCATTAGTCGAACATGTCTATCGCAGAATTGCCCCCCAGGTAAATGAAGTCCTCATCAGCTGCAACCGCAATCGCGAACGCTATGCTGCCCTTTCGACGGTGACCGATCTCGACCTACGGCCGGATTATCAAGGTCCGCTTGCAGGCTTGGAGGCAGCCGCTTCAGCGATCGCACACCCCCTGCTTTTGGTTGTCCCCTGCGACACCCCTCTGCTACCAGATAATCTGGTAATGAAGTTATTGAACGCCCTTGAGAAGGCGCCAGAGCGATCGGTCGCCTATGCAAGAACACGAGATGGTGGACAGTACCTTTGCGCGCTCATTCGCACTGAGTGCTTGCTGTCACTACCGGAATTTCTCGACAGCGGACAGCGAGCGGTTCGTCAGTGGTACCAACAAATAGGGGCTGTGCCAGTGGATCTGGAGGAACAAACAGAGTGTTTCCTGAACCTGAACGAGCTCGTTTAAGCCCTGAAGCGCATAAAAAAACCCGCCGTCATTTCTGGCGGCGGGTTTTATCACTCAGGTAAGGACTACTTTTTCTTCGGCGCTGCCTTACGCTTGGCTGCAGCCTTCTTCTTGGGTGCAGCTTTTTTCTTGGGTGCAGCTTTTTTCTTCGGAGCAGCTTTTTTCTTCACTGCAGCTTTTTTCTTCGGAGCGGCTTTTTTCTTAGCAGCTGCTTTTTTCTTGGGAGCTGCTTTCTTAGCCTTCTTTTTCGCAGCAGGCTTCTTGTTCATTGCTGCCTTCAGCTTCTTGGCTGCAGCTTTCGCCTTGGCCTCAGCTTTTTTCTCCGCAGCCTTCGCCTTAGCCATTGCTTTCTTTTCAGCTGCAGCAATCTGCTTGGCTACGCGCTTTTCAAGTGCGGCAAGCTTTTTGGCGTCAGACTTGGCACGATCCTTCACCCACTTCTCAGCCACTTTCGCCAGGTGTGCCGCCTTGTCCAACTCGGCTTTTATTGCCATCTCGGCTTTCCTGGCCAGCGCTTTCTCCTGGGCTGCAGCTTTAGCAGCTTTCAATTTAGCTGCATCTGAGACTTCAGAGGCTCGCTTCTTCGCCACGTTCAATTTTTCACGCATTGCCTTTAACTTGGCGGAGTTTTTCTTAGACGCGTTTTGTGCAGCTTTTACCGCGCGCTTGTTAGCTGCGGTCGCCTTCTTCGCTGCCTGCTTACGCGCAGCATCGATTTTCTTGCGCGCGGCTGCGAGAGATTTCTTCTCTGCATCTATCGCTTTTTGCAACTTAGCCATCGCTTCGTTTGCTCGAGCAACTGCAGGTGATACTTCCGCTTTCTTTGGTGCCGCTTTTTTAGCTGGCGCTTTACGCGTTGCAGCTTTCTTTACAGCGGGACGTTTCTTAGCAGGCGCCTTTTTGCGTGAAGCCGGTGCCTTCTTCGCAGTAGTTTTCTTCTTTGCCTTTGCCATTACGTTCATCTCCAGAGTTAATAGTCAGGTAACGCAAGTCAAAAATAGCAACAAAAACCGAGGCTTACAACAGTAGTTGCACACAAAAAATGGGTGAAAATCAACGACCTGGAAGCATCAAAAAGCAAGAAACTTAGGGTCAGGAAAGATTAATGCGAAAATATTTTTGAAAAAAACGCTGTATTTATAGTGTTAAATTTATTTCGGGGGAAAAAAAGAGGAGCCTGGCTCCCCTTTTTTGCCTGCAATTACTAACTTAATCTTCCAACTCAGCAAACACCGCGTCGCGAATTTCTTGCACTCCACCCACGCCAGGTACGCAATGATAAGCTGGAGCGCCATCGCCAACCATGTCCTGATAAAAGTCGATCAAAGGACTTGTCTGTGAATGATAAACCTCCAGACGTTTGCGCACGGTATCTTCGTGATCGTCCTCTCGCTGCACCAGCGGTTCACCGGTTTCATCATCCAGACCTTCCTGCTTGGGCGGATTATATTGAATATGATAAACACGCCCGGAACCGGCATGTACTCGACGCCCACTGAGTCGTGCCACAATTTCTTCGTCTTCTACTGCGATCTCAACCACATGATCAATGGACACACCGGCTTCAACCATCGACTGTGCCTGAGGGATGGTGCGGGGGAAGCCGTCGAACAGAAAGCCATTGCTGCAGTCAGCCTCGGTAATTCGTTCTTTGACCAGTCCAATAATAATGTCGTCGGACACCAGCCCACCCGCGTCCATGACTTCCTTGGCCTGCAAACCCAGTTCTGTTTGGGCTTTTACAGCGGCTCGAAGCATGTCCCCGGTGGATATCTGAGGTATGCCGTACTTTTCGGTAATGAACTGAGCCTGTGTGCCCTTGCCTGCGCCCGGAGCGCCCAACAAAATCAATCGCATTGGCGAGTTTCCTCGTTATTGAATGGATGCGGCCAGACCGCGTCGCAATAGGTAAATTTGGGTATTTTGGAGGCCAGTAACCATACACAGCGCGCTTTTAGGATACAACCCCTACCTTTGGCGGGTATCAGAGCCGCTTTGCCCGGTCCCAAAGCGCGTCCAGCGATTTATCGTCAAGTTCGTGAAGGGACTTTTCGGCGTCTGCCGCCATCATTTCCATTGCCCTGAAACGACTTTCAAATTTGCTGGAAGACTCTCGCAGGCTGGTTTCCGCATCCAGCTTCAGGTGCCTGCTCAGATTAACGCAGGAAAACAAAACATCACCCATTTCCTCTCTGATCGCGAGCGAATCACTAGCGTTTATGGCAATACGCAGCTCTTCCAGTTCCTCGTCAAGTTTCTGCAGCACCGCATCAACCTCGTGCCAGTCAAAGCCCACCCCAGCCGCACGCTTTTGTAACTTTTGCGCTCGGGGTAATGCAGGCAGGGCTACTGGCACGTCAGCCAGAACTCCGTGCTGCTCTCTCGCACTCCGCTCCTGCTGCTTGATAGCCTCCCAGCTCACGTTCACCTCATCAACACTGACAGAACCGCTCTTGACGCCTTCTATTTCGCCGTCAGCAAAGACATGTGGGTGGCGCCGAACCAGCTTTTCCACCAAGGTATCGACTACCTGTTGGAAATCAAACAAACCCTGCTCGGCGCCCAGCTGGGCATAAAAAACCACCTGAAACAGCACATCGCCCAGCTCTTCACCAACGTGGTGAAAATCTTCTTGCTCGATGGCGTGGGCGAGTTCGTAGCATTCTTCGAGGGTAGAGGGAACGATAGTCCTGAAGTCCTGTTTCAGGTCCCAGGGGCAGCCGTGGTCCGGGTCACGCAAGCGCTGCATCACCCTGAGGAGATCGTCCATTGAGTACTGATCGGTTCGCTTGCCGTTACTCATTCGCTGGCTCTCGTTGCCGAAATAACGTTGTTCAAACGGTTGATGCGCTCTAGCAGTTTGGAAAGCGAAGCGAGGTTCGGAACCTCCACTCTCAAACGCATTGTCGCTGTATGGCTTTTTTTGTTGGTCTGGGTATTGATCGTCAGCACATTGATGTGTGCGTTGGCGAACAGCCCCGTAATATCTCGCAACAGGCCGTGTCGGTCATAGGCTTCAATTGAGACATCAACTTCATAGTTATCGGTTGGTGATCGACCCCATTCAACATCAATAACCCTTTCCGATTGACCATCAGCCAGTTTGATCAAACGAGCACAATCGCTGCGGTGGATACTGACACCTCGCCCCTGGGTGATAAAGCCAGTAATGGCATCTCCGGGGAGGGGTTTGCAGCAGCCTGCCATATGATTAAGCAGATTACCTACGCCTTGCACCTGCACTTCGCCGCGATAGCGTGTCGCGCCAGGGCGGGCCAGCTTCAGCTGCGGTTCCTGCCTCCGCTCAATCAGGCCCTGGGCGGCATTGAGTACTTGTGCCGACGATAAATCACCGGACCCCACTGCGGCATACATATCTTCCACTGTATTCATCTGTACTTTTCGGGCTATGCGGCGGTAGTCAACACTAGTCAGAGCGAGGCGCTTGAATTCGCGATCCAGAAGGTGGCGACCCGCATCGACGTTTTCTTCCCTGGCCTGGGCCCTGAACCAGTGCTGCACCTTGGCCCTGGCCCTGGAAGTGCGCAAATAGCCCAGACCAGGCTGAACCCAGTCTCGCTTCGGCATCCCGTCTTTACTGGTGAGAATCTCTACTCGTTCGCCAGTGCGCAATGAATAAGTCAGCGGCACGATCGAACCGTTGACCTTCGCACCGCGGCATCGATGCCCAACCTCGGTATGCACGTGGTAAGCAAAATCCAGGGGCGTGGCACCATGGGTAAGATTGACAACGTCGCCATCAGGAGTGAACACATAGACTCGATCCTGGGCCACATCAAAGCTGAACTGTTCAGCGACCTCCCCGCTGTCGCCCGTTTCCTCGTGCCAATCCAGAACCTGGCGCAACCAGGCAATCTTTTCCTCATAGCTACTGGCCATGCCAGCGGCAGATTCAGAACCCTTATAACGCCAGTGGGCACAGACTCCCAGTTCGGCTTCTTCATGCATTTGCCGCGTGCGGATCTGTACTTCCAGAATTTTTCCCTCTGGACCGATAACCGCAGTGTGCAGGGAGCGGTAGCCGTTCTCCTTCGGGTTCGCGACATAATCATCGAACTCATTGGGAATATTGCGCCACAATCCATGCACCAGGCCCAGGGTCGCGTAGCAGTCCTTGATTTCCGGCACTAAAATGCGAACAGCGCGAATATCATAAACTTGGGAGAAACCGATTCCCTTGCGCTGCATTTTTCGCCAGATGCTGTAGATATGCTTTGCTCGGCCCTCTATTTCAAACTCCAGGCCAGCTTGTTGCAGCACTCCCGTTAACTGGGCCTTGACCTCTGCAATGAACTCGTCACGTTCAAGACGCTTCCCATCCAAAAGTCGTGCAATTTTGCGATAGGCATCAGCATAAATGTAGCGAAAGGAAAGGTCCTCAAGCTCCCACTTTAAATGCCCAATGCCCAAGCGGTGGGCCAGGGGGGCATACACATCAAACACCTCCCGTGCGACCGGCTCTCTTCGCTCCTCATCATCCTTGACGGCGCGGATTGCACAGGTTCGTTCCGCCAGCTTAATCAGGGCTACGCGAACGTCGTCGACCAGAGCAATGAGCATCTGGCGAACGTTGTCCTTCTGGGCGTGCGCCTGACCCAGGACGGGCTGTTCCTGCTGCAGCCGAAGATCGCCAATTGCGGCCATGCGCAGAACCCCTTGCAACAAACTGGCAACACCCGAACCAAAACGCTCCTCCACTGCGGTCATTTCTATCCGCTTTTCTCTCACAGCCCGGTACAACATGCCGGCCAGCAGGCAATCTATACCCACATGCAGTTCTGCGAGAATCAAGACGACATCGAGGCCCGCCTTGAAGCAATCGCTTTCCATTGCCCAGTCTGCCTGATCTTCTCCAGGTCCTTCAGACAGCTCGCGCACCAGTTCAGCGACCGTGAGCAGGCGTTTCTGTTCCTCGGTATCAACATCAACAGGCAGACCGCTTAGCCAAACCACGAGGTCAATTTCATGGCGGTCGGTGTCGTGGTGAGATTGATGTCGAACCTGGACCACACTAATTCTCCGCGAACACGCCGGTGGACAGGTAACGATCGCCCCTATCGCAAATGATTGCCACAATGACCGCGTTTTCAAGTTCGTCAGAAAGGCGCAAGGCGGCAGCGACTGAGCCACCGGAAGAAACACCACAAAAAATGCCCTCCTCCGCAGCCAGGCGGCGCATGGTGCGTTCGGAATCCATCTGCGAAATATCCATCACCCGGTCGACCCTGGCGGCATCAAAAATAGCTGGCAAGTAGGCCTCAGGCCAGCGGCGGATGCCAGGAATACTGGAGCCGTCCTCAGGCTGCAGCCCAACAATTTGCACCTCGGGGTTCTGTTGTTTCAGGTAGGCTGAACAACCCATAATTGTGCCCGTGGTGCCCATCGAACTGACGAAATGGGAAACTGTGCCATTGGTTTGCTGCCAAATTTCGGGGCCGGTGCCCGTCAGGTGAGCCAAAGGGTTGTCAGAATTACCAAACTGATCCAGCACCCGACCTTCTCCGCGGGCCTGCATTGCCATGGCTAGATCACGGGCGCCCTCCATTCCTTCTTCCTGGCTCACCTCTATCAGCGCAGCGCCATAGGCGGACATGGCTTGCTTGCGCTCGTCGCTCATATGTGAGGGCATAATCAACAACAAGCGGTATCCACGGATGGCAGCGGCCATTGCCAGCGCAATGCCGGTGTTACCACTGGTGGCCTCAATCAGGGTATCTCCAGGCTGGATATCACCCCTGGCCTCCGCCTGGGCAATCATGCTCAGTGCAGGACGATCCTTAACTGAACCCGCTGGATTGGTGCCCTCAAGCTTAAGCAAAATCGTGTTACTGGTTGCTCCCTGCATACGCTGCAATCGCACCAAGGGAGTATTGCCTACGCAGGCTTCAATGGTCGGGTATTCGTGCATGTTTTTTCCGCATACTTATGCCGATGGGCAGTGTACCTTGTCAGGCAAGGCCGTGCATTGTAGTGAACAAATTCGTTAGAAAACAGGTCGAGCGTCGAGTCAGGCAAGCACCGCAAAAGCGACCACACAGTGCACCTCATCCGCCAGGCTTAGCGCCACCCGGGTACCGCCCCTTTCCTGGGCCGCACGCAAGGCACCACCGCTAAGCTCTACCTGGGGTGCACCGTATTCATCGTGACTTATTCTAATGTCCTGCCAGCTCACGCCTCTGCCAATGCCGGTTCCCAGCGATTTGGCAACGGCTTCCTTGGCGGCAAAGCGCTTTGAAAGAAGATTTATCGGGCGTGAGCTGGCAGCGTATTCCTGTTGCTCTTCGGGAGTGAGAATGCGCTGAACAAAGCGCTCTCCCTGGCGCTTGACCACCTCCTCAACTCTGTCAAAATTCAGGATATCAGTTCCTACTGCGATCATTACTTTTCTCCGCTCTGCGGGCTGCGGCCACGAAACAAATCCCTGCTTTTGAGCGGTTCGTTACCCAGGTGCAAGGCCAGAACCTCACGCATCAATCGACGGGCAACGCCGCGAGACTCACCACCAAAATCCCCTCGAGACAGAGCCAGTAGCTCCGCGCCAGCATAAGCAGGCCGCGCCGGATCTGCGCCTCTTTCACCTGCAACCAGACCATAATCGGGATGAAAATGGTACCAGCCCTGCGCCTGAATTGTCTCTCCGCTAAGACCATCTTCAAAAAAGGAAAAGCCGTATCCCAGCTCCTCCAAAAGCCCCAGCTCAAAGCGCCGCAGGATTACCTCAACCTGTTCCGCCTCGGCCAGCTCACCAAGCGCAGAGCCATAGCCGGCAAACAGCTGCGGATGCGGGTCATGACGGTGCAGCAGTCGCATGAGTAACTCATTCATATACATTCCGCTGAACAGGCGCTCCCCACGCAGCTGCGGTGCCACGCCAGCCGACTCTACGTGGGTCAGGGTCTTCATTTCGCTGCGCCCTGAAAATGACAGCAAAAGTGGAATAAAAGGCTGCAGTAAGGCGGCGCTACTGCCGCCTTTGGAACGCCTGCGCGCACCTTTACCCACCACGCTAAGGCGACCGTGCTCGGCACAGAACACTTCCAGAATGAGACTGCTATCCCGATAGGGACGACTGTGCAGTATGTAGGTAGGTTGCAGGCTGACTCGCATGGCACAGAGGATCAGGTGTCGTCGTAGCCCAGACTGCGAAGGGCGCGTTCGTCATCTGACCAGCCGCTTTTGACCTTGACCCATAAACGTAACATGACCTTGCAGTCAAACAAGCGCTCCATGTCCATCCGCGCATCGGTACCGATAGAGCGCAGACGCGATCCTTTTTCTCCTATAATTATTCTTTTCTGTCCGTCTCGTTCGACCAGAATAAGCGCCGAGATATGAGCGATCCCCTTATCCACACCAAATTCTTCAATCTCCACCGCCACCGAATAGGGCAACTCATCGCCCAACTGGCGCATGATTTTCTCACGCACGATCTCAGCGGCCAAAAAGCGCTGGCTGCGATCAGTAATCTGGTCTTCAGGATAGAAATGCTCGGACTCGGGCATGTACTTGAGAATTTCCTGCTCGAGCATATCCACATTCCGCTGGCGCAGTGCAGACACAGGCACAATGGCCTCAAACTCTCCTCGGTCTGCTAATTCCTGCAGGTGGGGCAGCAGTATATTTTTGTCCTCCAGCAGATCTACTTTATTGACCACGAGTAAAGTGGGGATTTTGGCCCGCTGCACATGCTCCAGCACCATCTGGTCCTCTTCAGTCCAGGCAGTCCGATCGACCAGGAATAAAACCAGGTCGACGTGCTTGATGGCGGAACTGGCAGCGCGGTTCATATAGCGATTAATCGCCTTTTCCTCTGCTTTATGTAAACCCGGTGTATCGACAAAAATAACCTGATAGTCGTCCTCGGTTTTAATCCCCAACACCTGATGCCGCGTGGTCTGGGGTTTGCGAGAGGTAATACTGATTTTTTGGCCCAGAATATGGTTAAGCAAAGTGGATTTACCCACATTGGGACGCCCCACAATAGCGACGTAACCGCAGCGCTTGTTATGACTTCCCATGGGACTCCAACCTTTCCAGAGCGATGTGCGCAGCCGCCTGTTCCGCTTTGCGACGACTACTTCCCGCTCCCTCGACCACCAGCACTGGCTTTGCCACGTGACAGGCGACGTGAAACTGCTGATCGTGATCGTCTCCCAAAACGCCCAACAACTCGTATTCCGGTAGAGGTCTTCGTCGTCCCTGCAAGTATTCCTGCAGTTGGGTTTTAGCGTCTTTGTCTGCGCCTTCCAGAGTCAGCGAATCCAATCGCCTCCTGAACCAGGTCAAAACGCAGCTACGGCAGGCTGCAACATCGGAATCGAGTAATATGGCGCCCACTACTGCCTCCAGGGCGTCAGCGAGGATAGACCCCCTCCGTTTGCCGCCACTTTTGCGCTCGCCGGGGCCGAGTAAAAGATGCTCGCCCAGGTCCAGTTCTTTGGCGACCTCAGCCAGGGTATCTCCTTTAACAAGAGATGCCCGCATGCGACTCATATCGCCCTCTCGGGCATCAGGAAACTTGGCGTAAAGTGCCTCAGCGACAATGTGATTAACGATGGAGTCGCCCAGGAATTCCAGGCGCTCATTGTTGCGTCCGCCCACGCTGCGGTGAGTCAATGCCAATTGGAGCAGACTACTGTCTGCAAAGTGATAGCCCAGCGCTCGTTGCAGGCGCTCTGAATGTGCCTGCTGGTCGGTCACTTGGCGCTGGATTGCCCTGCCACGAAGAGTAAGTCGTCGAAGTTCAACACCGCGTCTAAACGTCCTGCTATAGGTATTCGAGCTTCGTAGCTCGCATCTATATAGGTTTTTCCTTTTTCGCGATAAACTTCAACGTCCCCTGTCTTTATGGCGTAAATCTGATTGGTATAAAACAGTTTATCTAGTCTTCGTCGCACCTGCCCCACCGAAGTGGTTCCCGGCTGGTGCTCTGCCGCAACTGTTCTGACTATGTCCTTGATACTCATGTACTCAGAATAGTGAGGTACAATTTTAATAAAGCACATGACATAAAAGCCGACCATGATTGCTATAATCATCATGCCCGGTATCGACATCCCTTTCTGATACTGCAATGAGCGCATATCCCTACCCCCCAGTTAGATTATTATCCTCATTCTATCAGGCCAACCCGGCTGAAGCTTGGCACACTGAGGAAGGAATCCCAGTGCATCCATATCGCGAAGGCCTTCCCTACTATATCCTTTTCTGGCACTTGACCCCAAACCCGGGAGTCAGAGCTATTATCGCGATTATCCCCCATCATGAAATAGTGCCCCGGCTTCACCACGACTGAGAAGTTGCGAGGCATGCGGGCATCATCCACCTGCATGAGGTGATTGGCTTCGCCCAACTGCTCCATTCCCAGTCGGTAGCGGGCGTTAACCCCAGGCACAATGGCCAATTCTTCACGACCAATGGCGGCGCCATTGACAAACAAGCGCTTGTTTCGGTAACTGACGGTATCACCCGGCATACCCACGACTCGCTTGATGTAGTAAGTATCATTCATATGTGGAGGAAAGAAGACCATGACATCGCCGCGCTGCGGCTCGTTCAAGTCCAGCACCTTGGTGCGAGTCACGGGTAGACGTATACCGTAGGTAAATTTATTGACCAGAATATAGTCACCGACCTGCAGGGTAGGAACCATCGAAGAAGAAGGTATCTGGAAGGGCTCCACCAGGAAGGAGCGCAATACGAAGACAATGAAAAGTACCGGAAAGAAAGAACGCGCATACTCAACGAGAATCGGCTCTGACGCCTGATCAGCAACTCTCGCCTGAAACTGTTGTTGCTGGGGGTTGTTTTCCTGATCCCAATTCGGGTACTGGTCCTGCAAATCGGCAATAACTCGCTTGCGGCCCGGCGCCAGAAACAGGGCGTCGAGCAACCAAACAAGACCCGAGCCACCCACAAGAATGACCAGGATAAGTGGAAAATCTATGGTTGCGCCACCCATTAGCCATCCACCTTCAATACCGCCAGGAATGCCGATTGGGGAATTTCTACATTACCTACCTGCTTCATACGTTTCTTACCTGCTTTCTGCTTTTCCAGCAGCTTCTTTTTACGGGTAGCATCGCCACCGTAACATTTGGCCGTTACATTCTTACGCAGTGCTTTTACCGTCTGCCGGGCAACGATTTTGCCGCCCACGGCAGCCTGTATAGCCACATCGAACATCTGCCGGGGTATTAATTCCTTCATTTTTTCAGTCAGTGCGCGACCGCGGTACTGGAGCTGATCCTGGTGAACAATGACCGCCAGTGCATCTACCCTATCGCCATTAATCATCACATCCAGTCGCGACAACCTGGCCGCCTCAAATCGCTCGAAGCTGTAATCAAGGGAAGCATAGCCACGACTCACCGACTTCAGGCGGTCGAAGAAATCCAGCACCACTTCTGCCATGGGAATGTCGTAAATGACAGAGACTTGGGCACCCAGGAATTGCATGTCTTTTTGCACACCGCGCTTTTCCACGCAAAGCGTAATAACATTGCCCAGGTAATCCTGGGGTACCAGAATATTACAGCGGGCGATGGGTTCGCGCATTTCCTCAATGTCGCCTACATCCGGCAAAGACGAGGGATTGTCGACCTTGATCACATCGCCGTTTTTCTTTTCAATTTCATAAATTACCGTGGGTGCAGTGGTAATCAGGTCCAGGTCGTACTCGCGCTCCAGACGTTCCTGGATGATCTCCATGTGGAGCATCCCAAGAAAGCCACAGCGAAAACCGAAGCCCAGGGCATCAGAGCTTTCCGGCTCGTAAAAAAGTGACGCATCGTTAAGGGTCAATTTGCCAAGCGCGTCGCGAAAATCCTCGTAGTCGTCTGATGATATGGTGAAAATGCCCGCATAGACCTGCGGCTTGACCATTTTAAACCCAGGCAGAGCGCCCACGTCCGGGTTCTTATCATGCACCAGGGTATCGCCCACGGGAGCGCCGTGGATGTCCTTTATCCCAGCCACAACAAAGCCCACTTCACCCGCCTGCAAGCAATCAGTTTCCTTGCGCTTGGGGCTAAAAATACCCACGCTGTCGACCTGGTGTGCTTTACCCAGTGACTTGGCCACAATTTTGTCCCGCTTACGCAAAACACCCTGCTTCACCCGGACCAGGGAAACAACGCCAAGGTAATTGTCAAACCAGGAATCGATAATCAGTGCTTGCAAGGGGGCATCGCGGTCGCCCTCTGGTGGTGGTATTTCCTCTACCAGGTACTCCAAGGCATCTTCTATTCCCAAGCCGGATTTAGCACTGACCAGGCAGGCGTTACTGGATTCTATGCCAATGATTTCTTCAATCTCCAGTTTTACTCGATCAGGGTCGGCCTGGGGCAGGTCCATCTTGTTGAGAATTGGAAGTACTTCAAGCCCCTGCTCAATCGCGGTGTAGCAATTAGCCACCGACTGCGCTTCCACACCCTGCCCCGCATCCACCACCAACAGCGCGCCTTCGCAGGCGGCCAGGGAACGAGAAACCTCGTAGGAAAAGTCCACATGGCCGGGTGTGTCAATGAAATTGAGCTGATAAACCTGTCCATCGCGCGACTTATAGTCAAGGGTCACGCTCTGGGCCTTGATGGTAATGCCCCGCTCGCGCTCAATATCCATGGAGTCCAACACCTGCTCATCCATCTCCCGGGCACTCAATCCCCCGCAGTGCTGGATAAAACGGTCAGCCAGAGTCGACTTGCCATGATCAATATGGGCGATGATGGAAAAATTTCGGATGTGCTGGAGATCACTCACTCGTTCGGGCCCGGAAAAAGGTCAGGCAGCGACTCAAACTGAGCCGCCGCAGAAAAACGCGCGATTGTACCCGAATCGGCTTGCCCTAGCTATCTATGCTCCCGGAGGAGTCAAGATCAATCAGTGAGCCTCAGTCCAATAAACAGGGGCGAGCCCCGGCGCATCAAACGCATAGGCACCGAGCTACCGCTCGTTAACCCGTCTACAGCGTTGCTAAACGCCGCCACTGACTTCACCGGTGTACTGCCTATCAGGGTGATAATATCGCCGTGCATCACCCCCGCTTGTGCAGCCACGGAGCCCGGCACTACCTCTCGTACCAGTACGCCCCCCGCCAGCCCGGATCGCTCCAGAACCTCTTGCGGCGCCTCCTCTATGATCAAGCCCAGACGACCACCCTGATCTTCGCTGCCGCCGCTGGCGTTCAGTGTATAGCTATCGTCGGCATCCAGCCCTCCGACTTTCACTTTCATATTCTTGCGCTTTTTATCTCGCATAATCACGACAGGTACCCGGGTACCCGGCGCGATCAAGCCCACCACATGCGGTAGGTCAGATGATGCGGGAATATCCTTGCCGTCGAAGCTGATAATCACATCACCTTCACGCAAATCGGCATCTGCTGCTGGGCCATCAGGTGCCAATTGGACCACCAGCGCTCCCCGTGGGCGCTCAAGACCGAATGATTCAGCCAGGTTTTTATCCACGTCCTGAATTGTTACGCCAAGCCAGCCTCGGGTTACTCGGCCGCTTTCCTCCAGCTGAGCTACCACGTTACGCACCACGCTCACAGGAATAGCAAAAGACAGCCCGATAGAACCGCCACTTCGGGTAAAAATTTGTGAATTAACCCCAACAACCTCGCCATCAAGATTGAATAAGGGACCACCAGAGTTACCGGGGTTGATCGCTACGTCAGTCTGGATGAAAGGGACGTAGTTCTCTCCGCTCTCTGTCGGGAGGCTTCGACCTTCCGCACTGACGATGCCTGCAGTCACTGAGTAATCAAGCCCAAAGGGAGAGCCAATCGCCAGCACCCACTCGCCAACGTCCAGATCATCATGGGAGGCGAGCTTGAGTACGGGCAGGTCCTTGGCTTTAATCCTCAACAAGGCAAGGTCACTGCGAGGGTCTGTACCCACCACCTGTGCGTCGAATTCACGGCGATCACTCATCCGAACCAGGACGCTGTCGGCGCCTTCAACCACGTGATTGTTGGTAACAATGAGACCATCCTCAGAAATGACGAAACCCGAGCCCATTCCCATGCGCTGATGAGGCGCTGGCGGCCCGCCTCGAAATTCAAAGAAACGACGCAGGTACTCGGGAATTTCTTCGGGGCCAGGCTGCCCCTGACCTGTTCGTGGCGCACTGGCCTCGACAATAATTTTTACGACCGCAGGAGAGCTTTGCTTAACAATGTCCCTGAACTCGGGAAGCTGGGCTGCACTGGCAGCCTGGCCTATCAACAACAGGGCAGTGAACAGTAAAAACAGGGTCGGTCTGGTGGCTATAGTCATTCGATTATCCGCAATCAATAAATTTGGATGAGGCAATGCAGCGGCGATCAACTGATCTGCACCGCCTCTGAGTCATGGTTAAGAATTTCTACTAGGGTGGGTTGCAGGCTGCTGTCATCGCGGTGTCGGTGAGCGTGCAGGCGAACGAGGGCAAAGCCCACAACAAAACCCGCTACTGCGCCAACGGCACTGCCGAGATCCGTATTAGTGGTAACCAGGCTGGACCCGCCAGCCGCGCCCGCCAGCATGATGAGCAAAGGCAAGATATAGACCACCAGAGACCCACGTAAAATCACTTCCTCGGGTATGGAGATACTTACTTCATCGTCGACTCGACAGTCCTGGGGCCTGACTTCGCCAGGCAAGGCGCGAATCAGGGAACGATGGCCCTCCGAGATTCGGTTCAATAAACCGTGGCCACAGCCCTTTTGGGCCGCGCAGATACCGCAAGTGGTTTTTCGAATAGTCTCGACCCAGACACCGTCTGTTTCAACCGCCACCACACGACCGGTCTCTAACAACATCTCAGCGTACCCATTTAACCGAGTCGGCCACCATTCTAGCCGTATTCACCGGCACCTCACCGACAACGGTGATCAACACAGGCTCGCCAGACAGGTCCATGCCGCGGCTATACGAAGTGGTACTGCCAGATCTCGCCACTCCCTCTCCCGGCCGAATTTCACGGTCGAGTTCTTCAATAAACACCGAAAAAACCGATAAGCCGTCGGTAAATGTCTTGCGTCCGGCGTTGCTCTGCTGGGAGTCTGTCGCCATAAAGCCGTTGGGGAGCCATTTCACTCCCCAGGCTTGCTTGAGTTGAGGCGTCGCCCTGGATGCATCGCCTGGCACGGGGTGCTGTGCTTCGTGCACCAGATTGATATCAGCCCCTTCAGGGTCTTTACCATTGAAGGACAAGTTGGCGAACTGGAATTTTTCCAGGACTTTGTTTCCGCGGCCAATTGTCGCCGTTTTCAGCAACAGCCCCGTCCGACGATCCAACTCCATCACATACCCATAGCGGTACATGTCCGCAGGAGCAATAATAATGCGGACTGCCTTGCGACCCGCAACGCGGTCCCCGTCCGTCACGCTAAACCGGTAATGCTCGGCCACGCCACAATTGCCGACCTTGATTTCGTCGCCTAAACGCAACAACTTATGCCCCGGGTGAACACATTCCAGCGGATGCTCAGCACGGACAACCTTGGCTCCCTGCCCGGTAAGCTGGGTCATACTTTCAGAAGTCGTTCCATTCTCGACTGAATGTGATACCTGCATTACCTGCATATCTTCCCCACCTCTCTGGTAGGTGACTACGCCGTGATAGCTCACTTGATGGACGCTGCGCGACATTTTGTCCAACCAGCTAATCGCCTCGCTGTCCGCGCCGGGACAAGTGCTGGCAAGAGCATGCGGAGACAGCATGAAGCAGACTCCAATCGCGCCCATTTTTAAGCTATTGATGTACCGCAAGAAGGTCACCGATAGTTTACTCTCGAATTTCCGGCACCCTGGCAAAGGGGATTAGACCGTGAGGTGAATTGAGCGCGGCGTGCTCGGCATGTTCCTGCATGTACATTTGCATGCGCTGACGCGCAAGTTCCTTGTAGGCTGTGCGGGCCGCTGGCTGCAGAACAGGCACCGACTCGGTGCCGTAGCTGGCTTGCACCGTTGTTGCACCCAGACTGTTCACCAAACCAACGGGCGAAGCGCCAGATGCAACAGAGCCAGCGCTGTAGGGGTCGACGCCACCCAACTGGGCTAGCTGTTGCCCTCCGATAACCACAGTGGCTGCCACCGAAGCCGCTACAGCAAAGCTGGCCAGCGGACGGAACAAACGCTGCTTCAATGATTCACCGGACGCCTGAGGCTCCGACTCGATAGAAGCCCTCACTCGTGATGAAATATCCAGCTGCATATGCCCGACTTCCTGCCCCGACATAACCGAACGTGCCGCGTTGTAGCGTATCCAGGTCGCTCGAAGCTCAGCATCATCACCCACCTGCTTCAGCAGGCGCTGTAATTCCAGCTCATTGGCCTCATCGTCCATCAATGCGGACAATGACTCCCGCAACTGTTCACTCATTTTTTCATTCCTTCGCACCAGCTGTGCGTTAACAATTTGTAATCGCAGTCCATGCCTTTCATCGCGGTCGAATCAACTGCCATCGACCTGCTCTCTTACCTTGTTGTCTATCGCTTCCCGGGCTCGAAATATTCTCGAGCGCACAGTGCCCACCGGGCAATCCATGATGTCTGCAATATCTTCATAACTGAGACCATCAAACTCTCTCAAAGTTACCGCAGTTCGCAGATCATCTGGCAAATCGCTAATCGCTGCTTCTACTACGCGCTTCAGCTCTGCGCCAAACAGTGCAGTCTCTGGCGTTTCAATGTCCCTGAGAGCAGCCCCACCTTCATAATATTCAGCGTCTTCGACCTCCACATCAGAACCGGGTGGCCTGCGAGATCGTGACACCAGATGATTCTTTGCGGTGTTCACTGCTATCCGATACAGCCAGGTATAAAATTGACTATCACCCCGAAATTTCGGCAGCGCCCGGTAGGCCTTGATAAAGGCTTCCTGGGCTACATCCTGCACCTCGTCTGCGTCGTGCACATAACGACCAATCAGGCTGAAGATCTTGTGCTGGTACTTCAACACCAGCAGGTCAAACGCCCGTGAATCGCCTGTCTGCACTCTCGCAACGAGCTGCTGGTCCGTCTCGGCAGCCGTCACTCCCCTAACCCCTCCATGGCCAAAGACATCGCTGCCCTGACTCCAATGCATGTTCTGCCCAAATAGACCACCAAAACTCGCTGGAGTTCACTGCTCACTGGTGAACAGGTCGAATTTGCGAAAAATTGCCGGGACGCGAATGCCACCGTGAGATTTCCTTATTTTGCCAGAGGTCGTATATACTCGCCTGCGAGGTGTTGCCTGGGCGCTAAGTCGTTGAGGCACATCATATATTTCACCCTCAACTGCAGCAAGCGAACAAGCCCGTGTCACAGACCTTTCAACACGATGTACTGATTATTGGCAGCGGAGCGGCAGGGCTTAGCCTGGCTCTGCACCTGCCCTCACATTGTCGGGTGGCATTACTGTCCAAGGCCGACTTGAACCAGGGATCCACCTACTGGGCACAGGGCGGCATGGCGGCGGTACTGCACGACAGGGACACCATAGACGCCCACGTTCAGGACACTCTCGCCGCAGGGGCAGGATTGTGTCAACGTGAGGCCGTTGAATTCACCGTCAGTAACAGCCGTCGTTGCGTCGAATGGTTGGTGCAGCAGGGTGTCGATTTTGACCTGCGCCAGGATCAGGGGCAGTCCGATGGACAAGAGTTTCACCTCGCCATGGAAGGGGGTCACAGCCACCGACGAATCATTCATTCCGCCGACCGCACCGGCCGAGCTATCTCCGAGGTGCTCACGGAACAGGCTCTCGCGGCCGAAAACATAGAGGTTTTCACCCACAGGGTGGCGGTGGACCTGGTCCGGGATAAAAGGCGCTGTCAGGGCGCCTATATTTTAAATCAGAAAACAGAGCGCGTTGACCTGTTTCAGGCTTCTGCGGTAGTTCTAGCCACTGGAGGGGCCAGCAAGGCTTATCTCTATACCAGTAACCCCGACGGCGCCAGCGGCGATGGCATCGCAATGGCTTGGCGGGCAGGATGTCGGGTTGCAAATCTGGAGTTCAACCAGTTCCATCCCACTTGCCTTTACCACCCCAAAGCCAAGTCCTTCCTGGTAACGGAAGCCGTTCGCGGCGAAGGCGGCAAACTATTACTGCCCGATGGCACCCGCTTTATGGACAAATTTGATAATCGCGGAGAGCTCGCGCCTCGTGATGTTGTCGCCAGGGCTATCGACCATGAAATGAAGAGACTCGGCGCCGACTGCCTATTCCTGGACATTTCCCACAAGCCCCGGGAGTTTCTGGAGAGCCACTTCCCGACGGTGATGCAGCGCTGTCAGGAACTGGGAATAGACATGGGCGCGGAGCCGATTCCAATAGTACCTGCGGCCCATTACACCTGCGGCGGTATCATTGTCGATACCGCAGGCCGCACCGATTTAAACGGGCTGTACGCCATTGGCGAAACATCGTCCACAGGACTTCACGGGGCTAACCGTATGGCCTCCAACTCACTGCTGGAATGTATCGTTTATGCCGAGTCTGCGGCCCAAGACATTGCTGCCAACCTCAGTGACATGCCACAACCCGCTCTCAACCAACCCTGGGACGAGAGCCAGGTAACCGACTCAGATGAAGATGTCGTGATCTCTCATAACTGGGACGAATTGCGCCGTTTCATGTGGGACTACGTCGGCATTGTGCGTACCAACAAGCGTCTGCAACGAGCCTTACACAGGGTCAACCTGTTGCAATCGGAAATCGCAGAATATTATGGCAATTATAAGGTCGGCAACGACCTTCTGGAGTTGCGCAACCTTGCCATGGTGGCGGAGCTGATGATCCGCTGCGCAATCGAGCGACGAGAAAGTCGGGGGCTGCACTACACGCTCGACTACCCACAGCCGTTGCCGGAAGCCCGAGACACCATACTTTCTCCCTCAAACTCCCCGCTCAATACGTAACCGCACCCTAAGGCGGCGAAGGTCATGGTAAGGAGCGCTGTCATTAAAAAGCCAGACCTGACCCTTTTTACCCGACTCAGCCTGCCAGGCAACAAATGTCAGCCACGCAAGGCAATGCCCACGGCGCAGAACAATAGAAAGCACCTGACCGCCAGACTCTAGTGTCCACTCCCCTCGCTGCCAACGGATGACGGCCCCAACTGGCCTCTGCCGCCAGCTAAACCGGAGGAAACATAACAGGCAGGTGACGAGTACCGTAACTAGCGGGTAATAGCCTCCCCGCCACAGTTCGAAGAGCGCTACTGCAACAGCGACTACCAATAAGCCCTGGCAGCGCAAATAGAGATGCGACTCAGCGGTCTTCAGGCAAAGTGTGGGTGAAATCGAGTATTTTACTGACAATAATGGCAAGCTCCCCATCTTCTGGCTGCTCGCGGCCCATGAACCAGGTAAACAAGTCCTGGTCCTCACTCAGCATCAAATCCTTAAAGCGAATCCGGTCAGCCTCATCCAGGCTTGCATAACGGGCCTGCACAAAAGGCTCCAGCACCAAATCCAGCTCCAGCATGCCGCGTCGGGCCGCCCAGCGCATACGATTAAGTTCTTCGTCCGATACCATGCCAGTCTCACGTTCAGGGTTACATATCCAGGGCCTGACATTATACAGTCATATATGACCGCCGGGGGCTGCTGACAGGAACTCGTCCAAGCCCTATCATTAGCCACCTGTTTCACCTGAGAGGATTGCCCCTTTGAGCGCCCACTACGCCCTTTTACACTCCGAGAGCCTGCTGCATATTAGCGGCCCCGACACCCTGACCTTCCTGCAGGGACAGGTTACCTGTGATACCCGCGAAGTCGGTCCACAAAACGCTGTTGTCGGCGCTTACTGTAACCCTCAGGGGCGGATGGTTTGTGATTTTCTGCTGGCCCAGCTCGGTGAAGATCATTACGCCATGCGATTGAAGGCGAACACACTGGAGACCGCCGCAAAAACCTTCGGCAAGTACATCGTGTTCTCCAAGGCCGAGCTGGAAGCAGAGCGCAGGGACTGGCAAATGATTGGCTGTTGGGGCGAGGACGTCGCAGAAAGTCTGGTCAAAGCGGGCTTTTCAATACCGGCGGGGAAATACCAGGCCACAACAGGAGATGGCTACTCACTGGTTCAAATGGATAATGTCGGCACACAATTTGAAGCACTGATCGATAGCCAAAACCGCGAAGATTTATTGACGTCACTTGATGAGTTATTGAGCAAAGGTGAAGAGGTGCAGTGGCAGGCGCTGCAGATACGGTCGGGTATCGGAAGAATAGAGCAGGCCAACATAGAAGAGCTATTGCCCCAAATGCTCAACTACGATGTCACTGGCCATGTCAGTTTTACCAAGGGCTGCTACACCGGCCAGGAAATCGTCGCTCGACTGCATTACCGAGGCAAAGCCAAGCGTCGCTTGTACCTGGGCGCGATTGATGCCGCGGAATCAGTCGAAGCCGGCACTCCACTTTTCACCGCTGAAGGAGAGCAAAGCGTTGGCAGCATCGTCAATGCAGCCCAAGACGACCAACACACCCTGTGCCTTTTTTCCGCAACAGAGAAAGGGGTCAAAGACGGGCTGCGTGCTGCCTCACAACAAGGTCCCGCCATTGAATTACTGGAATTGCCCTACGCTATTGCAGACGCGGAATAAACAGCAGGAGACTGTATCAACGTCGCAGCCGGGGGTGCAGATTGTAGCCCCCGGATCCAGAGGGGGCGCTTTTTTAAAGATTGGCCTCCACTGCGTCCAGAAAGCCTTTCATATCGACAATTTTTTCCGCTGATGGATCGCTGGTTTTACCTTTCAAGTCTCCGGTAATAGTGCCCTGCCCAACGGTCTCAATGAGCGCCTGTTTCAGATTGCCAGCATAGTCGCAAAGACTTGGGTTATTTTCCCGCTTACCCAGTTCCTCCAGCGCATTTGCTACGGCAAAAATTAACGCAGAGGAATTAAAGTTTGCCTCTTTGCCATCCGTTTCCACATAGCGAAGGTACAAGTCATGGGCGGTACCGTGGGGGGCCTCATACAGCATGGACCCGTCCTTGCTCTTGATGATGGAACTGGCAGTAGCCAGACTGCCTCCCAGGGCCGCTGAAATATCAGAGAAGATATCTCCGTCCAGGTTTTGGGCGGGGTAAAGACCCCAGCGAGGAGGATCACAGATCATCTTGCTCAACTGCCGCGAGGGCCGCATTATCATGAAAGAAGGCGGCGGCGTATCCAGTGCGGCCAATTCCTTGCGAATTTCGAGAATAATAGAACTATAAACCTCGTCGTAATTCACGAACTCGCGTTTTAGGCCGAAGTAAACTTCTTTTTTACTGACTGACGCATCCCGAAAGACCTGTTTTACCCAGTCTTTGATCGCATCACGGTCATTTGACATAAATAGAATCGGGTCATTCACCTTGACCGTTCGCGCGTGCTTTTCCTCGCCGTCCATGATGACTTTGATAATGCCGTTTTCAGGCGCGGGCGTGTTGTAGCTACCGTACTGGTCGCCTCCGCCAGCGCTCATGCGCGAAATAGAGACGTGGGCTTTGCGCTCCGGAAGACCATAGTGCTTGAGCTGCTGAACCAGCTTATAAAGTTTCATCCCGCTGACGTTATCGGGGACTCCCCAAAGAGCACGCTCCGGCGGATTGGATACAATCCGGGCAGCTTGAGCATCTATCAGCTCATAGTGATAACTGAGGCCAGCCGCTGCGACCTTATCCTGGTAATCCTGCGCATAGATCTCTTCGATGGCGGCACGCATGACTCCGTCGTAGCCGGAAACAACGGTATCTTTAAGACCCAGATAGATATCACGCCTTTCGTCCAGAGCGCGCTGGAAGAAGCGATGTGCCCAGGCCTTGACCTCGTCCAGGCAGTTGGTGGCGAGCATCCAGGGATCGCCCTTCTTCAACGTTCGGCGGTGCAGTTCAACCGGGTCGCCGCTATCGCCAACGAACATCACCTTAGCAACACCAGTGGCATTGGACAGCTCGCTATAACTGAAGTCCAGACCACCACTGTCCATGGTATCTACTTCAATATCACGGCCGACCCAGTCGGGACGGACACTTTTCAGGTTGCGAAACTCAATGTCCTCCCGCGTAATGTTGCCCCCTATGCCTTTGCGAATGGCACCGTTGGGGGACTTGGTGGCCAGTTTGTCCAACTTGGACTCTTTCACCTCAGGATATTTGGCCAGCAACTCGTCGAGCTGGCTACGATTGACGGTCATGCCCGCATTTTTAATGCCGACGCCGTATTGCTTTAGCGCATCGATCGCATCAATGACGACCCGGCCATTACTGGTAAGCCTTTCCTCTGCCGAAAGATCCACCTCAACCAGATCGATCTCAAGGCGAGAAGTAACAAACTGCTCAAGAATACGCTCGAAGGCAATTTGCGCCATTTCATCGCCATGAAGAATGACCAGTGGTTTCTCGACCTTGATTTTTTCGCCCACAGTACTTGCTCCCACTTCTAAAAAAGCGACACCTTAGACGCTATTGATGAAATCTCCTAGTCGATTTTAGTCTAAGCAGCGCTACTCGGCATAACGCAGGCCTGCGATAATGCTCTGATGAGATCATTTCTTCCCCTGATTCGCGACGAATGGCGACTACTTCTGTTCGGCTTCGCCATGACGTTTGGCTCCAGTCTTGGGCAAACCTATTTTATCGGTCTGTTCAGTGGTGAAATTCGTGCGGACCTGGGTCTCAGTCACGGGGAGTTTGGCGGACTCTACTCAGGGGCTACTCTGGCCAGTGCTGTTTTATTGCTGTGGTCGGGGTCGCTGATCGACCGCATGACCCTGCGCAATTATGCCTACCTGATCTCACTGAGCCTGGCCCTGGGCTGTGCCCTGATGGCAGCCAGCACCGGTCCGCTGGTACTATTCTTCGCCCTGTTGGCCCTGCGACATTTTGGCCAGGGACTGATGAGCATTGCAGGGGCAACCACCATGGTGCGCTACCTGGACCATCACAAAGGCAAAGCCAATGCCCTTGGCGGCATGGGTTACTCCCTGTCTGAGGCCATACTTCCGTCACTCGTCATCTTGTCGCTGATGGTCCTGGACTGGAGGCTGTCCTGGCTCTTCTGGGGGATCGCCCTGGCCATCGCCCTGCCAGCTCTAACTCACTGGCTGCTGCGCGATCACGAGACACGCCACCAGAATTACCTGCAGACTTTGCATACGAGCGACGGGGCCGGTACCGCCACTTCGCGGCGACAATGGAACCGATCAGAGGTGGTAAAAGATCCGAACTTCTATTTGTTCCTGCCCGTGCTGCTGGCCCAACCCCTGTTGTTTACCGGCTTCATGTTTCACCAGGTGCAATTGGTTGAGGAAAAGAACTGGAGCCTGGCCGCATGGGGCGGACTTTTTCTGTTCTACGCGCTCCTAAACAGTGTTTGCAAGCTGCTGGCAGGGCTACTGGTAGACCGCTACAGTGCGATTCGCCTGGCACCGATGATCTGCCTGCCAATGGGCCTTGGTCTCCTGTTATTATCGAGCGCAGATCACTTTTTTCTCGCCGTCGCATACATGGGACTGTTAGCGATTTCCGTGGGCATCTATTCCACAATGTCCTCGCCGTTTTTCTCCGAAATGTATGGCACTCTGCATCTGGGCTCAATCAAGTCCTTGACGACCGCGGCAATGGTTTTCGCTACGGCGATCGCTCCAGTCGTCATGGGTTGGCTTATCGACCGTGGAGTGAGCATGGATGTGATGGCTATGGGGGGAGCGGTTTATACGGTCATTGCGAGCGCCCTGGCCTTTTATGCGCTTTATCGGCGCAAGAGCAGCCGCTACACAGACACCCAGCGATAACCGCGGCCACGCTCTGTGCGAATACATGCAAACTGTGGGTCAAGCTCAACAAAAGAGCGGCGAATCGATTTGACGTGGGCGGCAATGGTATTGGATTCGACCACAATGCTCGCTGCTTTCATCAGCTCCCGGTGACTACGAACCACTCCGGGGTTCATGCAGAGCTCACGCAAAATCCAAAAATGCGTCAATGGCAGATCTACCCTGCTTCCTTTCCAATACACGGTGGAGTAGGTTTCATCCAGCGCTATACCCTCGGGTGCTCGAGGCTCGCCCTGTTCGCGCACAGCAGCACCCCGCACGACCTCAAGTCGTTTGATTAATGCTTCGATACGTATAACGATATATTCCATCGACGCATCCTTGCTGATGTAGTCATCTGCGCCCAGTCGCAAACCGGAAATTCGGTCTATCTCTCCATGCCTGTGGGTGAGAAAAATAATAGGGACTTCGCTGGATATACTGCGCAGCTCAGCGCACACCTGATAGCCCGCGTCGCGGTCATTTTCGTGGGCAATATCCAACAGCGCCAGGTCGGGAAGTTCTCTTCGTAGTCCCTCTATTGCGGCCTCCTTGCTTGCATAGGCCGAGACTTCAAACCCCTCTCGCTGCAACTGCTGGGCAAAATGGGTCCGAGTATCATCCAGGTCCTCAAGGTATGCGATCTTTCTCTTCACTGAACCTCCAAACACCGCTGCACACGCAGCGTCGACCATAGTATTACAAGGGAACGCCATTGTGCACTGCAGTCCGGAACAAGGATTCATACTTCTTCATAAATGCCCACACCAAATCATAATCGTCGCGCTAAACTCTTTTTCCATGGATGGGAGCAAAGATTCCTGCCCTGATAACAAAAGTACCAACCAATGGATACCGACTATGATCACCAGAAAAACCATCGCACTGACTACCATCATCGCTACTCTTGCGTTCGGCTCTGGGCTTTCCCGGGCAGCCGGGGACAATGATGCTTATATGGAGACATGCCGCTCGGAAATCGAGCAATATTATGGCGAGGAGAGAAGTCTCGCGATAGTCAGCAAACGGCGCATCGCTGAAGGCACACGAGTAAAAATCGCCGCTCGCTCAGACAACGACAACGCCGAATTCATCAACTGCTGGATTCCAAACGTCGACACGGTTGATAACTACGACTCCCGGTCCAATGCATTTGCGGCTACGGTAACGCCAGTGCCTGTCATTCGCTAAAACTCGTTTCCCAAACCTTTTAACACCCGGGCCAGCGGACGTGCTCAAGGAAGAGCTGATTTCGCCCTGGCCCGGTTTTATTTTCCCCTAAAGAAGATATCCCCTACGCGCTGGTACGACTGTGTAATACAATCTTGTCTTTCAGCGCGCAGCGAGACCATTCATGACCATCAAGAAGACCTACATTGACGCTAACCAACTGCTGCTTGATTCCTATGAACTCGGTCTAATGGTGCTGGAGAGCGGTTTTAAACCCGACTATATTGTCGGCGTATGGCGAGGCGGCGCTCCGGTCGGTATTGCCATACAAGAGTTGCTTAAATATGGCGGCCTGGACACGGATCATATTGCCATTCGAACCTCCCACTACACCGGCATTGATCAGACTAGCGAGTCAGTCATTGTGCACGGACTGCACTACCTCGTAGAAAACGTCAACGCTGACGATAAAGTCCTTATCGTTGATGATGTATTCGACTCCGGACGCAGCATTCAGCAGGTCATCTGGGACCTGGAAAAAAAGTGCCGTCGCAATAGCCCAACCTTCAAAATTGCGACGCCTTACTTCAAGCCGGGCAACAACAAAACCGAACTCAATCCCGACTTTTTCCTGCGCGAGACCGATGAATGGCTGGTGTTTCCCCACGAGTTGGAGGGGCTATCAATGGACGAAGTACGCAACGAGAAGCCGGGGCTGGGCGAGATCAGGGATCGTATCCTGCAGTACCACCAGGGTTGAATCTCAGGCAACCTGCGGCAGCGACCAGTCAATGCTAGATACACCTCGTTTTTCCAGGTAGGCATTGGCTGCATTGAAGTGGTCGCAGCCAAAAAAACCTCGGTGGGCACTCAGCGGCGATGGGTGAGGCGCCTCTAACACCAAGTGGCGGTCAGTATCGATAATGGCACCTTTGCGCTGCGCATAGCTGCCCCAGAGCATAAACACCACACCTTCTCGCTGAGAGTTGATCACATCAATAACCCTGTCGGTAAAGGTCTCCCAACCCTTGCCCTGGTGCGATGCCGCCTGCCCACACTCTACCGAGAGCACGCTATTGAGTAGCAATACTCCCTGGTCTGCCCAGCTGGTCAGGTGCCCATGATCTGGCATCACCAACCCCATCTCGGCGTGAATTTCTTTGTAAATGTTTTTCAACGACGGCGGGATCCTGACTCCCGGTTTCACAGAGAAGCACAAACCGTGCGCCTGACCTTCGCCGTGATAAGGGTCTTGCCCAAGGATTACCACTTTAACGTTGTCCAGCGGCGTGTGAGAAAACGCATTAAAGATCTCATTGCCTGATGGAAATATTTGCTTCCCCAACTTTTTCTCAGATCGCAGAAACTCGCCCAGGCGTCGCATGTAAGTTTGCTCAAATTCGGGAGCAAGCTCGGCCAGCCAACTGGCTTCCAACTGCACAGGACTTTCGTTCACATCAATCGCAGGCGGCGACCAGGTAGACCTGGTCGGCAGCGGCAAACCCCTCTACAACCCTCACTGCTTCAAGCGCACCCAGTTGCACCGTTGTAATCAGCTTGCTGCGCTCGAATTTGGCTGCGGAAGCGTTCTCGGGCGCTGCCAGAGAGGTTGCGTTAAATGCCGCCAAGCGCTGCGCGCCCGGTGCGTTTCCGTACAAGGTATTACGCATTCGAGGCTGCCTGGCGGCATCGCGAATCTGCGCCTCCATTTTTGCTGGAGACCATTCCTGACCGTGACCAGAACCTGCGGCGCGGGTAATGCTCTCGTTCATTAGTGTTCCACCCAGGTCATTACAGCCAGCTCGTAAGCACGCATCCACACCCTGCTCACCCATTTTCACCCATGAGGCCTGAATGTTTTCTATCAATCCGTGAAAGACCAGGCGAGCAACCGCGTGCATCAGCACTGCCTCCCTGAATGTCGGTCCTCGGCGGGCATTGCCCTTGAGGTACATAGGGGCCTCCATATGGACAAACGGCAGGGGTACAAACTCAGTAAAGCCACCGGTGCGTTGCTGCAAAGCCCTGAGCTGCAACAGGTGATGAGCCCAGTGCCGAGGCGCCTCGATATGTCCGTACATAATCGTTGCGGTCGTTTTCAAGCCGATTCTATGGGCAGTTTCCATCACGTCAAGCCATTGCCCGCTATTGAGCTTGTCGGGGCAGAGGCTGGATCTCACCTCGTCATGCAGTACCTCGGCAGCGGTGCCGGGCAGCGTATTGAGGCCGGCCGCCTGTAACTGCCGCAGGAAGGTCTCCACATCAATTCCCAGGGTCTCGGCTCCCTGCAAAACCTCCAGCGGCGAGAACGCATGAATGTGCATATCTGGTGTTGCTGCGCGCACCGTATGCAAAATATCCAGATAGGTCTGCCCGGTGTAGTCGGGGTGAATACCCCCCTGCATGCAGACCTCAGTAGCGCCACGATCCCAGGCTTCTCGACAACGTCTGGCAATTTCTTCGCCACTGATATCGTAGGGCCTGCCTCGCAGGTTTTCGCTCGCCTTGCCCTTGGAGAACGCGCAAAACTGACATTTGAAATAGCAGACATTGGTGTAGTTAATGTTGCGATTAACGACATAACTCACCCGGTCACCCGCAACCGCTTTTCGCAGTTCATTGGCGGCATTGACGAGATAAGAGAAATCGTCTCCTCGTGCTTCGAACAAACGAGTAACATCCGACTCACTAAGCGCAGCGGTCGCGCGACAACGATCAACAATGCTTTTTAGCTCTGATGAGACATTACTGCCGGCAGAATCAGCAGCCATCAACCCGGCCTCCACTGCTGGCACGGGGCGCTCTTCACCGGGAACCCAGTCGTCGCGTCGCGCATAGCCCATGCTGTCACTGTGATCGAGCACCGCACTATAAAGCGCCGGGTCTAGCCAACGCGCGGGCTCACGCGCATAGGCGGGATATACCGTTAAACGCTGATCGAGAAACTTACCCGCCGCGCCCGTTTCGCGCGCAAGCTTATCCAGATGTGGCCAGGGTGCTTCAGGGTTCACATGATCCGGGGTCAGTGGAGATACGCCGCCCCAGTCGTTAATGCCCGCTGCCACCAATTGCGGCAACACGCCAGGACTCAGGTTAGGCGGAGCCTGGATACTCATTTCTGCGCCAAACACCAAACGTGCCACTGCGATAGTCCACAACAGATCATCCAGATCGGGCTCAGGAGCACTGGCCATTAAGGTTCCCGGCTTGGCGCGGAAGTTCTGCACGATCACTTCCTGTAAGTGACCGTGGCGCAAATGCACGTCCCTCAGCGCCAGCATGGATTCGACACGCTCTCGCCGCGTTTCACCGATCCCAATCAGAATCCCTGAGGTAAAAGGAACCGCGGCCTGTCCAGCCAACTCCATGGTCTCCAGGCGAACACTCGGGTCTTTGTCAGGCGAACCGTAATGGGGCATCCCTTTTTCACACAGACGAGGCGATGCAGACTCCAGCATTATCCCCATGGAAGCGCTGACCTCACGCAGAGAGTCAATTTCTTCTGCTGTCATGCATCCGGCATTGATATGGGGTAACAGGCCGGTTTCCTCGAGCACCCGACCTGCGACTTCTTTGACGTAATCCAGGGTTGATGCGTAGCCCATTTCCGCCAGGGCTTTGCGTGCCGCGTTGTATCTCAGTTCAGGCTTTTCTCCAAGCGTAAACAAAGCCTCCTGGCAGCCCATAGCGGCACCCTCACGGCACAGCGCCAACACTTCATCTACTGGCATAAAAGGCTGATCAATCTTTTTGGGCGTCTGAGCAAAAGTACAGTAGTGACAAACATCGCGACACAGCTTCGTCAGCGGTATAAACACCTTGCGCGAATAAGTGATGGTATTGCCATGACCCTGGTCACGCAGAGCACCCGCGAGTTTTGCAAGCTCAGCAGTATCGGAAACAGTCGCCAGCGAAAGAGCCTCGGCACGACCGGGCAGTGCGCCTCCCACAAGCTTTGCTTTGAGTGTCCGCCATTGGTGCGGACCCGGAGCAATGACGTTTGCTGCCAGTTTCGACTCATCAACGCACGAGCGTGTGTGTAACCCTGCGGTGCCTTCCTCGAGCAACTGAACCAGGTCCGATGGCTCGTCGACATCCAGGGCGATGCCCGGTCGTTGCAGTAAGGTCATTGGCACGCCGTTTTTCTCAGCCCATTGACGGTGCTGCTCACAGCTGTTTTCGCCAAAGTGAAACTCGGGAATCTCATCGGCACTAAATGCCAGTAAATTCGTTCCGCGCCCCTGTTGATCCGTACCGATAAGCAGGCCACCGCAGTTTTTCTGCGCAGCGAGTGCCTCACTCAAGTCCGCCTGCCCCAGCGCGGGAATATCGCCGTGCAAGACCAGCAAACGCTGTGCACCTGCGCCAACCAATTTCTCGACCGCAGCATTAATGACGGGATTCAACCCTTGCACCTGCAGCTCTGTCTCAGTAATGAAGTCGGCGCCAAACGCCTCCGCAATCGACCGCAGCTCTGGATCATCGGATACCAGGCTGACCGCATCTACCTGAGGATGTCGGTCCAGCGTATGCAACACGTCACGCACCATGGCCGCCACCAATGCGGATCGCTCGGCGGGGAGTAATACTCCCGCCAGACGACTTTTGGCCATTCCCAGGGTTTTCAGAGGCACCAAAGCGTGTACCGAGTTCACTGAGCCTCCAAAGCCAGGCAGGTATGCGCCAGCTGAATTTTATGTTCCAGGGTCTTCATCACAGTGGGCGCGACATGCACCCTCATTTCCAATGCACTGATTTGAGCACCCAGTGTAGCGTCACTCTGGTCAATCAGGAAATGGTCCACGAGGCCCGGATATTTATCCGCGTAGTGCCGGGCGACCCCCAAAGCGGTGACGGGAACGTCCAGCTCTGCCATCATTTTCGCGGCCGGTCCCTTGATGGCAGCACCGGCCACAATGGGCGACACCACGATGACCTGGGCAATGGAGTCCCGAAGCGCCTGCCAAAGGCCGGGCAACTGCAGGATAGGATCAATACTGACAAAGGGGTTGGACGGACATATCACTATACGATCGAACTGCTGGGAACCCAGCAACTGCATGACCGAGCGATTGGGCTGCGCATGATCCAACCCCTCAAAGCTGAACCCGGTGACCGCGGGCTCACATTGGCGACGGACGAAATAATGCTGAAATGGCAAATCGCCTTCGTCGCTGTGCACAGTGGTGCGCACCGGCTGCTCTGTCATTGGATGGATATGGCTGCGAATGTGCATACTGCGGGCAAGCTCTGTCGTTACCGTCGCCAAACCCGCGCTCTCGGCAAGCCGTGAAGTGCGTATCAAATGGGTCGCGATATCCCTGTCACCCAGGCGAAACCAGGTGTCACCTCCCAGTCCGTGGAGCGCCTCCAGGGTATTCCAGCTCTCCCCTTCCAATCCCCAGCCAAGTGATTGGTTGGAACGCCCGGACAAGGTGTAAAGCAACGTGTCTACATCGGGGCTGATGTACAGACCTAAATGCTCAAAGTCATCGCCGGTATTAACCAATACGTGTAAGTCACCGGCAGGCAGAACGCGGTCCAGACCCAGCGACAACTTGGCGCCGCCCACACCGCCGGATAGCGCCAGCACCTTGCTCAGCTGGTCTGTCATTAGCGAAACATGTCCATGCTGCGCTCGCGCAACAACGAGGCAGAGCCGCCATCAAACTCAGGAAGATTGGCGCCGCGCACCAGCACCACCGGACAAGCCTCTGCAGCCTGCCCCATTACCAGGGATGCAGCGGCAGCAAGCTCGTCGGCCACGGCGGGCTCGGTCACCTCCAGCACATTGCCAAAGATGTCTTGCTCCCCGACCTGGTTAAAAAGGGGGTTCAGCCCGGCAGTACCAATAGCAATACCCACCGTGCCGTTGCGCCAGGCGCGACCAGCGCTGTCGTTGATAATAATTTGCGGAGTAACACCCGAGCGTTCACCCAGCGCTTTGCGCAGTTCAGCAGCCGACTTATCCGGGTCGTGAGGCAGCAGTAAAACCCGCGGATCTCCTTGATCTATGCTGATATTTGACTTATCAATACCGGCATTGGCGTGCACATAACCATTGCGATGTTCTACGATGATGACTCCCGGTCTCACCCGCAAGACCTCCTTACTTTCGCGCAAAATCAACTCCGCCTGACGAGGGTCTTTGTCCGCCCGACTGGCGAGGTCCAAAGCTTCTGCCGTGGGCTCCACATCTGCTAAGCGCGCATAACAATCCTCAGCCTTTGAGACAATTTTCTGGGCTAGTACCAACACATCGCCCTCGACAAGGGTCAATGCATTGCGTGCCAAAGAAGCATGGATCATTTCACCAAGGTCGTCCCCCGGCTCAACCAGGGGAAAATCGACAAGTGGAATAAGTTGCAGGGGGCCTGCCATCGATAGGGTTATTTAGTCGTTATCCAGGCCGGTGATACGAATACCGGCGTGGCAGCTATATTGTTTATTGATCACGATAAGTACTGAGGTCAGGGCCTCGGCCGCAGCGGCATTATTAATCATGCCAGCGTGGAAGCCTCGCATTCCTGCCGCCTCGATCAGCGTAATAACCTCTTGCCTTGCCGCTTTTTTGTTGCCACAGACCAGTACATCACAATCCAGGCCACTGCCTTCCTGCAGGTGAGCTGCGGCCACGTTCTGGAAAGCAGAAACTACCGCCACCTCCTCGCCGAGAATGTCCTGCGCAATTTGTCCTGCGCTACCGCCCTCCGGCAACTGCACCCGGGCGACTTTGGGCGGGACTAATGGCACCGTCACATCAATCAGGATTTTTCCCTGAAGCGCTGGCTTGACCAGCTCCAAGGTGCTCGCCTGATGACTAAAAGGCACAGTAATGGCCACAATATCGGCACTTTCAGCGGCGGCCAGGTTTTCCATCGCCTGCACGCTAATCTCTGCGACGCCACGTTCGGCCATCACTTCCCGCAGGTCTGCAACCGCAGCTTCTGCCTTCTCCTGGGTTCGCGACCCAATTACAACCTGGTAACCCGCCTGGGCCCAGCGGCGCGCAAGACCTGTGCCAAGATCTCCTGTGCCGCCTAAAATTGCCAGCACGGGTAGCGTTTCTGTCGTCATGATATGTATCCTGATTAGGGCTAGTAAAAAAGGAGTACAGCAATTGTTGCTGACTCCGCTTAATCTGTTGTACGCAGAAGAGGCGCTGTCCGCTCAGTTCCCAGCCCCCTTTTGTTCAGTTAGGATTGGCGGCGCCGCAGGCATCTTATGTAAATCACCTGTTGATCACAAGCGCGCGCAGCTCGTCAGATAAAGGAGTTACTCTAAATGGATTACACAGCCAACCCAGCCAATGCCATGAATTTCGAGGGCAAGGCCGTTATTGTCACAGGCGGCGGTAAAGGTATCGGGCGCGGGATTACCGAGAGTTTCCTGGCCGCAGGAGCCAATGTCCTCATCTGTGGCCGTTCAGAGCCAGAAGATCTGCCCCAGGCCAACGGCAAAACAGCGCTATTCACCGCCTGCGATGTAAAGGATTTTGAGCAGATCAATGCCTGCGTCGACTACGCTGTGCAACAGTTTGGCCGACTGGATGTACTCATTAATAATGCCGGCGGCGCCCCTGCCGCAGACGCAGCCACGGTTTCGCCCCGCTTCTCCGAGTCGATCATCCGCCTGAACCTTATCGCCCCATTGAATTTTTGCCAAGCTGCCAATCGCATCATGCAGACCCAGGAAAGCGGAGGCAGCATCGTCAACATCGCCAGTGTCAGCACCATACGCCCTTCTCCCGGCACAGCTGCCTACGGCGCGGCCAAGGCCGGCCTGGTGAATCTGGGAACCTCATTGGCGGTCGAGTGGGCTCCTAAAGTGCGGGTGAATGCCGTCGTTGTAGGGCTAACGCGCACGGAGCAGTCCCATCTGCACTACGGAGACGAAGAAGGCATTGCGGCCGTGGGAGCCACGATCCCTATGGGTAGAATGGCGGTTCCGGCTGACATTGGAGGCGCCTGCCTGTTCCTGGCCTCGCCACTGGCATCCTATGTCAGTGGCACCAGCTTTGCGGTCCACGGGGGTGGCGAAAAGCCCGCTTTCCTCGATGCGGCGAACGCAGGTCAGTAAAAACAGACCCCCGCTCCTGTTATACTCGCTGCCAACCTGCTCAGGCAATTAAGTGGACCCTAATGTCGTGAACAAACTGCTGCACCCCCTCTACGGCTACCCGCTGGCCGCCTGGGAGTTTCTGAGCGCTATCGGCCAGTGTGTTCGACTCCTGGGCACGGATCACCAACCGGACTCTGGCCTCACCATCGCAACAGACTTTTTCGGGATCAATGTAGCGCCAGGTGATGACAGCGCCAGCGATGACTACATTCTCGATCGACTGCATGACCTTGGCATACACCAGGTTCGCATGGATTTCAGTTACGGCAGTAGTGAGGGGCCTGCCCGCCGTTTACTGGAACGGCTACTGTCCGCAGACATTGAAGTCATGCTGGATTTGCTACCCCCCATCGCCGAGGCTCAGGTCCTGTTCGAGGATGTGGATGCACAACAACGCTGGCATCAATTCCTGACTGACTGCTTTACCACCTACCAGGGACGAGTCAGCTTCTTCGAGATAGGCAACACCCCGAACCGCGGCAAGTGGTCCGGATTTTCCTCTCAAGGTTTTATCCTCGCCAACTATATCGGCCACCAGGTCGCCGCCGACTTCACGGTGCAGTTAGTCGGCCCTAACGTTTCGGACTTTGAGCCCTTATATAACGCCACTTACCTGGGCATGCTGCGACGCCTGAAAGCGACGCCAGACGTTCACAGTGACAACCTCTTTGTCGAGCGCGTACTGGAGCCCGAGGCGTTTGACCATCGAGTGCTGGGGTCTATGGCCAGGGCACCGCTGCGGCTGAACCTGATCAAGAAAGCACGCATATTGCAAATGATTGGCAACAACGCGGGCGCCGATCAACTGATGTGCACCTATACCTGTTGGACCATCAAACGACTGCAGCGACGCGCGGCCTGGCCCGAGCAAAAAAGACTAGATTACCTGGTCCGCTACCTCGCCCTCGCCGCAGCCAGCAATGCACTCTCCCGAGTCTACTGGGGGCCACTCATCTGTTCCCGGGACGGTCTGATCGACGATGGCGCAGGCGACTACCCGGTGGTTGACCAGGTCAGCTTTTACGAGAAAATCCGTGGCAAGACTGCGAACTTCGCGCCCACGCCCGCTTTCTATGCCATGGCATATACCGTCAGGCGACTCGCAGGGGCGCGCTGCCTCAGCGCGGAGCATGACCCGGATGGCATCAGTTTATTTCAGTACTGCGACAAAAGTGGGCAGCACTTTTTGCTCGCATGGACGAGGGATGGGCAGGCGTGGCCGCTGGACTCGGTGCTGCCTCCTGGTGTCGAAAAGCGGGCCACTTTCCGCGATGCCACAGGCACAGTCATCCCCAACCCGCTGGTGTTCACCGAGCACCCCTTGATTGTCGAACTCGATGTCCCGATCCAGACCAGACCTGACACAGACGCCAACATTCAGTCGATTGACCAGGTCGTCCATTTATCATCCCCTGAATGGCAGTCGGTAGGATTCAGTGATCAGAATTGGCATGGCGCAAATATGCTGCGGGCCCACTGCCGGGAGCGGGACCTGGCACTAGCCCAGACGCTACATCCCAGTAAATTGCTGCAGCTTGATGAAACCCAGGTACTGAGGGACGCCCGCAACCGGCTCTGGAATGTGGCCGATCCCAGAGGCCTCTGTAACCAGGTCACGGTAAAGCTGAACCGGGTGAAAGGCATCAAACAAATCACCTACCGATTTTACCCCAGCAAAGGCCGGCGTCACTGGAACAACGCCTGCGATATGTTGCGAAAAAATGTAGCAACTCCCCTTCCCATTGCGTTCTTTGAGTCCCATGAACAACCGGGGATCAGTGACTCCTGGTACCTCTGTCAGTTCGTGCCTGGTGCCTTTTCTGCAAGAGACGTCTACGCATCCATCAATCGAGGAGAGACCGAATTTAAAGGGCTGGATAAAGATGCATGGTTTGAGCTGATCAGCGGTTTCGTTTGCAACATGCACAACAAGCAGGTAATCCACCGAGATCTCTCCTCTGGCAATCTGCTATTGAGCCAGGATGAGCAGGGCAAGGTTCATCCAATGGCGATCGATATTGGCCGAGTGCGGGTCTGGTCAGGCCCCGGCTCCAAAGTTCAAACCCGTCACCGCATGCTCGACCTGATCCGCATCGCCTATAAGCTGAACTGGAATGATCGCCAGCAATTTATCGAACATTATGAGCGCCACCTCGGTAAGCCCCTGTCTCCACTGTGGCGAATTCCTTTCTGGTATTACGACAGTAAGCAGACCCTGAAAAAAGCCTTAAAAGGCCAGCGTCGGCAGAAGCCGCCGAAACGCTGACCCATCCGGGGCGGTTTTAGGCGGGAAGCTTAAGGGTTATACTTAAATATCTCCCCACTTAACTCGCCAGGAGCACCATGTCCGGTAGTCAGCAACAGCCTTTCTTGCACCAGGCGAACCTGGAGCTGGATGGCGGCGCCAAGCTGTCGGGCACGCTGGATGCGCATACCGAGGGGATGCTGCAATTAACCAAAGTGAAGCTATTGGCAGGAACCAGTAGCGGCGGGAAGGTCAGCCTGCGCACAGGTATGAAAGCGCAGCTTTCGCTGCCCGAGGTTGAGCATTTCGAAAGCATAGAGGCCCGCATCGACGGCGTTGCCGGTGGCGTTTTGTCACTGACTCCTGTTTACCCTGATAAAGAGACCGCCAGGCGTTGCAACCAAACGCTGACGGGACAAACCAGCCATCCACCAACCAGCCCCAGCCCTTCGGCTATTGCGGGGTCTACGGCAGATAACTCCCGCGTCCTGGAGCGGTTCCATCAAGACGCTATTCACCAGCTGGCGCGCTACATCCCACAGGCGCTTGACCAAATGCAGGAAGAGTTGCTGGCGCTGTCCAGCCGGATAAAACCCGACGAAAACGGTCGCAACCGAATCTACGATGCAGCGGTGTTACTGCGTCGACGTAAAAACGACCTTAGCAGCGCGTTAATCGATAAGGTAGAAGGCTATTTCCAGCAACTGGTGCCCGGTGAAGGCGAAGACGAATACTGGCAACAGGACATTGAGAGCCCGGATGAGCTGGGTCTGGTGGACCTGGATGAGTTTGAGGGCCACCTTGCCCTCGATCGCATGGTCGCTCTCGCAGAAGACTTACACAAAGTCGCCCTGGAGTCCCTGGTCCTTCGTTTGGCGGTCCTCATCAATGAGGATCCCTTTGAAGTCCGCTTGCCTATTCATGCCAGGCAATTGTGCCGAGCGTTCCAGCACTCCCTGGACACCGTAGGGGTATCTCCGGAAGCAGCTCCGGTCGTCTTCGAGTATTTCTCTCAACATGTGATTCGGCCCCTGGACAGCTATTACCAGCCACTGAATGCGTATTTGGCCAACAAGGGTGTGAAGCCCGACATAGAGCAGCAAATTCAAGCCAAGGGGAGCTTGCTCAAGCGCAAGACCAGGCGACCAAAAGCGCCTCCCGAGAAAACGCACGAAGAGCCGAAGCAAGACGACAACCAATACCTTAGCGATGCCGCCGCGGCGCTGCGTAATGCTGCCACAACACCCGCGGTTGCTGGGCAAAGCATTCCCGCTGGCGCCCTCGCCCCGATGGGCCCAAGGCCCCAAAACCTCTATCAGTCGGTCGTTGACGCGCTTAATTTCCGCCGTGAAGTGGAGGGACTGGCCGACGGCGGCGCAGTCGATGCTGGCACCCCCATGAGTGGCACCTGGGATGGCGGTACGGTACCGAGTTCACAAATTGACCAACAGGCGCTCGCCGATGCCCACACTATTGCCCAGGCCCTGCGGAGCCTGCAAGGTAACAGCAAAGTACAGTCGGCTGTGCAACAGGCGAACTCACTGCGAGAGTATCTGGCCGAACACAAAGAGCAACTGAGCAGCCTGCGCGAAACCAGCGGACTAACCGCTGAAAGCCTCAACCAACTGGACCTGGTGGACAACCTTTTTGGTACCATCAAATCCCAGGTGGATGTGACCACAGAGCTCAAACCGGCATTGGCGAACCTGCAGATACCCCTCGCTCGCCTGGCACTGTTGGACTCTCGTTTCTTCCTCGAAAAAGAGCACTCAGCCAGAACAGTCATAGACAAGCTCTCTGGCCTGGCCACCAGTGCCAACTTCCCTAACCGGGCGCTGGAGGATCGTATCAACAAGGTCGTCGATGAAATTGTTGAGGACTACGAGGCCGACGTGTCAGTGTTTGATCGAGCGCTGCAAAAAATCGAGAAGCTGGCAGAGCAACAAGAGCGCGCCCTGTCTCGCAATATTGAGCGGGTGGTTCGCATTCAGGAGGGACAGGAAAAATTACAACAGGCCCGCCGCGCTGTAGCAGGTGTGATCAACGAGCGAATCCGCCCCCCGGCAGCACCGAGGGTCCTGCTGGACCTCGTGGAATCCGGCTGGCGTGACTTAATGGTTCTGACCCACGTTAAGGAAGGCCCGGATAGCCCGGCCTGGTCCGATCAAATCAGCACCCTTGACCAACTATCCGGCTGGCTGAACGACACGCAGTCGGGCGAACTGAGCGACGACATGCTGATGCAGCTTGGACTGGAAGCTGAAACGCTGATTGATATGGTAGAACAGCAGATTACCCTCGCGCTACCCACCAGCGTTGACCACCAGGATGTGCTGGCAGAGCTGCGCAACATTCTGGCAGGCAATCAAAGTGTAGACTCGACAGAGATCAGTAGCGAGAGCACTGACAGCCCGGATTCTGCAGAAAAATTCCGCGCGAAAGTTGAGGATCTTCCCCGCCTGCGCCGCTGGGTAAGGCGGGTGGAGCAGCTGGACAACGACGTTTGGCTGACTTACCGCGACAAAGATGGGCAGAAGCGACGCATGCAATTGGCCTGGGTGAGCCCGGCCAAGGATCGCTACATTTTCGTTAACGAGCGCGGCCAAAAAATTGCAGATTTGAACGCGGTGCAACTGGCGCGCAAATTGAGCCGCGGAGTCCAGCCTCCGGCACCGGCTGACAAACTGTCAGTGGTCGACCAGAGCATGTATCAAACGCTGGAACACGTGCAGAAGACTCTCAGCTTTTCCCGCAATCATGACAGTCTGACCAAGCTGATCAACAGGGAGACCTTTCTCGGACAGATGGGCCGAGCGCTTCGTCATGCACAGCTGAAGAACTCCCTGCATGCGGTGCTCTACGTCGATATAGACCAGTTCAAACTGGTCAACGAAATTTATGATGAGGTCAATGGAGACGCCGTACTGCTCGAATTCAGTCGACTGCTGGCGCAGCTGCACGGCAAGAAGTCTTCCTCGGCCCGCATTGAAAGCGACCAGTTCGCCGTACTCCTACTTGATCGTGACCTGGACCAGGCTGTACACCTGGCTGAGAAGGTTCGCCAGGATATTGAAGCAGGCAGTATTGAACTGGACGGAGAAAATGTCTCCTTCACTGTGTCCATAGGTGTCGCCCCCATACTCGAGTACAGCCCCTCTGTTGATCAGGTGCTGGAGTCTGCACGCACATCCATGGAAATAGCCAAGGAGCAGGGCCGCAACCGGGTGCAACGCTACGAAGAAGACCAGGCACTGGCCACCAGCTTTAACAGCGATAAGTCCAGGACAAGACAAGACCTTGAACAAGCCCTCGCCACAGATCGTTTCGTGCTTCGAGCGCAGCCTATCTTGCAGGTCGCGGTCGATGGAGAACAGCCCGCGGGCCGTCATTATGAGTTGCTCCTGGGTCTTTCCAATCCGGACGGCAGTCTTACATCGCCCGAGGAGTTTATCCAGAGTGCTGAACGCTATGGCTTTATGAATCTTGTGGATCGTTGGGTTGTGCAGGAAGCATTTCGCTGGGTAAGCCAGTTAATGGATGATGAAAAAGAAGTGCCTAACCTGGCAATCAATCTGTCTGGCAGCAGCGTCACGGACGACGAATTTATGGAATATCTGCTGGAGCAAATTTCAGAATTCGGCGTGGGCACCAGCCATATTTGCTTCGAGATAACGGAAACCGGGACCATTTCCAACCTGGTCAAGGCTGCTGACTTTGTCCGCGCCTTCCGCAACATCGGTTGTAAATTCTCGATCGATGACTTTGGCACAGGTTTGGCAAGCCATAATTACTTACGGGAGCTACCGGTCGATTACGTGAAAATTGACGGTACCTTTGTCACCGGGATTCACAAAAACAGGGCGGATTACGCAATGGCTCGCTCGATCAACGACCTCGCTCACTTCCTCGGACAGGAAACAATCGCTGAATCTGTAGAGAACGACCAGATCATTGAAAAGCTGCATGAGATTGGTGTGGACTATCTGCAAGGCTGGGGAATCGGGATGCCCAAGTTACTAACGGAGGTCACCGAGGACCTCTCGACTATCGTCAAGTAAGCCGACACCATGGCGCCGAGCTCCTCCGACCTTCGCTACGACAAACTGGTAGGCCTTATTTACCAGGGTCCACTTGAAGATCGACCCTGGCAGAGTGCCCTACCCCTACTGCGGGAAATGCTGGACTCCCAGGTGGCTTCTCTCGTCGTTCGCCCTCCGTCCGATGAGGACGTCGGTGCGATTCTCAATAGCGTCAGACCAGAGCCCGGCGATAGCGGCGACACCCTCGCCGATCCGGATGATTGGCAGGCCGCTTCTTATCAGGAGGAATTTTTTTCGCTGGACCCCTTTGTCAATTTACCCCGGGACCAGATCATCGCGCTTGAGGATGTGCTGCCTGACATCGAATTAGAGAATTCTGATTACTACCGACACTATTTAAAGCCTGTAGGCCTATTTCACATACTTGGCGTCGATACCGCTGAACCAGGGGGCATGCTGGCCCGGTTGCGCTTTTCCCGGCGCAAGGATGAGCCCCGTTTCAGCACTGAAGAGCGAAGCCTGCTGGAGCGGGTTACACCGCACCTGCGTCGGGCCATACAAATTTATGCCACTATTAACCGCACGACGTCCGAGCGGGATGTCTACGCCGGTGCCGTTTCCCAGCTTGCTGTCGCCAGTATCATTCTCGATGAACAAGCCAGGGTACTCAGCGCAAATCCAATCGCCCAGGCAATGCTGGACCAGGGAGATGGCCTCAGCCTGAAGGGGCAACGGTTGCATATCGGAGGCAGAGACATTAACAAGGAGCTGCAACAGGCGGTCGCCAGTATTATCCGCGCCCAACACCGCGGGGAACCTTCTGTGGTGAAAGCACTGCGAGTGCCCCGTTCGTCAGGGCGTTCCGACCTGGGTCTGGTGGTGCGACCTGTGCCTGTTTCGAAGTGGAGCGAGGGACAGTCCAGCCCCAGCGCAGTGGTATTTGTCTCCGATCCGGACCTGCACGAGTCAGCCTCACGGCAGTCGCTGGCAGACTTGTTCGACCTGACCCCCGCAGAGGCCAAGCTGGCCATATTACTGGCGCGGGGATTGAGTCTGGCAGAAGTTTCGGAGACACAGAGCGTATCCCAGCACACAGCGCGGGCGCAGTTGAAATCCATTTTCGCCAAAACAGGTGTATCCCGCCAGGCGGAGTTGGTGCGGCTGATCATTAAAAGCGTGGCATCCCTGGGCTAAGCGCCACAGTAAAAATCGTTTCCGCCATCCGCTGCTGCCTCCCCTTTGACGCAGATCAACACTGAATATCACCTATCCTGTTATCGTCCAGCTCAATACATTAAGAGCTGTATCCACGATGAACATCATGCATCCTGACCTCGTCGCCTCCACCGACATACCCGCCGAGCATCAGGCCGACATGGACCTCGCCAAAAAATACGCAAGCCAGGGTCCTCGCTATACCTCTTATCCCACCGCCCCCCAGTTTCGCCAGGATTTCCCCATGCAGTCGTACCGGGATTGGCAGCAAAGCGATGGCGATCACAAGCGCGCGCCGTTGTCGCTATATTTACACGTGCCGTTCTGCCACGACATCTGCTACTACTGTGCCTGCAATAAAATCGTGACACGTAAGAAAAACGTGGCGCAGCAATATCTCAAGAGACTGCAGCGCGAGATCGCCCTGCAGTCCGCACTGGTTGGAGACCAACGACCGATTACCCAGATGCACTGGGGCGGTGGCACGCCGACCTACCTTGATCACGCACAGATCACTGAGCTGATGCACCTGCTGGCCAGCCACTTCCGGTTGCTGGATAAAGGTTACCGGGAGTACTCTATTGAGATTGACCCGAGGACGGTCGAAAAAAGCACCATAGCTTTACTCAAGGGCGTCGGATTCAACCGAATCAGCCTTGGCATTCAGGACTTTGACCCGCTGGTGCAAAAGGCCGTCAATCGGATTCAGCCCTACCAGCAAATCGCACCGCTGGTGGACTGCATACGGTCTCATGGTTTCCGCTCTCTCAGCTTTGACCTTATTTACGGCCTGCCACACCAGGATCGCTACACCATGGCCGAGACCTTACGCAAGGTAATCTCGCTACGGCCAGACCGTATTGCTTGCTATAACTATGCTCATTTGCCCGAGCGTTTCAGCAGCCAACGCACTATCGATCGCCTGACCCTGCCGGAACCAGAGGAAAAGCTCCTGCTTCACGAAATCATCAGCCATACCCTGCAGGACGCGGGTTACCTGCACATTGGAATGGACCATTATGTCCTGCCCAATGATGAGCTTGCACTCGCCCAAGGCGAGGGGCGGCTGCAGCGGAACTTCCAGGGCTACTCCCTGCATATGGCGGATGACCTGCTAGGGCTGGGGGTTTCCTCCATCAGCCAGATCGGCGATTTTTATCTGCAAAATGAACGCGACCTGGAAAGCTACTACCAGTTACTGGACGCGGGCGAACTCCCCATCACCCGGGGCTGCCAGGTCGATAGCGACGATAAGCTGCGCCGCCACATCATCATGAGCCTGATTTCCGAGCTAAAACTGGATATCGGGGAGTGTAATCAGCAATTTGGTATAGACTTTAGTCGAATGTTCCAACAGCAATTGAAGCAACTGACCCCTATGGTCGCGGATCAATTGCTGGAAGTCTCTGACCGTCAAATCACTGTAACCAAACGCGGAAGGCCCTTTTTACGCAACATATGCATGCCTTTCGACGCCTATCTGGATGCGCACAAGGGTGATGAACCAGCGCCGAAATTCTCTGCAACTGTCTGAATTTGGCCCAGAAATCGAATTACAGAATACTTGGAAAATCGTCTATAATTGCCCCAACATTGCAAGGGGAAGCAAATGACGATTCATCTCAAACAGTCCGAGGACACGGCGATCAAAGCCTGCAACCATGACTATCAGGTCAATTGCGGGAACTGTCGCCTGAACAGTATCTGCCTGCCCCTGGCACTGGAGAGCGACGATATCCAACAGCTGGACGATATCATCCAGCGCAGCAAGCCCCTGCAAAAGAACCAGCACCTCTACCGGGAGAGCGACGATTTCCAGTCGGTTTATGCAGTCCGCTCCGGCACTCTTAAAGCCTACAAGACGACCGACGATGGTCGAGAGCAAGTCACCGGCTTCTACTTCCCGGGTGAAATACTAGGCATGGACGGAATCAGCAACAATGCGCACGCCTCTTCTGCTAAAGCGCTGGAAACCGCTGCCATCTGCGAGATCCCCTTCACTTCCCTGGAAAAACTCAGCGCCCTGATGCCCAACCTGCAACGCCACTTCTTCCAGCTAATGAGCCACGAGATCACTGAAGATCAGCAGCTAATCACCCTGCTGAGTAAAAACTCTGCTGATGAGCGGGTCGCCGCGCTCATGCTGAGTATCTCTGGGCGCAATGCACGGCGCAAACTCAGTGCCACCCAATTCCGCCTGCCCATGTCCAGAGTTGACATCGGCAACTACCTTGGCCTGACGGTAGAAACTGTGTCCAGGGTATTCAGTCGTATGCAGAAAATGGAAGTTTTGCGTGTCGACAATAAGGAAATTGAAATCCTGGACCCTCAGGGCCTGAAGAACATGGCGAATCTTGGCAGCTAACAGACAAAGCAGCCTTGTCTAGCAAGACAAATAACCGATTCGTTTGCGATAACTTCTTCAGATTGATTCACATCAAGGTGAATGCGTCACGAGTATCTAGAATGCCAGCGCACAACAAATAGAGTAGCTTTGGGGAGACAATAATCTAATGATTCAGCACACTTTCGGCTTGCTCGTAAAGCCCAGTTCCCAGTGGAAAACTATCAAAGAGCTGCCTGCAAGCTCCTTCAATACATTGCTGCTTTACCCCTGGGTCCTGGCAATTATACCGGCCGTTGCCTGGTACTTTGGTACCACCGATGTCGGCTGGACTGTAGGTGACGGCGAAGTTATCAAACTGACCAAAGACAGTGCGATGACTATTTGTATCCTGTTTTACATCACTCAGGTAGTTTGCCTGTCAGCCATTGGTTACTTCATCCACTGGATGTCCGATACCTATGGAGCAGAATCCACCATCGCCAAAGGCATTATCATTGCCTCACTCGCTGCTACACCGATGTTTCTTTTCGGCGCAGTGGGCTTCTACCCGGTTATGTGGCTGGACATGCTAATCGGCATTGTCGCAGCCTGTTGGGCGGTCTACCTGATGTATCTCGGTATACCTATTGTCATGGATATCCCTGAAGAGCGGGGCTTCCTGTTTTCCAGTGCCGTGATGGGCGTAGCCATGGTGATTCTCATATGCCTGATGGTAGGCGCAGTCATTCTCTGGGACTTCGGCGCAGCGCCGGCGTTTACCGACTAAGCCCTGAACCGGCATCACGATTTTTGAATTTATTGAAATCTTAATGGAATGTAACCATGAGCGAGCTTAATTCCGCACTGGAACACCCCACCTACAATTACAAGGTGGTGCGTCAGTTTACAGTCATGACAGTGGTCTGGGGTATCGTCGGCATGCTGGTGGGCGTATTAATCGCCGCACAGCTGGCCTGGCCTGCCCTCAACATGGGAGTCGAGTGGCTGCACTTTGGCCGCCTCCGCCCCCTGCATACCAACGCTGTCATTTTTGCCTTCGGCGGCTGTGCCCTGTTTGCCACCTCCTATTACATCGTACAGCGAACCTGTCAGGTACGATTAATCTCCGACAAATTGGCCGCCATCACCTTCTGGGGTTGGCAACTGGTCATTGTATGCGCGGCCATCACGCTACCTTTGGGCTGGACCAGTGGCAAAGAGTACGCTGAGCTGGAATGGCCTATTGACCTGTTGATCACCGTAGTCTGGGTGCTTTATGCCATCGTGTTCTTCGGCACTATCGTCAAGCGCAAGGTTAAGCATATCTATGTGGCCAACTGGTTTCTGGGCTCCTTCATCATTGCTGTCGCCGTACTGCATATCATGAACAGCATGGCCATTCCGGTTGACGCAACCAAGTCCTACTCCGTTTACGCAGGCACCGTGGATGCCATGGTGCAGTGGTGGTACGGACACAATGCGGTAGGGTTCTTTCTCACTGCCGGATTCCTGGGGATGATGTACTACTTCGTACCCAAGCAGGCTGAACGCCCTGTGTATTCCTACCGTTTGTCGATTGTCCACTTCTGGTCCCTGGTCGCAGTCTACATCTGGGCGGGGCCACACCACCTGCACTACACCGCGCTTCCGGATTGGGCCCAAAGCCTGGGCATGGTCATGTCCCTGATTCTGCTGGCTCCCTCCTGGGGCGGCATGATCAACGGAATGATGACCTTGTCGGGCGCCTGGCATAAGCTGCGCACCGACCCCATTCTCCGCTTCCTGGTCGTTAGCCTGTCCTTCTATGGCATGTCTACTTTCGAAGGACCGATGATGTCGATCAAGACGGTAAACGCGCTGTCTCACTATACGGACTGGACGATTGGTCACGTGCACTCCGGTGCCCTTGGCTGGGTCGCCATGATCTCTATTGGCTGTCTTTACCACCTCATTCCAATACTGTTCGGCAAGGAACGCATGTACAGCACCAGCCTGATCAATGTGCACTTCTGGATGTCCACTATTGGCACGGTACTTTACATCGCCTCCATGTGGGTTAACGGGATCATGCAAGGCCTCATGTGGCGCGCCTACAACCAGGACGGCACCCTGACCTACAGCTTTGTCGAATCGGTCGCTGCCAGTTATCCGGGATACGTGGTCCGCGTACTGGGCGGAGCCATCTTCTTCGGTGGCATGCTGCTGATGGCATACAACCTTTACATGACCGCCCGCAAAGACGTTGAAGCCCAGCCGGCGCCCGCCGCCGCAAGCGCAGCCTAAGGAGCGACGAGATAATGAAACACGAAGCAGTTGAAACCAATATCGGCCTGATGATTGTCGGCATTATCGTCGCCATCAGCTTCGGCACACTGGTAGAGCTGGTGCCCCTCATGTTCCTCGAGGAGACAAATGAGCCCATCGCCGGGCTTAAGCCACTGCCCGCGCTCGAACTGGAAGGGAGAGATATCTATATCCGTGAGGGCTGCAACACCTGTCACTCACAGATGATTCGCCCCCTGCGCGCTGAAACCGAACGCTATGGTCATTATTCAGTGGCAGGAGAACACGTCTATGAGCACCCGTTCCTGTGGGGCTCAAAGCGCACCGGGCCAGACCTTGCTCGCGTCGGCAAGCGCTATTCAGACGACTGGCATCGCGCCCATATGTACAACCCGCGTGATGTAGTCCCTGAATCCAACATGCCGGCTTTCCCCTGGTTATTCGACAAGGAGCTTACCGGTGAGCTGACAGGTAAGAAAATGTCATCGCTGCGCGCTGTCGGCGTCCCCTACACTGACGAGGACATTGCCGGCGCCAAAGCTGCGGTGGAAGGCAAGAAAGAAATTGATGCCATGGTTGCCTACTTGCAACAGCTGGGCACATTACTGCAATCGAGGCGCTAGAGCGATGGACATTAACGACCTGAGAGGTCTCAGTACCGTGTTCCTGATGATTACCTTTATTGGAATGTGCTTCTGGGCCTACGACAAAAAACGCAAGAAACCCTTTGATGAAGCCGCCAACCTGCCGTTTGCAGACGAAGAGCTGAATCAGCGCACCATGCAGGAGGAAGTAAGGAATGGATAGTTTCTGGAGCTTGTGGGTAATCGTACTCACATCCATCACCATTATCCTCATCACCTGGATACTGTTTGCCAACCGAACACGCGAACAAAACCTTGATGGTAAAACCACGGGGCATGTCTACGACGGTATCGAGGAATACGATAACCCCCTTCCCGCCTGGTGGTTCATGATGTTCGTTCTCACCATCGTTTTTGGTGTGACTTATCTGGTGGTCTATCCCGGCATGGGTAACTTCCCCGGGCTTCTTGGTTGGAGTCAGGTCGAGCAGCACGATCGGGATGTAGCCAAAGCTGATGAAAAGTACCGGGATATGCGCGACCGCTATTTGGCGATGCCCATTGAGGAAATCGCCGGCGATCCCGCCGTGCGCAAAATGGGCATGCGTATGTTTAGCAACAACTGCGCCCAGTGCCACGGCTCTGACGCGGGCGGCGCTTATGGTTTCCCCAATCTCAGGGACGATGACTGGCTTTACGGCGGCACACCAGAAGCGATCAAAGCCACCTTGGTTAACGGTCGCATGGCTGCCATGCCCGCCTGGGGAAGCATCCTCGGTGACCAGGGTATCAACGAAATGACCGCTTACGTGATGTCTCTGAGCGGCCGAGACGTCGATGCAAGCGCCGCTGAAGCCGGTGCCAAGCAATACCAGACCTACTGTGTAGCCTGTCACCAGGCAGACGGCACCGGCAATATGGCAATGGGCGCTCCTGACCTGACCAATGGCATATGGCTTTACGGTGGCAGCGCAGAGCAAATCGCGCACTCGCTTCGAGCCGGGCGCAACGGTGTCATGCCTGCCTTCAGTGAAACGCTTAGCGAGGACAAAATACACATCCTCACGGCTTATGTTTATGGCTTGAGCCAGTAAGGCTCACCCCCTCTTTAGCGGTACCAAGGGGCTTCGCCTGAGGCCCCTAACCACTCACAAAACGCCACATGTGAGAGCACTTTATGTCCAAATCCGACAATGACCTGATCGACCTCCAGGAAGTCGCGCCCGCCGAAGTTGGTGAGATAGACCTTTATCAGCGACGCGAGCGGATCTACACCCGAAAAGTGGAAGGTTTCTTTCAAAAAGTTCGCCTCTATACCGGATGGCCCTTGCTGCTGGGCTACTTCCTACTGCCCTGGCTCAGCTGGAACGGACAGCAATTGGTCTTGTTCGATCTGCCTGAACGAAAGTTTCATATCCTGGGGCTGACCTTCTGGCCCCAGGACTTTCCAATGCTGGCATTCCTTCTGATCATATCAGCCTATGCCCTTTTCGCCGTGACCACCTTCGCCGGACGCATCTGGTGCGGTTATACCTGCCCCCAGACCGTCTGGACGACCATGTTCATGTGGGTCGAACAGAAGACAGAAGGCAGCAGAAACCAGCGCATCAAGCTGGATAAGGCACCCATGTCGTTGGCAAAATTCGGCAAAAAACTCGCCAAACATGTGGCGTGGGTGTTCATTGCTTTTATGACAGGCCTGACTTTTGTCGGGTACTTCTATGGCATACAGGCACTACTACTGGACCTGTTTACGCTCAATGCTGCAGGTTGGGGACTGTTCTGGGTCGCCTTCTTCACTGTTGCAACCTACATCAACGCGGGGTACATGCGGGAACAAGTGTGTAAATACATGTGCCCGTACGCTCGTTTCCAGGCGGTAATGTTTGATCAGGACACCCTGATCGTCTCCTATGACAAAGGACGCGGAGACCCTCGGGGCAGCCGTAAAAAAACGGCGGACCTGAATGAACTCGGCCTGGGAGAGTGCATCGATTGTGAACTCTGTGTACAGGTATGCCCGACCGGCATCGACATCCGCGACGGCTTACAATACGAATGCATTGGCTGCGCGCTGTGCATTGATGCCTGCGATTCAGTCATGGACAAAATGAACTATCCACGCGGCCTGGTGCGTTATACCAGCGAGCACGAACTCTCCGGCGGCACTACCCATTGGCTGCGTCCACGTATCATCGGCTACCTTGTCGTGCTGTGCGTGATGGTCGGCGTGTTCTCCTACAATATGTTCTCGCGTATACCCCTGGAACTGACTATCATTCGCGACCGGACCCAGTTGTATGTGACAACCGATACCGGTGCGATTGATAACATTTACACGTTGCAACTGGTCAACATGGACCCCGCCAGCCATGTCTTCAAAATCAGCGTTGAAGGCTTGGAGCAAGCTGAGGTCATTGGGGATACCGAGCATACCCTCGATGGCGGCGAGGTGCGCTCAATCAGCCTGCGCTTGCGAGCTAACCCGGACGAACTGGAAAAACCCAGCACCGAATTTGACTTCAAAGCGCAAGCGACTGATATCGAGTCCCTGAAAATTGTCCACGAATCCCGCTTTGTGAAACCACTTTAGGCAAGCAGATGAATAAACACCTACCTCGAGAGGACAGCGAACCCTGGTTTCGTCAGTTCTGGCCATGGTTCCTCATATTGTTGCCAGCGTCGGTGGTTGTAGCGGGGATTAGCACCGTCATCATCGCAAACCGGGGCGCAGACGATCTTGTTGTGGATGAATACTATAAAGATGGCCTGGCGATTAATCGCAAGCTGGAAAAGAAAGAGCAGGCCACGGCGCTGGGCATTGAGGCAGCCATAAGCATCACCGGCACCACTATTGTAGTGACCACCTCGGGCCCCATCGACGCGTCGCAATTACGTTTGCAGCTATCTCATCCGCTGGAGTCCGATCAGGACTTTCAGGTGATGCTGGTAAAAAGCACGCCGGGTGAATACCGCGGCCGCATGGCGTCTGAAATCGCACCTCGCTGGCACTGGGCTCTAATTTTCGAGGGCGATCCGGCCTGGCGCCTGGACGGCTCTGTGACCGCCGCAGACTTCCCCGCCAGCGGTGGCTGACCCCTCACTCGACGGAACCGTGAAACCGGAACCTTGTTATCACTGCGGCGAGCCGGTGCCGGCGGGCGTTCGGTTTGAAATCGATATTTCTGGCGAGGCGCGCTCCATGTGCTGTCCAGGCTGCCTTGCGGTAGCCGGAATGATTGCAGCCAATGGCCTGGAAAATTTTTACCGGCAACGCAGCGCCTACAGTGAACGTCCGACCGAAATAGAGCAGGTCGATAGCGAAAAATTCCTGATTTACGATCAACCCGAGCTCGCTGAAAATTTTTCCCAACAGGAGGAAGACGGCGATGTAACCGCGCGCCTTTTGCTTGGCGGAATAACCTGTGCGGCTTGTACCTGGCTGATCGAGCAATCGCTGTCACCTGTCGACGGCGTTCGGCAGGTCGCCGTAAACCTCCAGCAAGCGCGTCTGGACATACGTTTTAATCCGAAGAAGCTAAAACTAAGCGAGATTTTCGCCAGGGTCGAAGCGCTCGGTTACCGCGCCCAACCATTCCAGACCAGCGCCCGTAAAGAACAACTGCGCGACGAATACCGCAGCGACCTGAGGCGCCTGGGTGTTGCAGGCTTCGGAATGATGCAGGTCGGCATGTTTGCGGTAGCACTGCATGCAGGTGACATACAAGGGATCCAGGAGCAATACCAGGGTCTGCTGCGCGGTTTTAGCTTACTGGTGTCCAGTTTCATCGTTTACTACAGCGCAGGCACTTTTTTCCGCACCGCCTGGCGCCACCTGAAACGCGGTGCGCTGGTCATGGACTTACCCGTAGCCCTCGCTATAGGCCTCGCCTGGCTTGCGAGCGCATGGGCCACTTTTACTGGCACCGGCCAGGTTTATTTCGATTCAGTCGTCATGTTCACTTTTTTCCTGCTACTGGGCCGCTTCCTGGAAGCCAGGGTTCGCCAGCGCCATGCCATGACCTGGTTCGACGCCGAGAATACCCTGCCCGATGCGGTGCGGGTACAGCGTGCAAACGGCTGGGTCACGATTGCCCGATCGCAATTGACACAAGGCGATGTGGCACTTGTTCAGGCCGGCCAGACCATACCGGCTGACGCCCGGGTATACAGTGGAGAAAGCGCTGTCAGAGAAGACACATTCAATGGCGAGCACCTGCCTCGATCGGTGATTGCAGGTGAGACTGTTTATGCGGGTACTGTAAATGTGGAAGCCGCACTACAAATCGAGGTTCAGGGTAGCTATGCAGACAGCCGACTCGCGGCTCTTCAACGATCCGTGGAAGTCGCCGAAACCGAAAAGCCGCAACTGGCTAAAATGGCTGATCGCATCGCTTCCTGGTTTGTGGCGGGAGTACTGTTAATAACCTCTGCTACCGCTCTGGTCTGGTGGCAAATTGCTCCGGAGCAGGCCCTGTGGGTCTCACTATCGGTGTTAGTCATATCCTGCCCCTGTGCCCTGGCGCTTGCGACTCCGGCTGCGCTCACTTCTGCGGCCAGCGCCCTGCGTGCTGCAGGCGTGATCGTACGCGGCGAAAATGCGCTTGAAACCCTGTCGCGAAGCACTCATTTACTGTTTGATAAGACCGGGACACTGACCGAAGGCACGCTAGCTGTGCATACAGTACGGCTGCTTTCTCAGCTTTCGGAGTCCGACGTTTTGAAACTCTGCGCTGGACTTCAACACTGGTCGAACCATCCTGTCGGGGGTGCCTTCACCGAAGTTGAAGGCGCGGCTCATTTCAGCGACGTCGATTATCGAGTGGGCGCGGGCCTTGAAGGTAACTACGACGGCGAAAGTTATCGAATGGGCAGTGAGCAATTTTGTCGCCAGGTATGTCCCGACTTACCGCCACTTCCTGAGGAACCGTTCTACTGGGTGGCACTATGTCGGGGCCACACAGCGATCGCCTGGATTGGCTTGAATGATCAGTTGCGAACAGAGGCGCCGCGTGTGATCGCAGAAGCCCGGGACGACGGTTTGCAGATCGGCCTACTCACCGGCGACAGCTCTCCCCAGGGCCCCCTGCTCGCCCGGGAGCTAGGTATTGACGATGTTCACATTGGCCTACAACCCCAGCAAAAGATGCAAAGAGTTCAGCAACTTCAATCCGAGCACGCGGTGGTTGCCATGGTGGGAGATGGCCTCAACGATGCACCGGTACTGAGCCTCGCCGATACCTCGTTTGCCGTGGCCGGCGCCACCGACCTGGCGCGCACCCAGGCCGATTTTGTCATCGTCGGCGGTAATCTTGCCGCGGTGACAGATACCTGGAAAAAAGCCATTGCCTGTCGCCGCATCATATTGCAGAACTTTGCCTGGGCACTGGGATACAATCTGAGCGCAATACCGCTGGCAGCGAGCGGGCATGTGCCGCCCTGGGCAGCCGCCATCGGCATGTCATTGAGCTCACTGCTGGTAGTGGCCAACTCGCTGCGCCTGAATCGGCGCAACCTCAATCAGGAAGAGAGACGTGGATAGCTTATATCTTCTAATCCCGGTGGCGCTGGTGCTGGTGGCACTTGGCATCAAGCTGCTGCTCTGGGCCATCGATAACGGCCAGTATGAAGACCTGGATAAAGAAGCCTGGCGCATTCTCGCCGAAGACCGTGACAGCCGTCCGAAGAAGAGCGACACACAGGAGACCAACGATGACTGATGTTGGCTACCTGAGCGCTCTGGCCCTGGGGCTGGCTGGCAGCGGTCATTGCCTGGGCATGTGTGGCGGTATTGCTGCGGCGCTCAATCTCGGGGGCCATCGCTCTTTACCCGTTACTATTGCCTACCATAGCGGGCGAATTCTCAGTTATACGCTGCTGGGAGGCATGCTGGGGTTTATCGCGGGCAGCATCGACCTGGTGGCGTGGACAATTGCCCTGCGCTACATCGCGGGCTTGCTACTCATTGGCATGGGGCTATACGTGGCCAACTGGTGGCAAGGCATGCAGGCTCTGGAGCGAGCAGGTGCCAAACTGTGGAAACCAGTGCAGGGTTTTTCATCCCGATTCCTGCCGGTTAGAAACCCGGCTCAGGGCCTCGCTCTTGGCTTGTGCTGGGGGCTTATGCCCTGCGGGCTTATCTATTCCGCTCTCGCCTGGTCTGCCACCGCCCAAAATGCAGCGAGCTCTGCTTTGCTAATGTTGTGCTTTGGCCTGGGCACCCTGCCCGCGATGCTGGCCGTAAGCCTGGGTGCGGACAAGCTTCAGGCACTACTGCGTAAACGCGGCCTGAAACTGGGTATTGCAATACTGCTGATCGTGTCTGGCGTGTGGACCATTTACCTGGTGAGCGCCCATGGGGAGCATTTAAAGCATCAAGCCCCCGGCGCGGAAAATATCGAGATGGATCACTCGAAGATGGGGCATTGAGACGGCAAGCGTCCCAGACGGCGTCAGTGACTCCATGCCAGCGATCAATCCCCGACCAGGCACCCTCCGCCATCCATGGCTCCCGGATAAATACCGTACTTCCTGCACATAAAAAAGGCCCCGCACTTTCGTGCGAGGCCAGACGCCATAAGACCGTAGGTGAGCCGGTCAAATGGGGATTAGATCAAAACTTGTAGGCAATACCGATGTTGTAGACCCAGGGATCGATGTCCACATCGAACTTGACCTTGGCATTATCATCTTCCCGTAAGGTGACGGTTGCCGTTGTGTCAATATCGATATACCAGATGCCGGCATTGAAGTTCCAGTTATCCCCAAAAGGAATGTCTACGCCCGCGGATGCGGACAGGCCAAAGGAGTCATCCAAATCCAGGTCAGCCCTGCCTACTATCTCCTCAAGGTCGCGATCAACTTCCTCATCGAAGAAAATGGTGTAGTTCACACCCACACCCACATACGGCTGCCAGCCCGTGCTGCCGCCGCGTGGATACCACTGAACAGTCAGGGTTGGCGGTAAGTGCTTGGTTGAACCTGCTGAAATAGGCGCTTCGTTCACATCAATATTGTGCTCGAAAGGTGTCGCTGCCAACAGTTCAATGCCCCAGCTTTCTGTCGCCATGTAAACAGGGATAATCGACAGCTGAGTGTCATCGTCTACATCTACGGTGACTCCACCCAGCTCAGGGATAGAATCGCTATCAGCGTCGGGAGCAACCGTCGCAACGCCAGCACGTAAAATCCAGTCTCCCGCTTCATATGCGTGAGTCATTGCAGCGCCACTAGTCAGTGCAGCGGCTACGGCCAGGGTCAATACTTTCTTCATGAAATACTCCTATCTATGGATCTTGATAAAGGGCAAACAAGCGCTCCCTTATCTGCTGCGACAATGGTATGTGGACGTCCTCTGCGGGACATTGATGTCAATCAAGAGAACAGAATGCGGGCCATTACGGTATCGGTAGTATTACCAGAATCAGTTATTCCCAGGGATGATCCAGCGCGTGACCACAGCCCTGATAACTGCGACCGTTCAGTTGTAGTACCACCGTGTAAGGGAATTGTTCTCCCTTCATAGTGTCAGTACAAAAAGTCTCGGTAACAGTCACGTTGATACGGTTGCCCTCCCCATGCGCCATGTAATGCAATTGCTCCCGGTCTTGAGTGGACTCTATCTCCGTGAACAATATCCTCGTTGCTCCGTAGTCGCCCACGAACAACAGATTCTGCTCGCCGCGAACCTCCATATGCCAACCGGGCTCATTGCCTACGGCACGAAATTCAACACCTCTTCGTCGGGCATCTTCCCAGGGTGCGCGAGCATGATTCAATCGGCAATTGGTATAACGCACCCCGGCAGCCTCCAGAGTCACCTCATCACCCTTTGACCAAAACACCACGTCCCCCTCCTGGTACTTGGTGCCTGACGCGGCCCGAACCTGCGACAAAATCAGGTAGCGGTCATCAAACCACAGGGCCATCTCACCCGGGCCTAACCTGGTGATAAATTCTACTTCGCCGCACTCATATACCATTGTCTTGCCCAGGGGACGGGCATCTGGCCGAAAATCGCTGGCGTCGCTAGTAGTCGCAACCTGATCTGTTCCAGCAGCGCATGCCGTGACGGAGAGTGTATAAAATAGTGCAAATACCCACTTCATTGTTCGCTTTCCTCTATGGTGAACTTTCGTATGCGGCGCGCGCGACGAGCGTTATCAATGGTCACCACCACCAAACCTGCCCAGACAAGCGTAAAAGCAGCCAACTGAACCGCTGTGAAAGGCTCATCAAAGACCAGTATTGCCACCAGTAATTGCAACGTAGGACCGATATAAAAAACCAGCCCAAGCGCAGTCAGCGGTAGTAGGCGACTTGCAGCAACGTAGCTAATCAGTGGAATCGCCGTAAAAGCTCCAGCGCCCAGTAGTACCAGGTCTACATCCAGACCGTGCTGCCCTAAACCGGCCCCCTCCCTGTAAACCAGCCAGGCTAAAGCGAAGGGTGACATCAGCAAGGTCTCGATAAACAGACCTTCCAGAGAGGCGACAGCCACCTTTTTCCGAATCGCCCCGTACATACCAAAACTTAATGATAGCGTCAGGGCCACCAGAGGCAATCCGCCGTAGTAGGCAAATTGGAGCACAACCGCCGATCCGGCAAAACCGATTCCCACCTTCTGCGCTGTATCGATTTTCTCCCTGAAAACAGTCAAGCCGATAACCACATTGACGAGGGGTAGCAGAAAGTATCCCAGCGAAGCTTCCGTCGCCCTGCCGTTACTGATCGCCCAGAGAAAAACCAGCCAGTTAACTGCACCAAAGAAAGCGGAGGCGGCCATGATCACCAAGGTACGCGGCTGCCGCAGCAGCGCAAGCGTGCCGCGAAGTCTTCGAAACAACACCAACACTACTAACACGAAAGGCATTGACCAAAAAGCACGGTGTGCCAAGACATCGCTGGGCGCCACTGGCTCAGCCAGCGCCCAGTAGAGGGCGGCAAAACCCCAGATCATGTAGGCAGTCACTCCTAACAGAGTGCCCTTCTTTTGGTCGCTAAGCGGCTGGGCAGGCAACAAAATCACTCAATTTCCAAACAAAGGCATTGCTATCATCCGCAGCGCCAAAAGACTGATCAGCCACTTAAACCAGCGCTGAAAATTAAACTGGGGGATTCGCAGCCGCAGCTTGGTGCCAACCCAAGAGCCGGCAGTAACGGCCAATATCATACCCAAAGCCAGAGGCCACCAGGGTGCAAAGCTGAATCCCAATACGATAAAAGCGGTGACTCTCATCAAATGACTGAGCCCCATATAAACCGCCGTATTGACCACCAGCCAATCACGCTCGGCATTTTGACGCAACATAACCGCTGCCCCCAGCGGTCCTGTGGCTCCGGCCAACATACCCAGGCCAGTCTGGTAAAAACCAAGGCCAACCAGACTCAGAGACCCCGTGCCCCGCAACTGCGGCACCGGCAGCCAGGTCAACAGCAGAATCAGCATACCGATGATCAACGGCAGCCAATACAGGTTGAGACTGGCATAGACCTCGCCACCAACCCAAGCACCCAGGAGTGCACCTAAAACAATAGCCGGCATCATACTCCATTGGATATGACGCCAACCAAATCCCGCCCGCGTCACGTTGCTCGCCAATTGGGTAAGCGCGTGGAGGGGAAAAATGGCGTTTACCGGTACCAAACCAGGCATGGCAGCAATCAGCAACACACCACCACCCATGCCCATCACGCCTGCCAGCACAGAGGTAAAGAACGCAATTGGCACCAGCGCATACTCTATGAGCATGGGGTCACCAGAGATCACGTATTCAAACCACTGCAGGTGCCAGTGGCAAGGTCAAACCGCTCTCGCGCTTGTCTCGAGAAACTCCAGGTAGTAATCCTGCACTTGCTCGGGAGACTCAACCTGGGGGTAGTGCCCAATATCCGGTAAGCGCCTTATGAAATAATGGTCCCCGACAAGCTCTTCAAAGCGCGCCACCATATGCTCGCCAGAAACAGGGTCGACACTGCCGTTAATAAGGCCAATAGGACAACAGGCCTGCTGCAGCGCACCCAGCCACCGCTCTCGGTTGACGCGCCTATCAGTCATGTAGTGAATCAAGCGATGTAAATTGCGTTGACCATCATCACGGGTGAACAATTCCCAAAACGCATTCAACTCTTCATCACTGGCAGGGGTTTTGGGACCAAATACCCGATCGAAAGACTGGCGCATACTGGCTTTACTGAAGGCGTAACGAACCAGAAAGCCCATTTTGCCCAATAGCAAGCGCTGCACCAGTAAGGCCTTGTGCGTCTCGGGGAACAGCCCGCCGTTGAGAAACAGGCAGGATAACCATCTCCCCGCCCCTGTCTTTGCGTTTTGCCGGGCTAGCATTTCCTGCGCAACCGTATCGCCATAGTCATGGGCCAATACATGGAAATCTCGCAAACCCAGGTGATCCACCAAAGCTTCACAAAGGTCGGCCTGTTCCACGATACGGTAGTCATGGGGACAAGGTTTGCCACTGAAGCCAAAACCCAACATATCCATGGCAACCAGACGATAGTGCTTATTTAAGGCAGGCCATATCTTCCACCAATCCCAGCTCGCGGTGGGAAAGCCATGTATCAACAGAATGGTACCGCGGGGACTACTAGTGGGTTTTTCATCGATATAGAATAATTTATGCCCCAGTAGCTCGACCTCTTGACCTCGCGCTTGCCAATCTTCTATCGGTATCAACCTAAACACTCCTCAAAAAACAGTCTGAAAAATAGATTCCGCCTCGCATTATAACCCCGATCAGGGGGTGAGACTCGACAGACTTCTTGCCCTGGAGCTACCTCAGTCGATTGAAACGCGCAGAGCATCGGCGGTTTATTCTTGCAACAAGCCTTTTAGTAAGCATCAAAGGGAAAATCTGTTGTGCTCACAAAAAGCACAGCCAGTTTTTCAGTATCACCGATAGTAGACAGCTTATGGACAGAGAGAATCCTCATTGACACGAACACCGTAACAATCTTCAAACAAGAGAGGGAAACATCATGACAAAATTTATCGTTAATTCCTGGGACTCGGTAATGAACAGCGCTCACAACCCGCTTCGTCACCTCGACCTCGCTTCCCAGCACTACTTTATGCAGGTGCTGGGCTGGATGTGGAGCATGGTATTCAGCCTCACGTTCTTTTCGATCTTCCACTTTGGCCTCACGTGGATGGCGCACATACTAGTTTTCGGCGGCATAGCTATGACCGTGGCACTGTTTCGGGAGGCTGAAGCTGAGAAGGCCCGACTTTTAGCCGTCAACGACAACTTTTCCCACGCCTCAAACTGTATCTGGAAACTCGATACCGAGGCCTGACTCGGGCCATACAGCGACAGAGCGACCCGCTTTATTCAAAAAGGTGCTCCGCTTCAAGCGGGGCGCCTCCACTAATGTGAGATTACCCATGCCCAACTACGCGATTGCCCTCGTTCTTTTTGTGCTCTTTGCCATTGGCCTTCCGCTCTACGGGATGCAAAACAACCAATACACAACAGATGATAACCACGGCTGCTCCGGCGACTGTTACCAACAATGGGTGGAGCAAACGGGGGGAGTGCTTGCGCTGGAAGCTGCAGCATCCCAGGCTCGTGCAGAGGCATCGCCCGAAGCCCTGGGAAAGAAAGCGTATGTGGGCTGCATAGCTTGTCATGGGGCGAATGGCGAGGGTGGCGTTGGTCCCGCTCTGGCCGGACAAAGCGCCGCTGACATTTCTTCCAAACTCGTACAATACAAAGCGGGGGAAACCCGCGGCAATCAAAGCTCCTTGATGTGGAGTCAAGCTGCATTGCTTAGCGACCAGGACATTGACAACATCGCCCTGTTTGTTGAAGGACTGTAAAACGTCGCAACCACTAATTGAAGGTTTCGCGATCCGTTGGCGCCCTGCTGGCGTAACAAAGGCATGGACATTACTACTAAAGCGCAACTACCTGCGGCCACTCTCTACTACGATGGCCGATGTTCAATTTGCACAAAAGAAATGGGCCGCCTTGGAAGGTTGAAGACAGACGACCTCTCACTAGTAGATATCCACGAATTAGCCGCTGACCCGGAATTACCCGACACCGAAACCCTGCTGAGAACGCTGCACCTGCGTAAGGCTAATGGAACGCTACTGACAGGGGTGGATGCCAATGTAACGGCCTGGAGCTACACCCGCATTGGGCCGCTCTTTAAATGGATGCAATGGCCCTTGATAGCTCCCATTTTCAGTTTTTTCTACGCCCGATGGGCACGCTGGCGATATGAACGCCTCTACGATGCAGCCTGTCCCCCTCGCGGAGGGTCAAACCATGCGTCTTAACCATGAAGCACTGGGCGAGATGCCAGATCGTAAGAGAGCGGCTTTAATCAATTCCGTGTCGGGCTTCAAATCCGCGAACCTGATCGGCACCGCTAGCGGTGACGGCCAGCACAATCTGGCGATTATGAGCTCAGTGGTCCATATCGGCTCCCATCCACCGTTGTTGGCACTGATTGTTCGTCCGGGCGGTGAGGAACGACACACCCTGGCCAATATCCTCAAAACCGAGCACTACAGTATCAATCACGTGGCCAATCGCATGATTGAAGCGGCACACCAAACTGCGGCCCGCTACCCCCGCCATGTTAGCGAGTTCGAGGCCACTGGCCTGTCGCCAGAATGGTGGCCAAATTTCGATGCACCCCTGGTTGCAGAAGCCTCAGTAAAGCTCGCGATGCAGTTACGCGACCACCAGGAGCTGGCTATTAACGGTACTCATCTGGTGATCGGTGAAGTTATTCAGTTGGATGTTCCGGATAACAGCGTCAATGATGATTTTTCGCTGGATTTAATCGCGACCGGAACGACTGCACTCACCGGGCTGGACAGCTACCACAGCGCCCAGCTTGAGAAAAAAATGGCTTATGCAAAGCCCGATTTGCCCCCACGTTCTATACCCTGATTGGTAACCGCAATGCACAGCAAAAAACCGCTGCGATCATTTTTCTCGTCGCAAAACTTATTGTCACTCTGCTTTTTTACCGCATTGCTAGCAAACAGCGTCGCGTCCGACCCCAGTGAAACACTACAGACAACGCACTATGAAACGGTAAACCCCAGCACCGACGGCATCGGGAAAATCTATATGGGCCGCGAAATTTCCCAGGTGATGGGGCATTTGGGTGCCGCCTGGCTGGAAAGACCTCAGCGTGTGCAAGAAGAGCGCTCTGACCTGTTGATACAGTCACTGACTCTTGAGCCCACTGATGTGGTCGCGGATCTGGGAGCCGGCACTGGCTACTTCAGCTTTCCGATAGCGAGAGAGGTTCCAAATGGCACCGTTTTGGCTGTGGATATCCAGCCCGAAATGTTGGCCATCATCGAACGAAGAGTCGCCCAATACAGCATTCCCAACGTAGTTCCGGTGCTGGCAGGCGAATGCGATCCCGCTCTTGGGGAGAATTCGGTTGATGTGGTCCTACTCGTGGACGCCTATCACGAGTTTTCATGTCCCCGGGAAGTGATGTCCGCTGTAACAACTGCGCTGAAGCCAGGAGGCCGCGTGTTGCTGGTTGAATACCGCGGCGGAGATCCCGGCATTGGCATCAAGCCCCTACACACGATGACGCTAGATCAGGCTGAGAAAGAAATGACGGCGATTGGCCTAACGCTCGTTTCTGTCTCCGACGTATTGCCAAAACAGCACCTGATGACATTTCAGAAAACCGCACAGTCAACACATGAGACCCGATGACTCTTAAGTTCTACCCGAGCAAAAGGTCTCGATGCGATCAAACGCCGGTCGCAGAATATTAATAGGCTGGGCAAGGGACACTCGCACATAGTCCGCAGTGCAGTCGCCGAACCCAATTCCCGGCAGCACGGAAACACCCTGCTCTGCCAGCAAGTGTTCAGCAAACGCCAGCCCGTTGGTTGCAGCTAAATCCACGTGAATCATCACGAACATACCAGCGGCGGGAACCTCGCACGATAAACCCGAAATTCCTTTGACGCGATCACAAACGTAATTACGACGCTGTCGATATTCCTCGCGAACACCATTGATGTACTCTTCGTCGTTAATCAGTGCGTGGGCAGCCGCGTCCTGAACGAACTGGCAGCAACCGAAAATCGTCGATGAGGTAAAAGCCAACAAGCGATCAGCGACGTCCTTGGGCGCCACGGTCCACCCCAGGCGCCAGCCAGTCATAGCGTGCGACTTGGACATGCCGTCGACGATAATCACGTTGTCCAGGCTTTCTGCCGCCTTGCGCAGGGAAACGTGCTCCCCTTCGAAGGTGATCATTGAATAGACCTCGTCGCAAACTAACCAAATATTTCGCGCCAGACAAAAAGCCGCCAGTTCCTGCAATTCAGCGGCGGAAATAATATTACCGGCGGGATTTCCCGGCGTGTTGATAAACACTAGTCTGGTGGAGTCTGTGATTGCGCTCTTGACGCTCTCAAGGTCGAAGGTGAAACCTGAGTCTACGCTCAACGGCACACCAATTTTATTGAGCGCCAAAGCTTTGAATATGCCGTCATAGCCGACATACATTGGCTCCATAACAACAATGTCATCACCCATATCAAGGAGACAAGCCAACACTGAATAGATCGCATTGGTGGCTCCCGGATAGATAACCACTTCGTCGGGGTCGCAGGGCTTACCAGACGCACGCAGCTCAATATCTGCAATAATTTCACGCAGGCCCAATTCGCCGCGACCTGGTGCGTAATGGGTTCGCCCTTTCTCCAGGCTGTCGATAGCGGCTCGAATCGTCGCAGGTAAGGTCGCCAGGTCAGGATCGCCTACAGAAAGTAGATAAACATCCTCTCCATTTGCCTGACGTACTAGCGCTTCGTCATGCACAGCCCAGACAGCTGAGTCGTCACCCTCTAAACGGGTAGACATAGCACTGAAAGTGGCCTCGAAACCAGTGTTCATTCCGCCAGCCCCTCGCTCAATAACCTCATTGCAAAAAGTCCTCTTCCCTTACTTCTATCAAGGTGGGACCCGCGAAATTCACGGACGCGGCGAGTGCTTCCTTTAGCTCCTGAAGTGATTTCACTCGCAGGGCACGACAACCATAACCTTTGGCAATACTTAAAAAGTCAGGCGTGTGGATATCACAGGCAATCGGCTGCATCCCTGCAGTCTCAAAATTCTGCGCAATCATTTCATAGCGCTCGTTATTCCAGACCACTACAGCCACCGATAACTCCGCTTCAACCGACGTGGACAACTCGTTAATAGTAAACTGCAGACCACCGTCTCCAATCAGCGCTATCACGGGGGTCCCTGGCAGGCCCAGGCGAGCACCGAAGGCGGCAGGAAGAGCATACCCCAAAGTTCCATAGCCGGTCGCGGCACTGGCAAAGCGTCGCGGCTGGGGGGCGTGATACTGAGCCGCAGCAAAGTAAGCCGGCTGAGTGGAATCCCCCATCACCACCGCCCCTGGAAGAGCTTGCTGCAGGGTATCCAGGAAAGCCTGGTAATCGTTCGAGTTCAGGGGCGCAAGTAATTCATTGACTAAAGCCGTTCGCTTTTTCCCACGACGCTTAACCGGTTGAAGCAGTGGCAGCATAGCGCTGACAGCAAGCTCGGCATCGGCACAGATCGCAAGCTCAGGTTTCGCGTTTCTCGTGAGCTGGGTGCTGTCTATGTCGATTCGAATAAGGCTTCCGCCTAACGCAAAACCGTCGTCAAAAAAGAAATCATAGTCTGTTTCGCTGAATTCCGTGCCAATACCCAGAACCACATCTGCATCGCTATAGAGCTCTCGCACGGGTTTATAAGAGGGGCTCGAGGCTACTAACAATGGGTGCTGAGGAGGAAGCACGCCTTTAGCATTGTGTGTGAGCGTCACGGGAGCATCGAGCAATTCAACAAGTTTCAGGATGCTTACCGCCGCATCAGCACTACCGCCCCCAAGTGCTACTACAGGTCGCTCGGCAGATTGCAGCAAGGCGGCTGCTCGCTGCATAACTTCAGGCGCAGCCGCTGGCCGGCTAGGCAAAGGCCAGGGCTCAATATCAATTCCCTCTGCCTCAGCAGTGATCACATCGATAGGAATAGACAAATGCACCGGGCCAGGTCGTCCACTGACAAAAATGGAGAACGCGCGCGCCAAAACACCGGGAAGCTGAGCCGGGCTCATCAGCCTATGACTCCAAACACTGCACTGCGCCATTGCAGCCTCAAGGTTGTCTGTGTCATGCAGGCGCCCTTCACCTAATCCCAGCTGAGCCCGAGCGTTATCGGCTGAAATAACCAGCATAGGTATGGAGTCCTGCAGGGCCTGCCCCATAGCCGTGGCAATATTGAGCGCGCCCGGGCCAGATACCGTAAAGCAAGCCGCAGGTCGGCCAGTTACCCGTGCATAGCCATCTGCCATGAAACCACCACCCTGCTCATGACGAGGAGTGACATGGCGAATGCCAGTTTGTGGTAACCCCCTGTAAAGCTCAATAGTATGGGTTCCAGGTATACCGAAGGCGACTTCAATGCCATAGGCCTCCAAGGCCTGTACCAAAACTTCGCCACAGGTGGTCATCTCAACAGCTCCCTATTTTTATCATTAACAGCTTACTTCTCAAACCGTGATGACAAACACGCTGAACGTATCGTCCAAGTGCATATCCAGAAAGGCATCCTCCCATGCCAAGTCATAAAAATCGAGCAGCCAATGCCTGTGATAGCCTAGCTCACCCATCAATGACACATGCCCATTCCATCACTTCAGGTCCCACTAGTTCCGACTAGATTCTCTATCGGCACGTGGGAGTATGGAAGACCAAAACAATCTGGCGAAACAAACTTTAAAGCTTCAGGACTTCGGTAGAATGCAGGACAACCAACACCAAATACCGTCACTCTCTGCCCAAAACGCAACCGCTCCGCATTGATCGGGGTGGATGTTTCGTAATCAACAATCGTAATCAGATCCGGGACTGAGGCCAGCAACTTTTCGCCCTGAGTGGCGACCAGATATTCATTCTTGATATTGATATTCAGCGGTTCAGTATCCCCGTTGAAAGGAGCGATGGTCGCCTGACCAATATCGTAGCCGCCGATAATTTTGGTAGCGCTATCGACAACCTTTCCGGTATATAAGTGAAATAGATCACCATAGATAGAACGAGAGAAAAGCTCTGCCAGTGGCTGGAAAATTCGATGCGCGTTTCCCCGGTTCTGCCTCAGCACTCGCCCAAGTTCGATGGAGAAGCTAACGGTTCCCGGAATAATCGAATTCTTCAGCTGACGGCCGGTCATCGGATGTTCCGCAGAAGTAATCATTCCCCCGGACAACATTGCACAGTGGCGAATTTCTCGTTCAAAAGCCATGATGTCAGTAGTATCAAACTCTGTAATGCGACCTTTATAATCTGTGGCCACTGCCGGTGTAGGCAATACTCCGGTGATCGGATAGGTCATCATCTGTGCTTCCGGAAGCGCGCGACCCATGCCATCACCATCGATTACGGGCACTCCGGACGCAGCGGCAGCTACGATAGGGATCAAGGAGTTTCCTCCTCCGATTTCGAAAGATACAACTGCATCTACCTTTCGCTTAACGCGCGCTTCAAACGCGGCGAGCGTGTCCCTGGCCTCATTAATTGAGGGCAGCAATTCCAGGCTGACCGTTGGCGCGCCCACACCGCCTATTGCAACGACGTAGGCATCATCGGCCAGCGCCTCGGGTGCCAGCAATTCAACTGGGCCATATTGTTTAAGCGCCTGATCAGCAATCAATTGAGCCACATAGGGATCACCACCCCCACCCGTTGCCAGGAAAACCGCGCCTGCTGACAAGTCCTCCAGTGCATCTCGATCCAGTTTGGACATTAGCTACACTCCTTCTGCTGTCTGGCCACGTCGCCCACTGCCTTGACCCGCAGCCGAGTAGAGCCCTCGGCCATGTACGAAATCGTGGTTTCTTCCACATCAGCCACTCTTACCGTTGATGCATCAGCCCCGGCACCGACCGCCATCGCGATCGCCTCCTCCGATACCGCCCGTAATGCGTCTTCACGAGGCAACTCCTGATAGTTAACCAGTCGCTCTACTTCGCCGCCAATCTGGGCGATAGCAGCACCAATGGCATTGGCAACACCTGAGTGTTCAGGGCAGTGCATCTCTGAAGCTGCAGTTAACTCATTCGATACCAGAAGAGCACCCCCGCCGACCAGAACAACCGGTAGCGGATCACTACTGGGCATCATCTTTTCGATGCCCAGGTTGAGCATGTCCTGAATGGTCTGCAATCCTGTCTTTACAGTGTCTGCATCCAGTTCCACCGGATCAGTACCCACATCGGCGCGACCAGCGGCTACCAAAAGATCGGTAGCAGTGAACGTATCTCCGCCGAAAGACAGCCCTTCCCGCACCAGATTGTGACCTACAGAGTGTGGACCGATACTGCGTCCTTTTTCAGTGACCAGACTGCCTCCGCCGAGGCCAATCACCAAAATATCCGGCATACGGAAATTGGTACGCACGCCTCCCACTTCAATGACGATGTTGGATTCTCTGGGAAAGCCGGCCTGTAAAACACCGATGTCGGAGGTGGTGCCTCCGATATCGACAACAATGGCATCTTGCAGGCCGGTTAACTTGCAAGCGCCACGTAGAGAATTCGTCGGACCCGAGGCAAACGTCAGCGCCGGGAACTGGCGTACGAATTCGGCATCCATCAGGGTGCCATCGTTCTGGCTGACATAAAACGGGCATTCCAAACCGCGATCACGCAAAGCATTTCCGAAAGCGTCCACCACCCTGTCGGCAAACTTGAGCAGCGCAGCATTGAGCAGTGCTGCATTCTCTCGTTCCAGCAACCCAAGCCGACCCAGTCGATGCGAGCAGGTGATATTGATACCCGGGATCGACGCCTCTAACTGCCTCGCTACTTCCAGTTCCGGATCCGCTGTCATTGGGGAAAAAGCCGAAGAGATAGCGACGGTGTCGATTTTCTTGGTGCGAATATCGAGAATGAGTGCATCCACTTCATACTGATCAAGCGCGGCCAATGGATTGCCATCGTGTAGCGTTCCACCGTGCAGCATATAGACGTTGTGACCCAGTGCTGCGGCAATGTCTTCGGGCCAACCAATCATCGGTGGCAGGCCCTCACCCGAGGGTAAGCCTATTCTGACTGCTGCAACTTGTGCCAGCTCCTTTCTCTCCACTATCGCATTGGTAAACTGTGTGGTGCCAAGCATTACGGCCTCAATCGCAGATTCAGGTACGCCGCTATCGCCAAGAATATGCTCAAGCGCATCCAATATACCTGTCGTCACATCCGCGCTAGTGAGCGCTTTTATCGATGACACCACCGCATCACCGTCCAACAAGACGGCGTCGGTGTGGGTGCCGCCGACATCTATTCCAATTCTCATTGTTTACTTCCTGAGTCGATGGATATCCCCAATCCTGATTGACCCTGAGTCAGTTTCGTCATTAGGTAATAGGACAACGCTGCCACCAACATAGCATCCATAGCCGCTATGCTTGTCAGCGAAACCCAACCCCAGGAACCTATCAGAGAGACGCAAGCACCCAGAGCCCAACTCAATATTGCGACAGGCCTCAGTGCAACTTCCTGCGTGATCCTGTTTTCGTGATAGGCACTCTTGCGCAGCAACAAATAATCCACTGCAATGACCCCCGATACCGGGACAAAAACGATGGCGAGATAAAATAGAAATTCCAGAAAGTAATCCAGGATATTGAGAAAGGCCGCGATTGTTCCCAGCGTTCCGGTAACGAGAATCAGTAACCGGTTATTCAGCTGGGGCGCTGTAGACTCTACACTCAGCATCGTGCTGTATAGGTTCAATGAATTGAGCACCCAGCTGCCAAATATAACGATGGCAAATGCAGCCCAGCCAATACCCAGAGTAATCATGATACTAAGCAGATCGTCGTCACCCAGCGCAGAGGAAGCAACAGCCCCAGCGCCCATAACCACAAGGTTGATACAGAAATAGCCGATAAACACAGTATAGACAGCGCCACTCCAGTGTCGGATGAAACGCGTAATATCGGGGAGTATGACTGCGCCCACGATTACCGCGCCCACTACCGAGGACACACCTACTCCGAAAGAGACCTCATCCGCCACAGTCTGGCGCAGCAGTTCATTTAGCGGCATAGCACTTAGCGAACCCGCGATCAGCTGCACCGTCACCATCACCAATACGGGCACCAGTAAGGTCGACAAGATATTAATCGCACGAAATCCAAAGACGGTCGTTATCGTCATGATCAGACCCGCAAATAATTCAACAGGCCATCCGGGTATAGACAGACCAAAGAGATCCATAGCCAAGCGCTGCACGGCTCCACTGAACAGGTCGATATTGACGCTAAACCAACCCAGCAGAGAAACCGCGAAGGCAAGATTAACCAGGGCAGCACCACGTGTCCCAAAAGCCACGCGATTCAGCATATAGGAACTCAAGCGAGTACTAGCGCCAATACCAGCGGTCAGACAACCAAGAAGGGTTAGAATTACGGAGCCTACAAACAGCATTTTGGCGGTTTCGACCGGAGAGGAAACGACGGCCAACTCAAGACCAGTGAGGAAAGTGGGTAAGGAGAAAGCGACCATTGAGGCAACCAAAGCCACCCGCACCCAAGAGACCGTTTTTTCATCCGGCACTGGCTCTGTGGCGAACTCGCCCGATTCAGCCGTCATGCAATCACCCTTGGTTCCTTACCTAAGTGTTTCACGATTATGCACCCCCTTGCTGAAAATTGGCTATTGAAGTGAGCTCACTATCCTTTAGACTGTTCTGAAACCACCCCTTCAGACGAAATTTTATTTGGTCATGTCCGATCAGAAGCCAGTGAAGCTCGACGCTATCAACCGCAAGATTCTCGCGACTATCCACCTGCAATCAGACATCACCAATGCGAAGTTAGCAGAAATGGTAAACCTGTCACCCGCCGCATGCTCTCAGAGAACCAAGGCACTGCGAGACGCGGGCTATTACTTCAATTGTCACGCGGAAGTCGACCTCGATCGCATTTGCGAACATGTAATCGCCTATGTGGAGTTTGCCCTCAGCGACAATGGGCTGGCTTGCAGACGCAGATTCGAGGGCGCAATCGAGGCCATCCCAGAGTTCATGGACTGTCTTCGCCTGAGTGGAGACACTGACTACATCTCTTTTACGTGCTGTACCAATCTCTCAGAGCTCAACAGAATCTGCGACGAGCTAGGTGCGAGGGAAGAACTTGGCATCAAGAGAATTGTCACTCGACCAGTTCTGGAACGGCCCAAGTTTTACCTGGGCTACCCCATTTCCAAATTGAAGTGGCTTGAGTAACTCTGGTTTAAGACCAGCAAGCTTCAGTCAAGTCAGGCTATCTGAATTAACCACCCCGATAACCTATGATATCGAGCTATTTTGCCAGCGCCTGACTCAAAAATATTTGCGCTGAGTCTCGTGTTTCTCGGTCGGCGCTCAATGGTTTCCAAAAAAGCTACTGACAACAGCATCCAAGCGAATCCTTTCATGCCCATACCCTGTATGAGTTCATTCAGTTATCAATCAGGCCAACAACCGCTCGCCAGCAAATCGGCTGCGCGGCGCTTGATAATACGCTATCACGGAAGTCATAATGATCTGGCAAGATGTGCCGAGATAGCGGCAATCGATCAAACAGGCACTAGCTAATGCAGCAAACGCATAAATCTTTAACTTCGAGCAATTGGTTTGATCGTTTGTTACGAATATTCGGCGATGTGCGACCTGGCGAAGGCCGCCTGGTGCTGCTGATGTTCCTGAACGTCTATTTTTTGTTGATGGCGTATTACATTCTAAAAACCGTTCGAGAACCGCTGATTCTCGCCACCGGTGGCGCTGAGCTAAAATCCTATGCGGCCGCATTTCAGGCTATCGTTCTCGTTGCCTACGTACCCTTCTATGGGTGGCTTGCGGGCCGTCTGCCACGTCAAAAGCTACTGGTCTATGTGGTTTTGGGCTTCGCGATCTGCATCGTCTTGTTCGCTGGTGCTTTATCACTCGGTGTACCCTACATTGGCTTCGCGTTTTACGTGTTCCTGGGGATTTTCAGTGTCAGCATGATCGCCCAGTTCTGGTCTTACGCGAACGAGCTTTATAAAAGAGAAACTGGCGAAAGACTTTTCCCGTTAATTGCCGTCGGCTCAACCGCTGGCGGTCCAATTGGCGCTGCGGTTGCAGGCTGGCTTTATTCGTCAGGCGTGAGCTCTGTGACAATGATGCATATCGCTGCCGGGCTGCTACTCGTTCACCTGGCGCTTTACTACTTGATTATGCGGTCCTCATCCGCAAGCGAGCTCGATCAAGCCGAGTCAAAGCCGCTAACGAGTAGCAGTGGCTTTGCGCTGGTATTCAAGAGTCGCTATTTGATGCTTATTGCGGGACTGCTGGTACTGCTCAATGTGGTCAATACAACCGGTGAATACATCCTCAGTCGCGTAGTGCTGGATTACGCTGCCGAACTAAGCAAGGGGAACGCCAATTTCGATACGGAGGCCTTTATTGGTGAGTTTTATGGCCAGTTTTTCTTTTGGGTGAACGTCGCCACGATCGTGATCCAGGCGCTACTGGTCTCCAGGTTGGTGAAATTTTTCGGCATGGCAGGTGTCCTGTTTGCGCTTCCCATCATCGCGCTGGGAACCTACTCCTTGCCCTTGCTCGGTGCCGGTATGATGGTATTCATCGCCACCAAACTTGCGGAAAATTCAACCGACTACTCGGTTATGAATACAGCGAAACAAATGCTATGGCTGCAGACCACCCCGGATGAAAAATACAAGGCCAAGCAGGCTATCGATACCTTCTTTGTGCGCACCGGTGATGTCATAGCCGCCGCTCTGGTGTTCGTCGGCACCCAATGGATTGGTTTGGATTTACTGGGCTTCTCAGGCGTCAACGTTGCACTGATTCTGATATGGATGGTAGTTGCTCACAGATTACTGCGACAGTACAGCATACAATCACAGGCCAGCGTCGATCAGTGACGCCAACAGAGGACAGCGAGCCAATCCACCTGGGTGTTACTACAACCCTCCCCAGAACTCCCAGGGGCTGAAGGCTTCATAGGTTTCGCTGGGCTTGCTGATGCAGGTGTGCGGAAAACCGTCAAACAGACGGAGAAAATCATCCTGTTCGATTTCTATCAATTCCCGGTGGTCACCTGCCTCAAAAAAAAGGCTGTCATGCCCAGACAGCTCGTCGTCCCACACCATGTCTACCTGATAGGCCTGGCCGAAGCCCGGGACCGCACCTAGCACGCAATCGGGGAATACTTCGCTCAGCTCGCATTCTCGGGCAAGTACGGGATCGGCGGCGGCGCCATTGCGGACCCAGTCAAGGTCCACCTGGTTACAGGCCGGGGTTAACGCCATCAGATAACGGCCATTCCAACGATCTCGCAAGAGCACCGATTTGACCACCCTGGCAGATGGAATATGGGCAGCATGGGCGGAATCGGCGGCAGTGTGGGTAGGTCGGTGAGATACCAATCGATAATCAGTTTGACTGACTGCAAGAAAATGGGTGAGTCGGCTCGCAACGCTCATGGGGGAAGTCCTCCACGCAGTGAATGACTCCCTCAATATGGCAGGTTTACGGGATTCGTCAAATTACGACTAAAAACTCAACCCATGCCTCCCCAGGCCCGGGGCATTTGCATATTCAGGCGTTCGAGGCCGCCATTGATGCCGAGAATATCGCCAGTGACATAGCTTGCGGCAGGAGAACAGAGATACAACGCCCCCAGCGCTATGTCCTCTACCTCTCCTAGCCTGCCCATCGGGGTGAGTTCCACCATGGTCTGTTCCACTTCTTCGGTTAGCACCGTATTGAGCGCGTCGGTACGAGTAGAACCCACAGCGATTGCATTCACTCTTATCCTGGGGGCAAACTCCTGAGCCAGTTCGCGTGTTAGCAGACTTAATGCGCCTTTGGCAGTACCGTAAGCCGAAAAGCAAGGAGTTGGCTTCTCTCCAGCGACTGAGGAAATATTCAGGATAGTGCCCTCCCCTCGCTCTGCCAGATGGGGGGCACACAAACGAGACAGCTCAAACGCAGTGGTCACATTAAATCGCATTGCAGCCTCAAACTCACGAGCACTGGTTTGCAGCATCGGCTTGGGAGGAAAACCCCCGGCGTTATTGACCAGAATATCAATACGACCAAAGCGAGCCATGGTCGCCTCTACCAGGGAAGCCAGCTGTTCAAAATCCAGCACATCTGTGGGTACGGCCAAAGATTCGTTACCGAACTGGAAGATCTCTTGCGCCACCCTGTTAAGGTCCGCTTCTGTTCTGGCCGCCAGGACAATATTCGCCCCTGCCTCAGCCAAAGCACGAGCGATGCCCGCTCCTATGCCTTTGCCAGCGCCGGTAATGACCGCCACCTTGCCGTCAAGCCTGAAACTGTCCATCACGCCCATAATTTTACAACCCCCTTTAACGCAATATTGTCTTTATTCCTGCAACTGCAGGGGTTCGGTAATCCGGTTTGCTTCGATTGCATCATCACAAAACGGCATGCGTACCCATTCCTTTCGAGAGTAAAGTTCGCTCTGGTCACTGTAGTATGGCGATTCGGGGTTGATCGATTGAGAGGTGGTGATAATGGCATCCGCAATAGGACACTCGCTCTCGTCCCAGGTCACCGTCTGGATATAGGAGTTACCGCCGCCGATCGTGCGATAGCCACCATCGGATAAGCCAGAACTTATTGCACCGAACACGCCCATACCGCCATCGCCTCCATGTATGGGCACATCGATTCCATTACGTGGTAGCACCTGTACCTCCCCCCACGGCGCATCAAAAGCAACATTAGCGGCATCCAATGCATCTGCCGCTCTCGTTAACGCGTTAAGAATCCGCTCCCTATTCGCTTCCTGCGACAGGTCAAAACCTTTGGGAGTCGCCAGCGCCCTGGTCGGATCAAAGTCTTCAAGCCAGAGTGATTGATCTGTCACCGCATTTTCAAAAGCACCACCGCCGGCAGAAATTGCTTTCCAGAATTCGGTAAACACCTGAGTGCCACGGCTGTCGATGTTGGCCAGACGATCCCATTGCAGCAGCACATCGCAGGCTCGTCTCCCGCCGGGCGGCGGAACCATTTCTGGCCATGCAACTTCTGCACACACGGAAAGCACGTCGTCCAGCGTCAGATCGGCAGCAAACACTCGGTTAGCGTACATCAACTGCTGCAAACTGCTTAGCGTAAACCCCGGGCTGGCATCGAACCCGTCCGTCCCTTCCAGCCTTTGGCCAACCATCTCGTGAGCAATTTGGGTTCTCAGGTTTTGTTGTTGACCCTCATGACCGATAAAGCCCATGGTCGTAGGGAAGCCCTCCAGTGGTCTATCGGGGTTACTGAGCCAATAACTATCATTACTGTTGGCTGCATATTCAGTGGTGAAAAAGCTGGGCAAGCTGGCAAAGCCGAATAACCCAGAGTCTTGCGGAGCATCCATATCGGCTCCCCACTGACAGTCACCGCGAGAGCCATCCAGCGCCAGAATAGCGTTATTGGTGAGTGAACGCACCACCCCATTAATGCCGGTGATGCACTCCGCCATTTTGTCTTCTGTTACATTGGGAATTGCAGAAATTTCGCCGTAAAAAGCATCGCCATTGCGATCAGCCGCCAAGGAATGAAACAACGGGTTACCTAACACTTTAAGCGCATCGGCAAACTCTCCGACACTGGATGATTTACCCACATTCACCCACATTTCAATGCCGCGAAGATTTTCCAAGTTAGCATCTCGCAATGCATACACCGTGCCTTGGGGCGTGGGCCAGCCGTCAAACAGACTGGCGAACTCAGGTGCGATACCCCCCGCCGTTGAGGCCAGACTCACAATCAGACCATATTCCCAGTGGTAAAACGTATGTGTTCTCTCTTCGAAGCTACCATCGGGCATTGCGACTTTGATGGTTACTTCTTCCGGAATAATATCCTTGAGCTCCCCGTCTACCTCGTACTGCAAAGGATCGTCAGGATTGAGTTTCAACTCAAACAGGGTAAACCGGCTAGCGAAGCTCACGGTATGGGTCCAGGCCATGTCCTTGTTGAAACCAATAGCAATCTTGGGGAAGCCTTTGAGCGCAGCACCCATAGCATCATATTCACCCGGAATCGTCAGGTGTACCTGATACCAAGAGCCCACCCCAAACCATGGCTGGTGCGGATTACCCAGCAGCATGCCACTGCCTGTCTGGGTCGCGTCTCGCCCCAGTGCAATTGCATTGCTACCCTTGTCTTCGTTGGCAAAGGCTCGCTGCAAATCGGCAGCAGACACGGGGGCTGGCATTGCAGAAGCACCAGCTGGTCCAGGACCTTGAGCATCTAGAATGGCTGCTCTCACAATGCCCTGGTCGGTACTGCCCTGCAGCTGGATGCGGCGGAAATACTTCCACAGATCGATCGCATCAATCTCCCGCACCCAATCCTTACCACGGCAATTAGGGTCCGTTTCCGGCAAGTTGTCTACTCCCGTTTCCCGCAGATAACGGTTGTAGCCAGCTGCATAACCTTCTACCAGGTCGAGAATGTACTGCGGCTGCTGGCTGAGGTATCGCTCTTCCAACTGCCCATCTGAGTTATTGTTAACGAGGCTGAAAATAAAGTCGGTGTCCTCGCTACCGCCCTCCTCGCCAAAAAATTCCAGTGACTGCCCACTGGCACGTATGATTTCCTCCATGAGCATGCAATAGTTGTCCTCGGCAAAGACATACCCATGGCCATAGCCCAGGCTACCCCAATCTTGGGCCACGATATGCGGCACGCCGTATTCGGTGCGAGTTAGCGTTGCCTCGTAGGTGAACTCCTCCACAGGTGGCTCTGGGACCACCTCGTCTGGTGACCTGCTGCTGCCGCTGTCGCTGCAGCCGATCAAAGCGACGCAAAAAACCAGAGAGAGCGATTGGAATTGAGTTTTCATATTCGCGAATCCATTGGACTTTATTTTTATACGGCTCTCCGGGAGCCAGTCGATCACCCCGGATGTCAATATTGCCATGCTGGCAACAACAATAGCGGTAAGCATAGGTTCTATGCGCGCATGGACGAATGTCACCCACGCTATGTCCACCATAGTGCGATAGTTTAAACTCATTGCTCAACTTCCCGGCACTGGCACTAACGAACACATGAAACTCTCTGTACTCGACCAATCACTGGCAAGACACCCTGACCAAGCGGCTGCAGCTCTGCAGGAAACCCTCACCATGGCCAGCTGGTGTGAAGCCCTGGGTTATGAACGGTTCTGGGTCTCTGAGCACCACGCCTTCCGCTCCGTCGCCGGCAGCGCGCCGGAGGTGCTGCTTGCTGCGATTGGCGCCGTGACCAAGAGCATTCGAATTGGCTCAGGTGGCATCATGCTGCCTCATTACAGCCCCTATAAAATTGCAGAAGTCTTCTCCCTGCTAGCCAATCTTTACCCCGGCAGAGTTGACCTTGGAATCGGGCGGGCACCCGGTGCCGATATGTCGACTGCGGTCGCATTGGCGACCGATGGCATGCCAAAGTTTGACCGGTTTCCTGAGTTAACCACCAAACTGGGTGAATACCTCTGGAACGACAATTCCCAGCCACTAGTAAGTCCCAAGCCCCCGCCCGGCTTACCCCTTTGGATGCTGGGATCCAGCCCGGACAGTGCCGTACTGGCAGCCAGTAAAGGCTTACCCTACAACCTGGGCCTGTTCATCAACCCCCAGGCCGACAGCCGACTGATTGGTTTGTACAAGAAAAACTTCCAGCCCAGCGAATTGCAGCCTGCTCCCCATGCGATTCTGACGATCAGCGTATTCTGCGCAGACGATGAAGAGCGAGCCCGAGCATTGCTGTTGGCCTACGACCTGAATTTATTCCGCTTCTTCAGCGGCCAAAGTGATGGTAAATCACTCACTCCGCAGGAGGCCTGCGCGTATCCGCTAGGACCACGGGAGGAAGCCTTTATCAACAGCCGCGCGCCAAGCCGTGCCGTGGGCACCCCTGAGCAGGTTTGGCAGCAAATTGAACAGCTGGCCCAGCTGCACGATGCTGACGAAATTATGGCCGTGACCAACATGTATTACTTTGAAGACCGTCAACGATCCTTTGAATTACTCATCAAGCAGCGCTAAGACAGCACAATCTGCGCAAGTGGCTTGCAAGCCAAACTGGGTATATGGCCTTGGGTTCTGATGCAGTTTCTTGATGTAACGCAGCCTGCACTCGAGTTTTGTCTGCTAGGCTTAGGCGATCTAATAACAGGTTTGTTTCGTGCTTCGTAACATACTACTACCCACAATCGTTGGCCTTCTGGCCTACAGCTTCTGGATCAGCCCGGACTTCAAAACGGTGGCGGCGGGACTGTCGCTGTTTATGTTTGGCATGTTATCTCTCGAAGAGGGTTTTAAAGCCTTCACCGGCGGAACGCTTGAGCTGCTGCTTCGTCGGTTTACTGACCGCCAGTGGAAGAGCATTGCGCTGGGCATTGTTAGCACCACTATCATGCAGTCCAGCTCCCTGGTCTCATTAATTACTATATCGTTCCTAAGCGCGGGACTGATCAAGCTCGCAGCCGGTATTGGCATTATATTTGGAGCCAATCTGGGTACCACAACGGGGGCCTGGCTGGTCGCAGGCTTTGGCCTGAAAGTTAAAATCTCCGCCTATGCCATGCCACTGCTCACTTTTGGTGTTTTGTTGATATTCCAGAACAGCAAAAAGCTTAAAGGCATTGGCCATGGTCTCGCAGGCCTTGGGCTATTGTTCCTGGGTATTCATTTTATGAAAGAAGGCTTTGATGCCTTCAGCCAAACCATCAACTTGTCGAGTTATGCCGTGGGAGGTTATAAGGGCCTCTTCCTGTTTACGGCCATTGGCGCTGCGGCTACCGTTGTTCTGCAATCGAGCCACGCTACCTTGGTACTGATCATCACCGCGCTGGCCAGCGGCCAAATCACCTATGAAAATGCTATGGCTCTGGCCATTGGTGCTAATGTTGGCACGACCATCACCGCCATCATTGGCTCACTCAGTGCGAACATAGAAGGCAAAAGGCTGGCTGTGGCTCATCTTATTTTCAACATGACGACGGGGCTCCTGGCGATAGGACTCATCTCGCAACTGATCGCATCGGTCGACCTGATCAGCGAGTATGTCGGCATTCGGGGCGACGACTACACCCTGAAAATCGCGGTCTTTCACACACTATTCAACCTGCTGGGCCTGGTGATAATGGTGCCTTTTATTAATCGCCTGGCCGTATTCCTTGAACAGCACGTTCACCTTCCGAAGGCCGATATGGCGACACCACGCTACCTCAGTTCGGCTTCGATGGAAGTGCCTGCGGCGGCCACAGAAGCGGTTCGCAAAGAACTGATCAATCTTTATGAATACGCCTTCCGCCTGATAGCCCATGGCCTTAGCTTGCACCGAGGCGTGATTCGATCTGAGCAGGCTCTTGGGCAAGCTGCGAGCGCTACCAGGCGCGTCATGGATCTGGATGTTGATCTCTACTACGAACGCTACATCAAGAACCTCCACGGCAGCATTGTGGACTTCATTATTCGGCTCCAGTCCATCGCTATCGACGAAGACAACGCACATCAATTATCGGAGCTGCGGCAGGCTTCAATCAATATTCTCGAGGCCGTTAAAGCGCTTAAACATCTACACAAAAACATGTCCAGGCAACTACTCACTTGCGGACCCAAGGTAAGACAGCAGTATGACGACATGCGCGTTGAGATAGCCAGCGTAATGCGTGAGCTGGAGACCCTGAGAGAGAGTGATGGGGATATCATTCTATCGCTTGATGCCGCCTCGCTTGAATTAAAACAAACTGATCAGCGACTGAATGCAAGCCTCGACGAGCTAATACGTCGAGGCGAGGTTACGCAAACTCAGGCCACATCGCTCATGAACGATGGCAATTACTCGCGGCACCTTGCAGAAAGTCTGGTCGCTATGGGACGGCGTTTGTTTGGTGCCCGTAAAAAATCCCTGTCCGACGCACAGCAACAGATGTCTCTGGCTGACAGCGAACTGGATGAACTCATGAACAAGGCTGACCTCGCCAGGGGCAATGCCATTGAGGACTGGAAACAATGAAGGCAAAAAAACTGATCGCTAGAATGCAGACGCTACTCAGCAGCAGCGACAGGGACCTGGAACGCCAGGCAAAAGAGATCGAAAAGCTGTTGTTGGCCCTGGAGGCCAAAGAGCTGCACTTCCGGCAGAAGCTTGAACTTGCAGAAACAGATGCGGAACGAGAAAAACTGGAGCGAAAAATTGCAGTTTGCAGCGCGCAGAGGCAAAAAGGGGGGCAGGCGCTCGCTGCTTTTGAAGAAGACTAGCAACTCATTAGAAAGCCCTCGCAGCCAGCCATACGATTAGTATAGCCATGCTTTCATAGCACTCCACCGCTGGTAACGTCACCGACCTGTGCCCTCATACCTGTAGTATTCCAGACCCGACTGGTCGCCCAAATTACACCAACTAGTGGTGCCGAGGTACAAGTCACCATTCACTTTAGCGTAGTTGCGAACGCCGTTATTACACGGATTTCCGAAGCCATCCTTAAATTTAATGGCGGGTGTGTCGGTATCTTCAAACACCATCAGCCAACCCTTGTTGGCCTCTTCCAGACTATAGGCACCTGTTTTGGCACCCTTCAAGATGGCCTCGTACAAGAAGTACGCCGGGTTATTTTCAACCACATCGCTCTGTCCGAAGGGACTCAGGGGTATGGGCAATCCAAAAAAGTACAACGCGCGGTGGTTCCAGAAGGCGTAATCCCGGTGGCTGAACATGTCAAACAAGCCCGAGGTCGCATTCCAGGTACCGAGAAACAACTTCCCGTCGTGTTCAACAAAGGTAAATGTGTACACAATGCCCTGATGACCAAAGCCCTCATCGCCAAACAGCGGCGCTTGACCCAAATTATTGGAGCGTTCTTCAAACGTGTACCCATCATAGTCACCGTGACTCTCGGATCGCGTTGGCCTGAAAACCCAACTGCGCTCCTTGCCGTAAAGAAGATCGACTTTGTCACGCGGCGCGATATCTACTGCCAATAAGTCGTCGATACGGATACGAAAAATGGACGCGGCTCGCCATGTTTTCATCATAAATTCACGGTGGGCCTCGATGTCGTCCTCGGCGTAGTCGCGCAGCTTACATAGACTTTCAATACCCGCCTCATCACAGTACTGATGCATTATTTTGTCGTAAGCACCAGAAGTGCCCTGATGGTATGAGCCGAAGTATAAGTAGTCGCCGAAGAAAGCATTGGAGGCAAACTTGGCACCGTGTCCACCTACCTGCTCCGGGTCATAATCGGTGTACCTCATAATTGTCTGGTAAATGACGGGGCTGGCCACGGAATAGCCAGTATCGGGCATCGCATTACTGACCAACATGGACGCCGGCTCACCAGACGGGTTGTACCATGAACTACTCACAAAGTGTTTATCGTCTCCAACCGTGAACTCCCTGAAGTCACCCACCACCCCGAATTTCTCGAAACTTGCGTCAGACACAATATCAAAGCCATTGTCCAGCATTCCCCCAGACAGCGGCTCCTCAAAAGAGCCCACCCAACGAAGCATTGCGTTAAGGCTATCGCCATTCTGATTACCCGACTGATCAGGACCACCAAACCAATAGAGCCCCTGACTGCCGTCAGCATGAGTAACCGTCTGAAAACGACGGACTGTGTCAAAGAAAAATTCGGCATACCCAAGGTAACTCTTGTCGACATTGTCGAAGACAAAAATGCGGTTATAACCGATCTTTCCGTCCTGCTCGAAATCATAGCTCGCCGGAAATTTTTGCAACTCTAAAGCCCGTTTTTCGGGCGGCAGTTTGTCCAGCCATTCGGTCTTGATTTTGCTGATAGGGTATTGGTTAGATCCCGCAAAAAAGGTCAGGTTGCCGATGGTCCCTGCACCTCTATAGGTATAACCAGGCATAGACAGCATCGTTTCTATTGTGGATCGCGCAACAAGCCCCGTCGTAGCATCACGCCAGAACTGTCGCCCATTCCCAATAGTATCGGGGCCGACGTGGGTGGACTTTCCTGTTTTCACATTATGAATATAGATTTGCGCTGTCGGTCTCTGGCCCGAGGGGGGGGTCATCTGACAGCCATGGCTTGGGGATTCATGATTCATAAGAGTCAGCGGCATCTTCATCGAAATGTAGGGCCAGTAACACCATACGGAAGCCGCCGTGCCGTACCAGATTTCATCACCCGCGGTGGTTGAACTCAGCGCATACTGACCAGACTTGAAGACAACCCCCTCTGGCTTTTCTTCTGCGTATTTAATCGGGTCCAACTTATTGTCACTGGAAAAAAGTCCATACCATGAGCCATCGGCTGGAACCCCAAAGCTACGACTGAATTGCACAGTCGCTGGCTGTTCAACTGTGAGTCCACTTTGCAACCCGTCGGCAAACCCCGCGCCAGGGTGAATCGAACCCAGTAACAGAAAGGTCCCAAGGACGGTACAAAGACTGACTTCTTTCATGCTAATTCCTCGAAACTCCCGAAGGCCGGAGCTGACCAATCGCGACGCGACCCGGACACACTGCCGCGATTTCTCATGCAATGTATTCTTCAACCGTCTCATCTTCATGGTCTCGCTGAACTGTTGCTTTTTCAGCAACCACTTCAACCTTCACCGGTACGCCATTCACGATTGCGTTCCCTGTCAGCTGGTCAAAGTATTCCACGTCAGTGAGATCATTCATGCTCACGCCAGGTTGGTTATTGGCAACACTCTGTTGCGTGTTTTTGCGACCGTGACCCCATAAATGCGGCATACACACTACCCCCGGCATAATGTCCTCAGTGAGCAAAACCGGAAGCTCTATCTGTCCCACGCGAGATATCACTCGCACCCTGTCATCAGCAGCAATACCACGCTCTCGAGCATCCTCGGGGTGCATCATCAATTCACAGGGATTTTTGCCTTTGACCAGACGATAGCTATGGTGCATCCAACCCAGGGTTCGATTTGTCAGGCGACTGATAATTTTTAGATCGAACTCGGATGGGCTGCTTTGAGCAACCATATGTGTGCCCTTCAATCGCGCAAGGTCATCAACAATCACGCGTGGGGCAAGGTCTATTTTTTTATCTTCGGTCCACAATCGATCCGGGAACGTGTACCCATGTTCGCCCAGGTAAACCCCGTGCGGATTCTCCTTCAGTTTTTTGAGGCTCAGGTCATTCTTGCTAAATGGATTGAGCTTGCCGCCATAGGCCCCGAAACGAAGACCCAGGTCAGTCACTACCTCAGGCGTGATAAATCGACGTACGAAGCGATGAGCAAGGCTGATCAGAGCTTTCTTGAAGGGGTTGGGTTCGCGCTTGGTCGCAAACCGACCTAGCAACTCGGTGAATATTTCCCAATCGGTCCACTTTGACTCTGGTGTATCAAATAGCTTCGGTGAAAATTTGGCCCAGTTGATCGTATCGTACAAATGGTAAAAGAAGTCGTAATGACTCTTCTCGAAAGGGCCACAGGGAGGCAGGATCACGTCGGCAAACCGCGTTGTTTCATTGCGATACAGATCCACTGCCACGTAAAATTCCAGCGCATTTAACGCTTTCTCGGAGTTATTACCGTCGGCCATGGACAACACCATGTTACCCGCAAACCCTAGCAACGCTTTGATCTGCCCTTCGCCCGGGGTCAGAATTTCTTCACCAAGCACCACTAGCGGAAACTCATCCGAAAATTCAGGACGGCCGCTCACTCGTGAGCGATATCTATCCCAGCTGGAACGCGAGAGCTCCAACGAATCAATGGCGGGCTTTGGAAAGGTCATACCGCCAATCTCGTCCATATTGCCAGTGATCACGTTCAAAACCTGCATCAACCATTGTGTGACGCCCGCGAAGTCGACCATTGAAATACCCGTGCGCCCATAGCAAACCGCTGTTTTGGCCGTTGCGAACTCTACCGCTATTCGCTCGATGTCCGCTGCGGGTATTCCCGTGGCGCGGCTTATTTCGTCAAGTTCAAACCCCTTAATCGCCTCCTCCACTGCGGCCATGCCCTTGACATGCCCTTCCATGCGACCCAGTCGAGAAAGCCCTTTATCGACAATTGTTTTGATCACACCAATCAAAAACAGCGAGTCCGTATGGGGTTTGATGAAATAGTGCTCATCGACATATTTCACAGACTCAGTGCGACGCGGGTCCAGTAACACACTTTTACCGCCACGCTCCCGAAGCGCATTAAGCTTTTTATAGGTGTTGGCACCGGTGGCCATCTGCGCACCGTTGGAAATCTTGGGGTTGGTGCCCAGCATCAGGTAGTAATCGGTGCGATTTATGTCTGGAATCGTGCAAAGAAACTGATGCCCAAACATGTGGTACCAGACAAAATTATGAGGCATCTGGTCAACCGTAGAGCCAGTATAGATATTGCGCGACCCGATAATGTCGCGCGTAGGCTGGGTCGCTAAAAGCACACCCATATTGTGCGCTGTGCTGCGACCGGCATAGGAGGCCACGCTGTCCTTGCCATGAGTATTTTGAATCCGCGCCAGTTCGGATGAGGCAAATTCCAGCGCCTCCTCCCATTCGACCTCAACCCAGTCGTCCTCATGACTCTTTTGTTCCGGGTTTTTTCTCACGCGCTTGATGGGTTTTCGCAAGCGGTCAGGACAATTATGAATGTCCTGTAACCCTGTGGCCTTGGGGCAGATATTGCCTTTACTCAGTACGTCGTTCTTGTCACCACGGATAGCCAATATTTGTTGGCCGTCATGCTCCACCTCAATGCCACACATGGTTTCACAGAGGTGGCAAGTGCGATAGTGATATTGCTTGTCGCTCATGGGATGCCCTCTGAACAGGTCTGGTTTTCAGCCATGCGGCTTCATAATGTGCTCAATCGCCACCTTGTCCAAACCGGTTCGGCGATACCGATTGATCAATATAATATATCGACAAAAGCCTATTTAATCAACTAGTATTAACTTTACAAAAAAACAATGACTGTTCCCGCTATAGCTTGCCTGTCAATCAGGGTCGGGACATGAACTGGGGTAAATTACCTGCCAGCGGACTGCTGTTGCATAAGATCAACAATGCCCTGAATAAGCGTGTGCAGAAATACCTCCCGCGGCAGCAGAGTTTGCTGGGGAAGATAGGTTGTCAGGCCGTGAATCAGCAGACATCCGACGAGAATACCTCTAGCTCGCAACGCATCCGGATCGCTCATGTCGATAAAGGGGCGCGCCATATGGTGCATGCGCTGCACATCTGCCAGATCTTTGTCCCGTTGTTGGCGAAACCCGCGAAACTGCTCAGAAGACATCAATTCGCTGTGGATCTTAATAAACGCACTTCCACCGTCCGAATTATCGAGCTGGGCTGCCATTGGGGCTACCAGAGCTTTCACCAGTTGATAGAGGCTGTAGTTGCCCGCTGCCTCCAGCTGGTCGAGATAGGCGTTTCGGGACTCAGTTATCGGAATGGCATGCTTGTCGAGTACCGCGTGAAGCAGGCCCTCCTTATTTTTGAAGTGATACTGCAGGGCACTGCGATTTTTTTGCTCTGCCGCTCTCGCAATATCGAGCAAGCTGGTCGCTTCCACACCTTTATCGGCAAATAAGCTCTCAGCGGCATCAATGATTCGTTTACGTGTGGCTTGCGTATCTTTGCGCAAAAAATATCTACCCGAACAATGGTGACTGAAGAGAGTGTACGACTCGACAGTCGCGAAAACGGAAAGGAGGCTGCATCACACTAGCTGTCAGATGTGTCGCCCTTGTTGGACCTATGCTCAACGGTGCGTTTAAGCGCATCCTGTAACGCTGACATCATGACTGCGGTCGAAACACCTACCATGAGCACGCCGTTGATAGCCTGCATTGGGCCCAAAACCCGATGTCTCTCGGACATGACGATATCACCGTAGCCAAGAGTCGCGAAATTAACCGCCGAGTGATAAGCGGCTGTGCGATAGCTTTCAAATTCGCCCAACTGGACAAACAACACCCCCCAGATCGTGATCTGGATGAAATTCCCCAACACCAGCACCATCATCACCCCACCTATGAGTAAAACCGTGTTGGTAAATGAAGCGGCAACTTCAGCCCCCTGGTGCCGGGCATAAAATTGCACGGACAAGGCCACCAACAGTGACTGTACGAACAGGCATATCACCATAATGCCCAGACCCATCAATACGTTTCCAAACACTATCGCACCTCCAGTGCCAAATTTGACTGCTTTTTGTATTCCTGTCGCTCGCGTAACCACTCCAGGAAAACCAACATCATCCACGCGTAAAGTGTTACCCCAATAAATAGCCCTATTCTTACAGCGGAGGCTTTGTAAGGGTCTTTACCATTAGCGGTATCGTCTACCGCTGGGCCTATAAAAATGAACAAGGTAACCATCACGTTCTGCCAAAAACTCTGACTGAATCGACTTTCTATCACCGCGTAGAACTTGGCCACAAAATACATACTGAATGCCAATGTCCAGAGAAAATACATCCACAAGTTAGGCGCCAGCTTGAGACAAAACCAGAACAAAATAGCCATTATTCCTGCCATGCAGGTAGAGCCCACCAGCTCTCGACCAGCATGCTTTGCATCAGTTTCGGTAGCCTGCTGACCTAAAGCAACCGACTTCATAATGATGGGCGCGTATGCTGCCGGGTTAGACAACACCAGCAGGTAACTGGGGAAAATAATCAGCGTGGCTCTCAGAGCCAACCAACTGGACTGCAGGGGCTCAGGCGGAGCGGGCGGCGCCGGCGCAATATTGTCTTCAGGAAAGAAGGGATAGACAATCCATTGGCAAATAACTGCAATAGCGATATTGAGCAAAAGAGCGGAAATCACCATCATCGCTATGCCGTGACCCAAAAGGCCCATCGCCGAAATCAGGGTAATACCCACGGTAAGAAAGGCACCCACAGGGCCTTTACCCATATTCAGCGACAGGTAGTTGGCAAAGAATAAACCCAGTAGCACCAGCATCAGCGCGGTCATCGGGTAGTAGGTCAGCACCGGAATCAACAACAATCCTGTGCTAAGAATCAAACTCAGGATCAAAATCAGGCCGACCAGACCTTTAGCGCCCATCGGCGGTTTGGGGGCGGCCCCCAACATAAATGCAAAAAGCGGGGCAATAAAAGGCATGGTATTGGCCATGCCGTAACTAACCGCCAGGGAAAGCGCCACGGTCAGGCTTAGCCTGAACACCCGCTTGGCACCGATATGCATAGCCAGCGCTCCTCTGCCTAGTATGCGTAAGAAAGAATACTCATGAAGCGTACGTATATTTTGCCAAGTATCCGCGTCAACCAGGCGCCCTCCGCGTAAGCCATAACAGACGCCTGTCCACCCATTCTCAGCTGGGTTATCAACTCTTCTTCTTGCTGTACATCGAACTTAACAACCACAGGAAAGCGCTGCGAAGCACGCAACCAGTCGCGGTTGTTATCAATGGTAGGCAGAGTTCCAGGCTGGGTGGGTTTACCTGCACTCACCCCCAAGCCAATATTGCCTACGTACCCAGTGAAAACCTGCCCCGGCAGTGAATCGAACAAAATTTCTACCGGCGTACCCGTCTCAATATGCCCCAGGTTGTTTTCGGTATATTCTGCCTGCACCCAGACATCGTTCAATGATATCAACGTCATTACCGCGTGGCCTGCTCCCGCAAACGTTCCGGTATCGGCACGCAGGTCAGTAATTTCGCCGCGATCAGTCGCTTTCACCAGTGTATTGTCCAGATCCAACTGAGCCTTATTCACACCTGTGCGCGCGATTGCCAGAATGGTATTTTCCTCTTCACTGGCGTCACCGCCCTTAGCTTCAATCGCCTGTTTTATAGTCGCTTCGGATGCTGCAACCGCCGCTTTCGATTGATCAAGTGTTGCGCGTGAAACCTCCAGCCGCCGGGTGGAAATCGTTCCCGGGTCTTCGTCGTACAAACGCTCCAGCCGATCTGTATCTTTCTGCGCTTTTTCCAGGTTCGCCAAAGAAGCCCTTAAATTGGCTCTTGCTGCATCAACGCCGGCATCGCCAGCTTCCACCTGACGCAAGGCATTATTGTAATCAGACCGCGCCTTCGCCAGGGCAATCTCGTACTGCGAGCTATCAATCTGGAATAAGGCTTCTCCGGCTTCCACCCGCTCGTTGTTTTTTACATACACTTCGGTAATGACGCCAGAGACTTTGGGTGCCACCCCAATCACAAAGCCCTGCACACGGGCCTGGGTTGTGTAAGGCGTGTATCTGTCTGATGCCAGGTACCAGACCAGGCTGAGAATAATAACCAGGCCGACCACAAGACCGCCTCGCTTAACTGCCTGTGGCGCGTCTTCCTGCGAGGCTTCGTCCCCGTGCTTCTCAGCGATATCTGCTTTTGCTTCTGAGTCGCCCATAGTATTTCAACCTTTGTATTATTGTTCGGGAAGCGGTACGGGATCGCTGAGCATGCCATCCCAATCAGTGCGCTGTTCCATAATGTCGCGAATTTCCTGGGGCACTAAATCTTCTGTGCCAGCTGGCTGCCAGCCCCCGCCCAGTGCCTTGTAGAAAGCAATCACCCCGTTAATGTGTGCACCCTGGTTGGCAACGTAAGCAGAGGAGCGTGCCGCCCTCGCCTGTTGCGCCGATAACACCCGTTGAAAATCGGAGTAACCTTCCTGATAACGTTTGGTCGACAACACCAGAGAACGGTCGGCCGCCTCGAGCGCCTCCGCCAACAAAACTTGCTGCTCCTTGGTCTTGACCACGCTAATTGCCGCGTCATCAATTTCGGAGGCCGCCGCCAGTACCGTCAATTGATAGCCTTCAATGGCTTGCTGCAGTCGCACATCTTGCACTCGAACGCTGTTCTCGATTCTGTCGTAGTTAAACAGGTTCCAGCTAAAGCTGGGTCCAATGCCTGTCGAAATGGTATCGGTGGTTGCGTCCAGGGAGTTACCGGACCAACCGATGGTGCCGAACAAGGAAATCGAGGGATAGAGGTCAGCCTTGGCGACGCCTATCTGGGCTGATTGGGCTGCCACACCCCAGGCAGCGGTGCGCACGTCGGGGCGGCGCATGAGTAAGGTTGCAGGAAAAGCATCAATAAACACCGGGTTTAGCGTGGGCAAGCTCGGGGAAACCCCCTGCAACTCCGGCATGTCACCCGGGGAGCGTCCCAATAGCACACTCAGCGCATTTTCCACCTGGCGTAAACTAATCTCCAGATTGGGTATGCTCGAAAGGGTTGCGAGGTACTGAGTGCGTGCCTGCTGCACGTCTAGCTCTGCCGACTGACCACTTTCAAACAATTTGGTCGTAATCTCCAGACTTCGCTCTTGCAAAGCAGCGTTTTCCCGGGAAATTTCAATCTGGTTGGCAATGGTGCGGTAGCTGTAATAGGCCTGGGCTACCTGCGCCGCCAGCAGTACCTGGGCATTTTGCTGATTGGTTACGGACGCAAAAAAGGCGGCATCAGCAGATTCAATGCTGCGGCGGTAGCGGCCCCAGAAATCCATCTCCCAGCCCACATTAAAGCCCACGTTATAGCTCTCTAGACCGGAGCGGTCGCCTGAGTTGTCACCTTCCGTAGGCCAATTATCAACACGCGCCCAGGAACCATTGGCCTGTTGCACTTGAGGATATTGGCTACCGGTGGCAATACCTAGCAGCGCTCTGCTCTCCAGTACGGCGAGCCCGGCAAGGCGCAGCGAAGAGTTTTCAGTGCGCGCAGTATCTATCAAACCGTTTAGCGCGGCGTCATTGAACGCTTGCCACCAGAATTGAAGGTCTTCCTCTTCTGTGGGAGAAGACGGCACTTGACCATAGAGATCAGTCTCCCAGTCTTGCAGCCAGCTGACCTCCGGTTCCTGATAGTCCGGGCCAAGGTTTGTACAGGCCTGCAGGGCAAGCGCGGCGCAAGTAGCCGCCAACGCCTTCCTCAGATAGGTCATTCCGCGGCGGCGTCTGCTGCTGGCTCGGCTTCCAACTCCTGTTCATGCATCGAAACCCACTCCATGAATATCTGGTAACCGACGGCAAGGACGACGGCACCAATGAACAGACCAATGAACCCAGCAGAAATCATGCCGCCCAATGCACCAATAAGAATCACCGGCATGGGTGCATCGACACCACGACCAAGCAGTATGGGTTTGAGAACATTGTCCGCCAGGCCCGCGACAAGAATCACGATGGTCCAGACGGTATTCATTGTGGTTCCAGCATCACCCCCATTCCATACCCAGATAATGACGGGGATGCCCACCAGGGTAGCGGGCAGTTGCATGATGGCGAGCAGCAGTACGATCAACGCCAACAGGCCTGCGGCCGGGACTCCAATGAGAATAAACACCAGCCCCATCAACACGGCCTGAATAATAGCAACGCCAAGCACGCCAACTGCCACCGACCGAGTTGTCATAGTGGCCAGGTTGTGCATTTTGGGACCCTGTTGAGGACCAGCTATGCGGCTAAAAATAGCCAGCGTAGCGCCGCTACCGCCCTGGCCAAACGCCATCATGATCCCCGCTACGATAAACGCCGCCATGAACAATCCAATGCCACTGGCAGTGCTTTTTGCAATGCCAAGCGCGCCTTTCATAGTAGATTCGATCGTCGCCTTGTTCGCAGCAATAAATTCTGGAAGATTGTCGTCAGCTGCCTGCCATGCGCTGTATACGTCTTCTCCAATCAAAGGCCAATCGGCTACGGATGCGTTGGGTTCCGGGAGAGCGAGTGTACCCGCCTGGAAGGCATCGTGAGCATCAGTCAACCCGCCCGCAAGCGATGAGCCCAGCTTGACTGAGGGATACCCCAGCAGTAGCAACCCCGCTAACACCATTACCGTAGCAGCCCGCCCCTGATTACCACCGAACTTTGATGCCAGTTTCTGGTGCAAGGGATAAAGGGTGACACCCAGAATCAAGGCCCACATCATCAAATTCATAAATGGGCTAAACACCCTGAAACAAAGCACAACCAGGATAAATACAATACCGACACGAATCATTACGTCGGTAAATTCCTGCGCAGTCATTGCGTGCGTATCGTTCGTATTATTATTCATAGTGATCTCACAATATTCGATTTCTAATTCAAAGGCTTAGGTGAGAAAGAGTAGCACAATGATGCACAATTGTTAGCTTTGCACACAGTGGTGTGCTCCAAATTAAATTGGCTGATAAGTCGCCTCAGTGCAGTTACTCTTGAATTAATCTCTGACTGGGTACAAAAAAAGCCCTACCCGATTCCCGGTAGAGCCTTTGTCGTTTCTAACAATCGCTAAATCGTGCCGCGCTCCCTTGCCATATCGAGTGCAAGGTCTTCAATCATATCTTCCTGACCGCCCACGGTACGCCGACGACCCAGTTCCACCAGGATATCCCGACTGGATAAGTTGTACTTCTCGGCAGAGCGCTTCGCAAACAGCAAGAAAGAGGAATACACCCCGGCGTAGCCCAGAGTCAGGGCATCGCGGTCGATACGTACCATGTGGTCCATCATAGGAGTGATCAGGTCCTCGGCGATGTCCATTGCCTTAAAAACATCAACTCCGGTTTCTATGCCCATTCGATCGCAGACCGCAATAAATACTTCCAGCGGCGTATTGCCAGCACCCGCTCCCAAACCTGCCATGGAACCATCAATGCGATTCGCACCGGCGGCAACAGCAGCAATTGAATTGGCTACGCCCATCGCCATATTGTGATGTCCATGGAACCCAAGCTCCGTTTCCGGCCTTAGCTCAGCGCGGGCAAGGGCCACTCGGGAGGTCACATCTTCAGGCAACATATAACCAGCCGAATCGGTAATGTAAACGCAGTTTGCGCCGAAATCTTCCATCAATTTCAGCTGAACAAGCAACTCCTCCGGCTCGATCATATGAGCCATCATCAGGAAGCCAACCGTGTCCAGGCCTTTCATGGTAGTAGCCATTTTGATGTGCTGTTCAGAAACATCGGCCTCAGTACAGTGTGTCGCCACGCGAATTGTGGAGATACCGCAGTCCACCGCCATCTTCAAATGGTCGACCGTTCCGATGCCAGGCAATAGCAATGCGGAAACTTTACTGTTTTTCATTTCCTTACAAACCGCAGTGAGATATTCCTCATCAGTGGCCGCGGGAAACCCGTAGTTCACTGAAGCGCCGCCGAGACCATCGCCATGGGTAACCTCTATCAAAGGCACTCCGGCTTCATCCAGTGCCTTCGATACAGTGACCATCTCTTCCAGCGTGATCTGGTGCATTTTCGGGTGCATACCATCACGCAAGCACATGTCGTGGACGGTGATCTTTTTTCCTTTCAAATCCATTCTTTTTCTCCCGGGTTCTCGTCATTCCCGCAAAGGCGGGAATCCAGGGAACCCATTAACTGGATCCCCGCCTTCGCGGGGATAACGTTAAATCTTGGTCTCAGGCTGCCGTCGGCACAAATTTTCCCGCGAGTATCTCTTGCGCATACATCTCCGCCGTGCGCAGCCCCGCCGCCGTCATAATATCCAGGTTGCCCGCATACTTCGGCAGGAAGTCGCCCAGGCCTTCCACTTCCATATAGATGGACACTCGCTTGCCATCGAACACCGGCCCGTTCTTCAGGGTGTAACCGGGCACATACTTCTGCACCTCGGCAATCATGTCGTGAACCGACTGGGTAATGGCCGTCTGGTCCGGCTCATCAACCGTCAAACAGTGCACCGTATCGCGCATAATCAGCGCTGGCTCCGCCGGATTAATCACAATAATCGCTTTGCCGCTGGCAGCACCCCCAACAGTTTCAATCCCGTTGGCCGTGGTGCGGGTGAATTCATCGATATTCTTGCGGGTGCCAGGGCCCGCAGACTTGGAGCTGACGGTGGCCACAATCTCTCCGTATGAAACTTTTTGAACGCGACTCACCGCGGCAACCAGAGGTATGGTTGCCTGGCCACCACAGGTGACCATATTGACGTTCATCGCCCGTTGGGCAACCGCATCAGCGAGATTCACCGGTGGCACACAGAACGGACCAATGGCTGCAGGCGTCAGATCTATCATTACTGCCCCTTGCTCATTGACCTTGCGACTGTTCTCAGCGTGAACGTAAGCCGAGGTCGCGTCGAAGCAGATTTGCACCCCATCTTCTTTCATTGTGGGCAACATGCCGTCCACGCCATCAGATGTGGTCTTCAGACCCATCTCTGTCGCTCGCGCCAGTCCCGGAGAATCCGGATCGACCCCCACCATCCAGACAGGCTCGACATACTCACTGCGCATTGCCTTGACTAACAGGTCGGTGCCAATGTTCCCGGGACCGATAATGGCCGCTTTGATCTTGTTACTCATAATGCTCCTTAACCCCTCTCGTAATGCGAGAAAGACAAGCTGTTAAATAAACTGGCAACGGCAGCCGCCTACACCCTCAATATCCAGGCTCATTTGATCACCTGCTACCACCGGAATCAGCGGCGCCAGAGAGCCGGAAAGAATAAGTTCGCCCGCCTTAAACGGAATACCAAACTCGCCCAGGGTGTTGGCCAACCAGGCAACCGCCGTCAAAGGGTTTCCCTGCACAGCGCTACCGAGACCTTCTGAGTGCAACTCGCCGTTTTTGTAAATTTTCATTTTAAGGTTAGGCAAATCATAATCCCTGGGGTCCACTTCATTGTCACCTAATACATAAACCCCACAGGAGGCGTTGTCTGCCACTGTATCCTGAATCTTGATCTTCCAGTCGTCGATGCGGGAGTCGACAATTTCAAAGCAGGGAATAATGGATTGTGTCGCATCCAGTACATCGGCTTCGGTAACACCAGGACCAATGAGGTCCTTCTTCAAGCGGAAAGCTATTTCCCCCTCAGCACGCGGAGCAATCAAATTGCCCGCGATAGGAATATCAGCTGCATTTGGGTAGGCCATAGCATCAGTGAGAAAACCAAAATCAGGTTGGAATACGCCTAGCATCTCCTGTACTGGCTTACTGGTAACCCCGATTTTCTTGCCCACCACTTTCTCACCATCATCATCAAGGCGCCGATTGAGCATTCTCAGGCTGATATGATAGGCATCTTCTACAGTGATATCGCTCTCGCGATCAGTCAGCGGTGCCAGTGTGCGGAAGTCACGCAGCGCTTGATACAGCTCGTCGCCATAGCGCTCGACTATTTTGGAATCCATCATTGTGATCCATACCAGGGTAAGGGAGGCGTGATTTTACACCTCCGCCGCCAATTCATGGTTTAAATTACTGGATGATCAGCCGTTCTGCAGAAAGTCCAGGCAGGCGCGATTGAACATCGCTTCATGCTCCACCATCACCCAGTGGCCGCATTCATTGACCAGAATAGTGCGCATGTGCCTGATATTCTTCACCATGGCCATGATTCCTTCTTCGGGCATCATTTTTTCATCCATGCCCCAGAAGCCCAACGCTGGGCATTGAATTTCATGCAGTCTGTCCACCAGTACCGGAATCTGCATGGTGGCCATCACATGGCCATTCATAATCTGCATGACTTGCATACGCTCCGCCACCAGCTCATCGGTCGCATGCTCCGGGTTAAACATCAGGCCTGTGGCAAACAGGTCTTTCATTACATCCGGAGTGACTGGCTCGCCAGAACCAAACACCTGGAACACCTTCTGCATTCCGGGCATTTTCTGATACTCAGCAAGCTCACTGAGTCCACCGGGTGCCATTAAAATCAGTTTCTCCACCAGTTGCGGGTACTCCAGTGCCAAGCCAAGGGCGATGGCGCCTCCCAGTGAGTTACCCACGAGGGTACATTGTTCTACGCCTGCGCAGTCGAGCGTTTGTTTGATACATTCGACGAAGAACGTAAGTGGATGGTCGACGTCGTCGGGCTTATCGGAGAAACCGTAACCGACGTGATCCGGGACAACGCAGCGGTACCCCGCTTCCACAAATGCCGGGTAATTACCCTTGAAGTTTGAATGACCGCTGGCTCCGGGGCCGGATCCGTGCAGAAATACCACCACGTCGCCCTGCCCTTCATCGAGGTAATGCATTTTGTAGCCGTTGGCACAGCTCGCATAGTTGCCCTCAGGCAGTAGTCCGACATTCGCCATCGTCATTTTCCTCTATTTACTCATATCACACCCGACCCACCCCAGCCGGGATGGACTCCAACGTCAACAACGACGCTGGTCTTTGGTCTGGCCCGGGAACTCTATACAGCGTAGTCCAGGTTCTCTTCCCCGAACATCATACCGCCCATATTGTTGGCGAAGGGAGTAGAGTGATTGGCAACATGGGCCTGACTGGCGAGCATATCCAGGTGATAGTCCAGTAGCTCACTACCGTGACGGATGCCGCCGCTACCAGAAGCTTTCAACATGCGACCGGATAATTCCAGACAACGGTCCGCGACCACGGCGGAGTCATATCGGTAGCGTACCCGATCATCTACAGGGATTGGATCTCCCGCACGACAACTATCCATCATTGCATCAAAGTTACGCACCATCGTGAGTTTCATCTCTTCAATGGAAGCACGTACCTCGGCGGCCAGTTGGCGCGCATAGGGATCGTTCTTCATTTTGTTCGGACCAACCTGACGCGTTTTAGCGACCTCAACAAATGCCTGCAACGCGCCCTCACATGCACCCAGGGTGGCAGTGCAGACTGCGCGCACAAACACCTGCATGAACGGCATACGATAAAGCGGTGCATCATTTACTTCGTTACCGGGGTTATCACAAAGGAAGCCGTCCATGGACTTGTGGGTGCGGTGCTCGGGCACAAACACGTCATCTACTATGATGTCATGGGAGCCGGTGCCCTGCAGGCCAACCACGTCCCAGTTGTCCGCAATCTCATAATCCTCGATGGGCACCAGGAAAGTGCGGTAATTGGCCATATCAAAGGGCGCTTCCGGCGTGGGCACCACGGCACCCAGGAAAGCCCACTTGCAATGCTCCGATCCACTGGAAAAACTCCAGCGTCCGCTCAGGCGAAACCCTCCGTCTACCACTTTAACTTTGCCCACGGGTGCATAGGAGGAGGAAATCAATACGCTCGGGTCTTCAGCCCATACATCCTGTGCGGCCTGGTCATCGAACACCGCCAATTGCCAATTGTGAACGGCGATCACTCCGAGTATCCAGGCGCTGGAGGGGCAGAATCTCGCAACCTCGTACCCAACCATATAAAACACCTGTGGATCCATGGCGTAGCCGCCCCACTGCTCGGGCTGTAAAATTTTGAAGAAGCCGGCGTTGCGAAAATCGTCTACTGTGGCTGCAGGGACACGACGGTCCTCTTTGCATTGCGTGCGGCGCTGCATTAGTGCCGGGCCCATTGCGCGAGCCGCGGCGATCAGTTCCTGAGCGCGCGGAGATTCCAGTCCATAGTCGTTCATAGTTCCACCTGTTCGTATTTTATCTTTCGGTTTCTGCACAATTTGTTTGGGCCGCTGCACCTGGGCCAGCTTCGAATTTAACCCGCCTGTCTACCGGGCTGCATCCTCCATTTGGGCTATTTCTCACTCCACTACGGCATCGCCGTAGGTGGTATTGTCGCCGAAAAAAGCTCTGTGAGACGGGGGCTGCCTGCCATTTATGTCGGTCACCCCGTATTCTTCACCCAATTCTGCACCTATCCACACTTTGCCGCTGCGCTCCATTAACGCTGCATCTCGGTAGAGAGCGCCTATCACTCGGCCGGTAAACTGGGGGGTTTCGCAGGTGTCGACCAAATCTGCATACAACTCGGGCTCGGCCTCGAACACCAGACGAGTCCGCTCGGTGAGCAGCAAGCCCATCCACAGGGAAACAACCGCCACATTATGGGGTTTAAAGTCGATCGCCATATCGTGGGCCATTTTGTCCACCGCGGCCTTGCCAGCACCATAGGCAGGACCGTGCATATAAATTCGTCCGCCAAAGGAGGATGTATTAACGACAAGCGCCCTGTCGCTGGCCAGCAGCATAGGAGCGGCGTAGTAGGTAGCGGTATAGTGAGACCGCATACCCACGTCCCATAGATGGGTCAGGTCCAGCGGTTTTTCCCAGAACGGGCCCTTCATGGTCAGGGCATCGTGCAGACTGGTCGCATTGTTCACCAGAATGTCGATCTTGCCCTGCTCCTCTCTAACCCGATCAAAAGCGGCTTTCACCTGAGCATCATCACTGTGATCACAGTACAGGGGGATACCCTTCCCGCCAGCATCTGTGACCGCCCGAGCAGTTGCCTCCACCGTACCCGGCAGGGGCGCGTCGCCCTCATTGCGCGTACGTCCGGTGACATACACCGTCGCACCACTGGCCCCAAGCGCAATAGCGATACCTTTGCCTGCGCCGCGGCTGGCGCCGGTAACAACCACTACCCTGTTGTTGATCTGCATGGCCTCTCCTGTTCTGATAGGCAAATCCAGCACCCATCCTAATGGGGGTGACGGCAACCGCCAAGCTGATTAATATGGACGCGGGCCACAAAGTTAATCCCGACATAGAAATTTTAGCCAATGATCCTTCGACTACTGGTAGCCGCCCTCATGCTGACTGCCAACTCACAGGCCGAACAGCGCCAGGCCTATGACAGCCAGTCACCTGGCTGGTTGCAAGCTGTCGGAAAGCTGGATGTGCCGGGTGTTCAATACCGCGATGGCTACGGCCGCCACCAGCGTGAGAGTTGCAGCGGCAGCTTAGTAGCCCCGCGCAATAGTAGCCGGGCAGATACTGTAGTGACGGCATGGCATTGCCTCGAATACTACCGCGACCTCAGCAAGCCGATTACATTTACCCTGACCCCGGGAACCGGAAAAATACTGATAAGAGAGGCATACCGGGTCGCAGATGGCGGTGGTATGTACGCCGACTGGGCGGTACTGAAGCTTTATGATCCTGTTCCTACCGGTGACATCCCAGCGCTGGAGCTCCATCCAAAGCGCGCAGACATGCAGCGACCAGTGACTATGGCGGGCTACTCCGGGGATGGGGGACTGGGCGCCAAAGGTGCTGTTCTTACCTACCACGCCGGGTGCAATATCACCCTGCAGAAATCTTCCCAGAGCGAAAGCGATTGCAGCGCTTATAAAGGAGCATCTGGCGGCGCGGTCATTCAGCTATCGACTGAGGGCCATGCACAGCTCAGCGGTGTCATATCCCAGGGCAACAGTGAGAGCGTAAGTATCTACGTACCGATCTCCGGTTTCAGGACCCCACTGAATCAGCACTTGAATTAGCACCTTCCTGACGCTGTGGTGCGGACGCTCCCACATGGCTTTCACCGCGGGCGGACGCCAACTCAATCTGCTTTTGCCGCTCACTGAAACGTTCGACTTGATCGGCAGTCAGGCTGTCATAGCAATGGGGGCAACACACACCCTTGCGATATTTATCAGACAGCTTTTCCTCTTCTGTGATCGGCATCCGGCAACCATAGCACTGGTCGTACTGGCCTTTCTCAAGCCGGTGGTTCACTGCGACTCGATTATCGAATACGAAACATTCACCTTCCCAGGTGCTGCGCTCTTCAGGCACCTCTTCCAGGTATTTCAGAATACCGCCCTGCAGGTGATAGACCTCCTCGAAACCCTCCTGCAACATATAGGCAGAGGCCTTCTCGCAGCGAATACCGCCGGTGCAAAACATAGCCACCTTTTTTTGCTTGCCGGGGTCAAGCTGACTGCGAACATATTCCGGGAACTCGCGAAAGTTAGTGGTATGTGGGTCTACAGCGCCTTTAAACGTGCCGATGCTGTACTCGTAATCGTTGCGGGTATCAATCAACAACACCTCAGGATCGTTAACCAGTTCATCCCAGTCCTTAGGTTTGACATAGGTGCCCACGACGAGGTTGGGGTCTATTCCCTCTATCCCCATGGTGACAATCTCACGCTTGAGCTTCACCTTCATTCTGTAAAACGGCATGTGTTCGTCAAAAGACTCTTTGTGGTCGAGCTCTGCCAGTCGCGGGTCAGCCTTTAAATAGGTCAGCACCCGGTCAATCCCTTCCCGGGACCCCGCAATAGTTCCATTAACCCCCTCACTGGCCAACAGCAGCGTCCCCTTCACCCCTGCCGCCAGGCACTCATCCAGGAGGGGCTCGCGCATCTCTCGATAATTATCCAGAGTGACAAATCGATACAAGGCGGCAACAACAATTGCAGACATAGCTCAGCTACCCTCACTCTTCGAACCGCCCAGGCAATCCGGCGATTCCGGCGCTGGTTGCTGGCGCTGCGCCCATTCATCGGGCGTATAAGTGTGCAAGGCCAGAGCATGCACTGGCCCTTCGAGTTGATCAGCGAGTAACTGATACACCTGTTGATGGCGGGCTACTTTGCGCTTACCGTCAAATAGCGAAGAGACTACAACCACCCTGAAATGGGTTTCAGAGTTGGGCGGCACACTGTGCATGTGACTCTCATTACTCACCTCAAGCAGCTGCGGCTGAAGCTCGGTGCTGAGATTGTGTTCAATTTCTGTTTGTACGTTCATAGGGCGCCTCAAAAACGGGGCCTTATTATACGTTACTCAGCTGGAACACGCAGGGGTCAATATGTCGTCTAATGCTCTTTTCTACGCTGCCGGGATTCATCGAGCACAGAACGATAGAATTTCCCCAGCGCCTTGTCCCTGGAACGCTTTTGAGCCAGGCTAGCGCTATTCATCTCCTGCTCTTTAAGTAACTTGCGATAGTTGAGCAGTCGGCGCTCCTCAAGTTCCCCCGCCTGTATGGCGGCCAGCACAGCACACCCGGGCTCGGAGTGGTGCCTGCAATCTGAGAACCTGCAGTGCTCTGACATCTGGTGGATATCGGCAAATGTTTTTTCCAGCCCCAACTCCACGTCAGCCAGCTGCAGTTCTCGCATTCCGGGCGTGTCCAGCAGCAAGCCACCCTCTTGAAGTAGATGCAAGGAACGCGCTGTGGTGGTATGCCGACCCTTACTATCGTCCTCGCGAATACCGCCCGTCTCCAGGGCATGTGAGCCCATCAAGGTGTTCGCCAGCGTCGACTTGCCTACCCCCGATGAACCGAGAAAAACAATGGTGCTACCGGGCTTGCACCATACTCTGAGCGGCTCCACGCTCGTCTCATCCATACCATTCACCGCCTCCACCATCAGTAGCGAATCGAGGGCCCTTACCTTGGCCACCATTGCCTCGGCATCATCCACCAAATCCGCTTTGGTCAAGACCACAACCGGCTCCGCGCCCGATTCATGAATCAAGGCCAGGTAGCGCTCAATGCGACTCAGATTGAAATCCTGATTAAGGGAACACACCAGAAAAGCGGTATCGATATTCGCGGCAATCAGTTGTTCAGCGACCTTACTACCCGCGGCCTTGCGGCTGAACAAGGATTTGCGCTCCAACAAGCGAATAAAACCGCTGTTGGCATCCAGCAGTATCCAATCGCCAACCGTCAATGCGGGCATGAAGTGCAGCACAGGAATGTCCTGCTCCCCTGCCTCTCCAGCCACAGTCAGCTGATCACGATGCTGCTGTAGCACTCGGAACGGTTTATAATCCTGGTACTCTTCGAGGCTCAGTTGCTGTTGGAAAAAGCCACTCCAGCCCAATGTTGCGAGTTTGGTTTCCATACTTAACCCACCCTCTGTTTCGGCTGTGACCCACGTTATCGAGTTAAGCCTGGCCAGGCAAGAGGATCCCGGGATGCGGACTTTGTCAGCCTGGGCCCAGGTGCGGTGCAGTTAATCCCTCCGCAACTCACTGCGGAATTGGCCCGGTGTTTGTCCTGTCCATTTTTTAAAGGACCGATGGAAGGCACTGGGGTCAGTAAAGCCCATCTGTACTGCAACTTCATTGATCGAAAGGTCATGACGATTGAGGCAAAGTTTGGCCGCCTCACAGCGTGAGTCATCCTTGATTTGCTGAAACGTTGTCCCCTCTTTCTTGAGGCGACGTCGCAAGGTAGGAGCGGACATATTGAGCGCGCTACTGATCATCTCAAAGCTGGGAAAGCCCTCACTGAAATCATGGCCAATCATGGCTTTCACCTGAGCGGACAGGTTGTTGCCGGCTGGATCGTTTTCCATGATCAGCATTTGGTAGGGAGCCGTACGCAAAAATTCGCGCAGCGAGTGCTGGGTATGCACCACAGACCAGGCCAGACTGGCGCTGTCGAAATACAGCAGATCATTCGTCTGGTTAAAGTAGAGCGGACAGCGAAACAGGTCTTCGTATTTTTCGATATTGTCGGGCGGCGCACCGGTGAAATCCACGCGTTTTAGCTCAATGGGACGACCACAAAGCCAACCAAAGAAGCGGTGCCAAACTGAGAGTCCATAAGCGTCTGCAGGCCCCACCTGAGGGCGACTTTCACGATCGATGGTGCGATAGCCCACGCGCGCGAACTCCTGGCTAAAATTCGCATAGAGCTGACTACGTTCATCAAAAAAAGTGCGGTAAAACTCTGAGGCCCTTTGTATCGCCTGCCCCAGGTTTTCGCAGGAAATTACGCAGTAGCACATCATTCGGAACGCACCTGGCGCAACCAGTTCGCTGCCCGTGACGCCAAACGTCTCGTCCTGCAGCAAACTCAGCACGTTCTGGTAGACACGGGAGTACTGCATGGCACTCACCTCCGAGCGATAGCCCGGCGCCTGTGCGTCCAGCGGATCGAAATCAAGGCCAGCCTCGGCAAGGATGCCAGAGAAGTCATAGCCCCGGTCCCCCACCATTTTCAGCAGCGTTTTCATAAAACGTGTCGGAACGCGGTCACTCATGGTTTTATAATTCAGAAATGAGTCGCAAATACTAACAGACTTGGCGGTAGAGCAAAGACGCCCTCATGGGCGTATACTAAAAGCGCGACTGCGACGGAGAAGAGCCATGGAACCGCTCTACAATATTTATTATGCGGGAGAGCTGCTTGAGGGACAGCAGCTTGACCAGGTGAGGGCAAAGCTAGCCACCCTGTTCAAAGCCAGTGACTCGACGTTGGACAAGCTGTTCAGCGGCAGCCCACAACTGGTCAAGCGAGAGTGTGACAAGGCAACCGCGCTCAAGTACAAGCAGGCCATGGAAAACGCCGGCGCCAAGCCGCTGATCAAGGCGGTGGAAACTGGCCAGGCATCCCAGTCCGCATCCACTCCTGAGCCGACAAAGCCGCAAACGGCGGCAGAACGAATCGCTGCCCTGGCAGCCGCGCCTGATCATGGCGCCTACAATGAGCCGGAATCTGCAGTGGGGGCGTCCAGTAGCAGCGCGAGCAATCACCCGGAGGTCGAGGGAGAAACCAGCCTTGACCTGGAACCTGAAGGCACAGAGGTACTCAAGCCGGATGAACGCAGTGAACAAGTCGTTGCCGACATAGACACCTCGGGGCTGGATCTGGATGAAACCAGTCAGCGGCTCTCCGAAGAAGCGCCCTTGCCTCCCCCCGCACCTGATACTGGCCACCTTTCCATAGAGGAAGTGGGTGCGAGTATCCCCAACCTGACGGCGGAAAGTGCAGCCGTCCAACCCAATACGGACAGCCTTGACCTCGCCCCTCCGGGAACGGACTTTAGCGATTGCCGGTCACCTGAAGCGGAACCGCCAACGCTGGACTTATCCGGGATTAAAATGGCACCAGAAGGCAGTGACGTCCTCGATGAAGAGCACCGCAATCGCCCAAAGCCGCCTCCGCCAGCCACGGACCATATCAGCCTGCAAGACTGAATGAGACAGGACTAGGGCAGGTTGATTGCCACTCTCAAACCCGGCTGATTGTCCTCCAGGTCAACCGAACCACCGTGGTAGTTCGCGATTGCCTGAGCCATACTGAGCCCGAGTCCATGCCCGGGCTGGGAGGAACGACTGGGCTCCACACGGTAAAAACGCCGGAATACATCTTCCCAATGCTCCGCCGATATTCCCGGTCCGGTATCTGAAATCATAACCCGGTAAGCAAAGTCTCCACCGGAAGGCTCGCGAGCAAGATCGACTCTCACTGACCCTCCTGGAGGCGTGTACTTGATCGCATTGTCCAGCACATTGGCAAACATTTGGAACAACAGGTCGGCCTCACCCTGACAACTCGCGTTGGGCACCGTCGCCAAAACCAGCTCCACTCCTTTTTCCTGGGCTACAGGCTCATATAGTTCTACTGCATCGCTTAACAACTGACGCAAGTCGACCTCACCGCCACCGGCGTAGCGATTGCCAGACTCCAGCGTCGATATTCGCAATACGGCATTGAAAGAGGCGAGCAAACTGTCGCAATCCGCTATTAAGCGCTCTACATTTTCACCCTTTTCTGCGGGCAAACTATGACGCAACTGACTCAGTTGATTGCGTAATCGACTCAGCGGCGTGCGCAAGTCATGAGCTATGTTGTCAGATACGCTTCGCACCCCATGCATGAGCGACTCGGTCTGATCCAGCATCCGATTGAGAATAATCGCCAACTCACCCACCTGACCTTTTTCCGCACTGGCATCCAGGCGCTGGGAGGGATTTCCCCGCACAATTCGCGACATTTCCCTGCCTAACCACTCGACCCGCTGCAGCCCCCTTGCCGCAGCAAAATAACCCCCTATCAAACCGAGCAGAATGGTTATCAACATGGTGCGGATCAATGTCGCCAGAACCAGTCTGGCACGATAGACCGCCTGCTCGTAACTCCTTGCCACGATAACGCTATAGCCACCACCCAAACTGACTTCCCTGGCGAGGAAGTCGACATCGACAGATTGCCCCCATTCGAGCAGCGCCAACTCAAAACCCACCCAACCGTCGTCGAACTCGCGATAGCCCGTGGCCTCCGGAAGATCTCCTGCCACTTTGTCTCCAGCCTGGTCGCTGACAAGGTAGTGGAACCGATCGAGTATCTGGGTATCGCGCTGGTCCTGAAAGTACTGCCGAACCCCTTCAAGAGACTGGCCCTGGTAAATAATCTGCAGAGTTTCCTGCTCCTCGATAATGCTCCGGGACAGGTCGCGAAAGTAGTTGTAGCTAAAGAAGGCGTAGAGCATTACCAACACCAGAAACACAGTGGCGCTAAGCACTAGCAGGTATTTGGCGATATACCGAAACGTCAGGCTGCCAATGACCTTTTGCACTATTGGACCTCAGGACCCAGGCGGTAACCCGCGCCACGCACTGTCAGCAGCAAAGGGGTCTCAAAGTCCTTGTCGATCTTCTGGCGCAAGCGGGAGACATGAACGTCGATCACATTCGTCTGGGGGTCGAAATTGTAACCCCAGACGTGCTCTAACAGCATCGCTCGAGTAACCACCTGACCGGCATAGCGCATCAAGTATTCCAGCAACTTGTATTCTCTGGGTTGCAGCAAAACAGGCTGCCCACGACGACTGACATCCTGCTGTAACAGGTCCATAACCAGGTCCTCAACCTGCAATCGCGTAGTACCGTCTGAATTACTGGCGCCGCGGCGCGAAAGAACCTGCAACCTGGCCAGGAGCTCATCCATCGCGAACGGCTTCACCAGGTAGTCGTCAGCACCACTGCGCAGACCCTGAACCCTGTCATCCACCTCGCCCAGGGCGCTGAGCACCAATGCCGGGGTTTTGTTACCGATATCCCGCAGATCCTGAATCAGCCTCAAGCCGTCCCTGCCTGGCAGCATACGGTCGACAATCCAAACGTCGAAGGCCTGATCCCTGGCAGTGTCATATGCCCCGTCACCATCTGCACAGTGGACCGAGCTGTAACCCACACGCGCCAGTTCCGAGCAAATAAATTTTGCGACAGACGGATCGTCTTCTACCAGTAATACGTTCATGTTGTTATCCACGTTTGCCGGCAATGTAGCATGCTGTTGATCGCCCTCCAATGCGGTAGGCGTTTCACAAAGGCATCATTACCAATCCTTAATCTGTCAGTATTAATGGTAGACTTGGCCGATATGAATGACACCTCTGCAAAACCACCTACCCCTTCGCTTGTTCGCCACCTGGTCTCCATGGTTTACGATGCTTTACTCGTTATCGCACTGGTATTCGTAGTGAATGGCCTGGCACTGGGAGTGACCGTGCAATTGAGCGATGGCGAGCAGGAAGTTTTGAATCCGTACATTGGCCAGGCCCTGTTTGTGCTTTGCCTGATTGGTTTTTACAGTGCGTTCTGGCTAAAGAGCGGCCAAACCCTGGGCATGCAGGCCTGGCGCATAAAATTGGTGAGTGTGAAAGGCGGGGATCCCACGTTTAACCAGGCATTATTGCGCTGTTGTGGTGCCGCGCTTTCCGCCGGCTGCCTGGGACTTGGCTACCTGTGGAAACTATTTGATCGTAACCAGCGTTACTGGCATGACTATATCTCAGGCACTGAACTGATACTGCTGCCCAAGAGCAGCCGTGAGTCAAAAACCTAGCGCGCCCTCATTAGCAGCAGCATCCCCGCCGCCCCGCACAATAAGATAGGCCCCAAAGCCGCGTAAATAGGCGCAAAACCGAAGACCAGGCTAGCCGGTCCGAGCAAATCCTGGCTGGTGCGAAAGACAATCCCGACGATCACTCCGGCAAAAATTCGAAAGCCCATAGTGCCCTCCCGCAAGGGCCCGAAAATAAATGAAATGGCTACCAGCACGAGCGCACCAATCGCTGCCGGCTGTAAAACCTTGCTCCATAAAGCGAGTTGGTAATCATCGGAGTCAAGCCCCTGGGACTGCAAATAACGACTGAAGCGATAAAGGTCGGCAATAGGCAGGTACTCTGGGTCCACCACCATTACCGTTAGAAGTTCAGGCGTAATGCCGGTATCCCAGCGCATTTCATCGTGAAGTTCCCGAGTGGTCTGCCAACTGCTGAAATTGGTAAGCACGACATCTTCCATGGTCCAATAATCGCCTTCAAAGCTGGCCCGACGGGCTCGTAGGGAATACTCCATGAGCAAATCTTCATCAAACTCCAGCATGGTAATCCCGTGAACCACACCGCCCGCTTCCAGTGCGTTGAAGTGCAGGAAGGTATTACCCTCCCGATTCCAGATACCGTGACGACCGCCAAAACTCTCACCCGGGTTCTGGGCCAGTGCACGCCGGGTTTCGGCCATCTGCTCGGTCTGCGGTGCGACAAATTCTCCCAGCGCAAACCCCATAACCGCGATCAGTAGTGCGGGCTTCATCGCGACCCAGACTAACCTTCCTATAGACACACCCGCTGCTCTCATGACCACCAACTCGCTGGAGGTCGCCAGTTGGCCCAAACCCAACATACAGCCGATCAAAGCCGCAAAGGGAACAAACTCATAGAGGCGACCGGGCAAGGTCAGCAGGATATAGAAGCCGACCTGGGTAAAGGTATAGGTCTCGGAAATATCATCAGCCTCGTCGATAAAAGCAGCGATGGCATCCAGGCCGACAATGATTGCAAGCACCAATAGAATCGCGGCGAATACGGTCCACCCGACATGGCGATCAAGCTTTCGCATTGAGATACCTCCGGTGCTTCAATCGACCCAGTAAAGCGGGCCCATAAAGCATCGCCAGTGCCACTGCCAGGAACAGGGCATGCACAGCCCAAATACTAAGGGGGCCGCCGTCGCCCGACGCAACAGCGGAACGGGCATTGGCCAGCAAGGTCAGGTATCCGAGATAAAGAATAAAGGCCGGAGCCATTTTGATATAGCGGCCACGCCTGTGATTGGTGCGACTCATACACATGGCAATGATAGCGACAATCGGGACCATCACGGGAATTGACAACCGCCAATGCAGCGCAGCCTTATCTTCAAGCGAGTCTGAACGAAGCAGGTGCAAGGTCGTACGACCGTCAACAGGGTCGGCCGTACGAACACCGCCCTCGGGTTCGGGAATAAGCTCGCCGAATTGATCAAAACTAACGACCTGATAGTCCAGGTCACCAGGATACCCCACGTAGCGCACCCCATCGCGCAGCTCCAGATATCTGGCACCGGTCTCCCTGTCAAACTTGACTTCACCCTCATTGGCGACCGTCAGCAACATGGTCAACTCACCGTCATCGTCCCTTTCGGCCTGGGAGAGAAATACCGAGTGCATTACCCCGTCTCCATCCACAGTCTGAGCATAACTGACCATGTCATTACTCCGCCGGGTCTGGAATCGCCCGGCAGCCAGGGCATTGATACCCTGCGAGGACTCCGGCGCGTGGAGCAGCGCTTCGGAGCGAGCAGCACCCAGCGGAGACACAAACAGGCTGAGTCCACCGACAATCAACATCACCAAAAGAGCAGGTACCAGGGTATAGGCGGCCAGGCGCTGGGGACTAATACCCGTCGCTGTGAAAATCACCATCTCACTTTCGACGTACAGTCGTCCGTAGGACATCAGAATCCCAATGAAAAGGCCAAGCGGGATAATCAGCTCCATGAATCCAGGCAAACGATATAGCAGCACTGGAACGAGTATACCGGCGGCCAAATCGCCCACAGCGGCCTCAGCCAGGTATTTCACAAAACGGCCGCTGATGATGATGACCAACAATACAAAACTCACAGCAACCATGTGCACCAGCACATCCAGTGAGAGATAGCGGAGAATTTTCATACCTTGCTCAGTTCGAAATCTGCGTATACTGGTTGGGTTTAGAAGCACAACATCATACACTAGCGCGTGCCAAAACAGCGAGGTTATTAGCCATGAGTGCAATCAAGTTTTCAGCCCGAAAAGTCAGCGACCCGGTTAGCATCTCTACCGGATGTGCCGTTGTTCCAATTTATAGCGATGCTAAACTCTCTGGCGCTGCAGCAAGCCTTAACAAGGCCTCAGGCGGTACGATAAAAACAGCGCTTGAACTGGGCGACTTTGCTGGCAAAAGCGGCCAGTCCTCTCTCCTGCCCGGCGCGGGAAAAGCCAAGAGACTGTTACTAGTCGGCTGCGGAGAAAAGAAGAACTTTGATCGCTCTGCTGCCAGGAGCTTTGCGCAGTCAATTTACACCGGCATTAAAGGCACCAGTTCCAAGGATGCGCTACTGCTACTGGAAGACCTTAAGGTCAAGGGCGCGGACGACAGCTGGTTGCTGGAAATGCTCTCCCGGTCCCTGGAAAGCAAAAGCTATCGGTATACAGAAACCGTGTCCAAACCAAAGCCCGCACTGAAGCTAAACCGGGTTACGGTCAGCTGCGCCTCAACCAATGCCGCCGCACAAAAAGCACTGAACCAGGGAAGCGCTACTGGCGTGGGCATTAACACGGCGCGCAATATGGCCAATCTTCCCGGCAATATCTGCACCCCCAGCTACCTGGCGCAGCAGGCCCGTAAAATGGGTCGGGGCAATAGCAAGCTTGGCATTCAAATTCTCGAAGAGAAGAAAATGCGTGAACTGGGCATGGGGTCACTGCTGTCAGTGACTGCCGGCACCGACCAGCCCGCTAAACTTATCGTCATGAACTATCAGGGCGGCAAAAAAAGCGACAAGCCTCATGTCCTGGTCGGCAAAGGCATTACCTTTGACAGTGGCGGCATCTCTCTGAAGCCCGGCGCCAAAATGGACGAAATGAAGTACGACATGGGTGGCGCGGCCAGCGTTTTCGGCACCATGGACGCCATTACCAGCATGGAGCTTCCGCTCAACGTCATCGCCGTTGTGGCGGCTGCGGAAAACATGCCCAGCGGCAGCGCCACCAAGCCCGGTGACGTGGTCACCAGCATGGCGGGCAAGACCATTGAAGTCCTTAATACAGATGCGGAAGGTCGTCTGGTGCTCTGTGACGCACTGACCTACGTCGAGCGCTTCAAGCCCGCGACTGTGATCGACATAGCGACACTGACCGGTGCCTGCGTAGTCGCGTTGGGGTCGCATGCCACCGGGCTTTATGCCAACAAGGATGAATTAGCGGAACAACTGCTGGCAGCGGGAACCGAGAGCCATGACCGCGCCTGGCATATGCCGCTATGGGAAGAATATACCAAGCAGCTAAAGAGTAATTTTGCCGATCTGGGTAACATCGGTAGCGCGGGTGGTGGCAGCGTCACAGCGGCCTGCTTCCTGGCTGAGTTTGCCAAAAACTATGATTGGGCCCACCTGGATATCGCAGGTACGGCCTGGGATAGTGCGCCAAAGGGTGCCACCGGCAGACCTGTGGGTCTGCTTACACGCTATCTGATGGATCGCGCAGGTAAGTGACCCGTGTCGGTTTTTACGTGGTGCAGGCTGCTGCCGCTGGACAGCGCCTGCAGGTAGCCGCTCGACTCGCGGACAAGGCCTATGCGCAGGGCCACCGCATCTACGTCAACGCCGCAGACAAACCGCAAGCACAGGCACTGGACGAGCTGCTGTGGAGCTTCAGGCCAGCCAGTTTTCTACCGCACGCGCTGGCGGGCGAAGCACAATCAGAGCAAATCGCAATTGGCTGGGGGCAGGACCCGGGCAAACACTCAGATTTACTGATTAATCTGCAGCTGGAAATTCCCCCTTTCTTCTCCCGCTTCGCCAGGGTTGCCGAGGTCGTCACCCAGGACGAAGACAGTCTCGCAGCACTCCGAAAATCGTGGCTGTTCTACAAAGAGCGAGGCTACCACCTGGAAAAGCACGACCTCTAGACCGGCTGCTCACTCCTACACAGCCTGTAATGCATGGCGTATAATCGCGCTCCCTGCATGATTACCCCTGGACTTCCCAACTGATGGAAAAGACATTCCAACCCGCTGACATCGAAACCCGCTGGTACCAAGAGTGGGAAGCCAAAGGCTACTTCGCTCCTCAGGGAGGAGACGAGGCCTACAGCATCATGATCCCACCTCCGAATGTTACCGGCAGCCTGCATATGGGCCACGGGTTCCAGGAGGCCATCATGGACGCCCTCATCCGCTACCACCGCATGTCCGGCTACAACACCCTGTGGCAGGTGGGCACAGATCACGCGGGCATCGCGACCCAAATGGTGGTGGAACGGCAGCTTGAAGCCAAGGGCATCAGCCGCCACGAGCTGGGCCGTGAGGAATTCGTAAAGAAAGTCTGGGAATGGAAAGAAGAGTCCGGCGGCACCATCACGCGACAGCTTCGCCGACTGGGATCCTCTCTGGACTGGTCCAGGGAACGCTTCACCATGGACGAAGGCCTTTCCAATGCCGTTCAGGAGGTGTTTATTCGCCTCTACAAAGAGGGCCTGATCTACCGCGGCAAACGCCTCGTGAACTGGGACCCTGTGCTGCACACTGCGATCTCTGACCTTGAAGTTATCTCCGAGGAAGAGCAGGGGCATCTCTGGCACTTCAACTACCCTCTGGCGGGTGGAGAAGGTCACCTCACTGTAGCCACAACCCGCCCCGAAACCATGCTGGGTGACTCAGCGGTAGCTGTTCACCCCGAGGACGAGCGCTACGCACACCTGATTGGCCGCATGGTAGAACTGCCGCTTACAGGCCGCCAGATTCCAGTCATTGCCGATGACTATGTGGACAAGGAGTTCGGTACGGGCTGTGTAAAAATCACCCCCGCTCACGATTTCAACGATTATGAAATGGGCAAGCGTCACGGTCTTCCCATGCTGAATATTCTTGACGACAACGCGGCCATAGGTGGAGACGCACCAGAGGCATACGTTGGAATGGATCGCTTCGAGGCTCGCAAGAGAGTCGTCGCCGACCTGGACGCGCTGGGCCTGCTGAATAAAATCGACGACCATACGCTTAAGGTGCCACGCGGTGACCGCTCCGGCGTTGTCATCGAGCCTTATCTTACCGATCAGTGGTATGTCGATGCTCGCGAACTGGCCAAGCCGGCGATCGCCGCAGTAGAAGATGGTGCAATTCAGTTCGTGCCGAAACAATGGGAGAACACTTACTTCGCCTGGATGCGCGACATCCAGGACTGGTGTATCAGTCGCCAGCTCTGGTGGGGACATCGAATCCCCGCCTGGTACGACGATAAAGGCCACATCTACGTGGGCGAGTCAGAAGAAGCCGTGCGCGCAGAACACAAGCTCGCTGACGAAATGACGCTGCGCCAGGACAACGACGTGCTGGACACCTGGTTTTCCTCTGCGCTTTGGACTTTTTCCACTCTGGGCTGGCCAGAGGAAACCGAAGATCTGCAGACCTTTCACCCCAGTTCAGTGTTGGTCACGGGTTTTGACATTATTTTCTTCTGGGTTGCCCGGATGATTATGATGACACTGCATTTTCGCAAGGAGGTGCCCTTCCATACCGTTTATGTACATGGACTGGTGCGCGATGCCGAAGGGCAGAAAATGTCCAAATCCAAAGGCAACGTGCTGGACCCGATTGACCTGATCGATGGAATCGAACTGGAACCGCTGGTCAGCAAGCGCACAGCCGGCATGATGCAGCCTAAACTGGCCGCGAAAATTGAAAAGGCGACCCGCAAGCAGTTTCCGGATGGCATTGCAGCCTACGGAACTGACGCCTTGCGCTTTACTTACTTCTCCCTGGCTTCAACCGGACGCGATGTGCAGTTCGACATGGGCCGCATTGAAGGCTACAAGAATTTTTGCAACAAAATCTGGAACGCAGCTCGCTATGTGATGATGAATTGCGAAGGCGAAGACTGTGGCCAGGATGAATCCCTGCCCTTCGAGTGCAGCCTGGCAGACCGCTGGATCGTAAGCAGGCTGCAGGAAATAGAAAGCGAAGTCGCGCGTTCCGTTGCGGCCTACCGATTCGACCTGGCATCCCAGGCCCTGTACGAATTTATATGGAATGAATACTGCGACTGGTACCTTGAACTGTCCAAGCCCGTGCTCTGGGATGACAACGCCAGCCCCGAAGCAAAAAGAGGCACCCGGCGCACCCTGATCCGCGTACTGGAAACCTGGCTGCGTCTGCTGCACCCACTCATGCCGTTCATTACCGAGGAAATCTGGCAAACGGTAGCATCCCTGGCAGGAAAGTCAGGCCCGACCATCATGCTACAACCCTACCCCGTGGCAGATGAGAGCGCTATGGACAGCGCTGCAAACGCAGATATAGAATGGCTGAAAGGCGTTATCGTAGGTGTCAGAAATATTCGCGGGGAAATGAATATTCCCCCCGGCAAAGAACTCACCGTACTGATGAAGAATGGCGGCGACGAAGATAAAAGACGACTGACGCAGAATGCCCAATTCCTCATAAAACTCGCCAAGCTGCAGGATGTTACCTGGCTGGAAGCGACAGAAGAAGCGCCAGTGGCGGCCACCGCACTGGTTGGGAAACTGGAGATCCTGGTTCCCATGGCGGGCCTGATAGATACGGAAGCCGAACTGGCCCGGTTGGCCAAAGAGACTGACAAGCTGGAGAAAGACCTGAAACGTCTTCAAGGTAAACTGAGCAACAGTTCCTTTGTCGATAAAGCACCGGCAGCGGTAGTCGAAAAAGAACGTGAAAAAATGCAGGCGCAAGAACAGGCCTTGCAGAAATTGAAGGAGCAGGAGCAACGTATCCGCGATATTGAATAGCTCCGTAATTGCCTTCGCACCAAAGGTTTCAAGACTGCGCTACATTCATATGTGGCGGAGCATAATAAAAGCAATACGCTAGAACCGAGGTAAGTGGTATGAGTGATCGTGTAAGCGGCACGGTAAAGTGGTTTAACAATGCCAAGGGATTTGGCTTCATCACCCGGGAAGAAGAAGATGCTGACGTCTTCGTTCACTTCCGTTCCATAGAGGGTGACGGCTACCGCACCCTGAACGAGGGACAGCAGGTGGAGTTCAGTCTGATTGATGGTCCTAAAGGACTGCAAGCAGAAGACGTCCAGAAGTTGTAGTCTGCTTCCGGATCAACCACTCCGGGAAAAGGTAGTACTCAAAACCTATCCGGTGGCGCTTCTGGCGCCGCCCTCTTAAGCTATTGTTAGTATTTTTGCGCTATTCGTCGTTTTAGGTGATAGAATGCCCGCCGCCTGCGGGCTCAGCTAATAGAGGTATACATGAATTTTGTCGGAAAAATCGTCATCAGCGTCCTGGCCGCCGCCGCGGCATGGGCACTACTCAACTTTGTGCCCGCGGTTCCCCAAGCCGTGGTCCTGTTACTCGCCACTCTGGTCACCGCTTTTCTGGTGACGGCTCCAAAAACCCCTGCAGCGACTGCGGGCGGGAAAAGCTCCACCAAACAAGCCGCTCCTGCTACTGCAATCGCCGATGGCCCGCGCGAAGAGGGGGAAGTGAAGTGGTTTAACGTATCGAAAGGTTTTGGGTTCATCACCAAGGACAATGGCGAAGAAATTTTCGTGCATTTTCGTTCAATCAGGGGTGAAGGCCGGCGTGGACTTAAAGACGGTCAGCGGGTGAGTTTCGTGGAGGCCAATACCGACAAAGGGCCTCAAGCTGAGGATGTAGAGCCTCTTTAAGGGGCTACTTTATCTGCATGGGTGCTCAGGCTGATCTCCAGCATCCTGGCCCCCTGCCTTAGGGCTTCTTCCGCGGGCAGGGCTGTATCCTCCAGCGCCATTTCTACCAGGCTATAGCCTATCTCGATAGTGATGCGCGCTTGCAGCTTCACTTCTTCGTCCAACGGTCGCTGCTGCCACTCCGCAACAAAACCTGACAGCTCCTCCGCCAATATACGATGAGACGTCAATCTCAGCTCCTGTAACGGCCCAACGGCGCGCAGAGCCTGGGCGATTTCAAGGCCGCCGACTTGATCAAGAGTGGCTTCGTAAGTGAGCCATAAAACTTCGAAAATACTGGCAAGCAGGCGCTGGGGCTCCCCCTCAACATAGTACTTATCGACCCAATCCTGGAATACCTGATTCTGGCGATCCATCAGGGCCGCACCCAAAGCGTTGATGACTGCGTATTTATTCGGAAAGTAGCGATAGAGCGCGGGCACCGTAATGCCGGCTCGCTCAGCGATGAGATTGGTCGATATACGCTCCACCCCTACCTCTACCAACAACTCGGCAGCGGCGGCGAGAATCGCCTCATAGGTTCGTTTTGCCCGTTCTTGCCGCGGGCGATTTTTTTCCAGCAGCTCGACCTGCCGTTTTGGTGCAGTGCTCATGGGGGTCCCTACCGTTGGTCCATCGATCTTTGCCGACGGTTCGTTTGTGCAATCGTATCCCAGGTGACACTTTTTCACCACCGACATTAGCCACGAAAATAACCCCGCTGATGCGGGGTTGGAGAGGTTCGGAGTTGAATGGAACTCAGCGTTTGGAGAGTTTGCGCAAGTTCGCAGGTGTGAATTTATCCTTGTCCAGATAGGGAATGCTGAAATCGCGCTCCTTGCGATCGAGCGTCACAAAATCGGTCAAGTAATGGCCCGATGGCAGGTCCAGGAAGACCTGGGAGGTCTTGGCATAACATTCAATCTGGTATTCGTAGTCAGACAGGAAGTAGCCGACCCGCCAGAGGTTACCCCGGCCGTCGAAGTTCTCCGCCATCATAGGGTTCCAGCTGTCTTCATCGATATACCAACGACGCTTTTTATAGGCATGGCGCTTGCCCTCTGCCAGGTTCGCTTCCACCACCCAGACCCGGTGTTTCTCGAATCGAATGTACTCAGGATTGGGGAAATTCAGGGTCAGGCGATCGTCCAGTGTGCCGATGCGGTTATCGTTGTATTTATAGTTGTGGTAGGGAATGTAGATTTCTTTCTTCCCCAACAGCGTGTAGTTGTAGCGATCGAAAGCACCGTTGAAGCCTTTATTGTCGTCAATAGTCTGGAGTCCACCCGGTCCGTTCGGATTGTCGTAACCAATCGAGGGCGCTTTGCGTACCCTGCGGGTGCCGGGGTCATACTGCCAGGCATTCCGCTTTCCTGTCTTGTAATTCAGGGGGCCGTTGACCACCGTAATCTGCCCCTTTTGCCGGGGCGGAGCCAGCCGTTCGCTGATCGTCCACACAGCGCGATCGCCGCGTTCTTTTTCAGTGACGCCGGTATCCGGATCAGCCGGATTGTTATAAGGCGCTGACTGGGTGAAGGTCACCGCATCGTGGGCCCGCTCTCCGTTAGAGAAAACGCCGTAACCGTCATAGGCCACAAAGAAAGAATTGAAACAACCGGAGGTGCGCATATTCCACATCACTTCCCGGTCATTTTGCGGGATCGGGAACGCCAGGCCACCGTTGTAGCTTTGCAGACCCTCGCCCCCTTCAGTCAGCTCCGTATTCGTGGCATTCCAGCGCGCCTTGTTCGCGACACGCTCCTGAAAACCGAAGTCGCGGTGCGATGGGTACACGTGAATTTCATACTTGGGATAGCGGGCGAACAACGCCTGCTGACCTTCCGAGAGGTTGTCCTTATGCTCCTGGTAATTATCGCCGGTGATAACCAGCATAGGCTCTTCATCGGCATAAGGGTCTGGGCGTTTCTCACCCGGGCCACCGTATTCGAGCCCGGGCGGCAATCCGGTCCACTTCGGGTTCCAGGCAGGAATAGTGCCATCAGCATTGCCTGCGACGTCGCCACCCAGCGGCGTGAGATCCTTGCCATTGAGGCGCGCCGCTTCCTCTTCGGAAACTTTCGCGCTCACCGTGGCAGCAAGCATCATCGCCGAAGTAAGGCCCACGGCACGTACAAGTTTTCTATTGCGCATTTTTTCTCTCCTGCTCAAAAAGCGTATTTAATACTTAGGGAAACATTGTCCCTGTCTGCCAGGGTGCGGTCATCCGGAATACTGTTACCCCAGTACCAGGCGTATTTTCCGCTGAACTGGAAGTTTGACAGGTAGAACGCATCGAAGCCGATCGAGGCTGTTTTCATGTCTTCTACCAGGCCATTGCTGAGACCATTGGCATTGCCGTAACCATCGACATCGTGTTTAAAAAAAATCGGTACGGTAATGTCCAGGCCTGGGAGCACAGAGAAATACTTCAGCTGCGCTGAGAGCTGATATCCCCAGGCAGTATCGGTCACCGTCAGGTTGCGCTCACCGGGGGGCGTTATGCCCGCAGGGGGGCGAAGTAATTCATCACCACCCAGGTTGTTGCCCTGGTAGAGCACTTCGCCCAGCACCACAATCTGTTCTGATAGCCAGGGAAACGCCGTGTAAATGTCAGTAAAGCCGCCAGCAACCTGCCAGTAGTGGCCGCGAATCATTTTGCTGCGCTCAAAGTTGCCGTCCGCATTGAACTCAGAGGTAATATCCACGAAGGGCATATTGTCCGAGTACACCCCATCCAGGTAGACCTGGGCCTCGCCAACCGTGGTAGTGAAGCTGGTACCCCATAGCGAAATATCGTCTTCATAAACTTCCCGTGTATAAGACTCGTCGTCATTAACCAGATCAATAACAATTTCAGCGCCCGGGATGTTGTGATGAGCGTTCAGTGCAGAGAGTTCGAAGCTAGTACCTGCATCCGTCACATAACGACCGATCACACCCCATTGGCCCTCATCATCCGGTGTATCCCTGCGAATGACCTCTGCCGGCGTCAGAGGGCCCAACAATACTCGCTCTGCCCCCGGCCCGGTCGAATCGCTGGTACTCAGGAAGCTGCCGACACCCGGCAGGGTAGATCGTTTCCAGTCCAGCTTGTAGTAAGCCTCGGTGCTGATATTAGAGGTAAAATCCCACTTCAGGTCGATAGCCGAGGTAGGCAGAAATATTTCTCTCACTTCCGTTCCCGGGGCCAGGGCTGCTACCGCATCGATCGGATTCTGGAGCGCATTGATTCCGGGATAAAAGGTGGACTCACCCCAACTGATGATCTGCTTGCCGACCCGAATCGCTCCGCTCTGCTCGCCAATGCCGAAGTTGTAGGTCACGAATGCATCAAGCAGGCGTGTGCGACGGCCGTGCTCTGCAATCGTATCGCGCGGCAACTCCCCCTGGATGAGGTTACCCCCCGCGGGAATACCGTTGTTATAGCTGGGATAGGCGGCGTCGCTGAGATCTGTTCTGTTCTCAATGTATACGAAGTCATAGACCGCATCAGCACGAGCAAAGAAGGAGAAATCACGATACTCACCGCCCAGCTCAAGAATAAGTTTCAGGTTGTTCGACACCAGTCCTGGATCGAAGTTGTTATTGCCATCATTAAAATTGAGCGCACCTTCGTCAAAGGCCATGTCTTTATCTCGAGATTCCGTGCGCCACTGGGCATTGGCGGAAACCGTGGTGTCCACATTAAACAGCCACTCCCCCACTTCGTAATCCAGTGCATGGACTGGCACGCAAGCTGCCACCGCACCCAACACGACAACAGCCTTTGTGCCTGCTGTAATCCGGTTCGCTTTATTAGTCGGTTCCATTGCTATCCCCAATTCTCAGATTTATTTATCCGCCTATTGCCGTGGCATCGGGCGAGTCGGAACTTGCCGAGGAGTGCTCACGGTTTTTCTCCGGCTTGATCAGAAAGTAAGCCAATGCTGGCAACAGCCACAGCGCACCCACCATGTTCCAAACGAACATGAAGGTGAGCAGAATGCCCATATCTGCCTGGAACTTGATAGGCGACATGATCCATGTGATCACCCCCACCGCGAGGGCTACTCCGGTAAAGGCTACTGCTCGCCCCGTGGTAGACAGGGTCTGGTAATAAGCCTCCTGCATCGGGACACCCTGCTTAAGGTAGAAGGTAAGGCGGTTGTAGATGTAAATTCCGTAGTCCACGCCGACACCGACGCCCAGGGCGACCACCGGGAGTGTGGCCACTTTGATACCGATGTCCATCTGCGCCATCAAAGCCTGGCACAGGGCAGAAGTCAGGCCCAGCGGGATAACGATGCACACGACCGCCACCCCGCTGCGGAAACTAAGGAAGACCAGCGCCGCAACAACGCTGTATACAAGTCCCAGGATCTGCTTCTGGGCCACTGCAATTTCCTCGTTAGTTGCCGCTTCGATACCGGCATTGCCCGCTGCCAGACCGAACTTCACCTGGTCATTGCCATACTCCTGTTCGAAGCGCTGCACAGCATCCACCACCGTGGTCAACGTTTCTGCCTTATGATCGTCCAGGTAGATGGCGACGATGGCCAGACTACAGTCCAGGTTCATCAGCGCTCGGGGCACCCTGGCGGCAGAACCATCCAGGGCGCGCTGGTTGCGCGACAGCACCCGCCAGCGGGGATTGCCTTCGTTGAGCCCCATGGAGGTAAGACGCATAACATCAGCCAGAGAGACAACCGACTGCACTCCGGGTACGTTTTCCATGTACCAGTCAAACTTATCGATCAGGGTAACGACATCATATCGAGTGCAAGCCTCTTTCGGTGTCTCCACCATAACCGCCATGATGTCGGTACTAACGGCGTAGTTTTCCGTTATGAAGGCATTGTCCAGATTGTAACGTGAGTCGGGACGAAGCTCGGGCGCACCGGCATCCAGATCACCTATCGCCATATCCTGACCACCGATAATTCCCACGGCATAGCCCACAGCCGCAAGCAATAGCGAGATGACAGCAACTTTGCGTGTTGCGCAAAGCGACACCAGCGACCACAGCCGGTGGCGGTGTTGCGGATCAACCTTCATGTGCTCCACGCCCTTATGGCTAATGCCCACATAGGACATAAACACCGGGAGCAATACCAGATTGGTAAAAATAATGGCCGCCACGCCAACACTGGCGGCGATGCCCAACTCCTGAATCACTTCAATATCTATTACCAATAAGGTAATGAAACCTACCGCATCACTGATTAGTGCCGTCATACCAGCGATGTATAGCGTGCGAAATGCAACACGCGCTGCCAACAAACGATGACCAGACTCGTGCATCTGCAGCGCTATGCCGTTAATCACCTGCACCCCGTGGCTCACCCCTACCGCAAGAATGAGAAATGGCACGAGAATGGAATAGGCATTGAGGCCAAATCCCAATAAATTCAGCAATCCCAACTGCCAAATCACAGCCATCACCGAACTGGCCAACGGGGCAAGCGTTGCTCGGTAGCAACGGGTATATATCCATAAGAGAATGGCAGTAATGACTAAAGTAAAAACTGCAAATAAAAGAATCGCACCGATACCCTCAAGCAGATCGCCAATTATTTTAGGAAAGCCAATAATGTGAATACTGATATTGTCGTTTTCATAACTCTGTCGAACCAGTTTTTCCATGGCTCGAGAGAACTCCAGATAGTTCAGGTACTCACCTGTACTCGGATCGATATCGTAGACAGGTACCTCAATCATTGTTGATTTGAAATCATTGGCCACCATGCGGCCAATTGTTCCAGAGCGAGTCAGGTTTAAGCGCAGTTGATCCAGAGATTGCTGAGAGCCATCGTACTCCGGAGGAATCACCGATCCGGCTTCAAAGCCTTCTTCGGTCACCATGGTCCAGCGCACATCAGGGCTCCAAAGGCTCTTTAGCCCATTTTTGTTGACACCCGGAATGTAAAAAATCTCATCTGCAATTTGTCCGAGCGTAGACAGGTATTCATCACTGAATATGTCACCTTCCTTGACCGCCACGGATACCTTGAGGCCTGCACCACTGGCTCTCAGGTCTTTCATGTGCACGTTCATCTTCTGCACGAAGGGGTGACCCTGAGGTATCAGCTTGGAGAAGCTGGCATCAGGTTTCAAATGATAGGCCTGCCACGCCAGAAAAATGGTCGCGAGAAAAAACAAAACAAGTACAGCAGGCCGATTACTGAATATGAGTTTTTCCGGAAGCCTGGCATCTTCCAGGGCCGCATAGCGCAGGTCTATATCAGTCAAGGGATTGCCCCCTGGAAGAATCCGCAATAATACGACTCCCCCCTTCACCAGTGGCGATAAATGTTCCGTCGCCCAGAGAAACTACGCCGAACAAACCATCTCGCTGGGATTGAATCAGCGGTGTAAAAGTTCTGCCATCATCCCGAGTCACCGTTGCAGTACCGCCCTGTCCGACAAAGATCAAAGTGTCTCCACTCGCCTCTGCACCGAACAAGCTGGCTGTGACACCGCTTTGTTGCGCTTCCCAGGTACCGCCCTGATCATTGCTGCGGTATACGGTTCCCAATAGGCCGTGCGCAAACACGCTGCCGCTTTTGGGAGATAGGGCCAAACCAAAAAAGCTGCCGTCGTAGCCACTCTCTACAGGCTCCCAACTTTCACCGCCGTTGGCAGAGACAAAAATTGCCCCCCACTCGGACGCCAAATAGAGCTTGCCCCGTTTATCGCCAACGACTCCGTTAAGATGCAACTCTTCCGGGTTATCTACTTTGTGAGACCAATCTGCCCAATTGCGGCCGCCATTGCCCGTGTAAAGAAGCACACCATAGGCCCCTGCCGCCCAACCCTGTTCCGGACTTGAAAACCAGACATCCATAAGAGGCGGTGCATAGACCGCTTGCTCCATCACCTCGTGAGCGTTCTCTACCGCCCATTCGGCCTCAGCCAGCGCTTCCTCCAGTTGCGAGCGCTGATCGTCGGACGCCGCAGCCAACTGTGACCGAAGCGACTCGACCTCTCGCAATGCCCTACCCGCACGCTGCTCGTTAATACCGGCCTGTTCAGCCACACCATCGCGCTGCAACATCCAACTGACACCGCCATCGCTGGTCGTCAAAACATTACCGTCATGACCTACAGCCCAGCCAGTCTGTTCGTCAATAAAAAAGACCCGGGTCAACATCGCCGTCGTGGGAACCTGAGCCTGAACCCATTGCTTGCCCCCGTCTTCAGAGTAGAGAATGTGCCCCCTCTCACCGACTGCCACCAACCGCTGTCCAGCCCTGGCAATATCCAGTAGCGTTGAGCTGGCTACATTTTTCATTGTCATCGAATAGTCGACGCCGGCAGCGATCGTGCCAGGCGCCTGCAAAAGGCAGGCACACACCGAAAAATAAAAGACAAACCCCGACTTCACGGGCAACCACTTCATAATTGTGTATCTCCTGGTGCCAGCCTTTATTGTAGTACAGCTACTGGCGACTAAGATGCGCTCCCCTTGACCACTCATAGCGGAGCGCACGATTTACCATCTTCTGTGAGTGACGTTTATGTCACAGCATCCAGCAAGCAACCATGACGGAGATCAATATCGTGTACCGGTTCGCCGGGATTGGGCACCCGGGCTTCAACAACAGGCAGACTGGGCTAAGATATTGACCTGGCCTGGATTCAAGGGATAAGAAATATGACCGCAAATAGCAGTGAACGGCTTTCCAGCGTCGCGATGGTCATCGGCATTTTGGCACTGGTCTGTAGCGGGCCAGTATCAGCGTTTGAGCGCACCGAGCTACGAGAGCCATGTGCTGACCACAGCGAACTGCGAAAGCCGATGTTTGGCGACCTGCACGTGCATACCAGCTTCTCCTTTGACAGCTATGTGTCCAGCCAGCGCAATGATCCCAGTGCCGCCTATCGCTATGCCAGGGGCGAGCCAATTATTTTGTCGGATGCAGATGGCGAGCAAACCCTGCGCGCACAAATTCAGCGTCCCCTGGACTTCACCGCAGTCACAGATCACGCTGAATTTCTTGGCCCGATAAACTTATGCTCGCAGGACTCTTCCAAAGCCGCCTACTGGTTCCCGGCCTGCATAGCAGGACGCAGCAGCTGGTACATTGTGCAATTGCTGGCAGCAGATTACTGGGCCACGATCGGCGTGGTAGACGACAGCGCCAAAAAAGGCGTGTCTCTTATCTGCTCCATGGGTGATTGCGATGCTGCACACAAAGAAGCTTGGCAAGGCATTCAGGATGCCGCAGAAGAACACTACGATCGCAGCTCCGAGTGTAGCTTTACAACTTTTATCGGCTACGAGTACACCGATGCGCCAAATTACTCGAACATGCACCGTAATGTGATTTTCCGCAATGCGCGTGTGACCGACACGGCAATCTCCACTTATGACACAGGCTCGCAGAACGTGCCAGAACTCTGGCAAAGATTACGCGACCAGTGCATTGAGGCTGAGAACGACTGCGATGTTCTGGCCATTCCTCACAACCCCAACCTCAGTCGAGGACTGATGTTCCCCGATCCTCGCAATGAACAGGAGGCCATAGACCGATCATTCTTCGAGCCACTGGTGGAATTGGTACAACACAAAGCATCAAGCGAGTGCCGATTTGATCGACTTGCAGGCGCCGGACTGGATACCGAAGACGAACTCTGCGACTTCGAACAGGTGGAAGCGGACAACCTCTCAATGCTGGGCACCCTGTATGGAAAAGTGCGTACCGATGAGGCCAAGCCAGTGCCACTTGACCAGTTTGGTCGCCGCAACATGGTGCGCAATGTGCTCAAGGATGGGCTGGCCCTGGAGGCGGGCAGCGGCATCAATCCATTCAAATTAGGCTTTATCGGGAGCACCGACACCCACAGTGCCTCCCCCGGCGGAGCAGAAGAGAATAATTACACCGGCCACCTGGGCCGCCGTGATGCAGGCTACCGCAACGTCCAGGACCACTTTTTCGACAACCCGGGCGGCCTGGCTGTGGTATGGGCAGAAGAGAACTCTCGCGACGCCATTTTTGAAGGTATGCGCCGCAGAGAATCCTACGCAACCAGCGGAACTCGCCCTGTGGTCCGCTTCTTTGCCGGGGCTACTATGCCCAAAGACCTTTGCGCTGATCCACAAATGGTGGCCAAGGCCTATCAAGCCGGAGTGCCTATGGGCGGTGAACTGCCTGCACCGGAAGACGCTCCCAGTTTCCTGGTGAGCGCGGCCAAAGATCCAGGCAGCCCTGGAAATCCCGGCATTGAGCTTCAGCGAGTGCAAATCATCAAAGGTTGGCTGGATGCTGATGGGCTTACCCATGAGGCAGTTTTCGACGTGGCTGGGAATCCGAATAACGGGGCCGGGGTTAACCCCAAAAGCTGTGAACCCACCGGGAGTGGATACGAAAATCTTTGCACTGTTTGGCGCGATCCACAGTACAATAGCGCGCAATCTGCGTTCTATTATGCTCGGGTCCTGGAAAACCCCTCCTGTCGATGGAGCACGCTGCAGTGCCAAGCTGCGGGGGTGAACCCTTTTGCCGAAAACTGTGCTGATCAAGCGGCCCGACAGACCGAAAAACTCCAGGACGAAGGAGCAATCGGCGACGTATTTGGCCGCTGCTGCCTGGACCCGGAAAAAGAACCCTTTTACTCACCCACCATCCAGGAGCGGGCGTGGACCTCGCCCATCTGGGTCAATGCCAACAAGGAGTAATTTTTGGCTACCAAACCACGCACAGAGCGGCGCTTTCGCGGCGTTGTCATGCCCACCGGCTCTCACCCCGCCATCCGCAGGGCCAAGCGCCAGGGAGTTTCGCCGTCTATTCATGGTAACAAACTGTGGAAGTCGAGCTGCCTACTGATCGACTACCTCAAGAATAACCCACCAGAGCACTGCCAGAATATTCTTGATGTTGGCTGTGGTTGGGGCATCTCCGGAATCTGGTGCGCGAAGAGCTTTAACGCTAATGTCACCTCTATGGATGCTGACCCGGATGTCTTTCCGTTCCTTAAGGCGACAGCGGAAATCAATGGCGTGCAAACCGATCACCTGGTATCGCGCTTCGAAGAACTGAGTACCAAACAACTGTCGCGCTACGACATGTTAATCGCGGCTGATATTTGTTTTTGGGACGAGTTGGTCAACCCGGTTACCAACATGGTTAATCGGGCTGTCAAAGCCGGCGTCAAGACAATCCTGATCGCAGATCCGGAGCGTGCACCATTTTTTGAAGTCGCCGAACGCTGCGCTGACAAACACTGTGCGGAAGTCCTGGAGTGGCGCACCCGCGGCAGCATCGAGGCTTCAGGCGCGATTATGGTGCTCGAGAACGCCTGACTTCAATTTAACAACTGGTATTTACGCTGCAGTCCGGTTACCGCTTCAGGCTTTCCACTGACCCAGCGCGGTCTAAATAAAACACTGGAAAGTTTGCGCCGAAAAGCGCGCAGCGATACTTCTTCCTGGCCACTGGCCACACGAGTCTGCAATTGACTCAGTTTGCCGCGGGAAGAAACGTCATAGCTGGCTTGTACCACAGGACCATCATCCTCCGACATGATTTCAGGCACCCAAAAAACGCCATTGTCAGGCAGTTCCACCGGTGAGCCCATCCACTGTTGCAGCAAATCACTCTCTCCAGCTGCACGCAAGCCCGTCACAACTCCGGTATACGCTTCGGATGAGCGCTGCTTACTGCCTGACCACAAGTACCAGTCCCCCAGCGACAACTTTACCGATGCCTGCTCCACCGGGCCCTGCATGTGCGCTTCAATCGCCAATTGCTCTAACAGTTCGGCTCCCTGGCCGGGTGCCGAGCGTACGCGCGCATCGATTCTCTGTTCCTCAAGATCTGCAATCAGCGGCTGCGCTCCCATGTATTCGCGAGAGGTCAATAACTGACTGTCCTGCGGATCGGGAGAATAACGCTGCAGTAACAAATAAAAATTCTTTAACTGACTGTAGGCCATCGCTTTGCGCCATTGAAAGTCAGCCTCGACATCTTGACGCAGTGCCTCCAGTAACTGCTCATTGGTATCGATCAATTCCAGTAAACGTCTTGAACCTTGCCCCACATCGCGGCGCAGAGCCTCCCGCTGCCAACGAAAATATTCCACCGACGCACGCAAGCGCAATTCCGTAAACGGCGGCTTACCGCTGCCAAACAGCCGAAAATAATAATCATAGCGCTTATCCAGGGACTCAAGGTCGCCCGCTTCCCGGTAAGACACCAAAAGCTCACGCAAAAGCGGAATCTGTCTGTCGCTGTAAAGGCCATCATTAATGCGGACAATATGCATAGCCCTGCGATAGAGATCGACCGCTTCGGCGTACTCGCCCTGTTGTCGATAGTAGCGCCCCAGCGATGCCAGCGGCTCGGCAAGGCTGTCAGCATAGGGACCATCGCGCTGCTCCAATACCTGCAATTGATCATGGTAGGGCTCGGGATCAGCGGGACCTGGTGTAGCAGCTGCGAGTTCCTGCCAGCGCTGTCCGCCCTCCTCCCATGAGGCCCCAAGGCGCACGAACTCCTCCCCATAATAGGTTGGCGCAGAGTTAGCGATTAAAGGAAGCAACCCAAGCATTACCAGTACAAGGCAATGAACGGGCCAATTATTCAGATTACTGCACAAACTTTGATCACCTTTCTGGCACGCATGCGGCAACAATGATATAACGGCGCCTCATTTTGGCAGACCAATGGCCACCCTGAACAGACCTCGGACAAAATATGAAACAGTTAGGCATTCTAGACTCCGCGTTTATCAACCTGGAACAGACAAACACCCCCCAGCACGTCGGTGGCCTGGGCATTTATGACCCTTCCAGCGCACCGGGTGGATTCGTCCGTTTCAAGGACGTGATATCCGGCTTTGAACGTCGCCTTTCCAAACAACCCTTGTTCCGCACTCGCCTGGTGGAAGTCCCGGGGGGGCTGGATCGCCCCTATTGGGTAAAGGATGCGAACTTCGATGTGGAATTCCACCTGCGCCATATTGCCCTGCCTGAACCCGGTGACTGGAGGCAGCTTTGCATTCAGGTGGCGCGCCTTCACGCGCGTCCACTGGATATGTCCCGCCCCCTTTGGGAAGCCTATATTATCGAAGGACTGGATAAAATTCCGGGTCTACCCAAAGGCTGTTTTGCCATTTACACAAAAATGCATCACGCCCTGGTCGATGGCGCAGGCGGCTCTTCGTTCATGGCCCTTATTCACGACCTGATGCCAAACCCCTCTCCCACCGATGAGGAAGAGGAAGAACCGCGATTGGTAGATGTCGAACCCAGCGTTACTGAGCTGCTATCCAAAGCATCGATCAACAGCGTCAAGAACACGGCAAGCTTGCTGCGTGGCACGGTCAAGAACAGCATACAGCTGGGCAAGTACGCACTCGACGTAGCGCGTGACGAAATTCCCGCTCCGGATATCTCGGCTCCCAAAACCATTCTGAACCAGGCAGTGGGTCCTCACCGCGTTTTCGATGCGGCTGAATTCCCATTGGAGGGCTTCAAAGACATCAAAAATGCTGCCGGGGTCACGATCAATGACGTCGCCCTCTCGATTGTCGGCGGCGCGCTGCAGCGTTATTTGGCGAAGAAAGGCGAAGCACCAAATGAAGGCTCATTGGCAGCGGGCATCCCATTGAACATGCGCACCCGTCGCGGGGTCACGGACGACAATAACCAGGTTGGTTCGGTTTATGCGTCTTTGCATACCGACGTGACAGATCCTCTGGAACGCCTGATGGCGATCACCCAGTCGACTGCCGAGGCCAAGGAAAGTGGTGAAAAAAGCCCTCTGGTGGACGTGCTGCAAATTGCAGGGGCCTTTTCCCCAGCGGTCGCTAAAGCGGCCGCAGGCATCTGGTCACGCAACCAACTCTCTTCCCTCCTTCCGGTCAACATTTCCACCGTTGTCACCAACGTAATGGGGCCCGACTTCGCCCTCTATTGTTCGGGAGCCAAGCTGGTCGATTACTATGGACTGGGCGTATTGACCCCGGGAATGGGCCTTTTCCACGCAGTATTCAGCTATGCCGGGAAAGTAACGCTTTCCGTATTGGGCGATCGCAACATCATGCCGGACCCAGAGCTTTATCACGCCTGCCTGGTTGAGTCTTACGAAGAACTGTATGCCGCGGCCACCCAATCAGCGGGTAAAAGTAAAGCCAAATCAAAGGCCAAAGTAGACGCTTCTCGTCGCAAGCGTGCGGATGATTCCAAGCCAAAGGCCAAAGCAAAGTCGCCCGCCAAAAAGAACGCAGCAGCCAAGGCCCCGACCAAGAAGAAAGCCGCAGCCAAAAAGAAAACAGCGGCCAAGACGACACCTGCCAAGAAAAAGGTAGTCGCCAAGAAAAAAGCAGCGACCAAAGCGGCACCCAAAAAAGCGGCAGCGAAGAAAACCCCTGCCAGGAAAAAGGCACCCGTGAAGCGCAAGGCAGCGGCCAAGGCCAGGCCCAAGGTAAGACCCAAGTTGCAGAGCTAAGCCAGTTTCGCCCGCCCGTCCCTGGGCATTCGCCGCTCCCGCCATCCATGGCTACCGCGGCATACCGCCCGTCCCTGGGCATAAAAAAACCCGCCATGGGGCGGGTTCGAAAATAACTCTTGTTGGACCTGGATGGGATGCCATCTGCAATGCCCAAATGGGGCCTCTTGCCAGCCCCGGCATTTGGGGCTCTTGTTTCGAGTTGCAATAATATTACAATCGGCATTGATATAGTTCTAATGTATTATTATCATGAATCATATGAATTAAATATATATCACTACCATGGATACTAAAGAGCTCGCCAAAATAGATCTTAACCTGTTGATTTCATTGCAGGTATTACTAGAAGAGAGAAATGTATCCAGGGCTGCCGAACGCTTGTTTATCACCCAACCGGCGATGTCCAAAACTCTTTCCAGGCTGAGGAACGTATTCAACGACGCGCTTTTCACCCGCTCCAGCCACGGCATGCAGCCGACACCCCGCGCCCTTGAGCTTGCCGATAACCTTGCTGGCATACTCGCTGGAATTGGTGAGCTAGTCTCGCAGCAGGCATTTGACCCTGCACTGGTAGAGGCTGAAATTACTTTAGCACTCTCTGAATACATCGGGGTCGCCCTGCTCCCGACTCTGGCAAAGCGCCTACAGGCTCAGGCGCCAAACCTGCACATCCGTATCATCACTCGGGTAGAAAACCAGCTCGAGCAGCTCGCCAATGGCAAGCTGGATTTCGCCGTTCACATTCGGCAGCAGCACTACGGCCCCGACTTTCGAATTGTCGACCTGGGAGGCAGCCCGCCCGTCCTGCTGCTGCGCGAGAACCACCCGCTGCTGGCAGCCAGTATCAGCCTAACAGACCTGGCCGATTACCCAGTCGTTAGACTCTATGTATCCGACCGGGAACAGCTGCAAGTCAAAGCAGGCGAGGACTTGTTCGACAAGATTGGCGCCAGCGCCCGCGGTTCACTCGAAATATCCCACCTGATGACCGCTATGGAGGTACTGAGAGGCACCGACTACTACATGTTGGGCCCAGCATTTCTCACCCAGAATGAAAGTATCAGCCATGGAATTACTGCACTGCCGGTTCCAAATATTGGAGATGCCACCGTGAACTATGTACTGGCGGCCCACCAGCGTACCGAAAACTCACCACTACACAACTGGCTATGGGAAGAGATCACCTGTACCATCCGCGAGCTGCGGCCAACCCAACCTCACAAGCTCCGACAACGAGTCGCAGCCGGCGCGGCCCAACAAAGGTAAACGATCAAACCAGGTCAGCCATGAGCAAAAAAAAGCGTCGGGAGATTCCCCGTTTTGACACCCCTATCATCGAGACACACTGCCACCTTGACTATCTGGACGGTGACCAGCTGACCGAGACTCTGGATAAAGCCAGGGACGTAGGCGTAGAAAAGATCATCACCATCGCCGTCTCCCCTGGCAACCTCGACACGGTGCAAGCCCTTGCCAATAGCGCTACTGACGTTTGGGGCACCCAGGGAATACATCCCCATGAGGCTGAACACTATAACGCCGAGGTTGAAAGCCGTATTCGCGAAAACCTGCAGTCCGATCCACGATTGCTGGCGGTGGGTGAGATCGGTCTTGACTACTACTATGACCATGCCGATCGCAGGGTGCAGCGCAATGTGTTCGAGCAACAACTCCAGATCGCCGAGGATTTGCAATTACCCGTTGTTATTCACACCCGGGATGCTGACGAAGACACCCGCGCCATTCTCGCCAACTTTAGCGCTCGCCTGCCTCGCAAGGGTGTAATACACAGTTTCACCTCCGGCATGGCACTGGCCCAGTACTGCTTGAGTGAGGGTTTTATGCTGGGGTTCAACGGCATCGCCACTTTCAACCGGGCAGACAATGTACGAGACGTGATCGCGGCTACTCCCGTGGAACAGGCACTGCTGGAAACAGACGCCCCTTATCTCACACCGGTGCCTTATCGCGGACGCCCCAACGCGTCTTACTACCTTCCTTTTATTGCTGAACAGGTAGCCGCAACCATGCAGATTGATGTGGAAGAACTGCTGGGACAGGTCTACCGTAATAGTCAGACTTTATTTTTCGGGGACACTTAATGGAATACCTTGTCGGACAGCGTTGGGTGAGCCACGCTGACGCACAGCTTGGACTCGGCATAGTCGTCGATGTCGAGCCCCGCAGAATCACGCTCAGTTTTCCTGCAGTAGGCGAGGAGCGCACCTATGCCAGCGAGAACGCACCGCTAACCCGGCTTCGATTTAAAGAAGGCGATCACATCAGCACCGTTGAAGGTGTAGAGCTAACCGTTACTGCGATTAATGAGCACCACGGTTTATTGATGTACAGCGGAACTGATCACCATGAAGAGCAAATCGTTGTTTCCGAACTGGAACTGGACGCATTCGTTCAGCTCACCACCCCACAGCAGCGCCTGCTCAACGGCCACTTCGACAAAAACCAGGATTTCGCTCTGCGCGTTGCAACCCTGCAGCATACCAACCGCCTTCAGGGAAGCCAGGCCCGCGGACTGATGGGTTCTCGCACCAGCCTGTTACATCACCAACTTTACATCGCCAATGAGGTAGGTCAGAGACACGCTCCACGAGTATTGCTCGCAGATGAAGTTGGACTGGGCAAAACCATCGAAGCGGGCATGATTATCCATCAACAGTTGCTGACCGGGCGAGCCAGCCGTGTACTGGTGCTGGTGCCTCCCAGTCTCCTGCATCAATGGCTGGTGGAAATGCTGCGCCGCTTCAACCTGCATTTTTCGCTGTTCGATGCGGATCGCCTCGCAGAGATGTCCGAAGGCAACCCTTTCGAAGCGGAACAACTCGTCCTGTGCAGCCTCGATTTGTTTGACAGCAGGGATGAACTGCAACAAATGGCGCTCGCCGCCGGCTGGGACATGGTTGTTATCGATGAGGCTCACCACCTGCATTGGTCCGAAGCGGAAGCAGGCGAAGACTACCGCTTCGTCGAGGCCCTGTCGGCCTGCAGCGCAGGCCTACTACTCCTTACTGCAACCCCGGAGCAAATCGGCCAGGCCAGTCACTTTGCGAGGCTCCGCTTACTCGACCCCTCACGTTTTCACGACCTCGAGAGCTTCCGCAAAGAAGAGTCTCAGTTTCGCGCCCTGAGTGAGATGACGGATGCCCTTGAAAGAGGTGAAATACCCAGTGATCTGCCCGAAGATCTCGATGCCGGCCAGGACCCTGCGCAGCTGATTGAACAATTGCTGGACCGCCACGGCACCGGGCGAGTGCTGTTTCGAAATACCCGGGCCGCTGTCGAGGGCTTCCCGAAGCGCCACCTGCATCGTTATCCGCTGACTCAGCCGGAGCAGTACGCTCACGCCCAGGTCGAACTGGAAGAACGCCTGTACCCCGAGCTACCATACTTCGACGACAGCTGGCTGGATTTTGACCCTCGTGTGGACTGGCTGGAGAAAACACTGAAAGAGCTGCGCCCGGAAAAAGTATTGATCATTTGCGCACACGCGGGCACCGCCGTCGCCCTTGAACATCACTTGCAAATGCGCGCAGGTATTCGTTCCGCTGCCTTCTACGAAGGCCTGTCCATTATTGAACGGGACCGAGCCGCTGCCTATTTCGCCGATGAAACTGGTGGCGCGCAAACCCTCGTTTGTTCAGAAATCGGCAGCGAAGGACGCAACTTCCAGTTTGCTCACCATCTCATTCTATTCGACCTGCCACTGAATCCAGACTTACTGGAACAGCGCATCGGCCGCCTGGACCGTATCGGTCAACAACATGACGTGGAAATTCACGTACCCTATCTCGAAGAAAGCGCCCAGGAGACCCTGTTGGACTGGTACGACAGGGGTTTGGATTTGTTCCGTGACTCCTGCTCGGCTGGCTACATGATTTTTCAGAACTTCCAGCAACGACTACTACCCGAGCTTGAGCAACGCACGGCGGGTTTCGATGAACTGCTGACAGACTCAGCCGAGTTTACCCTGCGCACGCGCGATGAACTGCGTGAGGGCCGGGACCGACTGCTGGAGCGCAACTCATGCAAACGCGAAGTCGCTGATACTCTTATCGACGAAATACAATCACTGGAGTCGGGAGACACGCTGGAACATTACCTGGAAGCGCTGTGCGAGGCGTTTGGCGTCGACCAGGAATTCCATTCCGAACACACCCTCATCCTGCGACCATCAGAGCATATGCTGACCGGGCATTTTCCCTATGTAGGAGATGAAGGCACCACCGTAACCTTCAGTCGCGAAAAAGGCCTTTCCCGAGAGGACATGGAGTTTATCACCTGGGAACATCCGATGATCCAGGAAGCGATGGAAATGGTGCATTCCACGGAACTGGGTAATGCCGCCATTGGAACCCTGAGACTCAAGGGCGTCCCGGCTGGTACGATGCTGCTTGAAGCGATTTTCACCATAAACTGCGTCGCGCCAAAGGCGCTGCAGGTCGAGCGCTTCCTGCCACTGTCACCCATACGCCTGCTGGTCGACGCTCACGGCAAGCAACTCGCTGACCTGGTCCCGCACGAACGCCTGAATGCCCTGGTGGAAAAAGTGAAGAAGCCCACCGCCCTGGCCATCATCAAGCAAGTCCACAAGGAAGTGGATGCCAAGATGAGCCTCGCCAACGCTCAGGCGGAAACTCGACTGCGTGAAGTGCTTGTCGAAGCTGAGCAAATCATGCGGGATGATCTGGGCGCAGAACTGTCTCGTCTGGAAGCGCTGAAGCAGCTAAACCCGGCTATCCGTGATGAAGAGTTGGAACACCTGCGCTATCGAATTGATGAATGTGCGATTCACATACAGCATGCCAGCCTTCAACTGCAGGCTCTGCGCCTGGTCATTACCACCTGAGCGATACCTCATTGACAGAATAAAAATCAATTACAGTAATTGAGGTCCGGGTGATCGGGGCCGGTTTCGATGGCGTTTGCACCGCCATCGAGTTGCGTGAAAGTGGCATTGAAAACTTCATAGCCTACGAAAAAGTTACGGGAAATACAGGCTTACGTAGAGCACTGTTTCGACAAATGTAATGTTCGAGATTCGCACCAGGCTTAAATTGGTAGGGGAATAAACACTGAACTTGCTGCGTGAACCACCTTGGTAACGCGACGATCATCGGCATCGCCCGCAATCCTTGCCATCATCTCCTGTAAAACAATCAGCTTGCCAAATAAACGCTCGAAACTCAGATTGTCCGTTACGCCCTGGTATTCGCTGGTGATCAGCCAGAGGGCACCGGTGTCCTTACGATTGTTGCGCAGCTTCCAGGCCAATACTTCCACGTTGTGAGCGCTAGTCCACAAGGGTTCTGGTTCCAGAGAATCGAATAAAAATGACTCGTCATTATAGCCATAAGCATGGCGCAACATTCCGCCCAAACCAACCACCAGGGCAAATACTCGATCACCATCGAAGTGAGGGTTAAACACCAGTTCCAGAGCATCGGTTTCCTGACGTCCCGCCAGCTCCTTGAAATTGAGCTCACCAGCAGTGTTCTGCAATAGCGCCAAACGCTTCTCAATGGTCATGCCCGGTTTTTTACGAAGCTCAGAGGGATTGCGTTTGTACAACTTTACCGTCAGCTCACGCACCAGTCGGCGTGACTCATCAATAAACTCATCGGTGACAAGATCTACATCAGACTTGGCGAGGTTTTTGAGCTCATAACCGCCGCAGCCGACAAGCAACAGTGAAAAGAGCATGGCAAGCAATAGACGCATTGGGTCAGTCTACCGAAATATGCGGAGCCACGACCACAACAGCATGGTGATCTTCAGCGACGGATATTGAGTTGCGCATCCAGCAGTATCTCCCTATCCAACTCATCACCGATCATACGCTTGAGTTCATCCAGATGCGTATTTTCCAGGCGCTCGGCAGAGCTGACCACCACCGATACCAGCACAGGCTCGGCCAAGGTAACCGTTACCTCTCCCACATGGACGTTCTGGTCCAGCAGTCGAAATTCGCCAGCTGGCACACGCTCTTGCAACCGGCTGCGCTCGATAAGATGATCGTAAGCAATGTAAAGTGGCACACTGACAATTGCCGCGATCATCAGAGACACGCCCAGTCCACGGCGCGCCCGCGTGAATGGCGCGAAACCCAGCACAAGGAAAGTAGCGCTGGCCGCCAGGGAAATACCGACCAGGTTAGTGGTTAATAGCAGCAACGCGCCCCGCGCCATGTGCCAATCTCCCCAACCAAGACCAATGCCCGCCACACTCAGTGGAGGCACCAGGGCAACAGCGATGGCGACGCCTGCCAGGCTCTTTGCGATTTCATCCTTGGCATGAGCGTATGCACCGGCGATACCGGATATCACCGCGATGAGTAAATCGAGCAAGGTGGGAGACATTCGCGATTTCATTTCATCGGTGGCAATATCGAAAGGCATTAGCCAGGCCAGCAGAACGGCGCAACCCAGCCCCCAGGCAATACCAATCACCAGGGTTTGTACCGACCCTTTTATAAGATTCGGCTCTGAACGCGCCAGACCCATGGCCAGCGATACGATAGGCGCCATTAGAGGTGCCAGGATCATGGCGCCAATAATCACCGGTGCAGAATTGGCGTACATACCTGCCAGCGCTAACATCACAGACAAAACCATCAGCACCTGGAACGAAGACGATGGCGTGGCGTTATCGCGGAGCGAAACAAACAGCTCCCGGTACTCCTCCTCGCTGGCATGATTGAACAGCGGTAAATGCTTACCTGTCATTGCACGGGCCGCGCTATCGACCGGCACATGGTTGAGGCGCAGTGTCTCTTTGCTGCTGGCGGTGGCGTCTTCCCTGGGTTCCAGTGCTGGCCCAGGCAGGAGACAGAGACGTTCGGTTTGAACTACTAGCTCTAACTGCGCAGCGTGCACTGGCTTACCATCAAGCAAGTATTCAAAGCCATTTTGGGCTTCCAGGTGCAAGCTCTGGCTCTGCACCAGCGCCAGCGAACCGGGCAGCGCCGACAAACTAATTTTCCCGGGAAGGATCAGGCGCAACATAAACCATAAGTAAGCGAGAATGCTGCGCGGCGCGATAGCAAGCAAGGACACGCGCCCATCGGCGATACTCAGGTTATCGTCAAAGCGCCTGCCCACCAGAGAGCTCTGGGTATGAGCAACTCCCACCATTCCCAGCGCCGCGAGGTTAATTACCTGTTCTTTGGCGGTGGTCAATTTATAGCTACCAAGACTCAGCTGTCCCAGTCCCTTGAGCGCGCCGCGCAACAGACTCCAGCTGGTCTGTGGCCGGTTAATATCATAGGGACGCAGGGATAGCACTGAGCCGATCACGACCGACGAGAAAACCAGCTCTCCATTACAAGTGAGCGCATCTGCGCCAATAGGTTCAACAGTCTGATAGTGTTCAAGCAACAGAGCCGGGTCACCCTTAACCCCAAGAGCGACACAGGCTTGCCGCGCATCTGGGTGAGGTAACAAGCCGATCAGCCATTGCCGCTCCAAAGCCAGCGCTGCCAAATCCCTAATTTGCTCGTCCCCCAACCAGAGCAGCACGCGGCTGTCAGCAGCAATCGTATCTCTATCGGCAAACGGTACCAGAGACACTGGCGCTTCCTGCAACCAGGAAGACGCTCTCTCTGCTTCAAAGCTGGAGTCGTGCAGGAGGTAAAATGCTTCGGTTTCTATCGCACTCAAGCCAGGTCTCCCAGTAAGGCATCAATTGTAGAAAAAAGACGTTGCAAGTCCCGGGGGCGGGAAAGACGGTGGTCACCGTCCTTGATAATCTGCAGCTCCACGTCTTCGCTGGCCAACTTCTCTGCCAGAATGAGGGAACGCTCCCAGGGTACATCTTCATCGCGCTGTCCGTGCAGTAATCTCACTGGCAACGAAATCGAAATCACGTCTCGATCCAGAAGACAGTGCTGCCTGCCCTCCTCCAGCAAGTTTTTACTAATCTGGTAAGGCTCACCATCGTCGTAACAATTATCGATAGCGCAAGAGCCCGATAGCTCAAGCTGCAGCATTTGCTCCGGTGACAGGCCACCCTTGGCCAGCGCCTCGGTAAAATCGGGCGCCGCCGCAACACCCACCAGGCCGACCACGCGTTCGGGTCGGGCCAGGGCTACTTGCAGCATAATCCAACCGCCCATCGAAGATCCTACCAGCAGCTGTGGACCGCTCGCCACCTCATCCAACACGGCGAGGGCGTCTTCAATCCAACGACCAATACTGCCTTCTTCAAATTTACCGCTGGATGCCCCATGCCCCTGGTAATCAAAACGGGTAAACTGCCGGCCGCTCTGCCGACACCAGGCATCCAGGGCTAGCGCTTTATCGCCCTGCATATTTGAATTGAACCCGCTAAAAAACACGATACCCGGGGCTGAGCCCGCGACATGCTCATAGGCAAGCTGTTCCCCGTCCTCTCGCTCAAGCATCATGCGGACTCCCTCTGCAGCCACACGGACAACCCCTGGGCATTAAGTTGTGCATCGTGACAGAAGTGTTCACACATATAGGTCATATCCTGGTCTGGGTTTAATGCCTGCACTCTTTGCACCGAGTAATCGACTATCGCCTTCTCCAGATACTCGGGCCTCGCTTGGTATTCGCGTGCCATGATCAGGTAATCATCAATTTGCTCTAACAGTGAAGCCTGTAACTCTGTCGAGTATCCCAGCTCACCGAAATGAGTCAGGTAAATACGCTGGGGATTGCGCTCGGCGAGTATGGCGAGTGAGGCCTTGAGAACCTCAGGCCGAAAATGGCTGGGCGTCGTCGCTGGCATGGAAAAATCCCCGCCCCGGGTGCGAAACCAGGCATAAGAGACACCAAAAACATCACCACTGAACCAACCTTGGCTAGCCTCGTCCCAGACACAAAAGTGATGATCAGCATGCCCGGGCGTATCGCGAAACAAAAGAGCGCGCTTGCCAAGCAGGAAGCTTTCTCCATCAGCCACTTCAGTCACTCGCTGCGCTGGCACCGGTACAATCTCACCATACAGTTGCGCAAACAGGCTATCACCGTATACCTGCCGCGAAGCCTTCACCAGTTTCGACGGATCGACAAGGTGGCGAGCGCCCCGCGGATGCACCAACAATTGCGCCTTGGGGAAGCGCTCAATCATAAGCCCTGCACCGCCGGCATGATCAAGGTGCACATGGGTAGGAATAACATAGCGCACCTGGCCGGTGTCGATGCCTCGCTTTTTGAGCAGCTGTTCCAATGTGTCCACACTGTGCACCGTGCCAGTCTCTATCACTGCAAACTCCCCTGCACTCTCGAGCAGGTAGAAACAGGCGACGCCGGGCTTCACATAACTCGCATCAATTCGAGTAATACCAAAGCCCAAATCTTCGGTCAGGCGCTGTTCCATGTGCTACTCTCCTGAGAAGGTCTACCGCGGTACAGTGGCGGTAACACCAGCATTATGACCTACAATGAGCCGGGATTTGAACAAAACCTCAATGAAAGATTTTTTCCTCTCAACTCGCTTGACTGCTTTTTCAGGATTACTGCTATGCACTCTGTTCTTTAGTTTATCGAACAGCGCGTTCGCCTTGTCTGCTGGTGAAATAGATGATCTAAGAGCGACCGTGAATACCGACAGCAACCTGAGCGAGGAATCCAGAGCCAAGTTGGTAGAGCAACTCAATACGGCCCGCGCACAACTGGAAATTGCCGCTGAGTTTGATAACCGCACTGCGTTGTTAAAAGCTGAGACAGAGCAAGCGCCCCTCAAAATCGCTCAGTTCGAGCGACAGCTGGCCGAAGCCAAAGCTACCGAACCAGATTTTAGTAACATCTCGCCCCCCGACAGTACCACGCAGGAAATCGCCAGCCAGGTCACCCTCGCTGCCGCCGAGCGGCAATCATTGAGCGAAAGGCGCAGTCAGTTGCTGAATGCGGTAGACGGTCTCCCTGCAAAACGCACTGAAACCAAGAAACGATTGGTGGAAATACAGCAAATAATCGATGAGACATCGGCTTCGACAGCACCGGCCGGCGATTCTGCTGAGCAGAAAGTTGCGTGGGCGCTTTCTCAGGCCAAACTAAAGTCCGCTTTGGCTGAGCAAGCCAGCCTGCAGGCGGAGATCATAGGTGAGTCCGCTATCAGTCAGGTCAGTTCCGCAGAGAGAGCCTGGTTAGGGACTGCAATTATTATTGCAGAAGCAAAGCTGGCGGCTCTGAACGCGTCGCTGGAAGCTGCCCGGGTCAGCGTCGCACAAAAGCAGCTGGAAACGACATCCGAGTTACAGGAACAACTGCAAAGCCAGGATCCGATATTGCAAAAATTCGCGGAAGACAACCGCGAACTCGCTGAACTGCTGCAAGATTCTGCAGTCAAATCTGACACCGCTCAACGAGATGGTCTGCGAACCCAGGCCCTGCTGGAGGACATTGAACAGGACTATCAGCTGATGAACAGGCGACTGCAAGTCGCTGGCCGCAAAGAAGTGCTGGGCAGGGTAATGATTACCCGCCTGAACAGCCTGCCTTACACCACTGATATAAAGCGCGATATCGCTCGTCGCAACGAACTCATTGCCACCACCTCACTTACCCAGATTGACATTGAAGAAGAATTTCGTGACCTCAACGAGGGAGGCGATTACCTGCAGCAACTCGCGTCCGATATGGAATCAGGAGACGAGTCTACCGAGTCCCTCGTTAAAGAACTGGTAGCGCAGAGGTCGCAACTGCTGGAGAAAAACCTGAACAGTCTGGGTTCTCTGCTGATAATGCTACTTGATAACAACGATAAGGCGAGTGCGCTCATCGTTGAAACCAATAAATTTCATCAGTTCCTGCTGGGAAACCTCTTGTGGGTTCGCAATTTCAGCTATCTGGAGCCCGCCGAGCTTTATAAGCAATTGAGCATTATGGGCAACCCGGAGTACTGGATGCAGACCTCTTCGCAACTGGCTTCCGGCTACCAGGAGGCGGATTGGTCACCCGTGATGTTATTGGCGTTGCTGGCATTGTTTCTGCTGCGTCGCCAACTTATGCCGGTCTATGAGGAAATGCTGAGCAGCCCAATATTGCTTAGCGGCGCCACCTTGTGGAACATTGTCGCCGGCTTCGCCTTATCGTTGCTGCTGGTCAGCCCCTGGCCATTGGCGGTTTACATATCTGGCTATTTTTTGGAGGCCGCCAACCCGGAATCGATTTTTTCCAAAGCCCTGGCCCCCGCACTGATGTTCTCAGCAAAAATTCTCTACCTGCTGCTGCTGGCAAGCTTCATTTCAAGCAAAAAAGGCGTAGGCCGACGTTACCTGAAGTGGGACGCGCGCATGCTGCACAGTCTGCGTGAGCAAATTCGCTGGGCGGGGCCCACTATTTGTATCGCCATCTTTATCGGCGTTTTTGCTTACGAACTTGACACGGTAACCAGTGGCGGTCCGATGGGAGCTATCAGTACAACGGTGATTGCCGTGATCATTATTGGTTTCTGTCTGAGACTGCTTCGCGAGGAGATCGTCAGTGACGCCTCACTGGTCACAATGGGACTGCGCACAAGCGTGCTGGTCGCTACAGCCACCCTGGTGATGCAGGCCCTGGGTTTAATGTTCGCTGCCGACATCTACCTGATCGCGCTTGGACGATCGATCGTTTATCTAGTGTTGATCAAGACTGTCGCTGACATCCTCGAGCGCTGGCTATTGATCCTGCGCGCCAGGATGGAAAAAGAGGCCCGAGAGGCGCAAAAGGCCCAGGAAGACCACCCTGAAGAGACGCAGGAAGAACAGGAGCGGCAGGTCGATTTGCTCTCTCTTTCAGAGGCCCACACCAAGCTACTTTCCATGGTGCGAGTCGTGGCGACGGTCGTCGTACTTTGGCTCATTTGGTCACCCAGCTTGCCCGCTCTTAACCTGCTGGAATCGTTCACGCTTTGGAGCGTCAGCGATAGCGCAGACCCCAGTGTTCTCAGGGCAATTACGCTTTTCGACCTCGTTTTGAGCATCGTGATACTGGTCGTCACGGCCCTACTCACTAAACACCTGCCATCGCTCAGTGAGGTATTCATGCGGGAATGGTTCAACATGAGTCCAGGCGCGCGCTACGCCTCCAGCATACTCATGCAGTACCTGGTGATCGCCATTGGCGGTTCCATGTTCCTGACCACCATCGGGTGGGAGTGGGGCAAAGTACAATGGCTGGTCGCTGCAATGGGCGTCGGTATCGGTTTCGGTTTGCAGGAAATCGTCGCCAACTTTATCAGCGGCATCATCATTCTGTTCGAGAGACCAGTGAGGGTCGGCGATATTATCAGCGCCGGTGGTGCGGAGGGCGTGGTGAAAAAGATTAAGCCACGGGCCACTATTATTGAAACCTTCGATCGCAAGGAGCACCTGATCCCCAACAAGGAACTCATCACCGGGCAAGTTGTGAACTGGACTCTCTCCGATGCTGCTATCAGGGTCATCGTATCCGTCGGCGTCGCCTATGGCTCAGACGTACGCAAGGCCATGGCACTGATGTTAGAAGCAACAGAAAACTTACCAAGCGTGCTGACTGAACCGGAACCGCGGGTTTCCTTCGAGGACTTTGGCGATAACGCGCTTATCCTCTGGCTACGCTGCTATATCAGTGAAGATCGCATTGGAACATGGACAGAGTTGCGAGCGATCATCAACGAAAAGTTCGACGAGGCAGGGATAGTAATTTCATTCCCCCAACGGGATGTTCATCTGGATATGCAGGAGCCGCTGCAGCTGGAGATACGTCATTCGGAGGAACCCAAGCCCGCCTGAACAGCGAACGCCAGTATCGCTATCGCCCCTTCCAGACTGGCGCCCGTTTTTCGAGAAAAGCTGCGGCACCCTCCTGCGCGTCCTCGCTGGCGATACACAGGTCTTGCAACACTGCCTCATCTGATACTGTTTGCGCCAGGCCCGCTTCTGCCGCCTGGTTAACCGCTTGTTTGGCATAGCGTAAAGACAGCGGGGCTTTCGCCGCCAATTCCTGCGCCCAGGCAATTGTGGCATTAGGCAGTTCATCTGCGGCAACAACCCGGTTACAGAGCCCCCACTCCAGGCACTTTTCTGCACTCAATTTCTCACCGGTAGCAATGACTTCATAAGCACGCTTGCGACCCAGCGTGCGCACCAAGTGCCAGGTAGCACCGCCGTCCGGGACCAGTCCAATCGCCGCAAATGCCTGGTAAATGTAGGCATTATCAGCCATCACCATAAGGTCGCAGGCCATGGCAAAAGCGCTTGAAATGCCAGCTGCAGGTCCCGCAACGGAACTGATCCAGGGTTTGGGGGCGTTGGTGATTTCCATCAATACGGGCTTGTATTCCAGATTCAGCTCATCCTCAACCCGCCAGTGCTCAAGTTTAGGTTCCGCGAGGTCCGCCCCAGCGCCAAAACCTCTGCCGGCGCCAGTGAGAATGACAACGCGCACGGCGTCATCATCATTGACTTCCCTCGCCGCCAGTAGCAATTCACGCCGCAAGACACGATCGAATGCGTTCAATGCCTGCGGACGGTTCATCGTGACGATGGCCATTGGACCACGTCGTTCGACCATTACCGTTTCATAGCTATTCATGCGTTCAGTCCTTTAGGTAATAGCGCCAGAGTTTTTGAGTTCATCAACTTCATTTTCAGAAAAACCCATTTCCGCGAGTACAGCCCGAGTGTCTGCACCAGCAGCGGAGCCTGCATTACGGACCTCTGAGGGTGTCCGCGAGAAACGCGGTGCCGGCGCAGGCTGGGTCACGCCATCAACTTCAACATAGGCATTGCGCGCCACGTTTGCAGGGTGACTGGGCGCGTCGACAAAATTGAGTACAGGGGCAAAGCAGACGTCAGTCCCCTCCATGATTTCACACCATTGGGCCTGGGTCTTCTGCTTGAACACCTCAGTGATCTTCGCCTTCATCTCTGGCCACTTTTCGGCGTTGTTCTGGTCGCCAAAGTCTTCCTCGGACAAGCCCGCATACTGTTTGAGCAAGGCGTAGAACTGGGGTTCTATCGAGCCAATGGAAACATACTCGCCATCGGCGCACTCGTAGCTATCGTAGAAATGCGCAGCCCCGTCAAGCAAGTTGGATTCACGCTGGGTTGCGTCCCACATGCCCATTGCTTCAAAGCCATGAAACATCCACATGAGTTGCGCGGCACCATCGACCATGGCGGCATCAATCACCTGTCCCTTTCCGGAATTGGCTGACTCCAGCAAAGCTGCAAGTATACCGTTGACCAGCAGCATACCGCCGCCGCCCATATCACCCACCAGATTCAGTGGCGGCACCGGCTTCTCACCTTTTCTACCCATTGCGTAGAGTGCGCCTGTGATTGATATGTAGTTGATATCGTGGCCTGCTGCCTGGGCCAGTGGCCCGTCCTGGCCCCAGCCAGTCATGCGAGCGAAGACCAACTTGGGGTTTCGTTCCAGGCAAATATCTGGACCAATGCCAAGTTTTTCACAAACACCCGGACGAAAAGGGTCGATAACCACGTCGGCGTTCTCGACCATGCGTAGCAGGGTTTCTATGCCCGCAGGGTCTTTCAGGTTGAGCGCTACCGACTTCTTGCCTCGGGTGCTCACATCCTTCATGTGCAGTCCCGGAGCATTACTGGCTCGATCGATGCGAATAACCTCCGCCCCCATGTCCGCCAGAATCATGCCGCCCATAGGCGCGGGACCGATGCCCGCCAGTTCTAACACCGTATAGCCGTTCAAAGGTCCCATGATGTTCTCCCTAACGAGGCTGCATACGGATAGCGCCATCCAAACGAATGCACTCTGCGTTGAGATAATCATTCTCAGCGATAAATACAGACAGGTGTGCAATTTCAGAAGGCTGGCCGAGGCGAGGTGGATAGCAAACTGAAGACTCCAGTGACTTGTATGCCTGCTCTGGCAAAGCTTCAAACAATGGCGTGTGAATCAGGCCCGGTACGATTGTATTGACACGAATGCCATAGCTGGCAAGGTCTCGTGCCATTGGCACTGTCATGCCAATCACGCCGCCCTTTGACGCCGAGTATGCTACCTGGCCAACCTGCCCTTCATAGCCCGCTACCGATGCAGTATTGATAATCACCCCGCGACCGCCGTCGGCATTGAACGCTTCGTTCTTGCTCATCGCCTCAGCCGCAAAGCGCGACACATTAAAGGTGCCCACCAGGTTTACGTTGATTACAAACTGATATTGATCGAGGGGGAAAACACCTTTTTTGCCGTAAGTTTTACAGGCATTGCCTATCCCGGCGAAGTTATTACAAATATGCAAAGCGCCAAATTTTTCAACCACTCCGGCAACGGCGTTTTTGACCGAGTCTTCATCGGCAACGTTAACGTTCCAAAACGCCACATTATCGTCACCCAATTGGGCGATCACTTCATTGGCGTTGTCTTCGTTCATATCGAAGATCGCGACCTTGGCACCTTTGGCGACGTAGGCTTCGACAGTGCCGCGTCCCAGACCTGATGCTCCGCCGGTTACAATTGCTACTTTACCTTGCAAGTCCATACTGGTTTTCCTCTTGAATAAAGCTTCTTTTAAAAGTTACGTGAATTAAAGGGGACATAGTCGTCCCCGAGGCAGTCCCGGCCAATGATCAATTTCATCACCTCGGAACTACCTGCGTAAATAGTCGAGATTTTTGCGTCAGTGTATTGCCGGCTAATCGGGTACTCATCCATATAACCGTGACCACCGTGCATCTGCACGCCCAGTTCAGCCATCTTCACTTGCAATTCACTGGTGTAAAGTTTGGCTTTTGCCGCATCGACGGCGGTAAAGCTGCCATCGTTAAATGACTTGACGCATTGATCGACGTAGACCTGTGCGATATCAAGCTCGGTTCGCATTTCGGCTAACTTGAATTGGGTGTTCTGGAAGGCGGCAACGGGCTTGCCGAAAGCTTTGCGTTCCTTCACATAGTCGGCGGTAAGATCCCAGGAGAGTTGCGCACTGGCCAGGTAACCCGCCGCGCCCAACAGACGTTCTTCCGCCAAACCCATCATCAGGTAGTAAAAGCCTTTACCCGGTTCACCCAGCACATTTTCCTTGGGTATCTTTACATCGTTAAAGAAGAGCTCCGCAGTGTCCTGCGCCTTCATGCCCATCTTCTTGAGATTACGCCCCCGTTCAAAGCCGTCCATTCCACGCTCCACCAAAAACAGCGTCATGTGGTAGGGGTCATTCTCGGGATCGGTCTTGGCGGCAACAACAATCAGGTCCGCATTGATGCCATTGGATATGAATGTCTTGGATCCGTTGAGAACCCAGTGATCGTCTTGCTCGTTGGCTGACGCTCTCATACCGGCAAGGTCAGAACCGGCATCCGGTTCGGTCATTGCCACTGCAAGAACATACTCGCCACTCGCGCATTTAGGCAGGTAACGCTCACATTGCTCTTCACTGCCAAAACGGGTGAGATAAGGTCCTACCAAACGACTATGCAAAGTGTTGAACCAATCTCCCACACGTGCGTAGTTGGTCTCTTCGATGATTATCTGTTCGAAACGAAAATCATCGTCACCCATGCCGCCATAGCGCTCTTCCGGCCAAATCATCAGAAAGCCCTGCTCTCCGGCTTTTCGAAAAGCTTCACGATCCACGATTCCAGCCTCACGCCATTCCTCCATATGTGGCACAATCTCTGCTGCCAGGAATTTACGATAGGCATCGCGGAACATGTTTTGCTCTTCAGTGAAATCTCTGGACAGCATAATGGGTAACCTCAAACATCGTCGTAGAATTCGGCGAACAGTATGGTGAGGCGCCATTCGGGCAACAATGACCGCCCCCGACAAATTAATTGACTGGAACTGACAGCGAATTGAGCTGACACAGGCATGGAACAAATTTTTCCTGAAAACTGGGCTGTACTTCACCTCGGACTGATTTTTTCGGTCACTCTGGCGCAGATGTTGGTTGTCTACGTATTGAGTGATTCCAGCAATCCACCCGCTGGTCTGGGCTTGTTCACTGTGTACTTCATGGCAGCCTTGCTAGGCTGGATTGCATTTACCCTGCAGGAAGGAGCTGCTACCCCATTGGGGGTGGATGTTCCGGCGTTTGCCGCAATCCTGAACAGCTACCTGCTGTTCATGGCCGCAGGACAGCGCTCTGGCACTCATCGAGGCCGTATCGTTTTGGGCTTCGTCTGCCTGCTAGGGTGCCTCAGCGTTTTCTTTCTACCTGCGAAACAAATGTTCGCGACACAGACATCTCTATCCACCGTGTTTTTCGCTGCGGCTGGAATATTGAGCGCCCGACGCAGCCTGCGTGAGAAAAATATTGGCGATATGATCATTGCATACGCCGCTTTAATCATGGTCGTTGGCATTCCCATTGCTCTCTACCAATTGACAGTTCAGGGTGACAGCAGCCTGGGCCAGATTATCGCCTTTGGCGCTCATAGCTGGGCCTATGTGCTAGTAGCCGTCGGCTTTCTCGCCAGCGTGCTGATTGAGTACCAGCAGCACCTGTCTCACCTTGCCACCGAAGACCCCCTCACTCGCTTGCTCAACCGGCGAGGCCTTGAGGATGCCCTGAGGGTAAGTCTGGCAAATGCGAGCCGCCAACGCCTGGTGACTTCTGCGATCATGATTGACATCGATCATTTTAAAAAGGTGAACGACAGCTTCGGACACGAGACGGGTGACAGCGTGATCCGCCTTGTCGCTGGGATGATCGAGCGAATGTGTCGCGGCAGTGACGTGGTCGCGCGAACCGGTGGCGAAGAGTTTCTGGTCATCCTGCCCGATACAAACCTGGCGTCAGCGCGAGTTCTGGCGGAGCGCATTTGTGCTGCGGTGGGCGAGCACCCCCTGATGGTCGAGCAACAGCGCATTCCTGTCACCGTCAGTCTGGGCGTGGCCAGCGCTATCGGAGAAATGGACCTTGAAGAATTGGCACAGGAGGCAGACCAGGCGATGTATCTGGCAAAACGCGGCGGTCGCAATCGAGTCGCGTCGGTAGAGAACAAGCCTATTCACCTGAGCAATACCGGGACCGGAGCCTGATCCATGCCACTACGCGACTTCTCGGTATCCGTTTACTTTGCCAAGGCAGTGCTGAAAAACGCCGTCGCCCAGGGCCTGGATCCCGTCAGTCTGTTGCGGAAAACGCGCATTTCCCCGCGTTTGTTGCTGGAAGAAGACGCTCGCATCTCCGCTGAGAGATTCGCTGATTTGCAGGTCAATACTATGCTCGCCATGGGCGACGAAGCGCTGGGGTATGTGTCCCGCAGAATGCCACTGGGCTGCTGGACAATGATGTGCCACTCGGTCATTGGTTGCGAGACTCTTGGCCAGGCACTCGCACGCTACTGCCGCTTTTACCAGCTCTTTGAATTTGGCGTTAATCCACACCTCATCGTTGAAGCTAACGAAGCCCGTTTGCGCGTCGAAAATATGGAACAAAAAGCGGTACACGACCCGTACATGATCGAGCTGCTACTGTTCAATGCCCACCGTTTTGCCAGCTGGTTGATCCAGGAACACGTTCCACTGCAGCAGGTAGACCTGGCTTACCCCGCTGCAGCTCAGCTGAAGGACTACAGAGCCATGTTTCTGGGTAATCCTGTTGCGTTTGAGCAGGAACAATCACAGCTCGTCCTCTCCTCGGCAATGCTGGATCGCAGGATCAACCAGACAGAACAATCGCTGCGTCATTTCCTGCGCCATCCTGTACTCATGCTGTTAACCCAGACATACGATCAGAACAGCTGGACTGCGCAGGTCAGGGAGTTGGTCCACAAAAACCTGGTGGACATGCCCGAGCTCAATGACGTCGCAGCCCTGCTGGAAGTCCACCCGCAAACCCTGCGCCGTCGCCTGTCTTCTGAGGGCACTACCTTCAAAGAGGTGAAAAGCCAGGTGCGCAGGGATACAGCACTGCACTTCCTTGGTAAGCAGGGTCTTTCGATTGAGGAAATTGCGCATCGCGCCGGCTTTTCCGAGTCCTCGGCATTCATCCGGGCGTTTAAAGGCTGGACAGGGGTAACCCCCTACACCTACCGCAAAGGGCTGTAATCAAAAATTGATCCTGCGCTAGAGATTGTCAGCAGATTGGCTATAGTAAACAGGATAGTTTCAATGGAGCCAAAAGGTGCTGAAAACCTTAGTCAAAACGCTGGTAGTGGTCTATGTGGCGTATATCGCCATCACCATTTTCGTCCTGCTGCCGGCTGCCAATTTTTTGGCGCCCTGGTACGTCAAGGAACAGTATGGCCGTGACCTGCGAACAGAGATTATTCTTTTCAACCCGTTCTCGCTCAATGCACAGGTTAAAGGAGCCACCCTACGAGAGTTGGATGGAGCACCTTTCGCCAGCATAGACAGTGCCGCTGTCAACCTGTCACTACAAAGCCTGCTCGGTAATGGACTGGTGCTCGATGAAGTCTCCCTGCAGGGACTTGACGTTCACGTCCGCCATCTGGGCGACAACAGGTTCAATTTTTCCGACCTGCTACCACCCGCCAGTGCTGAAACAAAACCCGAGGCCAGCAACGAGATTCCACGGATCACCATCAAGCAGCTGATCTTCACTGCGGACCAGATTCGCCTGAGCGACGAGGCAAGGGAAGAGGTTTTTACTACCCACTACGACGGCATCGACATTGCGGTCACCGATCTCACTACGGTCCAGGAAGAAGGCAAGCCTTACCTTATCAGTGCTGTGGCTGAGTCCGGCGGTGCGCTGCAATGGGAGGGCACAGTTTCGCTGCCCGAGACGAACAGTGCAGGGAAACTCACGATATCTGATCTCGACTTGCGGACATTCTGGCGCTTCGCCAGACCCTGGCTCAACTTCGAGCTCGCCTCTGGAACACTGTCGCTGAGCGGCGAATACCGTATTTCCTGGGCAGAAAGTTTCAGCTATAAACTCAGCAAAGGTGCCATAGAAGTCTCTGATTTTGATTTGCAGCCACTGGAGGCCAGCCAATTAGCCGATACTGCTGTTTCCCTTAGCAGCTTTGCGATCGCTGGCGTCGAAATCGATGGCGATCGTCAGCACATCAGTGTGTCACAGGTGCTGGCAGACACCGCCGTTATCGCCGGTTGGAGCGAGGGAGACAAGGTCAGCCTGACCGAGCTGTTCGCGGTGGATATGCCCTCATCAGACCCTGGAGCATCAACCACTGCTGAAACCTCGGCCACACCATGGACCGCGGAAATCGCCGATATTCGACTCGAAAACAGCGCCATTCAGTGGCAGTCTGAATATACCTCCCCCGCCCAACTCGCTATCACGCCACTGTCTGCCCGGGCGCAGTCGATTACCTGGCCGCTGGCGGGCGACTCGCCACTGCAACTGGCCTTCACGCTCAACAGTGAGACCGAGTTTGAGGTCAATGGGTATCTGGCATTAGGTGAAGGCATAGGCGAAATTAACTACCAACTCAGTCAACTGCCACTGCCCCTGTTTAATCCGAATTTGCCCAGCGCACTCAAGGCCAGCTTGACCGACGGTCGAGTCAACCTGCAAGGCGGCATCACCCTGGATGAATTTTTGCCCGTCGAAATCACCATGGATGGGGACATCTCTAATTTCTCAGCCAAGTTTGAAGATACAGAACAAGCCCTGACCCGCTGGGACAGCGTGCGTTGGCAACAGCTAAAGGTAAATTTGGACGAGCGCACCGTCTACATGGAGAAACTGCTGGTTCACGACTACGAGGGACGCCTGCACATACGTAAGGACGGCAGCGTAAATGCATCCAATGTATGGCAGGAAGAGGTTGGAGTAAGGGCGGGAGAAATCGCTGAGGACCTGGAGCTAAACCAGCCCTGGCAGGTCGAAGTACCAGAAATTTTCATTTCAGACAGCGCTATCGACTTTCAGGACGAGTCGCTCCCTATTCCATTTCGCACTGTCATTGGCGATGTCAATGGCGAGATCCTCAACATCAGCTCAACTGCCGGGGCCAAGACCAATGTCGATGTGAAGGGGACCGTAGACGGTTATGCCCCTGTAGTGCTCAAAGGGTCAGCGGCGCCTTTTGATGAACCGCTCGGCTTGAACCTGAGCCTGACTTTCACCGGTGTAGACCTGGTTCTGTTGACCCCCTACTCCGGAACCTATGCCGGCTACGCCATCGAGCGAGGCCTGCTCAACCTGGACCTGGGCTATGAACTGGTAAACAACCAGCTCAAAGGCAAAAACGACATTGTTATTGAGCAACTGAAACTGGGAGACAAGGTAGACAGCGACAAGGCGCTTGACCTGCCGCTGGAACTGGCCCTGGCACTATTAACAGACATGAATGGCGTCATCGACCTCAAAGTGCCGGTGGAAGGCGATGTGAATGATCCCGAATTCGCCATTGGCGGGGTCATTGCCAGCGCCGTCGTTAACCTTATTACCAAAGCCGTAACGGCGCCGTTCACCTTACTGGCCAGTCTGGTGGGTGCAGAGGAAGATTTGCAACGAGTGCCCTTCCCCGCCGGCAGCGCGGAGATTAACGAGCAGGCCATCGCCAGGCTGGGACAACTCTATCAGGCGCTGGGCCAACGCCCTGGCCTGACCCTGATTATCTCCGGGCGTATCAACATGGAATCTGACCCGGATCGCCTGCGCCGAAACCAACTGGAAGCGGAACTACTCGCCGAGGGTGTTGCCCAGGATGACATTTCCAAACGCGGACCTGATTACATGAGCGCTGTCAGCAAGCGCTATGCTGCGCTTACCAACGAAGATTCCCAGGAGGTGAGTTTCAGCGAACAATTAAGGGCTGTCAGGGGCAGCGTGAATATTAGCCAGGAGCAACTGCGTGACCTTGCTCAGGCGCGCGCTGTGGCTACCAAGGAGTATCTCGTTAATCAACTCGGGCTCAGCGCAGACCGCGCCGTGATCAACCAGGTGGGAGAGCTACTGGAGGAAGACAATACCTACAGCGGAGTGGAATTAGAGATCGACACCTGACCCCATTCAGGCAGAGTAGATCAAACGGCCGTTACAATAACGACAGAGGTAGCTTCCTTTACCCTTTAGCATACGGTTGTGCCTGGTGGTGGAGACCTCGTGTTCGCGACAACCACAGAGATACGGATGCGTTCGCTGCCGCCGCTGGGGGATATCCTCAAGGTCAGCCTTGAAGGTCACAGCTGGATCGGCATCGAAATAGTGCATCAAGGCCTGCCACTCCTCTCCGTGCGGTTTCACCTTGCCCAAGCCATAGACCTCATGAACGATGTAGTGTGCAACCTCGTGGGGCACGGTTCCCTCGAGATTGACCTCCCAGTATTTGGAAAAAATCCACGGGTTATAGCGGAGCTCCCGCTGCCGGCCATGGGCCCTGAACATGCCGGCAGTGGTTCCACGCAGGTCGAACAGCACCGGAATGCGGTCAAAGCTCCGTTCCAGGGCCTCTTCTGCGCTGGCAATAAAGTGCTCGGTTCTCGCCAGCACCTGCTGCCGTTGGCTTTCATCAATGGGTTCTATCACGGGGCGGGAAGTCTTCCAGGGATCATCTGAAAATCATACCAGAGAGCCGGCTGACAGGCTGTCACCTATGGTCTATTTTTTTGTTGTACTGCGTCATTGTTAGCCACCCCTGCAGGCCACAGACTTTGGCTCGGTCTAATTCCGGTAAAGAGTTCACTGGCACAGCCAGCCGAGCCTCTCTATCCCATCGCCAAAAGAGATGTTATGAGCACACAAGACCTGGACACATCCACACTGGGTGAATACCTGACAACACACATCCCGGGCTTTAAAGGCCCCGTCACAGCGGAGAAATTCGCTGGAGGGCAATCCAACCCGACCTTCAAGTTAACCGCAGGAGACACCTCCTATGTGCTCAGGCGCAAGCCCCCGGGTGAATTGCTCAAGTCTGCGCACGCCGTAGATCGCGAGTACCGGGTCATATCTGCGTTGAAGGACACCGATGTACCCGTCCCCAAAACCTATGTATTGTGCGAAGACGAGTCCGTCATAGGCTCTATGTTTTATGTCATGGAGTACCTGGAGGGCCGTATTCTGTGGGACCCGTCGCTACCAGAAGCCAAAGACAACATAGAACGAGGCGCTTATTTCGACAGCATGAATGCAACTATGGCTGCATTGCACAACGTTAATGTGGATTCAGTCGGCCTGTCTGATTACGGTAAACCCGGCAACTACTTCGAGCGCCAGACTGGCCGCTGGAGCAAGCAGTATAGGGCTTCACAGACTCAGGAAATCCCCGAGATGGAGCGCCTGATGGATTACCTGGTATCCAACATGCCCGAGGACGATGGCCAGGTTAGCCTGGTACATGGCGACTATCGCCTGGACAACCTGATGTACCACTCCACCGAGCCGAAGGTTATCGCGCTGCTTGACTGGGAACTTTCCACTTTGGGCAACCCACTTGCCGACCTTGCAAACCAGTGCATGGCCTGGATGCTGCCCGGTAGCGGTGGCATCGCCGGCATGGCGGGGGTTGATCGAGGATCGCTAGGGATCCCCACCGATGAAGAGTACATCGCCAAATATTGTGAACGCACTGGGCGTAAAAGCATTGAAAACTGGAATTTCTATCTTGTATTTTCAATGTTCCGCCTCGCCGCGATTTTGCAGGGCATTGCCAAACGCGCTGAGCTTGGCAACGCTTCAAGCCCCCAGGCGAAAGCCAGGGGTGAACTGGTAATACCGCTGGCGCAAGGCGCGGTCGCCTTAATCGATTAACTGATCTACACACTTTCACAACTGCCCGACATGGGCTGAATTAACACGGAGAAAAAGATATGACTGATGAGCAACCTGTACTGGTAGACGTTACCGATGGTGTAATGACCATTACTCTCAATCGCCCAAAGGCGAAAAACGCGGTAAATCTCGCGGTAGCAACCGCGGTAGCAGCGGCCCTGGAAGAACTGGATAGCAACGATGATATCCGCGTCGCCATCCTGACCGGTGCCGGCGGATCATTCTGCGCAGGCATGGACCTGAAGGCCTTTGTTACCGGTGAGATGCCTGTGATACCGGGGCGTGGTTTTGGTGGCCTGGCGGAGTGCTCTCCCAAGAAGCCGTTGATCGCTGCGGTAGAAGGCTACGCTCTCGCTGGCGGCCTGGAATTGATGATCTCCTGTGACCTGATTGTCGCTGCCGACGATGCCAAATTTGGTATTACCGAAGTCAAACGCGGCCTCGTGGCTGGCGCCGGTGGTCTAATGAAACTTCCCCGTCAGATCCCCCCTCGCCTGGCTATGGAAATGGCGCTCACCGGCGAATTCTCTGGTGCCCAGCGAGCCATGGAAATGGGTTTGATTAATCGCGTCGTTCCCTCAGGCACTGCATTGGATGCCGCTAGAGAGCTTGCAGTACAGATTGGTGCCAACGGCCCGCTTGCCGTGCGCGTCAGCAAGCAGGTTATGATGGAGCAGGAAGACTGGTCCACGGAAGAAATGTGGGCCAAGCAGCAGGAACTGGTCAACCCTGTGTTTGTCAGCGCGGACGCGATTGAAGGTGCCACCGCCTTTGCTGAGAAGCGCGCGCCCAACTGGACCGGTAAATAAGGAATTCTGTCATGAATGAAGCATGGATTATTGATGCCTGTCGCACACCACGCGGCATCGGCAAGAAAGGCAAAGGCTCATTGGCCGAACAGCACCCTCAGCACCTGGGTGCGGTAGTGCTCGAAGCGCTGGCCAAGCGTACTAACCTGAACACCGCCGACGTGGGCGACATCATTTTTGGTACCAGCTCCCAACGTGGTCGCCAGTCAGGCGACCTGGCCCGCATGGCGGCACTGGAAGCAGGCTACGACATCAGCTCTTCTGGCATGACCCTGGATCGCTTTTGCGGTTCCGGCATAACTTCAGTCAACCTGGCAGCAATGAACATCATGTCGGGCAGTGAAGACGTGGTCATTGGCGGCGGCGCTGAAATGATGTCCACCTATGGCGAGGAGGGCGCTACACCCTCTATGTTCATGGACAACGGCAACCTTAAGCTACGCCAACTGCACCCCCAGCCTCACCAGGGCGTGTGCGCCGACGCCATTGCCACAATGGAAGGTATTAGCCGCGAGGATCTGGACAAGCAGGCTTACGAAACCCAGATGAAGGCAGCCCAGGCGATCGCTGAGGGGCGTTTCGACAAAAGCCTGGTGCCCGTACACGACATCGACGGCAACCTGGTTTTAGACAAGGAAGAGTTTCCTCGTCCCCAGACAACGCTGGAAGGCCTGGCCGGGCTGCAGGCATCCTTCGCTCCCGTTGCCGACTACCCCCTGGACGAAACAGGAATCACCTACCGCCAGATGCTGAACCAGAAGTATCCACAAGTTGATATTCAACACATGCATCACGCAGGCAATTCATCCGGTGTAGTAGACGGCGCTGGCGCTATTCTGCTCGCCTCCCCTGATTATGCTAAAGCACAGGACTGGAAGCCACGGGCACGCATCGTCGCCATGGCTAACCAGGGCGACTGCCCCACCCTCATGCTCAACGCACCAGGGCCTGCTGCGCGCAAAGTACTCGCTAAAGCGGGTCTCAGCATCGATGACATCGACGTTTGGGAGATCAACGAGGCATTCGCCGTGGTTTCCGAAAAGTTCATGCGCGATCTGGGGATGGATCGTTCCAAGGTGAATATCAATGGCGGCGCCATGGCCCTGGGACATCCCATCGGCGCTACTGGTTCACTGCTGATCAACACCGCGCTGGACGAGTTGGAACGTCAGGGCAAGCAGTTTGGTCTCGTCACCATGTGTGCCGCCGGCGGTATGGCGCCTGCTATTATCATAGAGCGGATCTAGTCCTCTCCATGCGTGGAACCCGCGAGTATCATCTCGATATCGGTGACGTGGAACTGGCGGTGGTGGAATGGCCGGGCAGCGATGCAGCTGCCTCGGCTTCTCCGGTACTCCTATTGCACGCCACCGGGTTTCACAGTCGCTGCTGGAACCAGGTAGTGGAACGCCTTGATGGGCGACATGTTTTTGCGGTCGACCTGCGCTACCACGGCAATAGCGGCAGCCTCGGTGACGTCGACTGGAATATACTCGCAGACGATATCTGCATGCTGGTTGAGCGGCTGAATTTGCGGAACCTTATCGGTGTAGGCCACTCCGTGGGTGGCTACCTGATCGCACGCGCCGCCGCAACTCACCTCGACCGTTTCAAGCAATTGCTGCTGATCGATCCGGTGATTACGGCCCCGGAGACCTATGAATTTTCCCGGCAAATGGCTGCCAAGTATAACGCTGATGATCACCCCGTCGCACGCCGCAAAAATCGTTGGCAAGATGCGGAGGAAATGTATCAGCACTTCAAGGACAGGGAGCCCTTTAGCACCTGGCAGAGTGAAGTATTGCGCGACTACTGTGACTACGCGCTTCACCCTGAGTCTGAGGATGGCTTCAGGCAGTTACTGTGTGACCCCTTAAATGAAGCGTCGGTATACACCAGCCAGGCTTACAGCGACGCCGTGCTGCAGGACTTACCCCTTCTGCGACTGCCGGTTTCACTGCTGCGGGCAAAATACAACGGCATCAACCCCGGAGACTTTTCAGGCTCTCCTACCTGGCCTGAGCTGGCTTCCGCGCTACCGAGCTGTGAGGACCACTACCTGCCGCAGCTCAACCATTTCATTCCAATGCAAGATCCAGCATTGGTTGCTAAATTTATCGAGCAGGCAATTGTGAAATGATCAAACACCTCTTTAAATCTTTTGTGACTGTGATAGCGGTCACGTCAGTGGCCATCGCAGTTTGGGTGGCCTATCGCTATGCTTCCTTCGAGCAGTTGGATGACAACACTCACCTGCAAGCCAAAACCAGTTATCTGGAGCAACTCGCCAGCTCAGGTGCGAGCATCAACACCGCTCCCAATATCTTGTTCATCCTCTATGATGATATGGGCTACGGAGACATCGGCGCGGGAGAAACCAATGCCGACGTCATCGACACCCCCAATATTGACGCGCTGGCGGCTTCCGGGCTGGTGCTGAGCGACTTTCACTCCCCTGCCCCGGTATGCACACCCTCCCGCGCCGGTTACCTCACCGGTCGCCTCGCGCCTCGCGCTGGGCTGCCTGATGTAGTCTTCCCCAGCGGCAGTACCAAAGAGTTCATTTCCAGGATGCTGACGAAGCGTGGCAGCCACGTCCGTTTACCAGCAGAAGAAATCACCCTCGCTGAAGTCTTGAAGGCGTCAGGCTACCGAACCGGGATGATCGGCAAGTGGCACCTGGGAGATCACAGCCCCTCCCTGCCCAACGATTTTGGCTTTGAGCACTACTTCGGCGCGCTCTACAGCAATGACATGGAACCCTTTGCCCTCTACCGCAACCGAGCAATCGAGGTACAGGCGCCCGTCGACCAGCGCTACCTGAGCGAACGCTATACAGAAGAAGCGCTGGCCTTTTTACGCACCAGCGAAGATAAGTTTTTTCTCTACTTTGCTCACAACTTTCCTCACGATCCTTTGCATTCCCGGGATGGGCGACTGGGCTTGTCCAATGGTGGCCTTTATGGCGACGTGCTGGAGGAGATCGACGAAGGCGTCGGCGCGCTGGTGAAGGAATTGCGTGATTCAGGGAGGCTGGATGATACCTTGATTATCATCAGCTCCGACAACGGACCGTGGTATCTGGGTAATGCCGGAGCCCAGCGTGGCCGCAAGGGCAATACCTTTGAGGGCGGTATGCGCGTCCCCTTTATCGCCCATTGGCCAGCAACCATTCCGGAAGGGCGCATCGACTCAGCAATGGCAATGGGCATAGACCTGTTACCCACTATTTTGGATGTACTGCAACTGCCGGCACCTAATGATCGGGTACTGGATGGCCGCAGTATGTTGCCCCTGATGAAACAGGGTAATGCCAGTGCGCATCAGTACCTCCACTACTATGACGGCGAAACTCTGTTTGCTGTTCGTGATCAGAGATTCAAGTATCGCGGCGCCGCCGGCGTATTCTATGGCACCGATCAAATGCCCATCAGTGGCGCGGTCCCGCAGAAAGAATGGTTGTTTGACCTGCAGTCGGACCCTGGAGAGTCCTACGATGTATCGGCACGTCACCCACAAAAATTGGCCGAGCTCAGGGCTGAGTTCAATCGCAAAAAAGCTGAAATGAAGGCCAATTTAAGGGGCTGGAGCAGCTAGCCCTGCAGTTCACCCAGGCAAAGCATCGTTAAAGCACTTCCAGGTCGACCGTACAATCGTAATAACAGGCGCCGCCCGCAAGGTCCGCCTTATGTCCAGGGATCAATCCGTTTGCGGTAAGACCGGTGGCACTGTCCCTCATCCAGGCGCCCTTGGGAAGGTACAGGGTGCCCGGGCGTATCCGCTCACTCACCAGCAAAGGCAGCTCTATTGCTCCCTCGTCATTGAACAGACGTACCGGCTGGCCACTTTTCAAGCTCCGTTCCTGAGCATCCTCGGGGCTGATCTGGGCAGCCAAATCGCTGTCGTGACCCGCTACGCCGCCAAAGGTCGAATTAATTCTTTTCTCTGAAGCGGGAGTCACCAACACAAATTGACGCGCGCGCTGCAATGGCTGATACCGGGGCAGACCCATGCCGCATTCCTTTTCCAGCGCCTCACTATAAAGCTCAATTTTGCCACTGGGTGTTTGTGCATCATTTCCTCGCAGCAGACTCGCTGGATCGTTTATTCCCATGTCTAAAGCGCTACCAACCGGAATGGCGCTGGCGCGATCAATATCAGGCCCCAGATACTCTGCATCGATAGCCTGATCCATTAACTGTTCGTCTGAATCCTTAAAACAGGGATCACTAAAGCCAAAGCGCTTGGCCAGCCGGCGAAACAACTCCATGTTGGCAACCGCCTCTCCCTGGGGTCGCAACACAGGTGCCGAACGCTGCAGATACTGATGGCCATAAGATTTATACAGATCGCCAATCTCCAGATGGCTGGCAGCGGGTAAAATCACATCGGCACAGGCCATAGAGTCAGTCATGCTGATCTCTGAACCGACCACAAACAAGTCCTCACTGCACAATGCCGCTTTTAGCTTTCCCTGCTGGGGCGTCACTGCCAAAGGATTGTGATTGTAAATAAACACCGCCTTCAAGGGCAGTTCATCGCCTGGATCCAACAGGTGCGATGCAAGGTCGAGCGTATTGAACTCACGTACTTCTTCATCACGCAGGTCGGGCCGGGATAGTTTTTCCCCGTTGGTAGGAAAATACCCGGAGACATCGCATACACCAGCGCCTAAAGCACCAAAGTTACCCGTCAGCGCTGGCAGGGCAAAGGCTGCCCGCAGGCCTGAGCCACCATTGCGATTGCGTTCAGGAGCAACACCCACGGAAATAGCGGCCGGGCTAAGGTCACGCCACATCCTTGCAAACTCACGTATATCCGCCGCATCGATGCCGCATATTGCGGCAGCTTCTTCCACCGAATACTTTTGAGCCTCGGCCAGGTACTGGTCAGCGCCGTGCACATGCTGATCGAGAAAGGCCTGGTCAATACCACCTATTCGCTCCAGCTCAGCCGCCACCGCATAGGCCAGAACCACGTCTGTACCCGGCATCAGTCCCAAATGCAGGTCCGCTTCGTCAGCAATACGAATGCGCTTGGGATCGACAACAACCAATTTAGCACCTTCCTTACGAGCCCGGCGCAGCAGGTTAATCATGTGGAGGTTACAGGCGGTAATGTTATTCCCCCAGATGACGATCAACTTTGAATGCTGTAGTTCATCATAAGCAATACCGGCAACATCGCCGAATACACTCTCCCAGGCTGCACTTGAAGTGGCGGTGCATAAGGTCGTGGTATTAATTTTGCTTGTACCCAGGCGATTAAAAAAACGCTCTGCCATCGAGCCGCCGGCCAACAAGCCCATCGGTCCGCCATAGGTCAACGGGGCAATCGCTTGCGCGCCATGCTCTTCAATAATTGCCTTGAAGCGCTGGTGGATGGTATCCAGCGCCTCGTCCCAACTCGCTCGCCGGTATGCGCCAGCGCCCTTGGGACCGTCGCGCAGCAGTGGTGTCAGCAACCGATCAGGCCCATGGACCTGGTGTGACAAGCCGGTCGCCACCTTGGCGCAGATTTTCCCACGGGTGAACGGGTTAGCATTGCTACCCCGCACTTTGTCCACTTTCCCGTCGACGACATCAATCGAAAGACTGCAAGTATCTGCACAATCTAATGGGCAAACGGCATCGTGTGTACCGTTGGGGAACTGTGGTTGGTTCATGCTAAACCCTCATTTATCTTGTCAGGCGAAGTATAGTCAATTGGCGCGCAACGTCGCTCTCGGCAGCCAGATTAATCTCCACACAGCGGACGCAGCCTACGGGGAATAATATCCCAGAGTGCCTGACTTACCAGTACCCTCAGAGGGTATCTGCAACAACAACCAAAATATGACCAGCAAAAAACTGACAGGCGGTCTGATTACTATGCCGAGGGGCGATTTTAGCCTTCGGGTGCAGGCAGATAACGCTGGCGAATCACCCTGGAAGCCAGCAGCCCCAGGGGCACAAATAGAACCGGTATAGCCAGAACAATCATTGCCTCACCTTGACTCCAATTAAGCCCTCCATCAGCAGACAGCTGACCTGCTCCACGTTGATAGGGAATCACATAAAAGTAAAGCAGTAGCAGTGGCATCACGCAGCCGTATGCGATTAACAGACGCGGACCCCAGAGAGTAAGTCGTGTCTTGGCTGAAGCCAGGTCCTCAACAGGTGTCTGATGCAGTGCCTCGCGATATGCCCGCTCCTGGGGCGTAACCTCGCCATAACGTGAAACCCCCAAAATCGTAATAATACTCGCGCTTGCCCCTATAACCACCGGGCTGAAATACACGGGCCAATTGATCAGATCGAGATACTCCATCGCCGCAGGGATAACGTTAAAGCCAAATCCGGTAACAATGCCCCAGAAGGCGGCATCTGCAGTAATTCCTTTGCTCCAAACACTCATGAAGCCTACCGGGCCCCAGGAAGAGGCGAACACCGTGCCGATAAACAACATCAGCCAAAAAATATCGGGCGGGAAATAAAAGCTGGCCAACAGCACCACGCCTCCTGTCGCCAACATGACCAGCCGAGTACCCCAAAGCGTTGGCGCGCTGCGTTCAACCATATCATTACTTACACTGAACCCCACGAGGGACAGAAAGGTCGAAGCTGACGACAGGGCCGCAGCAATAATACCGGCCAGCAGCAGCGCGCCCAGAAAATCAGGCACCAGATTTTTTGCAGCCCAGATCATGACCGTTTCAGAGGGCGCTATGTTCGGGTTCGCCAGATTAATCAGCCCCCCCAGACCGTAGATGAGAATTTGCAGGAGAATGACAGCAAAGCAGGCATAAATTGCCGAGCGAATAACAACGTGCTCGTCCCGGGCCATCAGGTGACGGCTTGCTTGCCATGGACTCACCGCATAGACAATGCCCCAGGACATATCGATAATCACCGCCCAGATCAGATAATCCATCGGTGTGGCCCATTCGGTGCCTGCGCCCACCGTGCCGTGCCAGGAGGCAATATCGGGTTTTTCTTCCAGCCCAGCCATCCCTTCTACAGCGGTTCGTAAACCATCCATATCGGCAACAATAAACGCTGCAAAGATCAAAGTTGCGCCGGTGAACAACATAAACATCAGCGTGTCGGTGATGATGACGCCACGGGACCCAGAGTACATGGTAAAAAGGGTATAGCTCACCCAGGCAAAAACAATGCCTTGTCCATAGCTTAATCCAGTGAGGTCCGACAGCAGAATAGCCGCGCCCTGCGTCACGACCAGAAGATAGCCGCCAAGACCCAGGATAATAGTAGCGCCTGCCGCCTGCTGCACCCGGTGGCTATTGAAGCGTTGGCCCAAAAAATCAGCGACAGTGGGCGCGCGACTACGACGCAGATAGGTACCGAAGAACAAGGCGCCGTAGACATACCCTACGACCGCTATTCCAGGGAACAGAATATAGGGGCCCATCTGGCCATCGTAGGTAAATCCAGCTTCCCCCAGGAAAATTGAAGTACTCAATACGCTGGCCACCAGCGTTCCCACTATCAGCAGGGTGGGCGCTCGGCGGCCGGCGACAAAGTAGTCGTCCAGCTGCTTGACCCGCCTGCCGCTGTAGCCACCAATGAGAACAAACAGCAGTACGCTAAACGCGATAGTAATGTTGTAGATATCGATTTTATTATCCCCTGCCCGCTTTACGCCTATTCTACAGGGATCTACTGGCCCAGAGTTGTCACTTGTTGTGCCTGATTATAGACTCGGCCGCATTGCGACCGGGCAGGCCGCTTACCCCGCCCCCGGGGTGGGCACCCGAGCCACACAGGTAAACACCGTCAACAGGCATTTTGTAATCAGCGTGTCCAGGCAATGGTCGCAGCGAGTAGAACTGATCGAGATGCAGTGCACCGTGGAAAATATCGCCACCGACCATATTCAGGTCTCGCTCGATGTCCAATGGCGACTTGATCTGGCGTCCTACTACCGACGCTTTGAAATTTGGTGCGTAGTTATCGATAGTACCAATAATCATGTCGGCCACCTCATCTTTAACCTGGTCCCAGTCACGGCCATCCGGCAGGTGACGCTGAAAGTGCTGACAGAACAAACTGGCGACGTGCCCCCCTTCCGGGGCCAGGGATTTATCCTGGGTACTGGGAACCTGCATGGAAATAACGGGTTTCCTGGCCCACCCCAGCTCACGAGCATCATGATAGGCATTCTGGATGTATTGCAGGGATGGGCTCACCTCAATGGCGCCCATGAAGTGCTCCTCGCCACGTCCCGCCATGCTGGTGAATTGGGGCAGCTCTGACATGGCCACATTCATACGGAAAGTCGCTGAATGGCTTCGATAGCCCTCTATCCGCCTCTGCTCTGGGGGATCCAGCATTTTCTGGTCCAGTAATTTTTGCAACAGTATTTGGGGATGCACATTGGCTGCCACACACTTGGCAGTAATCTCCCGACCATCTGCCGTCAACACACCGCGAGCTCTCCCGCCCTCGGTAATGATCTGCTGAACGGGTGTATCGGTTTCAATTTCAACGCCTTTGCTGCGGGCAAATGACGCCATTGATTCGCTAATAGCACCCATGCCGCCGCGGGCAATACCCCAGGCACCCGCCTTACCCTTTACTTCACCGAAGGCGTGGTGCAAGAGAACATAGGCAGTCCCTGCTTGATAAGGCTCGGCAAAGTTGCCAATAACCCCCTCCAGACCAAGCACACCCTTGAGAGCCTCTCCTTCAAACCAGGTATCCAGGTAGTCGCCAAGAGACTTGGTCATTAACTCAGCCAGAGCGATCTGGTGCCGTTTTGATAATTTGCGAAAGACGTTGCCCGCCTTTAACAGAGTCCAGGCATCTCGCCAGCCGCCACCAAAGTTGGGGGGAGCCTGAGTGGCAAGCGCTCTCAATGCCATGGCCACCTCAGCGATTTCACCGTCAAACTCAGCCATTCGCTGGGCATCGCGTGGAGAAAATCGCGCAATTTCGGCATGCGCCTGAGCATCATCACGAGTCAGCAGCAGGTGATCATTCTCAAGCAGGCTGAGTGTTCCGGCTGGGCGCTCCATGATTTCCAGACCATGCTCTTCCAGTTGCAGGTCGGCAATCACTTGCGGATGCAACAAGCTTACAGAATACGAGTAAACCGAGTTGCGAAAGCCGGGGTGAAATTCCTCAGTGACCGCAGCTCCACCCACCACCGGCCGCGCTTCCAGCATTTTCACCTTGAGTCCCGCTTTGGCAAGATAACCCGCGCAGGTAAGGCCATTGTGGCCAGCGCCGATGACAATGACGTCTGTTTCCTGTTTCATTTCCTGAGTTTACTCCCACTGACCGTCGTGTGATTTTGCCTGCTCCAAGTATAGACAGCCTACACTTAACTGAGCCTCCGTGCCGATGGGCTAGGAAGATTGACGCATTGAGCTATGCTCTACTCATTCGCCAGATTTCTCTACTTTTTACAACCCACAGGAGATTCATCAATGCCCGAAATCAGCATCCAGAAACAATGTGCAAGCCTTACTGACCTTGTAAAAGTCGACTCGTTCGGCGAACCAATAGGCGATTTGCCACTGCAAACCGATAATGGATTTTACTCAGAGGGAAACATGATATGCGGTACCTGGGAATGCGAACCGGGCACACTCAAACTTGACCTGGATGTCACAGAATTCTGCCATTTGCTTGAGGGGCATTGGAAGTTTACATCTGAGTCCGGTCAGGTATCTGAGGTAAAAGCAGGTGACAGCTGGGTGTTCCCCCGAGGCTGGAAAGGCACGGCTGAAGTAATCGAGAAAGTCCGCAAAATCTACATGATGATCACTTACTAGCGGATGCTAGAAACGAAACTGAGCCGGAAAATTACTCTTCTGGTTCGGTTTCGTACTGCGGAAGATTATCACCAATAGAGTGCCAACTCGCCTTGGAACCCACGTAAATATGGTAACCCGGGGGTAACTCCAGCTCACCGTCCATGGTTCCCATGGCGATGTAAACCTCGTTCGGCTCGGACGTTAGCTCAACCATAATATTGGAGCCACAGGTAGGGCAGAAGACGCGGGAGTGGGTTGAGGAGGAAGCATAACTGGCAACACGGTTTTTTCCAGGCAGGTAATTAAAAGCCTCCCGCGCCACTCCGGCGAAGGAGGCAAAAGCTGCTCCGTGAAGCCTGCGACATTGACTGCAGTGACAGTGGCTATAATCATGGATATCGCCAGCAACCTGGTAGGCGACTCCACCGCATTCACATCGACCTGTAATCATTTCATCCTCGCATTGATGAGACGCTAGGGTCAGATCTCATCCAGTAGTTTGAAGTAAAGCATACCAATAGCGAGCCCGGGGCGACGCAACAGCTTGCCCCCTGGGAATGGCCAATGACCAATCTTTGCAAAGTAATCGAACCGTGTCGGTGACCCAGAGATCATTTCCGCAGTAATTCGGGCCATAATATGAGTGGGCGCAACACCGTGCCCCGAGTACGCTTGAATGTAACTGATATTGTCTGCCAGGTGACCCAGTTGAGGCATACGATTGAGACCTATGCCCATATGACCACTCCATCCATAGTCAATTTTGGTATCTCCCAGCTCTGGATAGACCTGCGTCATTTTCTTACGCAGCGTACCCACCAGGTCTTTGGGTTCGAGGCCCGTGTAATTCGATAACCCGCCGAACAGCATCCGTTTATCGGCAGACAACCGAAAGTAATCCAGGGCAGTTCTGGGATCGCAAACTGCCACATCTCCGGGTAACACCTGCTTTACCAACTCATCAGACAAAGGCTCGGTCGCTATTACCGAACTGCATGAAGGCAGCACTCGCTTGGCAAGCTTTGGAACCAGGTCGCCCATGTATGCATTACCTGCTAACACCACACGCTTGGCCGAAACACTACCGTGCTCTGTACGGACCACGGCGCGCGATCCATGTTCAATCGACACGACCCGGGACTGCTCGTAAATGCGAGCCCCCATCTCCTGGGCTGCTTGTGCCTCACCGATGCACAGGTTTAGCGGATGGAGGTGTCCATTACCGCCATTGTAGAGGCCGCCCAGGTATTTTTTCGCACCCACATATTGCTGCAACTCGTCCCTGTCCAACAGGCGCAGCTCATTGGTATTACCCTGATCCTCTTCCCATTGCTTCCACTGGGCAAACTGCTTCAAATGCCGCGGCTTGATCGCGACATCACAGTATCCCCATTTAATATCACAATCTATTTGATACTTTGCCACTCGCTCACGAATAATTTCGGGGCCTTCGAGTCCCATCTTGTAGATAGCATCAACCCCGTCGCGAGATATTTTTTTCTCAAAGCGATCTGCGTCGTGCCCAACGCCGCCAATAATCTGCCCTCCGTTACGCCCGGAAGCTCCCCAACTAATGCGGTTAGCTTCCAATAGAACAATCTCATAACCGCGTTCAGCGAGCTCGACTGCTGTGTTTACCCCGGTGAAACCGCCACCGACAACAACAACATCTGCACTGACATCATTGACCAGCTGCGGATAATTGGTCTCCCAATTAGCAGTGGCAGCATAGTATGAGCTAGCGTGCTCAGAGGTCTCGGCGACTTTTTTTAATCCAAACATAATCTCTCTCCAATTGGTCAGGCGGCAACAGCCCAAAGGCTGTAACCTGAATATAAAAGGGTTAGAAAATTACGAACGGATCGGCATCTTCACCGCGAAAGAAGTTCTGCCAGGCCGATGTCGTGCAGGCCCAGTGGCTCCAGGCTATAAACGGCATTTTGTACGCTAGTAAACTCATGGCGCCCGGCAAAATTGAAAAGGAAATGGGCTGCAGTTGCAGCTCCGCCAATTCAGCCCGAAGGAGCCCTCAAAGTCAATCCCCGACCGCCCCGGGTAAGGTAATCCAATCCTATACGGCAGGTAGACAACCACAAATTCGATTACTATGTTCGACAGTTCCCAGCAACAGGAAGCGCCCTTGCAACACGCTAACGCCCAGAATCACACCGGCTCTTACTACGCAGCCAGTGTCAATCACCAAACCAACTACCCCATGCTTCGTGGCGAACAAACAGCAGACGTTTGTGTCATAGGCGCAGGATTTACCGGAATATCTTCCGCACTCCACCTTGCGGAAAAGGGCTACAGAGTGCACGTCATCGAAGCCAACCGCGTGGGCTGGGGTGCATCGGGTCGTAACGGCGGCCAAATCATTGGTGGTATTTCCGGTGAACAACGCTTGTCCAGGGAGTTGGGTAGCCAGGGCGAAAAAGTCATGTGGGATCTGCGCTGGCGTGGCCATGACATCATTCGTCAACGCGTAGCAAAATATCAAATCAACTGCGACTTGAAGTGGGGGTATCTGGACGTCGCCATCAAGCCCCGGCATCTTGAAGACCAGGCGGCAGAAAAAGCCTATTTGGAGAACCATCAATTTCCTCATGAAGTTCGCTCCCTATCCGCCGCAGAGACCGCCGAACTGATCGGCACAGAAAGTTATATCGGCTCGCTGTTGAACATGGGCAACGGTCACCTGCACCCACTCAACCTGTGTATTGGTGAAGCCTTGGCTGCGTGCACGCTCGGGGCGACGATCTCTGAGCAATCGCCGGTACTGCGGATTGAAAGGGGAACCAAAGCCAGGGTCGTGACCGAACATGGAGCGGTAAGCGCAGACAGTGTCATTCTGGCGGGCAATGCATATCATCTATTAGAGCCTGAGCTTAAAAACCACCTGGCGCCAGTCAACAGTTTCATTATTGCCACGGAGCCGCTCAGCGAGGACCAGGTTCAACGCTACAATCCCCAGGATATCGCTGTCTGCGACCCGAATTTTATACTGGAGTATTTTCGTCTATCTGCCGACAAGCGCCTGTTGTTCGGCGGCAGGAAAAACTATTTCGGATCCGATCCGGAGCACATTAAAGAGATGCTGCTACCGAAACTGCGCAAGCATTACCCGGAGCTGGCAGAGTTGAATATCGACTACGCCTGGGGCGGCACTATCGGTGTCACCGTCAACCGGGTTCCGCAACTTGGCAAACTGGATGACAATGTATTTTTCTCACAGGGCTACTCTGGACACGGCGTTAACGTGACCCACCTGGCAGGTGAAATCATGGCGGATGCCGTCAGCGGCACACTGGATACCATGGATGTATTCTCTCAAATAAAACCGGTGTCTATTCCCGGCCTAAGGCGTCTGCAAAAGCCAGCGGTTTCATTAGGTATGCTGTACTATCTAATGAAAGATCGACTATAAAAAATTATTCTGAAATAGCCGAATCCGCTATTCCTAGAACAATACGGAGCAAGTGATGAACGTCGCCGAAAAATCGGAGCTTGAACAATTCCTGCAGCAAAATCCGGACGTTGAAATGCTGGAACTCATGATGCCTGATATGAATGGCATACTGCGCTGCAAGCGTATCCAGCGGCGAGAATTCGACGGCTTTTTCTCAGGTAACCTGAAGGGCCCGGTGAGCACACCATTTTTGGGCATTATGGGCGAGTTTTACGATCAAGATGCGCCCGACGTTTTTGAGGGCGACCCGGACGGTATGATACTGCCTTTGTCGGGCACCCTTGCAAGAATACCCTGGCTGAAATCAGCGACAGCGCAAGTACTAACCAGTTTTTCTGATCTGGACGGCACACCTTCCTGGACTGACCCGCGGAACGCACTCGCGAGCACACTGAAGCGTTTTAAAGAGGATGGCCTGCATCCGACAGTTGCCACTGAGCTTGAATTCTATCTGCTTGAAACCGGGGATGACGGAGTCGCCAAACCACTCCTGGGAAGGGTTCCCTGCAGCAGTCGGCCACAACAGGGGATTCAGTACTGTATGGCGGACGACCTGTTCGACCAAGATGCATTTCTGGATGATGTACGCAGGGCATGCGACATCCAGAACGTTCCGCTGACCGCAATCCACTCTGAATTCTCTCCCGGCCAATGGGAGATCAATACACACCATACCAACGATCCGCTGCTGGCCTGCGATCACGCCATGCTGTTGAAGCGCATTGTGAAGGGGGTGGCCCGCCGGCACGGCATGGCTGCCACCTTCATGGCCAAACCGTTTGGGGACATTGCAGGAAGTGGGCTACATATTCACGCCAGCGTCTATGATAGCGATGGCAACAATATCTTCTGTGATCCCAAAAGCAACGATGTACCCGCGATCTCAGAAACCCTGCGCTATGCCATTGGTGGCTTGGCCGAGGCGATGGCTGAATCCATGGTGATCTTCGCTCCCAACGCTAATTCTTACCGCCGCTTCAAGCCCGGGGCCTATGCACCTGTTAGTCCCACCTGGGGATACAATCACCGCGACGTAGCGCTTAGAATTCCAGTGTCCTCTGACGCTAACCGCAGGATCGAACACCGAGTCGCCGGTGCTGATGCCAACCCCTACCTGACGATGGCCGCCCTACTTGCTGGAATCCACTATGGCATCAAGAATCAGTGTGCGCCTGGTCCGGAAACCCAGATGAGTACAGCACTGGAGAGCAACGAGGTTTCGTTGCCCCGGCGTTGGGACGCAGCCCTGGCATTGTTTCGTGGTGCCAACATATTGCCGAGCTATCTCGGTGAGCAATACTGCGCCTACTTTGAAAAAGTTCGCCAGGGCGAGTGCGACGACTATCACGCGCAAGTCCCTGACCTGGACCACCACTGGTACCTGCGGGCGCTCTAAGGCGGATATCTTTAATCGACTTTATGGGTACGACGATACTGGGCGGGTGTTTGCCCGGTACTTTTTTTGAATGCCGCATAGAATGTGGAAGTCGAATTGAAGCCTACGCTCAGCGCGATATCAAGTATTGCGCCCTTGCGGTCATCTTGCGCGGAGAGCAACTGTTCAGCCGCTTTCACTCGATACTGATTTACATAGTCAAAAAAACTCATACCGAAACCGGCATTGATCGCTTGCGACAGGTGGTTCACGCTACAATTTAACTCAGTCGCAAGCTGTGGCAGCGATAAATTTGAATCCAGGAACATCTGCTCCTGTAGCATCAAGTGAGTCACGCGGTCCATAACACGCTTGAGTCCAGATTCATCGAGGCCGGATTTTGCATAGCGCCGGGTAACAATACCACGGCCAGCCTGCATAGCTTCCGCGTCCTGATAGTAATCCTCGATCTTGCCAGCAGTGTCGCCTTCCATGGTAATAAACTCCGCGCCCATCCAACCCACGGAGTCGTCATCAGAATCTATGGGTGAAGCTCGGTATTGAAAAGCTATTGAATTGTTGGCGGTGAGGATTTCTCCAACCAGGCTGTAGCGATTTTTGTCAGCGGTGAAAAAGCGGTTGAGGTGCTCAATAAACTCGTCGCGATTCCACTCCTGTTGCACAGGAATGTCGTGGTACTTGCCACTTAGGGACAAGTGTTCGGCAACACCCCCGGCATCATGTTGATTCCAGGCGTCAAAATAGCTGGTGACAAAGTCTTTTGACGTCATTGCGCTCCACCTACAACAGCCAAAGAATCGAAAAGCCACCTCGCTCCTGATACAGGGCCAGCGATCGCTTTTTGGTTAAATCCTCGTGAACCTGAATGATACCGGGTTTTCATTACCGCTCAGCCGCGCTTGATGTTCCTGCGAGTTTGTCGGCTCAGGTTATCACCAGCGATTCCAACATGCCAGATAGCCTCCAACATCGAGCCTGACCCGAAAGTATCAGTTACTGATGGAAGGAATGATTGACGATATCGCGGGACCGGGCGGGAATTCAGCGACGGGGATATCACGCAAATACGCTTCGTTTTCGCTATCGTCCAGACCCTGGGCCCAGCTATGGCCAGAGTGCACGGCGTGCACCAGGGCGCCCGCAGCCAGCGAATCACCGACGCGATCCACTGATAGAATTCCTGCAGTATTCCACTCAGCCTCTCTCTGTTGCAACGAAAGATAAAGATCATCGTTCGGCAGCCGCAAGCCCACAATAACGACGGATTGTGCCTCCAGCACTTCTGGTTCGCTGGTGAAAATATTGCTCAATGTGGCCTTCGCGCCTGCAAATTCGGTGAGTAAGGCCTGAGTCGTAATTTTAACGCCCAGTTTATGCAACGCCTGATGAACAAAGGGCTGCTCATTGGTCATGATCGTCCAGGCAGAAGCGTGCCCCGCCGGCGTAGCGTAGCGAACGGCAAGACCTTGCGCGGCCAGAAACTCTGCAATCGCACCACCGAGGTAGTAGTTATCAAAATCGTAGATCAGCACCGGCCCTTCGGGCACTTTACCTGCAGCCAGGTCGTCAGGGGTGAACACCCCTGGGCCTTTCAATTCTCCTTTGGGAATTTCCAACGCGGAGTAAAGGGCTCGAGTCCAACGGGCACCGGTGGCAATAGCGACGCGTTGATGACCCAGAGCGAGAATTTCGTCCACCCCCATCTCACTGTTGCGGTAGAGACTCACATTGCCCATCTGCTGCAACGCATACAGGCGATAATCGCGGACCCTGCCCCAGTTCGCCAAACCGGGAAGGCTGGTTTCAAAGCGCAACCTGCCGCCAAACTCACTGGCCTTTTCGGCCAGGGTCACCTGGTAACCGCGGCGGGCTGCAATCAGGGCTGCTTCCAGCCCAGCGGGACCGCCTCCCACCACAAGGATACTATCCTCGCTGCCAGCCGGGGTGGACCTTTCAGGGTGCCAGCCTCGACGCCATTCTTCCCCTACCGTAGCATTCTGGGTGCAGCGCACTGGCACACCATCGTGCCAGCTGGAGATACAGATATTGCAGCCTATGCATTCGCGTATTTCATCCTCTCTGCCCTCGCGTATCTTGTTGGGTAAGAAAGGGTCAGCAATCGAAGGGCGGGCGCCACCTATCAGATCCAGTACGCCCCGCTTTATTTGTGAAACCATTATGTCGGGAGAAGTGAACCGCCCCACTCCGACCACGGGCTTATCGGTTACTTGCCGGACGAAGTCGATCACTGGCTCATGCGCCCCCTCCGGGCGAAAGCGAGAGGCACCGCAGTCGGTGGGGCTGGAGTCCATTTTCACGTCCCACAGGTCCGGTAGATCAGAGAGCAGACTGACAACCTCATGGGCCTGTGAAGCGAAGTTTTCGCTGGGCTTGGCACGCAGTTCTTCCAGGCTGATTCGCAAGGCCACGCCGCAGTCCTGACCCACGGCCGCCTTGGTAGACTCGATTAACTCACGCACAAATCGCACCCGGTTTTTTACGCTGCCGCCATAGGCGTCGGTTCTTTGATTATAGTCGTCCAGCAAGAACTCATACCCCAGATAGCCCATGCCTGCATAGATATAAACAATATCAAAGCCAGCGCTGCGAGCCCGCTTGGCGGCGGCCACCTGCCAGCCAATCACATCTCTAATGTCTTGCTTATCCATTACCCGTGGACGTAACTGCCCCATGAAACCGACATGGGTGGCAGCCCACGGTATACCCGACGGTGAGTACGGGGCTATCCGTGAGCTGCGATTCATTACTGCTGCACCCCCGTGCCACAACTCCACAGCAGCCAGGGAACCATGCTGGTGGATTGCTTCGCAGCTCATTGCGTGAGAACGAATGTCGTTGTCATCCCAGAGACGCGCAAACGGTAAAGGACTATCGTCGGACGAGGGATGCGTCGACACCGCGCCCGTGGAAACCACGCCCCAACCGCCCTCGGCCTTGGTCCCACGAAATGCAGCCCGAACCCTTGGATTGGCTTCCGTCATGCCGCTCGCATGTGGCACCTGGTAAAAGCGATTAGGAGCCGTTACCGGACCTATTTTTACAGGTTCAAACAGGACTTCGTAGTTGGGGTTCATCGATATCTCTCCGCGGTACTACTGTGGCTCTACTCAGGCAGGAACGGTTAACCCCTGCAGTCTGGAAGATGTGCTGCAATGCGATCCGTGACATAACGACGGATGTCCAGATTCCAATCTTCCATGGGTGAGAATATTCCCGCTTCATGCACTCTCGATTTCATACCTTGCTGGACACGTTCACAAATGGCCCAGTCCTGGCAATTCACTTTGTGCCAGAAATCCACTGCATCTGCGGGGTCAAAATCTGGCTTGCTCATCTCATGAGACTCAAACAGGAAGTGGCAATCGATAGTCGTTTTGTTTGCGGACTTCGCCTGCAATACGAAAACCGCAACATGGTCACTGGAGGCACTCAAAAACAGATTGGGGTAGACCAGGTCACCCTTGTGGCGAACCTGCTCATCAGCATTGAGTCCCGGAAACATTCGTCTTTCGGTGGTACCAGAGGCAGTAAAAGTCACAGCTCCATCGCGGTGAGGAATGCCCCGGTCCCAGTCAAGGTCCGCACCACCTCGCCGCTTGAATATCGGCACGACCTCACAAAGCTCAGGGTGCACCGGGCCACAGTGATAACACTCATTATAGTTTTCGCAGATAACTTTCCAATTGGCAGCGACCTGATAAGAAATGCTGTGGCCAATTCGAAGCTCCTCCAGAGGATAGCGCTGGAACTGGCGAGTCGTCGTCTCAATCTGGGCATGAAAATCTGACGCTTTTTCGGGAGTCAGGTGAACAAAAACAAAACCGCCCCAGCTGACTACAGCAACCGGGTAGAGGCTAAATTCCGACAAATCTATCTCAGTATCAGCCTCGAGGTGCGGCGCACGTTGTAAGTCTCCGTCGAGGCTGTAGGTCCACGCATGGTAAGGACACACAATCCTGCGGCTTCCCATTACACCGCCACCTAATGTCACTCCGTGACTGTCGGAAGCCCCATCAGCGCGACACAGGCGCGCTCCGCGGTGCCTGCATACATTGTAAAAAGCGCGTAAATCGCCATCGTTATTACGCAATAAAAGAACACTTTCGCCATATAAATCAAGCACTTGATGACTCCCGGCATTCGGGGTTTCTTCTTCCCGCCCAACGCAGAGCCACTCTCGCATGAATATATGTTCGCGCTCCAACTCAAAAACATCGTCATCGAGATACCAGGAGCTTGGAAGTGTGGACTCAAACATCTAAGGCATCAGCCTTGGTTCGCGCTGTTTTAGTGCGCATAATCTGCCAGCTCGCCAATGTTCCAATGGCGCAGAGACCAGCGATCGCCAGATAGAAGTAGCGATAGCCGTCTTCACCGGGATACGCGTCCAGCAGCACACCCCCGAGCAAAGGCATGAAAACATCGGGTGTAAAGCCCACTGCCGAGATGACACCCGCGGCAGTACCGGTAACCGCGGCGTCTACCCCGCCCTCTTCTAGCAGGGCGAAATAAATACCCCGCAGGGCGAAAATTGCGGCAGAAACAACGGCCGCATTGATCAGCATGACCAGCAGCCAGGAGTCACCACCCGGCAGGATACCAAACACAACGAATCCGGAAGTGACGATAAGAAACGATACGAAAACGGTTTTAGAAACACCGAAACGGTCCGCGATAAAGCCAGCACCGGCGGCAGCAAAAGGCTTGAGCCACATTTTACCAACCGCTATCGCGCCCCCCAGAACCACACTCAAACCGAATACATCCGTTGCGTAGGGAGAGAAATAATAAGCGCCCCAGTAGGCACTGTAGGCGGTCATTACCACAAGGGCGATCAGCCAGACGGCTGGCATCCTTAAAACCGCAAGCACCTCCTGCAAACCAACGTTGTTGGGAGCACCGTCCTGCTGGGCAACTTCGTCATCCAGAATCAGCCAGGCCAGCAGCGCAAGCACCAGATTAGTGGCCCCGAACAGGTTAATGACCTGAGAAAGAGCCGCTGCGTTACTGCCAAGCCAGGCGAATATAGCGAGAAAGATGCTCGAACTCGCGAGCTCCGCAATGCCCCGGCCACTTTCAAGAATACCAAAGGCACGACCCTGTTGACCGGGCACCGCCCAGCTTCTGGTGGCTTTGATCATAGCGGCCCAGAACATCAAAGAGATGCTGACTCCCCAGAAGGCATGGATAGCGATACCAATTTCATAGGAAGGAAAGCTCGCGAAATAAAAGCCACCGAGGCCTGTTGCGATCAGGCTGGATGCCATCAGCTTACGGGGCGAGAATCGATCGGCCATCCAACCGCCGGGAAAATAGCTAAGCAGGGACGTGAACCCAAATACGCTCATTTGCACGCCCATCTGGGTATTGTCGTAGCCGAAGGCCTCCTGCATCGGGATGTAGTAAACCTCACGCAGGAAAGGCAGTAAAAAAATAATGCCACCCGAAAAGCATAATATGGCCATCACCAGCCAGCGCTTGAGGCTTTGCATTAACAGCACCGCTCTAAAAAGCCTGTGCTAAAAGGCACTACCCGACCGCCTGACCAATATTCTGAGGAGGGACATAATCAAAAATAAAATTAATGCGGCCGGCATCGCCCTTATTCATGACACTGTGCTTTTTCTGGTTATTGATTTCGTAAACCTTGCCAACCTCAAACCGGTAGGGTCGTCCGTCGAGCATAAAACGGACGCGTGGATTACTCACAATCGGGATATGGATGCGATGCCCATAGTGGAACGAGGGATGATTATCTCGATGGGGTTTAATCACCCCTCCGGGCAGTAACTTTGCCGCCATAGCGCGAATAATCGTGCCTCCGGGCGGGTAATACTGCTCGAGAATCGTGTGCATTAGCGGTACTGCCTGCTCTGCCAGCAGATCCCAGCCTGCTTCCTTGCGCACCTCAATGTCGGGCCACCCGGAGCCATCGGTGAACACCAGTACAATCGACTGGGTCTGCTCATGGACCTCATAGGTCTCCTGACGGTACTCATTGCCATGCCAGGCTTCCTCGCCCAGGCCTAAAATCGCCTGTTTGAGTGGCTCAATATCGAATTCGCCCAATTCCCGCAGCGGGACTCCTATATCCATAACTAACTCTCTTCTTGGCGCAAAGTAACACCAGAGCGCAGAAAAACACTGGCATCTATGTCACTATATTACTATGCTTTATCGCCTATTTCAGACTGCTATTTCTACAATAATCGGCGTCTGATTCTCGCGTACCGTTAATGCGTCTTTGATGCCGCTTCCAGTATATTTCAGGATTTTCCGTGACCGACCGTAGCAATTTGAAAGATCTCTTTAAGCGCGCCGTAGATCTCATGAAGGAGAATGCCAATCAGGATGCGGAGCAAGTCTGCCTGCAAGCACTTGAAACCGATCCCGCAGACGTCAATTTCATTGCATTACTCGGCACCAGCCTGATGCGTCAGGGTAAACTGAATGAAGCAGAACAAACCCTGAGGCGCGTGGTCAAGATCGCACCGGGCTTTCCCCGCGCACAGGAGGATCTGGGTACGGCTCTACTGAACTTGAAGAGGCCCGCTGAGGCCATCCCGTTTCTGGTAAAAGCAGTTGAGTTAAACCCGCAAAGCGCTGAAAGCTTTTTCAAGCTTGGTGGCGCATTGAAGGCTGTGGGACAAGACGAGAAAGCTGAGGAAGCATTTGCACGTTCTCGCGCCCTGTCACCTCAGAAAGGACAGATAGAGCAGGCTTCCATACTGTTTGCACAGGGCAAGTTCAGAGAAGCAGAGAAACTGGCCAAGGACCTGGTCAGGCAAAACCCCCAGGATGTCAACGCAGCCGCCTTGCTTGCTAGAATCGCAATACAAGCTCAGTGCTATGACGATGCCGAAGCGCTGCTGCGAAAAGTGGTTCAGATTGCTCCTCCCTTTATTCAAGCCTGGCATGACCTGAGCACAGCACTCAAGGAACAAAGTAAATTCACCGAAGCCATTGAAGCCCTGGAGGAAGCACGGAGAATTGAACCCGGTAATGCGATAACGCATTATTTTCTTGGCGCGGCCCTGGCGATGGACTCGAGACCAGATCTCGCAGAAGCGTCGTACAAGAAAGCTTTGATGATCGATCCCGGTTTGTCGGGTGCGCATCTCGGACTGGGACATGTTTTAAAAACGCTGGGTAAGCAGGAAGAAGGTATAGCGGCCTATAAAGAAGCAATGAAGCTGCGACCTAACTTTGGCGAAATCCATTACAGCTTATCAAACCTCAAGACTTTCGTTTTCAGTGACAACGAAATCGCTGACATGATTCAACGTTTAGAGAATGAGCAGCTCAGCAAAGAATCCGTAGTGCACTTTTGCTTCGCTTTGGGCAAGGCATTCGAAGACGCTAAAGACTATGAAAAAGCATTCGAGTACTACAGCAGGGCAAACGAAACACACCGCGAAACTATCGCCTACGACCCGGTGCAAACAGAGGTCGTTCACAAGAAAATTCGAGACGTTTTTAACGCAGATCTGTTTGCAAAATTTACTGACCAACCTCATGGATACGAAGACCCAGCACCCATTTTTATTCTGGGTTTGCCGCGTTCGGGATCTACGCTGCTTGAACAAATTCTGGCTAGCCACAGTCAGGTCGACGGCACCAGCGAACTCGCTGACCTGAGCCTGGTCTCCCAATCGCTCACCGATCGGGTTCGCGGTGTTACATATCCCGGTATCATTCCTGAATTGGACGGAGGTCAACTGCGCAAGTTAGGTGAAATGTACATCTCGCAAACAATGCGTTATCGATCTGGCGCGGCCTATTTCACCGACAAGATGCCTAACAATTTCCCCCACATTGGCTTCATAAGCCTGATTCTGCCCAACGCAAAAATTATTGATGCCAGACGACATCCCCTGGACAGCTGCCTTGGGTGCTTCAAGCAGCATTTCGCCAAAGGACAGACATTTACCTACGATTTGTTTGAGTTGGGCGAGTTCTACCTCGAGTACCAGTCGATGATGGATCACTGGGATACAGTGCTCCCCGGGAAAGTACTGCATGTGCAGTATGAAGACGTGGTCGCTGACCTGGATAACCAGGTAAGAAGAATCCTCGACTACTGTGAACTACCTTTTGAAGAAAACTGCGTCAACTTCCACAATACCGACAGAGCAGTAAGAACGGCAAGTTCTGAACAAGTGCGGCAGCCCATATACTCCGGCTCTGTGAACACCTGGAAGCGATTTGGCAAAAACCTTGATCCCCTGATCGACGTACTTTCGCCTATTCTTCCCCCCGAGACCGGAGATACCCAATAATGGCTCCCGACCTCTCTCAGCTTCCCAGACTGGTGACAACATCCGTTGTGCGGGGAAGCGAAAAAGGACAAAGTCATGGCGGTCTCTATATCGTCGATTTTGCCGCTGGCAAGGTAGACCAGCGCCTGGATTGGAACACCAGCGAGATAGACTTCACAGGTCGTGGCTGGGACCGGGGTTTGCGTGGTATCGAGTTTCAGGACGACCATGTATTTGTGGCTGCCAGTGATGAGCTGTTCTGTTATACACCTGATTTCAAGCTGGAAGCGTCCTATACCAACCCCTATCTACGTCACTGTCATGAAATCAGTCGCCGTGATGACAAACTCTTCTTAACCTCCACTGGTTACGACAGCCTACTCGCGTTCGACCTGGTCAAACGTAAATTCATCTGGGGTGTTTATTTGAGCCGCAACGGCAACCAATGGGTAGCACAAGCCTTTGACCCCGAATCATCGGGAGGGCCTCCGCTAAGCAATAATTACCATATCAACATGGTGCATGTTGCCCGCTCAGGAATTTTTGTAAGCGGCCTGAACACCCGCGCCCTGTTGCAGCTTACCGGCGAACTGAATGTGGATGAGGTGTGCAACTTGCCTCAGGGCTGCCACAACGCCCAGCCCTTTAACGGCGGCGTGTTGTTTAACGATACCGGCAGCGATGTTATCCGCTACGTATCTCGGGAGGGCCGGCAATGCGCATTACCCGTTCTTACCTATGACAGAAAGGAACTGGACTTTGTCGGTGTCGATGATTCACGCATAGCCCGTCAGGGCTTCGGTCGTGGACTTTGTGCATTAAACGAGAGGTATGTGGTGGGAGGGTCTTCACCTTCCACCTTGAGTATCTATGATTTACAGGAAGGTCAACGTGTCGCTGCCGTCAATCTAACGATGGACATTCGCAACGCTATCCATGGTTTGGAGGTATGGCCGTTTTAAAAGCGATATAACAGATGCAAAAAAGGGCACGTAATTACGTGCCCTTTTTTTATTACCAAACCAGCTTAACTATCGGTCAGAACTTATACCTGAAGCTGAGACCGGCGTTTCTCGGTCTGATGATATTGACACTACTGCGCCCAAAGAACGGATCAAAGTCACTGGAGTCGTAATAGGTCACACCTCTCTCATCATCCAGGTTATTGACGTAAATCCTCGCCGTCCAGGAATCGGTCGACAGCCCCATACTAATGTCTGTTTGCGAGTAGTCTTCCTGCAACACGCGCGGGGATGCAGCAGCGTCAAACAACTGGTTGTAAGATTCGCCGGTGTAACTGTGCTGAAGTCTTATGTACATGTCAGACCCGCCGAACATGCCCATCTCCCAACCATATTCAGCATAGCCAGACCATGACTCATCCGAGAATAAAGGCAACTGCGACACTGGCTCAAGCCCCAGTGTAGCCTCTCCCCCCGGGAAGCGATCATCAGGATAGGTTGCTGGCGCTTCAACTTCGGCCTTATCGAGATAGGTCATGTTGAAACCGATTTCGAAATTCTTGGTAATCGCCGCTTTTAAATCCAGGTCAATACCCTGGACCTCCGCATCACCAAGGTTTGCCACAACCACCTGGAAGGGTTCGCCAACTGCAAAGCTTGGGTCGGTTGCTTCTAACTGAACGTCTTTCCACTCCATATTGTAGGCCGTCGCATTAAACTGGAAGCGACCATCCCACCAGACGGACTTGATACCAATCTCCATGTTTTCGAGGGTATCTGAATCATATTCGAACGGCAGTGTGGGATCACCACGCCCTCGGTTAACACCGCCTACGCGGTAACCTTCGGAGTAAAGACCATAAACCATCACATCATCGGTAAAGTTATATTGCAGACCGGCTTTTGGCACAAAACCGTCGTCTTCACCGCCGGCCTTCAGATTTTGCTCTATTCTTGTCTGTGGGCGATACACCTGATAGTCGCGATCAATATCGACATCAAACCAGCGACCTCCAAGAATCACCGCCAGCTTTTCGGTAATGTTGTAATCGACTTCACCAAATACGGCCATGTCGGTCCGGGTACTCTCCTGTACAGACAGCCACCAACCGTCTGTGGGCGCAATACCTGGGTAGTAATATGACCACGCTTCAAAGGCCGGTGAATTACGATAATCGTCAAGATAGGATATAAAGTCCCAACGCTCATCAGTTTCCTGGTAGAAAACGCCCGCCGTCCATTGCATCTTGTCGGTGGAACCACTGAGGCGGAACTCTTGAGTAAACGCTTCGTTGCTTTGATCGTTCGACTGGGCACCTATAGGGTCCGCGCCGAAGTTATAGGTCTGGTAGCCGGCATAAATACCAAAGCTATAGTGAAAATAAGCGGCGTAAGACTGCGTATCCGTTTCATAGTAGATTTCACGATCATAATAGGATGTCGCAGAAACCAGTTGCGCAAAGCCCAAATCCCCTTCTATTACAAGGCTGATCTGGTACCACTCGTCATCACGTGTTTCTTTGTTGAATTTAATCGTCTCGAGGTCACCGACGGTCTCGTCATAATCGTTCCAACCATCAGCTTCAATTTTTTGGTAATTCAAGCCGACAGTGGCCATCCAATCATCATTCATCAACCAACGCACTTGCGCGCGAGCGCCCAGCCAGTCGACGCTGTTGATATCGTCATCTACGGCACTGGCATTGGTCTTTCTACCGCCCTGGCCGGATCCAAACTGGTTGGGACCATCCACAACGGTCGTGCCCAGAACGTTATCGATGTAGCCGCCTTCGGTGGCACTGAAACCGGTGAGGCGAATGGCCAACTTATCTTCAATGATCGGGATATTGACAGTGGCGTCAATGTCGTAACCCTCTTCACCATCTTTAGTCGTATTGACCTCTGCACCAACAACCGCGCTAAAAGCAGACGCATCAGGTTTATTGGTGATGTAGCGCACCGTACCTGACTGTGAACTCGCGCCGTAGAGTGTTGATTGTGGGCCAGCCAGGGCTTCAATACGTGCGATATCTGCAGGGTATATATCCGGCGCTTGCGATGTAATCGTCATCGGTTGTTCGTCGAGATAAATCGCGGCAGTAGGGTCAACAAGGAAGCCGCCACCGTCGCTCACGCCACGGAACGTAATGGTATTCTGACCGGGCGATGTACTGGACACACTCAAGCTGGGAACAAAGCGACTGAAGTCTTCCAGGGTCACCAAACCCTGTTTCTTCATTTGATCACCGCTAAGGGACAGAATGTGCATGGGCACGTCCTGAGTGCTCTCCGTGCGTTTTCGCGCCGTTACGACAACCTCTTCAAGCGCAAAGCTTTCCTCTTCCTGGCCGCTGGCGACGGATGCTCCCGTCAAACCCATGGCTGCGGCTACAGAACGAGCAATCACCGTCATTGAAAAATGCTTAGGTAACCTTTCCCCATATTTCATCGACATAAATCCTGATCTCTTTATTTATTCGTGTTTTGGTGCTTTCGCATGCCTCACCGACTATTTTTTAGCACGGAATGGGCATATCCCCGGAAAGCTTCACCTCCTCCCATATTCCTCCAATATTTGATCCAGATCAAGCTCTCTTGGATAACAAAACTAAATATAGGGACTTGGCTGATCGGCAGACGCGTTACGAGCAGAACCACGGCCTGTCAGCACCTCCGCGACTGAACAATACAGTTCGTTTTTTAAACAATATTCTGAGCGTATAGGCGAATAGCACATTCGAAGGTCACGCCGTTATGCTATAGCCCAACCAGACTTCAAAACTGTATTTAGAAGAAAACGACATGGTCGCAGCGAATTCAAACCCCACGAGAACCAGATCGCTACCCCTGGCAAAGATCCGGCAGTGCATAAAGCTGGCGGTTTACAGTCTGCTGCTGCTGAATTTCGCTTATTACATCCACGACGACTGGACAATCGCACAGCACACGCTCAATGAGACCAGCACCTTGCTGGACTGGAGTTCTGCTTTTGCCGCCAGTATCGATGAACTCGCCTGGTTCGCATTGTTATTCCTGTTCGAACTGGAGACTTACGTCCTACCCGATGAAAGCTTCACTCGTGCGAGAGTCGCTCTTATGCATTCCGTGCGCGCAATTTGCTACCTGTTTTTGGCCCATACGCTGTTCGCCTATGGCACCACCAACATTGATCTGAATAACGCCGTTCAGCTCCAGGAAGTCGACAGCTTGTGCGAACTCGTAGGCGAAGACATCTCATTCGGCTATAACCTGGAATATACTGATCTGGATACCAAAAATTGCACGGAGCTGTCCTCGGCGCAGACGTTCTACCTGATTGACGAGGGCCTGGTAGTGACTGATTCGCCCGGCCTGGTCATCGAAAAGCAGTTGGCGGGGCTAGACCTGGTGGAAGCCTCTACCTGGCTAATTATTTTGTTGATTATTGAGATTATGGTCAGGATGCAGGAGCGCAACATTACCCGTAGCCGGATGATGAGCGCACTGAAGGTGCTGAAGGTCATGCTATACGGTCTGCTGTGGGGCGCAGCCGCCTACTGGATCTACCGCGGTCACTACATTTACGCCTGGGACGAAACTCTGTGGATTCTAGGGTTTATGGCCATCGGCATGAACCTGTCAGAGTGGCGCAAGGAAATAGAAGAAGAAGCCGTCGATCGCCAAACTGCCTAGCAGGCGGGCGGAGGCGTTTGCCTTGCCCGTGCGGGTGCCCAGAATGGCTTATCCTTGATCTCACAGCGCGCTACCTTCTCGTAGTGGCGAAGTTCTTTCTCATAATAAATTTCCGCCCATATGGGACCGTTTAAACGGGTGGTTTCTACCATGGCAAGGGCGATATTAGCCTTGGCCGCTGGCGACCACATCGCGGAAGTGACATAACCTATTTTTTTACGGCAACCCTTGTCGCTATAAAGCCATGACCCATCGGCCACTTTGTTGCCCTCGATATCCAGTTTAACCAATGTGTGGTGAGGACCCTTCTGTTTCTCCGCAAGCAGCGCCCTGCGGCCATTGAAATGTGGTTTTTTGAAGTCCACCAACCACCCCAGGCTTAATTCAAAAGGCGTGTGATCGTGCTCGAAATGAATCGTCTTGAGGGCCTCATTAAACTCCATATCGGGCATAATAAAACCCGCTTCCAACCTGGCCATGTTGGTCGCTGTTTCACCATAGGGATGAATACCATAGTTTTCCCCAACCCCGTACAACTCATCCCAAAGCGTCAATGCAAGCTCAGGCTTAACCCAAAGTTCGTACCCCAGGTCCCCGGTAAAACCGGTCCTGGATACCATCAGCGAGTCACCATGGAATGGAAAGTGAGCGATGCCAAACGGCTTCAGTGTGTCCACACCTTCCAGACCCATCTGTTGCAGCACGGTGCAAGAGGTTGGCCCCTGAAGCGAGAGAGCTGCGGTCTCGTCAGTAATATCCCTAACTGTCACCTGATCAAAACCAACCACACTTTTGCGCAGCCAGGCCACGCTCGGGCTGCCGCAAGTCAGCATAAAACGATCGTCGGCGAGACGGAAAATCGTTCCGTCATCCACCATTCGACCTTCATCCGTACACCAACAGACATACGTCACCCGGTTGATAGCCAGCTTGCTCAAATCACGGGTTACCATTCGGTTCAGCATGGCCTCGGCGTCGGGGCCCGACACTTCGTACTTTTGCATAGGAGTAATGTCATAGGTGCCGCAGGTATTGCGAATACAAAAATATTCGTACTCTGCGTCATAGTAATAATCGGCAAATTTGTAGCCATTCCATGAGGACCAGGCCTCTCGCAAATTCAGCGCGGACTGACGCGGGTGGAAGGGTGATTCCCTAAGCCGTTCTCCGGCAAAACGATCTTCTATATTCATAATCTACTCGTCGTAACAATCATCTTCGGGAACAGTATTGGGGCGTTTCAGGTCCAACAAGATTTCACGGGCTGCATTGGCACCGCAAGCCGAAGAAACACCGCCACCCGGATGCGTTGATGAACCACACATGTACATATTTTTCACCGGCATCCGATACTGGCCATAGCCGGGGAAAGGCCTGTTGAAAAGCAACTGGTCAATCGTTAACTCGCCCTGGAAGATATTGCCCTCGGTAAGGCCTACTTCGTTCTCAATTTCGTGGGGGGTACGCACTTCCATGTGCACGATCAAGTCCTTGAAATCGGGGCTGTAGCGGGCAATCTTGTCGACCACGCTCTGCCCAAAGGCATCACGCTTCTCTGGCGTCCAGGGGCCGTCTGCCAGATCAGGCGGGCAGTACTGCACAAAGTTTGACATCCAGTGTTTACCCGGTGGTGCAACGGTTGGATCCCAGGCCGAGGGAATCACAGATTCAACAAAGGGATCGTCAGACCAGCGACCCCGTTTCCAACAGTCATAGGCCCGCTCCATGGTCTCCAGCGAACCCGAGAAACCCTGCCCTCCCCTGTTGATATAACGGTTATCGGGCACGCCGGTAAAAGTGGGCATCCCGGACAGTGCTATGTTCACCTTGCCAGAGGAACCCCTGATTTTGAAGTTGTTCGCTTTTTCGTAAATCCCCGGGGGCAAATCCTTGCGGTCTACCACCTTGGTAAAGGTACGCTTGGCGTCAAGGTTGGAAACGATAATGTTGGCATATATTTCTTCGCCGGACTCCAGCGCCACACCGCAGGCTTTGCCGCCCTTGACGATAATCTGTTCAACTCCGGCGCCAGTGCGTACTTCACCACCGGCCGCCTGCATAGCGCTGCACAGGGCGTTGGAGATTGCGCCCATGCCGCCGCGAGCCAACCCCCAGGCCCCCACGCTACCGTCTACATCACCCATGACATGGTGCAGCAGGATATAAGCAGAACCGGGTGAATAGACCCCCAGGGCGGTACCAATGATTCCCGGACTGGCCATCGCAGCCTTGATCAGGTCATTCTCGAAGTAATCTTCCAAAAACTCAGCCGCACTCATGGTAAAGAAGCGCACGTATTCGTAGAGTTCCTTCTCGCCCAGAGACCAAAACTCTTTGGCAAGGAATAGGAGTTCTTTGATATCCCTGGGTTTAAAAGAGGTAGGGTCTGGTGGTGTGCGCAGCAAGGTCTTACGGATCAGCTGAGCGTAACGCCCCAGATCAGCCTGGAAACGGGACATGGCATCAGCATCGTGAGGAGAATGGCGGCGTAGCTCGTTATAAGCCGCACCTTCATCGTGATAATCGATCAGTCTCTGGCCGCCGTCGCCAAAATTGACGGTACCCAGGTAGGGCACTAGCAGCAAACCGTGCCTGGACAGGTCGAGATCCCGGTGTATGGACTGCCGCATCATGCTGCACACATAGGAGCAGCTGGAGTAAAACCATCCGTCGTGCATCTCGCGGGTTACCGCTGCGCCACCGATATAGTCGTTTTTCTCGACCACCAAAACGTCGAGGCCGGCCCGTGCCAGGTAGGCTGCGTTCGTTAGGCCGTTGTGACCCGCGCCGATGATTATCGCATCGTACTTCTTCATTTGAGGATCTCCCGGGCCGCATTATGTCCGGGGGCGCCCACCAGCCCCCCACCGGGATGACTGCCGGCGCCGCAGAGAAACAAACCTGGAACAGGCGTACTGTATTGAGCAGCCTCGTAGGTGGGGCGCATCATTAACAATTGATCTACTGCAAACTCGGTGTGGTGCCAGTGACCGCCGGTCACGTTATGCGTTTTTTCCAAATCGTGAGGCGTCAACAGCTCAGCATGAACAACCTGTTCTGCGATTCCCGGTGAGTACTTTTCCAACCGCGCCAGCAGGCTTTGTAACAGTTGGCTTTTTGCCTCATCAGTCCAGCCACCCCTTAATTCAGCGGGCACGTACATGACATTCGCCGAAAGCACATGCTGGCCGGCAGGCGCTATCGTCGTGTCCTGCATAGAGGGCACTACCAATTCCATGACAGGAGCCTCTGAGAAAGCTCCGTACTTGGCGTCGTCGAAAGCAAACTCAATGCTGTCCATAGTGGGTGCAATGATCATTCGCTTGTCGGCCTTGTCCAGGCCGGTAAACTTCGGCTCACCATCCAAGGCCAGGTGCAATTTGGCGACCAGTCCCTCGGTGCGCAATCTATTAATTCGGTTGGAAAACTCGATCTCAAGATTGGCGCCGCCGAGCAGCTTGAGAAACGTTCGCTTGGGGTCTGCGCAAGAAATCACGCGGCTCGCTTCGATGGTCTCACCGTTCGCGAGTTCAACGCCAGTGGCTTTCAAGCCGTTTTCATCACCAGAGACGGTAATTCGCGCTACCGGAGAATTCAGGCGCAACTCTGCTCCGGCGCTGGTAGCCGCAGCAACAAGGGAGTTGACCAGGCTGGCAATTCCGCCCGGCGGAATCCTGTGCATTCCATCCGATGCTTCAAACATTTTGAACAGCAGTGCAAATACCGGACTGTTCGGTGAACGCGGAGCCAGCCTGGAGCCCGCAAGGCCATCCCAGCTGAGAGCCGCCTTGAGCAGGTTGTTTTCAAAATTCTCATCCATTAAATCGCGCATTGGCAGCGTCGCCATGCGCATGAACTCGAGCAGGTCCTCTTTGCCCAGCAGGCGGAGTTTCAAACCAAGCTGGGCAAAGGTCATCAGTTCACCCGCGCTGTTGTTGCCGATGCGCGGCATGGTCTTCATCCAGAACGGAGCCAGGGCTTTGGCAAAGCGTTTCAGCTGGAGGCGCAAATCGGTGTAACTCTGCGCGTCCTCCTCACTCACTCCACTGACGGTTTCGTCGCCAATCGTAATATGTTGCCCATCGAGTCCCATGCCCACTGTATCCAGAGTTGGACCAGAAAGATTCAGCCCATGAGACTCCAGCTGCAAATCCTTGATCACCCTGCTGGAAAATGAGCTGACTGTGTGGGCGACCGAGGCTTTGAAGCCAGGGTGAAATTCGCGGGTAGCGGCCAGCCCGCCGGGCTCTGCCGATGCCTCCACCACCAGAACCTTGTGGCCAGCCTTTGCCAAATATGCGGCGCAAACCAGTCCGTTATGGCCGGCGCCAACGATTATTGAGTCGTAGCGATTCAAAGCTTTCTGCCTGTTTACTCGGGATTCGGTTCAGATTATCGGTCGCAAGACCCCACAGCCACCGCGCCTATACGCCGGGATATTGCCAGCTCAGGGGCAGAACCCACTTGATCACACAACGCTCATAGGCTAATTTTCGCCAAGGTCTACAACCCTTAGGCAAACATTAATGAACACACGCGCATATGACGAGGGCTACAACGGCCTTACAAACTCAGAACCCACCTTGCCCGCGGAGTGTTATTTAACCGAGGAGGCCTTTCAGCGTGATCTGGAAACCATTTGGTACCGGCAATGGGTTTATGTCTGCCGTGCTGAGGAGTTGTCAGACGCTGGCAGCTATCAGGTGCAGAAGGTGGGCAACCAGGAAGTCATTATTCTGCGCGATGAGCATGGGCAGCTACAGGCCTACCACAACACCTGCAGGCACCGCGGTTCTGTGTTATTGACAGAGCCCTGTGGGCAATTACGCGGCAAGTCCATTACCTGCCCCTATCATTCATGGAGCTATAGCTTACAAGGTGACCTGAAGCGAACACCCAGCAAATTCATTCAACCCAACTTTGACATGACCAGCCAGTCCCTATTCTCGGTTGCCGTGCAGAACTGGCGCGGATTTATTTTTATCAATCTCGACAACACCGATGCACCTGCCATCGAGGCTGTCATGGACGGTAATGGTCAGGCGCAAAAAAACTGGCCTATTGAAGACCTCCGCATAGGTCACCGCTTCAGCAAGCGAATAGATTGCAACTGGAAAATTTTCTGGGAAAACTTCAGCGAGTGCCTGCATTGCCCTGGGGTTCACCCGGAGCTCAGCCGATTGGTGCCACTTTACAGGCGCTCACTCATGGAAACCAAAGATGACCCCAGTTGGATAAAAAACAGCAACAGCGGAGACCCACGCTACAAAGCGGGTTTGGCGCCAGATGCCGAGAGCTGGACTGCTGACGGCAAGTCCGTTGACATCACTTTTCCACAGCTGTCCGAGGCGGACATTGAGCGTGGTCATACCTACGAAACCCTGTGGCCGACCATGTTCCTGGTAGGGCACGTGGACCATATGCGCATCGTTCGCCTACTCCCGTTAGGGCCAGAGCAAACGTTGGTGGAATCCGAATGGCTTTTTAGACCTGAAACCCTGGCCAGTGAAGATTTCAATGCAGCTGAAGTTGCGGCCTTTGCAACGACTGTGCTGGAGCAAGATGGAATGGCCTCAGAAATGAACCAACGCGGCTTACGCAGCATTCGCTATCAAGGCGGTTCCCTGATGGCAGAGGAGTACGAAGTGTTCGCGTTTCAACAATGGGTGCGCAGTCAGTGGCAACGTGGGGCAGCTTAAATCAGGAATGGAACAAGCACCTTTCGATCCTTGGGATAATCTGGAAATTTATCTCGATACCAGCGATCGACCTGGAATGCCCTTGGTATCAAGTTCGCAGCACTAACCACCAATACAAATACGGCTCCCAATGACCAGGTTGCAATGGCGAAACCGGTAAAGGACAAGAGCTCACTGAAGTAGCTGGGATTGGTAACGTACTTGAACAATCCCCCCTGAGGAATCCGGTAAACTTTCTCCCCGTTCTCAACCTCTGCTTTACTTCGAAGGTTTCGAATAATTGAATCAGACTGGATATTCAGCAAGAAGCCGCAAACGTAAACAATCATACCAATGATGAACCGGGGGTCAGACAACCAATCGTCCGTCATGTGCGTGCTCAGGTGCGAAATAAATACTGCGTTCAGATACCCGTGCAGTGTTGTCACCAGCCATCCAGAGACAACGACGATGATTGAAAACGTGCCCTTGGTTCCCCGGGCAATGCGCATCAATAGTGGGAAAACAAAGCCTCTGTTTCCATAATGCACCAACCACACACCCAGAAATATCATAGGCACTAGTTCAGCCGCGTTCTGGCCATGCAGGTAAAACCAGAGGAAGCTAAGGGTGGCTGGCAACTCCATCAGGAACCAGCCCAAACGAGGCGACAGGTTCATCCCGCTGCGCTCGGAACCCAACTTGCCATAGGGCGCTCTTGCAGCAAATGCGCCCACCAAAATTGCTGCCGCGTAGACAAAACTTACGATTAATACGGTCTCGTATACGTCAGCTGACATTAACCAATCCATTTCTCTGTACCCTCACGCTCTGTCTTGGGCCAAATCGAGGCCGCGAGGTGCGACTGCTGACCTAAGCTATATTCAGGCCTCATCATGCTTGACTGTGGAGAAAATTCTAAGAACCGTTTCAATCGTTCTCATAAACAATCGAGTTCAGGTCGAAAGCGCAGTTCTAAAGCTCAATTAAACCTTTAACAGAGAACGACGCTGTATTTGCTAATGCCAATGCTATAGTTTCCATAATGAAAACAGATTGCATTGAAGGTAAGACGAATGCCTAAAGCTTTGGTCCTGTTGATTTCCCACATCCTGTTTGCAGCGAGCGGTTTTGCTCTTGGCATTTACGCTCTCCCCATACTTATGGCGCCCGAGGCACCCTCAGCAGCCACTGTTACCGAGTTGCAGACTCTGTCAACTTACCGCGGACAATTTCGGCGAGATCTTGGCGATAGCGATTTTCTGCACTGGGGAGAGGGTGAGGTGTCAGTTTCAGATGACGAGGTGACTTTGGTGGGCGAGATTGCACCAGGACCGGACTACAGGCTGTATTTTTCGCCACAATTCATTGAGACCGAAGCGGAATTTGCTGAATTTAAAGCCACAATGGTTCAGGTCGGCCCGGTCAAAACCTTCGAGAACTTCGTCGTCACGATCCCCGAAAGTATTGATCCCTCCGCCTACAACACAGTGATAATCTGGTGTGAAGCCTTCGGGCAATTTATTACCGCGGCTCAGTATCAATAACGTTCAAACCGCCGAGTCTCAAGACTGCGCCCTACGGTACTCCACTGGCGTCTGGCCAGACCAGCGCCTGAAAGCTGTTCGAAAACTTCGAGCATCAGCGTAACCAAGCCGCCGGCCTATCGCCGCCACTGTCATCTCAGTAGACGCCAGATAGCGCTTCGACTCCCGGAAGCGGGACTCATCCAACAGCGACTGGTAAGTAACACCTGCCGCTCGCAACTGCCTTCGCAAGGTTCTGGCACTGACGCCAAACTGGGTTGCGAGGTGCTCCAACGAAGGTACCGTTCCGTCCTCCGCAAGCAATCTGTTGCGCACCGCTGCGACCAGCCCACGCTTTTCGGTCAACATCGCCGTACTCTGCTGACAGAGGTCCCTGAACAGCTCCTGGTGCTCAGGCTGGGGATGAGGCAAAGGCTTATTGAGCACCGAATGTGCAATCAACAGCGCATTCCTCTTGCTATCGGTGCGCAACGCACATCCAAACAACCGCCGATGATGGCTTAAGGATTCGAAAGAACTACCTCGTGTCATTTCCAACAATGCAAACGGTACCGGTTCAGCACTGAGCTGATTAAAAACCACTTGAATAGACGCAAAAGTACTGTCAATTTCAAGCGCCGCGGCAGCGGGGTCTGTCGCGGTTGGAAAGATGGTCAGGCAAGCACAGTCCTCATCGCCGTATCGCTCTGTGGTCAATTGACTGTGGGAGGCCCAGCTCACCAATGGGGCGAACTCAGCCAAGAGCGCCAGCGCTTCACCCAGGTTGTATGCCGCCATCATCGCACTGGCCAGTACGCCATAATTCGGCAGATTTATGCGCTCTCCTACTCTAATACCCAGAAACGGATCGCGGTTACATTGGGCTATTTGAGTGTAAAGCAGCAGTTCCTGCTCAGGAGTCAGCAATTGCGCGGTTTCGCGCAACAATCGCTCTGGAACGCCGGTGCCTTCGACAATCCGGGCAAGCCCAATGCCCTGCTCCCGGCCCAGCAGCTGCGCCATCAAGCGCAGCTCATAGTTGTTAAGCAGGTGTTGACCAGCATTGCTTCGGCAGCCGCCAAGGGTCATTTTCGGTCTAGCCTATGTCCTTTATTATTCCCCTATTGTCCCCTATGGGCTCTGTCGAAACCAGTAGCAAAACCCTATTATTTAATGCTGTGATCCACCAGGTGGTACACCACACTATGAAATCCAAATACGATGCTATCGTCATTGGCGCCGGCCACAACGGTCTTACCAATGCCGCTTACCTTGCCAAGTCCGGCCTGGACGTGCTGGTTGTGGAGAAAAACGACTATATCGGCGGAGCCGCCGTAAGCCGTGAGCTGCACGAAGGCTGGTTGTATTCCAATTGCTCCTACGTCTGCAGCTTGCTGCGTCAGTCAATTCACCGGGACCTTGACCTCACCCGACACGGCCTGATGATCGTGCCCTACTCCGGCACAACCAATTTCAGTCTCAACGGCAACTACATTGCCGAATACGGTGACCACGACATGCAGTACCGGGAGATCAAGCGACACTCCCTGCGCGACGCCGATGCGATCCACCGCTATGAAACTGACCTGATGCGCTACGCCAAGCTCATCCGGCATTTCCTGTTACGCACGCCCGCGGACCCCACTTCTTTCAGGCCTCGTGACCTGGGAGAGATGATGTTTATGGCGAAGAAGTTCGCCGGCATGGGCGAGGATCAGGTTTACGAATTTATACGCTTTATGACGATGAGCGCAGGCGACTTCCTGGATGAGTACTTTGAGAATGATCTGGTCAAAGCCTTGTATTCCACCAGCAGCATTATCGGCACAGCTCTGGGCGTGTACTCCCCGGGCACTGCCTACGTGTTGCTGCACCACGTGATGGGTGACGTTGATGGCGCGGTGGGAGCCTGGGGCCTGGCGCGCGGTGGCATGGGCGCTATTTCCAATGCACTGGCCGGCGCTCTGCAGGAGCACGGCGGCGAGATTCTCACCGAGGCCCCGGTCGCCCAGATCATGGTAAAGAATGGCATCGCTAAAGGTGTCGCGCTAGAGGACGGTAGAGAAATCCATGCCGATATTGTGGTCTCCAACCTTGACCCCAAGCGGACCTTCACCAAAATCATGGATGCAGGCGACATACCGTCGGATCTGCGCAAGAAGGCCGAGAACTTTAAGATTCGCGGATCCTCGGGCAAGGTCAACATCGCCCTGACCGGCAAGCCCGACTTCCCGTCACTGCCCGCAGGTCACAAACTGCGCAACGGTTCTTTCCAGTTCCTGGACTCCATGGAAAGAATGGAGCGCGCCTACGACGACTGGAAACATGGCCGCTGGTCTGACGATCCCTTCATCGAGATGACCCAATCGTCTGTATGGGATCCGACCCTGGCAAGCCCCGGACATTACTTCGTATCCTGCTTCATTCAATATTGCCCGGCAGAAGTGGAAGGCGGTTGGACAGCAGAGAAACGTGACGCCTTCGGCAAGACGGTGATAGACCAGATCTGTAACTACTCGCCTAACTTCCGCGACCACATCGCCCATATGGAGGTGCGGACGCCCTTTGAAATTGAAAATGAGATTGGCCTTACCGAAGGCAATATTTTTCAGGGTGAGTTGACGATTGACCAATTGATGTTTAACCGCCCCTTCCCTGGGTACTCGCAGTATCGTGGGCCCGTCAAGGGCATGTACATGTGCGGCTCGGGCACGCACCCCGGTGGTGGCGTCTCATCCGCTTGCGGCGCCAACTCGGCCCGAGAAATCCTGATGGACCTGAAGCGTCCCAATGTCGTACCGGAGGACGATGTCGATGAGTAATTACGACATAGTGATAATCGGCGCTGGCCATAATGGTCTCGCCTGTGCCGCCTACCTGGCTAAAGCCGGTCGCAAAGTGTTGGTGCTGGAAGCAAATGAACAGGTCGGTGGACTGGCCGCCACCCGAGAATTCGCGCCTGGCTTTCGAGCGTCAGTCGCCCAGACACTGCCACAGCTCAATCGCGAACTGGTAGACGACCTGAGCCTGGAAAAACACGGTTTCAAGCTTGCTGCGGATGCCATGCCGACCATTGCAATGGCGCCGGGAAAGCCACCGATCTCCATTACTTCCAGCGCCCTGGGAGGCGCAGGCGCTGAAGACAGTGCGGCCTACCCTGAGTACCGGCGTCTTCTGAGCAAGTTCGCTGACGCCATTGATCCGTTCTGGCACAAGCGCCCCCCCATGATTGCCGATGGCGATATGGGCGACCTTGCCACCTTGGGCAAGTTTGGCTGGAACCTGCGTCGTCTGGGTAAAGATGATATGCGCGAAATGATGCGCATGATTGCCCTGCCCGCCCAGGACCTGATGGACGAATTCTTCGAAGACGACACATTAAAAGCAGCCCTGAGCTGGGACTGCAACATAGGCAGCAAGCTGGCTCCGCGTTCACCAAACAACGCTGTGCTCGCGCTGTTGCTGCGGATGAGCGGCGACCTCACCGGTGGTTTGCCTTTGCCGACCGGTGGTGCTGGAAACTTCACAGACGCCCTCGCCGCCTCGGCGAAAAGTTTCGGCGCCGAAGTCCGCTGCGGTGCAGCGGTGGAAAAAATTCTGGTCGACAAGATGGCGGTTAGCGGTGTCCAGCTCACTAGCGGCGAGCAGATTAAAGCGACCACCGTGATATCCAATGCCGATCCGAAAAGCAGCTTTCTCAAACTGTTGGGTGCACAACATCTTGACGTGCAATTCACCCATCGTATCAACCGTCTGCGTAACCACGGCTTTGTAGCCAAGTTGCACCTGGCTTTGGATAGTGCGCCTGTATTTACCGGACTGGAAAGCCCAACAGGGCGACTCATGCTGACGCCCTCCATGAAATACATCGAGTGCGCCTTCGACGAAGCCAAGTACGGGGGCTACGCCAGCGAACTGCCTATGGAAGTGCTTATACCATCGATGTTCGACAACAGCCTTGCTCCGGAGGGTAAGCATGTACTGTCAGCGAATATCCAGTATGCCCCTTACGCAGTTAACGGCGGTTGGGACGAGCATCGCGAGCAGTTTCTTGCTAACGCGATAAACACGCTTTCGCAGTATGCGCCTGACATTGAAAACCAGATCAGCGCGGCTGAACTGTTGACGCCGGCAGATCTGGAGCAACAGTTCAACCTGGCGGGTGGCCACTGGCACCATACGGAGTTTGCCATTGACACCTGGTGGATGAATCGCCCTACCTATGGTGCATCCCAATACAAAACCCCGGTACCGGGCTTTCACTTATGCGGCGCTGGAGCACACCCCGGTGGCGGCTTAATGGGCACCTGCGGCGCCAATGCCGCCCGTGCCATTTTGGAGGATCGCTAACATGCCTATGCAAGCAAATCTGCAGTCCGCGGACACGATTGACCACGTCCACGAAGGCGTCATTTACTCGCCCTTCCATAGCCGAACGTCAGCGAGGAATATCAACCAACAATGGTCCGTCTGGAATGGCTACGCCTCTGCGCAGTACTACGCTGACGCGCATCTGGAGTATTTCTCTACCCGCAATACCTGTGGCGTATTCGATGTATCGCCCATGCGTAAATATCGCATCAAGGGACCAGATGCCATGGCCATGCTCAACCGCATGGTGACCCGAGATGTTACCGCCCAGGCGGTGGACACCGTGGCCTACAACATCTGGTGCACCGACGCTGGCAAACTGGTCGATGACGGGACCTTGTTCCGGGTTGCCGAGGATGACTTCTGGCTTTGTGCTGCAGACCCCAATTTCGACTGGCTGCAATTAAGCGCGGTGGGATTTCCAGATCTTGAAATCACTGACATCAGCGAAGACCTGGCATCGCTGGCACTGCAGGGACCAACGTCCTGCGCCCTGCTCAAGGCGATGGGATTCACAGGCATTGAGAACTGCACACCCTTCAGCATCGCGCGCTTCCCTTATGGTTCAGGTGAAATCACTATTTCCCGCACGGGCTACACGGGTGACCTGGGCTATGAGCTGTGGATAGACCCAACCGATGCAGAAATGCTCTGGGACCAACTGTTCAGCATTGGCCAGATCTACGGCATCCAACCCCTTGGCGAGGACTCCCTGGAAATGGCACGCATTGAAGCAGGTTTCCTGGCGCCCGATGTCGACTTTCACGGATCTATGCACACCGTAGACCGAGGCCACGATCACTCTCCCCTGGAACTGGCGTTAGGCTGGATTGTGAATTTCAAGAAAGGCCACTTCAGCGGCCGTACGGCACTTGAAAAAGAAAAAGCGGAAGGCAAGCATAGGCGCTTGATCAAGCTGGATATTGAAGGCAACAAAGCCGCCGAGAACAGCATTTTGTACGCCGACAAAGGCTGCAAAAAGGAAATTGGCTACGTCACTTCAGCCATGTGGTCACCCGTGGTAAAAGCTAATATCGCCTATGGTCTCATCGAAGGAAAACATATCAACGGTCCGATATGGGCGGAAATTTATCATCAGAAAGAGCTTCGCTGGATCCGTAAACTTGCACAATGCACGAGGGTGACAAAACCATTCTGGGCCCCGGAGCGGGCCAAGCAAACACCGCCGCCTGATTGCTAGGCGGCAACTGTGATCAGCTAATCCGGGTAGGCCGCCCTTCCCTGTTCTAACCAGGCAGCACAGGATTCACTGAGCGTTCGCTGCTTGAGCGCCTCGTAAAGTTTGAGGTCGTTCTCGTCAAGCACGTCACGCCAGCGACCATTGGTACCCTTATTTAGAAAGCGCTTGCCGCCTCCGTTCCAGAATACTTCAGCCCCGCCAACCACGCTCTCTGAGTTGGCTTTCATGGTTTTAAAGCTAACCGCTTCAACGATTTTTCCCAGATTGTCCTCGCTGGTGTCGATGGACAAAAAATCAGCGATGCGAGCAATTTCACCGCCAGGATCATCCAGCAGATCCTGATGATGAACAAACAGTAGATTTGGCAAATGACGGTAGTCCCACCAGCTTTGTGCATGATGGGCTGCCGACCAATGAGGATAGCCATCAGACTCCCAATCAAAGGAGCCTTCGGTAGTCCATTGTCGCCAATAATCCTTTATATCGTCGGGACAGCGAGGCAAAGGCGCTCCAACCAGACTGTCAGGATTATTGATTGTCTCGAAGAATATATCGCTGTGATTACCGTAATGGTTCCACATCGACATAAACACATCGCGCAAATCGCGACCCACGTAGACGTAAAACATATCTGGCTTAAAAGGAATGCCATCCAGAGAGAGATGTGTTTTGAGAAAACGACGATGGCTTTGGGCTGCGGTCATTTGCTGGATAGCAGCAAAGTCATTGGGCCGCATATCAATCCAGGGGGAGATTTCCATGATAGGCCCGGGAATTTCCTGCTCCTGAAATAGCAGGTTAGCAATAATCGTCTGCATCCAGGTAGTGCCAGACTTATAGGCCGTAGTAATAACGATGTCCCCGGGGCGGGTGTCGAAACGACCCCAGCGAGGACTATCCAGGTGGTGATTCTCGTATACTCGGGTGACGCTGGGTAATTGCATCGACGGACCCTCCAAGGTGCACCGTCTCAGCTTAGACCAATTTCGTCAGTTTAAAAGCCAACATTGCCGCTGGGCATGGGAGGATAGTCTCCGGTACTAACACCCTCTCGCTGCACCTGCTCAATCGACTCTTCCATGAGGTCCAGTGCCTCTGACAATACTTCCGGCGCCATATTCAGTGCCGGATACATACGTACCTGTGGCTCGTTATCGCAGATAGCCCAAACCCCACGACGCAACATGGCATCTCGCACCGAGCGGGCGAAATAGTAATCTTCGCTGCTACCCTCAGGGTCCTTAAAAGCAACCCCCATCAGCAGACCATGGGTACGAACCTGTGCCACAATTTCGTATTGCTCTTCCCAGGCAGACATTCTATGGGCCGCCAAATCGCCCAGCATGGCAGCGTGGACCAAGATGTTATCGCGCTCAAAGATCTCAATGGTTTTCAGGGCTGCAGCGCAACCAGCTGGCGTTCCAGCGAAAGTAGAACCTCCCGATGCACGGGGATTGTCACCGAGAATATCATCGCGAGCAGCAACACCCGCACAGGGCTCAATGCCGCCCGAGAGGTTTTTACCTGCGACCAGAATATCGGGTATTACGTCGTACTGTTCAATAGACCACATAGTGCCTGTGCGGCCCAGGCCAGTCAGCACCTCATCAACGATCATCACCCAATCGTACTTGTCACAGATTCGACGAATGCCCTGTATAAACTCGATCGTCGGAATCCAGTTACCGCCCTCAGCAAGACCTGGCTCAACAATAATACCGGCAATGTTTTCCGCTGGAACGATGTATTCTGTCAGGTGAGTTTCCAGATACCACAAACAGTATTGGACGTACTGATCCTGGGTCATACCTGCTGGAATGTTATCGGAATAAGGGTAAGGTGCTTTGAGCACACCCCCGGACCAGGCCTCCATATAGACGTTTTTCTGGCTGTCGTAAGCACTGACCATTTTGGTGCCCAGGCCCTCTCCGTGAAAACAGGAGGTAAAGCTGACAATATAGCGGCGACCCGTATGACACAGCGCCAGATGGATGGCGGATTCGGCAGCCTCTGTTCCTGAAACCTCAAAACTGAATCTCGGCAGGGCTGAACCAGGCATTAAGGATGCAATTTTTTCTGCCGCAGGAATTCGCAATGGATGCTCCCACTGGAAGCCGTATTGCAAATGCGCCTGGTGCACCGCTTCAATAATCTCCGGATGGCAATTACCCAATGGATTGGTGGCCCAACCATTTTGTAAATCAATGTAGCGGTTGTCATCGACATCCCAGACGAAATCACCCTCTGCCCGGCCAACGATCATTTGCGCGGGCGGGGCAAAGCCTTTGTCCGCACTGCTCTCTGCCCGGCGCTGATAGCTAAGGCCATCACGAAGGTGCGGCAAGCCCTGATCAAGTAGCGCTTTACTCTTTTCACCCGGCAGTTGGTAACTCATGGCGTAAACACCACTGTTTTATTGCCCCGCACTATCACCCTGTCCTCAAGGTGATAGCGCAAGCCGCGAGATAGTGCGGAACGCTCTACGTCTCGTCCCAGGCGAACCATGTCATCCTTATCACTACTGTGACTAACGCGAATAACATCCTGCTCAATAATAGGCCCTTCGTCCAAATCTTCGGTCACATAATGACAGGTAGCACCAATCAGTTTGACGCCGCGATCATAGGCCTTCTGGTATGGGTTTGCTCCAATAAACGACGGTAAGAAACTATGATGGATATTGATCAATCTCCCTGAATAAGAAGAGCAGATAGCAGGCGGAATAATCTGCATATATCTCGCTAGAACAATTGTGTCAGCCTGATGGCGCTCAATAATATCGGCTGTTTTGGCAAAGGCTTCAGACTTATCTTCCTTTGGTACCGGTACGTAATGGAAAGGTATTCCGTGCCACTCCACCATACTGCGTAAATTTTCATGGTTAGAAATGACGCAGGGAATAGTGCAGTTAAGTTCATTACTCTTCCATCGATGCAACAAGTCGGCGAGACAGTGTGAGGAATGACTAGCCATTATCACCACACGCTGGGGCACGCTATTGTCACGGAGATACCACTCCATCGAGAATCTCTCTGCCAATGGCGCAAACTCTTCACGAAACTGATTTTCATCAATAGACAGAGATTGCCCATCAATCACGTTGCGCAAATAAAACCAACCCTGCTCTACGTCGGTATGTTGATTGGACTCTATCAGTGAGCCACCGCGTTCAGCAATGAACTGACAAACAGTGGCGACAATACCCACTTCGTCAGGGCAGGATACGATCAAAGTAAAACTTGATTTGCTGGGTGACTCACTCATAAATAATTCCTACAGCTATTAACATCACATCGACCAAGCTGGTACTGATCAATGCGCTCACCTATACATCTGTTTAATTTTTTGTATAGTTATATAATGCCATTTTCGGCACCTCAATCCAAGTCTACCCCAGTAGCATTAACACAGGTTTCCATGCCTATGAGCGCAAAAAAAACAGCCGCTAACAGGGCCATTCAGGTCGAACGCCGGCGCCTACTTATTGACGCTACCATGAGCGCCATTTCTGAGCATGGCATGTCTGGCTTGACCCTGGCCAAAATCGCCAGGGAGGCAGGGCTTAGCGCGGGCTCTGTCAACTTCCACTTCGACAGTAAAGAGTCTTTGTTGCTGGCAACGCTGAACTACGTCGCCGAGGAATTTGAGCAGGGCATAGACCTGGCAATCGCACAGGCCGCCTCAGAACCTGCTGCAAAATTACTGGCACTGCTGGAAGCCTCTCTGGATCCAAGCGTGACCGAGCCCAGGAAAATGGCTGTCTGGTACGCATTTTCTGCTGAGGCCCGCAGCCGCAAAGACTATCAGCGTATTTGTGGCGCTCAAGACCAGAAGATCCTCAATCTAACGATCCAGTTTTGTCGCGAGATCATCCGGGAGGGGAACAGTGAGGCCCAAATGAATGCGCTGGCCATGGCAAATGCGGTACAGGGACTGGTGGATGAGATATGGCAAGAAATGCTCTTCGCCGGAGACAGTTACGACAGGGAAAGCTCGCGCTATTTATACCTCTCATTTCTCGCCAGCGTTTTTCCCTGGTCCTTCGCCCACCCCGACCATGTCGGCTCCCGCGGGGCGCCGCTATCAACTGCAGACAAGTCACTGCAAATTGTGACCGCCGATAAAAGCCACGTTGGTGAAGTCGCCAAACTGTTTGATCTATACCGTCAGTTCTATCAAGAGCCCAGCAACCTGAAACTGGCAAAACAGTTCATTGGTAACAACGTTCGCCAAAAACGCTCGATTATTCTATTGGCCATGGATGCAGAGGGCCGCCTTCTCGGCTTTACCCAACTGTATCCAGGCTGGTGCTCTGTTGCGGCAGCGCCACTAATGACACTTTACGATTTGTACGTTGACAGAGAAGCAAGGCAGCGCGGGGTTGCGCGAGCGCTGATGGCAGCGGCACAAAACGTCGCCAGGAAAGCCAAGGCATGCCGCATAGACCTGGAGACAGAAACTGACAACTATCAGGCGCAAGCTCTCTACGAAAGCCTGGGCTACGAGAGAGACACCGAGTTTTACAAGTACTCACTGGAATTGGACGACTAACCCGCTTTTTGCAGCGCTGCCTGAGTCAAATCCAGAGCCTGACGCAATGCATCGACAAGGTCATCTACCTGTTCGCGGGTAATAATCAGAGGCGGTGACATAATGCATACATTGATTAGCGGCCGCACCAGCAAGCCCAGGTCGTGACAGAAGTTGTCCACCATCTCTCCCAGGGCATAATCCTGAGCCAGCAAATCATCGCCTGTGGCGCAGTTGTCCAAACGCATCTCAACGGCAGCCATCAACCCGGCACCACGAACGACACCGACCAGAGGGTGGTCTTGCAGCGTTCTTAGCTGATCCTGGAAATATGGGCCGACATCGCGAACATGCTCCAGCAAACCTTCCGTTTCAATGATATCCCAACTGGCGATAGCGGCGGCACAGGACACAGGGTTAGCGGACCAGGTATAGCCGTTGGAGTAGCAATTACCACCACTGTTATCCCCACTGATTTCGGCCATAAAAGCGTCTGAGACGGCATAGCCTCCCAGGGGCACATAACCCGAAGTCACGCCTTTGGCGAAGGTAATGATGTCAGGAACCACACCGAACACTTCTTCGGAGGCAAACCAGTGCCCCAGACGTCCAAAGGCGGTCACTACCTCATCTGCGATATACACAATGCCGTACTTTTTGACCACTTCCCAACAACGCCGGTTGTAGCCTTCTGGCGGCACAATCACACCACCAGAGCCAAGCACCGGCTCTGCGATGTAACACATGATATTTTCAGGGCCGACATCGAGAATTTTGCGCTCAAGCTCAGCAACCAGCTCATCGCAGAACGCCTGCTCCGTAAGACCATTACCATGGCTGTAAAAACAGGGCGCGGTAAGGAAGTGAACATTATCCTTGAGCACATCCATGGCCGTTTTATCACGCTCTTTTCCAGTAACCGAGGCAGCCAGGAAGGTGCTTCCATGGTAAGCCTTGTCACGACTCAGAATGTGCTTTTTGTCGGGTAAACCCTTAATGTTATTCGCCAACTGGCATAGACGCAGAGCTGAATCCACCGCGGTGGAGCCACCTGTGGTGAAGTAGATACGATTCAGGTCGCCCGGTGTCTTATCCGCAATACGCTGCGCGAGTTCGACTTCTCGCTCATTGACCACGTTAAAAGCACTGGCAAAGCCCAGAGTCATAATCTGACTGGATACAGCGTCTGCAATTTCCTGACGACCATAGCCAGTTTGCATGCACCACATGCCGGCCGGGCCATCGATCATCTTACGACCCTGTTCGTCATAGATGTAGACTCCATCCCCACGAGTCACAATAGGAGTTTCCTGGTCCTCGCCCAATGCCGACAAGTCAGCCCAGGGGTGCAGCGAAGCCTTGTTGTAATTTTCTCGAATACTCATGAGGCGGTCGCCAGGTTGTCCTGCAGGGCCTTCAGGTACCAATCGATAAACTGCTGCAGGGTGTCCTCGAACTCAGGGTGGTAGGGCCCCGGTTCAAAAAAGCGGGAGTTAACGCCCTCGCTATTGCGGGTGATGATGTACTCATCTTCCATGGTGGTGTTGTGCCAAAGCCAGATCAGCTTATCGACATCATAATCGACGCCCTCCTGGGCATCACTATTCACATACCAGACTACTTCCATGTCAGTAGAGGTCAAGCCACGCGGAATGAAGCGATACAACACACAGTGGTCAGGGTAATTGAGCATGAAAGTCAGCGGTCCCATTTGATAGTCACCCGCCCCACCGTCGAAGCCTTTTATGTGCCCCATTAATGGCGCTACCGGCTGGCCGTCTTCACTACCGGTCAAATAGCCGTCGTAAAGACCATAGCGACTGGTATAGGAACAGGCCCCAAAACTCTCAGCATTGTTGTAAATGGCATAGTAGTCGGCGGACATGCCATCGATCCCTGTTACCTCATCACTGCGGTTCAGCATAGCCTGCACAAACTCTCGCGTATTGCTCTCAAGATCCTTAAGCGTGTGCATACGAGCGTAGGCCCGGTGCGATGTGGCACAGTGGTAACACTCCAGATAATTCTCCAACACCAGTTTCCAGTTGGCATCTACCTGGTAGTTTTTCTTGTAAGCTACCTTGGCGTTAGGCAGGTCGTACGCCCCTAGCTGCCTGTCCAGATTACTGAGGGGACCCAGAAAGTCCGGGGCATCCTGGTCACAATTAATGAAGATCAAGCCCTGATAAACCACACAGGGAACCTTCTTTAAACCATAGTCAGCTTTATCGAAGCCCTCTTTCATCCCCATTTCACGCGCAGCCTTAAGCTCGCCATCCATTTTGTACACCCAACCATGATAGGGACACACAAAGGTCTTGCGATTGCCGCTGGCGTGTTCGCAAACCCGCGCGCCACGATGACGACAGATGTTCATCAGCGCATGAATATCTCCCACCTCATCACGGCTGATGATGATTGAGTCCTCGCCAACGTCAAATAGCTGGTAGTCACCAGGATTGGGAATCTCCGACACATGGGCCGCGTACAACCAACTGCGAAAAATCAGGTTTTCCAGCTCTTTCTCATAGACCAAATGAGAGCGGTAAAAATAGGAGTCAATAGCCCGTCCACGGCTGGCCATCGACTCTTCGAGTCGCGCTGCCATTTTTTCCAGGGAATCGCTTACATCCGTGGCAATAAATTTCATGGGCTGAATCCTGCTTTCTGGTCACTCGGAGAAAACGCAATTCTACTACAAGCTGTATGCTCGTACAATTTTCTGTATAGCTGTATAGACGGCCTAAAGAGAAGCGAGAACAACATCAAGTAGCCGCGCGACACCCTGAAAAACCAGAGCGTCACGCGTAAGCCAGGAAAGCGTCGCGGGAAGGGTAAAGTATGCCTAGAAGGGCTGAGCCGGCGTCTGCCGACGCCTTGGAGGATCAAATACCGGTGACTCCAGGACCTTACAGGGGGCGTTCACCTTGGTCCAATGCAACTCTCGCTGATAGTAAATTTCTGCAACCAATTCGTCACCGATTGCGCCATGCGGCATCTCCAGCTGAGCCAGGGCTACATTGGTCTTGGCCGTTGGGCACCAGGCAGCCGAGGTCACTACCCCCACCTGCTTGCCATTTTTGAGAATGAATGAATTGTTCGCTGGTTTGTTGCCGGCCACATCCAGAATAGCGAAACGATAACGCGAACCCCTGGCCTTTTCTTCCAGCAGTGCTTTGCGCCCGTTAAATACCGGCTTGCTGAGGTCCACCAACCAGTCCAGGCCCAGCTCAAAAGGAGAACGGGAACGGCCTTGTCGAATGGTTTCCTCAGCGGGAATAAAGTCGACTCCGGCCTGTATGAACCCGGTTTCGATACGCGCCATCTCAAGCGCTTCCATACCGAAAGGCTTGATAATGTGTGGAGCACCCGCGGCGAAAAGACGGTCCCACAGATCTTCAGCTTTCTTTGGGGCTATCCATAATTCATAGCCAAGATCACCGGTAAAGCCCGTTCTACTCACCATCAGCTGCTCCCCTTCAAAATCGAAGTACTCGATTCCAAAAGGCTTCAATTGATCCAATCCAGACAAACCCATAGCCATCAGCGCAGCACAGGAGGTTGGCCCTTGCACTGCAAGTGCAGCCACGTCCTGAGTCTCTTCCTCAACAAGTACGTCGAAACCCTCGGCTGACCACAGCAACCAGTCAATCGCCCTGGCATAGGCGCAAATACGGTAGTCGTTAGGCCCCAGGTGAAAAATAGTGCCGTCATCAAGAACCTGGCCCTCATCATCACACCAGACCGTATAGCCCACACGCTTTTCCCGTATTTTAGTGACGTCACGGGTAATCAGGCGGTTCAGGTAGGCCTCGGCATCCGGCCCGGTGACCCGATATTTGCCCATAGGACTGAGGTCAAAAACACCGGTGGTACTTCGAATGGCGAAGTACTCGAGCTCTACGTCAATATAGGAATTGGGCGTGGTGTAGCCTTTCCAGTTACCCCAACAGTTAGTCTCACAGGCCGCCGCCACCCGGGAATGAAAGGGTGTTGTCAGCAACATTCTCTCGTCTGCACCCGCCATTATGTCGCTCCTCCGCGCTTGATAATTTCCTTAGCGGCATTAAGGCCTGCCAGTCCCATCACACCGCCGCCGGGATGAGAGCCGGCACCGCATAAGTAGAGCCCGTCTACCTGAGTGCCGTATTGGTTGGCCCCATGGAATGGTCGCATCATCATCACCTGATCCAGGCTTAACTCACCGTGATGCCAGTGACCCCCGGTCATGCCGAACTCACTCTCAAGGTCCTGAGGCGTCAACAGCTCGCTGGCAACGACCTGGCTGCTAATTCCAGGCGCATAGCGTTCAAGCAGATTCAGCACAATGTCGATAAAGGTTTCGCGATGTTGCTCCCAACCACCTTCTGGCTGATAGGGCGCAAATTGCACAATGGCGGAAAGGACATGCTGGCCATCAACTGCCAGCCCGGGATCGTTCACCGTCGGGATACTGATATCCATCACCGGCTCTGCTGAATACTCGCTGTACTTCACCGCATTGAAAGCCCGTTCGGCGTAGTTCATGTCAGGCGCCACCACCAGACGATGCCCTGCTAACTCTGCCGGCAAGCCGGTAAAGGACGGCAATCCGCTCAGCGCAAGATGAAGCTTGGCGGTGCCGCTCTTGTTGCGAATATTACTGACACTGCGCACCACACCGGTTTCGATATTGCGATAACCCACCAGGCGCTGAAAAGTGGTGACGGGGTCGACATTGGAAACAACCAACTTACCATGAAGTTGTTCGCCACTCTTGAGGGTAAGCCCCGTCACATGTCCCGCATCGGTATCAATACTGGCCACAGCTTCGCCGCAGCGAATTTCAACACCCGCTGCTTTGCAGCTGGCGACCATCGCTTCAGCTAATGCCCCCATACCTCCGCGCAATTGGGCCGGACCATCATAGCCAAACAGGTTTCCCACTCTTCTGTATAAATAACCGAAAACCGTATTGGGCGAGCGCGGCCCCATATGCGAGCCGAGCATGCCGTCCAGGGACAACAGTGCTTTTAGCCGCGGGTGTTCAAAGTTTTCTTCCATCACGTCATACATGTTGATCAGAATGATACGCATCAAATCGTTCATATCATTCTTGCCCAACAGCTTCAGCCCGAGTCCCAGCTTAAGCAACGTGAGACGATCGGCGAGATTGGATTCCACCAGCTTGGGGGCACGCGTCGAAAATGCTTTTGCCAGAATTTTGGTAAAGCGCATCATTCTGCCGCTGAAATCTGCATAGGCCTGCTGGTCTTCGGCGGAGATCTGGGCGCCCTCCAGCTTATCGCCGCGCAGAACCAGATGATCTCCGTCCTCTGCAAGCGATACAGAAGCAAGATCACGTGCGGCGAATTGCAGCCCGTGTTGAGCCAGAGACATTGAATCCATCACCTGGGGGCTCAGCTGAGTCAACCACTGGGCGCAAGAGGACACTGAGAAACCTGGCGCAAACTCGCGTGTGGCAGCGCAACCACCGGCCACATCTCCCGCCTCCAGCATCAACACTTTGCGACCTGACTTGGCCAGGGCATGCGCACAGACCAGGCCATTGTGGCCGGCACCGACCATTAGTACGTCGTAGTCAGTCATCGGCATAGCCCTCCGGTACCGTGTTGGGTTTTCGTAGATCCCGCAAAATTTCCCTGGCGGCGTTTGCTCCCGGCGCGGCCATTACTCCACCTCCGGGGTGTGTACCAGAACCGCACATGTACATACCCTTTACCGGGCCACGATACTGGGCGTACCCAGGGAATGGGCGATTGAAAAGCAGTTGATCAAAGGTGAGCTCACCCTGGAAAATATTGCCTTCTGTCAAGCCCGCTTCCGCCTCGATTTCTTTTGGCGTGCGGGTCTCGCAGTGCAAAATGAGGTCCTTGAAATCCGGGCTGTGAGCGGCGATCTGGTCGATCACGGATTTTTCAAAGCCGGCCTTGTCTTCAGGGGTCCAATCATTGCCATGAACCTTGGGCGGGCAATATTGAACAAACACCGTCATCATATGCTTGCCGGGAGGCGCCATCGTAGGATCTGTCTGGGTTGGAATCAGCACGTCCACATAGGGATCTTTGGACCAGGTACCGTCTTTCCAGTCGTCATAGGCACGTTCAAGTCGTGGCAAGGAATCTGAGAAGTGATAGTCACCCAACATTAGCGGACTCTTCTGATCCAACCCGGTGAATGAGGGCAGTCCATCGAGTGCGATATTCAGCTTGCCGGATGAGCCACGTATCTTGAAATTCTGGGCTTTGGTTACGACGTCATTGGGTAAGTCTTTTTCGTCCATCACATCGAGGAAGGTGCGCTTGGGATCCAGGTTGGACACCACGGTATCGGCGTACAGTTCAGTCCCGTTTTTCAGGGCAACGCCCTTTGCTTTGCCATCGCGAACAATGATCTGGTCAACGTCCGCGTCGCAGATAATCTCACCGCCAAAACCCTGGAAAGACTTGGCCAGGGCTGCAGCCACAGAACCCATGCCCCCGCGGGCAAAACCCCAGGAGCCGACATTACCGTCCACATCGCCCATATAGTGGTGCAACAAAACGTAAGCCGTGCCAGGCGAGTACACCCCCAGCGCGGTACCGATCACGCCAGTACCGCCCAAATGTGCCTTAATGACATCGGACTCGAAGTATTCATCGAGAAAATCACCCACGCTCTTGGTCCAGAACTTGAGTGCATCAATCAGGCCTGCCTCGCCCAGCCCCATGAAGGACTTACCGTATTCCATGAGATCCTTGAGATCGCGAAGCTTTAGCGAGGTAGGGTCTGGTGGAGTTTTGAGGAGAAACGGACGAATGAGGCGGGTCTGCTTCATCACATCAGCGGTGTATCTCTCATAGGCATTGGCGTCCCGCTTGGAATGGCGAGCCATCTCCCGATACTGCCGTTCATGATCATAAAAGTTGCCGTAGTAATCACCATTGCGCATGAAGGTAACACCACCACCGTAGGGCACCACTTGCAGGCCATGACGCGGCAACTCCAGGTCGCGCACCAATTCCGGACGCAGCAGACTGCAAACATACGAGCAATTGGAGTAAGTCCACCCCTCATAGAGTTCACGGCTCACCGTCGCCCCGCCTATATAACTGTTCCGCTCCAGAACAGCCACGTCCAGCCCGGCTTTCGCCAGGTAAGCCGCGTTGGTAAGGCCATTGTGGCCAGCACCAATTACGATCGCATCATACTTTTTCACAGCAATGTACGCCTGTAGCGCCCTCTTTACTCCTTTGCGGATTGGCGAAGAATGCCACGGGAGCTTTCCCATTGTCCAGTATTGAATGAATGGTCATTCATTTCAATTTGAAGGCAAAGCGTGCTTAAATGAACGCCAGACATATAAAAACGGTTTACATGCATTGAGCACCCCCGCAAAAGCGCCGCGCGTTCAGCCCCCTGAGGTCCGCAGGGAGCAACTGATCAGTGCCACCATGAAAAGCATTGCCCGCAACGGACTGTCGGGGACCACCATGGCCGAGGTTACCCGGGAGGCGGGCTTAAGCCTGGGAATTGCCAACCTGCATTTCAAGAGTAAAGAGAAGTTGTTGATTGAGACCCTCACCCACATGACCGGGGAATATCACGATGGGCAGCAGGAAATACTGGAGGGAGACCGCTATCCCACCGTGGCAGAAAAAATAGAGGCGCTGCTACAATTCGATTTTTCCACCCGAGTCGCCACTCGCGACAAGATCGCCGTGTGGTTCGCGTTCTGGGGGGAGGCAAAGTCGCGCCCCACCTATCAGCGCATTTGCCGGGATATCGATATTCGAGCCGAAACCTCACTATCAAACCTGTTTCAGGCTGCAATCGACGAATCCGGCTACGAGCACCTGAGTGCCGCCAGCCTGGCCAATGGCTATACGGCACTCAGCAATGGGCTTTGGCTGAATCTACTACTCTCTCCCAAGCAGTCGAAGCGCAAACAGGCGAGACAGGTCGCCCGGGATTATCTTGCCAACGCCCTCCCCCTACACATCAGCGCCGTGGAGCCGACCAAATGAGGCTCAGTGTCGTACTTTTCACTGCCTTGACGCTAAGCACAGCGAGCTTCGCAGCAGAAGACCCGATTCTGAACATCTACAACTGGGCAGACTACATTGATCCCGAAATCATTGAGGAGTTTGAAACCGAGTACGGTATCAAGATCAATTACGACATTTACGATTCCGCAGAGATGGTCGACACCAAGCTACTCACCGGCGGCAGTGGCTACGATATTGTGACCCACGCCTCCACCAATTCAGACCTGCTCGTTCCCATCGGGGTTTATCAACCGGTGGACCATGCCCGCCTGGAGAACTGGAGCAATATCGACCCCTCTATCCTGCAGTCACTGAAAGAAGCCTCGGGCAGAGACACCATAGGCGTGCCCTACATGTGGGGCACAACAGGTTTCGCCTATAACGTGGATATGATACGAGAGCGCATGCCAGACGCGCCTGTTCACAGCGCAGACCTGGTGTTTGACCCAGAGGTCGTCAAACACTTCGCCGACTGCGGAGTGACCCTATTGGAAGGCGCCTCAAGCGTCATTCCCTTCGCCATGATTTATCTGGGACATCCCAATGACTCAGTGGAACCCGAGCACCTTGCAGAAGTTGAGCAAATGCTCAGCAGCATCCGCCCCTACATCAAATACTACAACTCAGCAAAAATGCTGCTGGATCTGCCCAGCAAGGAGGTCTGCATCGCTATGAGCTGGTCTGGCGACTACTCGGTAGCAAGTTCCCGGGCCGCAGAAGCCGGCGTCGACATTAACCTGGCGTACTCGGTTCCGATAGAAGGATCTACCAGCTGGTACGACATCATGTACATTCCAACCGATGCCCCCCACCCTGATAACGCACACTTGTTTCTGGATTTTCTGCTAAGGCCCGAGGTGATCGCCAGAGCCAGCAACTATACGGGGTACGCTAACGCCAATGCCAAGGCGACCCAGTTTGTTGATCCTTCAATTCGTGATGATACGGCGATCTACCCTGACCAGGCGATCAAAGACCGGCTTGAGGTAGCGCCAACGCTGGAACCAAAGCTAGAACGACTTCGCTCGCGGGTCTGGACTAAAGTGAAAAGTGGGCTGTAAGGAACACTAATGACAGATACCAACAAAAAAAATGAAACGGTGAGCCAAAGCTGCCAGGGCAGTCCCTGGAAAGATGATACCCAGACACCGTTCATCAAAATTATCGAAGTGAGTAAGCGATTCGGTGATACCAACGCCGTCAACAAAGTCAGTCTGGATATCTATCGCGGCGAACTGTTCACCATACTCGGCGGCTCCGGCTGCGGTAAATCCACACTACTGCGGATGTTGGCTGGCTTCGAATCTCCCACCAGTGGTCGTATTCTCATCGATGACATTGACATCACCGATATGCCCCCCTACGAACGCCCAATCAATATGATGTTCCAGTCTTACGCCGTTTTTCCGCATATGAATGTGGCCCAAAATATCGCCTATGGCTTAAAGAAAGAGAAACTTCCCAAGACAGAAATCAACAACCGTGTTGAAGAAATGCTGGAGCTGGTGCAATTGAAAGATTTTGCCAAGCGCAAACCAGACCAGCTAAGCGGTGGCCAACGCCAACGGGTAGCGCTGGCGCGCGCGCTCGCCAAACGCCCAAAGGTGCTTCTGCTGGATGAACCTCTCGCTGCGCTGGACAAGAAGCTAAGAGAGCAAACCCAGTTCGAGCTGATGAATTTACAGGATCGACTGGGCACCACTTTTGTGGTCGTGACCCACGATCAGGAAGAGGCCATGACGCTGGCTACCCGTATCGCCGTTATGAAGGAAGGCAGCTTCATTCAAACCGGCACGCCAGGTGAAGTCTACGAGTTTCCCTGTAACCATTATGTGGCCGACTTTTTTGGCAATATCAATATTTTTGACGCCACGGTCATTGGTAACGGTAAGGGCACGGTCGAGGTAGAACTTGATACCAGCGGCACCAGAATCATCGCACCACACAGCGAAACTATCAGCGAGGGATCCAGGATCCAGATCGGTGTTCGCCCTGAAAAACTGTTAATCAGTACAGAAGCACCCGAAGGCGAGCAGTACACCATTACCCGCGGGGTCGTGGAAGATTTAGCCTACTACGGTAATCGCTGTGTATATCGAGTTCGTTCGCACACCGGACGAGTCATTCAAGTCAGTGCCCAGAACTACCAGCGCAGTGCAGAATTGCTACTGGAATGGGACGATGAGGTTTATCTGAGCTGGGACTCCCAGTGCAGCGTGGTACTGAGCGAATGAGCAGCATCGCCAATCCCGGGAACCGGGATCGACTGTGGCGCGGCACCGTAATCGCCCTGCCGTATCTCTGGCTGGGCCTGTTTTTCCTCGCGCCTTTTGCGATCGTCTTCAAGATCAGTCTCGCTGAGCCACTAATCGCGCAACCACCTTTTAGCCCACTGTGGGGCGTAGCCGAAGATGGTACGCGCAAACTATTGGCCACCTTGGACAACTACCTGTTTCTGCTTGAAGACAAGCTCTACTGGGTGAGCTATCTCAAATCCATAAAAATCGCCTTGATCTCTACCCTACTGTGCCTGCTGTTGGGATTCCCCATGGCATACGCCATTGCGAGGACCCCGCAGCCCTGGCGAAACCTGTTACTACTGTTGATCATACTGCCCTTCTGGACCTCTTTTTTGCTCAGGGTGTATGCCTGGATCATCATGTTGGGAAAAGAAGGCCTCATTAACACCACGTTGCTGGGCATCGGAATCATCGACGAACCCCTTACGCTACTTTATACCGATGTAGCCGTGTACGTTGGCATTGTCTATACCTACCTGCCCTTCATGATTCTCCCGCTTTACACCACCCTGGAAAAGCTGGACCTGGATTTGCATGATGCCGCCGCCGATCTTGGCGGTAAGCCACTGCACGTTTTTCGCGATATAACGATACCTATGGCAATTCCAGGCATTATTGCCGGCAGTTTGCTGGTATTCATTCCCGCTCTGGGTGAATTTGTTATTCCGGCGTTACTGGGCGGGCTGGACTCACTGATGATTGGGCGCACTCTCTACGATGAGTTCTTTATGAATCGTGATTGGCCGCTGGCTTCAGCAGTCGCCTGTGTTTTGCTGATCATATTGATACTGCCGATCATGTTGTTCCAACGGCTACAACAGGAGCCGGAGCAATGAAGCGTTCTCCCACCTTCCTGTACTCCATGCTCGCCTTTGGCTTTGCATTCCTGTACATCCCAATTTTCGTGATGATGCTCTACTCTTTCAATGACTCACGCCTGGCCACGGTGTGGGGTGGCTTTACCACGCGCTGGTATACCGCCCTATTGGAAAACGAACAAATTCTCGACGCAGCATTACTGAGCCTTGAGATAGCAATCACCAGCGCAACACTGGCAACCGTTCTGGGCACACTGGCCGGCCTCGCTATGAACCGCATGGGACAGTTTCGCGGGCGCACTGTATTCAGTGGCATGATTGCCGCGCCGCTGGTCATGCCGGAAGTGATCACCGGACTGTCCTTGCTACTACTTTTCATCAGCCTGCAGGAGCTCACGGGCTGGCCCGCCAGCCGCGGCGCTAACACGGTCACCATCGCCCACACTACATTTGCCATGGCCTATGTTGCGGTCGTTGTACAGTCCCGTCTGGCCTCCATGGACCAGTCCCTTGAAGAAGCCGCTATGGACCTTGGCGGTCGCCCCTTTAATGTCACCTGGGATATCACCTTACCGCTGATTATTCCCGCAATGGCATCGGGCTGGTTGCTGGCATTCACTCTCTCGCTGGATGATCTGGTGATCGCCAGCTTTACCTCCGGCGCAGGCGCAAGTACCCTGCCGATGATAATATTTTCCAAGGTTAAGCTAGGGGTAACACCCGAGGTCAATGCCTTGGCCACGCTGGTGATTGCCATCGTGTCAGTCGGCGTCCTCATCGCCGGATGGAACATACTAAAAAAACAACGGAGCGCTCATGACTAAAGAACTGACAGATCTCGCTATCACCCGTGACAGCCTTTATGGCATGACCGAAGAGCCGACCTATTCCGGAATAACCAGTTTTCTGCGCCGCCGCTATACTCGAGACCTTACCGGGGTAGATGTCGCAGTGACTGGTGTGCCCTACGATCTTGCGACCACCAATCGTCCAGGCACACGGCTGGGCCCAAGAGGGATTCGAGCCGCCTCCACTATTATCGCCTGGGGAGATGCTGTAGACGGCTGGAACTTCGACCCCTTCAAGGATCTTGCCGTTGTCGACGTCGGCGATTGTAATTTCGACCCGGGGCGGCCGGAACAGGTACCCGAGGCCATTTACCAACACGCACGCGATATATTAAGTGAAGATGTGGGTCTACTCACGCTTGGCGGTGACCACTTTATTTCCTATCCACTACTGCGCGCCCACGCAGAAAAACACGGCCCCATTTCCCTGATCCACTTCGACGCGCACTGCGATACCTGGGAAGACGAAGAAGGTCGTATTGATCACGGCACCATGTTCTATCACGCCGCAAAACAAGGCATTGTAGACGCAGCTCACTCCGTCCAGGTTGGTATGCGAACCTTTAATGTCGACACCCACGGCTATCAGGTTTATGACGCCGACTGGGTCCATGAAAACGGCCCCAAAGCAACCATCGACGTGATCAAAGAAACCGTCGGCAACCGTCCCTGTTACCTCACTTTTGACATCGACTGTCTGGACCCAGCCTTCGCACCAGGCACCGGCACCCCCGTTATCGGCGGACTGAGCACTCAGCAGGCGCGAAAGATTTTGCGCGGCCTCGCCGGCATTAATATTGTTGGGATGGATCTGGTTGAAGTCGCGCCGGCTTACGATGTCAGTGAAATCACCGCTCTGGCTGGGGCAACTCTGGCGCTGGATATGCTCTGCCTCTATGCCAAGCGACCTTCTTGAGAGGACGTTTTATCCCGGCAAGGAAAAGCAACTTAAAACATTCGGGGGTGCTCACTAACGGTTCCACCCTCTACCGGGAACTGCCCCCCGGTACAGAAGCTCGATTCATCAGAAGCGAGGAACAGCGCCATCGATGCCACCTCGTCCACTGTCCCCATTCGACCCATCGGCGACATACGCGCAAGCTTCGGCTCCAGCTCCGGCATGTCGTTCACAGCCTGCTGCAGAATTGCGGTCATGGTGGCGCCGGGATGGATTGAATTTGCGCGAATGTTCAAGCCCTCAGTGGCGCAATAAACCGCCACTGATTTGGTCAGGCCCACTACACCTGCCTTGGACGTGCAATAGGCCACATCACCGGGGATGGCGAGGTAAGAAGTGGAACTGGCGGTGTTAACGATTGAACCCGCTGCCCCCGCGGGGTTTTTCTGCATCATTTTAATCGCCGTCTGGCATCCCAACATCATCCCGGTCAGGTTGACCGAGAGCAGGTTTGACCAGGTTGCAACATCCGCATCGACGATTGATTGGTCTGAAACAATACCAGCATTGTTCAGCAAGGCATCCAATTGCCCATAATCACTGCCAAGCAAGCTCTGCAAGGCCTGCCAATGCTCGGGGGAACGCACATCCAGGAGGGAGAATTGCGCACCGTGGGTTTCAGCCACGCGCCTGCCTCCAGCTTCATCGACGTCTCCCACCACAACCCTGGCGCCCTCGGCGCAGAAGCGCTTAACCATCGCCTCACCAATGCCAGATGCGCCACCGGTCACTACTACCACCTTGTCATGCATTTCTGTCTCCGCTGGTTGATCCTGGTCTCACGCCATATCCGTGGCCTGCAAAAAGCACCGGGGCATTGACAATAGCCCGATCTCTGAACAGACTCCCTGCTCACTTCTCTAATAAAACCAAGGATTTATCGGGACCATGCTAGTCCATCATTTTCTGGAATACTACGCTCGCAATACACCTGACCTACCCTGCCTGACCCTGGGGGAGAACACCACAAGCTACGGCGAAGTGAACGCCCTCTCCAATCAGGTCGCTCATGGTCTACTGGCAATGGGTGTATCGCCCGGTGAAAGAGTTTCCATCCTGGGCGAGAACAGTCTGGAACACCTCCTGCTATTCATGGCCGCGAGTAAAATTGGCGCGGTTACTGTATCTCTCAATTACCGACTCGCCCCGGCGGAGCTGGCATTTATTATCAATGATGCCAATACTCGAGTGCTGATTGCGCTGGACGGAATGGAAGACTCCCTGGCCGGGCTGCGTCAGAAGATGGATGAAAGCATCGCTGTCATCTCCCACGGATTTACTGACACTTTGGCCTGGGACGGGTGGATTTCACAATACCCAGAGCACTCACCAGGGATGGAACCTGACCCGCAAGATCCCTACATTCAACTCTACACCAGCGGCACCACCGGCAATCCAAAAGGGGTCGTCAGCTCCCACTTCAACATGCTGTCACTGGTCACCATGAACTCTATCGCCACACCCCACAGGCCCAGCCCGGGTATGGCAACCATTCTTTGCGCACCGCTGTTTCACATCGGCGGCGCGGGTTCGATCGCCTACAATATTTACTGCGGCATACACACTTTGCTACATCGCACTTTCGTTCCCGCTCGCGTTGTCGATGACATGGAAAACCATCCGGTAAGCAACATTTTCATGGTGCCGGCAATGATCATGGCTGTGCTTCAAATGCCCGACATCGAGCAACGCGACTTCAGCAAGTTAAAGCAAATCTTCTACGGTGCTTCGCCGATATCGGAAACGGTGTTGCGCCGGGCGATAGAAGTATTTCAGTGTGATTTCATCCAAATGTATGGAATGACGGAAACGACGGGCACTGTTGTCAATCTCTCGGCAGAGGACCACCGCCTGGCGCTTGCGGGTAGGCCAGACCTACTGCGGTCCTGTGGCAGAACCTCGGCAGGAGGCCAGGCCAAGGTTGTCGACCTAGAGGGTAATGAGCTGCCCTCCGGCGAGGTTGGCGAAATCTGGTTGAAGTCAGATACCAACATGCAATCCTATTACAACCTGCCGGAAGCTACCGCAGCCAACCTCACCGATGGCTGGGTGCACACCGGGGACGCTGGTTACATGGACGCGGAAGGCTACCTCTACCTTAAAGACCGGATGAAAGACATGGTGGTCAGCGGGGGCGAAAACATTTACCCGGTTGAGGTGGAGAACGCCCTGGCCAAGCACGACGCCATCGTCGATGTGGCAGTGATCGGCGTACCGGACGATAAATTCGGCGAAGCACTGCTGGCGTTCGTCGTCTTAAACGAAGGTGCATCGCTGGAGCTGGAAGAAATGGTCGAGTTTTGTCGCGACCAAATTGCCGGCTATAAGATTCCCCGGCAACTGCAGATTGTCGATGAGTTGCCACGCAACCCATCAGGAAAAATTCTCAAGAAAATCCTCCGGGAACCCTTTTGGGATAGCGCGGGAAGGCACATTGGCTAAGGTCTGCCGACAACCCCCTAGTTCTGTGGGCTAAACATTTTGCGCCGGGAGTGCTCCATCAAGGCCCACAGGATATTGCTGGAGCTCACCTGACCCACCAATTTTCCATCCTCTAGCACCGGGCGCCGCCGCTGCCGCGTATCCAGCATAGCTTGCGCCACCTCAACAATACCGTCAGCGGGCGCACATATCTCTAAATCGGTACTCATGGCTTCTTTAACCAAGGCATGCTCTGGATCACCGTCGTTGTATAACGCTGTAAGAACAGCCTGGATACAATCAAGCTCGGACAAAATTCCCACAGCATTGCCGCCTTCATCCGTCACTGTCAATCCAGTGAGTTTATATTCGACAATGGTTTCTATAGCCTGGACAAGACTGGCGTCGAGGCTAATGGTGAGGGGATTGCGACGCATGCAGTCGCTGATAGTACTGGGGGCAGGCATGTTTGACGTCCCTTTGCTTCAGATAACGCTCACTATAGCAGGCCAGCGCGATAGAGTAAGGCGAGGATTACACCGCGCCTTTCCTGCAAACCGAGATTAGGCCGCCTTACTTTTCGGTGCCGGGTTTTTCTTGGCTGTACGCTTGCGCGCAGGACTCTTCTTACGAGCAGGCTTATTCTGCTGTACCGGTTTCTTTACGTTGTCCGACTCCACTCGGTGCTCGCGCATCGCCTGACGATCTGAACGCGTTGGCGGTGGACGGCGACGTGAAGCCCGCGGACGATGGTATTCCTCGGCATCCGGCCGCAGGTCACCAGACTCGAAGCGGTGGAGCAACTCTTCCATTGTGCGGCTTATCTGGGTGCACAACCGAATCGTTTCAACCTGCGGATACGCGGTTCGCTCGCCCTCACCCATCAAATCAACCAAATCTTTTTCAGAAAGGTGCGAGAGTAGTTTGGCCGGGTTATACCAGCGAAAATTGGGAACAATATTGATATCACCGCTGTAATCCTGGTCAATCAGTGCATGCACCGTGTTCATAGCCATATTGAAGCGAGGCCAACTATCGCCCTGCTTTTGCACCATATCGCGATATAGATTCAATAGTTCACGCCCTACCCCGACACCAAAACCACTTAGGGAGCGGGTCAGTGCACTGCGTTCTCCCTCGGTATCGATAAAGGGCGTCACAATGGGATTTACCATGCTCACGATGTAATGGTTGGTGCTGTAAAGCCTGGACAAGCGCTTGGCTGGCAGGTCATCGGCTATGGAACCGTCTACCCATTTGCGAGTTGGCAGGTAGGGTTGGGACTCGCCGTGCACATTCTTGGCCATTAACATGACCGGCGGAAAAACGCCGGGGACAGCACATGACGCCATGATGGCTGAGCGCACAAAGACATTGGGAGAGGTGATTGCATTGAGCAACCGCGAGCGTTGATGCGGCTCGGCTGAGGACACTGTAATACTGATCTGGCGACCCGTTTTCTCATAGGCCTCCTGAAATGTCATGTCCGGAACCATGCGAGCGATCAATCGCTCAAGGTCACCGACATCAATTTGGGGGTTGGCGCCAAAAAACATGCGAGAAAACATACTGGCTTCGCGCTCTGCCTCGAAATGCACATTGGATGGCTCATAAAAGTGCTCCAACTGCTTTTCGGTGTGCGTTCCCACCACCCCGGCCACCAGTGAGCCTGCGCTGGAACCGGATATAACCCGGGGCAGAAGCCCCTGGTCCAGCAATGTCTTGACCACACCCAGGTGATAAAAACCCAGTACGCCACCGCCGCTGAGCATCAGCGCAGAGCGGCCGAAGCAGATATTGGCACGATAGAAAAAGTCCAGCTTGTCCTGGACATCCAGTTTGTCTGCGGGCAATTCCGCCAGATAGCGTAAGGCGTCATCTACCTCTTCAATGTATTGCTCTATCAGGCCCTTGGTACCGAAATTAGCTTTGCGATAAAGCGAGGAACGCCCCATACCGCCCATATTGCCGTGAATGCCTTCATTCAACGTAAACAGAAGCGCCTGATGGTCATGCCGTGCCCGCAGGCTGCGCAAACGATCCAGTCGCAAACGGATTTGAGCGTAATCGTACTGGCTTGACTGATCGATTTGTCGCCAGCGCTGGGCGCCGGACAGCTCATCATGCTCCACCGCTGAATCCTGCCACTGGACATAACTTTCGGCAGTTTCCATCTGCTTTTGCAGTTTCTTGAGCTTGGTTGATTTTCTCACCCGGATACCTCTTTAGGACCGCCCTGACTCGAGCGTATTCTCACAGCATAAAGCAATTTGTTGGCAGCGAACACATCGTGTTTTTGATCACCATCAAGGAGACGCCCAATATTCTTACAAAAACAGTGACCGCTGCCTACCTCGCGTCGCCGCACCGGGGCGTTGACAGACTGACATGGCATTTCTGTGATTGAACGTGATCTGGGCTTAAATTTGACCTAGAATGACGGCATCTCCCCGAAAACTAACGATTGAGTGACACTCTATTGCGCCCTTATCTAACTGTTATCGCACTCTTGGTCGTTATCTTCGGGGCTATTGCGGGTTATCTCTACAATAAGTTCCAAACCCTGGCGAACACGGATTTCACACCCCCGCCGACCCTGGTGACGGCCACCGAGGCAAAAACCGATACTTGGCCCTCTACGCTTGAGGCTGTAGGTACGATTCGCGCCGCTCGCGGTGCCAATCTGGCGGCAGAAACCAGCGGTGAAATTATTGCGATCTCGGTCAAATCCGGACAGCAGGTACAGGCAGGCCAACTGCTCCTGACGCTCAATGACAGCGTAGAGCAGGCTAGCAAAAAGCGACAAGAGGCAAACGTAGTCCTCGCGCGGCAACTGCATCAAAGAGACGCCAGCCTGATACAGCAAAAGTCGATTCCCCAAACCCAGTACGACCGCTCTCGAGCCGCACTGGACGCAGCGATTGCCACACTGGCAGAGACTGAAGCGCGCCTGGACAATAAACGGATCGTCGCGCCCTTTGCTGGCACGGTGGGAATTATCGAAGTCAAAACCGGCGACTACATTGATTCCGGCACGGCAATTACCACTTTGCAGGACCTGACAGACCTCGAAGTAGACTTTTCGGTACCAGCGCGATACTTCCCTAGCTTACGCTCCGGGCTTGGCATCGAGCTAAGAACGGCAACTTCAGAACAGGTCTTTAACGCAACCCTGGAGGCGATGGACGTGGCGGTTGATAAAGCCACCCGCAACCTCGCGCTGCGAGCTCGCGTCATCGACAGCAGCGGTCTACTCCCGGGCATGTTCGCCCAATTGCGAATCGACCTGGGTCAGCCCATGAATCTGGTCACTGTACCCGAGACAGCGGTTACTTACTCCCTGCAGGGGAATACTGTTTACCTCATTGAAGATGGCCCTGACGGCATGATAGTCACACCCCGAGTGGTGCAAACAGGGCAGGTAGAAAACGGGCGAATCGCCGTGACCTATGGATTACAGGCCGGTGATCGCGTGGTTAGCGTTGGTCAAAACAAGCTCTATCGCGGGGCCAGGGTAACCGTGCAGGAAAATCCGCCGGCATTCACCCAATGAAGTTCACCGACGTATTCATCCAGCGACCGGTATTGGCCATCGTTATCAGCTGTCTGTTGTTGTTGCTGGGCGGCGCATCTCTGTCCAAGGTCGGACTGCGTCAATTTCCCGAACTGGAACGCAGCGTAATTTATGTCAATACCTATTACCCTGGCGCGTCTGCACGCACAGTTCAGGGGTTTGTTACCACGCCATTGCAGGTCGTCATTGCAGGCGCCCGCGGCATTGAGTATATGAGCTCCGAGAGCAACCCCGGCGAATCCAACATCACCATTCATGTTCGTCTTGGCGAAGACAGTACCAGCGTACTCAATGAGGTCATCGCCAAGGTCAGTGAAGCCAGGGGCAACTTGCCCAGAGACATTGAAGAACCGATTGTCTCGGCTACGGGCGGAGGCGATGGCTTGATCTGGCTCGGGTTCTACAGCGAGCAAATGACGCTGTACCAGGTGACCGACTTTCTGTTGCGCAGTGCCCAGCCAGAGTTGGCAACCCTGCCCGGCGTCGGCAAAGCAAACGTATTCGCTTACAAGTTGGCGATGCGTATTTGGCTCGACCCCGTGCGCATGGCGGCACTGGGGGTTACTGCTACGGATGTTAACGCCGCTATTCGCCGCGATAACTTTATATCCGCCGCAGGAGCGACTGAGGGCAACCTGGTGAGGGTGACCGTGGATGCACGAACTACCCTTCAAACGGAAGAAGAGTTCCGCAACCTGGTTGTCCGCCAGTCCGGCGATGAGCGAATTTTACTGGGGGATGTGGCAGACATTGAATTGGACTCAGAGACCGACCAGGTAAAAACGCTTTCAAGCGGCAAAGCCGCCGTGTTTCTCTCCATCACTCCCACCCCGGATGCCAACCCACTGGAAGTTTCCAGAGCGGTACACGCCACCCTGCCGAAAATAAAAGCCATGCTGCCGGCCGACATGGATATGTTAATCGACTGGGATGGCAGTGTAGTTATCGACGAAGCCATCAGTCAGGTACTCACCACGCTGATTGAGGCGGCAATCATTGTCATTTTGGTCATCTATCTGTTTCTCGGCTCACTGCGTGTCGTGTTGATCCCGCTCATCGCAATTCCCTTGTCGCTAATTGGTGTCGTCTTCCTGATCATGGCCATGGGATTCAGCCTAAACCTGCTCACTCTGCTTGCAATGGTGATCGCCATCGGTCTGGTGGTGGACGATGCCATTGTTGTGGTGGAAAACGTACACCGCCACATCGAGGAAGGCGCAAGCCCCTATGCGGCTGCAATTGCCGGCGCCAGGGAAGTGGCCTGGCCCGTCGTCGCAATGACTCTCACCCTGGCCGCTGTTTATGCACCTATCAGCTTCATAGGTGGCCTTACAGGCGCCCTCTTCAGTGAGTTCGCATTGGCGCTTGCAGGCGCGGTTATCGTGTCCGGTGTGGTCGCCCTGACCCTGAGCCCGATGATGTGCTCTCGGGTACTGAAAGATGCGGAGCACCAGGGGCGATTCGCCAATTGGCTGGACCATCGCTTTGACGCACTGGTCCTGCGCTATCGGAGCTTACTGGCGGTTTGTCTGAACAACCGTGGTGCAGTCCTGCTGCTAGCGGGCGCACTCCTCGCCAGTCTTCCGGCACTTTTTTTTCTCGCCCAGGAAGAACTGGCCCCTGAGGAGGATACGGGGGGGGTGTACATCACTGGCAATGCACCCCGATACGCTAATCTGGCCTATCAGGATTTTTACCTGTCGCAAATTGTCGACATCTGGAAGGAGATGCCCGAGTTCAGTCACAGTTGGCAAGTCATCAGGCCCAGCAGTAATTTTGGCGGAGTTACGCTGCACCCCTGGGACGAGCGTGAGCGCAGCCAACAGGAGCTGTTACTGGAGTTACAAGGGAAGCTCTCGCAAATTACCGGCATGGAGTTGTTTGCCTTTGGGGAGCCCGCGCTGCCCGGTTCTGACGCTGGACTACCGGTGAGCTTCGTGGTCGCGTCAACAGCCGATTACCGGGAAATCATGCGCGTCGGCGAGGAACTGCTCTCCGCCGCCAGGGAATCCGGCTTGTTCGCCTTTGTCACCCAAAGTCTCAATTTTGATCGACCGGAAATTACCGTGGAGATAGACCGGGACCGCGCCTCTCGTCTGGGCATCTCTATGCAAGAGGTGGGCGAGACTCTGGCCGTAATGCTGGGGGAAGCAGAGGTTAATCGTTTTACCCTGGAAGGTCGATCTTACAAGGTTATCCCGCAAGCCGGCAGGAATTTCAGGCTGACCAGTGACGAACTCGAGCGTTACTACCTGCGCACCGATAGCGGCACGCTGGTGCCTCTTTCCGCCGTCGTCACCCTGGACTCCCGGATTGAGCCCAACAGCTTGAGCCAGTACCAACAACTCAACAGCACCACGATTCAGGGCTTCATGATGCCTCCCAACAGTCTGGGCGCGGGTCTGGAGTTTCTTGAGCAAAAACTCAATGAGATAGCGCCCAGTGGATTTCGCATAGGCCACACGGGAGCATCACGGCGTTTCGTGCAGGAATCGGCCTCCTTCCCACTGCTCTTTGCGCTATCGCTAACCCTGATATTTTTGGTCCTCGCAGCCCAATTCAACAGCTTTCGCGACCCGCTGGTGGTGCTAGTCACGGTACCACTGTCTATCTTTGGCGCTGTCGTTCCTATTGCCCTGGGTTTTGTGACGCTAAACATCTACACACAGGTTGGTCTGCTGACACTAATAGGCCTGATCAGCAAGCACGGTATTCTAATCGTAGAGTTTTCCAACAAACTGGCGGAGCAAGGCATGGATAGGCGGGAGGCCGTGCTTGAGGCGGCATCCAAACGTTTGCGGCCAATCCTGATGACAACCTTCGCTACCGTGCTGGGGATCTGGCCGCTGGTGGTCGCCAGCGGTGCTGGCGCCCAGAGTCACTTCAGTATAGGAATAATGATCACTTGTGGGATGCTGGTGGGCACCCTGTTCACCCTGTTTGTGGTGCCGGTCTTCTACCTGCCCTTTTCCAAAGAGGGAAAACGAAAATCGCAGACTGCCACGGAAATGACATCCGCCCGTTCAAGGTCAACCGCGACGTAGCGGCTACTGTTCCGGCTTATCGTCGGAACGAGCGCCCCCCTTGTACTCTTCCATCAAATGACGCTTGTAAAGCTTGCCATTATCCAGACGTGGCAAGCTCGGATGAAAATCCAGCGCCTTGGGTAATTTGATATGCGATAGCCGCTCACGCAACCATTCCATGATTTCGATAGCGGTTTCGTCAGTTGCATCCGCCCAGTTCATCGGCTCTACAACTGCCTGCACCTTTTCGCCGAATTCGTCGCAGGGCAGCCCAAACACAGCCACATCAGCCACCTTGTCATGAGTGATCAGGAGATTCTCTATTTCCTGGGGATAAACATTTACCCCACCAGAAATGATCATGAAATTTTTGCGGTCAGTCAGGTACAAAAAGCCGTCTTCGTCGAGGTAGCCGACGTCGCCGGTAGTGGCCCAACCCTCTTTGCTATAGGCACCTGCAGTCTTTTCGTCTTCCTGGTGGTAGTGAAAAACCGCTTGCGCACCGCCAAAATACACCGTGCCTATTTCGCCAATGGGGAGTTCATCTCCGTCATCGTTCAGTATATGCAGTTCGCCCGACACTGCAGGCCCAACAGAGCCCCGGTGCGTCAACCAGGCCTGAGAATCAATCATGGTTGCACCGATGCCTTCACTCGCGGCGTAGTACTCGACGATCACTGGCCCCCACCAGTCAATCATGCTTGCCTTCACCTCGACCGGGCATGGAGCCGCGGCATGAATTGCAAACTGCATTGAGCTAACGTCGTAGCGATCTCGCACTTCCTGTGGGAGCTTGAGCATTCGGATAAACATGATCGGTACCCATTGGCTATGGGTTGCACGATGCTCTTCGATCAAGGCCAGGGCAGCTTCCGGATCGAACTTTTCCATGATAACTGTGGTTCCGCCTTGATAGAGCGTCATCATGTTGTAGTGCAAAGGAGCGGCGTGATAAAGCGGTGCCGGTGACAGGTACACCGTTTCTTCACCGAAGCCGAAAAGTTGTCCAAGGCGAGTTGCCATCGGGGGTGTATCGACTTCATCGCTGGCCGGTGGCACCAGCACCCCCTTGGGTTGGCCTGTCGTTCCCGAGGAGTAAAGCATGGGTACCCCGTTTTGCTCGTCTTCTATCGGAGTCACATCCTGCAGGCTCAGGGCCTCTTCCCAGGAATCAAACCCAGTCGCGATTCCCCCAACCATAAGGAAATGAGCAACGCCCGGCGCATCTTGCCTCGCCTGCAAGGCCGCCTCCTCCAGTTTGTGTGAGCCTATAAACAATTTTGCCCCGCAATTCGCCAACACGTAGGCCGTTTCATCCGGCTTTAAATGCGTGGCTATGGGAGTAAAAATAAGACCTGAGCGCTGCGCAGCCCAGCAGATTTCGAGAAAGCGTGCATTGTTCTCCATCATCAGGGCGATGTGGTCACCGGCTTGTAATCCCAATGAACGGAACAGCTGCGCTCCCTGATTGGAGCGCTCATCGAGTTGGCGATAGGTCACCATCTCGCCGGAAGCCCCCATAATAATAGCGGGCTTGTGAGGAAACGTTTCAGCGGTAATACGGGGGTGAGGCATGGAGCTTTCCTAGAATAAACACTTAACCACAAACACTAAAGGGTCTTGTCGGTCAAAGCAACCGGATCAGCGTTTGCGCATCAACCCCTGCTGCATCACGGTCGCCACATGTACACCGCTGTGAGTATAAAATCGCCCTCGCACCAGTGTCCTGCCGCCGCTGTTGCGCTCAAGGTCTGCCGAATGCAGCAGCCATTCATCGGCACGGCATTCAGCGTGAAACCAAATCGCATGATCCAGGCTAGCAATCTGTAAACCACGGTCCCAGTAAGAGCGACCATGCTCTATCAGGCCAGCATCAAGCAGCATAGTGTCGGAAAAATAGGCGAGTAGTTTGCGATGCACCTCAGGATCATCAGGCAGTACCCCAGTGGTTTTCATCCAGTTAAACAACTGACCCCGCCGTTTTTCCGGAGTGGCCCAATTGATGGGATGAACCATACGGACATCAAGGTCTTCACCCGTAGTAATCATGAAATCTTCATTAAAATGGCCGTCCGCCTGTGAGCGCACACGCTCAGACAGTAATTCCTCAGGCCCGGGGAGTTCAGGCAAGGGCTCCTGAAAGTCGAAGCTGTCATCCGGCTTCTGAAAGGACATCGAGGAAACGAGAATGGTCCTGTCATCCTGAGATGCCACCACGCGGCGGGAATTGAAGCTGCCCCCGTCTCTGGCCCGCTCTACCTGATAGTGAATGGGTCGATCTGTCTTGCCCTCACGCAAGAAGTAGGCGTGTTGAGAATGCACCGTACGCTCACCATCCACCGTCAACTGAGCCGCCTCCAGCGCCTGTGCCAGTACCTGTCCTCCGTATACCCTGAAGCCTTTGGGGTGCATGATCTGGCCCACAAATCCGTCTTCCCCTGAGGGCTCAAGGGTTAGCGTATCCAATAGTTGCTGCAGCATAGTCGTCGTCCGGATAGTGGAACTTAAGCGAGCGGCCATTATCCAGATATCCGATTCTGTGCCAAACTTATACGCAACTATTTTTCCACCAAGGCTTACGCATGAATCAGGACATTTCTCCCGCTGCACTCCGCCATGCAATTCGCACAGGTGAATTTTCAGGCAACACCTCGGGATATTCACCCGGGTTCGTCCAGTGCAACCTGACAATCTTACCCGCCGACTGGGCCAACGACTTCTTACGGTTCTGCCAGTCAAACCCCAAACCCTGTCCGCTGGTGGCGACCTCCAACGCGCCCGGTGAAGTGGGCTTACCTCTTTTGGGGGATATTGACATACGCACTGATGTGCCAAGCTATCGCGTTTTCCGCGACGGCCAATTCAGCGAAGAAGTACCGGACATTTCCAGCCATTGGCGAGACGACCTGGTGGTGTTTGCACTCGGTTGCTCCTTCTCCTTTGAGGAGGCGCTGTTGGCCGACGGCCTGGACGTACGAAATGTCAGCGAGGGGGTCAATGTCCCCATGTTTCGCACTGATATTGAATGCACTGCCGCTGGACCCTATGAGGGTGAAATGGTCGTCAGCATGCGGCCCTTTAAGGCCGCGGATGCAATACGGGCGATCCAGATTTGTACGCGATTTCCCTCAGTACATGGAGCGCCCATTCATATAGGTGACCCTGGACTGATTGGGATAGACAATCTGGATCACCCGGATTATGGCGACGCTGTCAGCATCGCTGAGGATGAACTGCCCGTGTTTTGGGCCTGCGGTGTAACACCTCAGGTTGCGTTGGAGAAAGCCAGACCTCCCTTCGCTATCACCCATAGTCCAGGGCATATGCTGGTAACAGATTTACGCAACAGCCAATTGGCAGTGTTGTGAACAGGTGAAAAAGAAATGCTACTGAATTGCGATTTGGGAGAAAGCTATGGCAGCTGGACCATGGGTCTGGACGCCGACGTCATGCCTCATATCGATCAGGCCAACATTGCCTGCGGCTTTCACGGGGGCGATCCGCTGACCATTCGAAGAACCCTGGATCTGGCGGCCAACCACGGCGTCAGCGTTGGCGCACATCCCGCTTATCCCGACCTGGTGGGGTTTGGGCGCCGTTCCATGGCCCTGAGTGAGGAAGAAATTGTCGCCAGCTTGCAGTATCAGGTGGCGGCACTGGACGGCATGGCCCAGACTGCAGGACTCTCTCTTGCCTATGTGAAGCCGCACGGCGCGCTTTACAACGACATGATGGCGAAACAGGAAGTACGCCAGGCCATCATGCGCTCTCTCGCCGAATACCAGCGCCCCCTGCCCCTGATGCTGCAAGCCACACCGGATGCAAACAAACACAGGGCTGAAGCGGCTGAACAGGGCCTGGAGGTTTTGTTCGAGGTTTTTGCTGACCGTTGCTATGACGACGATGGGAAATTGTTATCGCGCCGTAAACCCGGTGCAGTGCACAATCGCGAAAAAATGCTGGCCCAGGTTGCACAGTTAATAGACCAGGGCTCCCTGACTACGGTGAGCGGCCATACACTCTCCCTGGAAGCAGACACGCTCTGCGTTCACGGTGACAACCCAGAGGGCGTGCAGGCGATTCGCGAAATCCGCGCCCTGGTGAAAGGAAGCTAGCTGACTGTGGAACTGCACTCTGCTGGCGAGAACGCCATGATGCTATACCTGGGCACTGAAACCAGCCCCGAGGTTTCTGCGCGCGTTCAAGCTGCGGCTGCGACGGTTGAGGCTGCCCTGGGCGAGGACCTGATCGACCTGGTACCTTCCTACGCTTCGCTGCTTATTATCTATAACGCTCTGACGACAGACCATCTCTCGGTTGCCCACAGGGTTCATGAATGCCTGGACAACCTCAATTCAAGCGTAGGCGAAGACGGCAATACGGTGGTTCTGCCCGTGTATTATCACCCTGAGGCTGGAGAGGACCTGGAAGCACTGGCAGAACGCGCCTCGCTGAGCGTCGAGCAGGTTATTGCCATTCACTGCGAGGCTGAATACCGTGTTTATGCTATCGGTTTCGCACCCGGATTTGCTTATCTGGGACAGGTAGATGAGCGCATTTCTGCACCACGCCTGGCAACACCAAGACAGAAAGTACCCCGCGGGGCGGTCGCCATAGCCGACAGACAAACGGCGGTCTACCCAGCGGTCTCACCCGGCGGCTGGAACCTTATCGGTCGCTGCCCGGTGCGAATGTTCGACCCCGCCGCCACACCCATCATGCCTGTTTCAGTGGGTGACCGGGTGCGCTTTGAGCCCGTTGATCGCGATCAATTCCTGAGCCTTGGGGGCGAACTTTGAGCCTGAGAGTGATCCAGCCAGGGATTCTTTGCCTGTTGCAGGACGGTGGACGAGTGGGCCAACATCGCATCGGCCTCACTAATGGCGGGCCACTGGATCCGCATGCCTTCGAATACTGCAATCGCCTGCTCCAAAATCCGGCAGGAACAACTGCGCTGGAAATTAGTTTTGGTGGCCTGAAGTTAGAAGCAGCTGTTGACACCTATATCTGCCTGACCGGTGCACAGATGACTCTGCGCATCAATAATCACGAGCACCCACGCTGGGAAGTCCTGGCCATTAAAGCTGGCGACAGCATTTCGGTGGAATTCGCTGAGCAGGGCTGCCGCGCTTACCTGGGTGTCGCTGGTGGCTTTCAGGTAGCACCCAGTTTTGGCAGCACGGCTACTGTGGTCCGGGAAAAAATTGGCGGACTCAATGGCGATAAAGTACAGGCGGGGGATGATCTACCCTGCGAGCCCATGACCCAACGCAGGCACCTGTACCTGCCGGCAGAGCACCAGCCCCACTATCAGAACCTGGTGACGGTGAGAGTGATCCCGGGCTATCAACAGAAACACTTCAGCCGTTATGAGCAGCGCCGCTTCTTTAGTCATGCGTATACGGTTTCTGATCGCTGCGATCGCATGGGCTACCGTTTGGAGGGCCCAGCCATTGATTGTGACATAGAAGGCATACTTTCTGAGGGTATATGCTTTGGTGCTATTCAGGTTCCCGCAGACGGACAACCCATTGTTCTGCTCAACGACAGACAAACCATCGGTGGCTACCCAAAAATTGGTTCCGCCCTATCTCTGGACTGTGGACACCTGGCCCAGCTGCGCCCGGGAGGCACTGTACACTTCGCGCCCGTGAGTCCGCATGGGGCACACAACGCCCTGCATTTGGCGGCCAGCTTTTCCCGCCGTCAGTCCTTGATGGAGCGTCGCCCTTGAACGAATTGGAACTCAGCAAAAAAATCGAAGCGGCTCTGGTCGCTCGAAATCTGCGCAACATGAAGGTCGCCAGGGAAGCGCTTGCGCCTGGCTATTACCTGAGAGCCGCCCGCATACTCAATGACGTTCAAGGCAAGGTCATTATCGGTACTGGCTTTCCCGTTACCGACACCTTTGAGACCGATGGCCCGGTAGGCGCTATCGCTTTGTACGATGCCCTGGAAAAACTGGGAGCAGAACCCTGGCTGGCGTGCGGGCCGCCTCTCTCAAAGTGCCTTGCACAGGACTATCGTGTACTCGAGCTGATGGCACGCAACATTGCAGATGCACAAGTAGAAGCCAGAGCCACGCTGGAACAGCTCAAACCGCAGGCTATCATCTCCATCGAACGCCCCGGACTCAGCGCTGACGGCTGTTACTACAATATGCGGGGCGAAGACATCACTCCCCGCAGCGCCTTTTTTGATCCTTACATGACAAGCGCCAAGTGCCCCACCATGGCAATCGGTGATGGCGGCAATGAAATTGGGATGGGAAACATCCGTGAAGCAATTGCCACCCTGGACATTAATGCCGCCGAAACGGAATGCGATGAGCTACTAGTGGCCGACGTTTCCAATTGGGGCGCCTACGGCCTCATCGCGTTTCTGGGCTACTGGCGCGGCCAGGATTTACTCGGGCAGATATCGCCACTGGATATTCTCAACTACCTGTCAGCACACGGCAGCGTTGATGGAGTAACCAGAGAGAACACGCTGACGGAAGATGGCCTGACGGCGGAAGAAGGACAAAAAGTGATCGATGAACTCAGGATTCTCACGGGAATCTGAGCGACATAGAGCAACAAATTTTATTTCCCCACTCGGTGGGTCAAGCAGCAGGTGAACAAGATGAGCATTGTGTATTTGAACGGCGAGTACATGCCAATGGAAGAGGCGCGGATCTCACCGATGGACAGGGGTTTTCTGTTCGGCGACGGCATTTACGAAGTCGTGCCTTCCTACAGTGGGAAGTTGGTAGGATTCACACCTCATTTGGAACGCATGCAGGATGGTCTCGATGCGATTGAAATAAAAATGACAGTGGACCACGCTGACTGGCACGATATTTCCGAGCAGTTGATAGAGCGCAACGGCGGTGGCAACCTCGGTATTTATTTTCACGTGAGCCGAGGTGCAGACAGCAAACGTCACCATGCCTATCCGGAGAACATTGCGCCCACTCTTTATGCCTTTGCTTTTGAAATACCGCCAGCGCCTCTGCCTGAAAAGAGCGCAGCAACACCTTACACAGTATCCACCGCCGAAGATCTTCGCTGGAAACGCTGCAATATAAAATCGACCGCGCTACTGGGCAATGTTATGCACTATCAGGATGGCCACGCGCAGGGGCACTCGGAAACCATACTCTACAACCATATAGGCGAACTCACCGAGGCCGCAGCCTGCAACGTATTCATTGTAAAAAACGGCATCGTCTCTACTCCCTTACTGGACCACCAGAAACTGCCGGGAATTACCCGCCTCATGCTGCTGGAAATATTACGCCGGGATGGCAGCATTCCGGTTCAGGAGCGGGTGATCAAACGGGAAGAACTGGACGATGCCGACGAAGTCTGGATTACCAGTTCATCCAAAGAGATTGCGCCGGTCATAGAAATTAATGGAAAACCGGTCGGCGACGGTGCGGTAGGTGATGTCTGGCTGGCAGCGCAGACCTTATATACCGAGCACAAGTTCGACTTCTGATGGCACGCGCCAATCAGGCCAGGATCGATCTCGCCGCCCTGCGTCACAACCTGCAACACGCAAGGCAACTTGCACCTCACAGCAAGGCAATGTGCGTGGTCAAAGCGAATGGCTATGGCCACGGCGCACTTAACGTCGCCAGAGCGCTAGCGCCACTGACCGATGCCCTGGCTGTCGCCTGCATAGAGGAAGCAATTGAACTGCGTGACGGGGGCATAGACGTTCCCATTCTGCTGCTGGAAGGTGTCTTCCAACCGCAAGAGCTGTTGACTGCCTCACAACACAACTTCTGGGTGATGGTGGATAACCGCCAACACTTACAGTGGCTTGAACAGGCCAGACTTCCTGCGCCTGTCACTTGCTGGCTAAAAATAGATACCGGAATGCATCGACTCGGTGTTGCACCCGCCGAAGCCAACGAATTTCACCAACGCCTGAGTTATTGTGAAAACAGAACCGGGGAACTGGTTACCTGCACTCACTTCGCCAGTGCAGACGAGTTGGATAAACCACAGACAAGCGAGCAGTTGGCGCTGTTTGAGAGCGCCACAGACAACCTGCCCGGGCCACGCAGCGCAGCGAACTCACCAGGACTACTGGGCTGGCCCGCTTCGCACTATGACTGGATTCGTCCAGGCTATATGCTCTACGGCAATTCTCCTTTTCTCGCGGCTCACCCCAACACCACTGCATTGCGTCCGGTCATGACGCTCGTTTCCGCAGTTATCTCGGTGCGCGATATAGCGACTGGCGAGTCCGTCGGTTACGCCGCAAACTGGACAGCGCAGAGACCCTCGCGTATTGCCACCGTTTGCATTGGATACGGTGATGGCTATCCCAGGCTAGCAGCAAATGGTACTCCTGTGCTGATCAACGGCCAGCGCGCGCCTCTGGCAGGCCGGGTTTCCATGGACATGATCACGGTAGATGTCACGGAACTGGGCGACGTCAATATCGGCGATGAAGTTGTGCTCTGGGGTGAAGGTTTGCCTGTGGTTGAGGTGGCATCCCACTGCAGCACCATTGGCTATGAGTTGACAACCCGAATGCCGGCACGCACGCCGAGGGTTCTGCTCGACTGACAGTCATCGCTTTGCAGCCCTGTCTATGCGTGCTTAAATTACAGCATGCTAACAATAAAAGCCGTATTGAAAGTTCTGCTCTGGGTGACATTGCTCATCTTGCTCGTGGCTGTCGTGTCCGGGCTTTGGCTGCGTTATGAGTTCTCGCGCATACAATCAGAGGGCATAAAGAGCGACTATTGGCAATCGGTAAAAGTAGCAACGATTCAAAGCGCGAATACCAGCGCGGCCGACTGTGCCCAGAGGTACCCCCAAAAACGCGCGTTCTTCGGCGCCCTGCATGTTCACACAGCGGCCTCCTATGACGCCACCGCTTTCGGCACCATGACTACGGTCGATGATGCCTACCGCTTCGCGAAAGGTGAAACTCTACCGCTTCGTCTGCGCACAGATCCCGAAGGTTTTGATGCGCCGCTGATTACCATTAGTGCTCCCCTGGACTTTATGGCGGTTACCGATCACGCTGAGTCTCTGGGTGAGGTAAAGCTCTGTTACACCCCTGGCAGTGAAGCTTACCCGACGCTGGTGTGTCGGCTTTACCGGGGAGACACAAAGTTGCCCGCTAACGATGACACGCAACCCATACTGCGACTGGCCTCGTTGGCTATTTTTGGCAAAGATCGCTCGCAAAGAATCTGCGGAAAAAGCGGTAAAGCTTGCATGGACGAGGCTGCAGACGTCTGGCAGGAAAACCAACGCAGCACAGAACAATGGCAAGACCGCAGCAGCGATTGCAGTTTCACGACACTGCACGCCTACGAATATACGCTCGCGGAAGACTCCTCCAATCTGCACCGCAACGTGGTTTTTCGCTCTTCCAGGTTGCCGCAGGCCGTCATCAGTGCCAAGGATGCACCAAAACCTGAACAGCTCTGGGCATGGTTGCGCTCTACCTGTATTGAAGGAGATGCCGGCTGCGATGTACTTGCTATACCTCATAACAGTAACTGGAGCAGTGGCCGAATGTGGTATCCCTACAGTAACCGGGAGTTGAGCCGCGAAGCACAGATTGAACAAGCCCGATTACGTTCCCAACTAGAGCCCCTTGCGGAAATACTGCAAACCAAAGGGGATTCCGAGTGCCGCAATGGTATCGCCAGTGTGATGGGCGCGGCTGATGAGTTTTGTGATTTCGAAAAGTTGCGTTCCCCAACTGAGACCATCGAAGATTGCGACGAGGAATTTGGCAACGGCGGGATGATGCTAAGGGGTTGCACCTCGCGTTACAACTTTGTTCGATATGCGTTGGCCGCCGGGCTCAAAGAAAGAAGTGCACTGGGGGTAAATCCATTCGAGATGGGTATTGTCGCAGCCACCGACACGCACAACGGTATTGCGGCAGCTGGCAGCGAACGCTTCTACCAGGGTTCCCACGGCATTGACCGCAATGTCATCAGCCGACTCGAAGGCCACACCGAGGTTCCCGGCGACATCGGTGCAGGCTCACCCGTTCGCTATAACCCGGGCGGTTTGGCCGGGGTGTACGCTGAACAAAACTCACGTGAAGCGCTTTTCGATTCAATGAAAAACAGAGAGACATTCGGGACCAGCGGGCCGAGAATAGAACCCCGATTTTTTGCCGGTTGGGACATGGACGAATTGGACTGTCACGATCCCGAACTGATGGTAAAGGCCTATCAAAAAGGCGTAGCTATGGGGTCGACTCTTACCGGGGAGAGAGACTCAACAGGGCCAACATTCCTGGTCAGCGCCAGCCGTGATGTTCGCAGCGGAGCCAATCTGCTACAGCGCATACAGATTATCAAGTCATGGGTAGACGCAAAGGGAAAAACGAACCAGGCGGTGTACAACGTGGCCGGCGACCCGGAAAATGGCGCTAGTGTGGACCCCGAGAGCTGCGCGGTGAGCGGCTCAGGATTTGATCAGCTTTGTGCCACCTGGCGTGACCCTGATTTCGACGAGAACTCGGCTGCCGTTTACTATAGCCGGGTTCTGGAAAACCCCAGTTGTCGCTGGAGCCAATGGGATTGCATTCGCCTTGCAAAGCAAGATCGCCCGCCAACTTGCGAAGACCCCGACATTGCGACAGAGATTCAGGAGAGAGCATGGACATCTCCGATCTGGTATTACCCGCAATGACAGAGAACCATGCACAGTGCCCGACAATCCATTACCATCAAACGTAATCGACCTGATTTAGGACAACTATAATTTTGGCAGATGAACAGCTCGATCCACTTCCCGACGGCAGCCTGCTGGCCGCTATTGATTTGGGTAGCAATTCTTTCCACCTGCTTATCGCGAAAATCGAACACGGTGAAATGCGTCCAGTAGAAGCGCTGGCAGAAAAAGTCCAGCTGGGTGCCGGACTGGAAAATGGACGCTTATCACCCGCTGCCATAGAGCGCGGGCTGGACTGTCTATCACGCTTTGCCCAACTACTGGGCAGCGTTGAACCACAGCGTATTCGCGTCGTCGGCACCAACGCGTTGCGCCAGGCCAAAAATCGCCTGGACTTCACCCTGCCGGCCCGTGAAATTCTCGGCACCCGGGTCGATGTCATCTATGGCAGGGAAGAAGCTCGGCTGGTATACCTTGGAGTCGCCCACAGCCTGGCCGACGACGCACAATCCCGGCTAGTCATTGATATTGGCGGTGGCAGCACCGAATTCATTATCGGCGAACGCTTTGAACCGCAGAAACTGGAAAGTCTGCAAATGGGCTGCGTTTCTTTCAGCCAGGATTGCTTCCCCGAGGGAACTATCACTGACTCGAACTACCAGCGGGCATACAACCGCGCCAGAATAGAAACCTCCCACATTCGCTATCGCTACAGCGCCAAACAATGGGCAGAATGCGTCGGGTCATCAGGAACCCTGAATGCCATAGCGGGCATCCTGCTCCAGAATGGCTGGAGCGATGGTAGCATTACACGCAAGGCGCTAAGCAAGCTCGAGCAAACGCTCCTTGCGTTCGAGCACTTTGACAACATTGATCTAGAGGGTCTCACGGATAACCGACGCAACGTTATTGTCGCCGGCACGGCTATCACCAGCGCACTGTTTGATATTCTCGGCATAGAGGAAATGCGCACTTCCAAAGGTGCACTTCGCGAGGGCGTGATATACGACTTGATGGGCCGCCTGAGTCATGAAGATGTGCGCGAGCGCACGATTAACGCCTTGTTACAGCGTTACTCGGCGGACGAGGACACCGCGGAAATTGTAGAGCGCCGCTGCCGCACACTGTTTTCTGCCACCCGGGGCAGCTGGAAATTACACAATGAGGATTGGGAGCTACTGCATTGGGCGGCACACACTCATGAGATTGGCATGGCCATTTCACACAAGCACTTCAACCGTCATACCGCTTACCTGCTGCGCAATGCGGATCTACCCGGTTTCTCCCAGGAGGAGCAAGAGCAGCTGGCGATTCTCACCCAGGGTCAGAGAGGGAAAATCAGTGAAGAGTTGCTGGAGGACCAGCCCAAGGGCCTGCGTCGACGTCTGCGCTATTTGCTAACCATTATTCGCCTGGCCGTGCATTTTAAATACGTGGAAACACTGGAGCAGCTGCCTGAATTCGCGGTTCAAGCAGATGATTCATCGCTGGCATTAGGGTTTCCCGAGACCTGGCTGGAAAATCATCCGCTGACATTAAGCGAACTGGAGCAGGAGCAGTCTCACCTTGCCAAGTTAGGACTGGAACTCACCTTTTCCTGACAAAAAGGTCGCTACTGCCTGCACTGAGCGGCGATATCCTCGAGATACTCCAATAGAATTCGGTTCACCTGATCGGATGCCTCTAACTGCACCATGTGTCCGGCTTGCGGAATCATGCGTACCTGTCGTAAGTCGGGGAAGATCGCCCTCATCAGGCTGATAGGATCATCTCCGTGAAAGCCTTCCAAATCGACGTCGTTTTCGCTACCAAGAAAATAGGCAGGAACGACGCTGCTCACGCCTTCGAAAGGTTTGCGTTGCAACCACTTCATATCCATGGAGCGATACCAGTTCAGACCGCCAGTAAATCCACTGCGAGTGTACTCGCTAACGAAATAATCCAGCTCCTGCTCGGACAGCCAGGACCAGGGTAACGGCGGCGGCTCTTCCATGGCATCGATGTAGGAGGTCTCGGGCGGGTGCTTGAAGCAATCGAAATAATTGGCAGACCCGCTGAGCGTGTGAAAGACCTTGTGCAGAAAACGTCGTGGCTGGGCCGCAAGCTCTTCATCAGCGCGGGGAGGCTGGCGAAAGTATTCGATATGCAGGAAGTGCTGCTCACCCATGCGTTGATATTCGGTGAGCGGCGATTCTTCCGGATTATGGGGAGCGGCCGGGTTCTCCAAACCGATGACCGCCGTCACCCTCTGCGGGTAACGCAGGGCGAGGTCATAAATCGCAAAAGCGCCAAAATCCAGCCCGGCAAATACGGCCTCTTCCAGCTCGAGATGGTCCAGCAGTCCCAGCAGGTCACCGGTAATGTGATCGACGTCATAGCAGCCGGGATCCTGCGGCGCGTCAGTCTGCCCCATGCCGCGCATGTCCGGCGCAATCACCCGGTAGCCAGCTGCAGACAGTGCAGTTATCTGCCGATGCCAGCTGAACCACAGGTGGGGAAAACCATGGCACAGCACGACCGGCGTTCCCTGTCCCTGATCCACGTAATGAACGTGGATATCGTTGATAAACGCGCGCTGGTGGTTCCAGTTCATGCGTCGTTGGACTGCAAGGGATTACAAATCGTAGCCGCGCTCGTCGTGCAACACGAGGTCCAGACCCTGGGTCTCTTCATCCGCATCGACACGCAGCCCGACCATAACATCCACCACCTTCAGGATGACCCAGGTGGCAACCGCGGTGTAGGCAAAAGTAGCAACAACGCCTGTCGCCTGTACCATGAGCTGGCCACCAATGCTGTCAATACCGTCCGAGAAGCCGTTACCACTGAATACGCCCAGTTGAGTGGAACAAAATACGCCCGCCAACAGCGTACCCAGGATGCCGCCGACCCCGTGCACGGGAAACACATCAAGGCTGTCGTCTATCTTTAATTTGTTCTTGATCCAGTTGGTGGCAAAGTAGCAAACCACACCCGCGGTAAGGCCAATAACAACCGCAGCGGCAGGTCCAACCGAGCCAGACGCAGGAGTAATTGTACCCAGGCCAGCCACCATGCCGGTCACAATACCCAGCACCGAAGGTTTGCCGTGACGAATCCACTCCATGGCCATCCACGCCAGGGAACCGGCTGATGCAGAAAGGTGGGTAACCAACATTGCCATAGCGGCGCTGTTATCTGCAGCGACAGCGGAACCTGCGTTAAAGCCAAACCAGCCGACCCACAACATGCCTGCTCCGGCCACTGTCAGCGTCAAGTTATGCGGAGGCATGGCAACTGTGCCGAATCCACGACGGGGACCCATCATTAGCGCCGCCACCAATGCAGCAACCGCTGCGGTGATGTGAACCACGGTTCCGCCGGCAAAATCCTGCAGGCCCATGCTTCCCAACCAGCCGCCGCCCCAGACCCAGTGACAGACGGGTGCATACACCACGATCAACCAAATAGAGCTGAACAGAAGCATCGCCGAAAAGCGCATACGCTCGGCAAAACCACCGACAATCAGCGCCGGTGTAATGATCGCGAAAGTCATTTGAAAAATGGCGAACAAGGTAGCGGGTATCCCGCCATTCAGGCTCTCCATGCTGATGGACGCAAAGAACACATTGCCAAAATCACCAATAAAAGCACCCTGCTCTACGCCATCAGAACCAAATGCAATGGTGTAGCCCACCGCAAACCACAACAGCGACATCAGGCAAGTCAGCGCGAAGCACTGCATAAGTACAGACAACACATTCTTGGCCCGGACCAGGCCGCTATAGAACAGGGAAAGCCCGGGAATTGTCATAAACAAAACCAGTGCGGTAGCGGTAAGAATCCAGGCGGTATCAGCCTGGTTAAGTTCCTGGGCACTGGCGGTGGTAGAGGCGAGCCCGGTAATTGCGAGCAGCGCCATACGTTGTAGTGATTTCATTAATCCTTCCCCGCTATAGAGCGTCTTCACCGGTCTCTCCGGTACGAATGCGAATGCCCTCTTCCAGGGGCGCTACGAAAATTTTGCCATCGCCAATCTTGCCGGTGGCCGCGGCATTGCAGATTGCATCAATGGCCGCGTCCAGGTCGCTATCGCTGACCGCGATCTGGATTTTCACCTTGGGCTGAAATTCAACCAGGTATTCGGCACCCCGGTAGAGCTCCGTATGGCCTTTTTGGCGCCCGTAGCCCTTAACCTCCTCCACAGTCATACCGGCTATGCCGACCTGCTGCAGCGCTTCTCTGACATCGTCAAGTTTGAATGGCTTGATAATGGCGGTCATCATCTTCATCAGACTAGCCTCAATGATTGTATTTTGGCGGTGGATCAGTTGGCCCCACCACTCGTGTGCCTTCGGCGCGAGCCAAAGACTGGAGCCGAATCGTGCCACAAGATGACGCAGATTTTAAGCAATGAGCGCATCCAATTGACTCGAAAGGCATTCCAGAACCCATAATTACAGCCCAGTTGCCAATTTCATACTCCTGGCAGACTGGGAGCGACACCTGCGTGCATCTGGCACAACATCGTGGTATCAATAACGGTTACCACTCACGCGCCGGATCCAGCGAATATGAAACACCTCCACCTTCTCCTGACCTGCTCTCTAATGGCAAGCGTCAGTGCATTCGCCCAGGAGGTGCCTGTCGAAGCGTCCAGCGAGCCAGCATCGGGCGCCGCGCAGCAGCCACGCAATGTCATCCTGATTATTGGCGATGGAATGGACGAACAGCAGGTGACCATAGCCCGGAACTACTTAAAAGGGTCCACGGGACGATTGGTCATGGATCGCCTGCCATTGCGCGCCGCCTCGCAGATTCTAACTATCGAGGACAAGACCAACGGCAAGCCGGTTTACGTCGCCGATTCCGCCAATACCGCCACGAGTATGGCCACAGGTATGGTCACCAGTCGTGGTCGCCTGTCCACCACCGCCGGCAGCGACAAGGACATCGTCACAATTGCCGAACTGGCCAAGGCGGCTGGGTTTAAAGCTGGCATCGTCAGCACCGCCAGTGTGACCGATGCCACTCCAGCTGCATTTGCGACACACATCAATTACCGCTTGTGTGAGAACCCCGACATTGTCGAAGAGGTGGAATACAAAGGTATCGAACTGGGTGGCTGCCCCCAGGACGCAAAGAAAAATGGCGGACTGGGCGCGGTCTCCGAACAACTCGCCGATTCGGCAATGGACGTGATATTAGGCGGCGGCAGCAAACATTTTGCGGTGAATGCGGAAGGACAAGCGATCAGCGTATTGAGCCTGGCTCAGCGCAACGGGTTTCATACCGTTGAAAACACCGCTGACCTGTTAGCCAGTGAGCCCGGGAAACCCCTATTAGGCCTGTTTTCAGAGAGCACCATGCCCGTGCGCATGCAGGGTGAAGGTGGTCGCCAGGCAGAGCTGCCAGAGCCAAGCCTGCTCAACATGGTCCATGAATACCTGGGCAGCGTGGAACTGCCAGATGTCATGATCTGTGAGCCCAATCCTGAGTTCGAAGGGCTGCCGACGCTAAAGCAGATGACCGATGTGGCACTTAGGCACCTGTCGACTGATAATGATAAGGGGTTCTTCCTGATGGTCGAATCGGCGTCCATCGACAAGCAATCCCATGAGCGCAAACCCTGCGGCTCCATCGGTGAAGTCGAACAACTGGACGAAGCTCTGCAGAGCGCACTGACTTTCGCCAGGAAGCACACCAATACCCTGGTACTGGTGACCGCAGACCATTCGCAAGCGGCGCAGCTCATTCCCTATGAAAGCCTTTTCGCATCCTATCCGATACCGGTCTATACGCCTGGGTATCTCGCCAGGATAGAAACACCTGAAGGCAGCGTCATGTCAGTAAATTATGCAACTACCACCTTCATGATGGAGGAGCATACTGGCGCAGCGGTCCCGCTTTACGCAAACTCGCAGGGCAAGGGCAAAGTCCCCAGCTATGTGCAGCAGCCAGAGATATTCAGGATCATGTCAGATTATCTGGGCCTTTAAATAATCGCCGCGTCGGCAGACTACTTACAAGTTCACCCAACTGTTGAGAGCACGTAAACGGAATTCGGTGCCTCGATAGTTCAGAACGACAGAATCGGGGAGAATCTCTTCCACCTTGACGCCGGAGGCCGGACTGCCGCCGACCTTCAGCTCCTTACCGTTAAGCACCACTCGCGACTGACCGGGGCGCCCTGAATAATCGTGCCGCTCGTAAAAAATACTGGGAATCGTGTCTTTTGTTCGCTGGGAAAGGCCATTTACAAACGGCGCAGAATGCTCCTCCAGTCGGGCATTTTGAAGTTCGTCCTCTGCACTTTTAAGCAACTGCTCGATATCCACCGCCTGCTCTGCGACTGTCGCGGTTGCCGGCGCGGCAGGTATTTCCTTAGCGGCTGGTTGCTGCGGTTTAACGATATCTGGAGCCGCTGTGGGAGGCAGGGTTACCTGGGGGCGGGAATCGGTAGCAGTTCCTTTGTCGTACAGCGCGCTGACACTGGCGTTCGCGGTGGTCGGCTGTTGGGCCTGCAACACGGACGTCGGCTCAGCAGTGGGTCCAGCAACAGGCTTCGTAGTAGCAGCCACCGCAGGCTCAGGAACACGTGGACGAGATTCAGGCGCTGAAGTCTCCTCCCGCTGTGGTGAGACCGTTTTTTCATGTGTCGACTGGACGGCCACACTACCGGGAACTTCTTGATCCCTGTCCCAAAGCAGCCATGCAATCGTCACCAGTGCCGCTAGAAGCGCCACTGCAACTGCCTGCAACAAGCGATTGCCGGGTTGTCTTCCTGCGTACTCATGCCGAGTCGCCAGAGTAGGGACCTCGTCAATTTCTTCATGCGAGCGATTCAGGGCATCGAGAATTAACGACATGACGAATAGCTTCTCACTGTGGTTCAACCATCAATAACAAAGCATCGCGAGCAGAGGCGGCGCTGCTATCAATTCCCAGCGCTTCATTCAACTTGAGCAAGGTTTGCACCCCAATCACGCCATCCGCCTCCAGCCCCTGCGACTGCTGAAACAACATCACCCGCTGTTTCAGGGCAGCATTGAAGCGGTCTGCTGCCAGTGCTCGCGTCTGCCCATCCAGCTGAGCGAACAAGCGCGCTATTTCGGCCACTGCCGGGCTGTTATCCCCTTCGGACAAGAAACGTTCAAAGCCCTTTGGCGGATGCCAGAGAAAACGGTAGCGGCCGCTCCAAAAAGGCCCCAGTTCAGCGAGTTTCACCTGGGTTAACCCACCTGGATGCGCAACCCAGGCTGTCCTTCCCTCTACACCCAACAACAGGGTACCGGCGGAAAACTTCTCCATCGTCACCATGTCCAGCCATAGAGGCCGTTGCAACTCAAACAGTTCGTCCCAGGTATCTGCGCTTGCCTCGATACAGGCAATTTCGACCTGATTCTTGCCGCAAATATTTTCGGGTGTGGGTAAATCGCTAGCAAGCGACCACAATAGTGATTCCGCTTCCCGAGGAGGCAACAACCAACTGGTTTCAACACCCTGCTCTTGCTGGGTCGCAGTCAGTGCTGTCGTATCGGGTGCAACGATCGGCGCTGTCGCAGCGCCAGAGTCAATAAGCAGTTGATCAACAGGTAGATTAATTACATCCTGCGCTGGGACAGAAGGCGCTTGTGCGATAGTAGGTGCAGGAAAATCTACCTGGGTCATACCCCACCATGCAGCTCCCGCCCCAAGCAACACCAAAGCTGCCAGCGCCCAGGGCCATAGAGCTGCTTGTTTAGCGCCCTCATCGCCCAGCACTTCTCTCGCCGCCACTCGCAAAGTCGCCAGGTCGGCTCGATTTTTGTTGCGACCATAGGCGCCCAACATCACCCGGTCGCACAGCACATTGATCAGCCGGGGAATACCTCGGGTGCGTTTGTAGATACCCCTGACCACAACCGGTGGGAAAATCACCCGATCCGCTGAAACCCCCGCGACTTGCAGGCGGTGGTGAATATAGGAGCCGGTCTCCGACAGATCCAGGGGCTCAAGATTGTAACGGGCGGTAATACGTTGGTTGAGCTGTCGCAACTCGGGCCTGGCCAGTAACTGAGCCAATTCGGGCTGGCCAATCAGAATAATCTGGAGCAGCTTTTCGCTGTTCGTCTCCAGGTTGGTTAACAGACGAATCTGCTCCAGCACCTCAAAATCCAGATGCTGTGCCTCATCGATCATCAGCACCGTTTTGCGCCCCTTGGCATGATTTTCCAACAGGAACGAATGCAAAGCATCGGTCAGCGTCTTGAGGCTGTGCTTGTCCGGGTCATAGTAAATACCCAGTTCATCGCAGGCCGTGGCAAGCAACTCAATGGCGTTGAGCGCGGGATTTAAAATGATGGCGATGTCTGTATCGTGAGGCAACTGCTCCAGCAAACATCGATTAATGGTGGTTTTGCCGGTTCCAACCTCACCCGTGAGCAGAATAAAACCTCCACCAGCGCCTACGCCATAGAGCAGGTGCGCGAGCGCATCCCGGTGCCGTGCGCTCATAAACAGGTAGCGCGGATTAACGGCAATCGAGAAGGGAGCTTCGTTAAGGCCAAAATACTGGTGGTACATGTATTCATTATGCACCAAGGCACTCACAGACGCTAAACGTTTGCCCGCAAATGCGGGGCGTAGACCTCACCCGTTGCTACTGGGATAATACGCTCTCGACAATTCCTGGAACATTCCATGCTCTCTGTAAGAACGACCTTAACCGGCCTGTGGCTTTCCCTCGTCGCCGCCTGTCCTGTCATGGCCCAAGAGGAAACCGTGGGCCTGGTGCTCGCGGGCGGCGGAGCGCGCGGCATTGCCCACGTGGGCGCTATTACTGCGCTGGAAGAGATGCAGGTTCCAGTCAGCGCAATTGCAGGCACCAGCATGGGCGCTCTGGTCGGTGGCCTCTATGCCATAGGTCTGAACTCAGAGGAGCTACTGGAAGTCGTTGAAAACATGGCCTGGGACGAAGCTTTTGAGGACTCACTTGAAAGGGACAACTTACCCCAGCGTCGCAAGAGTGATGACTACGACTACCCATCATCAGTGTCCCTGGCAATAAACGATGGCCAATTATCGATCCCTCTGGGCTTTGTTCAGGGTCAGCAGGTCCGGCAGATCATTAAGGACCTGACAATCAATGCCGATCACATTGATGACTTCAATGCGCTGCCGACGCCTTTTCGCGCGGTCGCCACCGATATTGAAACCGGAGATGCCTATATTTTCAGTCATGGGGATATCGTCACGGCAATGCGCGCCAGCATGTCTCTTCCCGGCTTGTTGGCGCCAGTCAATCACGACGGACGTCTGCTGGTAGACGGCGGTCTGGCCATGAACATCCCCGTCAGTGTTGGACGAGACATGGGAGCTGAACGCCTCATCGTTATCGACATCGGCACGCCACTGCGGGATCGTAAAGAGATCAACAACCTGCTTGATGTCGCTGATCAAATGTTGAATTTCCTTACCCGTAAAAACTCCCTGGAGCAGCTGGAGCTGCTCACCGAGGGTGACTTGCTTATCAATCCTGATTTGCAGGGTATCGGCATGCTCGATTTTGAAAACACCCAGGAGATATTCCGTCGAGGCTATGAAGCCACCATGGCGCTTGCCGTCGAGTTGCAGCCGCTTGCGCTCAAGGATGACGACTGGGCTAATTACCTTGCCAGCCGCGAACTCGCTTCTCCAGAAAACCCGGTCATTGACCACATCGCTATTTTCAATGATAGCCCACTGCGCAATGACGTAATAAGGGTTCGCTTGACCCAGCAGGAAGGGAAGACTTTGGACAGAGAACAACTGCGCAACGACATGGCAGAAATTTATGCTCTGGACCAGTGGGAGATTATTGATTACGACGTGGTCGTGGAAGAGCGAGGCACCGTCTTACAGATTCACGCTAAAGCCAAGACCTGGGGTAGCGACGACCTGAAATTCGGTCTTAATCTGCTTACCGACCTGGATGGCGGCAGCGATATCAACCTGGGCGCGAGTTACCTTTGGAAAGGCTTAACGGACCTGGGGGGTGAACTCTATGCGCGCGCCCAGCTAGGAGACACATTGCTGCTAAGCGCAGAGTTCTACCAGCCACTGGATCTTCGCTCGAAATTCTTCGTGGTGCCCTATGCTGGCTACCACGATTACGATGTGACCACCCTGGGCCCGGAGTTCGAAATCACCGACCCTACCGGTACCTGGAGAGTTCGGCGGCTGTCTACTCAGTTTGACACTGGCTGGAATGCCTTTGAGAACACCCAATTACGCCTGGGCCTGTTCCGCAACAAAGGTGAGTACCGCTCCGATGTGGAATTTGGTGGAGCCCTTCCGGAAGAACGCTTTGACGAAGGGGGCGCCGTGTTCAGCGCACGCTACGACAGGCTGGACGATGCCTTCTTCCCCACGAGCGGTGGTTTCTTCTATGGAGAATACCGAGTGCTGCGCGATGAACTGGGTGCCGACGGCGACTACGAACGCTGGCAGGCTATCGCCCAGGCGGCCCTCAGTTTTGGCGCCGATGATCGCAACACCATTATTCTCACCGGCAGGACGGGACAGTCCATCAATGCAACCAACACGCCGCAAAACTACTTCCAACTGGGGGGGTTGTTTAACCTTTCAGGGGCCAGTCAAAATTACTTCTCCGGGAGACAGATGGCTTTCGCCATGGTGCAGTATCAGCATCGCTTGTCCGACACATCAGTGCTACCTTTTGACATGCCAGCCTATGTTGGCGCTTCATTGGAAGGCGGTGAATTGTGGTCTGATCGCTCAGATGTGAGTAGCGGAGACTTTGTCAATGCAGGTAGTATCTATTTTGCCGTGGACTCTCCCATAGGGCCGGTCTACTTCGCCTACGGTCGCACCGAAGACTCAAAAGACGCACTTTATCTGGCGCTGGGCTGGCCATTCCTGAACAACCAGTTACGTATCGGCAGATAACACTGGCTGACAAATTACAAACCCAATGAAAAATCCCGGAAACGAATTATGTATTTAGCCTCATCGCTGCTTCACTTAAGGCAAAGTAAAAAATCTGGACTGCCTAAGGTGACGCTGCTTGCCTCCTTGTTATTGCTCTCAGGGTGCGTCACTTCGGTCGTTAGCCCAGAGCAGGAGACCCAGGCCGGCAGCGCAATGTCGCAAAAGGTTGCTGACCAGATCGGCGTGTATAACGATCCAGCGTTGGCGCAATACCTGGAATCGGTAGGCCAGCGACTCGTGAAATACCTCGGTGAAACGCCCTACAAATTTCAGTTCGTCGTTGTAGACCAGTTTGAACCTAACGCCTTTGCCACGCCCGGAGGCTATATCTACGTCTCACGCGGCTTGCTGGCGCAGATGAACGACGAGGCAGAGCTAGCCGGCGTGCTCGCCCATGAAATCAGCCACGTTACCCAACGGCATCACGTGCGCCAGGCAGGCCGCAGCATTGGGGCAGGCCTGTTTACATTGCCCGGTCGCGCAGTGGGCATTGTTAGCAAGGATCTGGGCAATATGATCAACAGCCCCATAGAACACGCCGGACAGGTCTATCTTTCCTCCTATTCACGAGGACAAGAAAGTGAAGCTGATGCCTACGGAATGCGCCTCGCCAACGCCGCGGGTTACGATGCACTGGCGCTGGCGGATGCACTGGACGGCATCGAGAATAGCTTGTACCTGCTGACTGGCGAACACCATGAAGCCAACTACCTGGACACCCATCCGACTACGCCCCAGCGAGTAGCGGACATCAATAAACTGGCAGGGGGGCTCACCCCGGTACCGGTGCCGCCTCTCGCCAACCGGGCGCAGCTTTACCAGCACTTGAACGGCCTCTGGTGGGGGCCCCAAAATCCGCAACAGGGTGTTTTTCAGGGCAACCTCTTCCTCAGTGCTGATCTCGGGCTCAGCATTAGCTTTCCTCAGGAATGGGAGACCATTAATACTCCACGGGTCGTAGGCGCCATGGAGCCTGAAGGCAACGCCTACCTCGCCCTGGGGACCAACAGCGGAGAGTTTAGCCCCGAAGGCTACGCGGCAGCCTTAATTACCAAGATGCGCGACGGCACCGGTTTGCAGCCTAATGTCAGCCGGAGTTTTCAGATTGGCGACTGGCCTGCCCACGTGGTTCGGTATGACGATAACAGCGAAGGGGAAACAGTCAGTCTCTACTACGTGTTCCTGAATACTGGCCCAAACAGCTTTACCTTTATGGCCATGGGCTATGAACACCTGAGGGAAGCGCTGCGAGGTTCAGTGATGAGCATCGCCAAGCTAACATCCGCGCAGGAAAATAGTATCCGTAGTTTGCGCCTGCGAGTGGCTGACATCGAACCCGGAGAATCTCTCGCCGACTGGGCCAAGCGCGTAAACAGCCAGTGGTCTGTGGAGTTTATCGCTGCCATGAATGGACTAGACAATGAATCAACAAGGGGCAATAGAGAGCCACTAAAGTATGCCCGTGAAGAGCGCTACGTCGCGCCCTGATGCCAGTGGACCAAACCCGACAGGCAATTTACCTGTCGTTGCTGATGGTCATTATTGCCAGTACCGCGGCGGCGGCCACAAAATATGCATCAGCCAGAGTGAGCATAGAGGCCATTGTTACGGTTCAGTACGTGATATGTCTGCTGTTATGCATGCCACGGACCTTGCGACCCGGCCTGTCCAATATCAAGAGCAAGCGTATTGCGCTGCACTTTTTCCGCGGGGCTGTAGGGGTACTGGGATTTTACCTTTTTTATAGCGCGCTAGAGCAGATCCCCATGGTGGACGCCATGCTGCTGCGACAGAGCGCCCCGCTCACCGTGCCGCTGGTAATCTGGGCCTGGAACCGCGAGCGCATCGCCACTAGTGCCTGGATACCGCTGGCAGTGGGTTTTGCTGGCGTTCTGGTCATACTCAGGCCCAGTCCGGACGGACTTAGCTGGTGGCACGCCGCCGGCTTTATCTCAGCATTGTGCCTGTCCGTATCCATGGTCGCCACTCACAAGCTGGCAACCACAGAGCCCGCTTCCCGAATACTGCTCTATTATTTTGTGCTGTCTTTGGCCTGCGTGGCTCCGTTCAGCCTGGACGACTTCGGCGGTCTGCGCTGGCAGGAATGGGCAGCGATGGTCTACATAGGCATCGCCATCTACTTTACCTTGCGCCTCTACACCCAGGCGTATGCCATGGCTCCCGCTCACGCGATTGCTCCCGTTAACTATTTCGCCGTGGTAATGGCTGCATTTTGGGGCTGGCTAATTTGGGGGCAGGTTCCGGATAAATGGTCGCTGGTGGGAAGCGTACTGGTCATACTCGGCGGCCTGATGACCATTTACCTGGCGAAAACCGCTCGCCAGCCTCCAAAAATGTGACAATGTTACATTTTTAAGAAATAGCGAATAAGTCGAGTTATTTCAGACAGCGCCCTTTCAATCAGGTATTTTCTCTCGTAGGAAACTACTTACTTTGGGGGCGAGCGCTATGCTCCAAACAGTAAAGGTCCCCACATCGGACCTTTCAAAAGGCATGTTCATCAGTGGACTGGACCGGGACTGGTTGGGCACGCCATTTCTCACCCAGGGCTTCTTGCTGGAAAGCGATGAGGATATTAGCCGCGTCCGCGATTACTGCGAGCACGTTTGGATCGATGTCCACAAATGCGTACACATTAGCGCTACGCTGGCGCGGCATGCCAAGGGGGAAAGAGATCGCGTACCCCTCCCCGAGATATTCAAAGGCCGGGACCTCCACAATTATGCGGAAGAAACCGCATGGAAAGACGAGCACCCTCGCGCCAGTAAAGCACTGGACACCCTGCTCGATGACATTACCGACATATTCGATAAAGCAGCAGACAGCGGCAAACTGGACGCGGTAAGGCTTAAAACCTCGGCAGATCCCATCGTCGGTAGTATCGCGCGAAACCCTGATGCCTGCCTTTGGCTGGGCCGCCTGAAGCAACACGACGAATACAGTTACCAGCACTCCCTGAGCGTCGCTATCTGGGCAGTCGCGTTGGGAAGACAGATCGGTTTACACAAAAGAGACCTGCGGTCACTGGCTATTGGCGCCATGCTGATGGATGTCGGCAAACTGCTGGTTGATCCGGAGTTGCTCCAGGCCAATCGCGAATTGACCGAGGAAGAAACCAAAGAAATGCGTCACCACGTTGCCCACGGCGTGCACCTGGTAAAAAAGAGCGGCATCATCAATCAGGATGTTCTCGACATGGTGGGGTTTCACCACGAGCGATACGACGGCAGTGGCTACCCCCGGGGTCTCAGGGGTGACGAGATCCCCACTTTCGCGCGCATAGCCGCCATCGTTGATACGTATGACGCCATCACATCAAACCGTTCCTACGCCGATGCCAGGGCGCCGGCTGAGGCAGTCAAAGTTCTCTATGAAGCTCGTGACAAGCAATTTCAGGCCGAGTTGGTAGAAGCATTTATTCAGGCCGTCGGCATATATCCCGCTGGCACTATCGTTGAACTCACCTCTGGTGAAGTCGGTATTGTCGTGGCAGAAAGTCGCACCCGACGCCTGCTACCCAAGGTCATCCTTGTCCTCAATCGAAAAAAGGAACACTACCCCCGCCCCAAGCTGGTAGACCTGCAAGACACCCAGGGGCGCTATCAGGACAAACCCATATCGATTTCCAGGAGCCTGGAACCCGGAGCTTACGACATCGATATTGGGCGCTATAAGTTCTAAAGCTGGCTTTCAAAAAAACCATTTCCCTGTGTTACCATTTCTCCTACGGAGGCATTCGAGCGCGCCACTATTTCGGTGAAGCGCTCCTGGGAGAAAACGTTTGCGCACAATTCTTACCACTTTTTTATTACTCATATTCCTGATCGCCAAAACGAGTCTGGCGACGGCAGAAAACTGGTCAGCCCCTGACTTCAAAATAGAGATCGGCAACGTGGTATCACTTGGGAGAACTCTGGTGCTGACCTCCAACCCAGGCGGACAGATACTCGTAAGCGTTCCAGTTCAGCACCTTTCACTGCGCGATAACCCCAGGGTAAGTCTCAAGTTTGCGGAATCTCCCCCGGCGCAAATATTCGTGATCTGGCGAACAGACGCATCACAGGAACTTTTCCAAAAGGGCTTTCGCTCTTTTGGTAAAAGCAAAATCAGTTTTGATATGACAGGGATCAAGGGCTGGAATGGCAAAGCGTCCTCTCTCGAATTTGGCTTTTTAGTGCAACCGGGCCAGCAGATAGGCCTACTGGAAGCCAGCGTCTACCGGCCGGGCATTAGTGACAGGATCAATGAAGTGCTGGCCAATTGGCTTGACTTCAAAGTCTGGAGGCCTGTCGACGTAAACGTTTACACAGGTACCAGCGAGTTCTCAGTAGGACCCTATCCAGCGCAGATCTTCGCGGCTATGAGCTTGGCGCTCGTATTATTGTATCTCGCTATGCGTAGAGGAAAGTCCAAGCTGCAAAGTGTCGCCCTGATTGTTTTTTGTTCATGGCTGGCCCTGGACTCCTTTTGGCAGTTACGTCTGTGGCGTCAGCTAGCTGAAACCCGCGTTCAATACGCCGGCAAGACTAGTGAGGATAAACTGGCTGCTTCAGAAGACGCCGTCTTTGCCCAATTTGCCGCCGCTGCAAGGCAGAGCATCACGCGGCCTGACGCCAGAGTTTTCATCGCGGGAATGCACGATTATCAGACCATGACCAGTGCTTATTACCTGTCTCCGTTTAACAGCTATTGGCACAGGCACGGCCCTGAACTACCCGATGCAAAGTACTTACAGTCAGGCGATTACATCCTGTTACTGAGAGCAAGCGACATCAATTACCAACCAGCCCTATCGACTATCCAGCTTGACACTGGCACACAGCTGAAAGTGCAGGAGCATATGTCTGACAGACTCGGCGTGCTCCTGGAGGTGCTTTGATGACCGCCCTGAAATTACTGACGGCCGCGTTGATCAGTTTTCTCCCTGCCTGGCTTTTATTAGCGCGACTGGTGCCCCGGGAGACAACTGCCAGACCTTATGTGATCGCAGGTTATGGCGGACTGATAGGGCTGCTTGTCACGACATTGATCATGCGATTCCTTAGCCTGGTAGACGTCCCGTTTTCTCTATATAGCCTGGGCGGAGTCGCTTTGTTGTTAGCGCTAGCGGTCAGATTTTCGCCACCATCGTGGCAGCCCGACGCTGTCAATGCGGTACCAATGGAAAATCAAACGCTCACCCGACTACAAAAGGGCTTTATTCTCATTTGCCTGACTTTGCTGGCCAGTCGCCTTCTGGCCCTCGGGCTGGAGGCCGGAACCCGTCCAGTATGGGCCTGGGATGCCAAGCAACATTGGACAAAGCAAGCCAAAGTATTTTTCGAATTACGCAGCGTGGTGCCTTACGTCTCACTTCAAGAGTGGCTTGAACTTGGTGGAAAGGGTGTCTATACCAACATGCACCCTGATTATCCGATCGCCACTCCGCTGCTTCAGGCATGGACCAGTATCGCCCTGGGTTACTGGCATGATAGCGCGGTTAATTTACTCTGGCCCGTCATGTGGTTGTTACTCGGTTTGGTATTTTACAGTCAGGCCAGAATATCGGGGGCCAAAGCCACCATAGCCGTTGGTGCCACATTCATGGCGCTCTCCCTGCCCTACCTGAATACTCATGTTGCATTGGCAGGCTACGCTGACCTCCTGATGGCCACCTGCTACCTGGCCGCAGTCGCTGCGTTATATAACTGGAGCCAGTCTCGTGAGCGTTGGCAGCTCATACTTGCCCTGCTTGCGGGTGCTTGTTGCTTGTTGGTGAAAAACGAGGGTTTCTACTGGTTCCTTTCTCTCTTCCCCGGGATTCTGCTGGTGAAGGCAGGTCTGAGGAAAGGGGTATTATGTTTGGCAGCGCTCGCCATATCCCTACTTTTCCTGCTTTGGATCCTGCCAGCAGATATGGCAGTAGCCGGCCACAGCCTGGAAAAAATCAATCTGGGCTACCGGCCTGACAGCTGGCTTCCCATCTACCTGAGTGCACTGGTGCACGATAACTGGCACTTCCTTGTCTATCTTTTCCTGGCCGCACTGCTGACCGCCCCGTTTTATGGGCAGAAGCAGCTGCCGCTGGCAGCAGTGATCCTGTCGGCACTGGGCCTTTACCTGGCTCTCTACCTGCTCACCAATAATGCTTCCGGAGCGGTTCGATTCACCTCATTAAACAGGGTTTTTCTGCATCTCGCCCCAGCGATGGCCTTCTTCACCCTGACTGTTTACCTCGCTGTTGCTAACCGCCGCCCTGAAAGCGCTCAGCCATTGGGTGGCTAGCAACACCGCAATTCACTTCCCCGTTAGCATTGTTGTACCACCGCCACGATACTCACGTCCTTGGCTGGTTCGGCGCAGGTTCGCACCTGATAATGGCGCCCGATTCTGAATCAGATCGTTATTAGCCGCAGGAGCATCAAATGCCAGAGTATCGCGCCCCCCGCAGGGATATGGAGTTCATTAACAAGGAACTGCTGGGATTGCAGCACTATCAGAGCCTTAGTGGCTGTGAAGAGCTAGGCGAAGATTTGTGGGATGCCATCACTGATGCCGGTGCAAAGTTTGCCGAAAATGTGCTGGCGCCGATCAACCGTTCGGGCGATGAGCAGGGCTGTCGTTTCTCCGAGGGTCAAGTGACAACCCCCAACGGTTTTGCCGACGCGTTCAGGCAATACGGTGAGGCCGGCTGGCAGACCCTGACAATTCCGACAGCAGAAGGTGGCCAGGGGCTACCCCCATCTGTGGGAACCACGATCGCTGAGATGACCGCCGCCGCGAACTATGCCTGGAGCATGTACCCCGGTCTGGCACACGCGCCTATTACCTGTATTCGCGCGGGTGGGAGCGAAGAACAAAAAGCCGCTTACCTGCCCAAACTGTACTCTGGCGAATGGGCGGGCACCATGTGCCTTACCGAGTCTCATTGCGGGTCTGACGTGGGCCTTCTGCGCACCAAAGCTGTAGTTAATGCTGACGGCAGTTACAGCATCAGCGGCACCAAGGTATTCATCTCCGGCGGCGACCAGGACATTACTGACAACATCATTCACGCCGTACTGGCTCGGGTCGAGGGAGCGCCAGAGGGGACCAAGGGTATCTCTTTGTTTTTGGTGCCCAAATTTATGGTGAATGACGACAGCTCATTGGGCGCTCGCAATGATGTGCACTGCGGCTCTGTCGAGAAAAAGATGGGCATTAAAGGCTCGGCTACCTGCGTCATGAATTTCGACGGTGCTACGGGCTTCTTGTTGGGCGAGGAAAATCGCGGCCTGGAAGTCATGTTCAAGATCATGAATGCGGCGCGTCTGGGCACAGCCTTGCAGGGCGTTTGTCTGGGTGAAGCCTCTTTCCAGGGGGCCCTGGCTTACGCCAAAGAGCGCCTGCAAATGCGGGCCCTCTCCGGCCCCAAAAATCCCGATGGCCCAGCAGACCCCATCATCGTGCACCCTGACGTACGGCGCATGCTGATGACCCAGAAGGCGCTTGTTGAAGGTTCTCGCGCATTTATTTACTGGCTTGCCAGGCTCAATGACCTGTCTCAACACGGCAACGATGCGCAGGCGACAGAAGCCGATGACCTGATGGCCCTGCTCACACCGGTAGCCAAAGCATTTTGCACAGAGACCGGGTTTGAGGTCACCAGCCTTGGCGTCCAGGTGCTGGGCGGTCACGGCTACATCAGTGAACACGGCATGGAACAACTGATGCGCGACATGCGGATCGCAATGATTTATGAAGGCACCACCGGCATTCAATCCCTGGACTTGTTGGGTCGCAAGGTTATGGGCAGCGGTGGCAAGCTGTTGCGCAACTTCACCAAGATGATTCACAAGTTCTGTGAAACCCATGAGCAGAACACATCACTGGAAGAAATACTCAGCTCTCTGGCAGAGGTTAATGCCCAGTGGGGTGAGATCACCATGAAGATCGGGGAAAAAGCGATGGAAAGTCCCGACGAAATTGGCGCAGCCAGCGTCGACTACACCATGTTCTCCGGCTATGTGGCCCTGGCCTATATGTGGGCCCAGATGGCTGAACTGGCCCAACGCAAAATCGCCGAAGGAGCAGAGCCGGATTTCTATAAAGCTAAACTGGCTACCGCAAACTTTTACTTCCAGCGCGTTCTGCCGCGCGCTGAGGCCCACGCTCGTGCGGCAGTGGCGGGAGCCGACACGGTAATGGCACTGGATGACAACCTGTTCCACCTGTGATTAAAGAGCTGTTATCAGCAGCGCATTCGTAATACTCTGAATAGAACTTGTTCATGGGAAAGACCGTATGAGCCTGAGGCGCTTCCGCAATAAGCTAAACAGCCACTTCAATCCAACGCCCATTCCCCAGGACCTGGACGAAATCACCAGTATCGATCGGGCCAATGAAGTCATACCCGCTGAAGCGGGTTTAAGCCAGGCTGGGGTGAATGAGATCTGGGCAGACACTCTGAACCTTTACCGCACCGGCATGCACCCCATGCTCAGTATCTGCGTCAGGCGTCACGGCAAAATAGTATTAAACCGCAGCATCGGGTACCAGCAAGGCGACGCCGAAAGTGACGATGCGATTATCGGTGACCTGAACACGCCCATTTGCCTGTTTTCCGCCTCGAAAGGGATTAGCGCAATGCTGGCCCACCTGTTGGCCGAACAGGGAAAAATACACCTTCTGGATCCGGTCAGTTACTACATTCCCGAGTTCGCCCAGAATGGCAAGGGCTTCATCACCATCTACCAACTATTGGCGCACAGAGCCGGGGTACCGGGTCTCGGTGAAGATTCGGACGCCGAGATGCTGTTCGACCGGGAGGCCGCTTTGGCGGCAATTTGTGCCGCTGAACCTATCGATAAGCTGGGTAGAACATCTGCTTATCATGCAATTACCGGTGGCTTTATCCTTGATGAAATCATCCGCCGCACTGCCGGGTTAACCGTTCAACAATATTTGGACAAATACATTCGCAAGCCGATGGGCATGCGTTATTTCCGCTACGGTCTCACTAAAAGAGACATGAAAAAAGCCGCTGTTAACCGTTTTACCGGACTACCCCTGGGCCCGCTGGCACCCCGACTGAAGGACGCACTGGGACTTGATTACAAGGAGGTCATCCCGCTCACCAATACCGAGGACTTCATGAAGGCTGTTTTGCCTTCCGGCAACATGTATGCAACGGCCGAGGAAACCAGTCGCTTCTTTCAAATGATGCTGGATTACGGTAAGTATGAAGGCAAGCAGGTCTTGCAGCCACTTACCGTACACCGCGCAATCCAGGAGTCGGGGAAGGCCCAAATGGATGCCTCACTCGGCGTGCCCATGCGCTACAGCCCGGGCTTCATGCTGGGCGGCAGCCCGGCGGGAATCTACGGCAAGGACAGTCAATACGCCTATGGGCACCTGGGACTTTCTAACGTGTTTGCCTGGGCAGATCCTCAACGGGACATTTCAGTGGCTATTCTCAATAGCGGTAAACCAGTGCTGGGTAAGCACCTGGGAGCATTACCCCGTCTGCTGTACAGTATTCCCAGGAATTGCCCTGATGCGCGGGACATGCATGACGAGTCGCTGGAGTTTCTGGCCCATTAGCGTAAAACTAAGTTTGAGTCGCTGATTCGCTACCGACTGACGCCAACAGGCTCAGTGCTTCATCACACCAGGATAAAAACTGCTCACCCTGATGAATGCCTGATTCCAGGGCCAGGTAAACCCCCTTGTGTCGAATGGGCAAACTCGTGGGGTCATCATAGTGGCGCCGACGAATCGCTTCGTACAAATAAAGCCGCTGCATCACCTCTTCACGACGCTGGGTAATTTCGCCAATGACGTGTTCTACATTATCTTCGCTGAGGTTGTAGAGTTTCAGTAACAGTTCGTCCTTGGTCGGCTGGACCTTGGTGGGGCCGAAAACCCATTCCGCCAGTGCTTCCCGGCCGGCGAGCGTAAGTCCGTAGACATTTTTGTTTGGCTTACCAGACTGGTTCACTTCTCTTTTATTAAGCCAACCTCGCTCCGCGAGCTTGCGCAATTCCTGATATATCTGCTGATGAGTTGCCTGCCAGAAAAATCCCATGGACTTTTCGAAGTCACGGGCCAGCTCAGAGCCGGAAAGATCGGCATCGAGTAAAGATGTCATTATTGCCTGGGCGAGCGCCATCACGAGGTCCAATGCGAATTCATTGGTATCAGCATAGTCGCTGTGGCTATTACTGCAAAAAATTGCAGAGTTGCGTTGATTTTTAAGTGCAAGCGGGCATCGGTTTACCGGATACCCGCCTAGACGGAAATGCGGCGGCAGGACGGGACCGACACAACGTCACTCCCGCCCTGTTCGCTCAGATCTGCGCGGCCAGCCTTGTACCCTGGTCGATCGCTCCCTTGGCGTCCAGTTCAGCGGCCACATCGGCGCCGCCGATCAAGTGCACATTCGCTCCCGGCAAGCGATCTGCCAATTCTCGCCTTGGCATTTGACCTGCACAGATGATCACATTATCGACGTCCAGAATCTTCTCTTCCCCACCCACATTGATATGCAGTCCTTCGTCATCAATCTTGTGGTAGTCGCAACCGGGCATCATTTTTACACCCTTTTTTTCAAGACCAAGGCGATGGATCCAACCCGTGGTCTTACCCAATCCACCACCGACTTTACTCGCCTTTCGTTGTAACAAACTCACCTGCCTCGGCGTCGAAGGTACAAGGGGCTTAACACCCTCTATACCGCCGCGGGACTGGAGTGTCATATCCACGCCCCACTCTTTCATAAAGGTTTCGATATCCGTACTGGAAGATGCATCGCCATGTGTAAGGTACTCAGCGACATCAAAGCCGATTCCGCCCGCACCAATAATGGCCACTTTGTTGCCGACCGGTGCTTTGTCACGCAATACATCCAGGTATGACATCACCTTGGGGTGGTCAACACCTTCGATATTCGGAGTGCGTGGTTCTATTCCAGTGGCCAGGACAATTTCATCATATCCCTTCTCGGCAAGCTGTTCCGCCCCCACCTTTACGCCCAACTCCACGCGCACGCCAGTGGTTTCCAAACGCTTACCAAAGTAGCGCAGGGTCTCGAAGAACTCCTCTTTGCCCGGAATCTGCTTGGCAATATTGAACTGCCCACCAATCTCATCGGCAGCATCGTACAGGGTGACCTGATGACCCCGTTCGGCTGCCGTTGTGGCAAATGCCAAACCGGCGGGGCCGGCACCTACGACAGCCACCGTCTTAACGTTCATGGCGGGCTCAATCACCAGCTCAGTCTCATGGCATGCCCGCGGGTTGACGAGACAGCTGGTCATCTTGCCCAAGAACACATGATCAAGGCAGGCCTGGTTACAACCAATACAGGTATTAATTTCATCCGCTTTGCCTTGTGCTGCTTTGATGACAAAGTCGGGATCCGCGAGAAAAGGCCTCGCCATCGACACCATGTCCGCATCACCTCGCTCAAGCACTTCTTCGGCAATCTCCGGCGTGTTTATGCGGTTGGAAGTTACTACCGGGACAGACAGCTCGTCGCGAAAATGACGAGTCACCCAGGTGAACGCGGCGCGGGGTACCTTGGTCGCTATGGTGGGTATACGTGCCTCATGCCAGCCGATGCCAGTATTGATAATCGTCGCACCCGCTGACTCCACCGCTTTGCCCAGCAGCGTAATTTCCTCAGTACTGCTGCCCCCTTCCACCAGATCCAGCATCGACAGGCGGTAGATAATAATAAATTTTTCTCCGACAGCATCGCGCACCCGGCGAACCACCTCCACTGGCAGGCGCATTCGATTTGCATAACTGCCGCCCCAACCATCATCCCGGTGGTTGGTTCTCGCCGCCAGGAACTGGTTCAGGAAATAGCCTTCCGAGCCCATGATCTCGACACCGTCATAGCCTGCCTTTTGCGCCAATACCGAGGTGCGGACAAAATCCTCAATCTGTTGCTCTATTTCCTCTTCGGTGGCGGCCTGTGGCTTGAACATGTTGATAGGCGCTTGAATCGCCGACGGTGCAATAGGATTTTCGTTAATCGCGTAGCGGCCCGTATGCAGTATCTGCATACAAATTTTTCCTCCCTCAGCATGTACCGCATCGGTAATCACTCTATGGTCTGCACAATCCTCTTCAGTCCATAGCATTTTAGTGTGTTCGTGGGTTGCCGCTCGCTTGTTGGGTCCAAAACCACCGGTGACGATAAGGCCAACCCCGCCACGGGCTCGCTCTGCAAAAAATGCGGCCATCCGTTCGTACCCGTCGGGTGCTTCTTCCAACCCGGTGTGCATAGACCCCATCAAAACCCGGTTACGAAGCGTGGTAAAGCCCAGATCCAGCGGCTCCATCAGGTGCGGATAATTACTCATGCGTTATTCCCCCTATCTAGACATCGTCAAGTTTCAGGACTGTAATTTACCCGTGTATTTTGACACTGTCAAGATAGCTTGGTAGATTGCCCTCATGAGCAGTAAAACCCGCTATCACCATGGAGACCTTCGTCGCACCCTGCTGGACGAGGCCGCGCTGCTGCTGCGCGATGAGGGCGAGCACGGTTTATCAATGCGCCGTTTGGCGGCCCGTGCCGGCGTCTCCAGGACGGCTCCCTATCATCACTTCAAGGACAAACAAGATCTCCTCTGCGCGATCGCCGAGGAGGGCTTTCGACGCTTTGTGGGTGTTCTGACCCTGGACGGCGCTGAGCTGTCCGAGCAGCGGCTGCAGAAATTTGTCCGTCACTACCTCGAATTTGCGGTCAACAACGCGGAGTATTACGACCTCATGTTCGGCAGTCATCTATGGAAATCTGCAGACGTCACAGAAGCCTTGAAAGCCGAAGCGCACGGTTCTTTTCGTTTTTATCTTAATCAGGTCAAGAGCTGGCAGCAGCACGGCTTGGTCAGGTCTGGTCTCGACCCGCTGCGCTATTCACAGGTCACCTGGAGCACACTACACGGCATGAGTCGCTCGATTATCGATGGCGTCTATCTTGATACTGACGCGATGGGACCTTTCTGTGATGAGGCCGCTCGCATGTTCTGGCGGGAACTTTCACCGGAAACGCAGGCTTAAACCTTTGACCCTGAAAATGAGAATCCGCCTAGTCAAACTGCTCTCGGTTTTCGCCTGCCTGACCCTGCTGGCCGCCTGTGCAGGACCGCAACAAAGGCTGAGCAGCGATGAAATTATTGCCGCCAGCAAGCCGGTAAATCAGGATACTACGATCGCACTGTTAGGCGGCACCGGCATGGCTGGCGGGCATATTCTCCAGCGGTCTCTTGAACAGGGCTACCAGGTCAGGCTTCTGTCGAGGTCTCCCGAGAAACTCGCTTATCTGGGCGACCGGGTCACCGTAGTGCCAGGAGACGCACGTGACCAGGCCGCAATCGACAAGCTGTTGGCAGAAAGTGACGTGGTGATCAGTGCCATAGGCCCCGGCAGTAACAGCAAATCAGCCATCGACCTGACGACCACGGTTACCCGCAATGTGCTTGCAGCCATGGAGCGAAACCAGCTCGACCGCTATATCCTGGTTTCCGGGGCTGGCGTGGTAATGCCGGGGGATCAACGCAGTCCTGGAGGCTGGCTGATGCGCCAGTTGGTAAAGCTACGCTACAACACATTGCTCAAAGACCGGCAAGCTGAGTATGAGTTGCTGTCAAAGAGCGAGGTGAATTGGACGCTGGTACGCTGCCCGCTCATTGAGTCCAGCAGCTTCCAGCGCGAGCCGGTAACCTCGCTGCTCAGCCCGGGGAGCTTTCATTTAAAAGCGGGGGAACTCAGCCACTTTGTCATCGATCAGATTGAGTCGAACAAGTATTCCCGCCAGGGACCGTTTCTCTACAGCCGATAATTCAGCTGGCAAACAGCTGCTCATCAATATTACGGAAAGCCTTGAACTCCAGAGCATTGCCCGAGGGATCGTTAAAAAACAGGGTGCCCTGCTCTCCCGGTTGCCCTTTAAACCGGATATAGGGCTCGATAATAAATTCGCTGACTACTGCTCGGGCCCTATCAGCAAACTGCTCCCATTGATCAAATTCCAGTACCACGCCGCAGTGCGGTACGGGTACACCATGACCATCCACCTCGTTGGCTATACTGGCAATCTTCCCCTCAGGTCCGATGCTGGCATTGAGATGGGTGACAAATTGATGGCCAAACATATTAAAATCTATCCACTGGTCACTGCTTCGTCCTTCTGCAAATCCCAGGCCGACGCCGTAAAACTCGCGCGCCTCATCGATATTTCGCACAGCAACGGCAATATGAAAGGGGGTTAGCATTAGACAGGCTCCTTAATAAAAATTGCCTTGATATCCCTGCCCACGAAATAAAGCACAGGGACCAGCACGAGTGTCACAAAGGTGGCAAACAATACCCCGAAAGCAACTGACACTGCCATAGGTTTGACGAACTGCGCCTGGATTGCGGTCTCCAACTGTATTGGCACCAAGCCAATAAACGTCGTAATTGACGTCAGCACCACAGGACGAAATCGCCGTACAGCGCCATTGATCACGGCATCTCGCCAGAATTCATTTCTATCGTGGAGGCGATGGTTAATATGATCGACCAGCACAAGACTGTCGTTAACAACAATTCCGGTGAGGCCAATCATACCTATCGCCGAAAGAACGCTCACATCACTGCCGACAATAAAGTGGCCAAGCACAGCGCCGGTTAATCCAAAAGGGATCACCGACATAATGATTAAGGGCTGGCCATAACTGCGAAGAGGCACGGCCAGCGCCGCATAAATCATAACGAGAATTGCGATAAAGCCGAGCTTAAGAGAGCTGGTGGACTCTGCCTGATCTTCCGCCTCCCCACTCAGGCGCTGGCTTACCTGGGGATAGCGAGCCAGAATATCCGGCAACACCTCATTCACGATGCGTTGATTCACCTCTCCCGGCTCGAGAAGCGCTTTGTCCAAATCTGACTTAACGTTAACCACACGCTGTCGGTTAAAGCGGCTAATCACACTAACACCCGTCCGTTCCTGGGCAGTGCCGACAACATCAAAGGGCACCTTGCCGCGACCAGGCACTTCAATCCATAGCAGATGCAAGGCATCAAGTGACTGTCGGTGTTCAGCAGGAAGACGGACATAAACCCGCACTTCATGCCGGCCACGCTGAACCCTTTGAATCTCAGCGCCAAAGAATGCCTGGCGTACTTGCCGAGCAAGTTCGACCTGGCCCAGCCCCAGAGATTCACCCTCGGAACTTACCCTGATATCCAGCTCGGGCCCTCCAGCATCGAAGGTATCGCGTATGTCTGACAAACCATCAAATCGCATTAACGCCACCTTTAGTTCTGACGCGGCGCCGCGCAGTTGTTCCAGGTCGTTCCCTCCCAATTCAATGTCCACGGGAGAGCCACCAGGGCCTGCACTGGCATTGACGATCAGCGATTGCACACCGCTGAGCTCGCCCAATGCCTCTCGGAACCAGTTCGCCAACGTTACCGATGAGACCGAACGCTGCTCGCTTGGTAACAGATCCAGCCAAAGCTCTGATTCAGTGTCAGAAGTCGATAGCGTCAGCATTTCACCGATGACACTCTTGTCACTTCCGGTCTCCAGCCTATAACGCTCATCCATGTCACTGGCTGCTTTTTCAATGCGTAAAGCGTATTCATGTGTCTTTTGCCAGGGCGTACCGTTGGGCATTTTCAGGTCAACCTGAATAGAGTCGGAGGGTACGTTGGGAAAGAAAACGAAGCGCACGATGCCAGCAGGTACTAGCGCAAGGCAGACCACAAGCCCAGCCACAAAAATCGCAATGCTGACATAGCGATATTCCACCGCCCATTGCAGCAATGGCCGATAGACTTCTTCACTAAAACGCACCAGGCCGCCTGAGCATGCCTGCTGTAACTTTTTGAGAAAACCAAACGGCGTTCGGCCATCGGAAGGCACAGGATCTATTTTAATATGACGTAAGTGCGCGGGCAGGATCAGCTTGGTCTCAATCAGGGAAAACAACAAACTCAACACGACCACGGGAACAATCACAGATACCAATCGGCCTATTCCCTCCGTTAATAGAGCCGCCGGGGTGAAGGCAATCATGGTCGTCAGGGCACCGAATACGGTCGCCACCGTCACCCGACGGGTGCCTCTTATAATGCTATCAACCCCTTTGCGCTCTTCCTCCAACTGGGCGTAGGCACTTTCCGCTGTGACGATGCCATCGTCGACCAGCATCCCCAGTACCAGAATGAACCCAAAGACCGAAAATATGTTGATGGTGAGACCGGTGTTAAAAACGTCGAGCACCATCAAAGCTCCGAGAAAGGAGAAAGGCACGCCGAGGATCACCCAAAATGCGAGCGAGGTGTTGAGGAACAGGGCCAGAAAAATCATTACCAGCACCGCGCCCTGGGCCGCGCTCTTGAGCATCAAGTTGATGCGCCCTTTGAGAATCACGCTGCGATCTGCCCAGGCTGTAATCTCAACGCCTGACGGCAATTCTTTTTGTTTCCCGGCAACAAAAGCCCGCAGGTTATCGGTCATGGCGAGCACATCCTGCTCACCCACCCGGTCGACAACCAGGGTTACGGAGGGCTTGCCATTGAGCCGAGTCAGCACGGGCTGGTCCTCGAAGCCATCGCGCACTGTGGCTATGTCTCCCAAACTCAGCACCGTACCGTCACTTCTTGCCACCAGGGTCAAGTCTGCGAATTCCTCGGCGGTATAGGCCTGCCCCACCGAGCGTAAAGTGATTGAGCCCTCATCAGTCCGCAACTTGCCGCCTGGAAGGTCTCGGGAGCGCTGCTGGACCGCAGAAACCACGTTGTCAAAACTTAGCCCGTATCGACGCAGCGCCGTATCGGAAACCTCAATGGAAATCTCATAATCGCGGGCGCCGCGCATCGCAACCTGGGTAATCCCCGGTATATCCAGCACTTCATCGCGCAAGCCATCGGCAAGCTCTTTCAACTGATACTCGTCAAGGTCCCCATAAACGCTCACGTTCATGGTGCGCGTGCGATAAAGGACTTCGTCCACAATGGGCTCTTCTGCATTGGCTGGGAACGAAGCAATGCCATCTACCCGGGTTTTAATCTGCACCAGGGCTCGTGACATGGGGGTACCGGCTTCCATCTGCACGGTGACGGTGCCAGAACCTTCGCGGGAAACTGAAGAGATTTCCTTGACCCCGACCAGGTCCAGCATTTCCTCCTCGATAATCCGCACAATCCCGGATTCGACTTCCTCCGGTGAGCTCCCGGGATACGGCACAGTGATGGTGATCCGCTCCGTGGGAAAAGTTGGAAAAACCTCTTTAGTCAGATTATTAATAGCCGCGAGACCGCCTATCATAACCACCAACATCAGCAGGTTAGCTGCTACCGGGTTGTTGGCCATCCAGGCGATGACCCCACGCTCCTGACCCATCTCAGCCATCTGCCTGAACCGCCATTCCATCGACCATCAGGTCCAGCCGACTGAGAACCACCCGGTCACCTGCTTGCAGTCCTTCACCGACAATCACACTATCGCCTTCTCGCCGCAGGAGAGTGACATCCCGGCGGGCAAGCTTGCCGTCGGCCACGACATAGACATAGCTCTGTTGATGCAGCGCGGATCGAGGCAATCGCACCGCATTGGGTATCGCAGCACCTTCGAAGCTGGCCTCGACAAACAGCCCCATCGCGAGGATATGGGTGTGTAAGGCCTTATCATAGGGACGATCAACCTGGGCAACGAGGAAAAACACCCGGGTCTGCTCATCCACCCGCCGCTCCAGACGAGCCAGGCGCGCTTGCCAACTATGCTGCACATTCCCGAAGGTTGCGGTCAATGTGAGCTGCTGCCATCTGCCATCGGCATCCTGGCCATACTTTACAAACGGAACATCAGAAGCCAGCAGGGGCAAGCGCACTTCCGCGACCCCAGTACTCAACAATTTCATTAGAGCAGAGCCGGCCTGCACATATTGACCAAGGTCTACACGCTTGATGTCTACCACCGCATTAAAGGGTGCTTTAACTTCAGTGTTGGCCAAGTCTGTCACTGCCTGACGCAGGCGGTCCTTCGCAGCGACCACCCCCGCCTCCGCCTCGGCAATAGCTGCCTTCTTGACCAGCACTTTCACCTCAGCAAGAGAAAGTTCGGCACTGGCAAGCGCTGCCTCTGCAGCGGAGAGCGCCACCTCGTAATCGATCGGGTCAATACGCAACAACAATTGACCCTCGGAAATCTCCTCGCCCTGGAGAAAACCCGGGTCCACCCAGACGACTCTTCCTGACACTTCGGTGACTAATTCAATGTTCCGCCGCGGAGTGACTATTCCGCGGGACTCAATAGATACTGACACAGGCGCGGGGCGCACCTCTGCCACTTCAACAACAGGTATCGTTAGCGTGCTCTCTCGCTGCGGCAAGGGTGGCCTGCTACTGATTAATGCGTAGGCAATAGCAGCGGCCACCGCCAACACCAGTAAAGGAAATACCAGATTCTTTATCAGCCTAGACATACTTACCTTTGGGGCAGAGTGGGTGTTCTTAATGGAGGGGTTACATCATTATTTTACGTGATAAGACAATGATTGGGTCCATCAGAATGGAAAAGAATTGTTAAGCCACTTCAGCTAAAGAAGCTGTCCCAGAGTGAATGGCTTCCCTGCACTGCGCCGTGCCGCCATTGCAATCAGCAGTTCGGCAGTCGCCAAGGCATCCAACAAAGCATTATGGCCATGAAAGTGAGGCAGATTGTAGCGGCTTCGGCAGGCCTGCAGTCGGAGCTCTCCCGGCTTGATCGCCTGTTCGCGTCGGCGAAGCAGCGACTCCTCCTGCAGCAAGGTATCGACGACAGGCATCAACATTGGCGCATTGAAATATCGGCGGCTGACTTTATTGAAAAAAGCGAGATCCAATGACGCATTGTGGAACACCAGCACCTTGCCGGCGGCAACCTTGAGAAAATGAGAGAGCACCTGGTCGCGGGTTTCCGCATCCATAAGATCATGATCGCGCAAATTGTGAATTGTCGCACTTTGGCCAACAGAGTTTTCAGCCCGTATCAGGTGATGCTCGGCGGTACTGAGCACAATCGACCCATTTTCGACGATGACCCAACCAACGCTCAGTAACTCACCGTTGTTCGCATCAAGAGAGGACATCTCCGCATCCGCCACCAGAAAAGATACCTTGCGCCAGTCGGTCGAAGTGGATGGCAAGGGCACTTGCCAACATGTCTGCAGCGCTGTGCCCGATACCCGGCGACTGTATGCCAGACGTCGCACTCGCAGCCGCCACATCAGCCCATTCCTGCCCGGTAGGTTTGTCGGATTGCGGACTGGGCTTCATCGATAATGGTAAATGCGTCACGTAACTGCTCCTTCGCCATTTTCGGGAGATCACGGGGGTTTAGGAAATTGGATACGTTCTCGCCGCGCGTAATTTGCTCGCACTGGTGTTTTATCCGCAAGTGCTGAATAAAGTGCAGGGCATCGGCCAGGTTGCGACTGTTGGTAATAGTCAGGTGTTTTTCTGCGGCCAGCGCCTTGAGTCGCTCATCGGTGTTGACCGCCGTTATTTTATGCGCCAACGCATGCAAGCGAACGATTTCGGTCACAGGCAGCACGCCACGCTTTTTCAAGTCCAGTTCCTTGCGGTGCTCGCCATCACGATCCACCACAAAGCGACGGAAAATTCCCAGCGGCGGTCTGCTGTCCAGCGCGTTGGCGCACAGTGCAGCCAGAAAAATGGAGTTCTTCGACGCCTGTTCAAGCATCGTCTCCTGTAAGCGATTCGCCAGCGAGAAATCGCCATAGATACAGCGGACATCAAAGAAAATACTGACTCGCATTACTGCATCCGGGGTGGGCGAGCGCGTCCAGCGACGCACCGTATCCTGCCAGGTCGCCAGCGGTTGCCGCCACTCATCGGTCATCGCCATAATGCCACCCGGGCAGTAGATATAACCACACTCGTCCAGCCCATCGCAGACAAAACGCGCCAGCTTTTCAAACCATGGCAATTGCCCTCGAGTGACCTCATCAGAAATAACCAGGCCATTGTCCTGATCGGCTCCCAACAGCTGCTCTCCCCTAGCCTGGGACCCAAACCCGGTCCAGCACCAGGAAACCGGTGCCGGACCATATTTTTCCTCTGCTAACTGTATCAGGCGAATCGTGACTGCATCGGAGATTGCCGTGAGAATCTGGCTCACTTGCTGGGCACGCATGCCAGAATTGACCCACTGGACCATCAGGTTTGACATCCCTGAGACCAGTTCTTTGATATTTTTCACATCCGATTGACGGGAAATGTGTTGTACCAGGTACACCGGGTCATCTTGCTTCGCAAGGATCAGATCTGAGGTGGTAACAATGCCCTTTGTCTCTCCATTGATTTTAACCGGCAAGTGGTGAAATCGGCGCTGCGTCATTAACAGGGTGGTGGCAAAAATAGTCTCGTGCCCTTCTACCCATTCCAGGTCTGCTGTCATTACCTCCTTCACCGCCGTTTCTGCAGGCAGGGCCTTGGCGACAACGCGTACTCGAAGATCTCGATCCGTAACAATACCGAGCAGTTCGTCATTGTGTACGACAAAAGCAGATGAAACTCTGCGCTCGGCCATTGCTTGCGCAGTTTCCTGCACCGTGGCTGAAGGCGATACCAAAAGCAGATTGGTGCTCATCACCGTACTCACTTCCTGCATCATGGTATTAGGCTCTGGCTGATAGCGCGCGGCTCTGCGAAGTCGCCGGTTGCGCTGCCCGCTGAAGTACCGGTCAAACCCTCGATCGCTATCTCGCAAGCCCCTGTAGACCTCATCCGGTACGAAATAGGCCAGCGCGTCCTCGATCACCGTGGCTATCACTTCGCCGCGTTCCGCATTCAGACCAGCAATGTGAAAACTCTCACCCTCGCCCAGCCTGTCCAGAAGTTTGTTGTCGCTATCGCGCAACTCCACCGCCCCACTGCGCAAGATTCGCAGCCCTTTTTCCTGCGTATCAGCATTGAAAATTTCGCCCTGGCAGTGGTACTGCACCAGTATTTTTGAGATACAAGGGTAAAGAATTGCCGGAGGCAACTCATTGAAGGGCAGGGTTTGCTGAATGAACTCGGCAATGGTGACCAGTTCCGGCGTATCCAGAGCAGCTATTTGCTCTTGCTTCTCCTGGTCGCTACCTTGCTGCATCGATATCTCGTTACTCACAGAATAAGTTAATCCTTTGGCTGCAGAAATGTGGTCGATGCGTCGGCGAAATAGCTACTGCCGGCCGCCCTGGCCACAATTCGAATGCGCTCCGCCGGCCCTGGTGTTGCATCCAGTGCAATTCGCCACTCCAATCCCTGACCATCGGATGCTCGCATGGCAGCAGGCTTGGGACTGAGATCCTCTGCACTGACTGCCAACACCACTCCCTCCAGAGAATGGGTGGAGGTAAGAAGGAACTCAGGACCAACAACACCCTCCTGCAGGGTGAGACGAATTTTGAAGTCTTCATTCTCCAGATCGCAAGCTCCGCTGTCATAGCGGCAGTTGCTTTTTTCTACCAGCGGATAAGACTGGCCAGGTTGCGCAATATGGGGTTGCTCTCCCGTGAACTGGCCAACCGCAACCCAGGCGAGTATTGAAAGTATAGGCGCCACAATCATGGCGATAACTACGTGTTTATTTTTGAACATTGCATGCCGCTCCAGTCATTAACGCATTGCTGTTGCTGAATACAGAAACCCTTCGACCCCATTGTCGCGCTCGCGAACAGAGGTCAGCCTGGCAGAATAACTGTTGCACGATATACACCCGAAATACACCGATTCGAATACATATTGGGCAATAGTCACAATAAAAAAGGAGGTACCGCAAAGCGGCACCTCCCTGAAAAGGACCTTGATAGTTTTAGTGGGCATTTGCCTCACCGGAACCCACCGGTATACGAATGTGCTCTACCAAATCCTGCACTTCCTGTGGAGGCGCTGCAGTCACTTTAGATACCGCAAAGGCTACCGCAAAGTTAACTACCGCACCGACAACACCGAAGGCATTGGGCTCGATACCCAGGAACCAGTTGGCCGGTGTATCACCCAGGAATGATGTGCCCGGGATGAACATGATGCCCTTGTGCTGGAACACATAGAACAGGGTTACGCCGATGCCACCAATCATGCCAGCAATGGCTCCTTCTTTAGTAATACCCTTGGAGAAGATACCCATCATCAGCGCCGGGAAGATCGAGGACGCCGCCAGGCCAAAGGCCAATGCAACGGTTCCCGCGGCAAATCCCGGCGGATTAAGCCCGAGATAACCCGCCCCCGCGATGGCAAAGGCCATTGCAATTCTCGAAGCGTTCAACTCCGCCTTTTCACTTATGTTTGGCGTCAGAATACCCTTGAGCAAGTCATGCGATATCGCCGATGAAATCGCTAGCAGCAAACCAGCCGCCGTTGACAGCGCCGCGGCAAGACCACCGGCAGCTACCAGAGCAATCACCCAGTTGGGCAGCTTGGCGATTTCAGGGTTAGCCAGGACCATGATGTCGTTGTCGATCTTAACCATCTCGTTGACTTCTTTGTCAGCTGAGTACTGGATTCGGCCGTCGCCATTTTTATCATCAAACTTCAGCAGCCCGGTCTTCTCCCAGTTCTCGAACCAGACGGGGCGATCTTCGATAACCAGACCCTGGCCATCTTCACCGCCGAGGGTGTCAATCAGGTTCAGGCGAGCCATACCCGCTACCGCAGGAGCCGTGGTGTAAAGGATCGCAATGAATACCAGTGCCCAACCCGCTGAAGAACGTGCATCCTTCACTTTGGGTACCGTGAAGAAACGAATAATGACGTGCGGCAAACCCGCCGTACCGATCATCAGCGACATGGTATAAGCGAACATATTGATACCGCTGAGTCGCACATTGGTCGTGTACTCCTTAAAGCCGAGATCGGTGACGACCATGTCCAGCTTGTCCAGCAGATAAATATCGGTACCCACTAGCGTACTTCCCAGGCCAAGCTGAGGCAGCGGATTGCCGGTCAGTTGCAGACTGATGAAGATAGCCGGAATAGTATAAGCAAGGATCAGTACGCAGTACTGGGCGATCTGTGTATAGGTGATACCTTTCATACCACCAAGGACGGCATAGAAAAATACGATGGTCATACCTACGTAAAGACCTGTGTCGTAGTCCACTTCCAGGAAGCGGGAGAAGGCTACACCCACACCCTTCATCTGGCCGATTACGTAAGTAACAGAACAGATAATCAGGCAAATCACCGCAACGGTGCGTGCTGAGTTGGAATAGAACCGATCGCCAATGAACTCTGGCACCGTGAACTTGCCGTATTTGCGCAAGTAAGGCGCCAGCAGCATAGCGAGGATGACATAACCACCGGTCCAGCCCATCAGGAACACCGAACCACCGTAGCCGCCATAACTCAGCGCGATAAGTCCAGCCATAGAAATGAACGAAGCAGCGGACATCCAGTCAGCGGCCGTAGCCATACCATTTTGAATAGGGTGAATACCACCACCCGCGACGTAGAAATCTTTTGTTGATCCAGCGCGGGCCCAGATGGCGATTCCAATGTAGAGGGCAAACGTAAAGCCCACCACAATATACGTTAATGTTTGCAGATCCATGTCAGAGCTCCCTAATCGTCTTCTTCCACACCGAACTCTTTGTCCAGCGCAGCCATTTTCTTGGCGTAATAGAAAATCAATCCTACGAACACGTAGATTGAACCCTGTTGTGCGAACCAGAACCCGAGCTTGTAACCGCCGATCTGAATTTGATTGAGAACATCAACCAGAATAATGCCGAAGCCATAGCTGACGACGAACCAGATCACCAGAAGCTTGATCATCAAGGACAAGTTGCGGCGCCAGTACTCTTTGCCTTGCTCTTCGTTTAGTGGGGACATCACACACCTCCTATCGGTGTTGTTATCGTTACTTACCACCCGGATACTACTCCGGGCGGTCTGTGCTTACTCTTAGACCTTGGTCTATCGGCCGGATTTAGAAAGCATATTTAACCGCGAACTGCAGACGACTCAGGTCGCCATCGCGGCCATCTTCCATCTCCTTGGTGGCGTAGATGAATTCACCTCCCATGGAGTACTTGGGTGCAGGCAAGTACCACAGACTGGCATGCGCTGACTGATAGCTTTCGGCTAGCGAATCAGCCGGCGAGAACTCTCGCTGGCTTGGATTGTCTGCCTGGGACATGGACAATGAAAAAGAACTGCTCCACTTGGGGCTCCAGAAGTGCTGATACGAAACAAATGCACCCAGCTGGTCGATGGTTTCGATATCACCATCGGCGCCGACATAACCGTCATTGAACGAGTTCAAGCCAAGGTAGCGTCCAAGCGCGTCGCCGTAGTTGAGCATGAAGCGAATATCGTCTTTACCCAGCATCCATTTACCGGCAAGACTCAGGCCATAGCCCATCTGCGAGTCGTCTGTGGTGCCGTTGTCGTAACTCAGTTCGCGCACAATACCTGCCGCAGACCAGGACAGGCCGCCGGCTTTGCCATTATAGCGAGCGACCAGGTCTGGAATCCCTGCGTGGAAATCGTCAAAGGCGGTCGACAGGGACCCATCAACGTCCCAATTTAAACGAGTGGCGGGGCTCTCTACGGCCAGCTGCAATCCCCCATTCGTCCAGCGCACCTGCGGCTGACGATTAAACACAGTGCCGACAGGGCCTACGAAATCGATTTGGTTGGGCAGCGCACCCACATTGAAAAAGGTAGACCAGCTTTGACCGGCCAAAAGTGACTTGCCCTCGTCATAATCCCACTTGACGAATGCGTGACGCAGGCGCGAGTTCCAGGAGTTGGAGATACGTTCATCGCCACTATTGCCTAACAAAAAGTCCATCTCTATGCGGGTAGAAATTTTACCGGCATCTGTATCGGTAGCCGTGGTAAAGAACAAACGCGAGGTCTTGGCGTGCAGGTTTGTGGTGTCATAAGACGAGCCGGAGCCATCGGATACAGGAATCAGCGATGGCACCAGGAAGTCTTCAATCAACTTGTTACCGGGCTTACCCTCACTGTAACTGGAAGCTGCCATGTCCAGCTGAATAAAGCCTCCATACTGGAACTTGGTACCCTTTTTGGATGGCCGGGCCTCTTCAATTTCTACCGCATTGGCTACGGTGGCCTCCTGATTCACCACTGTGGCTTGTTGGTTGGCCGAAATCATCGACTTCAGTTCAGCCAGCTGGCGTTCAAGCTCAGCAATACGGTCTTCCGTTTCCCCCGCCATACTGATGCTGGCAGTCGAGAGTGTCCCCAGGGCAAGAAGTGCGGCGGCTATCGGTTTAATTTTCATCTTGTGTAGCTCCCTAATGTAGATGTTTATGTATCGAGCCTGCACAGTATTAGCCCGCCAACCCCAAACAACCCATTAGACCTTGGTCAAAAATGCCTTGTTTTATCGACTAAAGTCTAGTGCCGTAGCGCAATGCCGTGAATAAACTGCAATTCGTATCTCTCACCCCCACAGACCTTTGCAAGGTCACTGTATTCGCCGGGCCTTGCGCCCGGTTTTCTTTACCCTGACAATAGCGGCATAAAAACAACGGACTAAATCCTGTGAGTTCAGAAGCATTGTCTATCCTGGTGGCCGATGACCACCCGCTGTTCCGGGCCGCCTTGCAACAAGTTATTGCCCAGATTTACCCGAACGCAAATCTTGTAGAAGCCGCCAGCGTTGCAGAGCTACAGCAGCAGGTCGAAATGACACCCGATGTTTCGCTACTCTTACTGGACCTCCATATGCCAGGCGCCCTGGGCTTCTCGGCGCTTTCATGGTTTATCGGCCATAGAGCCAAAACACCGGTTATTATCGTCTCAGCAAACTCACACCCTGAAACCGTCCGCAGGGCAATTGACCATGGCGCCGCGGGCTTTTTGTCGAAGTCCACGGGCGTGGAAGACATGGAAAAATGCATAGCCCAGGTTATGGCCGGCGAACGCGGCCTGCACCCCGGACTGGACGCTAACGCTTCTGGAGCATCGCTACAGTCGCTGGATGTTGCAGACGCCCTGGCGAGCCTGACCCCCCAGCAATTCAGGGTTGCCTCCATGCTCGTAGAGGGCTTGTTGAACAAACAGATTGCCTATGAACTGGACGTCAAGGAGGCCACCATCAAGGCCCATATGACCGAAATCTTTCGCAAGCTGGGCGTTCATTCGCGCACCCAGGCGGCATTGGCGATTGGCAGCCTGTCGATTGACCCACCCGACAACCTGAGCATCCCTCCGGCCTGAATTGCATCCCTGCGGGAAATGATGACGGGCGCAAGGCCGTGATCGGTTATACTGCTGCACAATGACCAGCGCCCAGCACATTCTCAAGCACACCTTTGGCTACGACAGCTTCCGACCACCCCAGGATGACATCATCAACGCGGTTGTTAACGGACAGGATGCCCTGGTGTTGATGCCCACGGGCGGTGGGAAATCGCTGTGTTACCAGATCCCAGCACTGGTTCGTACCGGCTGCGGCGTGGTGATATCACCCTTGATCGCGCTCATGCAAGATCAGGTCAGCGCCCTGCGACAACTGGGCGTCAAAGCCGCTTTTCTCAATTCCACTCTCGAACCGGGCCAGGCAGCGCAGATTGAACAAGACCTGATGCGAGGAAACCTGGACTTGCTCTACATAGCTCCTGAGCGCCTTACCCAGGGGCGCAGTATTGAACTACTGCAACGCTCCCCGATCTCATTGTTCGCTATCGATGAAGCACATTGCGTTTCCCAGTGGGGCCATGACTTCAGGGCTGACTACCTGCAACTGAATCTACTTCATCAGCAGTTCCCCAATATTCCCCGCATCGCCCTTACTGCGACCGCAGACGAACGCACCCGTGCAGAGATCATTCACAGACTTGATCTTGATGATGCGAAGCAGTTTATCGCTGGTTTCGACCGCCCCAATATCCGCTATCGAATCAGCCTGAAGCAGAATGCCAAGCAACAGCTTTTACGCTTCCTGCAGGATGAGCATCCTGATGACGCGGGTATTGTCTACTGCCTATCTCGCAAAAAAACCGAAGATATCGCGTTCTGGCTTCAGGAACAGGGCTTCAACGCACTGCCTTACCACGCCGGTTTGGATGCCCGAATTCGCGCTGACTATCAATCCCGCTTTCTTCGCGAAGAGAGCGTCATTATGGTAGCCACGGTCGCTTTTGGCATGGGCATAGATAAACCTGACGTTCGCTTCGTGGCGCACCTGGACATGCCGAAAACAGTAGAAGCCTACTATCAGGAAACCGGTCGTGCCGGGCGCGACGGTGCGGCCTCAAACGCCTGGATGGTTTACGGTCTGCAAGACGTCATCAAGCTACGGCAAATGGTCGAGTCCTCTGAAGGTAGCGAAGAGCACAAAAGAGCGGAGCAACATCGCCTCAATGCCATGCTTGGTCTCTGCGAGATCACTTCCTGCAGACGACAAAGCCTGCTCAAATATTTCGGCGACGTTCTGGAAAAACCCTGTGGCAACTGTGATAGCTGTCTGGAACCCGTGGACACCTGGGACGGAACAGAAGCCGCACGCAAGGCGCTCTCCGCTGTCTATCGAACCGGGCAGCGCTTTGGCGTCAATCACCTGATTGATGTGTTGCGCGGTGGCGAAGGTGAAAAAATATACCAGTACGAACACCATCTGTTAGCAACTTACGGACTGGGAAAAGATCTGGACGCCAACCAGTGGCGCTCCGTATTTCGCCAGTTAGTGGCACGCGGCTACCTGCGCGTGGACATGGACCGCTTCGGTGCATTGCGACTGGAAGAACAATGCAGACAACTGTTGCGCGGCGAAGAGTCAATCGAGCTGCGCAGGGATGCGGCTAAAAAGACAGGAAAGCAAACGACCAAAACAAGCCTGCCCGCAGACATTGACGTTGTCCTATGGGAAGCGCTGCGCGACAGGCGCAGAGAACTGGCAGAAGACCAGGGCGTGCCTCCCTACGTGATCTTTCACGACCGCACACTGCAAGAAATGTGCACCGCACTGCCAAAGAACCTCACCCAGTTTGGTCGCCTGACCGGCGTGGGCGAGCGCAAGCTGGACAAGTACGGGAGTGACTTCATCGCGGTGATTGAGAGTCACCTTACAGAACAACCCGCTTCCGCGCTTTAAAAACCCTACTTACAAAGCCCACCGCCCAGCAACCGATAGGGCTCACAGTTGTAAATCAGACGCCCTGCTTCGCCATGTTGGAAATCCAACGGTTTTAACGCGAAAGCAGGAGGCATGCCGGGTGCAGAGACATCCTGGGTTTCCTCCAATGAGCGCGGATAGGTCGCCCAGTCCCTCGGAGCGCGCCAACCGGGTGGAGGCACTAGTTCCGATCGCGTACCCGCTACCGGGTATAACGTGCGCCAGTAATGAATTTTGCCCGCGAGATTTTCTACGACCTCGGGATACTGCGCAGCAAGGTTGTTGTATTCGTTGGGGTCTTCGTTTATGCGAAACAAATAGTTGGTCACTGTGGCGGACAACAGACCCTGCTGAACTTCCTGCACTAATTTCCAGTGATCGTTGAATGCCGTTAGCATGAAAGATCCGCGGATTGGCGTTTCAGAGGCAAAGTACAATAAGTCTTCACGGGGAATGACTTTTTCCTCTGCCAGGGCGGGCCACATGCTTCTTCCGTCCAATTCAAACCGTTCATTGCCTGGCGCGATTCCCGCTGCCTCCGCCAGTGTTGGAAAGACGTCCATGGCGCTCATGATCTGATCCATCTTGTCACCCGCTGCCAGCTTTTCAGGCCAACGCATCAGTGATACGACACGAATTCCCCCTTCCCAGGTCTCACCTTTGCCGCCACGCAGAGGCACGTTATCAGCTCCGCCGGTGGCGTAGGCTGCGCCGCCGTTATCACTGAAAAACAACACGATCGTGTCTTCAGCAATTCCCTCCTCGTCAAGTGTATCGAGCACCCTGCCAATCGCCTGGTCCATCCCGTCCACCACTGCGGCGTACATTGGCCTGGCGCTATCTACCCCCATGAGACGGCTCATTCTGCGCGTCTCATCCGTATTCTTGCTGCGTGCAGGCAAGCGCTTGTCCTCCAGGTCAGCATACTTTTCTTTCAAAGCCTCGGGCGCATCCAATGGGGTATGCGGCGCGATGAAAGGCATGTAGACGAAGAAAGGTTTGTCTTGATCCCGTTCGCGGATATAGCGAGAAACTTCGTCAGCCAGGATGTAGGACTCATACCCTTCCTGCTCTATGGAGACGCCATTTTCCTGAAAATCCTTGCCTCCCTGGTTCGCAAACGGCGGAAAGTAGCCAACTTCCGTATGCAGATGTCCGTAAAAGTGCTCAAAACCACGGGCATTTGGATGGTAAGCCTGCAAAGAGTGACCCAGGTGCCATTTGCCGACCATCGCTGTCTGGTAGCCTGCCGCGTTGAACGATTGCGGCATGAAATGCTCTTCCGGGTGAATACCCAGATTGGTCCATGGCATAATGACCGCATAGGACACGCCCAAGCGCATTGGGTCGCGCCCTGTCATCAGCGCGGCGCGGGTAGGAGAGCATATCGGTGTTGTATAAAAGCGGGAGAGTTCTATCCCTTCCGCTGCGAGGCGATCCAATGAGGGCGTATCAATATCACCACCATGAAACCCCACGTCAGCCCAGCCCAGGTCATCAGCAACCATGATAATGACATTGGGACGCTCTGCCGCATGAGCCGACACACTCAGCACGATCAGTTTTATAAGTAGCAATGTTATCAGGCGCATTGGCTCTCACACCCCGGTGATTTAGGTAGATTTCAACCTAGCATCTCACAAATTAAATACGAACGTATTAAGAACATGCAACATCATTGACCTGTAGTAACGATCAGCGTAGGTTTTTATACCCGCCGATAAGGAAAGCGCATGAGCGGTTTACAAATTTCCAGCCACGTTTCCCTGCCACTGGACGAGATAGAGATCACTGCTATTCGCGCCCAGGGGGCTGGAGGCCAACACGTTAATAAAGTGTCATCGGCTATCCATCTGCGCTTTAACATCGCAGATTCCTCGCTACCGGAATTCTACAAGCAGCGGTTGACGCAAAAGCGGGACAGTCGGATCTCCAACGACGGAATTGTGGTCATCAAAGCCCAGCGCTTTCGCAGCCAGGACAAGAATCGAGCGGACGCGCTGGAGCGATTGAAAGACCTGATAAGCAGTGCTGCTGCCACCCAGAAAACACGCCGGCCAACAAAGCCTACACGCAGCTCAAAAAAGAAAAGAATGGATGGAAAGACACGCAGGGGGAAAGTGAAATCCTTACGTGGTACGGTCCGTGACAGGGATAGCTAACCCCGGCAGGATACAGTCGGCCACTCACTGAAGAGCAGCGACTGCAGCCTCGCAAGAGCGATCAGAGTCCACCAGCCAGGCCAGCGCGCTCTGCAGAAGTTGCCGGTGCTGTGGTGCTTCGAACGCCTCTTTTCGGTGACCAAGCGCGCTGTACACAGCCTTTCCCCGACCCACACAATTCGACCACACCACCGGGTGATCACCCATCCGTAGATCTCGTTCCAGCCCTGGTGCCTTCTGGACCGGTGAATAGCTATCTTCGTCTATGGTCACCAGAATATTGAAACCCCTCTCTCGTGGCGAGCGTTCCCAGGAGTACCATTCCTCTTCATGGTCCCAACTTGCAGGCAGACCCTCAGCTACGGGATGGCCGGAGGCCTCCACCTCGACAAGGGCAACCTGAAATTGTGGTCCGAGGATGTGAGCGGTGAAGTCTGCGCCAATCAGGTTCTCCCCGTACCACGACCAACTTTTGTGCGAACCGTCCCCTGCAGCATGTATCCCCAGCCAGCCGCCGCCCGCTTCCAACCAGTGCTCAAAAGCTGCTTCCTGAGGCTCACTCAGCATATCTCCGGTTGCATTGAGAAATACGACGGCAGAGAACTTCGCCAGTTGCTCGGCATTAAACACCGCACCATTTTCTGTCGAGAAAACAGACCAGCCATTGTTGTCGCCAATGGCTTGCAAGGCCTGTACACCCCCCGCTATGCCTTCTTTGTGCCGAAACGAATTCGTTTTGCTAAAAACCAGTATTGCAGGTTCACGCAGGTCAGCTGGTAATCGTGGTGCCTGGCTGTCATGTTGATGGCTCGGGAAAATAATATTCCATGCGCCTACGTACCATGCGCCTGCGAGCACAGCGCCTGAAAACACAAGCACGATCATAAGCAAGAATAATAGAACCTTTCTCACTGTGAATCGCAGCATGACGATGGCCTACCTCGCCCCATCGAACCAGTCGGCGAAGCCGTGACTGACCGAGGGACCGATATGCATTTGCTCCAGCACTCCATGGCCAACTTTGTCGCCACAACGGGCGATGACAATCTGCTGTATATGCAGGTTTTCCAGGGCCAGCGGATCCAGGTCGCTATCCGTCCAGCTTTCGCCAGATATGACCAGTTCTCCATGCCACTTGCCATGACCCCATTCAGGATGCTGATAACCCAAGCCTTTCATGCGATGGAGCATCACTGGCTCCAAACTTATTTCAAGACTCTCTCCCGACTTGTCGTTCATGGTAATAACGGCTGAGCTGGCGCGCCGGGTACCCGGTATCATATTCAGCTTGTGATCAACCTTGCCATTCCAGGTGCGAGCTGAGGGGTCATTGGTTCCGGGAATCTCATCCATACTGGCATAATGTGGCAGGAAACCCTGGTCCGTATGCCACTGGTGGCCCTCACCATCCTCGAACCAACCGGCGAGACTACATTCATCTTCCCAGTGGATAGGAGCCCAGTTGAAGTGTACCGCCTGGAACTCAGCCAGCGGAGCGCCACCGGTATAGGCATCACCGACCGGGCGAATACCCCAGGAACGGTCTTTGATTCCAAACGTGGTAGAACCGTCTACCGTCAATTCGTTACCTTCGTAGCGAATCCAACCCGACCAAAAACCGAACTGATCAAGGCGCGTGGCATCCATAATGACATGACGTTCGTTGCGCAGGGTCTGGCGCCCCTCTTCGAGGCAGGCAGTGCGAGGGGTAAATAGCAGGTCACACGAGATACCCGTCTCGTTATCTGCAATGACCAATCGGTGCCTGCCCATCGGTTCCAGTATCTGCAACTCCATCGGCCCAATACTGAGGTCTGTTGGCTCATGCGGCGCTCGGCAAGAGCCATGAAAAGCATACTGCTTGCCATCGATAGCGAGGCTAAGACTGCCATCCAGAATGCCGAGGTTCGGGTAGCGACACAGGCCCACCCCAAAGTAAAAGCTGCCGTCTTTGGCATGAGCGTTGTACCAGTAGCGGTCATAGTGAAAACGGTCGCTGGAGGCTGTGTGGAAAATCGGCTCAGCCGTCTGGTGAATCGGGTAGTCGTCTAGCTTGGACAGCATGTTCGGTCTCCATGTTTTCTTAACTGTACGCTCGTATAGTAGACAACCTGGCCATCACTGAACAGCCAGCTATTTGTACCGCGCGGAAGTGATTATCAAGCAGCGGTGCCCATTGAGCACCGCTGTGAGGGAGGCGTGGCCTTAATTTCGTTTTGAGGCCTTGGCTAGAAGAAGCCCAACGGATTAGTATCGTGGCTTACCAGCATATTCTTGGTCTGCTGGTAGTGTTCCAGGGCCATCTTATGGGTTTCCCTGCCAATGCCCGATTTCTTGTAGCCGCCAAAAGCAGCATGCGCAGGATAAGCGTGATAACAGTTCATCCATACACGCCCCGCCTTAATACCCCTACCCATGCGGAAGGCACGATTGGTATCTCGGGTCCAGACTCCCGCTCCAAGGCCATACTCGGTCGCATTGGCAATCGCCAACGCTTCTTCTTCCGTCTTGAAGCTGGTGAGGCCCAGAGTGGGGCCAAAGATTTCCTCCTGGAACACGCGCATATCGTTAGTGCCTTGTAACAACGTAGGCTGGATGTAATAGCCGCCAGCTATATCTGCTCCTACGGTGGCCTTGTCGCCCCCAATCAGGAACTTGGCGCCATCCTGGCGAGCCACTTCCATATAACTCATGATCTTATCGAACTGCTCCTTGGAAGCCTGCGCGCCAACCATGGTATCCGTATCCAGCGGATTGCCCTGCTGTATGTTCCCCGCTCGCTCCAGAACCCGCTCGACGAAGTCCGCGTAAATGCTCTCCTGGATCAAGGCGCGGGATGGGCAGGTACAGACCTCTCCCTGATTAAAGAAGCCCAGCAACACACCCTCAACACACTTGCTGATGTAGTCATCCTCATGCTGCATCACGTCTTCGAAATACACATTGGGCGATTTTCCACCCAATTCCACTGTAGAAGGAATCAGGGTCTTGGCTGCATTGGCCAGGATCAAATGTCCCACCGCGGTGGATCCGGTAAAGGCAATTTTGGCAATACGGTCGGAGCTGGCAAGCGCCTGACCAATTTCCTCTCCATAGCCATTGACTACATTCACCACACCATCGGGCAACAGATCCCCTATGATTTCCATCAGCACAAGAATGGACGCAGGAGTCTGCTCTGCAGGTTTTAGCACCACGCAATTACCCGCGGCCAAGGCAGGCCCCAATTTCCACCCAGCCATCAATAGAGGAAAATTCCAGGGGATAATTTGACCTACAACCCCAAGTGGCTCATAAAAATGATAACTGACAGTGTTCGCGTCGATCTCTGCGGCGCTGCCCTGCTGGGCCCGTATGCATCCAGCGAAGTAGCGAAAATGATCGGCCAGCAGAGGTATGTCCGCATTAAGCGTTTCCCGAATGGCCTTCCCGTTATCCCAGGTCTCCACATAGGCAAGAGTTTCCAGGTTAGCCTCGATGCGATCTGCAATTTTCAGCAGCACGTTGGAGCGTTCCGCCGCAGAGGTCTTGCCCCAACTGTCAGCCGCCGCATGGGCAGCGTCCAGGGCGGCGGAAAGGTCGGCATCACCTGATCGGGGAATTTCACAGAAAACTTGTCCGGTAACTGGAGAGATATTCTCGAAGTAGTTACCGGAGGCGGGTGCGACCCATTGGCCGCCAATAAAGTTTTCGTATCTTGGCTTGAAGGTAAACAGTGCATCTTCACTGCCTGGCATAGCGTACAGCATGACTTGCTCTCCTGAGCTGTTGTAATCAGTAACAACTATAGTTCAGATTTTGGATAACGGAATCGAACTCCGCGCATTGCCCCGCGGTGTATGAGGCATTAACATTCACTACTGCATTAAATAATAATTGAATCGTTAATGGACCTGACCGCACTGGCTCTGCCGGCATTTGCCCTGTTGATGTTGGCTGAAGCCATCATTACCGCCATTCGCGGCAGAGAAGCCTATGAGTGGCGAGACTTCGGCGCATCGATGTCTCAGCTTGCCATGAACATCGCCGTTAAACTCGGTTTCGATGTTCTAATCATCGGCCTGCATTTTTATCTCTATCAACACCGTTACTTTGACCTGGGACAGGGTCCGTTGCAGTGGTTGTTTACACTCCTGGTGCTGGATTTCATGTTTTATTGGTATCACCGTGCCTCCCACCGCGTTCGCTTTCTCTGGTGCGCTCACGTGGTACATCACTCCAGCGAGCGAATGAACTTTGGCACTGCCCTGCGGCAGTCGCCCACCGGACCGCTGACGCGAGCTTTGTTCTACTGGCCTCTGCCGCTGCTGGGCTTTGACCCCCTGGTGATCGCCAGTGCCGGGGCCATTGCCACCATTTACGGTTTCTGGACCCATACCGAGATGGTACGAAAGCTCTGGGCCCCGTTGGAGTATCTGTTTGTGACTCCCTCACATCATCGGGCCCACCATGGCTCCAATCCAGAGTACACTGACAGGAATTACGCCAACCTGCTGATTATCTGGGACAGGTTATTTGGCACCTTTGTCGAGGAAAAGGCACCAGTGCGATACGGGCTCATCAATAACATCAACACCTACAACCCGTTTCGAATAGCATTTCAGGAATGGGTCAGTCTCATTGCCAGCAGTGCCAAGGCAGGTTCAATAGTTTCGGCGCTCAAGCTCTGGCTGCATCCTCCGGGCTGGAAACAAGCAGTGCCGGCGACCGAGAAAGTCTCCCAGTGAAGCGGAGCTGCCAAAGACGGCAGGTTTGCGCCACGCGGGTCAGTCTGTTGTTGATTGCACCTCTGCTAGCCTCCGCACCAACGGCCTGGAGCCAGGGCGCCAGTCAGCTGGAGGAAGTTCTAGTGACTGCCAATCGCAGGCAGTCGGCGCTACTGGACACTCCAATCGCAATCAGCGCATTTGATGCAGAAATACTGGAGAAATTCTCCATCAATGACGCTCAAGACCTTGTGGCCCGCACGCCTTCATTAAGCATGACCGGAACGCCGTCAAAGGTGAGCATCAGAGGTGTGGGCCGCCCCAATAACGCACTGGGTTCAGACCCCGGAGTTGCGCTCTATAACGATGGCGTTTACACCACTGAAGCGGGTTTGTTCGAATATACGAACCTGTTCGACACGGAGCGTGTTGAAGTACTCCGCGGCCCACAAGGCACGCTGTACGGTCGCAATGCGGTGGGAGGGGCTATCAATATCATCAGCATGGGCCCCTCGACCACCTGGAAAAGCAAGGTCAATCTGGAGCTTGGCAACTACGACTATCAAGCGCTGCAAGGTCTCATCAGCGGACCTATCACTGACCAGCTATCCATGGTCGTCGCTGCATCCTCCATCAAACGATCGGGCTTTCAGGAGGAGGTGACCACCGGTGAAGATTTCGACGACAAGGACACCGGCTACCTGCGCATGTCGTTCAAATATCACTGGAATAATCTCTGGTACTCGCGAATTCAATTTTCCAAGGTTGATGTCGATCGTCGTCCTTCCAATGGTTATCGAACACTGCCCTTCTCCACCGATTATGTGCAAGTCGTTCCCGATGCCAGTAGTGGCCAACCTCTCAACCTACCCGGCACTTTTCCGGGACAGAACTTTGTCAACTTTCATCAGGGGTACACCAAGGCCAACGCTGCGCTCTTTGACGACAGTAAAACCCAATCGGATATCATTCCAAAAGAGCAAACCGACACTCAATCGGTTTATCTGCTCAATGAGGTTGCACTAGGCGACTATCGCCTCAAGCACATTGCCTCTTACTACGAATACGAATATGCAAAGCTCGTGGACAACGATGCTACTAACGCCGCGGACGCTGGCTTTAGCTGGAGCGAGTTATTTCTTGGCAGCATTCCAGTGTCGGCGCTGACCGGTGTTGATCACGCGCCGCCTATGGTGACCGATCATACGGCGCAGGACGCGAGCTTCACTTCTCAGGATCTGCAGTTCTATTCCGAGCTTGATGGCGCCATCAATTTCGTTTCCGGCCTCTATTACTATCGCAGCGACGAAGACCAGTTCTTCGCCGTGCGCGAGGACAACGACGACATGATGGCGGTGTATACCTTTCTCGGCAATCTGGTGGGACGTAACACCAGCACAGAGAACTGGCTTTACCGCGGCAACTCAGACCTGATTACGACGAGTTGGGCGGCCTACGGTCAGGGCACATGGGATTTCTCCAGCCAATGGCGACTTACCGCTGGGCTGCGCTATTCGCAGGATGACAAAGACGGCGGCGATACGACCTTTGTGCAATGGGTAGGCGATGGGGATATCAGCAGAGAAGCAAACGACAGTTGGGACAGTGTCGACTGGCGCCTTGGTTTGGACTACGCGCTGTCCTCAGGCCAGATGCTCTATGGCACCCTGGCCACCGGTTATCGCAGCGGTGGGTTTAACTTCATGAAGCCCACCGCATCAACCGACGTCGATCAGGTTGCCCCGGAAGATCTCTTGTCACTGGAACTGGGTTACAAGGGCGCATTGCTCGAAAATCGCCTGCAGATGGCCGCCGCCGCCTATTTTTACGACTACCAGGACTTGCAGGTCATCCGTCAGGATGTCGTCAACGGAGTCGCCCTGCGCAGTTTCAGCAACGCCGATGAAGCCCATGCCTACGGAATAGAATTGGAAGCCACGGCCTTACTGAACCAGTACTTTACCGCCGGCGCTGCCTGGTCCTGGAACGAAACTCGCTACGACGAGTTCGCCAGTAAAGACGCCAATGCCTGCGCCCTGGGGCCACTGGCCCAGGGGAAAACAGACGATCCGCTGTGTACAGAAGAGCAGGATCTTAAAGGAAACTCCTTTCCGCTCACCCCCAAACACAAGGTCAGCCTATGGGCCAATGCACAGTGGGAATGGGAGTGGGCGAAAATGTCCGCCTCGATCAGCTACATGTACGTGGGTGAACAGTACATGTCGCCATTTAACGTGGAGGAGTTAGACAAGGTGGATGCATGGGACCGCTGGGACAGCCAACTGAGTGTCACCTACGGCCCCTGGAGCGCCACTGCCTTTGTCAAAAACATCGCCGATGAACGCAACTGGATATTCCGCGAGCGCCCATCCAGCGTCACTCGTAACTATGGGCCGGGAACGCAGTTAAGCGCACCCAGAACCTGGGGTTTACGCCTGTCTCACAGCCTTTAAAAAAAAGGCTGATGCAACAAATTCAGGAACAGGGCATTCCCGGGCGGCGCATGCCAGCGAACCAACCGCCGTCAGCAACGAACTCAGACCCTGTACTGTAGCTGGCCTCATCCGTTGCGAGAAATAGCGTGACGTAAGCCACCTCTTCAGGCTGGCCGGTGCGAGGTATAGGAAAGTCTTTGTAGATAGACTTATTCAGATCTTCCTCCGAAATCATTCCCTTACCCCCCATCTCGGTGAAGATGCCGCCCGGATGTACGCTATTGACCCGAATACCATATTGACCCAGTTCAATCGCTGCAGCTTTGGTGAAGCCGCGCACCGCCCACTTACTCGCGGAATAGGCACCAAGACCGGCACATGAGTGCAAACCGTCGATAGATGACACGTTAATAATAGAGCCGCAGCCCGCCGCTTTCATTGGATCTATCACAGCCCGAACGCCGAGAAAGGTACTCAACTGATTGACCTCGACCACACGCATAAAATCTTCTGGCGAGGTATCGAGGATTGAAGCCATGTGGACCATACCTGCATTGTTGACCAACACATTCAAAGGACCCAAGGCCTGAGCTGCAGCGACTGCTTTTTCCCAATCCGCTTCAGCTGTCACATCCATTCGACAAAAGACGGCTGCATCGCCCAACTCAGCGGCAAGTGCCTGTCCTGCCTCTTCTGCAATATCCCCAATAACAACTTTGGCGCCGTGCTCCACGAACAACCTGACAGTGGCTTCGCCCATCCCGTTGGCACCGCCGGTTACAATGGCGACTTTTCCTGCTAAACGCTGCATCTGAATCTCCTGAATAGTGGGCGTGATTATAAGCCTGCGCGAGGTGGTTGCTGGTCCAACAGATTACACCACCCCCCGCAGGCGGACGCCCTAGTGCCCACGAGGGCATGCAGGTAGTGTATTTCACACCGTGAGGCGCTATCTTGATGGCTGTGTATACGACCGCATAAGAGATAATAGCCATGTACGACCTCATCATTCGCAACGCACATATAGTCGACGGCACCGGCGCTCCTGCTTTCGACGGAGACCTGGCCATTAGCAACGGCCGTATCGCTGCCCTAGGAGCAGTGGAAGGCTCAGCCAAAAAAGAAATCAATGCTGAGGGTAAACTTCTCACCCCCGGCTGGGTAGACGTTCACTCCCACATGGATGGCCAGGCAACCTGGGACCCTTTGTGCAGCCCCGCGGCCAATCACGGCATTACTACGCTGATCATGGGTAACTGCGGGGTGGGCTTTGCACCCTGTGAGCCCAATGATACGGCCCACGATCGCTTGATTGCAGTTATGGAAGACGTCGAGGACATCCCTGGTTCAGCCCTTCATGAAGGAATCAGCTGGGACTGGGAGTCTTTTCCCGAATATCTCGATGCAGTGGAAGCGTTCCCCCGCGCAATCGACGTCGGTGCTCAGGTTCCGCACTGCGCCGTAAGAACGTATGTGATGGGAGACCGGGGCACCCGCAATGAGATAGCCACTGCCGAGGACATTGAGCAAATGGCTGCCATCGTAAAAGAGGGGGTTAGCGCTGGAGCGATTGGATTCACCACTTCCCGTACCGAGTTGCATACCACTCGTGAAGAACAGGCAATGCCCGGCACTTATGCCGATGAAAACGAACTACTCGGAATCGGTAAAGCGATTGGAGAAGTCGGTGGCGAAGCTATTTTCGGACTGGTCTCCGACTTCAACAACTGGGAAGAAGAAATGGACTGGATGAAACGCCTGTCTATCGAAAACAACTGCCAGATAAACTTTGTCCTGTTTTTCCGTGAAGAATCAGACTGGCCCCGTGTTAAGGCCCAACTGGAGTTCTGCCGCAAGGCTAAGGAAGATGGCGCCGAGCTGATACCACATGTAGGCGCCAGGCCTGTGAACCTTTTGCTATCCTGGGATGGCACTATCCACCCTTTCAGCTTTCACTCTAACTACGCTGCACTGTCGATACTCTCCCATGAAGAGCGATTGAGCGAGCTTCGCAAACCGGACGTGCGTGCCGCGATAGTCGCCGAGGAATTGCCGCTCATGGGCGACGAGTTCATGGACACCATCATCGGTGGTTACGACAAGCTCTACGAGCTGGGTACGCCGCCAAACTATGAACCCGGCCCCGAAGACAGTATCGCTGCCAAGGCCGCTGAGGCTGGCATTTCACCTCAGGAGTATTGCTATGACCTGATGATGGAGCGCAATGGTAAGAACGTAGTGTACTTCCCCTGCTTTGGTTACGGCGCCAATGACCTAAGCCGACAAGTGGAGCTATTGGAAGATGAAGCGACAGTGATTTCCCTCGCCGATACCGGTGCGCACTGCGGTGTACTGTGTGATGCCAGCGTGCCAACGCAAATACTCAGCTACTACGTGCGAGACCGCGAGCGCGGTCATCGCCTGGGCCTTGAGCAGGCGGTCAAAATGCAGACTATGGATACAGCCCGCTGTGTCGGTTTGGACGACAGGGGCACATTAGAAGTCGGCATGAAAGCAGATCTAAACCTGATCGACTTCGAGCAACTGCAGCTGGAAGCCCCAGAGATCATCTTTGACCTACCGGCAGGTGGCAGAAGAATGTTTCAGGGCGCCACTGGCTATCTGGCAACGATCGTCAATGGCGAAGTCATTATGGAGAATGGTCAGCATACCGGGGCTGTGCCAGGCAAGCTCATTCGCGGTAGCCAGGCCGCTCCTTCAGCGGCCTGATAAATCAGCCGTTAAGTTGCAACTAACAAAAAAGGGCCCATAAGGGCCCTTTTTCTATTCTGCACCAGAGTTAGTCCTGGGCCGAGACCCAATCTTCAGAGTCATCCAGCATCAGGGTGATCCACTCCATCAGAGGGACACCGCCAGCGGTTTGATCAGGTTCGGCCTGGAGGAATGTATGACCGACGGCCTGCGGAATCCAATAATGGCTGCGTTCCGGGTGCGCATCTTCCAATTGCTGCATCTCAGGATACAGCGCTTCTCTCCAAGCGTCGAAACCGATCATGAGAAACACCAGCGCAAACACCGTGTCGTCACTGTGGCTGAGCATGCCGCGGCGCACGTCAGGGTCTTCATCCATTTGCCACACATGGTAGTCACTAAAATGACCGTCCTCGGGAATCAACTCTGGGCGGCTTTCCGGAAAGAAGGCACCGGAATTCCACTCAGATATCAGCAGTTCAAGAAACTCTGGCTGATTCGGGCGGTTTACGCCCACACCTGCGTCGTTAACGATATCAATGCGCACGTCGGGAAACTGGTAACGGACCAAAGGCAGAGCAAACGAGGTGCCCAGCCCACCCGCGCTGGACCCCATCAAGACCACTCGGCGAGGGTTGGGAAACTCCCTCAAGGCCACATCCAGCCCTGCGGACAGGTTGTGAAGGCCACGCTGGAACCGATCTGCCTCTCCGTCGCCATCGGAGTCGATATCGCTATCACTGTGGTGCAGCCCACCGTCGCAGTAAGGAAAGTAAGCAACGTTGTAATCCTTCACCGGGTTATCAGCTCGCGTTGGATCCAGAATGCCGATCTGGGGAATACCGGGGCCTGCGGTTTCGTTGCATGCATTAGGTAGTTCGGACCAACAAGCACCACCCCCCTGCAAAAATATCACCAAATCTTCTGAACCAGCATCAAGCGTGGCCATTCTGAACTCAGACCCATCGATACAAAGCGGGCCGTCACCCGCTCCAAAGCTGTGAGTAACAATTCCTGCTGCCTCTTCGGACAACATCGGCGTGTATTCTCCGATATAGCGACTGATGCCTTGGTCATAGAGCTCTTGAAACGGAACGATTTCTGGCTCTGGCTCTGGCTCGGGTTCCGGTGGAGTCACTGCACTGCTACTGCTACCGTCTGAGCACCCGGCCAAAAGGCTCGCTGCTACTAATGTGACTGCGACCAGCCACTTATTGAAGGGGAAATCGAACGCAAGTTTTGACATATATTTGGTTACCATAATCTTTTGACAAGCCTCGGGTTTTGGCTAATGTTTTCAGTGCCTACATTTGGGGCAACATTTTCGCTGATTATATGTTTCGACACAAGATTCCTGGCCGGTATTTTTGCAAGCCAAGTCAGCGCTTTTACGTGTTTCAGGAAGATACGTACGCTATTACCAGACGGATGAGTTATTCTCGACAAATGCGCTCTGAATTTAAGATGGTTTGGCTACTGGCACTCATTAGCGCTATCGCTATGTCAACGTCACCCATGCTGATGCTTATCGGCAGTATCATCGGGACCCAATTAGCCAGCAACGCCCAACTGGCCACTCTGCCCATCGCACTCATGGTCATTGGCACCGCCGTGGGTGTGCTCCCGGCGTCACGCGCCATGGCTCGGTTTGGTCGCAAAACAACGTTTATCTCTTTTACTGGCCTGGGCATTGCTGCCACCCTGCTGGCCGGCCAAGCGCTGGCGCTTGGCAGCTTCGCCCTGTTCTGCGCCAGCTCGGCCGTTTTAGGCATTGCCAATGCCGCACTGCATCAGTTCCGCTTTGCCGCGATGGAGTGCGTACCATTGGAGAAGGGACCGACAGCCGCATCGATCATAATGTGTGCCGGCATCGTCGCTGCTTTTCTGGGCCCGGAAATGGCACTGTGGGGGCAGCACCTGGATGCAGTTCCGTTCAGGGGGTCTTTCTGGCTGGGCATGACCGGATTTTTCATCGCAGGATTGCTACTTCTGTTCTACGTTCCCGCCGAGCGTTTTGGTCATGAGCACCGCAAACAAGCCAGGCCATTGCGAGAAATGCTCAGTAACCCTTCGCTGGTGCTGGCCATGGCAAGCGGCACTATCGCTTTCGTGATCATGTCATTCGTAATGACAGCAACGCCTATTAGCATGCACATCCACCACGGCTACAGCATGGAGGACACCAAGTGGGTCATACAGTCACATATCGCGGCCATGTTTCTGCCGTCGTTACTCACAGCATGGCTTTTTAAAGCGTTTAGCATCAGAGGCTTAATGATAGCGGGCCTGGGCTGCTACGGACTAACCATCGTGATTGGCCTCAGCGATAGCTCTGTGCTGGGCTTCTGGGGTCAGTTGGTGATGCTGGGTATTGGCTGGAACTTCTTATTTGTCGCGGGTACCGCCCTCCTTCCAACAACTTACGAGGAGGGTGAACAACACAAGGCCCAGGCCCTTAATGACACAGCGGTCTTTTCCAGCCAGGCCATTGCCTCTCTTTCAGCTGGCCTGGCCATTAACATGCTTAGCTGGGAGTCCATATTAATGCTATGCCTGGTGCCGATCTCGATGATGATCGCAGCATTAATGTGGAACAGGAGGCAGCTGTGAGTGCGCCGCCCTAAAAGACAATGCTTTGTCCCCGCGCTGGAATTTCAACCCGTAAGCCCTGTTCCTGCCACAACTTGTCCCTCAGGGCATCCTGCGAGCGCGACTCACCGTGTACCAGCACTGTCCGCGGCTGTGGTTGGAAATTTGCTAACCATTGCATTAGGCCGCTCTGGCCCGCGTGGGCCGAAAGCCCACCAAGAGTTTCGATTCGCGCCTTAATCACATATTCTTCGTTGAACAATTTCACCCGCTTGGCGCCATCCACCAAAATTCTCCCCAAAGTGCCCTGGGCCTGGTAACCAGTGAATATGATGGTGTTTCGATCATCCCAGATTCGCTGCTTGAAGTGGTGACGAATGCGACCCCCGGTGCACATGCCACTGCCGGCAATAATAATGGCGCCGCCCTTGATGCGATTGATAGCCATGGACTCTTCAGTCTTTATAGCCAGATTCAGCGTGGGTAAAAATGTTTCCAGCGAGCTTCTGTGAGCCTCACTTAGATGCCGAACTTCGTCACCGTCCAGTAGGTCGAGCCAGCGATCGTAAACCCGGGTCACCGCAATCGCCATTGGACTATCAAGAAACACTTCCCAGTTATCCAGTTCACCTTGCTGGTGAAGGCAACCCAGATGAAACAGCAAGTCCTGAGTGCGGCCCACGGCGAAAGCGGGGATCATCACGCTTCCGCCGCGCTTCCAGGTCGCTTGCAGGACATCGCGCAATTGGGTCAAGGAATCCTCTTCACCCTTGTGCTCGCGATCACCGTAGGTACTTTCCATAACGACCAGGTCTGCATGCTCTAGCATTGCCGGAGGGTTCATCAGTACCGAATCACGCTTTCCAAGATCTCCGGAAAATACCAGAGTTTTCGGTTTATCCTGCTCGTTAAGAACGACCTCAACCACCGAAGAACCCAGTATATGTCCGGCATCATGAAACGCGACTGTTCCCGCCAGTCCCAGAGCATTGCGCTCGCCATAGATGGAGCCCTGACAAAGACCAAGAACCCCTGTGACGTCATCCATATCGAAGACCGGATCCAACTGAGGCTTGCCACGGCGTGCATTACGTAAATTCGTGCGCTCCAGGTCGCGAAGATACAAACCCACAGAATCGTGCAACATGATATGCAACAACTCCGCTGTCGCGCGCGTACAACGAATCTCTCCGCGAAAACCCTCGTGATAAAGTCGCGGTAATAAGCCCGAGTGATCGAGATGCGCATGAGACAGAAGTACAGCATCGATGGTCGAGGGATCGAAAACGAACTCTTCGTCCTGAATACGCTCAACCGCGTCTCCGCCCTGATGCATGCCACAATCGAGGAGCACTCTACCTACCGAAGGCGACTCAAGCAGATGACAGGAGCCTGTGACCTCTTGGGCAGCACCGAGAAACGTCAGGGTAGCCATGAATCAGTGGCCTCAGTCTGACGTTACTGTGGATGAGGAGGCAAAATATTCCGAAGTTCTACCTACCATCCAATACGTCACGCCTAGCGCCAACACCACTGCTGCAATGGCGAAAATGTACATGGGCGTAGTATTTGTAAGATCCAGGACGATAACCTTACGCGCTATCGCCATGAGGGCAGTCGCCAACACTAATTTGATGGGTAAGGTATTCGAACCGAGATAAAGTCGAATATTGATGAAAATCTCGATAGCGATCAGCACGACCATAAAGGCACCAAACACTTTAAAAATGTCGCTAACATTCAAGAGCAAAAACGGCGGCTGTACTAAGCGCGAATACAGCACATACATCACATCTGCAACGCCCAGTAAAATGACAAACACCATCAGCACGGCGAGAAACTTTACACACACACGAATGATTCCGTGCAGGCTCCGTATCATCGGATCGTGATGCTCTCTAGAGAGCTCTTCATGAATATGCTTGCCTGATGCAGGTTTGTCGCCCATAGGAACCGTCCGTCCGGAGAAAAAGTCGTCGTCTGCAAGCTACAGCCTGAGACAGCTTTAAGCAAGAAGCTGCATCAACTCATTGAGTCATATTCTCAATGAGTACTACTGGACTGCCTGGGAGAAGCGCTAAAGAAAGATTCAAGCAAACAGATCAGCTGGTCAATCATCAGCTTTCTGCTGGTCACAGGGTTAGCCGATCCCTGCTTAGCGTTACTGTAAACATCGGCTATGGTGTGAAACGTAATGGTCACAACCAGGTAAATACGGCTTTGCGCCTCGCCTGACGAGAGTGCTGATAATGCTCGATTAAATACTGTTTCCAGTGATCTTGTTCGGGGAAACTGAACTCCGGCTGCGGGACCTGAAGCGGTCCCATTCTGATAGATCGCCGCTATCTGGGAAACCAGCTTCACAAAGTTCGCCCCATCCTCAGTAGTTTCCACGTAGTCAACTATTGGCATCACCAGGCAACGCGCAGCGGATTCCCCGGGGGACCACTGATCTTGCTGCGCACGCCGGATGTAATCGTCTCGTAACACTCCGATGCGCGCCGAATGCTTGTCTACAATCGCCTGTAATAATCCATCTCTGTCACCAAAATGATATTGCAGTGCGTTAGGGTTCTTCTGGCCCGCCTCGACTGCAATCTCCCTGAGAGACACGGCATCCATACTGCTACTCCCATAGAGCTCGACCGCTGCATCTATCAGTTTCTCTCGAGTTTTGGCCGAGTTTAGTTGCCGCTTGCCAATAGCAGACTCCACCACTAGCCCATCCCCGTCGAGAACCCACCATCCACAGCGAGGGTCTGGCCGGTAACCCAGCTTGCAGCGGGCGATGTCAGGAACAAAACCGCTGCGGCTATATCCTCAGCTTCGCCCACGCGTTTGAGCCCCTGACGCTCAAACATGCCTTCGATCATTTCTGGCATACCATCAATCACCGGTGCCGTAAGATTGCTGCGGGTCATTCCAGCGGCCACGGCGTTGGCGCGAATCCCGCTGGGGCCCCAACTGATTCCCAGCGTTTTGACTAACTGCACGAGTCCCGCCTTGGCAGCGCCATAGCCAGGTGTCCATTCGTAACCAAAATATGAAGTCATTGAGGCGATACCAATAATACTGGCGCCCCCTTCAAATTGGCTGGCTTCCAGCAAATGCTTGCAGGCAGCACTCAAATGGTAGGCACTGGTCAGGTTGACACTAACCGACTGGTCAAAGCCATCGTGCCCCCACTCGTCCGCCTGCGCCCCGCCGGCGTTATTGATCAGAATGTCGAGGTTGCCGAGACTACTGGCCAATTTGCTCAAGGCATGCTGTGAACCGACATCCAACTGCCGGTAATCCAGTCCGCTCAAGTCATGCTCATAGTCACTAGCGCCTTCTCTGCGGCCGGTAATCATGACGCTGGCGCCCGCGGCAAGGTATTCGCGGGCAATTCCCAAACCAATACCATTGGAACCGCCAGTCACCAGTACCGATGCACCACTGTAGTCAAACGAAACACGCTTGTTCATGCCTATACTCCCTGATACCGGTTTATTGGTTTATCCAGCCGGCGAGAATTATATTAATACGCTTGTTTTATTACAACACTTGTTTTAATTTGGCCTTGAACTGTGACACCCCCGTCAATCGCAGGCCCAGCGAAGGAGACAGAATGAGCAGCGATATCAAAGCAGCACTGAGCTTGCCCGAGGTCGACCAGATTGGTTTTGTGGTAAAGGACCTTGATAAAGCCCTGGCACACTATGAACCCTTATTTGGTCCATTTACCGTGATGGAAGCGCCCGACATGGAATGGGACTATCGCGGTACCCCGGAGATCAGCTCATTAAAAATCGCTTTTGCAAAAAGCGGCGATGTGGAGATAGAGCTTATAGAGTGGATAGCCGGCAAAACACCCCATAAAGAGTTCCTTGATGCGGGCCACGAGGGAATGCATCACCTGCGTTTTATCGTTGATAACGTTGAGGAGAAAGTTGAAGAGGCCAAGGCATGTGGCTATCAACAGATCTGGTACAAGCGCTTCGGAGAGGGATTGGCCGCCTCTTACCTCGAACGTGCGGGCGACCCGCTAGTTCTCGAATTCTTCGAAAACAAGCCTGTTTAAGGCGGAGAGAACGCCCTGAATATGAGCGATAATATTCGAATTACCGACCTTGCTAAGCCAGAGCTCAATGAGCTTCAACAATCAATTCATGCCTTTGGCGAAACCCTGGACATCGCCTTGGATTCCCGCGACATTCTTGAAGAGGCACGCACTTCAACTGGCCTTGCAGACTTCGGCCCGGAAGACTTTCGCGAGAGACTGGACCTGCTGTGCAATGAGTGGAGCAACGATCAAGGCCTGAACAACCTGGGGCGAATGAGCCTGCGTAACAAACTGCTGCTATTTGCCAAAAGTCGTTTGCTGATCCAGGACCTGCTTACGCGTCACCCTGAAATTCACGACGTTGAAATCAACGCCCCTATTATCGTGGCGGGCCTGCCACGATCTGGCACCACACATTTATTAAACCTGATGGCTGCAGACAGCAGACTGCGCGCACTGCCGCTATGGGAATCCTACGAACCCATTCCCATACCCGGCGAGCAACCACTGGAAGGCGGGGTCGATCCGCGATACCAGCGCTGCGCCGATGCCTGGGAGATGATGCAACAGACAGTACCCAAGCTTGCTGCCATGCATCCGATGAACCCCGATCACATTCATGAAGAACTTGAGTTGATGGGGCCGGATTTTGCCTCCTATAACTTTGAATGGCTGTGCCAATGTCCCGGCTGGCGTGATCACTACTACGCCACTGACCAGACACCGCACTACGAGTACATGAAAGCGGTGCTCAAAATTCTCACCTGGCAGGATGGCGATGACGGTCGCAATACCCGCTGGGTTTTGAAGTGTCCGCAGCACCTTGAACAATTGGATGTACTGCATAGCGTCTTTCCAGATGCAACTATCGCCGTTACCCACCGGGACCCGGTCTCGGTTATCCAGTCCGCAGTCACCATGCTCGCCTATGGTCAGCGCATGTCGCGCAACAATATCGATTTGAAAAGTATTATTGACTACTGGTCGGATCGTGTTGTGCACCTTCTGGAGGCTTGCTCGCGAGGCTATCAAAATCTCCCGAAAGACCAAATTATCGACGTGCCATTCCAGGAGTTCATGGCCGACGACATCGGCATGGTCGGCAAAATATATGCCAAGGCTGGCCTGCCAATGAGTGATGACGCTGCCGAGGAACTGCAACAATTTATTGAAGAACACCCTAGAGGCAAACACGGTCGTATCGTTTACAACCTCAAGGAAGACTTCGGAATATGCCCAGAAACGTTACGCGAACGTTTCAATTTCTATTTTGATCAATTCCCCGTGCAAGCAGAACGCTGAAAGCCGGCACACGGCTAAGGAATAAACAGCAATGAGAGAACCCGTTTACAAGTCCCGTCCGGTAGAGCCCAACCCTGCCAAATTCGGAGGCGAACGTGTCAATGACTTCATAGTGCTGTCAGAAGCGTTCTCAAATTGCTACCTCATCGAAACCCCTGAGGGCAATGTTCAACTTAACGCAGGCATGGGCATGGAAGCATCGGTCATTGATACCAATTTCAAGGACTTCAGTGATGCGCCACTGCACACACTTATCTTTACCCAGGGTCACGTAGATCATGTGGGTGGCACCGCTTACTTCCGTGAAAAGAACCCTGGACTGCGTGTCGTCGCCAGTGACAGAAACCCGGAACACCAGAGCTACGATGGTCGCCTGTCTAGCTTTCGTGGAAATCGCTCCGCCTTTGCATTCACCGAGAAATTTGCAGATGCGTTCGCTTACTACCAGCAACATGGCCTCTCGGAGTTTCCCGCTCAAGACAGTCCAACAGCGGATATACTCGTAGAGGACAGGCTGGACTTCGCACTGGGCGACATTCAATTTGAAGTTATCGCCGTCCCAGGCGCCGAGACCAATGACTCCCTGATAGTCTGGCTACCACAGCACAAGATCTGCTTTACCGGGAATTTATTTGGTTGTCCCTTTGGCCATTTTCCCAACCTGGTAACTATTCGCGGCGATCGCTATCGCGAAGCGCTGGTGGTGGCAAATGCGGTAGCGACCGTCCGTGCATTGGAGCCAGAGATGATTTGCTACGGCCATCACGCGCCCATAAGAGGCAAGCAATTGATCCGCGAGGAGTTGAATGCTCTGTACGATGCCATTCATTATGTTCATGACAAGACTGTCAAAGGCATGAATGACGGCAAGGACGTGCACACTTTGATGAAGGAAATCACCCTGCCGCCAGAAATGGAAGTGGGCCAGGGCTACGGCAAGGTAAGCTGGAGTGTTCGCGCTATCTGGGAGAGCTATGCCGGGTGGTTTCACCATCGCTCCACCACCGAGCTCTATTCAGTCCCCCCATCAAGCATCGCGACCGATATCGTAGAACTGGCGGGCGGTGCAGAAGCTGTATTGGACAGGGCGCAGGAGAAATTGGACGCAGGGAAGCATGCAGAAGCGATTCACCTGCTGGACATTATCAGGGACTCAGGTGCTGACTGCACCCAAAGCCGCCAGCTGGGGATCAATGTCCATCAAGCAATGCTGCAGGAAACCGATAATTTCTGGCTATCTTGCTGGCTAAAAAATCAAGTAAGGCTGCTTACTTCCTGAAATTCGCTTACTAGCAGAGGCAAACCACATGACCATACCGCTTGTACGCGTTCACGGTGTCGACGATGTCCGTCTGGATGCGATTGATAAGCCCACGGCGACCGCAGACGATGTCCTGATTAAGGTCTCACTCTGTGGCATCTGCGGATCTGACCTGGGTTACATCGGCATGGGTGGGCTGGGCATGACTCAACCCATGCCGCTGGGCCACGAATTAGTGGGTACTGTCGCCGAGACAGGTGATCTTGTGAGCGACTTGCGCGTTGGAGACCGGGTCGTGGTCAATCCAATGGCGGCGGGCAATAGTATCGGCAATGGCGGAGCCGAGGGCGCTTTTACACCCTATTTGCTGGTCCGCAATGCGTCAGCAGACAAACGAGCCGTGATCAAAATACCAGACAGCCTCTCTATGGATCAGGCCGCCATGGTAGAGCCCCTATCCGTCGCCTTACACGGTTGCCACCAGGGTCGCGCCAAAGCTGGCGACACAGCGGTTGTTTTTGGTGCAGGACCTATAGGATTGTGCGTTGTGCTGTGCCTGAACTATCTGGGGCTCAAGGAAGTTGTAGTCGTCGATCAATCCAAACACCGTCTGGCGGCCGCCGAGTCCATGGGCGCCATACCCTTTCAGGCCGGTGGGAGAGACCTGGGCTCATTCCTTATCGAACAACACGGTCAATCAGAGTTGATGGGGATGCCCGTTCCCTGTACCGACATTTATATTGAGGCGACCGGCGCGAAACCCGTGTTTGAACAGATAGTGAGCACCGCAAAGACTGGCGCCAGAGTCGTTGTCCTGGGCCTGCATAAGCAACCCGTGCAGCTCGATCTAGCCAACGTACTGTTACGAGAACTCAACATCGTGGGCTCCATGGCCTACCCCGACGAATTTCCGGAAGTCATTGCGATGCTGGCTAGCTCAGACACTGACCTGAAGCCAATCATCTCTCATCGTTATCCCCTGAGCCGTTTCGGCGAGGCAATCAACCAGGCCAAGAACCCGGATGAGGCGATAAAAGTGCTCATCGATTGCCAATGCTGAATATTCAACGTTCAGCGAGAAAGGAAAGCTTATGAAATTCTGGCAGCCCGTTTCCTGGGCCGAAACAGAGCAACTCTGCGAAATTGCCCGGTTTGCCGAAGAATGCGGATTTGAAGGGTTAATGGGAGCCGATCATGCCTTGTTTCCACAGACAATGGCTCCGGACTATCCCTACTCCGATACGGGGCTTCCTCCGCAAACCGCGGAACATGAATATCCGGATATGTGGACTTCGTTTGCCGCAATGGCGGCTGTCACCCAACGAATAAAGCTGGTGTGCGGGGTGTATGTGCTGCCTATTCGCAACCCCATTGAAGTAGCAAAACAAGCAGCTACTTTGGCTATTTTAAGTGAAGGTCGCTTCGCATTAGGGGCAGGCACCGGATGGATGAAAGAAGAGTTCGATGCCTACGGGGTAAACTTCAAGGGCCGCGGCAAGCGCATGGATGAGATGCTGGAAATCATGCAGGGACTATGGGCAGGAGGAATGTTCGAATACCACGGAGAGCACTTCGACTTCCCCCCAATTCAGATAAGTCCACACTCCAGGCATCGGGTGCCTTTGTACTTCGGCGGCACCGCAAAGATCGCACTCAGGCGCGCCGCTAGAATCGGTGATGGTTGGATTGGTGCTGGAAATGCCCCAGAAGATGTTCCAGGAGTAATGAGCGAACTGCGTGAACTGAGAAAACAGTACGGTCGTGATCACCTGCCCTTCGACTCGCTGGTCGGCGTTTATGCCAAGCCCGAGAAGGCATTGTTCGATTCGCTAATAGACAGCGGCATGACATCTGGCCTGAACATGCCATTTGCCTATGTATTAGGCACACGCTCATCACTAGATGACAAGAAACGTATGATGGCCCAGTTCGCCGAGGATGTTATCCGGCACTTCTAGGCAACAATATTGTAGAACGAAACAACCATCGACTGAAATTTTGAGGAGAACACCATGGGAACCTACGCACTCACAGGCAGCGCTTCAGGTATTGGCGCAGCGCTGACTACAGCACTTGCTGCAGAGGGTAACTCACTTATTACCGTCGATTTGAAAGACGCGGACATCACTGCCGACCTGACCACCCCTGAAGGTCGCGCCAAGGTAATCAGTGCAGTGTTGGAGCGTGCCCCGGATGGGCTGGACGGATTTATCCCCCTCGCCGGACTGGGAGGCGGTACCGCCCCAGACTTGCTGATCACCCGCTTGAACTACTTCGGCACCGTCGAGTTGGTAGAAGGACTCCGGCCCGCTCTGGCGAAAAAATCAGGTTCGGTTGTACTACTATGCTCGAACTCTGCACCCATGGTGCCCGGCGACGAGGCATTTATCGAAAGCCTGATCGCAGGTGATGAAACAAAAGCACTGCAAATTGCAGAGAGCATTTCCCCGGGAACGCACTACATGCAAACCAAGCGCGCACTTAACTACTGGATGCGCCGCCACGTCATGGAATACGGACGCGAGGGAATACGCATGAACGCGATTGCACCCGGCCCCACCCTGACCGCAATGACCGCCCCCCTATTTGAAAGCGAAGAATATGCACCCATCATGAAGGCGTTGCTCGACCAGACGCCGGTAAACCGCGCAGCAGAAGCTGAAGAGATATCCAACTGCATATTGTTTCTGCTCAGCCCTGCCGCCAGCAATGTCTACGGCACGCTGCTATTTTCCGATGGTGGTTATGATGCCCACACACGGCAGGATCATGTATAAATTTGCTCGGCGTGATCAGTGAAGCTGCCAGGGCCTTGTCTCAACGGAGAAAGTCACCCGCCTCAAGATCAACACAGTGCTGCAGGTGACGCTGGATCATGGTCAGGAACATGGCGTCGCTGCGCTCGGCAGCAGCGGTAAAGCTTGCCCCCAAGATGGTGATCATCAGACCGTGCATAGCCTGCTCGCGATACTGTTGCCAGCAAGCATCGAAATCCAAATTAATACCTAGGCCTGTCAGCAGAACACTGTACTCCTGAACGAGCTCACGCTCCCAGCTGCGACGATCCTCAAGTTCGACACTGCCACCCATGAAGTAAGCCAAATCGGTCAACGGACTACTTTCGCTGGTCGTCTGCCAGTCAACCGTGCAAGCCCTATCCTTATCAAAGAGAATATTCTCACTACGAAAGTCGCCGTGAACCAGCGTTCGCGGCCCTTCAAAACGCGTGGCAAATCGAGTGTGATGTTCGACATAAAATGCCCCAAATGCCCTACACTCTTCACTGATCGCATGACCGAAACGATCAAGAAACCCAGGCCAGTATTGCTGAAGCAAGGCCTGACCAAAAGCGCCCCCATCGTCCCGAACCTGACTCATTACGAAATCATGCTCTCCAACAGATTCATCTCCATAGAATGCCGCCGCCAGTTTCGCTGCTTCTCCCATCGCCACCCGAGCGTGCTCCAGGCTCTCGCCAATCAGCTGGCTGCCCGGCTCTGCAGGTGCCATATCTTCCATGGCAGTGACGAAAGCCAGTCGATCATCGCTGACTTCGTTGGCATAGATGGCAGGCGTGCGCATTGTCGTTCTATCGGCCAGATGCCGATAGAACATCACCTCGTTATAGTAGGCGCCCTGGGCGCCTGCCATCGCTCGCGCGGTCTCATCCTCTGCTGGAAACTTGATAATCACTGAGGAAGGCGCCTCGCCTTGCTCGCCCTCATACTCCAGCTGATAGCGGGCGTTGTCGCCCATTTTTCCAGTACCAATGATCTTGTAATTCAAGTCGCTTACAACAGCGCCGCTCCCGAGGTGCCCTGAGTTGGTTAACGCTTCGTTCATCCATTGCGTCGTTATCTCCCCGGGTCGGGTGATTATTTCTGACATCATTTATTCTCCATTCAAGCGCGGATCGCGGCGCTCACTAGTACATGGGTTCTTCCCCAGACAAGCCATACTCCGGCCAGGCACCGTGCACATGAGTCTGGCAATTGCCATAACCAATGGCGCCGGTAGCGGTGTCTTCCACCCTGATCATGCAGTCACGAAACTGGTGATAGCGCTCAATAACTTCCGGTAAAGCTGCGTTTTCCACGTGGTCGCCATCGACATGAAGCGGGCCGCGCCAACTTCCGTGATAGTGTCCGTCACCACCATGGTAATGTCCTGAGCCCAGGTAAAAACCCGTCTCTGATAACTTTCTAAATTTCAGCAAGCGCTCACTACCACCCTCCATATGCAGCAAAAATTCACCTTCCTGCAATCGTTTGCTGCTTGAATCAAAGCGCATCTGCGGTGTCATTCCCACCACTTTTTCCGTTTTCCCGCTGTCGTCTTCAAACCCCCCCTGGATTCGTTGGTGAGAAAAACCGGGGCCAGAAAACTGCAAGTAGTAATGATGAAACGCATAACTGGCTCCGGCCTCATCCAGAAACACGACAGGGTTCCAAATGGCCAACGCCTGGGGAATATGCTGATGGTAGTCCGGCTCCAGGTCCTCTGCGGGCATACCCACCATCGGGCGAATACCCCAGGATTTGTCGCGGGTCGCCACCCAAGCGTTCCTGGATATTTCAATGCGCTGCCCATCAACTTCCAGCCAGCCGCTCGCCAGTCCACTCTGGTGGTAGCGTATTTGATCAGTCGCCTTGCGAAAACCGTGCATGTCGCGTCGATCTTCGCGATCCTCAACCACGCAGGCAGCAGCCGCATGAAAATACAATTCAAACGCAATGGGCTGCGCGTCATTGGGTTCCAGCGTTATTTTAATCTGCTGCAGTGGCTCAATCACTTCGTAGCGAATAGGGCCGGCATTAACCGTATCAGGATCACTATCGAGGGAACGACTGGCCCGAACCACCCATTGTTCAGTGCCCCGGGAAACTCCCGCGTAGGCGTCAACTACATTTCGGTTGGTATACTTGCCGAACCCGAAACCAATTTGCAATGAACCGTCGATTGCCGCAGCCATGCCGCACACTTTCTCGGTCCAGGCAGGGTCGCTTTGGCCTACAGTAGCGAAAGTTTCTACCAATTGATGATTAAATTGCTCGTCGCTGGCCAGTAAAGGCCCGATGGTTCCCGCCATGTTAAAACTCCGGAGAATGTGGCTAGAGAGCTAAAACCCTCGTAAACACGACAGCGCGCTATCAGCGCAAGCGCTCACGATGAGAGTAGCCTAGTGAGAGATGCCTAACAAATCATCTCGCTGTGCCATAAAGGTTTCTGCGCAGTAGCCAAAATCCACCGGCATGTTAATACCACTGACAAAACTCGCCAGCTTGCTATTGAGCAACAGCAGCGCCTCACCCATCTCCTCGCCCGTCGCATAGCGGCCATTCGAGGGGAGAAACAGGTCCACCACTTCGTCAGGCATTTGGCCCTCGCCTTTCAGCCTATCCATGAACCCGCTGGCGGTGGGTGAAGGAGAAATACAATTAATGCGAATGTTGCTTGCTGCAAGCTCCCTGGCCATCTGCATGGTATAAACAATAATGCATTGCTTGGAGAAACCATATCCATCGGCACAGGCATCGGGGTTTGCAGTCATCCACTGTCTTGCAGCTTCAAAAGAGCTCTCTGTCGCCAGAAAGCCCTGTACTGAAGAAAGTCCGGCGCGCCAGGCCATGCCTGCAGTCGACGCTATTGATGCAATACCACCACCTGCCGAAATCCGCGGTAGCAGTCGTTCCGTCAGGTAACGCAGGCCAACAAAATTGATAAGCAGAGTATCTTCGGCAGAAAATGGCGGGCTGGGCACACCAGCGCAGTTAAACAAAGCATCAATTTTTGACGGAAGTTTGGCAATAGCCGTGTCGATCGAGCCAGCATCTTTCATGTCGACCTGAATAGCCTCGGTCACAGATGTGCTGACCGGCGCTATATCAAGTGCGTACACCTGCGCACCAAGATCGACCAGTAAAGCAGCTGCTGCCTGCCCCATACCAGAGGCGGCTCCTGTAATAACTACCGTCTTTCGTTGATAACCTAAAATATCCTTCACGTTTTTGCCCTTCACTAAGAATCCGTTGAGTACTCATTGCCATTTAGCTGCGCTATGGCATCGTGGAATAGTTTTACACTTTCTTCAAAAGGCGGTTAGGACGAAGTTCCAGAAGATCAACCGCGACACCCACGGGTTGCGACAACGCAAAAGCCACCGCTTGACCGACCTGCTCTGTCTCCATACCCACGTTCATATAGGTACCGCTATCGCGCCAGGCTTCAATCCCTGCCATTAAGGCCTCTCCATCCCAACCGTCGGCAAAGCTGGTACCGGCACCACCGGGGCGCACACAAGTGACACCAATTTCATCGGCCTGTAACTCCCTGGCCAGGTCGCGCGTAAATCGCTCCACCGCGGCCTTGGTTGAAGCATATATCGACAGGTGGCTCATTTCGTCATAGTGGTAAGCGGATGCGGATGAGATGTTAACAATGCGGGGATTTTCACTGCCACGTAGCAGCGGTATCACGGCCTGGCTGGCAAAGACCGTACCCAGGTAGTTGGTATTGACCTGCATTAAAACCTCTTCCTCTACAAGGTTTTCAATTTTGTTAGGCCTTGCCATACCGGCATTATTGACCAGTCCGTCGAGGCGACCAAAATAGGACTTCACCTTGTCAAAGGCTGTGACCAGTTCACGCTTACTAGTGACATCGGCTGTTACGGCATAGGCGTGATCACTGCCAATTTCATTAACGGCCTTATCCAGTCCCGCTTTATTACGACTGAGCAAGCCCACCTTGGCTCCCTTTTCCACCAGGGATTTTGCAATTGCCAAACCAAAGCCCCGCGACCCACCGGTAACGATATAGACCTTGCCAACGATGCCATCGCTCATACAGCAATCGCTATCGTCTTGGTTTCCAGATACTCCTCAAACCCTTCGAGACCCATTTCGCGCCCGATACCACTTTGTTTATAGCCGCCAAAGGGAGCGTCCGCAGCATAGAAATTGCCGCCGTTGACGTTAATCGTGCCAGTACGGACTCGCCGAGCGAGGGCAAGCGCCCGCTCCTCACTGGCAGACCATACACTGCCGGACAGACCAAAATCCGAATCATTGGCGATACGAACGGCATCATCATCGCCATCGTGAGCTATCACGCAAAGTACCGGACCAAAGATTTCCTCTCTGGCGATAGTCATTTCGTTAGTCACATCAACAAAGACAGTAGGCTCCACGTAATATCCGTTGCTGAGACTCTTGGGCGTGCCTCCGCCAAGAAGAAGCCTCGCCCCCTCTTCCTTGCCTTTTTCGATATAAGCCAATACCCGCTCACGCTGTCTGGGATTAACCAGAGGCCCCATGATTTCACTGTCCGAGGCAGGGTCACCGTAAGTGATAAAACCAAAATAGGTTGTTAGAAGCTCCTCAACTTCTGCCTGCTTGTTTCGGGGGACCAGTAAACGTGTATTCAAGGCACAACCCTGTCCCGCGTGGAAACACACCGCTAGCGCGCTCAGCAAACTTGCACCCAGATCGGCGTCGTCCAGAATGATGTTTGCAGATTTTCCACCCAGCTCCAGAAACACTTTTTTCACGGTTCCGGAAGCCAGCGCCATAATGTGTTTACCCACTGCCGTCGAGCCCGTAAAAGAAACCATATCCACGCGTGGGTCCGTCACCAACTGCTCACCGACTGCCTTTGGGTCTTCGGCGGTAATCACGTTGAACACGCCTGCGGGAATATCGGTATGCTCGTTTACAATGCGTCCCAGTGTGGTCGCCGACCATGGTGTATCTGGTGCCGCTTTCAGCACCACCGTGCATCCCGCAGCCAAAGCCGGCACACACTTGGCGAGGTTAATTTGTAAAGGGACGTTCCACGGAGTGATTGCTGCCACCACGCCAATGGCTTCCTTCTCTACTAAACGACGGTTCTTACCACCCATAATTTCATTTTCGCCGATATCACGGCTCCACTGGTAAGCCGGCAAATTATTCAGACTGTAGTCGATAAACCCAATCGGGATTTCGCAATGGGGTCCGGATGCACCGCATATACCCAGAGGCGCGCCGGTCTCTGCGGATATCTGCTGCTTGAAGTCTTCCATCTCGGCCAGCAAGCCCTGTTTGAGTTGCTCCAGGCATTTGAGTCGAAACTCATGATTGGTAGACCAGTCCGATTCGTCAAAGGCGCGGCGGGCAGCAGCGATGGCGCGGTCCATGTCCTCGTGCCCTGCGTCTGCCACCTCACCCATGACGGCTTCCGTCGCGGGATTCACATTGGCATAAGTCTGTCCGCTTGCCGCAAACACCAATTGGCCATCAATCAACAGTCGGGTTTCAGGTTTCATTGGTTCTTTCCTCTCAGTGGCCTGCTATTGCGCGGGAGGCCGCGACTCGTCACGGGCCAGAAAAACATCGACGATACGTTCACGCAGGTATTCTGCTGTGGGCAAGGACACCCCATGATCGCCCGCAGTATCGAGAGCGCACTGTAAGTCCTTCTGTCCCAGTGCCCCCACAGGGCCAAAAAATTCGACCATTTGTTCGTCGCTACAACTCCTTGCCAGGTTATTACGACTGGAGACGAACATATGCATTTGCTCATTGACTACGCCATTGGAAAGCCCCACTTCCCGCAAGACATCCACTGACAGTCCAGCGGCCTCAGCCAGGCGCGTGGCTTCTGCCATGGCGACAAATTCCGCGTACTGGATAAAATTGTTACACAGTTTGAGCGCAATTCCCGCGCCAAGGTCACCTGCGTGAACAATCTTCTCAGCCGACGTCGCAAATATGGGCCGACAGCGATCAACCATATCCTGATCCCCTCCGACCATATAGCAAAGTGTGCCGTCAGCAGCCCGATGGGCGCCGCCGGTTATCGGAGCATCCAGTAGATAGAGACCCGAATGACGCGCATCCTTTGCCCACCGCAACAAATTTGCCTGGGTTACCGTGCTGTGTACTGCAATAATCGCACCCGCAGTTGCATTGGCGAGGATGCCACCCTCCCCGTACAGCAACGCTTCGACCTGCTCATCATCCCGCACGCAGATTCCAATGTGCGTACATTGCACGGCAAGATCGGCGACGGAACCGCAAGCCACTGCACCCTCTTTCACCAGTTCATCGACCGAAGGTTGATGCAGATCGTAAACGTGGACCTCAAACAGCTCCGTCATCAAGCGTTTGGCTGTCGGCTTACCGATATTGCCGAGTCCAATATAGCCAACATTTTGTCTTTCCACCGCCCTGTTTCTCCAGCAATGTGATTGATCGTCGAGCTTATGCGGCACTCAAATTTATGTCAAGGCTGTTTGACATCTAGTCAATTAAGATTTACTTTTTGCGCATGAACCACACCGCAAACACGGATTTCTCCATCGACACTCAGCTACAGTACAGAGACAACGTTGCTCGCCATATTCTGGGTGTCAGTCTGTACATGCAGTCTGAAATCATGAGTGCTTTAACTTTGAAGCATGGCCACAGCCAGCTTAGGATCAACTTTGAGCCCTATATTTCCATCGCGGCAAGGTCCGGCGCCCGGCTCTCTGTCATCGCTGAAATGCTTGGAATCTCCAGACAAGCCGCCAACCAAACCGCCAACCAGATTGAGAGCGCTGGTTATCTTCTACGCGCTGACGATCCCTCTGATGGCCGAGCCAAGTTACTGATCACAACACCTCGTGCCAAAGCGCTGGTGAAGCAAGGTGCTGCTGAGGCATTAACGCTGGAAACGCGTTTTGCAGAACTCGTGGGCGAAGCGGATATCAACGAACTCAACATTACGCTGACCAAACTCAGTCGCGCGCTTGGACTGCTATTCCCTCATGAAGATGAGGAGACATTAACCTTAGCCGCCACGTTGCCGCGGATATCCGACTACGTCACCAATCGTTTGCAACAGCTGACCATGAAAAAAGGCCACCCTCACCTGAAACGCAGCTTTGGCACAGTACTGACTGCCATCGGGCCCCGGGGCGGACGGATCCAGCAAATGGCCAACAGCCGCGATATCAGCAAGCAGGCCGTGAGTGCTATTGCCACTGAACTGGAAGAACTGGGCTACATCAAGCGCGTCGTGGACACAGAAGATGCCCGACAAGTAGTGCTGCTGTTCACGCCAGCAGGCAAAGCACTTATTGCCGATTCAGTTGACTCTGTCGAAGAGTTGGCAGCGGAGTTCTCCAAGGCTATTGGCGACAGTGAACAGAGCCACTTAACACAAACCATCGGCCGCATTTACCGATGCCTGCAGCTTGAGGAAGATATCTTCGGGCATGCGGATAGTAACGACATTCAGGTAATGGCCCGTCAACTTAACAGGCAACTCGGCAAAGAAGGGGCGCTAGCCCTGGGCAAGCTCTTACTTTCAGGCGACTCCCAGGAATAACAAAGGAAACGATAATGAGCACATCATCTCGACGCCAGCAGGGCGAAGAAAAAATCAAGCAAGTTTATGCGGGCGACGTGGTCGTGCCACCCGAGGGTTACGCGTTCACCGATATAATGCTGGAAACTCTTTTCGCTGAGGTTTGGACCAGGGACACCCTGTCCATGCGTGACAAACGGATTCTTCTGCTAGGCATGATTGCCGCCCAGGGCGAAACCATGACCTTCAAGATTCAGACCAAGGCTGGCATCAAAAATGGCGAGCTGACAGCGGATGATGTTCGTGAGCTTCATCTCTTCATTACCCAGTACTGTGGTTACCCAAGGGCAGCGGCCATGCTGGGCCCCATGGAGGAAGGCATCGCAGAAGCGCACAAAGACCTGGAACCTGAGGTGGGCAGCTGAGTATGGATATTACCTACAATTGGATTGCGGGACTGGTCACCGTAATCGGCACCGTTGTGGTCATTGCAATCGGCCAACTACTGGCATTCAAGATCCCTGCGATAGCGAAAACTCGCGACCTGAACAACGCACAGAATAAAGAGAAGTGGCGCGGCAAGGCTCAGAAATACCATGGTCGAGTCAAAACCAGTCAGAAACTTGGTCTAGGCATAAACATTTTGTTCTACATTCTTTTTATGCCTTTTCTCGTGACCTTACAGACACAGAGTGTTGCGAAAATTGCACTCGATGTTTTTATGATCATGATGATTTACGATTTTTTTTACTACCTGATGCATCGCTTCCTTTTCCATGGCCAAAGCTACTTGCGCCAGGTTCACGCCGTTCATCACCAGGCCAGGAGCAGAATCAGCTCCATCGACTCACACCTGCTCCACCCGGTTGAGCTGATTATGGGAATTGCCCTGTTCTATATAGTGACCAGCGCTATCGCATTGATCTCGGGTCAGGCATTTCATGTGTCTACTATCATTATCGCCACTGTCATTTACACCCAGCTAAATCAGATTAACCATTGCCGAATCGATCTGCAGGGATACCCCTGGAAAACACTCAACTGGATTGCAATCAGGCACGACGCCCACCACCTGGATATGCATAAGGGAAACTTTGCGACCATCACCCTGCTATACGACTGGATGTTTGGCACCCTGGAAACACACCCTCTTGAGCACCAGCCTGCCGGCCCAAAGCAGGCTGCCGGGAAGTAAACTGTCGAATCAATAAACCAGGATTAACCATGAGCGATTATTTCGAATGCACCCCAGTTGGGCTCGACTTTCTCGAACACACCAAGAACGTGTTTAAAGCTGAAGAGGTTGTCAAAGCCTCTCCAGAGCAAATTTTTGAAGTCTTTGAAGATGCGCATTCATGGACAGTCTGGGCGATGCCCATCCAGAAGGTGGAGTGGACCTCACCCAAGCCATTCTGCGTGGGCACGACTCGCACAGTGTCAATGATGGGCGGCATGGATGGCTACGAGGAGTTCATCGCCTGGGAACGCGGTAAACGCATGGCCTTTACCTTTGTAGGGTGCAACAAAGAGGCCACCGAAAAATTTCTGGAAGACTATCGGGTTACCGACCTGGGCGATGGCAGTTGTCGCGTAGAGTGGTACATGGCCATGGAGACACGCGGAGCATCTCGACACATGATGTGGCTAACACGGCCATTGATGCGCATGGCTAATCGCAGCATGTTCAAGAAGTTTCGTAAATTTACTGAAGAATACGCCGCAAAGCAGCTTAACCAGGGCGCGAACTAATCCAACAAATACTGGTAGTGATCGTGCCCAAAACCGCGATACTGCATGAAGCGGCTGCGCTTCGATTTTTCCTTAATGTCTTCCGAGGGCAGCGAGCCGAACTTTCGATGATAAGTTTGCTCGGCCAATTCAAACCAGTCCGGTTTCTCTGCGTCTATTGCTGAGTTTATTTCATAATCGCTGATGCCCTTCTGACGCATTTCCTGGCGAATTCGAATAGGTCCGTGGCCGCGGGATATCCGCTGGCGCAGAAAGCTCTCGGCGAAGCGTTCGTCGCTTTGCAGTTTTTCCTCCCTCAGGCGCAGCAGTTGCTCGTCGACCAGCTCAGGGTTATTAAAACGTTTGAGAAGTTTCTGACGAAGTTCTTTGGCTGAATGCTCTCTTCTCGCCAGCAAGTTCATTGCAGACAAGCGAATATCAGCGGGATTTATCGCAGTGAGCAGCTCTAGCTCTTGCGCGGTGATGTCGTCTTTTTGCAAAACGTCAGACATTAGAATAGAAAGAGGCGCCGGGGGCGAGAGTGGGATAAGTGGACCCCCGGCACCTCATGGAAAAATGAAACTAGAAGCCAAACAGGATATTACTCCTGCTCAGCGGCTGTTTCTTCGCCCAGGGCCTCGTCTTCGGCAGGCTTGGGCGCACTCAGGGTTTGCTCCCGGATAGCGGCTTCAATTTCATTCGCTACTGCGGGATTGGCCTCCAGGAACTTGGAAGCATTAGCCTTACCCTGGCCAATTTTATCGCCCTTATAGGCGTACCAGGCACCGGATTTGTCTACCAGGTTGAGTTTCACGCCCCAGTCAATGACCTCACCCATATGGTAAATGCCCTTGCCGTACATGATCTGGAACTCAGCCTGCTTGAAGGGTGGTGATACCTTGTTCTTCACCACTTTCACCCGGGTTTCGTTACCCACTACCTCGTCACCATCTTTCACCGCACCGATGCGGCGAATATCCAGGCGGACCGAAGAGTAAAACTTAAGCGCGTTACCACCAGTGGTGGTTTCAGGTGAACCAAACATCACACCGATCTTCATACGAATCTGGTTAATGAAAATCACCAGGCAATTAGTCTGTTTGATGGCGGCGGTTAGCTTGCGCATGGCCTGGCTCAGCAAACGAGCCTGCAAACCTACATGGGAGTCCCCCATGTCACCTTCAATCTCTGCTTTTGGCGTTAGCGCCGCAACAGAGTCAACTACGAGTACATCTACCGCCCCTGAGCGCACCAGCATCTCGGCCACTTCCAGGGCCTGCTCGCCGGTATCGGGCTGGGACATGATCAACTCGTCCATCTTCACACCGAGCTTCTCGGCATACTGTGGATCAAGCGCGTGCTCAGCATCAATAAAGGCCGCTGTTCCACCCGCCTTTTGAGCCTCGGCAATCACCTGCAGCGTAAGTGTTGTCTTACCGGAGGATTCCGGCCCGTATATTTCGCAAATACGGCCTTTGGGCAGACCACCTATGCCCAGGGCAATATCCAGTCCCAGAGAACCGGTTGAGATAGAGGGGATGGCCTCATGCTTCACATCCCCCATGCGCATCACGGTGCCCTTGCCGAACTGCCGCTCGATCTGGGTGAGTGCTGCATCTAACGCCTTTTCTTTATTTGCATCCATGGTATTGCTCCCTTTACTCTTTTTGACCACTTGTTATGTCCACCTGACTGTTTAACCGTTCTGATGCTGCACTGTTCGCTGTGCTGCAAATGCTGTACTGCAAAACTACTGTATATATACTCAGTGCTTTGAAATTGAATTGCAAGCCCCAAAAGCCATTAAATTCGACCATCCAAAATCACCTGCATGAATTGGCTACAGGTGCGTCAACAGCTCCGCAAAGCGACGAGCCAGGCATCTCCTCGCCTGTCGGCACGGAAATCACCCTACCTTCGAGTGTAGTACTCTAACTTCCGTTGTTATGTCATGCTCCCACCTACAACAAGCTGGCAGTAAAGGCCGGTTCAAACGAGAGTCACGCATGTTATCGAAAACCACTGAGCAGGAAGCACCTGTTCAAGCCCGCGAAGAAAGCGTTACGGTCCTGGGCCGAGCGCTGACTTCTGTTATATCCGCCGGCAAGGAGATCCTGGCCAAGCGGCGACCGTTCGCCGAAGCCACCCAGGGAGCCACTGAATCGCTGGTGGCCCTTTGCTCTGAACTCCTGGAGCACCGTGGTGAAGCCTCCGGCCTGGCGCTGGCTCAGGAAGTGACCGAGGGCTATCGCACACTATCGCCAACAGAGCAGCTGGAGTTTTTTAGCCGACTGGCCATGGACTTCGACATCGATCAACAAGCCTTGCTGGGCGCTGCCGAACGCTACCGTGAAAACCCTGACTACGACCACTTGCAGGACATCACTCGCGCGGCCGAAGCCCCCCGGCAGAAGCTGTTTCGCCGTATTAATATGGCGCCGGATGGCACGCGGACACTGGTCGCATTGCGCGGCGACCTGCTACAGGTACTGAGAGCCCACCCGGAACTTAAAGCGGTGGACTCAGATCTCAAGCACCTGTTCATTTCATGGTTTAACAAGGGCTTCCTGGAATTGCGCAGCATTGACTGGTCATCCCCCGCCGTGGTGCTGGAGAAATTGATCGCCTATGAAGCCGTGCATGAAATTAATGGCTGGGAAGACCTGCGCGGAAGACTTCGCGAGGATCGTCGTTGCTTTGCTTTCTTCCACCCCGCGATGGGCAACGATCCCCTGGTGTTCGTAGAAGTTGCATTGATCGACCAGATACCAGAGGCGATCGCACCGCTGATCGATCGTAACCGCGAAACCATTGCCGCTGACAAGGTCAATACGGTGGTGTTCTACTCCATCAGTAATTGCCACCCCGGACTGGCCGGCATCTCCTTCGGTAATTTCCTGATCAAGAATGTTGTCGAGGTTTTGAACAAGGAAATGGAGGGTCTCAAAACCTTCGTCACCCTGTCCCCGGTTCCCGGCTTCCGTCGCTGGTTGAAATCGGCAGATCTTGAAGGACTGGTAGACGATTCAATTGCTGCTAAAGTTCGGGAACCCATTGGCAGGGTAGTTGAGGGCGTCGTTCAAGCCGCATTGGTGAGGCTTTGCGCGCACTACCTGCTGAACGTAAAGTCCGGGGAGTTAGCCAAAGATCCCGTGGCGCGTTTTCATCTCGGTAACGGAGCCCGACTGCACAAGCTGCACTGGGGGGCAGACACCACCGCCAATGGCAGAGAACAGTCAGGCAGCATTATGGTCAACTACCTTTACGACCTGCAAAAAATAGAAATCAATCACGAGGAATATTTCGACGAGGGCGTCATCAGCGCATCAAAGTCCGTCAAGCGCTTGCTGGACTAACACGCGCAAGGGTTCAGCCAACCCCAAGGATCAAGCGCCCAAACTTTTCGGGCGCTTCATACATCGCCCAATGGCCCACCCCCGGCAACACATAAAACTCAGCATCGGGCTGGGCTTGCAGAAACAGTTGCCGCCGCGCCTCTATATTCTCACTGCCACCTGCGGTTGCATCGTACTCACCCCAGATGCCGACCAAATGAGCGCTTATCTCAGGAAGCACTGCTGCAAGGTCATTGCTCCCAGCCATACGCCGACTCCGCAATCGATGCCGCGCAAGGTTATCGCCATGAATGTATAGCGCGAGCGGGTTGATGCGCGCAGGGTCATGCAACATGAGCCTGGCGAGATTTTCCCGGTGGATTGCGTCTGCCGCCACTTGCTCTAGCTCCGGGCCCGGAGGCGACAACAGCTCAGCTTGCACATGCAGCGAACCAAAACCGGAGGCACCTATCAGGACGCAGCGAGTACACTGCGGACCGGCCGCGGCCGCCATCAGCCCGCATATCAAACCGCCAAAGCTAAAGCCCGCAAGCTCAAATGGTTGCTCATATCCCTGCAGCTCGCGCCACCCGGCCAGCACCGATTCACTGATATTTCCGGTGCTCCAGGGCTTTGGCAAGTCAGCTGAACGCCCCAATCCGGGAAGATCCACTGTCCATACCGCATAGTGCTCACTCAGCGCTTCAATATTGGCAACCCAGTGATTCCAGGAGCCGAAACCACCGTGCACAAGCAATAAGGGAGTAGCGTCAGCCGAACTGGCAGGCCATTGCTGCCAGGCTATCCTGCAATCTAAGTGCTCCGTCCAGTGGTGCCGGGCTCGTTGCGAGAGAGACGACAGCAACGCTTGCGGTGACTGCACGCACTCAGTCCTGAAGCTGTTCCAGAATACTGGAGAAGTCGCGCTGTCCGTTGCCGTCCTGCTGATGCTGCTCGTAAAGCGACTGCGCCAGCTTGCCCATGCGGTTGTCCACGCCCGACTGCTCGGCAATACCCAACGCGAGTCCAAGATCCTTGGCCATCAGGTCCACCATAAACCCGGGCTTATAGTCATTACTCGCAGGGGCATTTTCCATCACCCCCGGGTAGGGGTTATACACTTCCAGCGACCAATTACGTCCGGATGACGCCAACATAATTTCGGATAAAACCGCTGGATCCAGGCCATTACGTGCGCCCATTTCAAGCGCTTCGCAGCTACCGATCATATGAATAGCAAGCAACATATTGTTGCAGCCTTTGGCGACCTGACCCGCACCCGCGGGTCCCGCATGAAATATATTTTTGCCCATATCAGCGAGAATCACTTTTGCCCTGGCAAATGCTTCGGCACTACCGCCACACATGAACGCCAGGGTTCCAGCCGCTGCAGCTGCAACGCCTCCGGAAACGGGAGAATCCATAAAACCGATGCCTGCCGCCGCAGCCGCTTCTCCCACGGTGCGCGCGGTTTCGGCGTCAATCGTACTGCAATCCAATACGGTGGTGCTGCCGTCCAACTTCGCCAGCAGACCTTCTTCTCCAAGATAGGTCGCGGCGACATGCTTGCCGGCAGGTAGCATGGAGATCACATACTCTTTATCTGCTACAGCATCGGCGGCCGTTGCTGCAACTGAAGCCCCCGCCTGTTGCAAATCTTCACAGGCGGCAGGCACGAGATCAAACACAGTGACCTGGTGCCCGGCCTTAATCAGGTTTTTGGCCATTGGACCCCCCATATTACCGAGGCCAATAAATGCTACTGAGGACATGGTTTTCTCCATTTATTTTGGGGTGTTTCCCCGATGCGAAACAGGCGAGAACGCACAGTCAGTGACGCTTGCAGTGACCGGGTTCTCGCTTTCGTGGGGATGACAATTCACACATTCAGGTCTGCCAGTGGGTTGCTGTCCCACGGGGGGCTAAAAAACTCATCCAGAACATCCTGGGGCACATCGCGAGATGCCTGATACTGCCAGCCGGGGTTACGATCCTTATCTATCAGGAGTGCGCGAACGCCTTCGGCAAATTCCGGGTGGCGCACAATATTGGTCGCTAACTGCAATTCCGCACGAAAAATATCCGCCAGCCCCATATGACGCGTTTCCCAAAGCTGCCGGTGAATCCACATTGCTGCCAACTTGGAGCCCTGCTGCAAACTGTCACGTGCTTTGGCCAACCAGGGGTCGTCTGTATCCTGGGAGGTTATTCTGTCAATAATATCGTGCACGTCCTCACCATCAAGGAGTTGCGCAATCGTCGCCGCATGCGGTTCCACCTGTCCGGCGGGAGAGGCCGTCAAGCTCTGCTCGGCGAACGGCCTGAGCACATGGCGCACCAGTGCGTGATTCTTCTCCACGTTATCGGTCCACTGCTGGCTCAGTAACTCGGCAATGACAGCCTCTTTATGCTCGCTGGCGACAAATCGATCGGCAATACCGATGTAAATTGCATCCGCAGCGTTGATAGAGGCACCGGTGAGCGCGAGAAACTCCCCGGTATTGCCCGGGGCGTGATTCAGGAACCAGCTCCCGCCCACATCCGGGAACAGGGCAATGGTGACCTCCGGCATGGCGATGCGAGTACGCTCGGTCACAACCCGGTGGGAACAGCCCGCCATCACACCCAGGCCACCGCCCATCACAATGCCGTGACCCCAGCACACGATAGGCTTGGCATAGGTATGCAAGGTGTAATTCATTCGGTATTCACGGGCGAAAAATGCCTCCGCATACTCGCAGGGCCCGCCGGGCTTTGCGATCGCAGATTGATGCAAAGCCTGAACATCACCTCCTGCGCAGAAGGCCTTTTCGCCAGCACCTTCGATAAACACAGCAACAATGCCATCGTCATTCGCCCAGGCATCCAGCTTCGCCTGCAGCAGGTCGACCATCTCCAGTGTCAGAGAGTTAAGCGTAGCGGCGACGCTCAAAGTCACCCTACCGACGCTGCCACCTGGCGCGGACAGCTCTTCGAACAGTACCGGATCACTCATCAGCAGTTCTTCCACTGGGGTTTGCGCTTCTCCAGAAACGCGTTGACCCCTTCGCGCTGGTCTTCGGTGCTGAACAAATCAACAAACTCGGTACGCTCGTCGGCAAGGCCTTTGCCAATAGTAATATCACTGGCGCTGTGAATAAGGCGCTTACAGGCTGCAACCGAAATAGGGCTTTGATCGCCCACTTGCTCCGCCAGCGCCATGGCGCGTTCCAGGGCAGTCCCGGTGGGCACGACTTCTTCTACCAGACCGATTTCATGCGCGACTGCCGCCTTGATACGTTCACCGCACAGAATAATTTTCTTGGCCCAACCAAGACCAACCAACTGAGTCAGGCGCTGGGTACCACCGGCGCAGGGCAACAGCCCCACTTTCGCTTCGGGCAGTGCCATTTGCGCCTGCTGCTCGGCAATACGTATATCGCAGGCCATCGCCACTTCCAGGCCGCCACCCATGGCAAAGCCATTGATTGCTGCGATAGAAACACCGCGAAAATCTGCGAGCTTTTCAAAAGCCTTACCGAACTCTGCAGCCATTTGACCTGCTGCGTCAGGATCGCCATCGGCAAAAATATTGAGGTCTGCGCCCGCTGAAAAAAACTTCTCTCCCGCTCCCGTTATCACCAGCGCGTAGACGTCACGCTTGTTATTCAGCGCCTCTACGAGGTCTTCCAGGGCAGGCAAGCTCTCGGTATCCCAGGTGTTCGCAGCGGGGTTATCAATAGTGAGCACGGCAGTGTGTCCGACAATATCGACCTTGATTTTTTCAGAATTACTTAAGCTCATTTAATCACCTCTAATGCGCCTTCCATTAATAGTCGACGCGACACAATAACCCGCATAATTTCATTCGTACCCTCGAGAATCTGGTGCACACGTGTATCACGCACGTGACGCTCCATCGGGTATTCCTTGATATAGCCGTAGCCGCCGTACAACTGCAGCGCGTCGTTACAGACATTGAAGCCCACATCGGTAGCAAAGCGTTTGGCCATGGCACAGTAAGTCGATGCCTGGCTGTCCTTGTTATCAAGCTTGCTGGCAGCCAAGCGCACCATTTGTCGCGCTGCAACCAGCTCCGTCAGCATGTCCGCCAACTTGAATTGCGTGGCCTGGAAATCAGCAATCGCGGTATCGAACTGTTTGCGTTCCTGCACATAGGCGACCGCTTCTTCCAGCGCCTGCTGGGCAGTACCAATCGAACAGGTGGCGATATTAATGCGCCCTCCGTCCAGACCTTCCATGGCAATTGCAAAACCCTGGCCTTCCCGTCCCAGACGGTTAGCTACCGGCACGCGCACGTTATCGAAGGTCACCATGCGAGTCGGCTGGGCGTTCCAGCCCATCTTGTCTTCTTTCTTGCCGTAGCTAATACCCTGGGCATCAGCCGGAATCAGTAAGGCCGATATTCCCTTTGGGCCTGCATCTCCTGTGCGCAGCATCACCACCAGCACATCGGTTTCACCGGCCCCGGAAATGAAGACCTTGGACCCATTGACCACGTAATCGTCGCCATCCTGAACCGCGCTGGTGCGCAGCGATGCCGCATCAGATCCCGCACCAGGTTCAGTTAAGCAATAGGAGGCCAGTTTGCTACCCATAACCAGCTCTGGACACCAGTGATCAATCACTTCCTGTGAGCAGTACTTACCCACCATGTTGGTGGCCATGTTATGAATCGTGAGGAAAGCCGCAGTGGCGGTACAGCCTTTGGAAAGCTCTTCAACGATCAGGCTGGCGTCCAGCCGGGACATAGCCAACCCGCCCGCTTCTTCGGGGGTATACATACCCATAAAACCGAGCTCGCCGGCCTGGGCCAAGACTTCTTTCGGAAAAATGGATTCTTCGTCCCATTTCGCCGCGTTGGGAGCGAGTGCTCCCTCGGAAAACGCGCGAGCACTCTCTACGAATGCCCGCTGGTCGTCACTCAGGGAAAAGTCCATGGTCTAGCTGAACTTCGCCATTACCGAGCCAAACAGCTCCTCATCAGAAGGAATTGTCTTGGTAGTTGCCAGGGGCTTGGACACCCAGGTTTCGTTAACCAGATCGCGCCAGGTAATGTTGTGGTTAATGGAGTTGCCACCCCAGGAACCGCAGCCCAGTGAGAAGGTCTGACGCATTCCGTTCCACAGGTTACCGCTATTGGAAGCCGCCTGAGGTTGGTTGACCATGACACGGGAAGTGCGGGTAGCATCTGCCAGTTTGAGAATGTTGTCGTCGTTATAGGAGTAAATACCACAACTGTGGCCCTGGCCCTGGTAAGCCTGAATCTTGTTGGTCATTTCAATGGCTTCATCAATATCCTTGACCTTGTAGAACGCCATAGTGACCGTGAGTTTCTCGCCGGAGAACGGGTGGTCAGCGCCGGCGCCGGTTTCAGGAACGATCAGGAAACTCTTGCCTTCAGGAAGGTCGATACCCGCCTGTCCGCAGATTGTCTGGGCATGTTGCGCAACAATTTTGGCATTGAGGTGATCATCTTCCCAGATAACACTTTGCAATTTCGCTTTGTCATCACCTTCGATAACAAAACCGCCTTCATGCTTCAGCTTTTCCAGCAGCTCGTCATACACAGACTCAAACACCAGTACCGAGTTATCGGAAGAGCAGGAGGCCGCCAGGTCCAGTGTCTTGGAAACACGAATTTTCTCGGCCGCTTCATCCAGGTCGGCGGTATCGTCTACGGTGATAACCGCGTTGCCAACACCCACACCCAACGCGGGAGTGCCCGAAGAGTAAGCCGCCGTGACCATAGCCTCGCCGCCTGTGGCCAGGACGCGATCACACTGAGCCATCAATTCATTGGTTTTATCCAGCGAAGGCACATCGATGCTTTGCACCAGGTCCGCAGGGGCGCCACAGCGTTCCAGGGCGTCACGCATGTAATCGCAAATCTTTTTGTTGGTTAGCTTCGCACGGGGATGCGGCGCAACAATAATGGCATTGCGACCCTTCACTGCAGAGATCGCTTTGATCACCGGAGTAGCCTCGGGATTCGTAGACGGAGATAGGGCTCCGATAACACCAACCGGCTTGGCAATCTTGACGATATTGCGTTCGGGCAGCTCTTCAATCACACCCACAGACTTGTCACCAATAATATCGAGCAGGGTGGCGCGGGTTTTGCGGTGGATTTTCAGGTACTTGCCTTCATAGTTGCCCAGCTGAGTTTCCTCAACGGTAAAGCGGGCAATTTCTTCAGAGCGATCTTCACGCGCCACGGCGTAAACCATAGCGGTGATCAATTCATCCACTTGCTCCTGCGTATAGTCGGCAATTTGTGCCTGGGCCGCGCGAGCGCGAGACATCATTTCGGCCACTTCCTGCGCCGGGCTTTGTGTGTCTGACATACTGAGTCCTCTCACCAGTTATTCAAGATAGCCGGAGAGTCTAGCACTGGCCCAAAACCTGCCATATTGACTAAATTGCTGAATACATGGACTATATTGCTCTATGAGCAATCCTTCAAAATGGCCGCTACCCCATGCAGGCGTGCGCTTTATCACCCCCACTTTCATGCTGGAAAAACTCGCTCGACACCCCTTAACCAAGGACTGCTACCCCACTGCCATGGGCTACTACCCCGCCGCCAGCGGCCACCGCATGCAGCGCGAGCGCCACGACGACAACCTGCTGCTATATTGCACTTCAGGCCAGGGCCAACTCACCGTTGGCGACTGGCACAGCGAGGTAACCGCGGGGCACATCATGCTCCTGCCCCAGGGCCTGGCCCATACCTATGAAGCCAATGATAAAGATCCGTGGACCCTGTACTGGGTACATTTTCAGGGCGCCAGCACCCGGGTATTTATGCAGTATCTGGGCTACCGGGAGGACAGGCCGCTGGCTAATGCTGGTGTCTCCCCATTACTTATCGGGGCCTTTACTAATTTGCTGGAGGTGCGCCGTACCGGATACTCCACCCGCGCCTTCATCAATGCTGCCAATCACCTGCGCCATCTGATTACCCAGATGTCCATGGAGATCAGCGCTCATGCGGGCCGCCTCCAGTCCGGGTTTGAGCTGGATCACGTGCAGGCCTATATGCTGGAACACATCGACCAAACCGTCACCCTGGACGCGCTTGCCCAGGTGGCCAACATGTCCAAGTATCATTTTTCCAACCGCTATAAAGAGCTCACCGGTTACCCACCGATCAAGCATTTCCTCAATATGAAAATGGAACACGCTTGCCACCTATTGGACTCCACTGACATGGGAGTGAGCGAAATCGCCCGAGGTTTGGGCTATGACGACCCACTCTACTTTTCACGCCTGTTCAGCAAAACCGTGGGCAGTTCACCCAGAGGGTATCGCTCGTCGACGAGAAAGTAGGTCTGCATCTCTGCGATGGTTTGTTGTACCCTCTATCCGAGTTTTAATCAGACGGAGATACTGCCCATGAAAGCAATCATCAATCGATTCGCATTGTCACTTTTCACCCTGGCAACGCTAAGCACACCGGCACTGGCGGATGGCCCCAAGATCTCCTGGGACCTTGACGAAGCACTCAAGCAAGTCGACCGCCAGGCCGATGACTTTCAATCGGCCATGGCACGAGTCGAAATTGTCCGCCGGGATTTGGGCGGTACAGAGCTAAGCCGCGAGAAAGGCACTGTTTTTGTCGACCGCAAAGGCAAGATTCGCCTGGACACCGACGCCCCGAAACACAGAAGCTACATCGTGGAAAGTAGCACTCTATATATTCATTATCCCGGTGAAGAGCGCGTTGAAGTGTATTCCCTATCACGCCATAAGAACCGCATGGAACCGTTCATTCGGCTGGGCTTTACCGACAGTGGCCGGGACCTCAAAGACGACTACTTGCTGACATCATTGGGTGAGCGTGACATTGGCGAGAGCCGTACCCTGGGACTGGAGCTAACGCCAGAAAAGGAAAAGACCCGTGCCGTAATGGGCAAAGCCCAGCTGTGGATCGACCAGGCGTCATGGATGCCAACGGAGCAAGTGATCACAGCGTCAAGCCAGGGTGAAGAGATCACCCTCACCTACACATTTGTAGCCCGCAACCTGGAGCTAAACCCGGACCTGTTCTCTACCCGCTGGCCCAGGGGCACAGACAAGCAGAAGATGAAGTAAGTTCAGGCTGGCTGCGGTGCCTGTAAGAAGGTATCGCAGGTTTCTGTTCGCTCAGTCATCTCACTGCACACTTCTTGCATCGCCAACTTAAGCACCTGCAAAACCTGGTGTCGCGACTCATTACTACTATCGTTGTTGCCCCACTCAAGCAGTTGTTCGCTCATTCTATCGATGCCTCTTGCACTGCGGTGGTGCAGCCCACCGGTCTGACCTGCTGCTTCTCGAAGAATCGTTAGCCCTGTTTCCTGAATCTCCGGTCCGTCCTGGGGGCGCAACTTCACCAGCGCCCTCAGGTAATTACTCCCCCATTGAATTCTGGTTGCTCCGCCGCTTGAGTTCTCCCAAGCCTTGCGATACCAATCCAGCGCTTCTTCCTTGTTTCCTGCCTTGCTTTCCAGCGCTCCCATGCCGGACATAAAATAGTACGGTTGCTTGGAGACCTCCATACCGGTGAGTAACGCGCGCCTGGCCTCCTGCTCCAAACCTGCGTCCAGATACAATTGCCACACGGTATTAATCGCGGTGTGCTGCTGATAACTGGTGAGGGATTTACGCGCCTCCTCGGTCTGCTGGTAAAGCCACTGTTGCTGGGTCTCCGTTAATGTCTCACCCTCCGCCAACAAAGCCAGATTCACATCCAGCCAGCCATAAAGCGCATCAAGGCGAGTGAGAACGTGTGTATCGGGATTCGAAATAATGCCCAGCATAACTTCTTGGAGTTGTTGATAGAGTTCCTCTTTGCTCTCACGATCATCATGCAACAGCTCTAACATGGCACCACTGAGGTAAAGCAAGGTGCTCTGGTTAGCGCGGACCAACCGTTCGTCTATGAGCACCTGTTTCAGTGCGGCCCGGTGCTCTTCCGCTAGCGCAGCGTCTCTTTCTTCATCGGACATCCACGCATCCAGAGCGAGCATCTGCAACATACTCTTTTCAACGTTTAGTCGATCAGGGCAGGCACGCGCCAACATAGATGCCGTATCACCCAACGCTTTTTCACCCAAAGCGTACCCGCGATCCTGACCCCACGAATAGTATGCAAGTAGCTTCCAATCTTCATCTGCAAGCGGATTGCCATCACCCACGGTGTCAACCAGGTCTGCGACTGGCCGCAAAGCATTGAGAGCAAGATCCATGACTCCTACATACCGCTCAATACTCATGCCTCCGGGGATGCGGGTCACTTCCTCCCCTTTCGGGCTGAAAATAATTACCGTAGGGTAGCCCATTACTCCAAAGCGCTCGCCATAAATCTGCGCCCTATCACTATCTCCGTCCAGGTAGACAGGGACAAAGAGAGTCGACTGTTGGATGAATTCCGGGCGCTGAAAAATCGTTGCCTTGAGTTCGTGGCAAGGCGGACACCACTGTGCGCCCCAATAGAGAAAAACAGGTTTGCCGGTTAGGCTGGCCGCGGCAAATGCTTCCTCCACAGAACCGTCGAACCAGGGAATTGCTTTGGCGGGGGCTGACTTACCCTGGTCTCCGGTCTGGTCAACGCCTGATTGCCCTGCGCCCGGTTCCCCGGTGCAGCCAACGAGCAATGCCATAGCTAGAAACGAAACAGCCAGGTTACACAGAAAGCTCGGGGCTAAACTAAAATAAGATCTCATCGATTCACTCCTTCTGCGTTGTTTATATCCCTAGCTTCCTGTAACCCCAAAATATCAATAGACCTCAGTTTTCCATCAGGGTAGCGAGCCAAGGGAGAAAGGAAGTTACCAGCCTAGCGCTTCCTTGACGAACGGAATCGATAAGGCACGCTTCTGGACCAGTGAGGCTCGATCCAGCTTGCCCAGCAAATCAAGCAGCGGTTCCAGGTCACGTGGCGCGCGATTGACGATAAAGACCGCGACCTCATCAGGCAGACTCAGGCCGCGCCGAGCAGCCCGAAACTGTAAAATCGCCTGTTTTTCTTCGTCATTCAGCGACGGCAACTGATAGACGACACCCCAGCTGAGCCGGGAGCGAAGATCTGCCAGGGAAACATCCAGCACCCGCGGGGCACCATTGGCCGCTATCAGTAAACGACAGCCCCACTCTTTGGCCCGGTTGTAGAGGTCAAACAGAGCGAGCTCCCAGGCCTCGTTGCCCAGCACGACATCCAGATCATCCAGCGCGACCAAACCCAGCGTCTCGACACCGGACAGGACCTCTTCTGGCGGATAAACCGATAACTCTCGCAGCGGTAGATAAAGCGCCCGATCCCCCGCCATATGACAGGCTGCCTGCAGCAGATGGGACTTCCCAGTGCCCCGCGTGCCATGCAGGAAAACCACTGAATCTCCCGACCCCGCGCACAGGGCTTTGACTCCCTGCAATAACCCCTGGGTAGCAGGCGTCGGCAGAAAATTTTCCAGAGTAGCATCATCTCGCAACTGCACTAAAAGCGGCAGCTGCTGACCAGACTGGGCCACGTCAATCGCCCCCGTACAGCTCGCTGGAGCGATAGTGCTGTACCGCGTGGCGCAGGAAAACCATGATTACAGCGCCTACCGGCAGCGCAAGAACAACGCCCACGAAACCCGCGACCTGCGCACCCGCCATCAGCACAAAGATCACCGCTACAGGATGAAGGCCTATTCGGTCGCCCACCAGAATAGGCGTTAGCAGCATGCTCTCTACGGCCTGCCCTACGCCGAACACGAGCACAACCCAGAGCAGCATTGTCCAATCATGGAACTGGGCATAGGCAGCAATCAGCGAAGCCACAATGCCCACCATAAAGCCCAGGTAAGGCACAATACTGGAAAGGCCAGCGATCAGACCCAACAACATGGCCAGCTGCAAACCCACCAACCAGAGTCCCGCAGAATAAATCGCGCCCAGCGCGCACATCACCAAAAACTGACCACGAAGAAACGCGCCAACAACTTCATCGGCCTCAGATGCCAGTTCCACCGTGCGCGCCTGCCAGGAGCGTGGAAAAATACCCAGTGCTTTAGCCAGAAGCAAATTCCAGTCGCGCATCAGGTAAAAAGCGACAACGGGTACCAGCGCAAGATTGGCTAGGCTCAGCAGCAGATTGGCTCCCGAACCGGTAATGCGCTTCAGGGATTCGGCAGTAAACTTGCCCACTGACTGCCAGTTATCCGCCAGTTGGCCAGACCAGTCGACCTGAGGCAGGCGCTTCTCCGGAAGATCAAGGCGCTGTTGCAGCCAGGGAAGGGCTTCCTGGGTCAGCCAGCGATAGATCTCGGGGACCTTGCCGATCAGCGCATCCAGTTGATGCAGCAACATGGGCAAGGCAAAGATGATCGCCAGGGTAATAATCGCGCTGAACAGGACAAACACGATAGCAACACCCAGCGTTCGACCCACGCCCCGGTGCTCCAGACGATCCACCAGCGGGTCTCCCAGATAGGCAATGAGTCCGCCTAAAACGAAGGGCGTCAAGATTGGCTTGAACAGATAGAGCGCTGCAGCAATAACAACGGCTAAGGCGACCGCTATCGGCCAGCGATATACCTCTTGCGGTTCAGGCAGATTCAATTGCGCCACTGATAAACCAGTTGGTCAGGTAGTGACTCCACGGGCTGCAAGCGCTCGTTTAACTCTATTATTGAAGCCAGCTGGGCAGCGCCTGCGGCTGCGTCGAGGCCAAATTCTACTCGATCTCCGCTTATCGACTGAATATTGGCGTGTTCAATCAACTCGAGGCTTTCTAGCCAACTCACAATAGCCGTGTAATCGGAAAATTCGTAGACCCCGCTCACCACCATTGGTACTCGATCGTCGGCCACACCCGTCGCGGCGACTGCGTAGCGGGAGGCCATTTCTTCCGCTGCAAGATTGACCCCGTCCCGCATAAAGCCAGCTGCAAGCGGGGCACTACTACTACGATCTATGCGATGATTTCCGTAGAGGTAGCTCCAGTCTCCCGTCCAGGCTCCACTGGAAACCACGACCCCTCGCCCAACCAGTATGTCCTGCACATTGTAGCGATTTGAAGCTGCCTGAATGGTCGAACCTCGCTGCCTCCAGACGTCATCTACAGCGATGGCTGTAGCGTCACTCAAGTCAAAGAGTGGCAATTGGATGGGCAAACCGCGGCGCTCAAATTCAGCCACCAGTTGTGCTGCAATCTCAGGCGTCTCCGCCAGGCTAACGAACTGACGACGGCCATCGAGCTCAACCGCCATCCATACCAACACCCGCGGACGATTAGCGGTCCATAACGGTAAGCGCGCGCTGGTTAATAAGCCATTCACGTAAGAAGCCTCAAACTCAAAACGAGCATACAGCGCGCCGTCAGGACCGGAGTCACGAGAAAACGCGTATTGCTGTACATGGCTTCGAGCATTGGGAAGCGCGGCGATCAGGTCCGGGTGAGCGAGCACGTCTTTACTGCCAGAGACTTTAACCAACACTTCCGCCAGGGCGTCTTGCGAAGCGCTCGCCAGGGCCTTGCTACCCTGGTTTTCGATGGGCACGCTCGCGGAATGCAAGTCTCTGACCACCTCCGCCAACACTCCATTGCCGGCAAGCAGCAGCGCGGCCAGAGCCAGACCCGACAATTTTTTGAACACCATAGATTCCTGAAAAACATGAAATATCACCGCATTGTAGCAGCCCTGTTCCAACAGGGGCAGCATGGTGCTATTTATCGATATTGGTAGGTGCACCACCGCCGCAACCGTACTAAAATGGCCGGCCTTTTTATCCCGCCGTGGACTGCCCAGCCAATGACCGATGACAGCAGCAAACCTTCCCTCAGTTACAAAGACGCCGGGGTAAACATTGACGCCGGCAACGCACTGGTTGAACGTATCAAAGGGGTTTCCCGGCGCACTGCCAGACCAGAAGTCCTGGGAGGACTCGGCGGATTCGGCGCACTCTGCGAAATCCCCGAGGGCTATAAGCAGCCTGTGCTGGTTTCGGGAACCGACGGCGTAGGCACCAAACTGCGCCTTGCCATGGACATGGGCATCCATAACACCATCGGCATTGACCTGGTGGCCATGTGCGTGAACGACCTGGTCGTGGCGGGGGCTGAGCCGCTGTTTTTCCTCGATTACTACGCCACCGGCGCTTTAAACGTAGATACGGCTGCGGATGTCGTGGAAGGTATTGGCCGGGGATGCGAATTAGCGGGCTGCGCTCTGGTAGGCGGCGAAACAGCCGAAATGCCGGGCATGTATGAGGGCGAAGACTACGATCTGGCGGGGTTTTGCGTTGGAGTGGTCGAAAAGTCTGACATCATCGACGGTAGCTCGGTGAGTGCAGGCGATGTACTCATCGGCGTAGGCAGCAGCGGCCCCCATTCCAACGGCTACTCCCTGGTACGCAAAATTCTCGAGGTGAGCAATGCGGACTTATCGCAACCCATGGGTGAAGTCTCGCTCGGCGAGGCCCTGCTTGCGCCTACCACTATTTACGTCAAGGCCCTACTGAGCCTGTTCAGCACAGTGAAGGTCAAGGCCCTGTCCCATATCACCGGTGGCGGACTGCTCGAGAACATTCCCAGGGTACTACCTGAGGACTGTAACGCCCTGATAGACACCCAAAGCTGGCAGTGGCCAGAGGTTTTCAATTGGCTGCAGAGCAACGGCAATGTTGAAACCAGGGAGATGTATCGCACCTTTAATTGCGGTGTTGGCATGGTGATTTGCGTAGCGGCAGATGAAGCATCCAGTGCAATAGCAACACTGCAACAAGCGGGTCACAAAGCCTGGCAAATCGGCAGCATCACGACGGGCAATAATGAGGTCGAGCTGCAGTCGTGACCTCTGCTGGGAAAGCCCGCCTGGCCATACTGATTTCCGGTCGCGGTTCCAATATGCAGGCGTTTATCGAGGCCTGCCAATGCGGGCAAATTGATGCTGATATCACTCTGGTGCTCAGCAATAAGCCAGACGCCGCAGGCCTTAAAACCGCAGCCGACGCGGGTGTCGCCACAGCCTGTGTCGACCACCGCAATTACAGCAGCCGAGAGGACTTTGATGCCGCCCTGGTGGAAGCGCTAAAGCCGCATAAACCCGATCTGGTCATATTGGCGGGCTTCATGCGCATCCTGACGCCGGTGTTTATCACCCCTTTTGCAGGAAAATTATTGAACATTCATCCCTCCCTGTTGCCTAAGTACCCAGGATTGAACACGCATCGCCGTGCCTTGGAAGCTGGCGACAAGGAAGCCGGAGTGACCGTACACTATGTAACTCCGGAACTGGACGGCGGCCCGCCTATCATTCAGGCGAGGGTGCCCATACAGTCTGGCGACACTTCTGAAGCATTAGCCGCAAGAGTGATTTTGCGAGAACACATTATTTACCCCATAGCGGCCAGATGGCAGTTAGAGGGCAGACTGCAGCTTGACCAACAGGGAGCAACTTTGGATGGCAAACGTATACCAGTCTCAGGCATCGACTATGTGCCGGGCATTGAATAGATACTTTTTCGTATTTGCAGCCATTGCGGCACTGAGCGCCCTTGGCAGCCGTGTCTCGGTCGCAGGGGAATCGCTAGGGCTCACACCCTACTCGGCCGAGTACAAAACAACGGCTAGAGGGATGGCACTTACGCTCAATCGAAAACTGGAGCAAAACGCCGACGGCAGCTTCACGCTCACCAATGGCGGCAAGATAATGGTAGTGGGTTTCCACGAAATGAGCGTGTTCTCTACCGACGGGACCGCGATAGTGCCGAAGTCCTACGTTTATCAGGGCACAGGATTGATCAATCGTCGGCGAGAAGTCCATTTCACCCCTGGCGCCGAAACGATTCGCAGCCTGTACAAAGAGCAGTGGTATGACCTTCCCTACGAGGAAGGAACCCTGGACAGGATGAGCCAACAGGAGCAGGTCAGGCTGTTTCTACTCAACGACCCCACGCCCAAGGAAGATATTTCGATCACCGTCGCTGACGGCAAGAGAGTCAAGGACTACCAGCTCAGGTACGTGGGTGAAGAAACCCTGGACACCCCCATTGGATCGCTGGAGACACTGCATTTCGAGCGTGTTCACGACGACCCCGACCGCAAATCTGACACCTGGGTCGCGCCCAGCCTGGATTACTTGATGGTGAAAACGGTCCACATAGAGGACGGTAAGCCCACAGAGGCCATCGTCACCAAAGCCAGGATAGAGGCCAAGAAACAATAAGCGTGTTGGTCGGCCGCCTCACGGCCAGGGCGAAAGCAGTCAGGCCTTGGGCAGGGTGACCCCTGTCTGGCCCTGATATTTACCCCCACGGTCCTTGTAGCTGACCTCACAGACCTCGTCTGACTCAAAAAACAGCATCTGGGCTACGCCTTCGTTGGCGTATATTTTTGCTGGCAAGGTAGTGGTATTGGAAAACTCCAGGGTCACATGGCCTTCCCATTCCGGCTCCAGCGGTGTCACGTTGACGATGATGCCGCAGCGGGCATAGGTTGATTTACCCAGGCAAATAGTCAGTACGTTGCGCGGAATACGAAAGTACTCCACGGTACGAGCCAGGGCGAAGGAATTGGGCGGTATCACGCAAACATCACTGCTGACGTCAACAAAACTGCCCTCGTCGAAGCCCTTGGGGTCAACGGTAGCGGAATTGATATTGGTAAAAACCTTAAACTCACTGGAACAACGCACATCGTAGCCGTAACTGGACGTTCCGTATGAGATCAAGCGGTCCCCGCTCTCTCCGGTACGCACCTGTCCAGCCTCGTAGGGCTCGATCATGCCGTGCTCTTGTGCCATTCGGCGAATCCACTTGTCTGCTTTGATACTCACTTTCGTTTTCCCGTTCAGTCGTCTGAAATTTGTATGTTGGGAAATTGGCGCACTCCGTCATCGCCCTCTTGCGCCAACACCGCTTGAATCTTATCTGCCATCTGTAGGTACAACGCCGTAATCGGAGAGTCGGGTTCGGCTCCAACCGTTGGCTTGCCAGCGTCCATTTGCTCACGAATTCCACGATCCAGAGGCAGGCTGGCTAGTAAGGGAACGCCATACTCGGCCGCAATTCTCTCACCGCCATTTTCGCCGAAGATATGCTCCTCATGACCGCAGTTGCTGCACACATGCGTCGCCATGTTCTCCACCACGCCAAGAATGGGCACGTCCACTTTGCGAAACATTTCAATCCCCTTCTGGGCATCCAGTAACGCGATGTCCTGAGGCGTCGTTACGATGACCGCTCCGGCAAGAGAAGCCTTCTGGGAAAGTGTCAATTGCACATCACCCGTTCCGGGAGGCATGTCAATAATCAGGTAGTCCAGCGGCCCCCAAAGCGTTTGTTCCAGCATCTGTGCCAGAGCTCCCCCCGCCATGGGGCCACGCCATACCATGGGCGTTTTTTCTGTAACGAGATAGCCCATGGACATTGTTCGCAGACCCTGGGCTTTGATGGGCAATAGAAATTGACCGCCCTGCTGCTCTGGACGCACACCCTCGTCGACGCCCAGCATCAATTGCTGGCTGGGGCCATAAATATCAGCATCCAAAAGGCCTACCTGGGCACCTCGTGCCTGGAGCGCCAGCGCCAGATTAGCCGCGGTGGTGGATTTACCTACGCCGCCCTTACCGGAGGCAATGGCGATGATATGTTTGATTTCATTCATGAAATATCGCTTCGATTAGCGGGGCCGACACAGGTCACTGGCCCGGTTGAGGCGGCTAGTATACGGGCAAGCGCTGGCGCCGACTAGCGTCTCGCGGGGTAGTGGGGAGGCTCGCTGTTTTTCCCATTGGGTTTGTTAATTAATCCTGCCCGGGATGGGCGCCATAACGGGTGAAACCGGCTGCCAAAAACGCTATAGTGACGCCCCGTTTTTATCCACTCGGACAACTCAGACTTATGGCCGCTAACGCACCTCGCAAAATCCTGGTAACCAGCGCACTGCCCTACGCGAACGGACCGCTGCATCTGGGCCATATGCTGGAGCAGGTGCAGACCGATATCTGGGTGCGCTTCCAGAAATCACGGGGCAACGACTGTCTCTACGTCTGTGCCGATGATGCCCATGGCACTGCCATCATGCTGGCAGCCGAAAAACTGGGGATCACCCCTGAGCAGCATATCGAGAGCATGCGCGAGCACCACGTCAAAGACAGCAGCGGTTTTCTCATCGACTTCGCCAATTTTCACAGCACTCACACCGAAGAAAATCGCAAGTGGAGCGAGGAAATTTACAATCGCCTCAAGGCCAATGGTCACATCGCCTCCCGTGAAATCACTCAGGCCTTTGACCCTGAGAAAGAATTATTCCTGGCAGATCGTTTCATCAAAGGAACCTGCCCCCGTTGCAAGACTGAAGACCAATATGGCGACAATTGCGAGGCCTGCGGTGCCACCTATAGCCCGGCAGACCTGATAGACCCGGTCTCTGCGATTTCTGGCGCCACCCCGGTAGAGAAGGCGTCAACGCACTTCTTCTTCAAGTTGCCAGAGTTTGAGGACATGCTGAAGCAATGGCTGGACTCGGACACATTGCAACCCCAGGTCGCCAATAAACTGCGCGAGTGGACGGACGCAGGATTACAGGAGTGGGACATCAGCCGCGATGCCCCCTACTTCGGCTTTGAGATTCCGGGTGAGTCTGGCAAATATTTTTACGTTTGGCTGGACGCACCTATCGGATACATCGCCAGCTTCGACAATTACTGCCAGCGCACCGGCCATAACTTCGATGAATACATTCAGCCCGGAGGTGATACCGAGCTTTACCACTTCATTGGCAAAGACATCATCAATTTCCACGGTTTGTTCTGGCCTGCAATGCTGCATTCGGCAGGCCTGCGGACACCGACGGCAATATTCGCGCACGGTTTTCTCACTGTGAATGGCACCAAGATGTCCAAGAGCCGCGGTACTTTTATTAATGCCAGTACCTATCTGGAATACCTGGATGCAGAGTATCTACGCTACTACTACGCGGCAAAGCTCAGTAACTCAGTGGACGACATCGACCTGAACACCGAGGATTTCATTCAACGGGTAAATTCCGACGTGGTCGGCAAGGTCGTTAATATCGCCAGCCGCTGTGCCGGCTTCCTGCGCAAGGGCTTCGACAATACGCTCAGTGCAGATTGCGCTGAACCCGAGTTGCTCGCCGACTTTATCGCCGCCGGCGACGGCATCGCATCGCTGTACGAAGATAGAGAGTTCAACAAGGCAATTCGCGAAATCATTGCCCTTGCGGACCGCGCCAATCAATACATTGACGGTAAGAAACCCTGGGTGCTGGCAAAAGAGGAAGGACAAGAGCCAGAGGTGCATGCGGTTTGCAGCGTTGGCATCAACCTGTTCAGGGTGCTGATGACCTACCTTAAGCCAGTGCTACCTGCGATGGCTGAAAAGTCTGAGGCTTTCCTCAACATCTCGCTGGACTGGACTGCCCTGTCAGGCCCGCTGGAGAGTCACACATTGTCCAAGTTCAAGCCGCTAATCCAAAGAATTGACCCGAAACAGGTAGAAGCGATGGTTGAGGCCAGCAAACCAGCGGAGCAGAGTCCTCCGCAGGCGACTGCAGAGAAGAAGCAACAAAAGAATGACAATGCACCGGAGGACGCGGAGACCATCCAGTTCGACGATTTCGCCAAAGTAGACCTGCGCATTGCTCAAATTAGCGCGGCTGATCACGTGGAGGGGGCAGACAAGTTGCTGCAACTCACTCTGGACCTGGGCGAACTTGGCAGCCGGCAGGTATTTGCAGGCATAAAATCTGCCTATAAACCCGAAGACCTGGTCGGTAAACACACTGTTGTAGTGGCCAATCTCGCCCCACGAAAAATGCGCTTCGGCATCTCAGAAGGCATGGTTTTGGCAGCAGGGCCTGGTGGTGAAGACATCTATTTACTGGAACCTCACGCAGGCGCCACGCCGGGAATGAAGGTTAAATAGGTAACCGCCTCTTCAAGGAGCCCAATGTTCAACTGTTGCACAACAGAGAGTCAGGCTAACGACCATTAGTCTGTGATTCCATACTGATATGAAGCCGGGTACGGGTTAAAATACACTTTGTAGAAAAAATCACAGCTGACTGTTTTTTGCGGTAACATAGCCTAATGCTTGCAGACTATTCCATCCTGTTAATCGGAGCCATTCTGGTTAACAACTTCGTTCTGGTGCAGTTCCTCGGACTGTGCCCGTTCATGGGTGTCTCCAACAAGCTGGAGACAGCTATGGGCATGTCCATGGCAACGACCTTCGTCCTGACCCTTGCCTCTGCCTGCAGCAATCTGACCTACCACTTTTTGCTGCAGCCGCTAGGCCTGGGTTACCTGAAGACAATCTCTTTCATTCTGGTGATTGCGGTCGTTGTCCAGTTCACTGAAATGGTCGTGCGCAAATCAAGCCCGCTACTGCACCGCGTGCTTGGCGTTTATCTCCCATTGATCACCACCAACTGTGCCGTACTCGGTGTCGCGCTGCTCAACATCAACAAAGAGCATAATTTCATGCAGTCGCTGTTCTATGGTTTTGGCGCTGCGGTCGGTTTCTCGCTGGTACTGGTATTGTTCGCTGCAATGCGCGAGCGCCTCGCCGTCGCCGACGTACCCTCACCGTTTCAAGGTGCTGCCATCGGTATGATTACTGCGGGCCTGATGTCGCTGGCATTTATGGGCTTTGCGGGATTGGTGTAGACGCGAGTGTACGAACTTATTGCACAATACCCCCTGTTCGCCGCCCTGTTTGCGATGGTCGGCCTGGGTCTTATTTTCGGCGCACTGCTGGGATACGCGGCGGTCCGTTTTAAAACCGAAGGCAATCCGATTGTCGACCAGATTAACGAAATTTTGCCGCAAACCCAGTGCGGGCAATGCGGCCATCCCGGGTGTCGGCCCTACGCCGAGGCCATAGCCGATGGCGAGGCGATCAACAAATGTCCTCCGGGAGGCCAGGCCGGTGTGCAGGCCCTGGCGGACTTGCTGGATGTAGACGCCATTCCCCTCGACGAGGAGCACGGCGAGGAGAGCGTTAGCCAGGTAGCCTATATCCGCGAGGATGAGTGCATCGGATGCACCAAATGCATCCAGGCCTGCCCGGTTGATGCCATTCTAGGTGCTGCCAAACACATGCACACGGTCATCGCCAGCGAATGCACGGGATGCGATTTATGTGTTGAGCCCTGCCCGGTGGATTGTATCGACATGATCTCTGAGGAGGAGTCCCTGCAGACCTGGAGCTGGCAATTACCCGACCCGGTCAGCCGCGAGGTAGACATCATCGCAACCGATGCACAAGCTACCGAGGAAGCCGCATGAGGCAGGTCTATGGCTTTCACGGCGGCATTCACCCGCCTGAGAACAAACATCAATCAGTGGCAGCGCCAATCGCCGACGCAGGCATTCCTGACGCATTGGTATTGCCGCTGTCACAGCACATCGGGGCGCCTGCAATCCCCGCGGTTGAAGTCGGCCAACACGTCCTGAAAGGCCAGGTGATCGCCGAACCTGCTGGCGTTGTCAGCGTGCCACTTCACGCCCCGACATCCGGTACCATCAGCGCCATTGAGGACCGACAGATTGCCCATCCCTCCGGCCACACGGCACGCTGCATCGTCATCGCCACCGACGGCAAAGATGAATGGATCAATCACCAGGGCCTAGAGGATTACGAGGCAGCCGACCGTAGCGAACTGCTCTCAATCATTCGCAGCGCCGGTATCGCCGGCATGGGCGGTGCTGGCTTCCCGACGGCGGTAAAGCTTGCCGTGAAGCCCGAGACTCATATTGAAACCCTGATTATCAACGGCACTGAATGTGAGCCTTACATCACCGCCGACGATATCCTGATGCGCGAGCGAGCGGAAAAAATTGTCGAGGGCGCAGAAATTCTCGCCCACCTGGTGCAGCCCGATGAAATCCTGATCGGTGTTGAGGACAACAAGCCAGAAAGCATCGTTGCACTGCAAGCAGCGGCTGAGGGCACAGCGGTGGAAATAGTAACCTTCCCCACCAAGTACCCTTCAGGGGGTGAAAAACAGCTGATTGAGATTCTCACCGGCAAACAGGTTCCCAGTGGCGATCTCCCTGCTGCTGTCGGTGTTGTCTGCCAGAATGTAGGTTCTGCTGTAGCTGTGCGCGATGCGATCATTGAAGGAAAGCCACTCATATCACGCGTTACCACGGTGACGGGCGAAGGGGTGAGCGAGCCACGTAACTATGACGTATTGCTCGGTTCCTCCATGGCCCACCTGCTTGAATTAGCGGGCTACCAGCACGAGAAAAACAAGCGCCTGATCATGGGCGGACCCATGATGGGGTTCACCGTACCCGATGCTCATGTGCCCGTCGTCAAGACAACCAACTGCATTCTGGCACCCACGGAAGCGGAGCTGCCCACACCGCCGCCGGCCCAGGCCTGTATTCGTTGTGGCATGTGCGCCGAGGCCTGCCCCGCCAGCCTGCTGCCGCAGCAACTGTTCTGGTTTTCCCAGGGAAAAGAATTCGAAAAAGCAGAGCAGCACAATCTGTTCGACTGCATCGAGTGCGGTGCCTGCTCCTTCGTGTGTCCCAGCAATATTCCACTGGTGCAGTATTACCGTGCAGCCAAGGCTGAAGTGATACAAATTCGTAAGGATACGGAAAAATCTGAGCACTCACGTATTCGCTTTGAGGCCCGCCAAGCGCGACTGGAGCGAGAAGACGCTGAAAAAGAAGCCAAACGCGCCGCGCGCAAAAAGGCTGCTGAGGAAAAGGCCCGTCTGGCGGCTGAGCAGGGCAATGCCGAAGAAGACCCAATCCAGGCGGCGATAGATCGCGCCAAAGCCAAGAAAGCAGCCCAGGCATCGGGCGGCGATGCCAGTGAAAGCGAGCAGGAAAAGCTGGAAAAAGCGGTAGCCACCACGCGTAAGCGCCTGAATACGGCGACTGCCAAGCTGGATGCGGCCAAACAGGAGGGTTCAGATTTTATCGATGCCCTGCAAACGGGTGTCGATAAAACCCGCGCCAAGCTGGATGCCGCAGAGCAAGCGCTGCATGATTACCAGCAGGCTAACACCGCAAACGAAGAACCAGCTGAAGACCAATCGTCGGCCAATGCCGCCCAGGTGGCGATTCAAAAAGCGATGGCCGCGCGTGCTGCGGAAGCTGATAAGAGTCCTGCAGACAAAGCCCGTGAGGCACTGCAGAAGCTTGAAGCGAGGTTGCAAAAATCAGAAGCCAGATTGGCTGAAGGCAAAGCTGCGGGTGAAGAGGAAAAAATTATCAGCGCCCTGGAATCCACCGTCGAACGACTCAGAGAAAAAGTAGCCAAAGCGCAGTCCCAGACTCAAGAGACAGAGGCCTCCTGACGTGGCATTGATGCGCATAACATCGCCACACACACATGGCCCGATGAGCACCAGTCGGGTCATGCAGAATGTGCTGCTGGCAACGGTACCGGGCGTGATCGTACTTACCCACTTCTTTGGTTTCGGCACTCTGGTTAATATTATCTGGGCTTCCATTCTTGCCATCGCATTTGAGGCGTTGGCACTGAGCCTGCGTAAGCGCCCCCTGGGTTTTTATCTGGGCGATTACAGTGCCGTGGTGACTGCGGTACTGCTGGGAATTGCACTACCGCCCTACTCGCCATGGTGGCTAATCGCCGTTGGCATTGCTTCGGCCATTTTAATGGCCAAGCACCTCTATGGCGGCCTGGGCTACAACCCCTTTAACCCGGCGATGGTCGGTTATGTGGTATTGCTGATTTCGTTCCCGGTACAAATGACCAGTTGGGCCGCGCCGCGAGGCGTAGGTGAACTGCCAGGACTCATGGAAGCATTGCAGGCCTGTTTTACGCCAACAAACTTCGATGCGGTGACGATGGCAACCCCGCTGGACGTGCTGAAACAGAACAACAGCCTGCTGATAGAAGACCTGTGGCAACAGAATGTGCAGTTTGGTCGCTGGGCAGGCATTGGCTGGGAGTGGGCCAGCCTGGCATTCCTGGCCGGCGGTCTGTGGCTGCTATACCAACGTGTTTTCACCTGGCATGCCCCCGTGGCCATGCTGGGAGCTGTGGCACTGATGGCTGCTTTATTCTATGACGGAGGCAGCAGCGCCAGCGGTGGCTCGCCCCTGTTTCACCTCCTCAGTGGTGCCACCATGTTCGGCGCCTTCTTCATTGTGACCGACCCGGTCAGCTCAGCCGTCTCCACTCGCGGCCGGCTGGTTTATGGCGCGCTCATTGGATTGCTGGTTTACCTGATAAGGGTTTACGGAAACTACCCGGATGCAGTTGCTTTCGCGGTACTGATTATGAACTTTGCAGCCCCCTTTATCGATCAATACACCCAGCCGCGCACCTACGGACACGCAAAACGCGGGGACGCAAACGAATGATCGGCCAGTCCATCACCCGAAATTCGATACTGCTGGGCATGTTTGCTATTGCCACCGGTACCCTGCTTGCGGGCAGTTACCTGTTGACCAAGGACCGTATTGCGGAGGAAGCCCGCAAAGCGGAAGAGAAGGCATTACTGCAAATTGTGCCCAGAGAGCGTCACGACAACTCCATGCTCGACGACACTTTGCCCGTAGGCCCAGAGATAACAGAACTGGGGCTTCGCACCAGCAAACGAATCTACCTCGCGAAGCAGGGTTCAGCTGTTGTGGCTGCGATAATCCCGGCGACTGCGCGAGACGGCTACAGTGGTGATATCGACTTGATCGTGGGTGTTAACGCCGACGGCACTGTGGCAGGCGTTCGCACCCTCTCCCACAAAGAGACTCCAGGGCTTGGCGACAAGGTTGACCTGGCAAAAAGTGACTGGGTGCTGGGTTTTGACGGCAAGTCCCTCAGCTCCCCTGAGCCCAGTGGCTGGGCAGTCAAAAAAGACAAGGGCGAGTTTGACTCGTTCACCGGCGCCACTATTACACCCAGGTCCGTCGTCGCAGCAACTCGCAGGGTACTGGAGTACGCAGCCGCAAACTCCAAAACCCTTTACGGGACGTCCGCCCAGGATTTCCAGGAAGGAGCGCAGTAATGGCAGAAGTCAGCTACAAAGAACTGTCCCTTAATGGACTGTGGAAAAACAATCCCGCAATCGTCCAGCTACTGGGTCTCTGCCCCTTGCTGGCGGTTACCGGCTCTGTGGTTAATGCCATCGGTCTGGCCCTTGCCACCTGTTTGGTGCTGGTAACGTCCAACACGGCGGTCTCCCTGATCCGTAATATCGTCTCCGACGCAGTGCGGTTACCGGTATTCGTGATGATCATTGCCTCGGCAGTAACCTGTATTGAACTGTTGATGCAGGCCTTCGCCTATGAGCTGTACCAGATTCTGGGAATCTTTCTGCCGCTGATTACCACCAATTGCGTCATTCTCGGCCGAGCGGAGGCCTTCGCCTGCAAGAATGGCTTGCTGCCTTCTATCTATGATGGACTGATTATGGGACTGGGCTTTGGCCTGATACTGGTATTGCTGGGTGGGTTGCGTGAGCTGGCCGGTACAGGTGCTTTATTCGCCGATATGAACCTGCTGTTTGGGCCCGCTGCTGCGGATTGGAAGGTGGTGGTCGTTGATGACTACCAGGCGTTTTTGCTAGCAATTCTGCCGCCGGGAGCGTTCATCTTCACCGGACTGATCATCGCGGTTAAAAACATCATCGACACACGCATACAGGCTCGAATGGACGCCCTGAAAGAAAGGCCGGTAAAAGGCTCCAAGCGCGTCAGGGTAACGGGCACGATCAGTTAGGCGACCACCAGGGTATCGAGGATTTCATCAACCGCTGCATCGTCCATGCCTTGGTTTTCAACATCGCAGCTATAGGTAATGAACAACAACATACCGCCGCGCGATACATACCATTCGCGAATGGCCACGCCCTCTTCCTGATAGGCGGCACATACACCGCGAAAGTCGCCCAAACTGGCTTTATTCCATTGCAGTGATTGCTCGGCATCATCCCGGGCAATTTTCTCAACCATCGCCTCATCAAATTCACCACTGTCTTTATGCAACGTTGATATTTCTATACAACCCACATCGTCATGGTCGCCGACCAGGATGCTCTCCTCTTCAGATTCAGCCCACCATTCAGGTGGAACGGCCAGGTTCCACCACTCTGTTTCCAACACGCTGAAAGACACGCTATAACCTCCTGGACATCAACAAAGCATCTTCGCGGCCCTGTTCCGTTTTGTAGTAACGGGGCCTGACCCCGTCGACAATGAAACCATTGTTCTCATAAAGTGCCCTTGCTGCAACATTGGATTCACGCACCTCCAACAGGCAGCGCTTAAGACCTGCCAAACGCATGTTATGCAAAGCAGCATTCAACAGCGCGCGACCAAAACCCCTCCCCTGATACACGGTATCAACTACAACATTATCAATGTTCGCCTCGTCCAACACGCGCGAATAGATCAGAAAACCCGCAAGACTGCCCGCTGCTTCGCACACCAGCGCGAGCTGGGAGTCCGCCACTCCTGGCTCGCAGTAGCGAGTCAGTGCTGGTTTGCTCCAGGGGTTGAGTGAAACTTGAGAATCGAGTGCCGCGATACCATCCAGATCTGAACGCACTGCAACTCGCACCGCGGCACCACAATATTCAGGCACGCAGGACAATTGACTGTAAATCAGCCCAAACCTGCTTCTTACAGTCCGGATTTTCGAGCATTTCAACCGTGCTCAACGTCTCTAAACGATTGATATCGCCCAACGGCGCCGAGGGAACCAGGGCAACGCTATTTGCACCCATCACCACCAGCGCGCGACACTTTTGCTCCTCGATATGACGAAGCAGGAACGCAGCAACTCCGGCTTTGGCAGCCTCTTCGCCCTGATCAAGCTGGGGGTTGTTATGAATGGGCCAGTCTAGCTGGGCAACACGTGGGTTACCCACCTCGCCATGAACCGCTCGCGCCATGCCCCGTATGAGCTGCACTTGCGCCTTGGCAAGCGGGCGATCATCAAGTGACTCCACCCACGCGATGCCACCGGAAAATACCGCTACCAGGCTAAAGCGGACAGCGGCTGAGACTGGCTTTTCTACGACTTTTGCAGCGGTTTTGAGAGCGGGTTTATCGCGGGCCAGATCCAGCGATGGCCTTTGTGGCTGCTGCGCCTGAACGGCGGGCTGTTCCAGATCAGATGGCGCCTTCCTGGCTGTTGGAGTCGGGTTAGGATGCACCAGTGCCAGCCGACGGATGGGCGCTGCACCGGGAAGCTGATGGCGTGAGACATAGCTGTCGATTCCCATGGCCTGCAGGTACAGCGTTCGCTTGATTTCGTTCATTGGCATAGAGATTGTCGCTCCCTGAAGCCCATATTAGCAGCTTTCAAAGCGATGCTATATCCAGCGCCAGCCATGCTGGCGAAAAAAACGAGATCCGGAGCTCGCAAACATTCTCAAGTGCTTCCAACCCTTGCTCGCAGCATAGCCACCATGATGAACAATACGCACTGACGGCACATACATCAGCCTTCCAAGCGTTCGAAGACGCATCGACAGGTCAAAGTCCTCGAAATACAGGAAGTATTGTTCATCAAAACCTCCCACTTCGGCAAACTGGTCTGAGCGAACCAGCATAAAGCAGCCACTGGCAAGCGGCACTTCAACATTGACTTCATCTGCGCAGACATCACTCATTTCATAGCGCTGAAGGTGGTTGGCAAAAAATCGGCGGCCCAGCCCGGGGGTAAAAGCTCGAAGAAACAGCACAAACACCGAGGGATAGCGCTTGCAGAGAAACTCTTGTTGCCCATCGGGCCCCCGGGAATAGGGGCTTACGAGCACCATGTTCTTATCCTCACGCAGAGTCGATATTGCGACCGATAATACGTCAGGAGCCAGCTCTACGTCGGGATTCAACACCAGGTGATAATCTGAGTTGGGCGCCTTATTAGCTCGATTGTGACCCGCCCCGAACCCCCGGTTTTCGGGCAACCTCAGTAAAGTGTGCTCAAGACTGCCAAAGTCCATCGCCCCAAGGCGAGATGAGTAGTCATCGGTGGAGCCGTTATCGACAATCGTCACCTCCACCGAGCCCAGTTCGTTGCCCACGGCATGTTCAGCTGCGATGCTCAAACTGCTGAGGGTTTTGGCCAGCAGCGATAAGGAGCTGTTGTAAACCACGATAGCGACGGAAAGACAGGGAAGATCGGAGGTGTTGAGCGGCATGTAGCCAGTCTAACAGCAAGCTTTTGCAAGGTCGCTAAATGCCCGCAAATTCAGTAATTTGGACACGAATTGCACCTTAAGCCCAAGTTTTATAACTTTTTCTGATATTTTTCTTTAATTAACATGCTACGCGCTTATTATTTGACGTGGCGACCAGTTAAAAGTCCCCGCGAGAAGCCATAAAAAGCTAATTACCATTATTCTTCGCAGGGTTTTTGCAGGGCCGCATGATAAGCTGTAAAAATGTGGGACAGTGAATGGTTGACACTCTGGCATTAAGACCCAGAATCAGGGATGTTGAATCACGATATTAAGACTCACTGGACAGTGAGCAATAGGGGACCAAGATGATGACACGATTCGCGACTTTCACCAGCCGAATGGCTGTCGCTTTGAGCATGATGCTCGCCATCGCTGCCTGTGGCGGCGGAGGCGGCGGAGGCGGCGGCTTTAAAGGCGGTGCTGGCTCTGACGGCGATACCGACACCTACTTTATCCAGCTTGCCCTAAAAGATTCAGAGGGCAACCCGACCAGCACGGTGACGGCCAACCAGCCGGGCACTCTGCAAGTACTGGTCACTGAAAACAATGAAAACGGTGCGCCCGTGGCAGATGTCATCGTCAACGCGTCTACCGACAGCGGCTTGCTGGACCCCTCCAGCGGCAATGCCCTGACCAATGCCGAAGGAGCGGTAACGTTCACTGTTCGCGCGGGCGCTGACCGCGGAGCGGGCACCATCGTGATTCAAGTGACCGACGAGAACGGCGTCAGTATCGAAGAATCTGTGAACTTCGAAATCGGCGTAGGCGAACTCCGCCTGGGTCGCCTCGAAGGCACTACCTTCTTCGATGCAGAGATTGGCATTTCTCCGGACGGCCCAATCTCTGCAAAAGGCGAGGCAATTCTTGATCTTGCCATCGTCGACAAGAATGGCCTGCCCATAGGAACGGCCGAGAGCATCAGTATCAACAGCCTTTGTATCGATGTTGGCGATTCAACCTTGACGCCCGCTAATCCAATACCCGTGATTGATGGTCGCATAGAGGTAACCTACAAGTCCGAGGACTGCGCAGGTGCAGACGAGCTGACCGCTGAGGTCATCGGCGCAGGCGCAATGGCATTTGGTACGGTCGAGGTCGCTGATGCTATTGCCGGCGGCTTGACTTTTGTTAGTGCCACACCTGACCTCATCGTACTTAAGGGCACAGGTGGCGGCCCCTCCAGGCAGGAAAAATCCGAAGTTGTGTTCCGAGTGGTCGATAGCAATAACCAGCCCGTTGAAGATGTTGACGTGATATTTAGCCTCACTACGGAAGTAGGTGGCCTGACTTTCTCTCCCAAAACTGCGACTTCTGGTGCAGATGGTAATGTTTCAACCATTGTTTCTTCGGGCGACGTGGCAACGGTTGTGCGTGTTGTGGCAACTGCCGATGCAGGCGACCTCGGCGAAGCGTCGGCCGTCTCTGACGTTCTCAAGGTGAGCACCGGACTACCGGACCAAAACTCCATCTCATTATCTGTGGAAGGCAGCTTTGTGGTCGAGGAGGGCATGACTAAAGATGGCGTGACCCGCAACCTGATTGTGCGCATGGCCGACAAATTCAACAACCCCGTGCCCGATGGAACGGCTGCAGTGTTTACCACTGAATACGGCTCTATCGAATCCTCCTGTGCAACTGTTGGCGGTGCATGCACCGTTACCTGGACCAGCCAGGCGCCGCGTATTCCCACCCTCGAAGAGAACCAGGATCTGGTGGTGACAATCAACGATGCAGGCTACAGCTGCCCCAGCCACAGTGGTTCCAGCGGACCCTGCCCGGACGATCTCGGTAGCATCCGCGGCGGTCGCTCCACCATTCTGGTCACGGCTATCGGCGAAGAGTCCTTTGTGGATAGCAACGCCAACGGTGTTTACGACGAAGGTGAGCGCTGGGCGAACCTGACTGAGGCGTTCCTGGACAACAGCGAGAATGGGTTCTACGACGACGCGACTACTTCCTGTCAGTCTAATCCTGGTTCTCTAACCTGTAAGGCCGGCTCCGAAGAAATTTTCACTGACTTTAACTCGAACGGCAGATTTGACGCAGACGGTGACGATGAACTCAATGGCTATCCTGATGAGGGCGTTGAGGCTGTCTACAACGGTCTCCTCTGCCCGGTCGAAGGTGACGGCGTATATTGCAGTCGCGAATTACTCAACGTGCGTGACAGCGCGGTGTTGATTCTATCTACTGACCCCAACTGGGAGATCGCGCTGTACAATGGCCGGACCCCCATTTCCAGCGGAACCACTTTCGGCAATACATATACCGCTTACGTTTCAGACATTTTTAACAGCAAACCCACCGCGGGTTCCAGTGTAAACGTCGCGGTGAGCGGTGCTTGTGAAATTACTGGCAAGGACAGCTTCGAAGTGCCCAACACCACAGCACCCGGCGCATTCAGCCTGAGCTTTACCCAGGCGGGTGAAGTAGAGTATGCCTCTTGCAAGGGTGAGTCTCGCCCGGATGCAAGTGGCGAACTCACTATAACGCTGAGTCCGAAGGATGGTGGCCCCGACTACTCTGAGTCCTGGGCATGCACCGCGAAAATCACCGACAATAAGGATGACTGCCCGGAGCCTGAAGACGGTGGTGATGATGGTTTGACCACAGGCGGCTAGCCTTAGCGAAGCCTGAACCGGGGAGCCGCGATTAATATCGCGGCTTTTTTTTGTCCGCATAATGTACTGAGACATCAGTAAACAGATAATCTTCGCTCTTTTACAAGATATAAACAGTAAGGCAGTACCCTGCGAACAGAGAAGCACCCATCGATATCCTGAATCAATATTTGATGACAATCACATTGACTATTTCGAATTATTTATCGAGAAAGGGGACTACGTGGAATTAGCTCGGCACTTTCTCGGCGAGGGTGAAACGAGGTTGTGGATGAGCAGAAATACCCAAGTTTTATTATGGCTGGAATTGCGTGAACCCGAACAGGCTCACGCATAGAATAACTGACTAACTATCTTCCATCGGCGCCTGGTCGGCACACTGGCCGGATGCGCGCGAACGCCATCCGTAAAGGGTATTGTCGCTGGTATCGTATTCCATGCCAGGGCAACGGGCATCCAGTACTCCGTTCCGGTCCAGGTCATATGGGGAATAGTGAACCACTCCGTGGGTCGAGCAGCCGGCGAGAAAAGCCATTACTGTCAGTGCAAATGCAATGCGCATCCTTGAATCTCCGCTGTGGGTGTATAGCAAACAGCCTAGACCAGAAATCGGATTTGAGCCAGTTTGTACTATCAAAATGTGACCCAGTTGGCAGCTTTCGTATGAACCCCAAAAAGAAAACCCCCGCAGCTGATGCTACGGGGGTTTTACGATTTAGATGCCTGGCAATGACCTACTCTCACATGGGGATACCCCACACTACCATTGGCGATACAACGTTTCACTTCTGAGTTCGGGATGGGGTCAG